>NZ_JAGGKD010000003.1 GCF_017873415.1 Methanolobus bombayensis | reverse complement strand
TGAAAGGTGATGTTCAATTGGAATTTGTTCAGTTTTAACCATAATTTATTATTATAGGTTATAAGTAATAAAAGTTTGGTTAGTAACTATAAATACTCCTTTATTTTCCTCAATAGGGTGCCTTCTTAGCATAGAGTACCCGTTTGCACGTATTTCCCTTGTAAATTTGTAGATCTCCTCTTCAGGCACAAGATACTTTTTAAGAAGGCGGCTGAAAATCTCTACAGATGTTTCATATTCTTCAGGAATGACCTCATCGGCTCCCATCTGGCTAAGCGTTCTGATTTCATTCATATATCGTGTCCTTGCGATGATATGTATTTCAGGATTCATCCTTTTTGCAACATTTATTATTGCTCTTGTTGCGATGAAATCTGAGATTCCGACCACAAGCACTCTGGCAGCTTTTATATTTGCAGAATCAAGAACAACTTCGTGAGTTGCATCTCCATAGTATATTCTTTCTCCTTGATTTTTTTCATGACGTACGGTCTCCGGATTTGTTTCGATGATAACATATGGAATGCCTGCAGTTTTTGCAGCGTTTGAAACTGTTTTTCCATTGAAACCATAGCCAATGATTATTAGATGATCCTGTAATTCTTCATCTTCTTTGACAGGTGCCATACTTTTTGAGTATAGGCCATTGATAAATATTGGGTTCTTAGTCCATTCCAGGACCTTACGTGAGAAATCATGTGAAAATGTCATAACAAAAGGTGTGGCAGCCATTGTAACTATGGAGACTGCAAGGAATGTCTGGTACAGGTCATCATTGAGTAGTCCGAATTCCCGTCCAAAGCTTGAAAGGATGAAAGAGAACTCTCCTACCTGGGACAGGGTCAGTCCTGTAATGATGGTTGTTCTCAGTGGATATCCCAATATAAATGTAACAAGTCCTGATGTGGCAGATTTCAGTAAAAGGACCACAACAGCAAGTATTAGCAGAATGGTGATATTATCAAGGAAAAAACTGACATCCATCAACATTCCGATAGACACAAAGAAGAAGCTTATGAATACATCCTTAAAAGGCAACATATTACCTATTGCCTGATGGCTGTATTCTGACTCCGAAATAATCAGACCTGCAAGAAAAGCTCCGAGTGCAAGTGAAAGGCCTGCTTTGGAAGTAAGCCACGCTGTTCCAAATACGGTGAAGAGAATGGCCAGGAGAAACAGTTCTCTGTTTCTGGTCTTTGCTATCCTGAAAAGTAATTCAGGCATTATCCACCTGGCACTGATTATTACGAACAGGATGATTCCAAGTCCTTTAAGAAGGAAAGCAATAGTACTGTCATCAGAGTTCGAAGGCACTCCTGCAAGTATTGGTGCCAGAAGGATCATAGGGACAATAATGATGTCCTGGAAAATGAGTATTCCAAGCGAGATCTTGCCATGAGGTGTAGGCATCTCTCCTTTTTCCTGTAGTAGTTTAAGAACAATGGCGGTACTGCTCAGGGATACCAGGAATCCGAGGAAAAGTGCAGTACCTGAGCTATAACCTACATATAGGGCAATATAATAGACAAGTATTATAGTGCTCACTACTTGCAGCCCTCCACCCACAAGTACAAGTCTTTTTATCTCCCAGAGTTCCTTGATGGACATCTCAACACCAATTGTGAATAGCAGTAGAATTATTCCAAGCTCGGCAAGTATCTCTACCTGTTCTACTTCATTGATGATACCAAGCATGTGTGGTCCTGCTATGATTCCGGTTACAAGGAAACCAAGCACAGGGGATAATTTGATCCTGTGAAATATCAACAGTATCAGTATCGACAATCCGAAAATTATTTCGACATCGGTGAACAATGCCATTTCCATATTGCTAGCCATTCTTACCTTATTTGAATTAGTGTTATTATAAAAAAAGTTTTTTCATTTCGCTGCCTGTAAAGGCTGTAAGGGTTGGATGGTGATGAAAAATGGTAACGTTTAGAATAGCATTGTCAAAATATGGTTTTAATACGAAAATTAGAAAGGGCTTAAAGACCAGCCCTTTCAACGATTACATCCGCAACTTCTTTTGCATTATTAAATGGGAAGTCATCTGCTGTGAGAAGTCCGCCTGCTTCTCCTGCTGTTACTGATACATCTCCTGACTTGCAGGTTGTCTCTGCTCCTGCAGGGAATGCTGCAAGCAATTTTTCCGGGGTTTCGATTGGGAATGTTGCATCTGTAAGTCCACCGACTATCTGACTGTGTATGTCTTCTTTTACGCTCATTTTACTATCTCCATAGTTTTTAATTTCGTTTTTCAGGTTGGTTGTTTGGTTGCTGATGCTTAACTCCGGAGTGTGTGTCAGCAATACCTAATAGGTAGGTTCTTAATATATACTTAATCGGCACTGTAATATACTTTGTATAATTCAGTGTACGTCACTAACTTTAAACTATCATGCACAAACCTATTTATTCGATAAATGACAATTTTGTTGCATGATTCAGGAAGAAGACCTCAACTCTGATCTCTCTGACATAAAGCACATGCTTTCTGATATCCAGAGTGATATTCGCTCTTTTATGGATTCATCAAACCACCAGCATCTGGACATGATGGTAAATAACGTGAAGAATGACTATTCAGGAGTCATTGTTCGTCATCTTATGGAAGATGCCGGAAAGGGCCTTGAAAAGAATATGGTAAAAAAATGTGAGATGCGCAATGACTGCAAAGGTTTGCTTTCAAACGTTCTGGAAAAAAATGCAGGTCTTATCAGGGGTGGTGTGGTAAATGAAGCTGCAATTGAGGAAAATCGTCTTGAACTTAAACAACTCCGTACAATGGTGCCTTATAACAAATGTGATATCTGCTTTGCAGAAGCATCTGATATTCTCTCAAAACAGGTAACTCTAATGCGTTCCATGAGGATATATGAGACCAATAAGGACAAGCGCAAGGATCTCAGCCAGCTTCCTCCTGAAGAAGTAGTTACCAGTATACTGGAACCTCTCTGTCATCAGAAGCGTTTTGAGATACTCAAGGCAATATCTGCTGAAACTAAAAACTTCTCTGCTCTTTCAAAATTGACAGGTCTGCGGGGTGGAAATCTCTTGTTCCATTTACAGAAACTTATTGAAAAAGGCATGATTATCCAGAGGCATGAAAGAGGTGACTATATGATCACCGGAAAAGGTTTCAAGGTCATGGAAGGTGTCAGTAGCATTTATTCTGCCCTTGAACCTAAGTCTGATGAACAACAGGATCAGGACTCAGAATAAATCCTGTTTATTACTTTTATCTTTTCTTTTTTGATATTATCACAACAATTGCAGTCACAGATATTATCAAAAATGAGATTATAAATCCTATATCTGGCATTGTATTTTCGTTTTGTTCTTCTTTTCCTGCGATCTCTGTTTTTTCAATAATGGTGTCAGTACTTTCCTCACCTGTGATTGATCGGAGTAAGATTTCTGCCTTTTCCAGATATTCTTCGGTTCTTTCTTCATTATGCATTCCCAGACTGCCATCTGCTTTCACAAATTCAATGTATGAAACAGCTTCTTTATATTCTTCCGTCATTTGCTGCTGACTATCATTGTAATCTGATGGACTCAACATTTTGCTGGCATTTTTCCGTAGAATTTCAAGTTGTTGAAGTCTGCTGGAAGTTAGTTCCTGTCTATTGGTGGTTATATTGGAAAGTGATACATCGTGACAGTCATCACAATCACCAGTTTCAGGAAGCTCATCGTGTCCGGTAACATGGCACTTCTTACAACTATTTCCTGAATTGGGGTTTGAAAGCAATGCCGGATCAAAGTTAAATGAATGACCAGTAACTAATTTCTGTTCTCCTGGTTCATATGTTATCGTTGCCATGTGACAATCTATGCATTCCAGGTTTATCGAATGTACTCCATTGGTGTATATGGATCCACTGTACATTTCCCACTGGGGACCGTCTGCAATTATATATCCACTTTCTGCAGCAGAATTCTTTGAACTATGACAGCTTGCACAAAGTTCCTGTGACTCCATTCTGAGTTCTGCATTATGAGGCTCATGGCATATGACACAGGTAACTCTGGATTCGGAACTGTTGTTAGGTGTACCTGTTGAAGATGGTTCAGAATGGCTTTTCATTGAAAGAGGGTCATAGTCACTATTGTTGTATTCGTTCCATTCTTCGTAGACTTTATGATGTTGTCCTGTATGGCAATCTCCGCAAACCTCTGCTGACATATTAAGTGTGGGGATCGCTTCGGAGGGTATTGTGATATGTGTGATGAAACCATCCTCTGGAGGGTCATGGCACATTTCACATTCTGGTGACTCTGGCACCACTTCTCCATACTATATACTATAGAGCCTGGGGGCACTTGCTGCATGGCAGGGGACGCATGTGATGACAGCTGTTTTATCTGAAACTGCTTCTTCGTCATTATAATGTGCAGATGCGGACCATGCTTCGTATTCATCTTCATGGCATTCTTTACAATCTTCAGTAGATGCTGCATTTGCAATGTTTACAAGTGTTGCCATCAATATTATAGCAATGAAAAAAGCTCTTGCTGTTTTCATAAACTGCCCCTGTTCTCTGTTTAAAAGATGGATATGTCGTGTATATAGCTATTTATATGGTAATAATACATTTATAATATTTTATGAATTGTAGGTTGCAAATAAAAAGGATATTGAAAAATAGTAGAGATCAGGCAGAATGAATTTTCTGCCAATGATCTTCATTTCAGATAACAAGTTTAGTATCTTTTTGGTCTGTGCTTCTGGAAGCATTCCCTGCAATAAACAGGTCTGTCCTGGTCTGGCTTGAAAGGAACTTCTGTTTCCTGTCCACAGTCTGAGCATGTTGCTTTATGCATTTCTCTAGGACCGCTTGACCTGAAGTTTCCACCTCT
The DNA here is from genome assembly GCF_017873415.1 of Methanolobus bombayensis. Taxonomy (GTDB): domain Archaea; phylum Halobacteriota; class Methanosarcinia; order Methanosarcinales; family Methanosarcinaceae; genus Methanolobus; species Methanolobus bombayensis. Next base: position 331,851 of record NZ_JAGGKD010000003.1, on the reverse strand, counting down.
GCCGCCGCCACGATTTCCGTCTCTTGAACCGCCTCTGAATCCACCGTTTCTATCGTCTCTCATATTTATTTTCCTTTGTTGTTTATATTTGATCAGTCAACCATGGGTTAAAATCATTCGCAAGATTCGTTCTATTTTGATTCTTATCAAGTCTACAATTATTGCAGCTGAACATAGTCACAACTAGTGGATACAGAAATTGTACAATACCTTCCGGGTATTTTGTCGTGATGCTGTGTAGCAGTTTTCATTGAGACGGGAACCTCTATCCCGCAATCTATACGATGCTTTCTTGTTAACGATTAACCTAAAAGAAGTAGCCAAATGGAATCATCCTTTTTCTTAACCCGCAAGTAAGTTAACTGTCAATCAAGAATTAGGTTGAATACATATAAAAAGATATGCTAATATGGAAATATGCATTATGGAGAACTTTATAACTTTGTATCCGTAGATGGGTGTATCTTCCTATCCACTGGCTCTTCGTGTCCATTCTAATTTTCCTGCTTGTTAGGTTAAAATTTTCTCAAGACATCCCATATCCCGTGCTTTTTTAATCTCAATTGCTATCCTTCGACCTGTTGATAAATCTGGCTGAATAAGCTCAGAATATGGTGAACCATTGATGTAAGGATTTGTACCGGCAACTATTCTGGCAGATATCTCAAAGACCTTAAACTCCAGCTCATCGGTGAGAACCGTCTCAAGACAGAATGATCCGATAAGTCCTCCAAATAGCTCTATGGACTTTTCGACAACTTTTTCACCCATTTCAAATACTTTAGGTAGTAGTGACTCTCTTAATACCAGAGGAACATTTCCTGTGACCACAAAAGTGGGTTGGATTCCTGCTTCCTCTAATTCTGTAGGGGATCCTAATCTGAAAATCTCATCAGCATTTGATTCTACCCGTCTGTCCATTCCAGTCAGTTCAAGTGTTCCCTGACTTAATCTATAACCATCACCTGATAATGGGGAATAGAAATAATGTAAATAGTACCTGGTCCCAAGAACAAATTCCTGCAGATCATAAACTTCTTTTGAATCAATACTCTCATTAAATTCTGTAATATTTTTGGCAATGAAATATCCTTTTCCACCTTTAGCTCCCTGATACTTAACCATCACAGGGCCGTTTATCTCTTCAGGTGACTTGATTTTACGTGGCATGGGCACACCTGCCCCTTCAAGCCATTTGCGCTCTATTTGCCTGTCTGATTCCCATCCAAGTACTTTGCGATTACCAAAGGTTGGTAATCTGATATTTGCAAAATTCTCTGCACCAAGATATTCCACGAACGAACCATGGGGAATAAGTATTGTGCTCTTATCTGCCAGTTCATCAGTACGTTCAAGTATTTCTTCATAGGAATCCACAGACATGAAACTGTCTGGTTTTGCAAGTGGGAACGCATCATAAAAACGTGGAGGTTCACCTATGCATATTCCAAGTGTTTTAAATCCTTCTTTTTTAGCCCCATGAAAAATTTGAAGGCTTGTATGTGAGCAAACAGTGGCAATTGTGATATCATCCATATCATACTCATCAATCAATTTATGAATATGGTCTGCTGTGACTTCAGTCATTATACTTCCTCTCCCTTGTCAAGGAGATTGTTAATAATTGTCAACTTATTTTTCTCCAGTTCCTGTAGCGGTCTTACATCAAAAACCTGGTTTTTCATTTCAATAATTGTCCTGACTGCCATTTTAAATCCGGGTATGGTTGTGATATATGGTACATTAAATTCGATTGCTGTCAGGCGAATAGCTTTATCATCAGATTCTGGGTCATGGTTATTTATTGTGTTTACCATCAGGTCAATGTCTGAATACATTAATTTGTCATTTTCATCATTTAAAATATTAGGAATATGCAGTCCATATTCTTCCATTATGGTGCTTACTCTGGCATCGCTTACTATTTTGAATTTAAGTTCTTGTAGTTGTCTGATCTCCGGGAGAATACGCAATAATTCGCTTTCTTCCACTGAAACAAATATAGTTCCTTCCGCCGGAAGAGTTGAATTTGCTGCTAACTGTGCTTTACAATATGCCATTTCAAGTGAACTATCAACTCCCATTACCTCACCGGTGCTCTTCATTTCCGGTCCAAGAAGACTATCTGAGCCTTTGAGTTTTATGAAGGGAAATACAGACTCTTTCACAGCTACATGGGACAGTTCTTTTTCAAAAAGACCAAAATCTTTGAGATAAGCCCCTGCCATTACCTTGGTGGCTATCTTTGCAATTGGTAGTCCTGTTACTTTACTTACAAAAGGAACTGTGCGGCTGGCCCTTGGATTTGCTTCAAGGATGTATACACCCTCATCACAAACAACATATTGTATGTTTATAAGTCCGATCACGTTTAATTCAAGAGAAATATCACGGGTGTATTGTTTAATTGTATTGATCACTTCTTGAGAAAGTGACTGTGGAGGAATGACACATGCAGAATCACCTGAATGTATGCCTGCTTCCTCAATATGTTCCAGTATCCCGGCAATATAAACATCCTGCCCATCACAAATGGCATCAACATCCACTTCGATACTATTCTCAAGATATTTATCAACAAGTATCTGTGCCTTTTCTGCTTTAGCAAAATGTTTTTCCAGGGAAGAATTAAGATGTTCATTATCCCTTACAATTTCCATACTTTGTCCACCCAGTACATACGATGGACGTATCATCACCGGGTATCCTATCTTTCCGGCAATATGCATAGCTTTCTTGATAGTGGAAGCCATTCCATGTGAAGGGGTAGGTATATTCAGCTTACTTGTAATTGAACTGAACTTTTCCCTGTCTTCTGTTATATCTATACTATTCAATGAAGTACCTATTATAGGAATTCCGTTGTCTTCAAGGCCCTTTGCAAGATTCAAAGGAGTCTGCCCTCCAAACTGGATGATAACTCCTCTTACCTTTTCTCTTTCTAACACATTCAGAATATCTTCCAGTGTAAGGGGTTCAAAATAAAGATAATCAGAAGTATCATAATCAGTACTGACTGTTTCAGGGTTGCAGTTTATCATCACGGTTTCAATACCAAGTTCCCGTAAAGCATAACATGCATGAACGCAACAATAATCAAATTCAATTCCCTGTCCGATACGATTTGGCCCGCTCCCTATTATTGCAATCTTGGATTCATTCCGGGATGGTTTGATATCGTCACTTTCCTCATAGGTCGAGTACATATAAGGGGTCATGGCTCCGAATTCGGCAGCACATGTGTCTACCATTTTATATGAGGGGAATAATCCCGATTCTTTCCTTAACGTCCGGATATCCTTTTCGCCGGAATTAAGCAATTGCCCGATGCGCATATCTGAAAAGCCCATTATTTTCGCATTTTTCAGGATTTGTATCGGCAGCTTTTGTCTGGTATATGAAGAAAGTTTCTCCTCCATTTCTGCAATATTCTTAATTTTGTGCAGGAACCACGGATCAATTCCCGTTATCTCTGCTATCTGATTTACGTTCATTCCTTTCTTTAAAGCAGATGCGATGCAGAAAAGACGCTCACTGTTAGGGACAGGCAAATATTTAGTGAGTTCCTCCAGAGAGAGTTTTTCAAACTTATCAACAAAAAGCCCATATGCATTTGTTTCCAGGGACCTGACAGCTTTTTGGAGAGCCTCTTCGAATGTTCTTCCGATTGCCATTACTTCGCCTACGGATTTCATCTGAGTAGTCAATACTTCGTCGGAACCCGGAAACTTTTCGAAGGCAAATTTAGGAATTTTTACAACAACATAGTCAATTGTAGGTTCAAAAGATGCAGGTGTCTCTCTGGTAATATCGTTTGGTATTTCGGGCAGTGTCATTCCCACAGCCAGCTTTGCAGCTATTTTTGCTATCGGGAAACCGGTTGCCTTGGATGCCAGAGCAGAAGAACGTGACACTCTTGGATTCATTTCAATGGCTACAAACCTTCCGTCAGCCGGATTCACTGCAAACTGGATGTTGGAGCCGCCAGTATCCACACCGATCTCTCTTATTATCTTTAGTGATGCATCTCTCAGTAACTGGTATTCATGGTCTGAAAGAGTCTGGGTGGGTGCTACGGTTATGCTGTCCCCTGTATGTACTCCCATTGGATCCAGATTTTCTATGCTGCATATTATGACAACATTATCGTCACTATCACGCATTACTTCCAGTTCATACTCCTTCCAGCCCAGAACCGATTCTTCAATAAGTACCTGATCGATTCTGCTGTATTTTATTCCAAGTTCTGCAATGCTTTTTAGTTCTTCTACATTGTGTGCGATTCCACCACCTGACCCTCCCAGGGTATATGCAGGCCTGATTATTACCGGATAACCCAGATCTTCTGCAATCAAAACTGCATCATCAACACTGGAAGCGATGGCACTTCCTGGAACCGGAACTCCAATTTTTTGCAGAGCTTCCTTAAACTCAAGCCTGTCTTCTGCCTTTTTAATTGCTTCAAGATTTGCACCTATAAGTTCAACACCATACTTCTCAAGTACATTAGCTTCTGCAAGTTCAGATACAAGGTTTAAAGCGGTCTGTCCGCCAAGGGTGGGCAGTATTGCACATGGTCTTTCTTTTTCGATGATCTTTGTAAGTATCTCAAAGCTTAGTGGCTCAATATAAGTACGGTCTGAAAGTTCAGGGTCTGTCATGATCGTTGCAGGATTGGAATTAACCAGTATCACTTCATAGCCTTCTTCTTTGAGGGCCTTGCATGCCTGACTGCCTGAATAATCGAATTCGCATGCCTGGCCAATCACTATGGGACCAGCACCGACTATCATTATCTTTTTTAAATCATTTCTTTTTGGCATTACCTGCTGACACTCCTGTTTCTGTCTATTATTTTCATCATATTGTCGAAAAAGTTGTGTGTATCATGTGGCCCTGGTCCTGCTTCCGGATGAAACTGAACCGAATATATGTTAAGTTCCTTGTGCCTGACTCCTTCTACTGTCCAGTCATTAGGATTTAGCATTGTTATTTCAAGCCCGGTCCCTTCCAGGGAATCTCTGTCTACTGAAAATCCGTGGTTTTGAGATGTGATGAACACACGACCTGTTTCACAGTCAATAACCGGATGGTTAGATCCTCTATGTCCGAATTTTAGTTTGTATGTTTTTGCTCCCAATGCAAGGGAAATTATCTGATGCCCCAGACATATACCAAAAAGTGGAACTTTTCCCGCTAACTCTCTTGCTGTAGAGATAGTTTGATCCAGAATGGAGGGATCACCAGGACCATTTGAGATCAAAACAGCATCTGGTTCTGTTTTCAATATTTCACAGGAAGTAGAATCATAAGGAACAAGTGATACATTTACATTTCTTTCTTTCAACTGCCCGATTATGCTGTTCTTTATTCCACAATCAATGACTGTTATTTCAGGTCCGAATCCTCCATTAAATCTCTTGAGATTGCTGGTAGACACCCTGTCTACAACCTCACGTTCTGAAATTGAGGGCTGTGATATTGTTTTCTGAATTAAAGCAGAACTATCAGGCTCATCATGCTCGTATACAACAATCCTGCTTTTCATTGTCCCGTGTTCACGGATTTTTCTTGTTAACTTCCTGGTATCCACTCCTTCTATGCCCGGAACACAATTCTTTTTCAAAAAGGTATCAAGATTCATCTGTGACCTCCAGTTACTTGGAGTCTTGCAAACCTCCTTTACCACAAAGCCACTTGCTTTTACGCTGTCTGACTCACAATCCTCGATACAGACTCCGTAGTTTCCTACCAGTGGATATGTTGACATTAGTATCTGCCCTGCATAGGATGGATCAGTAAGTGATTCTACATAGCCGGTCATTGCTGTATTGAATACCAGCTCTCCATATGTTTCACCTACTGCTCCGAAACCTTTTCCGTATATCACAGTACCGTCTTCGAGCACCAATATTGCTTTTTTCATGATTATCCCAGTGATTTTCGAATTTTTCCCATTTTGTACAATGTCGATCGTGTAAGTTGCAGCAATTCCTGATCCGTATCAATGGCACAATTTTCGGCCAGTAGAACTCCTGGTGGTACCATATCCATTAGAATTCCATAGGAGGGATCACACTCTTTGTTCAGATCAAATATCTCTCTCAGGATATCAACATCCTTAGAAACACATTCCATGAAATCCTTTGAAAGGAATTTGGATGCTGCACTCATGTTTAAATAATCAAAAGCAAATTCAAGATCAGTCTGAAGGGAGGGGAAATACTTTGTAAGCAATCGTTCACAAGCATTTTCCCCCATCTTTTCTCTTACATCTGCTATGGCACATCCTGTACCGATTATTTCTGGAGGTAAGCCTATCGAATAAAATGCACCAGTAAACTTTATTGCCCTTGGAAGATCCAGATTTTTTTCCGGCATGCTGCATTCCAGTTCTTTTTTAATGTCACTACGGCAAACTCCGGATATCTCTGTAATATCGGGTGCATCTCTGGAGTAACCGGTTTTCCCACCACGTGTAAGACGGTCACGCTGCTGTGGCAAAAAATCAGATATATTGTTTATAACAGACGATATACTTTTCATTGCCCTGTTGTAACGGGCACCGAACAATGCTATAATGTTTACAAGTTCTTCTTTTTCGTCATTTGATAATTCATCCGGTGATCTTGAAAGTTTATTCCTTGCATGCCTGACCAAATTTTCTGCGTTCCCTTCTTCATGGTCGTATCTTATGCCGGACTGTAGGGTAAGAGTATCTATTCCACGAAATTCTTCGAAAAAGTTATCAGCGTTTTCAAGACTCACATGTCCTCTGAAAGGAAGAGAACCACCACCGAATATGATTCCTATTTTTGTATCAAAGTTTTTTTCCAATTCATGCAGACTGCTTATGGCATATTTGCATGAGAGTGTACTTGCAACATGTCCGAATGTCAGTGCTGAATCGGATTTACCAATAAAGATCCTGTATCTTTCAAGCTTGTCATTCAGATGGTTCTGGTAGCTAAGTATTGTATTGGCGATAATATCTTTTGCATTCAACAGACCAGGCACATCTTCGATTAAAGGTATTATGCGGGGAGGTTCCATTTCGAACTTGAACTCCTTTTTGGCCAATTCACTCACGTCTATCATATGTTGCTGCGCTTCCACAATCTCTTTGATTGTACTTGTCATGGGATGTACCAGTTCGGAGATCGCCTGGCTATCTGAATATTCATAGGCGCTGTAGTTTGCTTCAGCAACAGACATCATGACCATAAGTTGTCTGAACCTGTTTTCGTGAAATGCACTTGGTGCGCGGGGAGTTATGGATACATCCCTGCCAGGAATTAATTCTGTTTCCTCAATGAGCTGTGAAACAATCTGGACATTTTGGTGATATGGTGTGGTCTTTCCTTCATAATCAGGCATGTATTCATCGCAGCCATATTTTGTAACAGCTTCAACAGCTTCTGTAATCTCTTCCTGGGTGGAGATGTACTTAGAGACTGAATCCGGGTGCTGTGTACACATTACTTTTGGAAATTCGATTTTTGATTTCATATTTGAATCACGCCTTATATGAGAGATTATGACAAGTTATTTAAAATTATTGCAACATATGAGTTAATGGCAATGTATCTGATAAAAACAGGATCCATCCATATCTTTAAATATGTTATAATATATTTGCATATACTTTCATACTATTGGATTAAAAGGTGACCCGATGACTGATGTAACAGTAATACTAGGAAGTAAATCAGACAGAGATGTAGCAAAAAAAACGATAGGCATTTTCGATAAATTCGGTATAGAATATGAAATAACAGTTGCATCAGCACACAGAACACCTAGCAGAGTAATTGAGATCATCGGTGAGGCTCATAAAAAAGATGTAAAGGTCTTCATAGCCGTTGCGGGGCTTGCAGCACACCTTCCTGGTGTCGTAGCAGCACACACAACAAAACCGGTCATAGGGGTTCCTGTAAATGCCGAACTTGACGGAAATGATTCTTTACTCTCCATTGTCCAGATGCCTCCGGGTATTCCGGTTGCATGTGTTGGAATTGGCAGGGGTGACAATGCAGGTATTCTTGCCGCTCAAATAATAGCTGTCAATGACAAGGAATTAGAAGCAAAATTATACGATTACAGAAAAGAACTTGCTGAGAAAGTAGAAAGGGATGCGGTAAGTATATTCGAATAATATAAAGTATAGTTTTTTGAAATTTTGTCGATATAAACTTGAGAATTAGATTCATTTCATGCTTTAAACAGCATTGAAGTATTTCTATTAATAAATGCTAGCATCTTCTAAAGAAGGAAATCTGGATGATGCATATTTTATTTTATTTTATTTTATTTTCGACAATATCAAAGAGAAGTTTCGAAATAGATCATTCATAAATATACTTTACAATACCAATGATTTAGAAGCCATTTTTATTTTGTTATGGTGATCTCTCATAAAGGATGGCATCTAATTTTTCATCCATTTTATTAAGGCGTTCAATGATATTTTCCTGCTTCCCCTTTTCAGCCAATTTATTATAGGCAGGGTATTCATTCACCATCTCTTCTTTCATCTCGTCCATACTATTAATGACCACTCCGATTGCAAAATTAAGAACTATTAATCCACCAATCAATACAAAGGATGTGAAATATAATGCTGCTCCAATAGGGGATGCAGACGGATTTGTGCATTCCAATCTCGCGTTGTCATATCCATATTGGTCACATCCGTACATGTTAATGTACATGACATCGGTCCAATCTTCAAAGGTTACGATTCTAAAGAGTGTCAGTAAAGATGTTTGTAAATTTTCAAAATGAATCGGATCATTTTCTGAAAATGCGAAGGTTCCCATAACTGCATAGATATAAAAAATGATTCCAAGCAACATAAAAACATGGATCATGGAAGGAATACTTTTTAAAAGTGCACCTACGATTAGCCTCATCTTTGGTACTACTGTGATAACTCTAAAAACCCGTAATACTCTTAATAGTCTTAATACAGGTAAAAATGACCCTCCAAGCGGAAGAAGGACACCTATGACAATTACAAAGTCAAAGACATTCCAGGAGTTCTTGAAATATTTTATAGGATGTGGCATTTCTGAAGCTATTTTGAGTATTGCTTCAATTATAAATATTGTAATAATTAATGTATCAAGGATTGCGATAAGATTATGGTGCTTTGCAGAGAAATCAGGATAAGTCTGAATCCCAACCAGTATTCCCGCTAATATAATTGTGGATAGTATAAACGCTTCAAAGTACTTATGAGTAACTATTTTCTTAAGGTTGTCGAATGTTACCATTTTCATCCCTATTTTTTAAGAATATTTTTTTTTATATAGGGGGCAATAATTATATGTGAAATTGAAGGCAACTGTTTTACAAATCTCCTCTGCTTTTCCTGACAATGTATATTCCATGTCATTATTCTCATGGGCAGTTTGATGCAACTTAAAGTTTAAAAATATTATCATATATAATCATATACTTTCATAAAAACTAGCAAAGAGGTAGTTTACATATCTGATGAGTATAAGTATTGTACATTCTGTCATAATGGTATCAGCACACAAAAAGCCTACAAGGTCGCTAAAATAATTGATGCCACTCACAAAGACATATCACAGATTGGTTCATTGCCATAGCAAGATTTACATTATATCTTCGTAGATTTTGGGCGTTTGAAAATAACTCGCATCTGTAAGTTTACTGAAAAACCATCGTTCAATGCGAGGAACAATAAATAATAAACCTACAAAGAAAACAGTCAGCCTTAAAAGTAACCTAACCCTGAAGAATATATTAGAGCTCTATCCAGAGAAGCAGTAACGGCATCAAGGACCATCGGGTCATTGTATCAGTAAGTAAAGTAGCTTCAATAGCTTCAGTGATGGCCCATTGATGGGGATATTTTTCTTTATTAATCATTAATGTATGACTGGGTGGAAAGTACTCATATCTAAAAAAGCAATTTAGCGCCAATATCTATTGATTTAAGTTCCCATGTGTGCTAGAAAGGAATATATCTATCTTAATATTCGTCTTCCATTTTCTTTAAAACTTTTTTACCCTTAGTTGTTAAAGCATATTTTTTCCAGGTTACCTTTTCTGGAGTTAAACATTTAATAAGATCTTTATCTTCAAGCTCCTTCAAAGCGCGGCTTATATTTTGAGTCGATCTATTTGTTTCATGAGCAATATCAGAAGCTTTGATTATAGTGTGATTTTTCATTGCTTCCATAAGTATCAGACGCCGATCGACACTTATGACCCATAAAATCAGTTCATCTACAGAATCTTCATTCAGATTTTCCATTGCTATCTCCTACAATATAGGTGTTCATATCACATTTCACATATTATTTTTCTGTAGATTATTAAATAACTCCTTATAGGCAAGACTAAGGTCTCCGGTATTTTTTCTGAATACATCTTTGTCAAGACTGGATATAACTCCTTTTTCAAAATCAGCTTTTTTCCAAAAACGACATCCATCAGGAGTGCCCACTTCATCAGCAAGGATTATTTTGTTATCAGAGTTTCTTCCATACTCTACCTTGAAATCTGCTAAAATTATATTACTGGTAGCTAGTTCCTGGCTTATTATCTCATTTATTCTTTTTGTGAGATCTGTTATATATTCAATTTCATCTTTGCTTAGCCATTTATTTGCTAATATTTCATCCTTATCTACGGGCCGGTCAACGGCTTCAAACTTAGTAGTAAACTCGATCATTCCACCTGGTATTGGTGAGCCTTCTTTTGGTTCCACGCCTTCGGGGATTACATTGTCGCCTGCTTCAAATCGGCGTAAAAGGGAACCTGCGACATAATTTCTCCAAATTACCTCTACAGGTATTATTTTCAGGCTTTTGACGATCATGCTTGTTGAGGTTGGGCATTCAATATAGTGAGTAGAGATGCCGTTACTTTCCAAAATCTTAAACCAGTATTCAGCTATTTTGCATGTGATCTGCCCTTTTTCATTGTACTCTGACTTTTTTTTACCATCAAATGCGGTTACTCTATCTGTAAATTCAAAAAGAAGAGTTTCTTTTGAGTTTTCATAGATATCTTTTGCTTTTCCTGAAGAAACATAGGTTAGATTCTTTTTTTGCATATGACCTAAATTGCATTCTGTGTTTAAATAACTTATCATATCTTTTAATATACTTGAATCATGTGATTTTTGATATGATGGTAGTGCTAAAACCTGCAATTGAATATTTTATTTCTAAAATATATGAGCTTGGTAATTATTTATCTTTAATGCTTTTCTTGAAAATAGAATAAACTTCAAACAAGTACAATTTTTTATCAGATTTATCCATACTCTAATTAACTCTTAAAAAATACATTATTTTCAATGGTCTGAATAAATTAAAATTTATTACTTAGTAAGTAGGCAGAACAGCATAAAATTACGCCTGTATTCACTTATTTAGTGGACCTGGCGGGATTTGAACCCGCGGCCTTTACGTTGCGAACGTAACGATCTCCCCCTGATCTACGGGCCCAATAAATTTATAATGTTAAAAAAATAAATAAAAAAAAGAGTTGTTGAGAGGTTTAGACAGGTCTTCCGACATCTGTTACTGTAACACTCTCGACGCCTTCTACTGCTGCAAAGGCCTCTTCTACCTTTTCGGTACCACCTTCAATATCACCTACAATAACTACCATTACTATTGCTTTAAGTCCGAAAGCAACAGGTTCTATTTCGTGAGTACCGTATTCTGCACCTTCAGGAATTACTTCGATAATCTTGTCCTTAAGTTCCTCGAGGTCTACATCCACACCAGTAGGCATAATCTTCATTGTTGCTGCTACTTCTCCCATTTATGTCACCTTATGCTCCTGTGAAACCGCATTTTGGGCATTTGTATGGATTGCTCTGCTGTCTGCAGCTTGTACATCTTCCAAGCTCGTTACCACAAACAGGGCATGGGAAACGTACGCAACCTGTTTCTACAAGGCTCTTGTTGCATGTGGTACAATTGTCAACTTTATTTGCCATTTAAAATCTCCTTACTGTGAGTAATTATATGATCAATAGAATACTGAAAATCAGCATGTCAATGATTTCAGTACATACGCAGTATATAATTTAAATATTCCCCTTGATGTGAGTTCCAATTACATTTTTTCCGCTAACAGCATCGATAACCCTTTCTGGATACATTCCATTGACCACAACGCAATCCATCATATTCTCCATCAGAAATCCGGGCAAAGAACTGTCAATGCATGTAACTCCCATCCTTGAAAGTTCCATTGCAGTCATCCATTTCTGGATAATGTCATCAGCCATCACTCCATCGACATCTGTTACCTTAACAAAACGTGATCCTGTTTCTTTTGCTATCCAGGCACCTATGGTGTCGGAAGTAATATTCCAGGAATGTGGAAGTTTGTCAGTTTCCCTCAACATTCTGTACGGCAGAAGCACAGAAACACCCGAAGGGACCTCATGGATATCTTCTACAAAGTTGATATTGGTTTTGTCTATCAGAAAATAAGCATATTGTTCCATTGAAAGTATTGCCATCCAGTGAGCAGCATCATCTCCGATGGAACACTTTTCACTAATATTTCTCACAGAGTCGGCAAATACGCCGCCTCCGGGAACTATCAATATTGAATTGTCATGTCCGTTCTTCTTAATATGGTTTTCAAGTGTAGATATAATAGATGCCGAATGCCTTATCAGGCTTCCACCCAGTTTCACAACCGTCTTCATTCCTGTATTCTCCCTTTATACGTTTCAGACAAGTCCGTTATCATCGCTATGATTCTGTCTTATGCCCATATTAATGGTATCTTCTCAGAGCTTTTATTCTTTTCCCGGCTGTGAAGTTTCATCTTCCATTATTCTTGCAGCGGCATATGCAGGGAAAACTTTTGAGATATCAGCTCCCCATTTCTCAGCAACAGAAATACACTCAAATCCAAGTCTTTTTGCAGCTTCTCTTATCATGAACTCACCAAGTCCCGCAGAAACTATACAATTGAGTCCATTCTTTTTAGCAACAACAGATATGGTTTCACAAAGAAGTCTTATCTGTCTTTCTTTTACCTGAAGAGCTATATTGTATATTTCATCTGATGATATCTCTTCCAGATCGGCACAAACGACCCTTGCCAGTCTTCGCATTGCATCAGTCTTACTTTTGCCTGCTCCGTCTGCAGTTTCACAGGTGTATGATTCTTCTGTGATATCTCCAAGCATCAGATATGCGTCAGCGGTGTTTGCAAAGAGTTCAGAAGAAATGTTGCAGTTACCATCAGCAACCTTTACTTTATCAAGCAAGTAAGCCAGGTTGGTTCTTAAAGTTCCCGCGTAGAACAGTTCGCTGCGCATAAGTCTCGAAAAATCAGTAAGTCCTGCAACATGTTTTCCGTCTTTGATCGGTATAATATCACTGGTTGTACTGCCAACATCCACAAATATACAATCTCCTATCTCTGATCCTATAAGTCTTGTAGATGCAGCCCAGTTGGCAGCCGCAAGGTCACGCAGGTTTTTGGATTCGTCATAGAAGTGCCCATTGCTGTCAATGTATTTTATCTCACAATCAAAAGCCTCTTCTACGGATCTCATTATGAACTGGATACCCTGAAGCTTGTCCTCGAAGCAATCTGCAAGTTCACCGGTCATGACAACGCTGACCATATCCGGCTGTAATTCAGCGGCAATGTTTTCCAGTGACTCGGGTAATGTTGTATCTTTCCAAAGTGGAATATAATGTAGCTCAATTATTTTTCCGTCAGCGGAAGCTATCTTTGTATTTGCGCCTCCGATATCGATTCCTATTATTCTCATATGATGTCCTCAATATCATCTTTAGTGAAAGAACATTCCCCTTTAAGCTCTACTGACTCAGGAAGCTCTCCAAACATATTCATAAGTAATAAATCTCCGATCTCGCATTCAAGGGTTTTTACAAGTCCGAATATTGCGGTTGTAGGTCTTGGATTTACATCTATCACGTAGGGTTTATCCACGTAAACAAAGTCAATTCCAACATATCCGTTGCATCCAAGAGCTTCTACGGTTTTCTTTGCAGTGATAAATATCTCATCTTCAAAGTCTGTTCTGTATGGCACCTGATTACCTTTGTAATCAAATATTGTTTCTCCGTTATTCTCTTTTATTTCTATTAGTTGTTTGTTAAGACTTAACGGAAGGAAGTTCTGTCCGCATATCATGCCAGCGCTGAGGTGCTCTCCTTCGACATACTCGGTTGCAATGTATTCTTCATCTTCATTTTCACCATGGTTCTTAGCAGCAGATGTGAGTCTGACACCTTCTGAAGCACATCCAAAACGAGGTTTAACAACACATTTATTTCCAGTATCCATATCCATTATCTCAGGAACCGGAACAGACTTTGCTTTAAGTATCTCTGTACAGGCCAGCTTGTCAGCACAAAGTCTTGCAGATTCAGAAGAACATCCGAGATTTGTAGTATTTCCTTCTATTATATATGTAAGGTCTCCTAACAGTTCGTCAGGGCCTATAACAAGAGCCGCATCACTTTCATTTGCAGTTTCCTCAAGTTTCTCCATAAATGTGCTTTCGTCAGATATTACAGCATTTCCGCATTTCAGCCTGCTTTCTGAAGTAAGGTAGGTTACATCATGTCCAAGGTTTGTGAAACTGTTGGTAAGTGTACTGATCATTGCTTTGCCTTCCAGCAGTAAAGTTCCTCCCATTCCAATTCCCATGGCGTATTCTGCAAGCAATATTTTCATGATGGATGCAACTGCATTATTTAATATATCCTTTGCTATTATTTTCATATTGTACAATATCTATATTTTAAACAGAGCTATTAAAATAATTTATATCTTGATTCTGATTGTATATGTCTATCATTAGGGCTAATTTGGTACTGTCATCTCTCATTGTAATGCCTTATTAAATTAAAACGACGTTAAAATTTGAAATGACATGATAAATTTCATCGAATATGGGTTATATACTATGACTAATATCTCCATAAGTAGGACTGATACTATATATTTCAGTCAAGGTGCGTCGGGTTGGAGCCGGGTTTAACCGGTTAACGGCGGGGGTACAAAAGTGGTGTCTTTTATCCGATAAGATACAACTTTCATAAAGAAAAGAGATCCGTATCGGAAGCGAGTGAGTAGAAGAGTAAGAAACCATTGTGTTCTCTGGTACACGTAGAATTCAATGGTTCACTCTTCATGCTTAACAATATATCAATTTTTGCCTCTGTAGGATTTCTGGTTTTGATAATAAGCACAACATTGACATGTTTGTCAATGTTATTACACTAAAATCGTGAATTTTGTTTCTTTTAGTTTTCTACAGAGTCTTTTTTTTATTTTGTCGTTTTCGGAGTTTTCAATGTGGACATTTGCTTTTAACTGAAATTATAACGCCGTTATAATTTCTTAAGAACTCATAATTTAAATCTAAATTGCCTTATATACGAAGAATCCTAATTGTAGGATGATGATCGGACAGGGCGGGTCCGGTCATGAAAGTCGCGGGTTGGGGAAGGGGAGTTCTTCAGCCATTGTGGGGGTTAAGTGAAGTGTCACAGTTCTTTGAGGCGGTGCCAGACATGAATGTGGCTATGGTCGCTGAATAAGAAGAGCAGGACATAAAATAGGGGAATCTGCGTTCTTTTGTAGTATGAAAAGAAGCAGGCAATAAAAGGACAGGATAGGTCTGTTCTATCCTGTCTTTTTTACACATGTTTAATGGCGAGGCAGAATTAACATATAAACAACGGAGTATCAAGGATGGGTTCATTAAAACAATGTCCGGAATGTCATGGGGAATTCCATAATGTTTTAAAAGGAATACTTGTATGCAGGTCATGTGGCTACTGGACAAAAGAAAACACAGCAAGAATGGAATCAATGATGTTATATGAGGATGCACATTATTGTGCTAATGAGGGTTAAAAATGGAAATTGGGTCACGAAGGTCCTGTATACGTTGCAGGAATATATTGAAAAAACAGAAACTTGGTATGAATGTTGTCTATTATTGCCCACGATGTGGCAGGATTACCAGTGCTGACCTGGTTTGAACAGATTATTTTTTTTCTATGTGTAAGTTTATTTTTATTAATGAATTATTTATATTATTTTTACCAACTCTTCTAAAATATTCCTTATATTTTTTAACTCTTGATGGTTTCCGGTGGAATAAGTTTATACTGGCTAAATGCGTAACTTATAATTAGCAATAAGGGGGACCATTTTATGCGACGTTCACTGATAGATGTTATCTTCATGTCTGAAAAAAGAAAGAATCTATTGTTGCTCCTTAAAAATGGTCCGCGTAAAATGGATGAGATCCTTGAGGATCTTGATGTCACCCGTCATGCTATACTACCTCAGATAAAGATATTAGTCGAAAATGGTTTTGTGGTCAAGACCAGAGATATCTGCAGACTTACTGAGATTGGTGAAATTATTGTAGAGGATATGGTACCCCTGATGGGCACAATATCTGTTCTTGAGGATAATCATCAATATTGGACAGAACATGACATAAGCCCCGTTCCTCTTCATCTTCTCAAAAGGATAAGGGAGTTACATAGTTGCCATGTATTGGAGCCTGACCTGAATGATATGTTCGAGCTTAATCGGGAACTGGTCGAAAATGCACTTGGATCGAGTTATATAATGGGAGCAACCTCTTTTCTTCATCCGGCTTTCCCTTCGTTTCTATTGGATCTGGTCGAAAACGGTATCGATGTTTCGATCATAATGTCCAAAACTGCTCTGAAAAAACATATACAGGACTATCAGAATGAGTTGGAGGTCTTCCTTGGTAGTAAGAGAGGAAAACTTTTCGAATATCCAGAGGACCTGAAACTGGCATCTCTCTTTATAGCTGATCAGTTCCTGATGATGTGTCTTTTTGACAGAAGTGGGAACTATGACCGTAAAGACCTTGTATTCTGTAATGATGCTGCATTGAACTGGGGAAGGGAATTGTTCGAGTACTATCTTTTGAGGTCACAGCCGATAATAGATCTATAGGCAGAACATTATTGTGTAGATGATCTTAACGTTGCAAACTTATGAGCAATGATATTTTGTATGCCTGTGTTGTATTCAATAATATATACTCGCCATCAATATATTAACAATATCTATATACTATGATTGCTGATAGAGGACTGGGATGAATATGGATGTAAATACTGAAAACCCATTTGTGCAGGCACTTGTTGTTTCTACTACCATGGCAGTTTTCATGATAGGAGTGGCATTTGGGCTAATGAGCATGGCAACAAATGGTCTTGATGTTCCAATGTTTGCAATACTTCTTATCTTTGCAGTTATTTTTATTGTAGGTTCGGTTTATTTCGAATCACGAGGTGCAGACTACATAGGTTCTCTTGCAGGAGGAGCCATTATTAGCTTGGTTGCTACTTTTTCAGTAACTGCTTTTTTCAGTGGTGTCAGGTTTGCTATTGATAGTGGTATTACTGAGATAGGACTTAATCAGGTTGTGTCGGCTCTTGCGATATGCATGGTAGCCAGTATGTTTTTGATACGTGTTCTGCAACATAAGTTCAGCAGTACATTTTAAGTATAATGTTTTTCTTAACTATGCGTTTAAAATATGCATTTATTTTCTCTTTTGTTCATTTCATTTCTCCTAAATAAAAGGAATATACAAAAAGTATTTATAGAACCTCAAACAATCACTAGTTCAATTAGACATTACCGCGCACAGAATATGCGGAGATATTGAGAATGGCTGATGGACCAGAGAAATGTGAAGATTTAGAGTCGAAACCTGTAGAGGAAGGTAAAGTAGAAGAACCTTCTGCTGAGGAGGAGGCCGCACAGCTTCGGGAAAAATTATTGCGCTTGACTGCTGAATTCGATAATTTCAGGAAAAGAAGTGTCCGTGAAAAAGAAGAATATCGTAAATTTGCAGTTGAGCAGATAATCATAGAACTCCTTGAGGTCTATGACAATTTCGAACGTGCGCTGGAATCTGCAAAGCAGACCGATGACATCGATGCAGTGATTACCGGTGTTGAGATGGTTTTCAAACAGTTTACCGGAATACTTGAGAAAGAAGGTCTTGAAAAGATCGAATGTCATGGTGCTGAATTTGATCCGCATCTCCATGAAGCAATGATGCATGTGGAGCATCCTGATCATGATGAAAACACTGTTGTAGATGTCTGTAAGCCGGGTTATTGCCTGCATACTAAAGTTATCAGGCCTGCAATGGTGACAGTTTCGAAGAAACCGGAAGAATAACTAGAAAAATAACTATCGTGTTATGTTTATTCTGAGTTATATCTACTATAAGTATAAAGAAAACACAATTATTAACGATATATTACAATTAATTCATAAAAGAGGTAATTAATATGGGAAAAATATTGGGAATTGACCTGGGAACTACAAACTCCTGTATGGCTGTGATCGAAGGTGGAGAACCTACTATTGTCCCTAACGCAGAGGGAGGAAGAACCACTCCTTCAGTTGTAGGTTTCTCTAAGAAGGGTGAGAAACTGGTAGGTCAGGTTGCAAAGAGACAGCTGATCACCAACTCCGAGAACAGTGTCAGTTCAATTAAAAGACATATTGGTGAGGGTGATTATAAAGTAACACTTAGTGGCAAGGAATACTCACCACAGGAAGTTTCCGCAATGATTCTTCGTAAGCTGAAGGAAGATGCTGAATCATACCTTGGCGAAACAATTACTCAGGCTGTAATCACAGTACCTGCATACTTTAATGACTCACAGAGGCAGGCTACAAAGGATGCTGGTACCATTGCAGGTCTTGAGGTAATGAGAATTATAAATGAGCCAACCGCAGCATCACTTGCATACGGTCTTGACAAGGATGAGGAAGACCACAAAATACTCATTTACGACCTTGGAGGAGGTACTTTTGATGTATCTATCCTTGAGCTTGGTGGAGGAGTATTCGAGGTTCTTTCAACCGCCGGAGATACTCACCTTGGTGGAGATGACTTTGATCAGAAGATAGTTGATTTCCTTGTTGAGGACTTCAAGAAGAACGAAGGTATTGACCTTTCCAAAGACAAGGCAGCGCTCCAGCGTCTAAAGGATGCAGCAGAGAAGGCAAAGATTGAGCTTTCAGGTGTAACATCCACCAACGTCAACCTTCCGTTTATCACTGCAGACGCAAACGGTCAGCCAAAGCACATTGATATTGACCTTACAAGGGCACAGTTTGAGAAGATGACTGCTGACCTGCTTGACAAGACCCTTGTGGCTGTCAACCAGGCAATGAAAGATGCAAAGGTATCAGCATCAGATATAGACCGGGTGCTTCTTGTAGGAGGTTCCACAAGGATGCCTGCAGTAGCTCAGCTTGTAAAGAAGGCAACATCCAAGGATCCATACAAGAACATCAACCCTGATGAGGCTGTAGCTATCGGTGCAGCAATACAGGCCGGTGTACTTGGTGGCGAGGTTCACGATGTACTTCTGCTTGATGTCACTCCACTGACTCTTGGAATCGAGACCCTTGGAGGAGTATCAACACCTCTTATTGAAAGGAACACAACCATTCCTACCAAGAAGAGCCAGGTATTTTCAACAGCAGCTGACAACCAGCCATCTGTGGAGATTCATGTACTTCAGGGTGAGAGGGGTGTTGCTTCAGGTAATAAGTCTCTGGGTAAGTTCACACTCGACGGTATACCACCAGCTCCAAGAGGTATCCCGCAGATCGAAGTTGTATTCGATATCGATGCTAATGGTATCCTCCATGTCACTGCAACGGATAAGGGAACTGGTAAGGAGCAGTCCATATCCATCCAGAAACCAGGTGGTCTTACAGATGAAGAGATCGATCAGATGGTCAAGGATGCAGAGATGCATGCTGAAGAGGACAAGAAGCGTAAGGAAGAGGTCGAGGTCAAGAACACAGCTGAATCTCTTGTGAATGCTGCTGAGAAGACACTTGAAGAAGCCGGAGATGTCGCAACCGATGAGCAGAAGTCAAAGATAGAAGCTGCAATTGCTGACCTGAAGACTGCTCTTGAAGGTGATGATATTGAAGATATCAAGGCAAAGACCGAGGAACTTCAGACTGCTGTCTATGATGTATCTTCCGCAATGTATCAGAAGGCACAGGAAGAAGCTGCAGCTGCAGCATCTGCCACAGATGAGACTGAAAGCTCTTCAGAGTCTGATGATGAGACCATCGTCGACGCAGATTATGAAGTAGTTGACGACGATAAGTAAACACACATGGATAACCCGGGTAAGATACTTTAATCTGGAAGTATCTTACTACCTTTAATTTTAAAATAATAAAAATCACATAATATCATAGGAATCATCCATGTCCACCACACGCGATTATTACGAAATATTAGGTATATCCAAGGATGCCACTGAGTCCGAGATCAAGAAAGCTTATAGGAAGCTTGCTCTGAAATATCATCCGGATAAGAACAAGGAAGAAGATGCTGAAGAGAAGTTCAAGGAAATATCCGAAGCCTATGCTGTACTTTCCGATGCAGAGAAGAGAGAACAGTATGACAGGTTCGGTCATGCAGGTATTGATGGCCGTTACAGTCAGGAGGATATTTTCAGAAATGCAGACTTCGGAGACTTCGCAGATCTTGGCGACATACTTGGAAGTATATTCGGAGGTGGCGGCTTCGGTGGTTTTGGAGGTTTCGGTGGCTTTGGCGGAGGTCAGAGAAGACAGGGACCTATGAGAGGTTCTGATCTGCGCTATGATCTGGGTATCACACTTGAACAGGCAGCAGAAGGTGTGGATACAAAGATCAACGTTCCAAGGGCGGAAAATTGTGAGTCCTGTAACGGTACCGGCGCTAAGGCAGGCACGAGTCCGAAAACATGTCCTACATGTCATGGTTCGGGTCAGGTAACACAGGGTCGTAAAACTCCTTTTGGTACTTTTATGTCAACAAGTCCATGTAATGCATGTCATGGACGTGGTGAGATTATAGATGACCCATGTCCTGCCTGTAAAGGCACAGGTAAGATGAAAAAGGTCCGCAAGATCTCTGTTAAAGTTCCAAAGGGTGCTGACAACGGACTTCGTCTGAAGGTCAGAGGAGAAGGAGAAGAAGGTAGTCCCGGAGCGCCATCCGGTGATCTCTATGTGGTAATCCACGTAGAACCACATGATAAGTTCCAGCGTATGGGTGATGATATTGTTTATGAACAGGTAATATCTTTTGCTACTGCTGCACTTGGTGGGGATGTAATGGTACCAACACTCCATGGTAAAGTGAAAATGAATATCAAGCCTGGTACGCAGACTCACTCCATACTGCGTCTTAAGGGTAAGGGTATGCCACATCTTCATGGCCATTCAAATGGTGATCAGCTTGTGAAGATTATTGTAAGAACGCCAACAAAACTTTCAAATGAGCAAAAAGAGCTTTTCAAAAAGCTCCAGGAACTTGATGGCGGGCCCGATATGAAAGCCAATAAAGGTGGAAAAGGTATCTTTGAAAAAGTAAAAGGTGCTTTTGAAGCGGGCGCATAGCGTCTTTTCATTTTTTAATAATTTTTTACTCTCTTTTTCAGGCCAATTATTTATACTGTCTTACCAGTTGTATGGTAAGGTTTAAAAAGCAATAAGCATATTATGCGGTTTTGTTTTTCGTATCAACGAATATCTCAGTTATGACCTTTTGAAGGTATTATTATGAAAATCGTAATAATTGGTGCTGGTGAGGTAGGTTATCACATTGCTAAGGCTCTTTACCAGACAAATGACATTGTTATTGTCGATCAAAATGAGGAAGCATGCGCTCGTGCAGATGAACTTGATGTTCATGTAATACATGGTAATGGAGCTAATGTTTCCCTTCTTCATGAAACACTGGAAGATGCTGGTCTTCTGGTAGCTGTTACCGGTTCAGATGAAGTTAACATAGTTGCCTGCATGGCTTCAAAGCTCACGGTAAATGACAAAAATAAATTAAAAACCGTTGCAAGAGTAAGCAACCCTGATTATATCGACCAGCCGGTTGCAAAAAGACCGCAAATAGGCATTGATCTGATGATATGTCCTGAACTGGCTCTTGCATCGGAAGTTGCGCAGATACTTGCTATTCCTTCTGCCATTGGTGCAGAGCTTTTTGCAGATGGTAAAGTTGAAATGATGGAATTTGTAGTTCCTGTGGACCATAATCTTGTAGGAAAGCAAATGCAGGATCTCAACCTTGCTAATTGTTGTATTGTAAGCGCTCTTTTCAGGGACACGGAAGTCATCATCCCTCATGGGGAGGATATAATAGAAAACAACGATCATATAGTTGTTATTGGAAAACCTGCATCCATGAAAGAAGTCCGTGATCTTTTCGGGGAAAAGACAGGTAAAAGAAGTAAAGTGCTTATCATTGGCGGAGGAATCGTTGGTTTCTATCTTGCAAAACAGGTTGCTAAGAGTGAATTTGATCTTAAGCTGATTGAATCAGATAAAGAAAGGTCTCTTGTTATCGCAGATGAACTGCCTGGTGTGCTTGTCCTTAATGGTGATGGAACAGATATCAATCTTCTGAAGGAGGAAGACATTTCAGATATGGATGTTGTCATATCCGTGACAAATAGTGATGAGAAGAATCTACTATGCTCTCTGCTTGCGAAACAACTTGGCGTGAAAAAAGTGATTGCCAGATCGGATCGCTCAGATTATGTATCATTATTTGAGATGGTTGGTGTAGACAGTGCTGTAAGTCCAAGGCAGGCAACTGTTAATGAAGTCCTTAAACTTACATTTGGACAGGGAATAGAGTCCATAACAACTATTGAAGGCGAAAAAGCAGAAATCGTGGAATACACAACTTCCAAGAAGTCAAAGATCGTTGGCAAACCTCTGAAAAATGTAAAGTTCCCACCAGGTGCTATTATAAGTATGGTTGTTCATAAAGGCAACACGGTGGTTCCTCGTGGTGAGTATGTGATAGAGGAAGGAGATCGTGTAGTGGTATTCAGTCTCCAGTCTGCAAATTCTGAAGTTGAAAAGCTGTTCAAGTAGTTCCTGGGGAGATGTTTTCTTGAAATATGGGGTCATATTGAACGTTTTAGGTGCTCTTCTAAGGTTTCTGGGCGCTATAATGCTTGTTCCTTTGATAGTGGCTATTTATTATGGTGACTCGCTTTATCCTTTCCTTATTGCGGTGACAATTACGGGCTTAACTGGTATTTTTCTCTCCAAACGTTATAATTCTCCTGATGAATGGAAAGCAAGAGAAGGTTTTGCCATAGTTGCGCTGGGATGGCTTTCAGCTGCTGTCTTCGGTTCGATTCCTTACATGCTGGATGGCATAAGCCCTGTAAATTCACTTTTTGAATCAATGTCCGGTTTTACAACCACCGGAGCTACTGTTCTTCTGGATATCGAAGCCCATTCACGCAGTATACTTTTCTGGCGCAGCATGACACAATGGCTGGGAGGTATGGGTATCATAATGCTTTTCATTGCAATTCTCCCTAAACTTGGGGTTGCAGGAAGGCAGTTGTTCAGGGCAGAAGCTCCCGGTCCAACAGAAGACAAGATCAAACCGAGGATAAGGGAAACAGCAAAAATCCTTTGGATGGTTTATTGTTCTATTTCTTTGATTGAGGTTGTTGCTCTTTTGCTTGCAGGTATGTCTGTATATGATGCAATAACACATACTTTTACCACAATGGCTTGTGGTGGTTTTTCCCCTTATGCTCAGAGTATTGCTTCATTCAATAATCCTCTTATTGAAGGTATCATAACTCTTTTCATGTTCATTGCCGGGGCTAACTTTGCTCTCCACTACCGCACGCTATATACTGACAGGAAAAGTCTTGTAAAGGATGATGAGTTCAAATTCTATGCTGTTGTCATAATCATTGCAACCTCAATACTCACATTCAGTCTCTGGAATTATATGGATGAGACCATATCATCATCATTCAGATATGCGGTATTTCAGGTAATTTCAATCATGACAACAACAGGTTTTGCAACGGTGGATTTCAATTTATGGGTTGATTCTGCAAAGATCGTATTACTTGCAGTAATGTTCATAGGTGGATGCGCCGGTTCAACTTCCGGTGGTATTAAAGTTGTGAGGTTCCTTCTTCTTCTCAAATATGCAAAACGTGCTCTTTTCAAATCTATACATCCACGTGCAGTGCAGCCCATCAAGCACAACAACAAAACAGTTCCTGACGATGTTATGCAGGCAATTGTTTCTTTTGTAGTGATCTACTTTATGATATTTGCAGTGTCAACAGGCCTTCTTTCTCTTATGGGTATGGATATTATAAGTTCTGTCACAGCATCAATTGCAACACTGGGTAACATTGGTCCGGGTTTCGGTCTTGTAGGTCCAATGGCAAATTTTGATGTTTTACCTCTTGTTGGGAAAATATTGCTTATTGCAAATATGTGGATAGGCAGGCTCGAGGTTTTCACTGTTATAGTAATGCTGACCCCTGAGTTCTGGAGAAGGTAAAACATATTATGAAAATCAAATAAAAAAGAAATGCGATAAAGTGATTATATTATCACTTTATTTTTCAAAATCAAGTTCATATTTGACCACAGTCTTGAAAAGAACTCTTAAATCCCATAGGAGTTTCTTGTTTGCTTTGAAAAGCGCATAAAGCAAGTCCAGCAGACTCATACTTGAGAAATTCACTCCTTCAAGTGAATGTCCAAGTGAGTTAAGTTCTCTATCTGTAAATTTGGTGAATGTATCCTTGACTATCAGGCTGTTATTGATCTCACGACCAATGGTTTCCCGCCATTTCTCTTCATACTCATTAAGTGCTTTTGTTGAGACATCACCCTTGGATATAGCGTTGTATGCAACTTCTCCGGCAATCTTTCCGGCTTCCATTGCATTGATGATTCCACCACCTGTGATAGGGTCGGATTGTCTGGCTGAATCTCCTACCAGCATTAATCCGTCAGCAATGGTTCTATCGATACTCCCGCTTACAGGAACTCCACCAATATCTACTTCCAGTATTTTTGCATCCGGGTATTTATCTTTTACAAAATCATTGAGGTAGTCAATTGCATGTTTTCCATTACCTGATTTATTTCCCAGGATTCCTATGCCAACATTAGCCATGTCATTTCCTTTAGGGAATATCCATATATAACCTGCAGGAGCAACTTCATTACCCAGATAGAAATAGCAATAGTCCTGGTCAATGCCTGTACCACTCATAAGGTACTGAGCACAGGTTTCAATGTCTACTGGTTTAAGGGACGTATCGATTCCTGCCCATCTGCCGACCTTTGATTCCACTCCGTCAGCACCCACTACAATTCTAGCTTTAATATCGTATGATTCTCCAAGATGGGATACTTTAACACCTTTGATAAATCCATTTTCAATGATAAGTCCGGTAGCTCTTGTCTTAACCATTACTTCTGCACCGACTTTTGAAGCTTCGTAAGCAAGAGCTCTGTCAAAGATCTTACGTTCAAGAACATATCCTACTTCCCCGCCTGCAATTTCTTCTGCCATTTCTATCATTGTTCCGTCAGGAGTGTAGATACGCGATCCTTTTACATCTGAGCATATCCAGCGATGATCTGGTTCTATGTGCTTTCTGAGCCATACCTTACTTACTCCTTCAGCACACCTTACCGGGTCACCAATCTCCTGTCGTTTCTCAATCAATAAGACACTGAGGCCCTTTTCAGCTGCTGTTTTAGCAGTGATGGATCCTGCCGGACCGGCGCCTATAACCACAACATCATATTCATTTTTCACTTTTTCACCTCAATGGCTCCGACAGGGCATATTTTGGAACAGATGCCGCAAGAAGTACATAGATCATTTACTTCTATCCAGGTTTCGACCAACTCAAGTGCGCCAACAGGACACACACTTACACATGCACCGCAGTATCCGCATTTGAATTTATTTACGTTGATGGTCACCATTATCACCTATAAATTTGTATGATTTGTCATTAATAATTTAAATGGAAATATATCTTTCTAAATCTTTATCAGAATACTAGTAATCAGGGAAACCAATATGGAATAAGGAATATATGTGGTTTATGCATTGCCTGTAGCATTTATCTTTGCTCTGGTCTTGCCTGTTTTCATATCAAACCTTTCATTCACATATCTTTGTGAATTACCACGGCCATGAAGCATTATCTCTACCAGGTCATGTGGTTCGTCAATATCTGTGCTCAACAGGAATGAATCATATATGAAAACAGAACAGTTCCTGCTTTTAGCTATATTGCAATGGTTAAGGAAACTGGAACCATAGTATTTGACATGGTAATTAGAAGGATCTTTTACGAAAATGACGTTTGTTCCTCCTCCTTTGCCGGGGACGATCACAACATCCTCTGTCCTTGAAATAATATCTTCCACGTGTTTTGCTCTTACAAGGGGAAGATCTGCCATTATAATGAATATTGGTTTGATTTCCCGCTCAAGATAGCTATTTATTGCTTCATTAAGGTCGTGTTCACTGAGGATTATATTGACATCCAGATCTTTTGGAACGCCATTATCAGGTGTTGTCAGTATGTCTATTTCTTTGATGCCGGCTTCCTTTAGACTTGAGACTACGTCCTTTAGCATAAGCTCTACAAATTCCTCACGCTCTTTCAGGGTAAGTGCAGGTGAAAGCCTCGATTTGGCGTTTTTCTTTTTATAAGGTATCAATGCTTTCATTGTGTTTCCTCACAAAACGGTTCTTCCGAAATGTCTGTAGTTTTACAGTTCTTTGAACACTCAAGCGATCTTGAACTCCACTTGTTCTGAATCGTTATTGAGAATCGGATTATATGTTGTGTTCCTCTGTAAAGGTCGCCTTCCGGATGTCTTGATAAACCATTCCAGTTCCTGTGCTGACATGAACTGGCCGTTTGTAGAACCTGCAGAAGCCGAGATCTTCTCTTCCATAAGGGTGCCACCGAGGTCATTAACGCCACAAAAGAGAGCTACCTGTGCCAGCTTCTTTCCCAGCTTGACCCAGCTTGCCTGGATGTTTGTGATATGGGTATTAAGAATTATGCGTGCAAGTGCATATAATTGAAGATCCTGTATTCCCGGGGTAGCATACCTGCCTTCTTTTATCATTTCACAGCCGATCTTATTGTTATAGGGCATGAATGTCAGTGGAACGAATTCCGTGAAACCGCCCGTCTTTTTCTGAATATCCCTGATAAGCATTATATGGTCGATACGCTCCTCGATCGTCTCCACGTGTCCGTACATGATTGTTGCGGTAGTGTTGATACCTGTCTGGTGTGCCTTGGTGATTACATCCACCCATTCATTGGTCTTTAGCTTACTCGGGCAGATTATGTCCCTCACTCTGTCAGAAAGTATCTCTGCAGCGGTTCCGGGCATGGTATCAAGTCCTGCATTTTTAAGACGCATAAGTGCCTCATCAACGGTTATGTTGCTCTTCTTTGCTGCATGGTAAATTTCCATTGGTGAAAATGCGTGGGTATGTATGTGTGGGAACTCTGTCTTTACTGATCTTATAATGTCAGTATAAAAATCAATGTCCACATCTGGCAGCAGTCCGCCCTGAATGCAAACCTCTGTGGCTCCCATACTCTCAGCTTCTCCTATTTTATTGAGTATCTGCTGTGTATCCATAATGTATCCTGAATTATCCCTGAACGCACAAAAACCACAGGTTCCAACACATCTGTTTGTGAAATTGATATTGCGGTTTACTACATAGGTTACAGTATCACCTACGGTTTCCTGACGTAACCTGTCTGCAAGTTCGAACAATTTGAACGGCGGTATCTCCAGAAGAAAAAGAGCATCTTCTTTTGTGATTGTACCTTTATAGGCCCGTTCAACAATTTCATTTGGGATAATAGGATTCATAGTTGTCACCGATACTTTTCTTTTGTATTTAAAATGTGTGCCCAATCGGAAATTATATTTCACGATACCCATCTTCATTTGCAAGACCTTTTATAAGATCTTTCAGATTATCGCTGTACCACCCTTTTTTAATGTACTGCGGATAAATTGGAAGTCTTTCCTTAAGTTCGACTTCATGAAGCATCTTTTTTAGTTCTGACACATCTGGCCATTCAGATTCCGGGTTAATCCAGTCAATTGTGGTTGGTGAGATTCCACCAAGGTCACTGGCACCACACTGTATCATAAGATATGGGTCAATAAGGTTCGGTGCAACCTGAATCGCCACATCGTTCGGAAGTATCTCTCTGGCTATCAATACCACTTGCATCATTTCTTCTTCTGTGGGTATCGGCATATCTGCCATAGGAGTATCTGGTTTTGGAATAAAGTTCTGTATAATTACTTCCTGTATGTGCCCGTACTCTTCATGCAGTTCGGCAATGGTCAGAAGAGAATTTATCCTGTCATCCAATGTTTCACCAATACCTATTAGCAGGCCAGTTGTAAAAGGGATATTTAATTCGCCTGCGTAACGTATAGTATTGATTCTCCTGGAAGGGACTTTTCCGGGAGACCCCTCATGCGCTGCTAATTCTGCTGTTGTCTCCAGCATTAATCCCATACTTGCATTCAAAGGTTTAAGCTTCTCAAGCTCCGTATAGTTCAATATACCTGCATTGGTATGTGGCAAAAGACCTGTATTAATGGCTATTCTGCATAATTCACATATGTAGTCAACATTGTTGCTATATCCAAGCTTTTCCAGCCAATCTTTATACTTTGGAACTTCTTCTGCATATTCCCCAAATGTAAAAAGAACTTCTGTACATCCTGCTTTTTTTCCTTCTTCCAGAATAGGCAGGATTTCTTCTATCTTCATCAGTTTTGCATCTGGATCTTCCGGGTCACACCTAAAGGTGCAATACCTGCAATTGTTCCTGCAAATATTTGTGACAGGTATGAAGACATTACGGCAGAATGTGGCAAATTCATCCATTGTTAGTTCCTTGATTTAATTTAACCATTACATAAGTTTTACCGGCAATGATTTTTATATTGATTACGGAATCAAAATTTCCTGCATACAATTCTTTACCCCCAGGGCAATTCCTTCAACTTCGATGCCACCTTTACCTTTCGCTCCATCGCCTACTACATAAAGGTTTGGTATCGGAGTTCTGTTCTGAAGGTCAGCTCCGGAAGGTGATCTGTTCACAGGCCAGTCGTTTGAGTATGATTGTATCAGAAGTACTTCATATTTTTTTCCTGAGAATATGTCCTTGAGGTCTTCAAGTCCCAGTTCTATTTCCCTGTCAAGATTATCAATATTGTTCCAGTGGACACATTGGTGTGCCATTGTAAGGTGTTTTCCGACCGGTGCAAGAGAGGGGTCAACATTTGTTACTTCATTA
Organism: Methanolobus bombayensis; assembly: GCF_017873415.1. Taxonomy (GTDB): domain Archaea; phylum Halobacteriota; class Methanosarcinia; order Methanosarcinales; family Methanosarcinaceae; genus Methanolobus; species Methanolobus bombayensis. The sequence goes on along the minus strand of NZ_JAGGKD010000003.1, from coordinate 302,572 downwards.
ATTCCGTTCACTCTTTTTGCATAAGGGGTGAGTAAGACGCCACCATGTCCGATAAGTGGTTTGTCGGAGGAAAGGCAGATCTTAATTCCTGCGGATGGCTTGAGACTTTTTGATGTGCGCGTGTATTCATCCATTCCACTAATGTCTGTCTCGGGTCTTATGAGGTTTGCAGTAGCTGGGTGTCCGATATCGCTGATAACAATATCAGCAGCATGTTCATTACCATCTACAATAACTGCGGTAACCCTGTCATTATTAAATTCGAAGCCTGTAACCTCTGAAGATGTGTGTATGGTTCCCCCATTGTTTGTAATGATATCTACAAGTGCATCGGTAACTCCTTTGCATCCTCCCATTGGGATTCCAGGTCCTCCGAAACGGTATAGGTTCTCAATAATGGCAAAAGCTTCTTCCACAGGAACATCTGCACTTTTCAGACTAAGGGCCCATCCAAAGAATGAATCAGAAATACGGTGTGTCCAGTCTTGAGGTATGTGCTTTCTGCACCACTCCTCAAAAGATTGTCCTGTAGGAGGGTTTTTCCTTGTACTTGCGATGTAGTATATGAGTTTAAGGCGATTTAAAATTGAGAATGGAACTTTAAAGTCCTCAAAAAGAAGGTCTTTATGGCCAAATTTGTAATCTGTGTCTTTTTTAGTTCTTGGTATTCTGATGACAGAAACTGGTTTTTTGCGAATGATATCTACATCTGCGCCGACTTCTTTCAGCAGTTGTGAAAGTGGACCTGCAGGTCCGTGCGGTATCATGTGAAGCGCACCGGTGCTCAACTGAAAACCCTGATAGAGAATATTAGTGAATCTCCCTCCGATAATTGGGAGGCGTTCAAAGATCTCTACTTCATATCCTGCTTTTGAAAGCTTTGCCGCACTCAAAAGTCCGCCCAGTCCGGAACCAATAATAATTACTTTCATCCTATGCCTCTATTGCTTTAACCGGACAGTATTCGGCACATACCTTACAATCTATGCAGGAGGAAGTGAAACTTGCCTTTCCCCTGATCACAATGGCTTCAAATTTACAAAAAGCAGCACATTGGCCACATCCTACACAGTTATTATTTACCTTCATGTTGTATTCACCGGATTTCATTGTATAAGGTTTTCAATAATAAAAAGCCTTATTGTTCTCCATTTTATTTTATCTGGTATGATGAATATGGTTCGATGATATTATTTGAAATATCTAACACATTTTTGTCATCTTGCCGTTCAAATAGAAATATTTATTATTATTAAATAACATTTATATTATCATGGATGAAGTAGATCTGGATATATTGGGACACTTATGTAATAATTCCAGGATGCACAGTACTGAGATAGCAACAGCATTGGATCTGGCAACATCGACCGTACATAAGCGAATAGAGAAAATGCGTGAAACAGGAATTATAAAGGAGTTTACTGTTAAGGTGGACACTAACGAGGTTGGGTTGAATGTTACAACATTTATTGGTGTTAATATTGAGCAGAGTAAAAGAATAAATATTATCAATCGTCTGAAAACGATTGATGATGTGCTTGAGGTATATGAATTGCTTGAGCCTTATGACCTGCTTTTAAAAGTGCGGACATTTGATATTCATTCACTTAAGGAAAATGTTCTCCAGGTGTTGGGCAATATGGATGGTATAAAAGAATCTCAGAGCATTCTGACTACTAAATGCCATAAGGAAAAGAGTTGCACGATACTTAAAAAATAGATTAATCGCAAGTGGCTTTTTGATTAGGTGGTTTACAGTTAGAATACTTTTGAATATCATTTCAAAAAGACATACCTCATGATTATTCATGACAGTTATTGCTAACTTTTATATAACATTAAGTACGTTTCTTTTTTGGTGGGCTTATGAAGAAAGAAGTGATTCAGGTAGTTTCCAGAGATAATGGTGAATTGAATTCCAAACAAGTCAAGGCAGCACCATATGAGTTTACTATTGCGACACGTGCAAAATGGGAAATGGTAATTTCAGAAGAGGATATGGAAATACGTGCAGGAGAATTCAAAAAAGTTTCTGTGAAAGAAATACATCTGGATCCTGATATGGTAGCACTTCCATGTACTTTTTCACATCATGCTGTTGTTTCTCTGATAAAGGTGGGTGCAAAAGGGGGTGCAAAACCTGTTGATAGTGACCGTGTTATTAATTCCGCTTATGTTCTGGGACAGGAAAGCGGAAGGATACGCGAGGGTGATCTGCTGGCAGTGCTCAATATATTCCCGATAATGTTCACCCGTGAGGCTATGACACCTCGTTCTCTCAGATAAGGTGGTTATATGGAAACTTGCGTAATATGTGGGGAACTTCAGGACTTCAGGCACTTTGATGGATACAATATTTGTACCACATGCGCGGACATCATGGAAGACGTTATGGGAGAGTATTTCCTTCGAACCATCTGGAAACATGAACCTAAGGCCCATGGTGCCTATCTTAATTATTTAAACAACACAACAAAATATATTTCCGATTATAAGAAGCTGGTAAAGAAATCAGATCAGCATACAAAGGACATAAGTTCCAGGGTAACTGATGCTCTGGAAAATGGTGAAAGTCATCCTTCAAAGAAGCGCTATTTCGAACATATGCAGAAAGTTCTCGAATGGCTGGAAGAAAGTCCGCATTTCTACCATTATTACTTTAAGGACTATTATGTATGTCCTGGTTGTGGTTCTTCTATCTTTGAGAAATATACCCGCAGGGATATTGGTGACTGGATGGTTATTTCGTGTTCGGAATGTGGTACGGTAATTAAAAAATATTTCTCGATGAAAAGCGTTTGAACGCTTTTAATTTATTTTTCAACATCGCGAATTTTATATATGTCAGAAATTAAGTTGATGAAGGCTGACATGGGATATTTTAAAATTTTAGGCAGTGATAACTTTCCAAACTTCCATTTTTCCTTCCTATTATAGTTTTTGGCTGGGGTTTCAGCATCCTGTATTTCGATTGAGACAATTTAAATATGATGAATTATTATCAATTACTAGAACTCTATCTATTGAAAAATATGTCGACAGATATTGTTTGTCTATCCGTACAGGTTGTATAGTTATTTGGGTATTCACTCGCACGAAGGTGTTTTATACAAATAGTCTATGTATCTTTATAACTTTCAGGAGAATAGTTTATGTCAGGAATAATCGATATTAGTAACATAGCCAATAGTTACATACCGGTTGCAATAATCCTCATTGTGGCACTAGTGATGCCTCCTATGACAATGTTAATAGTAAAAATGTTAAGTCCCAGGAGCAAATCATTAGCAAAATACACGACATATGAGGCTGGTTCTCTTCCAAAAGGAAATGCCAGGATACAATTTAATGTCGAGTATTATCTTTATGCCATTGCTTTTGTTCTCTTTGATATTGAAGTCCTTTTCCTTTATCCATGGGCTACTATTTTCAAAGGACATGGTATTGATTATATAGCAACTGTAGAAATGTTAGTCTTTATTTTTGTTGTATTGTTTGGTTATGTGTACCTAATCAAGAAGGAGGCTCTTAAATGGATGAGATAGAGCAGACAAATGCCGAACAAGATGCAGTCTTGGATGTTGGATATACTGATGTTCCGGGAACAATGCTTACAGACTCAAATGCTATCGCTGATTTCCTTAAGAAAACAAAGGTTCAGGATGTTCTCAACTGGGGACGTAAAAATTCATTGTGGTTCATGGTAAACGCAATGGGATGCTGTGGTGTTGAGCTGCTTGCAACAGGTATGGCTCACTACGATACCGACCGTTTTGGTATTATCCCACGTAATTCCCCAAGGCACGCTGATGTGCTCATTATCAGTGGGTACGTAACAAAGAAGTACCTGCCAGCTCTGAAAAGGGTATGGGACCAGATGCCTGCACCTAAATGGGTAATCTGTTTTGGAGACTGTGCAATCAGCGGTGGTCCATTCTATGAGTCATACAGTACTCACCAGAACGTTGACGATATTTTCCCTGTAGATGTTTTTGTACCAGGATGTCCTCCAAGGTGTGAAGCTCTTATTCAGGGTTTTGTTGAGCTCCAGAAGAAGATCGATGCAAAGAAGGACAAAGGTACTGATTATTGAGGTGAAAAAATGGACGCTAATTCTATTATCACTTCACTTAAAGGCAAGTTCCCGGACGACATTTGTGATGATATCATGGAATCCGATATAAGGATCGGTGCCAAAGTGAAGCCAGAAAACGTAGTGGAAGTTTGCCGCTACCTCAAAGAAGACCTGTCTTTCGGACACCTCTGCTGTGAATTCGGAGTAGACTATCCGGACAGGAATGAGATCGAAGTAATATATGTAATAGGTTCCTATGAACATCCGGTTGTTCTTACAATGAAGGCAATCCTTCCAAGGGACAATCCGGAAATTGAATCTGTGGTACCTGTTTACTGGAATGCTAACTGGTACGAAAGAGAAACTTACGAACTGTTTGGTGTGAAGTACCTTAACCACCCCGACCTTAAACCTCTTGTACTTCCTAAAGAGATGCTCGGTGAGTGGCCATTACGTAAAGACTACAAAGGCTTCCCCAACAAGACTGCCAGGAATTTGGTGTGAGGGTTAAATATGGATGAAACAGTTGAACCTTCTGAAATGATAGTACATCTTGGCCCACAACACCCCATGATGCCAGGACCATTCAGGTTGAATGCGAAATTGAGGGGTGAGACCATTGTGGATTCTGAAGTTGAGATGGGCTGGATCCACAAAGGAATTGAAAAAATCCTTGAAAATAAAACATATCTTCAGGGTATTACCATTGTTGACAGGATATGTTACCTAGCAGCAATGACCAATGAAGAAGCTTATGTTGGTTGTGTTGAGAAGCTTGCAGGTATTGAGGTACCTGAGAGATCTCAGTATATCCGTGTTATTATGGAAGAACTTTCAAGAATACAGAGCCATCTGCTTGGTATGGGAGAATATGCTTCCTTTTTAGGCTTTGTAAGTATGTTCATGTATACAATCAGGGACAGGGAAGATGTGATGTCTCTTATTGACTCCGTTACCGGAGCACGTGTCACACACAGTTTCCTGCGTTATGGTGGTGTAAAGGACGACCTTCCTGACGGATTCAAGGACGACGTAAAGTATGTCTTTGGAAACCTGAGAAAAGCTGTTGATCAGTATGAAGAGCTTTACAGGACCGATGATATCTACAGAGCAAGAACTGTAGGAATTGGTGTCCTTACAGCAGATGTTGCAAAAGACCTTGGTGTCTCAGGACCACCTCTCAGGGCAACAGGTGTTGCTTTTGATATCCGTAAGGATGAACCTTATCTTGTTTATGATGACCTTGATTTTAAGGTATGCACACAGACAGATGGTGATGTTTACGCAAGAATCCAGGTACGTCTGGATGAGATGCGTGAAAGTATGCACATCATTGAACAGTGTCTTGACCAGATTCCATCAGGACCACTCTTCCCTGAGGACACTCCGTATGGTAAGAGGTCACCTGTAATGAGAATCCCTGCCGGAGAGGTATTCCACCGTGTGGAGGACCCAAGAGGTGAAATGGGATTCTATATGGTATCCGATGGTTCTGATAAACCATATCGTGTAAAGATAAGAGGACCTGTGTACCCGACACTCCAGACACTCCCTCCACTGCTTAAGGGTGTGACAGTTGCTGATATCGTGTCAATTGCCGGTAGTATGGACACATGTACCAGTGAGGTTGACAGGTGATAATGATGATTGATATAGATATTATCTACAATCCTATCTTGAGGGCAGTTCTTGGACTTTGTCTTATGGGTGCAATATTCGGAGGAGCATGTGTAGCTATTTGGTTTGAGCGTAAACTCTCTGCAGATATCCAGCAAAGATATGGTCCAATGAGAGTAGGTCCTCACGGATTACTTCAGCTCGCTGCAGATGCTATCAAGCTGTTCACGAAAGAAGATATCATACCCAGGAATGCTGACAGATTATTATTTGTTTCAGCACCTATCCTTCTTATGGGGTCTGTTTTCCTCATGCTTGTGGCAATTCCTTTTGGTGCTGTCATCATTGACGGACAGAGTTATCCAATTGCAGCAACAGATATGGACATCAGTATCCTTTATATTGAAGCCATGTCCGCAATCTCTATTATTGGTATATTCATGGTTGCTTACAGTGCAAACAATAAATATTCAGTTCTTGGAGCTTTCAGGAACTTTGCACGTATGATAGGATACGAAGTTCCTCTTGGTATCTGTATTGTGAGTGTCGCCATCATGGCAGGATCACTTAATATAATAGATATCGCTGAGGCACAGAGTCCTATGTGGTTCATAATAATGCAGCCTCTGGGAGCTATTGTGTTCTTCATTGCTCTTATGGCTGATATGGGTCGTCTTCCTTTTGACCAGAACGAATCTGAGGAAGAACTCATTGCCGGTTTTCTCACCGAATACACAAGTATGAGATTCGGTTATGTTTTCTTTGCAGAATATATTCACCTGATTCTTGGTTCAATGCTTGTTGTACTATTGTTCCTTGGTGGATGGAATTTGCCTGTATTCCTGACTGATATAACTATCCTTGGTATAATCCTTCCAACAGTATTCTTCCTGTTGAAGGTAGCTCTGGTGATGCTCTTTATCATAATGATCAGATGGGCTGTTCCAAGGTTCAGGATCGACCAGGTAGTAGACCTGAGCTGGAAAAAACTTCTACCATTGTCCCTGCTTAACCTTGGTTGGGTAATCGGACTTGGCCTGCTGGGGGTGTACTGAAATGGTTATTAAAAATATCATAACAGCAGTAAAGAACATTTATTTTGGCCCGCCTGTAACAAGACAGTGTCCTGAAGTGCCTACAAAGCTTTCAGACAGGTTCAGAGGGTTGCAAAAACTGGATAAAACGAAATGTATAGGTTGTGGAATATGTGCCAACACATGTCCCAACAATTGTATCAAGATAGTCAGGGCACGTGTTAGTCCGGATAGTGACAAGCAGAGATGGTTCCCTGAAATTGACATAGGTCACTGTCTGTTCTGTGGTCTTTGTATCAGTCAGTGTCCAAAGGATGCATTGGAAAGCTCAAAGGTATACCTGACAGGTGTAATCCGCTGGAACCATGAGGATCTTCTCTTTACACCGGACATGCTGGCAAGGGAAATTGACATTAATGCTGAAGAAGAAGCTGGTGAAGAGGTGAGCAGATGGACGCCACAATAGGCACAATAATAGAATTGATCGTCTTTGCGATCCTTGCTCTTGTATCGATAGTATTCTCAATATTTGTAGTTACAGCTAAAGATGTAGTAAGGGCAGCACTTGCACTTGTTGTGACAATGTTCATTGTTGCGGCTTTTTACATAATGCTCAATGCACAGTTCCTTGGTGTTGCCCAGGTACTGGTGTACATCGGTGCAGTAGGTGTATTGATACTGTTTGCTGTAATGCTTACTAAGAAGGAGTTTGGTACAGATGCTGAATAAAGAAATATCATTTACAGCAATGGATATTGCTACATCTGTGTATGACTACCTCAAACCACGAATCTTTGGAATGATAATCGCTTTCCTGTTCCTTGCAGTACTTGCTGTGGCAATTGTGTTTACAGCCTGGCCAGCAATGGATCAGCTCCCTCAGAACATTGAGGATCAGAGTAACATTGAGGCGATCGGAGTTATGATCTTTACTGATTTCGTGGTTCCTTTCGAAATAATGTCTATCGTATTGTTGTCCTCATTGATGGGTGCCATCTACATGGCAAAAGGAGATGATAACAAATGATACCAATCGCATTTTATCTTGCTCTTGCAGCAATATTATTCTCAATAGGTCTTTATGGACTTATGACACAGCGTAGTGGTATTCGTATTCTCATGTGCGTGGAACTCATGCTCAATGCCGCTAATCTTAATCTTGTGGCATTCTCAAGCTACAACCATGATCTTACAGGACAGGTATTTGCACTGTTCTCCATCGCACTGGCAGCCTGTGAGGCAGCAATTGGCTTTGCTATACTGATGGCTCTTTACAGGATGAAGGATACGATCAGTCTTGACCATATTAACGTACTGAGGTGGTAAAAATGGCAGTAGGAGATTTTGCATTTTTAATTCCGGTCCTGCCTGCACTTGCCTTTGTGCTGACTTTCTTCCTTGGGAAGAAACTGCCAAGTGGCGGTGCAATAATTCCAATAGTAGCTATTGCTACATCATTCGTAATATCATTATTAATTACATTGAACCTGCTTGCAAACCCTGAAGAAGTTGTGAGCCAATCATACAGCTGGTTTGCCATGCTCAACATAGGTATCCTTGTTGATCCGCTGGCAGCAGTGATGCTTACAATGGTTACACTTGTAAGTCTGCTCATCCATATCTATTCAGTAGGTTACATGTCACACGACAAGGCACCTTCCAGGTACTTTGCCGAGACAGCACTGTTTACAGCTTCAATGCTTGGTCTGGTTCTTTCGGACAACATCCTCCAGCTCTTCATTTGCTGGGAACTTGTGGGTGTCTGTTCATACCTGCTTATCGGATTCTGGTTCGAGAAGCCATCTGCTGCAACAGCAGCAAAGAAGGCTTTCCTGACAACCAGGGTCGGTGACGTAATGTTCCTTGCAGGTATCATAATCCTGTTCTCGGACCTTTTCAAGATATTCAACGGTACAATCCCCGATGGTGTCTATATACTCAGGTTCGACGAGATATTCGCTCACATTCCGGATATTGCAGCAATGAATGCAAACATCTTTGGAATGGAGGTAAGCCACATCACCCTGATAACACTCCTATTCTTCGGTGGTGCTGTTGGTAAGTCAGGTCAGTTCCCGCTCCATGTGTGGCTTCCTGACGCAATGGAAGGTCCTACAACTGTTTCAGCTCTTATACACGCAGCAACAATGGTTACAGCCGGTGTATATCTGGTTGCAAGAACATTCCCGATGTTCATCGCAGCTCCTGACTCACTCATGGTAGTTGCATACGTTGGTGCTTTCACCGCAATATTCGCGGCAACAATGGGTATCGTCATGAACGACCTCAAGCGTGTACTTGCATACTCCACGATCAGCCAGCTAGGTTATATGATGCTGGGTCTTGGTGTGGGCGCAGCTATAGGTGCTGAAGCAGTAGGTATCTCACTCTTCCACCTGATCAACCACGCATTCTTCAAGGCTCTTCTCTTCCTGTGTGCAGGTAGCGTAATTCACGCAGTAGGTACACATGATATGAGACAGCTTGGAGGTGTTGCAAAGGTAATGCCTATAACGGCAGCAACAATGGTGGCTGCATCCCTTGCACTTGCAGGAATTGGTATTCCGGGTACATCAATTGGTACCAGTGGTTTCTTCAGTAAGGATGCGATAATCGAAAATGCATACCTTTTCGGAGATACGACTGGTGCATGGATACCATATGCACTCTCTATTGTAGCAGCACTTCTGACTTCCCTGTACATATTCAGACTACTTTTCATGACATTCTACGGAAAGCCACGTACTGACTATGGAGGTCACGAGTCACCTGGTTCAATGACAGTTCCGCTTTCAATACTTGCAGTGTTCGCACTGTTCTTCGGTGGTCTGACATCAAAGACATTCAATACTTTTGTAAGTGAGACCTTCGTGAACAATTTCGTAAATATGGATATCCATGAACTTGCATCAATCGGTGGATATCATCTTGCCTCACATGGTGGTCATCATGAACCATTGATTATCCTTTGGATGCCATTGATCGTCGCACTTGCAGGTTTTGTCATAGCTTTCCTTATATACGGATTGAAGATTGTCAATATGGACAGCCTGGTTTCAAGAAACAACCCGATATACAAACTCCTGTACAACAGGTACTATCAGAACGCTATATTCACAGATTTCTTCTCAGTCAAGGTAATCTACGAAGGATTTGCCTTTGCAGGACGTGCCATTGACAGAGGATTTGACTGGACCGTCAACTGGTTCAGCGATCTTACACTGGAAGCAGGTGAATCTTTGCGTCAGTTCCAGACAGGAGCAGTACAGAATTATGCCACAGCAGTAATAACCGGAGTAAGTCTTCTGGTCATTCTTATTAAAGTGGTAATGGAGGTAATCTGATGATGCCGATACTTTCAATGATCGTGCTGATACCTCTGATATTTGCAGCACTTGCATTATTAACAAAAACAAAGGAACAGGCAAGAGCAATAGCCCTTGCAGGTACTGTTATCGTACTGTTACTCACAGTATACATGTACTTTAACTTCGACAGTACTATAGCGGATAACCAATTCAAGGAACTTGTACCGTGGGTAGAATCCCTTGGAATTAACTATCACCTCGGTGTTGACGGAATCTCAATGCCATTGATACTTCTCAATGCTATTGTACTTCCACTGCTCGTTCTCTTCACATGGAACGATGACAGGAAATCACCAAACAAGTTCTATGCATTCATACTCGCAACAGAGGGTGCAGTAATTGGTGTATTCACCGCACTGGACTTCTTCCTGTTCTACATATTCTGGGAACTTACACTCATACCGCTCTTCTTTATGGTGAGCATATGGGGAGGACCCAATAAACACAAAGCAGCAATTAAATTCTTTATCTATACTCACGTGGCTTCCCTTGTGATGCTTCTGGGTATATTCGGACTTTACTTCGCAGCATGGGACATGACAGGAACTCCTACACTGGACATACCAACGCTTATTGCCCAGTTCCAGTTCATTGAATCCGGAATTGCAAAGGATATGATATTCCTTGCACTGCTTTTCGGTTTCATTGTCAAGATTCCAAGTTTCCCATTCCACTCATGGCTTCCTGATGCATATACTGAGGCACCAACTGCTGGCAGTGTGCTCTTTGTCATGCTTAAGATCGGTGGATATGGTCTTTTTAAGATCATGCTTCCAATGTTGCCATTCACAGCATCACCAAACCTGATGATTACCATCATGGCATCCCTTGGTTCAGTAAGTATACTTTACGGTGCATTCCTTGCACTCTCACAGAAGGACCTCAAGAGAATGGTTGCATACTCCAGTGTAAGCCACATGGGCTACGTAACACTTGGTGCAGCCGGTCTGGTTTCACTCTCCGTTTCCGGAGCAATGTTCCAGCAGTTCTCACACGGACTTATCATGAGCATTATGTTCATGTCATGTGGAATTATCAAGAATGTAACAGGCACAAGAATCATCAACGACCTTGGCGGTCTTGCACAGAAGATGCCAAAACTGGCAGTTATTATGGTACTGACATTTATGGCATCCCTTGGACTTCCCGGTCTTAGCGGCTTCATTGCTGAAGTATCCGTGCTTGCCGGAAGCTTTGTGAACCTGCCATCATACGTTATGATTGCACTGGTTGCAATCGTGATAACCGCAGCATATCACCTTTGGGCTCTCCAGAGGGCAATGTTTGGTGTCTATAATGAGAAACTCGGTACAGTAACAGATATCAATACTTATCAGACACTTTCAATGGGTGTCATCGCAATACTCATACTGTACTTCGGACTTAACCCAAGCCCGGTGCTTGAAATGATGTTGACAAACTCAGAACAGATAGTCAGCCTTATGGCTGTAATGGGGGTGTAAATAATGGATCTTATGTTATTAGCACCTGAAATTGTCATTGCACTCACAGGACTGGCAGTATTGCTTATCGGATTATTCCTTCCGACAGGCTCAAAAAAGATTCTTGGCTACCTGGCATCTCTTGGTGTTCTTGTTGCCCTTGGACTGACAATTTCAAGTCTTGGAACTGAAGCACTGGTATTTTATGACACAGTGTCAATAGATGCCCTGTCGCAGTTCTTCAAGATAGTTTTCCTTGTGGTCGCATTACTCTTTACGATCTCAGGAATCAAGTACACTGAGGGAAACAGCAACACAGAGGAGTTCTTTGCGCTTGGGCTCTTTGCAACAATCGGTATGATGTTCGTTGCATCTGCAAACGACCTCATGGTACTCTTCGTTGCATTCGAACTCGCAAGTCTTGCAACCTATGCACTTGCAGGATTTGAGAAGAATAATGCCAAGTCACTGGAAGCAGCCATGAAGTACTTCATCATTGGTTCACTTTCAGCAGCACTTATGCTCCTTGGTATATCATATGTATACGGAGCAACAGGTACAACCAGTATTCCGGAAGTTGCAGCTAATGCAGGCATACTGGCCTCAAGCCCAATGGGCATTGTTGCAGTAGTTCTTCTGATTGCTGGATTCGGATTCAAGATAGCTCTTGTACCATTCCACATGTGGGCACCTGACACATACCAGGGTTCACCATCAGTTGTATCCGCACTGCTTGCAGCAGGTTCAAAGAAGATGGGTATTGTAGCAGCTCTCAAGGTATTTGTGGTTGCACTCATAGCCCTTCAGGCTGAATGGCAGACTGCCTTTGCAATACTTGCAGTAATCACAATGACATACGGAAACGTTGTAGCCCTGAACCAGACAAGTGTCAAGAGAATGCTTGCATACTCCTCACTTGCACAGGCAGGTTACATCACAATGGCATTTGTGGTACTAACACCATTGGCACTTGGCGGTGGTATATTCTATGCACTGTCACACGGTTTCATGAAAGCAGGAGCTTTCATTGCAACAGCCGCTGTAACGTACATGGTACTTTCTGAGAACAAGGAATCACCTGACCCAGATCACATTGATAACTTCAGAGGTCTTGGCAAGAGAATGCCGGTAACTGCTCTCTGTATGACAATATTCGTATTTGCTCTTGCAGGTATCCCATTAACAGCAGGTTACATGAGCAAGTTCGTATTGTTCTCATCAACCATCCAGGCAGGCTTTGCTTGGCTTGCAGTAATTGCAATTCTTAACAGTGCAATTTCACTGGGCTATTATGCAAAGATCGTCAAGTACATGTACTTCCTGCCAACAGACAGTGAGAAGGTCGCAGAACCTTATCCCTACACCGTTGCAATGGTAGTTGCAGCAGTTGGTGTACTTGCAATTGGTTTCTGGTCAGAGCCTTTCATCTACTGGGCAATGGAAGCAGCAAAAGTACTGGTAGGAGGTATGTAAAATGGCAGATTGTGATCTTTGTGGAGTAGCCATTCCAACAGTGGTTCCTGTAAGAGTATTCAAACCAAAGTACGCAGAGTCTTATCCACACGGAATGTGGCAGGGTCTTTGTGAAGGATGCTTAAACGCAGGCAAAAAAGCCCATGATGCACAGGCAGAGTCTCCAAGCTGCGGAGCAGCAGGAGTATGTGATCTCTGCGGTGCAATCGCACAGTTGTACGATGTAACAATCAGCAGACCTTCATTCTCAAAGGGTGCCGAGGACGACACAGTTCAGTTATGCAAGAAGTGCCTTGATTCTATCAATGATGCACAGGAAGCATGGGAAAATCAGAAGGCTGAAGACGAACACGAACACCATTAATTATTAAAATAGAAGACCGGCTTTGCCGGTCCGATCTTTTCTTTTTTGGATAAATATTAATTTGTTTATTTGCGGTTTTAACTTGCTTTTAATAAAATAGCATATATGCTGTACCCGTAAGCAATAGGCTTGTAATTCCCATCACAACCCCACCAAGTGTATAACTTCTCAGAACCTCAGCAGTTTCCAGTTCCGCCAGATCCTTATATATCCAGAAGAACGGGTCATTGAAGTGTGATATAAGAAATGTTCCTGATGCCATAGAAAAGAGAACAATTTCAGCTGGTAGTTCAAGAACTGGGATAAGGGGTATAACTATTGAAGGTGCAACCAGCATAGTAACAACACGTGAACCCTGTACACTCTGTATTGCAACTGCAATAAGGAAAGGAACAAGAATAGCAGGTAAAGGTAATCCTGAAAGCAGGGTTCCCATCTCCTGTCCGACCCCTGTCATTGCAAGGGTGGCACCAAGAGCCCCACCTCCGCACATATCAAGAATGACCACTCCGCTTCTTTTTATTGCTTTTTCAACCCATTTCCTGACAGGATCAAATGTGTATTGCCTGTAAGCAAAGAATATTGCCATAATGACTCCTATCAGGAGTGCCATGTCAGGTGCACCCACAATATCAAACAGGGCTATGTTTGTAAATACATCTGCAAGGATCAGTGTAACTGGAATAGCAATTGGTGAGTAGGCTGCAACCCTGCCGGGTACTTCAATATTCTCATTCTCTTTTTCATTATCTATTATGAAACCGCTCATGTCGCCTGTGCTGCAGAATTTGACAGCATAAAAATACCCTGCAATTGAAACGATGAATGCAATGATAACTCCGGGAATCAGTATGTCACTATTGTTAAGTCCCAATCCTGAAACGGCAGAATAAATAACTGGGGACGGATACACAAGATTATACGAGGCCAGCGTTCCAAATACAAGAACGGATGCTGTGAGAACTTTTGGAAATCCTTCTTTTAATTTTATTTCTCTTGCAACAGGGATGAATATTACATAGGCAAGGATGCAACACATAAGTGGCACGGCAAAGATAAATCCAAGGATATTCAGTCCGAAAAGTGGTTTTTTTGATATCCTGATGATATCAGATGCAATTAACTTTGCTCCACCTGTCCTGTGTAATATAAGACCAATAATGCTTCCTGAAGCGATAATTATGGCAAAATGTGAGAATACTTTTCCCATTCCGGTTGTGATTGTTTCAATTGTTGCAGATGCTTCACCTGCAAGCACACCGGTGAAAACAGAAGTTAAAATAAGACCTAAAAAAGGATGTATTCTGAGTTTCGCAGTAAGAACTAGTATTACAGCAAGTGCTAATATAAAAATGATTATAGGGTGCATTAATAGAAAATCAGTTTTAGAGCAGTATATACTTTACTGCTCTAAAAAGTTCTATTCTTATTCTTCAACGTAAAGAAGATACAGACAGCTGTTCTCCCTCATTTCCATGAATCCCTGGGTTTCGGTAATTCCTGCTTTTTCCAGTAATACCTTCTTCCATGATTCAGGAGGAAGTGCTATCTTTCCGGTGTATGCCTTTGCTGCTATCTGAGCATACTGGAGTGGTTTCCCTCCGATCTTTATTCTCTTAGCTACTTCCTTACGGTAAGTCTGGTGCATCATACATGCACTGTGTGCAGCGGAAGGCTGTATGGTGTGATTGAAATGATCGGTTGCTTCCATGTGAACCGGGTTGAAGTTACCTATTCTTTTTATATATTCTCTAATAGCTTTGGAAAATGGGCATACCTTTGTAACAAAACCATATTTGCTGATCTGTCCTATATGTTCAAAAGATGATAGGACAGATTCACCGTTCGTAACGGCATTTGCAAAATCATCCCATGTCTGGTATTCTTCCTCAGGGACAGATTTAGCCAGTGATTCGGCCTGGCCAACCATGTAATTGGTGAAACCTTCAACACCCTGTTTATCAGAAATATCCTCAAAGAACAGATATACTGAAACATCGACAAAAGGATTGGATTCTATATTTTCAGCCATATGATCACCATCAGTCAATTATTTCCTCGCCTGCACTCTTGCCCTTCACAATAAGTGCGAACACGCAGGAAGCATTGCGCAGAATACTTTTAATGTGTCTCTCATCCACATTTATCCTTGCAAGGTTTTCCTGTACCATTTTCACTTCACCGGTCATTCCCTTGTTTGCAAGATGAAGGCATTCAAGAGCCTGCTTTGCAACGGTAATGTTATTAGCTGCAACTTCCCTGAATTTCTGGTGGGTAATGCAGTAATTTGAAACAGCTGAATCTCTTACACGGTTATTGTAGCTGTCTGCTACATCGGTGTCAGAGTCAGGTATCGGTCCGATCCTTGAAATGTATCTTCCCATGGTAGGTGCCATTGGGCACACTTTTAAAGCATAGACATAACCAATGACATCCCCATCCTTGTCAGTTATAGCAAGGTCAGTCTGGACATTAACAGCACCTTCAACTGTAAGTGATGTTCTTCCATCCTTCATTGCTACATTAAAGGCAGGCCATCCTACATATGCTTCTTTTCCCATTCTTTCTGCATAGCTCTCACCTACACGAAGCCAGTATTCAACGACACCCTCAGTGCCGGCCTTGCTGACCATGTCATCAACAAGTGAGTAAATTGCAATGTCCATCATAATTATAGATCTCCTTTATCTCTTGAGTCCAGTTAGTTATTATACAATATTTATATATTAATTGTTTTACTAGTTTTTATTCTTTACCATTGAATTAATGTATATATATTAAATTTATGTTATTTTAATCCACTTTAGTTCCGGATTATCCGGATAAAGCTGTTCAGTAGTGGCATTATCTTCCTCGATAATATCCATGGCTTCTTCTTCAGATCTTACTGACATTTCAAAAGGTGTTTCTCCAGCCACATCATATCTGAGGGATAATCCTCCATCTTCAGCCATAATAAGCCGTACACTGTCTCTTTTAGATGAATCTATTCCGAGTTCGTATGCTTCATGACTTTCTGCCATCCAGGTACATAATTGGGTTTCTGCTTTGTTGACATCAATATTACCAGTATTTTTATTCTTTTGTGAGATCCCCATGGAAATGCCTGTATGCATCTTCTCATCATTTCCTGTTCTTACAAACGAATGGAGCATCTGTGAGAATGTACTATCGCCATCATTGTCATTGGCGTTGGATTTTTCCAGATGATAAGTCCAGATATTTTTCATATAGTTCAACCGTAAGATCTGATTAATAATTAGGAATTCATTTCAACATGTCCTGTATGGAATTCTGCATCCTGTCAAGTGATTCTGAATCCAGCAGCAAGAACATATCTCCATAGATAGTACCAGCTCCAACATCCTTTTCTGAGGAGTAGACCATGAACATTGTTTCAATATTCAGTATTCCCTCAGGTTCTTCCTGCATCTTATTGAGCCCTTTTTCCAGTATGTCATCAATTGTACCGATACTAATATCCGGGACTGAATGCATTATCTTGAGGTTAAGGAATGATGAAAGGGAGTTCAGGTAGGATCCGGCAATAATGTTTCCTGTTTCAAGTAGTGCTGATTCATAGATACTCGGATCATCATCATGTTCAATACTCTGGAGCAGCAGATTACTAAGATAAACAGCATTACCAAACTCAAAAAGCAACATTGTAAGACCATTAAGATCTCCATGTACCGGAATCATAATACTTGTCATTGTTATTGAGTCGGGTATCATATCAACAATGGCAGAAGGTTCAAACAAACGTGCGTCGGAAAGATTCAACTGCACCCTTTTCTCAATGAGTTTAGAAAGGGATGTAGTAGCATTTCCCATGCCTATACTGCCGATTTCCTTGAATGCATCGGTCAGGAAATTGTCAAGCTGTCTGTCCATTAAAACTCAACCTTTTTTTCTTCAAGTATTACCTCTACATCCTGTTCCATGAAGAATTTCTCTCCAACGTAGAATCTTACGTACTCTTCCTTTCCACCTTTTACAACACGGATCTTAGCATCCTTTTCTTCAGCCAGATTAAGGAAAAGTCCTTCAAACCTTGAAACTGTTTGATCGTCATGAGCTTCTTTGTTGATCATGCCCACAAGAAGTAATTGGCTGGCAGAGAAACGCTCTACCATTTCAGAAATGAATTCATAGGTCTTTTGTTCTCCATCTGTAAGTATCAATTGGGTTATAGGTTCAAAGATAACCGCACATCCTTCAGGCAGCTTACTTGTGAGTTCAAAGAATTTCCCCATCTCATCTGAAGGTAACTTGATTATTCCATCCTCATCATTAACATGTTTAGTTGTAGAGGATATTTCAATAAACTTCATTGCGCCTATATCCATCAGGTCTCCGATCTTCTCCTTGTACATTTCAGTACGCGGTTGTGTAGATACCAACACAGTATTCACCATTTCACCGTAAAGACGAAGGCATATCTCTATTACGGAATCCTCGTATCTGGTTTTAGGAGTGTATTCGATAAGTGTGGACCTGTTGAGAAGTGTAGATACCTGTTCTACTTCCGGCAGTTCTTCCATGTCATCTTCTGCCTTGACTGGTTTTGTAAATACCATTCCTTCTATCAGGAAATTTCCAAGATTTTCCCGGGGAATTGTCTTAAATGCCTGGAACATCAAAAAACCGGCTGCTGCAAATATACTGGTGTACACAGCACTCCAGAAACCGAGGAAAAGGAATACCATTTCAGTAATATCTGTATCCTGGGAGCTAATAGCAATTGATGGGAATATTGAAGAAGTTATAAGGAAAATGGCTGTAAGTGCAAGAAGTAACCAGGCAATAGATCCTTTTTTAGTTTCAAAATAAACCTTCACCCAGAAGTATATAGCTGCCAATCCACAAGCTAATGATATGGATACAAAAATGATATGTGTTAGAGTTATTTCCGGAGTTAACATCCTGCTGTCACCTATTATTCATCCATTTGATATATTATTACGCTGTATATATTAATATATTTTTATACCTTTAAGTGCGCTCTTGACAGTAAGTTCTCCGTTTTCAGTGTCAAGCACAATAGTACGTCCATAGTTCTGTCCGGTATCTTCAGCAACAATGGGTATTTT
The DNA here is from genome assembly GCF_017873415.1 of Methanolobus bombayensis. Lineage (GTDB taxonomy): Archaea > Halobacteriota > Methanosarcinia > Methanosarcinales > Methanosarcinaceae > Methanolobus > Methanolobus bombayensis. Next base: position 284,103 of record NZ_JAGGKD010000003.1, on the reverse strand, counting down.
CAGTCCATCCAATGTATTTTTAGTAGCTGTTACGTTTCTTTCCCCAATATTGAGCTGGGTATTTGAATTGAATGAGAACATGCTTGCACCACCAGCTATTTTGGCAGTGGTGCGATGTTTATATGCACCTGCATCCACCATGTCATCAACAAGTGAAGGGATACCTGTATCTGCAAATTTTGCAATGTTTTCCTTTGATCTTGCACTCTCTATGCTTGGAAGCATAATATGCACCATGCCGCCAACACCTGTACTTTTATCATATAATGAAATACCCACACAGGATCCCAGGCCGAGGGTGGTGAGCTTTTCAGGTTTTTTTACAACAGCGCTGTCAGCCATTCCCACTATTATCATATTTATCTCGTACGCATCTCTTCTATCCTGTCGATAATTGACTGCAAAGAAGCTGTATCCAGGAGCATGTACATATCTCCGCTCAAACTGTGGTACTCATCCTCACCATGGATCTCAAATAATGTTGTCAGGCCAAAGATATGGTCTATCTTACCGCTCATATGTTTTTTTGCTTTTTCGAATATCTCATCTGAATCACCTTCAGATATTGTGGGTATTGAAGGTATTATTGAAAGATTAAGGAATTTTGAGAGTGAATTATAGTAACTACCTGCAAGTATATTAGCAACTTCAATAAAAGCTGATATTTTCATGTAAGTATCTTCACCGGAACTATCTTCAAGAAGCATATCAGCCAGAATTTCAGATTGTTTCTTGCCAAGAACAAGTATGAATCCTCCATTCATATCCCCCATTACTCTGACTATAGCTCCGACCCTCTCATCATTCTGGTTCTCGGCAATATCCTTGGCTTTAAGCAAAGTCAGGGACGAGCCACTAACCTCTATCCTCTTGCTTACAAGCTGTGATAGTGCGGTTGTTGCATTCCCCATTCCTATGTTTCCCACTTCATTCAGTGCATCATAGTAGAACTTATCAAGTACTATATTCATTCATATCTCTCCTGTCAGATCATTTTATCAACACGCCCGATTATAGTATCCATGGAATCAGGATCGAACATCGTAAGGAAAAATCCATCTGTTCTATCGCCCTGGAGTATGAACAATGTGTCAAAAAGAAGTGCATACTCTACTTTCTGGCTCATTTCGATCAATATATGGTCTATGATGGCACCGAGCATGTCAAATGTCTGCATTGGTGTTGAAATCTTAATATTCAGACTCAGAAAATCAGACAATGAACTTACATACGAGCCTGCCAGGATATGTCCGACTTCTTCAATCAGTGATTGGTTTATAGGAGTCAGAATATCCGTGTTCTCTTCATGTGTTATTATTTCACAAATTGTCCGGGCTGCTTCTTCAGGAAGCATCATTATGATGTAGCCGTCGATATCACCTGTGACCTGCATGATGACGCCTGATACAACATTAGCAGGTCCTCCCAGCACCTCCGGAACATCTTCGATCAACTCTACTTTAAAATCAGGAACCTCTATCTTAACTCCTGTTTCTATCATTTTTGAAAGCGAGGTAACAGCGTTCCCAACTCCAATGTTCACAATTTCCCTTAAGGCACTCACCTGCATTTCGGTCAGGTTTGATATCTTATATTTCATTTGTAGACTCCCTAATTAAGTATAAGATGCTTGCTTTTAGTTCATCAACATCATTTCTGGTAGATTCTCTCCTTGGAATTGTATGATTTGAATTTGTCTTTTGACGGTCCTATAAGTGTCTCTGTCTTACCCATCACAAAGAATCCGTCTTTTCCAAGGGCGTTGTAAAAGTCCATATAGAGTTGCTCCTGCAATTCTTTCTGGAAGTAAATTGTGACATTTCTACAGAATACAGCATCAAATCCGCTCATTTTCGGACCTGATATTAAATCCTGCTTTTTAAATTGAGTAATCTTCTTGAGTTCATCTGAAATGAGGTATTTACCTTCTTCTTTTGTAAAATATTTTTTAAGGAAAGCAGGTCTTACATCTTTCATTTCTGCTTCAGAATAAACGCCACTCTGGGCTTTTAGAAGACTTTCTCTATCAATGTCTGTTCCGGTTATCTTGATGTTATATTTGCCGAATTCTTTTCCAAGTAAGTTATGGAAAAGCATGGCCAGGGAATATGCTTCAACACCGATGGAACATCCGGCACTCCATATTCTTATGGAACGCAGGCCACCTGTTTTCGATTTGATGATGGCTGGAAGTATTTCCTTTTCTACAATATCATAGACTTCAGGATTCCTGAAGAAGTTGGTAACATTAACTGTCAGTGTTTCCATAAGCTCAGGATATTCGTTTCGATCACTTTGCAGCAATTCCACATACTCTTTGTATGTACTGGTATTTGTTGCGCGCAATCTGACATCTATCCTCCTTTTAAAGTGAGAATCCTTGTACTGGTTTGAGTTGAATCCAAGATTTTTCTGGATAAGGTTTTTCAGTGTCTGGTAGTACTCATCATCTTTTTTCTCAACAGGTTTTAACATTTTTTATACCTCTGCAAATTCTATTGTCACATTGTTTCCATCCCTCAGTGGGGTTGTAAATCTGGCCGGAACATTGTTCACAAGAAGTCTCATTCTCTTGCCAACAAGTTCTTCCTTTTTAATATCCATAAATTCGAACAGATCCGAAAGTATCGGGTCCGCATCCTCCCCCATTTTAAATATGATGTTATCTCCATCATTTATCTTATCAAAAAGAGATGCCCTTTTTCCATTGAGGACAATTTGGGGCACTGATCCGTCGAATGTAACTTCATCACCATTGAGAAGTACACTGATCCTTTTGCCTTCTTCAGGTTTGCCAAGAACGTTTTCTATTCTGTATTCAAACACTGATTTTTCAATAATAATTATGTCATCATCACTTACATGACATTCATGAAGCTTATCTCTCTCCACTACATCGCCATTCAATCTGAATGTGTAATTTATCCTGTTCAGATACCTTGGTTTATTGTTCACGGTCACAGAGATCATTTCATTTTCTTCGTGTCCGTATTCCATCTCAAGTACGTCTTCAAGATTTGGTGCACGGATTATCACCTCTGATCTGTCAGGTATTGTATCTTCAAAAGATGCTGGTTTGCCATTGATACTGATAAAAGGTCTGAACTCTTTCTCGTTTCCATTGACATTTATCCTGTGCACGCTTTTTGTTCCCTCGATCTCCATGAGGTCTTTCACTTTAAGATGTGCATCTTTACCGTCAACAGGTGCTGTGAATTCAATGGAAGAACCATTTATTACCGGATCTCCAAGACTTGCTTTCTTTCCATTAAGCAGTATCTTTGCATGCACTCCCATGTCACCTTCAACTGTCCTGAAATCTGAATTGACAGTAAGGCTAAGGGCCATACCAGGACGCGGATAAAGGCGTGTGACCTTTGCAGCCACAAGTGCATCCATGACAGAAAGACCGTTTATGTCCATCAGGTGTATTTCCAGACCATTGACATTCAGTTCAATAAATTCGATTCCTTCATCAAGGATAGCCATGCGTGCTATGCCAAGTGGAGTTATCATGTCTGCACCGTTGACCATTCCGGTGCCATCAGCCAGTCCTTCTATCTGCTTTGGAAGACGTGACCCGATTCTCTGTACTGGTATATCAAGATGTTTCGATAAATGTTCTTTAAGTCCTGCGGTTTGTGATCCACCTCCGACCAGAGCCACAGCACTCGGTTTTTTGTTATTAATTGTAAGGATCTCTTCAGCAATATGCTGTGACAGTTTGTCAATTTCAGCTTCAATATCACTAATTACCTGGCTTACCGGTATTTCAGTTGTAACACCAAAAATATCTTCCAGCTCGATCATTTCCATATCGTTCAGGGAACGTTTGATGTTTTCTCCTTTCTTGAAATCAACAAGATAATAGTCACAGATAAAATCAGTAATTTCATCCCCTGCCTCAGGGACCATTCCATAGCCTATCACTGTTCCATTATCCGTAATGGCAATATCAGATGTTCCGGCGCCGATATCTACAAGCGCAATATTGAGTTTGCGCATATCAGAGGGAATAGCGACATTAAGAGCTGCTATTGGTTCAAGTGTAACACTTGATGCTTCAAGGCCACATCTGTCAAGTACGGCAAACATACTGCTGATAACAGCTTCCGGAAGAAAAGTAGCAAGCACTTCCACAGAAACCGAACTTCCTTTTTGTCCGACTATATTGGAAATACCTTCTCCATCAAGTTCGTAGCTTATAACCGAGTAACCAACACAATTAAAACCCTTTCCACTACCAAGTTGATTGCCAGCTCTTGCAACAGCTTCAAATTCCAGTTCAGAAATGTCCTCACGGCTAATTTCCCTGTAAGGCATCTCAACTGAAACTTTTACCTTGGATGTCTTAAGTGCTCTGCCTGCAACGGCCACTGCTACTTTGGATAATTTTGATCCTGTTTGTTTTTCCAGATCTTTTCTGACCTCATCTACAACTTTTGCAACCTTTTCGACATCATGGATCTGCCCATCCTGCATGCTGCGCTCATTGTGCTCTTTAACACATGCAGCTTTTATGTTGAGGTCCCCATCTTCTGTGACAAGTCCCACAACAGTTCTTGTTCCTATATCCAGAGCAAAATGGGCAATGTTCATTTTATCCCATCATCTTCTTCATGATAGCTGCCATAATTATATCTGTAGCTCCGGGTTCGAAAAGCATGTTAAATTCGTTCTTTGAGTTTGTAGAAGGTATCAGACATTCACCTTTTACAACGATGAATTCATCGGCAAGTTCTCCAATCTCTTTCTGAATGAAGTCACCTACACCTTCCAGGTTGACTTCCATGCTTGGATCTCCAATGCTGAGATTTATTCCCAGGAATTCATTGACAACACGCATGTAGGCACTACAGAGATTTACTCCCATTTCACGGAGTTTTTTAACCTGTTGTTCTTCAATTTTATTTGTTGTTCCTATTGGCTTTTTCATAAGAAGATCTGAAAAAGACAGTGCAGAGAATTTTGGAAGTAGTATGAGCGTTCCTCCGGATACGTCTCCTGTAATATGAAGATGTATTCCAACAACACTCTTATTTTTCCCTTCTACATTGCTTTTTGCTATTATGTCATCAAGGCTGAGCATTTCAACCACAGGAATGTCTATTTTCACATCCCTGTTCACCATTTTAGAAAGTGATGTGGCCAGATGTCCCATTCCAATGTTTCCAGCCTCCTGAAATGCTCCTTTTGCCATCTCGTCCATTTCCGCCATATTATTCCCTCATTTTAGATCAATGTAGCAATATCAAGGATCAGTGCGACACTTCCATCTCCAAGTATAGTCGCACCTGCAAATCCTTTCATGTTTTTCAAAAGTTTATTATCAAGTGATTTGATGATTACTTCCTGCTGACCGAGGAGTTCGTCAACTACCAATCCTATGTTGCTTCCCATCTTTTCAACAACCACAACAATGAGATTCTGTTTTTCTTCCTCTTCAGTAGGACATTCAAGTACATCATGCAGTCTTAACAGTGGTAGTACTTCACCCCTGAGCATGATCACTTCTTTTCCTTCTATTGTTTTTATGTCACTGGCTTTTATTCCTACATCACGGATCACATTACCCAGAGGTATTGCGTATGTTTCACCGGTCACAGTGACCATGAGTGATTGAATGATGGCAACTGTAAGTGGCAGTTGTAGTTTCATTATACTGCCCTGGCCTACCACGGAACTGATCTTTACGCTTCCACCAAGTGCTTCAATCTTTGTCTTGACAGCATCCATTCCGACACCTCTTCCTGAAATGTCGGTAACGACCTTAGCTCCGCTGAAACCAGGCATAAATATCAGGTTCAGGGCATCATTGTCAGATAATTTGTCAACCTCATCTCTTGTCATAATGCCTTTCTTTACAGCTATATCTCTAAGATGAGCGGGATCCATTCCCTTACCGTCATCCTCAACCTCAATTAGTACACTGTTTCTCTGACGTGAAGCCGCCAGTCTAACCATACCTGCCGGAGGTTTACCCAGTTCCTTACGTTCTTTCTCGGATTCGATACCGTGGTCTACAGCATTTCTGAGCAGGTGTACCAATGGGTCACCTATCTCGTCCAGCACTGTCCTGTCAAGTTCGATTTCCTTACCTTCAATAATAAGATTGATCTGCTTACCTTCGGACTTTGCAAGATCCCTGACCATTCTCGGGAATCTGCTGAATATCTGGTCGATAGGAACCATTCTTGATTCCATTACTTCGGTCTGGATCTCATTGGTAAGGCGGTCAAGGTTTGCAAGTGATTCGTCCAGATCCTTTGCATTAAGATCGGAAGCAAGCTGGTTAAGTCGGATCTTATTGATAATAAGTTCTCCAACAAGGTTCATCAGATTATCAAGACGCTCTATATTGACCCTGACACTCTGAATGCTCTTGACAGCATCAGGTCTTTTTACAGCTGAATTGCTTTTCTTAGCTTCTGAGTCTTCCTTCTCTTCATTTTCTTTCTTTGCTTCCTGTTTACCATCACTTTCTGCAATTGTTGAAGGAATTACGTCCTTGATCTCCGATATCTTCTTTATTGTGCCAACTATATCTTCATCAGCAGATTTAGTTGCAAATATTACAGTAAAGTCAAGATCGAATTTCTCGTCTTCAAGCTCTGCTTCCGTAGGGACACACTTTATTATTTCTCCCATCTTGGAAACATTGATAAGTACAAGAGTTGACCTTGCAGACTTCAGAACACAAGATTCGTCCAGGATTACTTTCATTGAAACAATACGATTTCCTTCGTTAACAGCTTCCTTTATTGCTTTTTTATCATTATCAGATAACTCTATATCATCTGCAACAGGGACAATCTCTGGCTTTGATTCGTTTTCTTCTGCTTCAGGTACCTCTGGTATTTCCTTACTTATCTCATTTTCAATAGTATCTATGCTTGAAGCTACTGATCCTTTAATGTCCTGCACAGGCATTGAACCTTCCATAGCCTGTGTAAGTGTTGCCTGAAGATGACCAATGTCCACTTCTTCTTCACTATCTACGGTTTCAACAAGTGCCTCGAGGGTGTCAAGGCATTCAAACAGAATATCTATTAAACTGTTGCTCACTTCTACCTGCGATTTTCTTACCATGTCCATCAGGTTTTCCATTTCATGAGTGAGTTCTGAAATGGTGTTAAAACCCATCGTTGCTGACATTCCTTTCAAGGTATGTGCAGAACGGAACATTGTATTGATGTATTCAAGTTCATTGGGATTCTGTTCAAGTCCCAGTAATGAATCGTTAAGCTGTTGCAGATGTTCTTCTGATTCTGCTTTAAATATTTCTTTGTATTCTGACATATCCATGGTCACACCAACCCTGAGATCATACTGATCTTCACATTTTCCAAACACATTTTAATCACCGGATGAATTCAGCATTCGTACTATTTCGGAGGAGACTTTCTCCAGAGGTACAATGCTGTCTGCAAGTCCTCTCTGAACGACTGCTTTTGGCATACCATATACCACACATGACCGTTCATCTTCAGTGATTACTTTTCCTCCTGCTTTCTTTATCTCTTCCACACCATCGGCACCGTCAGCTCCCATTCCGGTCAGGATCGCTGAGACTATGTTAGCTCCGTAGATTGGTACAAGTGATCTGAAAAGGATGTTTGCACAGGGCCTGACCCCCTGTTCACGGGGTTTTTGATTAAGTGTTACTACCTCATGGTAAATTCCACCTTTTTCAGTGGATTTGATCTCCATGTGATAATTTCCCGGCGCAAGGTAGACATGTCCCGGATGAAGTACGTCTCCTTCTTTTGCTTCGGTGACCGTTAATGCAGACTGTCCGTCTAATCTCTGTGCCAGTGATGCAGTAAATCCGGCAGGCATGTGCTGGACGATCACTACGGGAACTTTCAGGTTCCCTGGTAATTTAGGAACTACCTGTTCAAGAGCACGAGGACCACCTGTAGAGGATGCTATGGCAACGATCTTACCATTTGCATGATGAACCGCACTCTTTGTAGCAACTCTTCTCTTTGGTTTGGATGGCAATGGTTTGCTCTTCTTCTCACGTGAAATTTTCACGTGTTCTTCCATGAATCCTAGTTTCTTCAGATCCACTTTTGATGCCATCTTTACTTTTTTGCGAATATTGTCGGCGATGTCCTCAATGTTTACACTGATATTTCCCGAAGGTTTTTGTATAAAGTCTACTGCCCCATATTCGAATGCATTTAGTGTACTTTCCGCAGACCTGGAGTCGACCGCCGTTAACATGACTACTGGAGTAGGGCACTCACTCATGATATATCCAAGAGCGTGCAATCCGTCAAGTACAGGCATCTCAATATCCAAGGTCACCACATCCGGCCTGAACTGTTCGACCTTTTCAACAGCTTCAAGACCGTTCCTGGCCGTAGCTATTACGTTTATTTCCGGGTCTTGTTTCAGGATATCCGAGACGACCTTTCGCATGAGTGCGGAGTCATCGACTACAAGTGCATTTATAGTCATGTTACATTACTTTTCCAATTACTTCGAGAACCTTTGCTGCATCAAAAGGCTTAACTATAAAGTCAAGTGCTCCTGTTTTGAGTGCATCTGTGACAACTGACTGCTGTCCTATGGATGAACACATGACAACTTTTGCACCAGGATCCATCTCCATGATCTTCTTAAGTGCATCTATTCCTTCCATGTTTGGCATAACAATATCCATGAAGACCAGTTCCGGTTTAACTTCCGGATATTTGTTTACGGCATCAAGCCCGTCAACACATTCGGCAACCACTTCATGACCATTTTTTGTTAATATGTCTTTGATGACCATGCGCATGAAGGCAGCATCATCCACAATCATTACTTTTACCATTTGTTCATATCTCCCATGTTTGGTGTTGCATAACATGTGCAAAATTTGCACGCAATATCAGTAGAATATGGATTGTATTTCTACGTTATTATATAGTATATTATATAATATATTAATTTATTGTTCATTAATTACTTTTACTTAAATAGTAATTTTGTAAACCAAATTATAATATTCCATCTGGCTAAAAAATACAGCCTGTGCAAATTATGCAATTTATGTATATTGCGGCTACTATATAATATTTCTTGTTATATATTAATAAAAAAATGTTCCAACCCGGAATAGGGAATATCTAATAAAAATTAGAGTTCAACTTGCAATTGTAAGTAATATTATGAGAAAGCAGAAACGAACCAATATACTCATCCCGGTGGAAAAAGCAACAATTCTGACACCGATGCGAGGTCCGAAAATAGACACATACCTGGGCAGGAGTGTCCTGACACTGAATATCGGAAGCATGAACATACTTCCAAGCATAAGTACGATCATGGCTTGGATATAGGAAATACCATTGTTGCTTATCATTGGTCCAAGCAGTGAAATTCCAAGAATCGGGCTTGCAACATAGCTTGTCAGGGGAACAATGCTTTCTGATGGTATTCCAAATATTTCAGCAAGAGGAAGCACATTGAATATTTCAAAAGCACCATTTTCTCTAAGTATGAATACCAGCGTTGTCATTGAAAGATATATAACGGCGATTTTTGTGAAAAGCCTGCGATTACGTTTCAATGATTTCTTTATAGCATCTTTCAGAGAAACTCTCTTCTCTGAAACGTTCTCTGAATAGACACAGTCATTCTTATCCAGGAATATCCTGCTTAGTAATATTACTGTACCTACTTTTACAATGGCTGTGATTATGAAAACCATCACATAGAACCCACCAACTATGGGACCAAGTGCCGGTAGAACTATTGGTATCTGATAGGTGATAATTTCCCTGACATAGGCAGGCGTGCTGTTAAGTAAGGCACAGAGCATTGTTTCTTTTTCATTTATACATCCGCTTTCCTTAAAGTTAACAACCATTCCATTGGCAGCTACTGTGGACCCCAGAGCAACCAGAAATGCCGAAGCACAGGTATCAGGAAGATTTGTATATTTGAAAAGAGGCCTGACAATACCCGCAAATTTTTGCATGAATCCAAGTTCTATGAGAATACCTGTTCCGAATAATCCCACGAATATCATAATAAGGATAGGGACAGCAAAATCGAGTACCTTCATAAAAATGGAAAACATGGGTTATTGTACATTTCAGGTTATAAATTAAACTATCTCTTGAGGCATGATATTTTCTGGCAAACAGGTTCTATTTTGGTAGTTCAGGTGATAGAAAAACCTTATATTTATTGTAACGTATTGAAAGGTGGTGATCGAATGAAAAAGGACCTTATGGATATTCTTGCTTGTCCCATCTGCAAAGGGGACCTTGTCCTGAACATCGAAAAAGAGGACGACAATGAGGTTATTTCGGGCACCTTGTATTGTTCTGCCTGCGATGAATACTATCCCATAGAAGAAGGCATTCCGAATATGCTTCCACCTGATCTCAGGGAATGAAACTGTGAGGACATTCAATTGCAGCAGGTTCACATTAACAGACTTGGAGTAAATTCTATTGAATTCGACACAGATAGTGTCGAGTTACCTTTGTCTCCCGGTGAGGAACGCAGTTTTGAAGTTGTGCTGATCAATTATGGCGCTCCAACCCATGTCAACCTTTCTGTAAGCGACTCCCTGAGAGAGAATATCACTGTTCTTGAAGACAATCCTTATGTTAAGCACGAGGAATACATTCCTCTGATAGCACGTATCCCGTACGATGGCAGACTCTACACAAAAGGAGAAGTATATATTACTGTAGGGTATGGTTCAAAAAGACAGGGTTTCAATTTAAATCTCGGAAACCCGGGTCCCAATGAGACCGGTTTTTCAGTGGATGTAGATGAATCACTTTACAAACCTGCTGTTCAATCAACAAAATCCAAATCAAAATCATCAGGATCATCCAGGTCATCAAAATCTTCTTCCATTTTCGGTGAAGATCACTGGAGTGCGCAGATTCCTTCCATATCAATGGAAATGCTCGGTTCAACCTTTGAGGCAATTTCTCCATATTCAGGTAGGATACTGAAAATTATCATTTTACTGTTATTAGCTGCTTTATTCGTTTCATTTATATTGTCGCTTGATCTTGAACAATTCTTTAGTTTCTACAATTCTGTTCTCTATTCGATCATGCTGACATTTCTGATGGCTTATCTATTATTGAGACTTCCTAAATCTAAAAGATAATCAAGGTGAATAATATGAAATATATCATAGTTACCGGCGGTGTAATGAGTGGTCTTGGAAAAGGAATAACCACTGCTTCAATAGGACGTAATCTTAAGAATAAAGGCTACAAGGTCACAGCCATTAAGATCGACCCCTATATCAATATTGATGCAGGTACTATGAGCCCTTTCCAGCACGGAGAGGTCTTTGTCCTGAAAGACGGAGGTGAAGTGGACCTTGATCTTGGAAATTATGAGCGCTTCCTTGATACTGAACTGACACGGGAGCATAATCTGACAACAGGCAAGGTCTACGAGTCTGTTATTTCCAAAGAACGCAGAGGAGAATACCTTGGAAAGACCGTCCAGATTATCCCTCATATCACAAATGAGATTAAGGAGCGCATCCGAAGAGTTGCTGCAAAAAGTGGTGCGGATGTCTGTCTTATAGAAGTTGGCGGTACTGTTGGTGACATTGAAAGTATGCCATTCCTTGAAGCTGTAAGACAGATGTACCGGGAGGAGCCAAAAGAGAATCTTGCTTTTGTTCATGTGACACTTGTACCAATGGATCCGCAGGGTGACCAGAAAACAAAGCCAACACAGCATTCGGTAAAAGAGTTAAGAGAACTTGGCCTGAAACCTAATATTATAGTAACCAGATGTCCTGAACCTCTGCTTGAAGGCACTATCTCAAAGATATCTCTTTTCTGTGATGTTTCAGAAGAAGCTGTTATCAGTGCTCACGATGCAGATGATATTTATGAAGTCCCTCTTATGCTTGAAAAAGAAGGTCTTACTGATTTCCTTATGAAACATCTTGAGCTTACCTCTACCGGATCAGAGGACAAGTCCTGGTCAAAGATGGTTGACAGAATGCATCATCTTAAAGGTGATGTGAAGATAGGGATTGTTGGAAAATATACTCATCTTGAAGATTCATATCTGAGTATAAGCGCATCTATCAAACATGCTTCAATTGAATGTGGTGTCAACTATGAAGTTTGCTGGATAAACGCTGAGACCTTTGAAGACCATCCTGAAATGGTCTCTTCACTCTCTGAATACGATGGAATCCTTGTACCAGGAGGTTTTGGTGAAAGAGGAACCGAGGGCAAGATCAGGGCTATCCAGTATGCAAGGGAGAATGATATCCCATATCTTGGTCTATGTCTTGGAATGCAGTTATCTGTTATCGAGTTTGCAAGAAATGTTGCAGGTCTTGAGGGTGCTAACAGCTCGGAATTCGATGAGAACACACCTTATCCTGTAATAGACATCTTACCTGAACAGGAGAATGTGGTTGATATGGGTGCAACAATGCGCCTTGGTGACTATGATGCGGCTCTTAGACCAGGCTCACTCGCAGAGAAAATATATGGTCAGTCCAGTATAGTTGAACGTCACAGACACAGGTATGAGGTCAATCCTAACTATGTTGAAAAGATAGAGGCAAAAGGAATGGTATTTTCAGGTAAGAACAGGAACAGAATGGAGATTGCTGAGATACCCGGTAAAAAGTTCTTTTTTGCATCACAGTTCCACCCGGAATTCAAATCCAGGCCTGGAAGACCTTCACCACCATTTAAGGCTTTCATTGAGTCTATGATCAAATGAATGAGAATTGAAAACCTGAAAAATTAAACAATAATTTATTTTTGATTATTGGAAAGATAAAAGGCCCACAGTTGCAATGGGCTTAACTCATTTTTAAAGGATCTGTTTTCATGTATTCCCTGAGGACCGTTGTTGCATAGCTTCCTTTCGGGAGAGAGAACTTTATTGTAGCTTTGCTTTTTCCGGGATTCAGCTCATCTTCTGCCGTTTCAAATCCCGGCTCACAATGAAGTAATATTTCCCTGCGAAGTCCTTTTGAATCAATTTTCGGGATATCTTTTATTTTGAAATCATCTGTCTTAAATCCTGTTTCACTGAAAACAGCAAGCTCAAGTTCTCCTGGCTCATCCGAAGCAAATTCGCTCTTGTATCCAATAAGAGGGCCTGTCACAAATGCCCTTCCTCTTTTCAGAAGATTGTTCATTCCGCTTACATTATCTTCCGTTGCTTTTTGCAGTTTAGCTGTATCAGGTAGGCCCTCTTTGTTCTTGAAACAAACAATGTCCCCTTTGACAGCCTTGTCAAGTGGGAGTCCCTGTTCGATCCTTTTGCATATTATACGGTTGAACATGTAGGATTGATAAGCGTGGATGAACATCTTACTGATATTACGTGAAAGTACACTGAAAGATCCTGCATAGTCTCCCGGGTTCTCAATCAGGTAGTGCATCATGGCTCTCTCATACCTGAGCCGGAGAGGATATATTTTGAGTCCTTCTGCAAAATCCTTTGTTTCCCATACATAATCTCTTGCTTCTTTCACATCATCTGTCTCATCAGGGAATGATCTTGCAATGTATATCAGAGCAGCTTTTTCTATGTCCCCTTTAAGTAACTGTTCTCCAACCATGTGGGTGACAGGTCTGACAGCTCCGAATCTCTGAACTCCGAAAAAGTTAGGAACTCCTCTGAATTTCAGTATCTCATCGGTAATTTCATTTAATATTTTTTTGAGTTCATCAGGGCTAGCATCAATGTCCCTCACTGTAATGATAAACTCATTTCCGTAAAGGTCTCCAAGACCTATGGATCTGTCAGATCTTCCTATGACTTTAAGCTCTACATCTTTAATGTAAAAATTCTCAATATCCTCTTCGGACATGTCATAAATACTGATCTTCTGGGTAGTTTTAGCCCTTTTATCCTTGGTGCCGGCAAAACCGATTCTCTTCTGGCTGATACCAAGTTTACGGGACATATCCCTTACAAGATGGTGTGTATCCCAGTTGGTTTTTGTGAGTTCAAGTATCAGGTTCTTACCACTATCGCCTTCTTCACGGTTTGTGATCTCTTTGACAATAAAATCTTCAGGCTCCTGCCTGAGTACACCACCTATACCTTCGGTATGTGTGCAATAAAGGTCTATTCCCATTTTTTTTTCAATTTCAGGTATTATTGGTATCATTAATTATCATCCTAAGTCCGGAGCAATGTCAATCACAGTGACAGTACTTGTATTAAGAAAAGTCCATCCCGTATCTGTTGGTGCTGTTCCTCCTGGAAGCCCTCCTGCATAGATACTGGATGTGGGGTCCAGCATAAGCCAGCAACCATATTCGTCCGTAGTATAGTATATCGGCACCGGTCCGTAATAATTACTGATGGCATCTGCCATGATCTCAGTATCATTCCCAATATATGCTGCTGCAAATGCATGCGTATCTGTAAGGTAGACTCTTGAAGTTCCTCCGATTGCTTCTATCAGTGAGGCAAGCAGGATGGCATAGTCATCACAGTCTCCGGCTCCGACAGTCATCGTTTCTCCGGGAGTTGACCACAGGTCTTTCCCTCTGGGGTCGCTTATGTATTGTATGTTTTCTTTAGTGTCATCAAAAAGGTGACATATCTGGTATATATTGTATTGACCGGGATATTTCTTTGCTGAAGCCGCTGCCATGGTGCGGACCTGGACATCGTAAGGATCTACTTTTTCATTAACCTGATTGAACATCTGTTCGGGATTATTTGAGTAATCAGGATTCTGTGTTTCCATTTCCGGGCTAACTTCTATTGTGATTTCTTCGAATTTCTGAGTTCTGTAATCATGCCACTTTCCCGATTCAGTTTGAACAAGGAGTGATATACGGGGTTCCAGTTCCATTTGTGTGGCTTCCCGGCTTATGTCAATTGATAATATACCTACACGAGCCTTATCATCGGGTTCTATAGTAACTCCTGCTTCATGGAGTACCATTTCGTTCTCTTCACTTACCAAAAAACCGAATTCATAAATGTATATTGGTGTATTTCCCATGTTGTGTATAATTACACTGATCACGGCTTCATTTCCCTCTATGAACTCGGTGTAATAATAGGAACTTGACAATTCAAAACCAGGCATCTTTTCAGTCAACTGGTCAGGACTCTCTTCATAAACAGACACATCCTGATCAGGAACTATCGGTACAGTTAGTTCACTGGGTTCTATCTGGTAATAATTTTCGTTCTGGAACAGAGTTACTGATGAAGGCTTGAAAATTCCCTCGACTTTATTCATAGACTCTGAAATACAGCCGGAGCTTAACATGATACCTGATAGCAAAAAAACTACCATGATAAGTTCAAGAATCTGCGTTTTTTTCTCATTTTTCATGCCAAACCCCCAAATACAATGTATTACTCTATGACTTAGAGGAGTTTTAAATTTCCTGTCACTTTATCAATGTCATCTACTTTTGCAGGTCCTATGCCCAGTACAGTTACAGTTCCCGGAGCAATCTGGGTCAGTCCTGCATCCTGTATTAGTGCAGTTGGAAGCCCCTGTCTTCTTGCAACTTCTTTCAGTTCAAAGAGGTCTTTTAATGTCGGAACTCTCAGAACCACTTTTTTCTGCCCGCCTTCCTTCCACTTATCAAATGCAGAACGTTCAGCCCACTCTGAAGCAGAGACTGCTGCATGCGCAACCTGAACGGCAAGTTTACCTTTGGATAGTTTAAGATCGTCCCTTATAACAATGCATTGTTTGTATTCAGTCATTTTGATGCCCCGTTTTTATAAGTCTGCTTTCTATGGCAGTTATGATATGCTCTGCAACATTGATATTCAGGGATTTATAGATGCCTGCTCCTGAAGGTGTGGCGTTTATTTCAAGGATGAAATATCCATTGTCACTTTCAATAAAGTCAACACCTGCATATATGGCCCCAATGGCCTTTGAAGCATCGATACACATTTTTTTCTGCTCTGCTGTAAGTTCACAGGCTACTGGAGTACCGCCCTGACTCAGATTGTTCAGCCACCACCCCTCAGGTGCTTTTCTGTAAATAGCCCCTGTTATTTTGCCGTCAACAACAAATGCGCGAATATCCTGTCCTGAGTTTTCTATGAACTCCTGTATATAAAGCATTCCTTTTTCATCTATTATTTGATGTATTAGTTCTATTGGAGATGTTTTCATTTTATTTCCATCTGGTGCAAGAACAGTTCCCTTCTTAATACGTTGAATGCCAATCCCTTTGTATCCGAATACAGGTTTTATAATTACATCCTCAAGTTTTTCAATGATTTCAATAGCCTTTTCTGCTTCCTGAGTTACAAAAGTTTCAGGTGCAGGTATTCCGGCTCCTGCCATCAGACAGCTTGCGTAGAACTTGTTGGCAGCATTTTGTATGGCAACTGGAGAATTTATTATAAGCACGCCGCTTTGCTCGAGTTCTCTCAATGCATCAAACCGAAATATATGTGCATCATTCTTTCCAGGTCCCATGTCCCTGATAATAATTGCATCCAGTTCTGATAAACAGACATCTCCTGCTCTGTGGCTTACACTCCTGCCAATGGATGTTTCGAGTTGCATCAGATCAGGAAAAAATGTTTCAAATCCTCTTTTTTCCGCTTCCTGAATAAGAGCTTGAGCTGTCCAGTCATGCGGATCAGTTACAATAATTCCCAGTTTTTTCATATTCCTTCCTTTATTTCTAGGTATTATGAACTATTAGAACTCTTGCCTGCAAGTTAACGGTTGGAACTGCTGAAAATACAACCTGGAATATCCACAACATTTTCCACAGCATCAATAATTACACCATCTGCTGTAGCCACCACATAATCTGAATCACAGTTTTTCAGGTCATAGTCCACATGTTTTGATGTTTTTGCATCACCAGTGATCAATAGTTCATCCATGCGTTTCCTGATGAATGCTGCAAGTTCTCCGCTGTTCTTCATCTGAGTATCAAGTAGTACTTCAGCACTTTCAGTATTTGAGTTCCGGATGAAATCCAGCATTTCTTCAACAGCTTTGAATGTATTATTGCCATTAGTATGATTTTTGAATACTCCTCTTGTGTCCCGTAGGAACGAATCATCTGCTAACCATACCTCTTCTCCGTCAATCAGGCTTTCCAGTGTAATAAGAACGTTATAACCATCTATGAGTACTTTTCGACTTTTCAAATCGCTAAAGTTAAGTTTCTTTCCTTTGCGAGAGCTGGCTATTTTTTTGGAAAATACAGTACGTCCCAGTATGTATCTCTCATTTTTATCCAGTCTGTAATGGTCAGCTACAAAACGGATTGCACTATCTCTGCGGTAGTCTCTTTCAAGAAGGTAACGAATGTCTTCAGCAACCTCATTTCCGGATTTGATCTTATCATTCAGGCTTTTGATTATGTGTTTGTTCTCTGACATTATTTGTTTAATATTCTTCCTGGTCAGTCTTTCATTCTCTATGTTTAAATCTTCTTTTTGAGAATTATATATGTTGGCATTGAGTTCTGACATTTCATGTAGCTGTCATGTTCTTTTCAAGTTTGTCAAAGAATATGAAGTTCAGTATGGCAGCTGCTGCGTACATCCCACAGGTAATAATGAAAGGTAACCTGTAATTGCCTGAAGCTAGTATATAGCCACCTGCATATGTTCCCACGCCAACAAACACATAACACGTCATCCAGGCAATACTGTTCATTGTTGCTCTTTCTTCTTCACTGACAATTTCAAGTTTGAAGTTATTTAATATTGGATTTGCTAGATTCATCAGGGTTGACCTCATAATGTAGGCAAATCCTACTATATACAAAACCGGACTTGATATGAACATCAAAAGAAAAGGTATGGATAATATCTGGACAATAGATGCTACTCTTATTTTTCCAAAACTCTCAGTAAATCCCGGAAGGAACAAAAGCGCTATCATCATAAGAATTTCCGCAAGGGAGAAAATGAATCCTATTTCATCAGAACCAGCATTGATTATCACGTCAAGGTATACATTAAAATAGGGAAGTGCAAGTCCCCATCCCAGTCCGAAAAAGATGTATACTACAATCATTTTCAACACATTTTGTGATTTCAGAAGACTGCTGAAGATGTATGAACGCTTTTTACGGTGGACAACGGTTTTTTCCTCTTTTATTTTAAGTAATGGCAAAAAAGAGACCATTATTGTCAACAGTGACAGCATTAGTGTGATTCGGTATGCAAGTGAACCACTGGCGTCCATTGCAGTCACTTTTGCCAGTATAGCAGGAAAAGCACCTCCTACTAGATTTCCAGCCATTGTAGCACCGGTATAGAGTAACTGATACATTGAAAACAGGTGCATCCTTTCAAAAGGCTTCGAATTTTCCAGCATGAACGTCGAACCTGTTACAATATTCAATGCAGATGATGCTCCGTAAAGTATACTGAAAAACATCAGGAGTTCTTTTATTGCTGTGTTATAAAGGAATACAAGGGAAATAGTAAGCAGTAAACATGATAACAGAAGTGTTCTTTTTCTTCCTATGCGGTCACATATCATAGCTGCAGGGATTGAGAAGACACCGGTGGCTATTGATGTTAATGATAATATCAGCCCAAGAAAATCTTCTGAATATCCAAGCCTCAGGATGTAGAGATTAAAGATTACCTTATACACTCCAAGGTTTAGGGAAATCATGAACACATATGAAAGGAACATCCTTGCGTTTGGTGTGAACTCCTTTATCCGTGAAAAATAGTTTCCAGTTGATGCTTTAGCCTTCTGTATGACCATTAGTATTCCTGCAATTGATATGTTTTTGTTCGAGTTTTTTTAAAATAGTGTTATAGTTCAGAACTTCTGTTTTTTCTGGGATCAAGAATATCTCTCAGGCTGTCACCCAGATAGTTGAATGCAAGAACTGTCGCCATAATAGCAATACCTGGGAAGATCATTATATAAGGTGCGGAGCGGATGTATTCTCTTCCATCAGTAAGCATGGATCCCCATTCGGGAGTTGGTGGCTGGATTCCAAAACCAAGAAAACTGAGTCCTGCAGATGCAAGTATTGCATATCCCATTCCTATGGTTGCCATGACTATGAGTGGTGACATTATGTTTGGAATTATGTGCTGTATAATTATGTGTGAATCCTTTGCTCCAAGACCTCTGGAAGCTGTGACATAATCATGTTCTTTTACATCTATTACAGAGCTTCTTGCAAGTCGTGCATAACCTGTCCACTCCACTATTATAAGAGCGATGACCATATTGGTGAACCCTGCACCGAAAAGTCCCGATATGCCAAGTGCCAGCAGCAGTCCGGGGAATGCAAGGAACGTATCAACTATACGCATAATAATCTCATCCAGAATCCCTCCATAGTATCCTGAAATAGTGCCGACGGTCATTCCGAATAAAAGAGATGAAGATACAACCAGCAGGCCAACTGATAGTGATATTCTTGACCCGAATATAATCCGGCTTAAGATACAGCGTCCAAGGTGGTCGGTTCCAAAAGGATATTCTGCGGATGGTTCCTGAAGTCTCTTCTCAAGATTTGCTTCTTCCGGGTCATGTGGTGCAATATATCCGGCAAATAGTGCCACGATAAATAATATTGTAAGAATTACAAAGCTGAGTATGATACCTGCACTGTGTTTTTTAATTGCGGGTCTCATATCTGATCCTCGGGTTAAGGTATGCGTAGGATAAATCAACAGCGAAATTGATCAGCACGAAAATGACAGCTATGAACAGGATACAACCCTGTATCATGGGATAATCCTTGGTAAGTATGGATGAAACGATTAGTTTTCCAAGTCCGGGCCATGAAAATATGGTTTCCACGATCACTGAACCATTAAGAAGATATCCGAAATTAAGTCCTGCCATGGTAACTACTGGTATAAGGGAGTTCTTCAACGCATGCCTGGATATTACGAGATATTCCGGCAGTCCCTTTGCCCTTGCAGCTCTGATGTAATCCTGTCTGAGCACGTCAAGCATGCTTGCTCTCATGAGTCTCATGGTCACTGCTGCATAGCCTGTTCCAAGGGTGATGGCAGGTAGTATTATATGTGACAGGTCACCACTTCCGTAACCTGAGGACGGTAGTACTTTCAGGAACAGTGCGAATACGATTATCATTATGTATGCCTGCCAGAAGTTTGGCATGGAAACACCGAACAGAGCTGTGAACCTGAATAAGTCATCGATGATAGTGCCGTGTTTCAAGGCTGCTATTATCCCTGCAGGAATTGCAATTAAAAGTGATATCAACATGCTTACGATTGCAAGCTTCAGTGTTGCTCCGAATGTCCGGAGTATTGCATCGCTCACTCCTTCATTGGTCATATAGGAATATCCAAGGTCCCCATGGAGCACTTTTCCCATCCATGTGAGATACTGTATATGAATAGGCTTGTCAAGTCCCTGTTGTATCCTGAATTCCTCAACGGCTTTCTCGTTTGCACCACCTGAAGGGCTCATGAGTGCATTCTTTGCAGTATCTCCGGGTGTTATATAGATTATCCCGAAACTGACTGCTGATATCAATGTAAGGACCGGTATCAGGAGTAATACTCTTCTGACAATGAACTCGATCAAATATGCTCCTCTTTTATTCCTGTTTTGTTTCTTACTGTTTTCTGGCCTTTATCATGTACACAGGCTCAGAAAGGTTCAGCTTATCTCTCCACGTCCTCTTCTTCCCGGAAATATAGGGATTCTCAATCCTTTCAATGTTAACATCTTCAAAACCTGCTTCCTTAAAATAGCGTTTTACTTCATCAGGTTTTAGACTGAAAAGAGGTAGCTCTTTTTTGAGTGGATCATAATGCTTGTTGTAGATGCGTGGATATTTTGTTTCCCTGATCACTTTTATGGCATTTGAAATCTTTCTTAGTGTTTTGCTCAGAATGCCATCGTTATGCCAGTCACCATCTATGGCAATGATCATTCCTCCCTGTTTAAGGATTCTCTTCCATTCCATCAGTGCCTTACCTGGTTCTGGTAGTGTCCAGAGAAGATATTTGTTCATAACCACATCAAAATGACTGTCGGGTAGTTCAAGATTCTCTGCATCACCCTGCATGACATCAATTTCAAGTGATCTCTTCAGTGCATTTTCTTTTGCCTTTTTGACCATATTCTCTGACAGGTCTACAGCTGTGACATTATGCCCCATTTCAGCACATATAAGCGCCAGAAATCCGGGTCCGGTTCCAACATCAAGTACTTTCAGACTATCTCTGTTGTCCATTGCTTCGGACAAAATTGTCATCCATGTATTTCTTTCCTCATCTGACTGGTCAACGACAAAAGAGTTGTAAGTATCACTCCTGTAATCCCAATAATTCTGAATAACTTCTTTTGTTTCCATATTAATCACCTCTTTTATAATATCTGAAAAAGTAGTGTTCCGGATTTCCCGGAACATTATTCATTGAGATAGATGTCCTTTGTCAGGATCGTGATTTCATTTGGGTATTCCTTGTAACCTCCCACTTTGGTATCGTATCCGGTGATTGCATTCTGGTAGAATATGTATATCTCCGGGCAGTCTTCCAGGATCTGTCTCTGGACATTGTCGTAGTATTCTTTCCTGAGATCCTCATCAGAGCTTTTCTTGGCATCATCAATCCACTGGTCTACCTGTTCGTTAGAGTATCCAGTTTTCTGTGCCTCAGTTCCGCTAGAATAGAAATGCTTGCTGAAGAAGTAGTCCGGGTCACCTGTTGGAGCGACTCCCCATGCATAGAGGGCAAGGTCATAATCTCCTTCGACCATCTTTGCTTCTATGGCACTGCCTTCCATGGTGGTCAGACTTGTTTTCAGTCCAACTGATTCGAACTGGGTCACAATTACCTCAGCAGATGGTTTAAGTTGCGGACGGCTTGTATAGGTGTAAATGCTGATCTCAAAGTCCTCTCCGTTATACTCGAGATAGCCATCATTGTCTATATCTTCCAGACCTGCTTCTGCAAGTAGTTCTTTCACCATTGTTTCATTTCTCTCAATGACTTCAAGTTCATCGTTAATTGACCACTGAGATACTGAAGGGAATACACTTTCTGCAGGTGTTCCTCCAATTCCTTCCAGAGCAACGTCAACGATCTGCTGACGATCAATTGCATGGTTCATTGCCTGTCTGAAATTCACATCGTTGAATGGTTCCTTGTTCATGTTGATGTAGAGGAAATATGATCTGAGAGTTTCTTTGGATGTGATCTCAAAGTCCTCGTTGCTTTCAATATTTGAAACCTCGGATTGTGGTATGTATCTGGAGATATCAGCGTCTCCACTTTCGAGCATGAAAAGACGGGTCATACCATCACCTACAATATATGCATCTATAGTATCAATTTCAGAAGCACCATTCCAGTAGTCATCGAATTTTTGCAGACTGATGCTGACTTCACGCTCATAGCTCTTGAACTTGAAAGGTCCGGTTCCAACCGGTGAGTTTTTAATGTCATCTGCTTCGGGGCTGACAATTGACATTATAGGGTCTGTCAGACTTGCAATGGTAGGTGCATATGGATATTTTGTTGTAATTGTGATTGTGTTTGCTGATTCACTTGTAATGGAGTCGATGAAATCGTATTCGCTCTTTCTTGAGTTTTCAGAGTTAAGCACCCTTTTAAGGGAATATACAACCGAATCTGCATCCATGATAGTACCATCATGGAATTTGACCCCATCCCTGAGTATTATTTTCCATTCGGTATCAGAAACCTGCTCGTAACCTGTGGCAAGTTCAGGTTGAAGTACCATATTTTCATCGTAACTGAAAAGTGTCTCGTATATGCCGAATTCACGCACATACCATCCTACCCATTTGCTTGCGGGGTCAAGTGAATCGGAAGGACCCTGTGCAAGTACACAATTCAGATGACTTCCAGATTCAACGGTATCTGTTCCGCTATCATCCTGGTCAATGCAAAGAGAACCTGCAACGACCGCAGTAATTAAAATAAGTACCAGAAGTGGTACTTTTATTCTTTCCTTAATTTTTGAAATATTCATTTTAATCCTCTGCCTAAATAAACGTAACGACCTGTCGGTCGGATCAATCATTTTCTATAATATGCATCGATTTGATATTGTGACAGGCTACAAAATGTTCCTGCATATGTTCGGTGAGATAAGGAATATCATGTGCACATTTTCCTGTTTTCAAAGGACAATTGTTGTAATAGCAGCAAATATTGCTTATACCACTGGCACATGAAATCTCTTCACTATCATTTTCATTTTCATTGAGCAGCAGGCGTGTGAAAGGATGCATTGGTGAATGGAAGATGTTTTCAACGCTTGCTATCTCAACAATCTTTCCCATGTACATTACAGCAATACGGTCACACATATGTCGCATGAGCTCAAGGTCATGGGATATGAATAGCATGGTAAGTCCATACTCATGTTTCAGGTCTTTGAGCAGGTTGAGTATCTGTGCCTGTACTGAAACATCAAGTGAAGCTGTTGGTTCATCAGCTACAATAAATACCGGTTCAAGTGCTAAAGCTCTGGCAAGCACAGCTCTCTGGTTTTGCCCTCCACTTAACTGATGCGGATACCGGTCTATATGTTCTGGAAGGAGGCCCACATGCCTGACAAGTTCCTCTACCTTTTCACTGATTCTGCCTGTTTCTATTTCACTGATCTTCAATGGTTCTGCTATACTCTGCCCCAGCGTTTTTCTGGGGTTCAGGGAAGAATCCGGGTCCTGGAATATCATCTGCATTTTTGGTCTGATACTTCGCAGGCTTTCCTTATCCAGGGATGTAATTTCTGTACCATTGAATATTATCTTTCCTTCAGTTGGCTCTGTGAGTCTGAGAACACACTTTCCAAGTGTGGATTTGCCACAGCCGCTCTCTCCGACGATTCCAAAGGTCTGTCCTTTTGTTATATGAAATGAAACATCATTAACAGCATGAACTCTGCATTTGTGAAATGTACCTGTAATGTATGTTTTTTTAAGCCCGGAAACTTTAAGCATAAAGAAAACACCTCACATGTCTTCCTTCATGCTCGATCATAGGGGGATGTTCTTTTTTACAACGTTCTGTGCAGTGGTCACATCTGGAATGGAACCTGCATCCTTCAGGAAGATCGATTAGTGAAGGACTGTTCCCTTTAATAGGCTTTAGTCCTCTTGCAGGAAGCGATTCAAAAAATCCTTTTGTATAAGGGTGTAATTGTTCACTGAACATCCTTTCAACAGGTGCAATTTCAACTATTTCCCCTGCATACATGACTCCTATATTGTCACAGACATCTTCTGCCACTGCAAGGTCATGGGTGATGATGAGCATTGTCTTTTTGTTTGCTATTTCCTTGAGCAGCTTTACAATATTCTTTTTTACAGTGACATCAAGTCCCTTTGTGGGTTCATCAGCAATTATGAATTCAGATTCGTTTGCCAGACTCATAGCTATAAGAGCACGCTCTTTCATTCCACCGCTGAACTGGTGAGGATATTCCTTTGCTCTTTTTTCAGGTTCCCGTATCTTTACGCGTTCAAGGAGTGAAACGGCTTTATCCATCGCAGCAAAACGTTTCATTCTCTGATGAATGACCAGTGGCTCAGCTATCTGCTTACCTATGGGGATTACAGGGTTCAGTGATGTACCGGGGTTTTGCAGGATTATGCCAATGTCTTTCCCTCTTATCTGTCGCATAGTCTTTTTGTCAAGAGCATGCAGTTCATCTCCTCTATAGTTAATTCTTCCATTTACAATGGCATCTTCCTGAAGCAAACGAGTTATTGCAAGTCCCAGTACAGATTTTCCACAACCAGATTCGCCTATCAAACCCATGATATCTCCTGAATTTATAGAAAGATCTACACCATTGATAGCATTTACAAGTCCAACATCTGTTGGGAATCTCACATGAAGATCTGATACATTGAGCAAGTTTTCGAACACTTTTTCATCCTATTTTACGATTAGATGGTGGCTGTAATTTATTATGAAATATTGTTTTAATCATCCAATTATGTAGTGAATTATGACTATGAATTATGTTTTAATATTAATAATTTCTTGTTTAGTAATACTATTCGTTAATTATAGTAATTTATTTTTTATCACTACCGATTAAAATCAGAGTACTTTTGCATCTAAAACTAACTTAAAAAACAGTATTTTTAGCAGTCGGGTTTTATTTAAATACTTTAGATATTATATAGTGTTGTGACTTTGAGACACATTTCCCATACTGGATACCTATCAACATGTTTTGTGAGTGAAAGGGATGGAAGAGCAAAAAAAAGGTAAAGTGCTGATTGTTGACGATGAGTCAATGAATGTTAAGCTGCTGGATGCCTATCTCATGCATGAATATGAGATTATATCTGCATATGGTGGTTTAGAAGCACTGGAAAAAGTTGAGGAACATAGTCCTGATATAATATTACTTGACCTCATGATGCCTGACATAACCGGTTATGAGGTATGTAAGATACTGAAAAGTTCTGAAAAGACCCGTTTCATTCCTATTATCATGGTTACAGCATTATCAAGTCTTGAAGATCGCATAAAAGGTATCAACTCAGGCGCAGATGATTTTCTCACAAAACCTCTGGACCGTCTTGAGATCAAGACTAGAGTAGGCTCACTTTTAAGGATTAAGAAACTTCATGATGAATTGATAGCTGAGAGGGATCAGGCGCAGAATTATCTGGAACTTGCAGGAGTAATGCTTTTTGTGCTGGACGAGAATGGTATTGTTAAGGTTATCAACAGGAAAGGATGTGAGATTCTTGGTTATCCGGAAGATGAGATTCTTGGTAGCGACTGGTTTGAGAGTTATGTGCCGGAACTTTTCAGGGAAAGCGCCAGAAAGGGCTTTGAAAAACTATTTTCAACATCAGCAGAATATGTGGGTTATTTTGAAATTCCTTTCTTAAACAGCAATAAACAAAAAAGGATAATGAGCTGGAACAACATTGTACTGTATGATTCTGAAGGAAACAGGAACGGTCTGCTTGTTTCGGGTGAAGATATCACTGAAAGACTTGAAGCAGAATCAAAGATTAAAAGGGCCAACGAATATCTTGATAATCTTTTGAAGGCATCACCTATTGCCATACTGTCCCTTGACAGTAAAAAGCGAATAGTTACTGCTAATAAGAATGCTGCAGACCTGCTGGGTTATGAAGTCGGTGATATCATTGCACAACCTATCAGGGAATTTGTGGATGATGCGAACCTATTGGAATTCGCTGAGAAAAAAGATTTTGAAATGATTTTCTATACCAAGCATGATGAAAAGGTTCTAATGAATGTTTCAACTTCTCTGCTTCCTGATGATAATAAAAAAGAAGGTCTCATAATTACTCTTCAGGATCGCTCACGTTTAAGAGGTCTTTTTATCACTCCTCTGACTGAGGATATTGAAGAAGACCCCAACAAGACGGAAGTTGAACTTGAAGGTGGATTTATATATCTTTCAGGCTCCGAAGAACAGGGGCCAAGCTACAAAACATTTTCCGAACTTGTGAAAAGCGGGAAACCCGGACTTTGTATTACAAGGATGAATCCTGATAAGATACGTAATATATATGGTATTGCAAAAACACCAATCGTGTGGCTGACCAAGAACAAGACAACGGATCAGCAGTCCATCGATTCCACTGAGCTTTTCAGAATACATCCCACTATAGCTGATTTTGTGAATAAGGTTGAAGATGGTGTTGTTCTTATGGATGGTCTGGAATACCTGATACTTGACAATGATTTCCTTTCTGTTGTCAAATTACTGGAGCAGACCAATGGCACAATCATGGCATCAAATTCACGAATGCTACTTCAGCTTGATCCTGATGTTCTGGAAAAGAAGGAATTCCATTTGCTTAAAAGATGGATGCGGTCTGTCAACGGGGATGTTGTGGGCCCAGAGAACTTATAATATAAAACAATATTTGCAGATAAATTTATGCGCATTATGTGCGAAAAATTGTATCATTGCGTGCAATAAAAGATTATTATTAGGTCAAGAATAGATTCTATTTAGATATATTGTCATTTAATTATCTTACCATCATTAAAGATATATATTATTTTTACACTATTATTCTTACTTCTTTTTGAAAACTAGAAGTAAAGAGGGGTATTATGAGATTTGTGGATACCATAGAAGGTTTGAATGAGGTCTTTGAGACAGATATACCCAAAAACAGTGTAGTGTTGGTTACCGGTGCGGCAGGCACGCTTAAATCAGGTTTCACTTTCCAGCTCTTATCTAATTATCTGGAAGAGCAAGATGAGTATGGCCTTTACATAACTTTTGAGCAAAGTAAGGAAAACCATCTTCAGAATATGGACAGCATGGGAATCGAACTTTCAAAGAAGCTCCATATATCGGATTTTAGTGATTATCGTGTAATGTATGATGAATTTTCGGATGATCTCCTGAATATACTGGAAGAAAACATTGTTCAGTTCAGGGAAAACATTGGTGAGAAATGTACATGTGTAGCCATTGATTCTCTGGGCGCGCTATATTCTCTTCTTGATGTGGATCCACGTATTCTGAGAAAAATAATGTATAAATTCCTTGAGACCATGAGACGTGAAAAACTGACAACTTTCCTTATACTGGAAGAAGAAAAACTGTCCGGTATTTCTGACCCTGCTACAGGGATGGAAGGTTATCTTGCAGATGGAATTATAGAACTTGGTCTGCATCTTAAGGGTAATGTTGCCAATAGATACATGAGGGTAAGGAAAATGCGTTCCACAGCACACAGTATGGAACCGTGGATTCTTGCAGTTTCTGAAAACGGCCTGAAAGTTTACAAAGGAAATTTCTAGTACAGAACCTGTTTTGAAAATGTGATTCAGAATATCATATCAATGTAATCTGCTTTTAAGCTAGATATTTATATCTTTAGCCAAAACATATCCTTATAATTAATGGGGTTATAAATATATGTTCTCAGATTTAAATACGGTTTATGTGGACTTGTTTTTACAGATTATTGTAATTATATTGCTTGCTTTTGCTGTTACTCAGGCATCTAAAGACCCTTATGGAAAACACTGTAAATTCATTATTATTGCTGTGACAGTTCAATTATTATCTGTGATTGCATTCATGCTTCCTTCAATGTATTCACTTTCGGGATTCAACATGAGCTCTTCCTTTAATTCAATAATGTATCTTCATCATTTATCAGGTCTGGCTGTTATCATATTTACTATATACATCAAACTGTCTTTCAGTGAAAAAATACCTTCCGTTGTTGATCCCCTGAAAATGATGAAAATTACCCTCTTACTGTGGATACTGACTTTCCTGGGCGGATTTTATCTCTATCTGGTACTCTGGGAAGGAATAATCCTGATATGATTCTCATATCAGGTTCCTTATCTTCTGTCAACAATACGCTTTGGCCTGCCTTTAATGCGGTATAACTCCAGCTCCCCGGGTTTTACGTAGTTGAACAGGATATTCAGTCTTCCGTCAATGTAAGCACTTTCCAGATTCTTCTTGTAGGCAAAGAACGATCTAAGGAAATTCTCTTCAATGACCTGTTTATTACAGTTCTGTATATCGTTACATTCCATGCTTACTCTGAGGGTAGTTTCTTCTTCATCATCGCCCCCATAAAGGAATGCTTCATACTCCCCTGTAAGGTACTCCATGTTCTCCCTCTGGAAAACCCCTTTTTCGATATTAACTCTGTTAAAAGGAGTTCCTGATGTCCAGAATGTTTCAGCTTCTCTTTCAGGTGTCATTATTTTCATGTGAGTTCTACCGCAGGAACATTCTCCTCTGTCAAGGACAACCGTTGTATCCTCTGTATCATAATTAAGAAGCACGTTACCGCTTTTTGCTCCAACAGGTAGCAGCGTGGTAAGCACAAGTCTGCCACATTCACCGTCCTTTACGAATTTGTCCATGCCGGGATCGTAGACATCAAGATGTACCAGATCTTCAGGGACATGTAGTCCACTGCTGTCTGTACACTCTCCACACATGGTTCCCTCTGTACTTCCATAGTTGTTGTAAACATCACAGTTCCATATTTCAGCAACATACTTCCTGGATTCTTCTGCAAAGCTTTCTCCGCCTATTATAAGGCGTTCAATACTGGAATCTGCCGGATCAAGTCCATTATCTTTCATTCTCCTGGCAAGGCGTAAAAGTTTGAATACGCTGGCTACTATCGAGGTTGGCTTGTATGAGTCCATGACCCTGACAGGGAATGTACACTTTCCTTCAGGTATCATTGTCATTCCAAGGTTTCTGGCTGCCAGTGTCATGGTATTCGCACCGACATTCATTCCGTATGAAGCACAAACAACAATTCGGTCTTGTTCTCCAAGTCCCTGAGATACGAAACATCTGGCATATTTTTCCGCATATCTCTCCCAGTCGTTCCATGTAAGGAAAAATGATTTTGGTGTGCCACTGGTTCCACTGGTTTCGTGTATTGTAAAAACCTCTTTCCAGTCAACAGTTCTGAACCCGAAATCATCTTTTACAGGTGGCTGGTTTTCCCTGATCGTCTTACCGGATATTATGGGAAGTTCCAGCAGGTCTTCATGTGATCTGATATCAGAGGGATTTATTTTATGTTCTCTGAACCATTTTTTATAGAACAATGAGTTCTCAGCAGCATAATTAACTGTATATCTGATCCTCTCATCTATTAAGGAATCAAGCTCGCTTCTCTCCATTGTTTCAATCTCAGGGTTGTAGAACTTTCCTGTTGTCATATTAGTTCCTCTTTAAATGTGGGACAGTGCCTCTATCTGTTCTTTGATCTTATCAACATCATTGGAAGGGAGTTTGCAGATGTGGTCCTGGCATATGTGCACGGTTGTTTTGTTATCTGTCATCTCCATGTCCTTAGTATATGGTGCTATTTTTGAGAGTCTTTCTGCATCTTTTTTATTTTTTATAAGGATAACTTTTTCCGGGATGAATCTCTCGTTGATCATACGGATCACATCTTCTGATACAGCATCTTCCTTTTCTCCTGCAATCACTATTTCCACTGATCCGTTAATTGCCAGGTCAACGGCTGACATGAATTGTGTATATCCTGCAGGTGTTGAACTAACCTTTTCCGCAAATGTGCTGAGAGTTCTGTCTGCCAGTTCCTCAAGCTCGGAACTGCCTGTGATCTTAGCCAGCCTCAACATGTTCATGGCAGTCACTGAGTTTCCGGAAGGTATTGCACCATCATAAACTTCTTTACTCCTGAATATCAGTTCTTCTGCTTCATCAGATGTATGGAAGAATCCTCCCTCATCAGCGTCATAGAAATGGTCGATAAGATAATCATTTAGTTTCAGGGCATGTTCCAGATATTTAATGTCAAAAGTTGTCTGGTAAAGTTCAATAAGCCCCTGGGTAAAGAAAGCATAATCTTCAAGGAAAGCATCAATAGCAACATTTCCCTCACGATATCTATGCTTCATTTTTCCATTGCTTTCACTCATATTCTCCATGAAGAAATTTGCAGCTTTAATTGCTTTCCGTGTGTAAGTTTCATCATCAAATGCCTGTGATGCTTTACATAAAGCTGTAATGGCAAGTCCGTTCCAGTCTGTCAGGATCTTGTCGTCCTTTGATGGATGTATTCTTTTTTCACGCCTTTCGTATAATTTTCTTATGGAATTGTCAACGGAATTTGATATGTATTTTCCATGCTCTTCATTCCATAAGCGGATGTTCCGGATACTTTCTGTCAGGTAAGGGATATTCTTTCCCGTCAAAACATTACTGTGTTCTTCAGTAAAATTGCCTTCCTTTTTTATGTTATATACTTTCATGAAGAGGTCAGCATCTTCCTTTCCAAGTATACCTTCAATTTCTGATGTACTCCACAGATAGAATTTACCTTCTTCTCCTTCACTATCTGCATCCTCTGCAGAATAAAAACCTCCTTCCGGTGAGGTCATATCCCTTTCAATATATTTCAGGATATTTTCAGCAGCTTTTTTGTATTCCGGGTTTGCAGTTGCCTGATATGCTTCTGTCAGAGCAATGACCATCATGGCCTGATCGTACAGCATTTTCTCAAAATGAGGTACAAGCCAATGTCTGTCTGTGGAATATCTGTGTATTCCGTAGCCTATATGGTCGTATATTCCTCCCATTAGCATTGCTTCAAGTGTTCTTTCGGTCATTTCCAGTGCATCTGCATTACCTGTTCTTTTCCAGTATCTCAGAAGAAATGTAAGATGATGCAGTGTTGGAAATTTTGGAGCTCTGCCAAAACCTGCATATTCTTCATCATAGATACTATAGAGTTGATCAAATGTATTTTTGAGCAGTCTTTTTTCGATAGTCAGGTTAGTTTTCTGTTCTGCTCTGTTATTCTCTGAAACAGCATTAATTATGGCATCTGCACTTTCAAGAAGTTCATGCCGTTTACTATTCCAGAGTCTTGAAATGGCAGGCAGCAGGTCAACCATTCCTGGTACACCGTATCGACTTTCCCTGGGGATGTAGGTGCCAGCATAGAATGGTTTCCTGTCCGGTGTCATAAGAATGGAAAGGGGCCACCCTCCACGACCGGTTATTGCCTGAGATACTGTCATGTATATATTATCTATATCCGGTCTTTCTTCACGGTCTACTTTGATGGAAACAAAAGACTCATTTAACAGTTGTGCAACAGAATCATTTTCAAAGGATTCTTTTTCCATCACATGACACCAATGGCATGTAGAGTATCCAATGGAAAGGAATATTGGTTTGTCCTCTTCCTCCGCTAGATTGAAAGCTTCATCTCCCCATGGAAACCAGTCAACCGGATTTTGTGAATGTTGTAACAGATATGGGCTTTTTTCATTTTTCAGTCTATTGTATCTGTCATCTGGATTTTTATTGCCTGGATTCACTCTTTCACTCCCATTTATTATTGGGTGTAATGTATATGTAATTATAGGATTGAATATTGTGAATATTGCCTATTTATATTTTTATTAATAATGCTCTGTTGTTTTCGTTTTCAACTTTGTAATTATGGTATATCATAATGAGTATGACTTTCAGCAGTGTGAAAAAACTTATATATGACTCTCTCTTATGCTTAACATAGTAACGATTAATTTGGATTATGAAAAAAAGGTGGTACGATTATGGACAGACGATTATTTTTGCCAGTTATAGTAATGTTCCTTTCAGTTCTCTTGCTTGCAGGACTGATCAATTATCAGGCTGGTTCTGCTCAGGAATCTCCTGAAGAAGTGCCTGCTCCGGTAATTGGGGACAAGGAGACGGTTGTTCAGGACAGTCCTAAGGCAAGTTCCAAGGAACCTGAACAAGTAAATACAAATACATCAAAAGAAGAAGCACCTGAACCACCCGCGACTATGTTCTATAGTGGTGGAAGTCTAGGTACATCCAGCACAGAGGATGAAAATGATGGGAATGATGTAAAGAAAGTTGTTGAAGATGACTCTGACTCAGTTGTAACAGTCATAGCAGACTTTAATTACACTGTTGACGGTCTTAATGTGACTTTCACTGAGGAATCTGAGAATGCTTCATCCTGGTACTGGGACTTTGGTGATGGCGCAAACCGAACAACAAGTGATAATTCTTCCTTTGTACATAAATACTCAGATGCTACTAAGTACACAGTCAAGATGGTCGCATATGGTGAAGATGAATTGAATAATGCTTCAATAACAAAGGATATTGATCTGACTTCAAAGAGCGGTGAAGAAGAAAATGAAGAAATAGGCAATGATGAGGAAGGTTCAGAAGAGAGAACTCCTGTGACCCAGGAAGTTCCTGAATTCCCAACCATTGCAATCCCAATGGTAGCAATCATTGGTATGGCTTTCATCTTCAGCAGAAGACAGTAAACGAATCTGATTAAAACCGTAGGATTACGGTTTTAACTTTTTTATTTGTTCTTATTTCTTTTTTACCTGTGTTTTTTCTGGTATTACAGTTTCCTCCTTTTAGAAATATGTACATTATAAGTCTTTTGAAGTAGTTTTTTCCGATTTTTATTTATTTGTAGCAATATTCTGTTTCTTAATAGCGATGGTTATTTATATAGTAGTATTCTTTAAGACCTCCTCAGGTATTATTCAAGTATTACTTATCATCAACTAACTCTTAGGAGGAATCCCTATTACTGCAATTGTTTTGTTAAGTAGCGGTCTTGATTCAGTGACTTCCGTTGCGGCAGTACTCGAAAAGACTGGCATAAAAATGGCTCTTATATTCAATTATGGGCAGCGTGCTGTCGAGCGTGAGATACAAAATTCCATCAAGGTTTGCGAACACTTTGGATTAGATTATCGTATTCTCGATATTACCTGGATGCAGGAGATTACCACTACATCTCTTGTGAACACAGATACTGCCGTTCCAAAACTTGATATAGATGAGATTTCCGAAGAAGCTGATCCTTCCATCACAGTTGAATCTGCCAAGGCTGTGTGGGTTCCTAACAGGAATGGTATTATTATAAACATCGCAGCAGCTTATGCAGAGAGTATGGAGTGTGAGTATGTTGTTGTGGGATTTAACAAAGAGGAAGCTGTTACATTCCCTGACAATTCCCCTGAATTCATTGCTGCAATTGATGACTCTCTTTCATATTCAACACAGAATGGAGTTAAAGTGCTCGCTCCGCTCATTGGGATGGGCAAAAAAGAAATAGTTGCCAGGGCCATTGAACTGAAAGCTCCTCTTGAGTATAGCTGGAGCTGTTACCATGGTGAAGATGCTCCATGTGGGGAATGTGAAAGTTGTACAAGGAGAAGAAGAGCATTTGAAGCTGCAGGTACCAAAGACCCTCTGCTTGTAAGACTTGGTAAGGAATAGAGTTTGTAGTTAAGTCGTACTATGGGTGCTAATTATGAAATGCTTAGTTCTTGATGAAAAGATGGATTATGATGGTAGTCAGATATCATCTCTCTGGGCTTACAATCTTGAAGATATCCAAGAAGATTCCATCATAGCTTTCAGGGGTGTATGTGATGTTAAGATTGAACATATGATCGATCTTGAGGATAAGAAACAGGGTGATATAATATTTTCAACTGATATGATTCATTTTATCATCGAGCACTTTGATTCAAGTGATCTGAAACTCATATATTCAAGACAGCGCCTGTTCACTGCAATAGTCAAAGAGGTTCTTTCTGAATATCACAATGATATTGTCAGACAGGGTGATGATCTTTTTGTAAATGGCAAAAAGCTAACAGTGTCCATCGCAAGCACATCGGCAGTATCACAGAAGATTCATTTTGGGATTAATGTTGTTCACGATTTCTATGGCAGTTTTGAAGACCTTGGACTTGGCAACGATGATGTTGCAGGCCTGATGGACAAAATAGCAAAGCGATATTACAATGAATTCATTGATATTGAGAAAGATCTTCGCAAATCCAGACCATTGGATGTGATATAATGCAGGCTTCTCTTAGTGAAGTATTCTGTTCAGTACAGGGTGAAGGTCCATATGTGGGATTCAGGCAGGCTTTTGTTCGGTTTACCGGATGTAACCTGAAATGCAATTATTGCGATACTCCTGTTGAAGTTACAAAGGTTTGCAGGTTTGAAGCTGTTCCCGGATCCAATGAGTTCCATGAGTTTGAAAATCCTCTGATTGCTGAAAAGGTCGGTGAAATGATCAATTCTTATTCCGGTCTACACTCGGTATCCCTTACAGGCGGTGAACCACTGATACATTCTGATTTCATCAATTTACTTGAAACGGAAGTTCCTCTGTACCTGGAGTCGAATATGACACTTCCTCGTATGGCTAAAAAAGTGAAGGACAAAATTTCCTATGTTTCCGGTGATGTCAAGCTGCTCCCTCATTCATTGCTTGAAGACCCTGAATTGCATCTTGAAAGTACTATTGAGTGTTTCAGAACTCTTAAAGTTACAAAGGACAGGGATTGTTTCTGTAAGATCGTTGTAACAAAGGACACACCTGCAGATGATATTGAAGGTGTTGTCGGAGCGATCTCCGGCTATATTTCCAGTTTGATACTTCAACCGGTCACACAGAAAGATATGCAACCTGAACCTGGATTTTTGTTACAATTACAGGAATCTTTCCTTAATGATATTGATACGCGAATAATACCTCAGACACATAAGATGTGGGGTTGTTTATAATGAAAATGAGACTTGGAATTGTTGATTATATTGATAGTGCCCACTATTTGCCAGGGCATGAAACATGTGGCATAGTTCACGGACATACTTACAAGACAGAAATTGTAATTGAAGGTGAAAAGAAAGAGACGGGTATGGTCATGGACTTCTATGAGATAAAAAAGGTCATAAAAGAAGTTCTCAAGGAGTACGATCATGTGCTTCTTAACGATATACTTGAATTCCCAAGTGTGGAGAACCTGTGTGAGCACGTTCATGCAAAACTTTCTTCAAGACTTGATTTTCCACTCTCAGTCAAGATGTGGGAAGGTAACGGAAAGTGGTGCGAAGTAAGTACATGTTGAAAGTGTGAAAAGTAGTTTAATTTTGGTAAATTTGTCATAAGTTTATACAAAGCTATATCTAGTAGTTTCCCTTAAATTGAGCCGTGTTTATTGGAGCTGCTCAGAACCATAGGAGCTATAGAAATGGAAAATGAGAAAGATGATTGCGAAATAGAAGTTTCTAGGGATGAAGATATCAAGAGGATAATATCACAACATCCTTGTTATTCCAAAGAGGCTCAACATAAGTTTGGCCGAATTCACCTTGCAGTAGCTCCGAAATGCAATATTCAATGTAATTATTGTGATCGTAAGTTTGACTGCGTAAATGAGAGCAGACCGGGTGTTACCAGTGAAGTACTCACCCCGCAGGCAGCTCTTGAAAAGACAAGGCAGGTACTGGATGCTTATCCATTCATAAAGGTAGTTGGTGTTGCAGGACCAGGAGATCCGCTTGCTAATGACGAGACCTTTGAAACACTGGATCTAATCAAGAACGAATTCCCTGATGTAACTCTCTGTCTGAGTACAAATGGGTTGAATCTCCCTGATAAGATGCCCGACCTTCTAAGAGTTGGGGTCACCACCTTGACAGTGACGATGAATGCCATTGATCCTGAGATAGAGGCTCAGCTGGTCAGTCACGTATCTTATAAGGGAAAAGTTTACCGTGGTCTTGAAGCTGGTGAGATAATGGTTAAGAACCAGCTTAAAGGCATCAAGATGGCTGTAGAGGCAGGTCTTGTGGTAAAGATCAATACAGTTCTTGTACCCGGTATAAATGATGAGCATATTGTTAAGCTTGCCCAGAAGATCAATGAACTTGGTGTATTTATAATGAATGTGATGCCACTTATCTGCCAGGCAAAGTTTGTTGACAGGACAGCACCAACACCGGCAGAATGTAAGGCTGTTCAGGACAAGTGTGCACCTTATGTTCAGCAGATGAGACATTGTCGCCAGTGCAGGTCCGACGCATACGGACTTATTGGACAGGATATGTCGCAGATGAGCGAAGAACGCAGGAACATTATTAAAGTTGATATGAAAAAGAAGCATTCAGGTGGGAAGGCATGAGCCTTTTCACTGAAACATTTTCATAATAGCTCTACATTTATTCTATTTATTCTACTAATGTTGTACAGGTGTTTTTTTGAATATCGAAGAGCTTGCGGCAAATTTGAGGAATTTTGAAGGCGTCACCAGAAAAAAACCGATTGCAGATATTGTTAGTATATTTGAGACAGTTCGTTCTGAGTATGGTGAGGTTATAGATGATTTTGGTGATGATGCAGCTATCATCGATATTGGTACCGATGATGTAATTCTTTTTGCAGCTGACGCCATATGGGGTAGAATAGTTAACAAGAGTCCCTGGTGGACAGGATATACTTCTGTGGTCGTCAACGTGAACGATATTTCTGCAATGGGAGGCCGTCCTCTTGCAATGGTAAACGTAATGGCTTCAAGTGATCTTGAATCCACAGAAGAGATAATGAAAGGAATTCGTGATGGTATCAGCAAATTCGGAGTTCCTATGGTTGGAGGTCATATGCATCCTGACACTCCTTATAATTCTCTTGCGGTTGCAATAGTAGGAATTGCAAAGAAGGACTGCGTTATTAGAAGTGACAGTGCAAAACCCGGAGATGCCGTAATAGTTGCTTATGACATGGACGGCCGGGTTGGTAAGAACTCACCTTATAGCTGGGATACAACATCTTTTAAGGATGCTGAAGTTGTTCGTGAGCGTTTTATGGTAATGCAGGGGATCGGAGAAAAGAAACTGGTAACTGCAGGAAAAGATATCAGCAATCCTGGTACGATTGGTACACTTGGTATGCTCTGTGAGGTTAGCAGGATGGGTGCTTCTATTGATCTCAGAAAAATTCCATGCCCCGATGATGTTGATTTTGAGCAGTGGCTAAAGATATATCCTGCAACAGGCTATGTCGTCACTGCAAAAGAAGAGAATACTTCAGAATGTGTAGCTGTATTTGAAAATGCAGGGCTGAAGGCTGCTGTTATAGGTGAGATCAACGACAGCCGGATAATCGATATTTATGATGGTAACAGCAAAGCTGTTGTTTTTGACCTGAACAATGATAATATAACAGGCATTTAAAATCTTCTAAAAAGATTCAGCCAGCCTGTTATCATGAGTTCTTTTAATAACACTTGTAAATAATAGTTCAGTCACTTTCTATCCAAGCCTGGAGTTCTTCATGGAGGAACTTTTCAGCAGCCTGAACTTCTTCCATAACTCCCCTGAGGACAATCACTTCCCTTTCATCAGTATCCACGATGTGGACATTGATCTTCCTGCCTACAGGTTCGAGATCAAATTCCTCAACAAGATCATAGATGATATATGAAGGAGTTCCAGGTGGGATTATAAGATCATAGAGATTTTCAAGATCCTTTTCCTCAGGTTTTGATTCCTTTTTGCTTTTTGATCTCTCAAGATCTTCAAGTCTTAGTTTTCTTACCAATGTGATCACCGTCTTTTCTGTTCTGATGGTAGAATACACATAAAAAGTAATCGCTGCTTTGAGGGAACTATTAATATTGTTAGTTATAAAAGTGTAGATTGTCATGTTCATTTTAAAACTGGTATTGAGTGAAGGAGTGTATGAATGAGATTAATTGATCTATCCGATGCTAAAGGACAGATAAGGGTTGAGTTTGGTGGCTGTAATATGAAGTGTCCGTATTGTGTTCACATACATCAACCTGTTAAACAATGGACTGTAGATGAGGTAGTGGAGTATGCAGGCAAGTCTACAACTGAAAACGTTTATCTTGGTGGGGCAGAACCAACATTGCAGAAAGATCTTCTTCCCCTTATTGAATCCCTTCACGGTTCTGGAAAGCGTATTATATTGAAGTCCAATGGTATGAAACCTGATGTCCTTGAAAAAGCTCTTCCGTTTGTATATGGATTCGTGCTTGAAATAAAAGCACCAGGGGATGATGTAAAAGGAGTCATGGAACTCACAGGAATGTCAGAGGAAAGGACTAAAAAATATCTCAAGCTCCTGGATGAATCCATGGTGATTGCAAAGCAAAAATGGCTCCGGGTATGGATACGTGTTATTCCTGAATATGTGAATGAAGAGACTATGTCTCGCATTTTGCCTGATCTTGAAGATGCCTCTGAGGTTATGCTCTATCAATTTATGAGCAATCCGGATTTTGATCTCCCGTTTAAGGGTCACAATGAACCCACGCCAGAATGGAATGAGCTAAAGAGACTTGGTAAAATGGTTCTGGAAAAAGTTCCTCGTGTAAGACTTGTAGGTGACAGGGGAAAATTGGTATTGCAGAAATAATCTTCACAAATAATAGTGAATAGCTGATGGTACTAATTGATCATCCTATGTCAGGTTTTTATTCAAAAGTTGCCCTGATTCCCGGAAATTGTCTTTTTTGCGATCTGAAGGCACTGGAACCTGACAATCAAACTCTTTTTTTCATGGCTGAGGATATGGGTTTATGCAGGAGTTTTGCCTATCATAAACACAAGCTAATATTGATGCTTTCTGCAATGAGATCATATCGTGACTGGTTGTCTGAAAGTTTTGATCTTGTTTATTATGGTATTGGTGAAAACAAAAATCAAAATTATGGGGAAAAACTCCTTTACACCATGGAAATCCACAACATTGACAGTATCATAACTTATGAATTTGAATCACAAGGACTTAAATCCATGATTGGTGGTATTTGCAGAGAATATGGGATTGATCTTAAAACTGTAAGTTCTCCCGGATTCATGACCACTATTGATGAGTTTAATTCATATCGTGATGGCAGGGATAAACTCCTGATGAACAACTTTTATATTTCCCAGCGCAGGAAATTTGGAGTTCTCATTGATGAAAAAGACAAGCCTGAAGGTGGTAAATGGAACTTTGATCAGGAGAACAGGAAACCTTTGCCTGATTCGGTCAATGTTCCGGGGATTATACGTGTTAAGAGAACTTCCCATACAGAGGACCTGATCAATATTGTGG
This sequence comes from Methanolobus bombayensis, assembly GCF_017873415.1. Taxonomy (GTDB): domain Archaea; phylum Halobacteriota; class Methanosarcinia; order Methanosarcinales; family Methanosarcinaceae; genus Methanolobus; species Methanolobus bombayensis. The sequence goes on along the minus strand of NZ_JAGGKD010000003.1, from coordinate 244,726 downwards.
AGAATACTTTTCCATCCAATCCCGGAAAATCCTCTGATTTTTATCTTCCTACTACCAGGAAAGATGCTATTCCATGGCTGGATGATTTCATTGATAAGCGTCTGAATTCTTTTGGTCCTTATGAGGATGCGATAAGGAAGGATGAATCTTTTCTTTTCCATTCGGTGCTCTCTCCTTTGATTAATATTGGTCTGCTAACGCCGGATGAGGTTGTAGGGAAGATTCTTGAATATTATATGAAAAACAGCGATACTGTTCCTGTATCGAGCATAGAGGGATTTATAAGGCAGATAATTGGCTGGCGCGAATTTATGAGGGGTATGTATCATGCCTCTGATATGACAGGCAATTACTTTAGTCACCACAGGAAAATGGATGAACGGTGGTATACAGGAGAGCTGGGAATTGAGCCAGTTGATGATTTGATAAAGAAATTAATAAAGTATGGATATTGTCATCATATTGAGAGACTCATGGTACTTGGCAATTTTATGCTCTTATGCGAGATTGATCCGGATGAAGTCTATAAGTGGTTCATGGAGATGTTTGTTGATTCATATGAGTGGGTTATGGTTCCGAATGTATATGGTATGAGTCAGTTTGCCGCTGGTGGTACTCTATCAACCAAGCCTTATGTTTCCGGTTCAAAGTACATTCTAAAAATGAGTGATTACAAAAGAGGTGAATGGTGCAATATATGGGATGCACTTTACTGGCGTTTTATTAATAAGAACAGGAATATGCTTATGAATAATTTTCGAATGAGAATGATGGTTGCAGCTTATGATCGTATGAATGATGAAAAGAAGAAAAGACTTTCTTTGCTCGCTGAGGAATTTCTTGGTACTTTGTAACTTTAATACATATGATGTAGTTTGTTTCCCGGATGCCTTTTTATAGTTAAACCGGTACATTTATTCATCTGGAGATTATTATATAGGGTTGATTGAAATGCAGGAATACAAGTTAAAGCGTGGTTATAAACCTGAAATGGATAGGATTTACGAGTGCCTTACAGATAATTTTCCAAGTGAGATAAAGGAAGAGGATGGCAAGTTCGTTACTTCTTATGGTGTTCTTTCCAGAGTTACGGTGTGGTTAGAAGGTAAGAAACTGGCCGTTGATACTGAATCTGATACTTCAGTTACAGATGATGAACTTATTCTTGATTCCAACAAGCGTTTCAGAAATTTTCTTCAAGCAGCTACGGGCTATACTGCAAAGGAACGCCTGAAGCAGGCTAAGAAAGCAGTTTCCAAGTAAATTTCCTTTTTTTTTCACTATTTTATAACTAAGGATAGTTGAATATGAACTTTCTTGAAAAACTGAAGAGCTTTGATATCCCAACCTGTCTGAGAATATGTGCAGGAACTGATGGCTCAGTTACTTTCCTTCTGGAGATTATGACCAGGCATCCCACTGCTGTTGTTACTGATTATCAGCACATTATTTCTGCTGATGAGCAAATGGCCGAACTGTTCGATGTGAGTGTGGGTTCAGATATCAATGAACGTGTTGTCACTCTGACAGCAGGCGATATACCTTATGTGTTTGCCCGTTCACTCTCTGCAATTGAGAAAATGCCTGAGGGTGTGCGCAGTGATATGATGAAAGCGGACATTCCGATAGGCAGGATACTTCGTGATCATGATATTGAAACACGCAGGGATTTTGAGAATATCGAAATTGTGGAGAATGACACTCTCTTTGGATCTGAAAAAGTTCTTTCCAGAAGCTACAGGATCGTTCATCACAACGGCGTCCTTATGTGGATCAATGAGAAGTTCCCTGTTGATGATCGCTGGTGCTTATAAATCATCTCTCTTCCAACCGAAAGCTTATTAATTGATTCTGTGTATTAGGGGAGAGCACCCCAATACTCATTCTGTGCCTCGGTGGCTTAGGGGTATAGCGCGTCCTTGGTAAGGACGAGGTCGCGGGTTCAAATCCCGCCCGAGGCTTTTACTATTAGGGTAATAGGTAAGCCAAAAAACGGAATTTTTGTTCTAAATTAAGAATTTTCTGTTGATTGAAAAAGCAAGAAAATACAAGGGACATCTAAAAATCAAATGTTAGTGTTTGTATTAAAAAATATAACATTTTTATTTAGTAAATGTTAGTTCAATAATTTTTTATTCTCCCCAATACTCTGGTTTATTCAAAGCATCTGCACAAACAACCCTGCCCTTAAATCCATCAGTTGCTCCTGTGCTTAAAGGATAGATCATCCATGCACCTGCATGTTCATCCGGAATCGGATAAGTTGCAGCAAAACCCATACTTCCGGCATCCTTCTTAAATCCGTATCTTGGATAATAGCTTTCATGTCCGAGAACAAAAACCATTTCAGCACCAATTGTTTTTAACTTATTCAATCCCTCATTAATTAACATACCACCAATTCCTTGTCTCTGATGTTTCGGTTTAACTGCCATAGGTGCAAGAATGTAAACTAATGGTGATGTTATATTCCCATCAATAGTTGCTTTTGTGAAAAGAATATGTCCAACTGCTTCTTCTTTCTTAAAAGCTAACAAAGATATTAATGGTTCTGCGCTTTTATCTTCCAAAAGCTGGGATACAAGATTTGCTTCTTCCTCGGATCCAAAAGCCTCTTTTTCAATTTCCATTATATCGTTAAAATCTGAGTCTTTTGCTTTCCTTATCTGAATATTATCTGTTACCATATTACACATTCTTAGTTTAAGGTAATTTAAAAACTGTCCCCCACAGTTCCAACCTTTCCCTTGCATGAGCATTCAGAGTAAAAGGCTTATCAACTTCAGCATTCTGCTTCATGTAATGAAGAGTACCTTTAGAAAAACCTATCTTTTTCATATTCATAATAAGAAATAATTAGAATCTTTGCCTTATAGGAGTATTAAATGAATTATAAGAGTAGTTACTCCTATAAGACACGAAAGAGTACTAGTATTTGATAAAGAAACAACCATAAAAAAGAGCAGAACTTTAAGTTTCATAAGAAAGTTCCGTTCTTTTCTTGTTTTTCAATTAAGAATAACTATTATTAATAGAAGTTCGTTTTTTTGAGCTTACCTATATCCTGGCTCTTTCTATTATAGGGTCACAGCCTTAGTTCATTCTTTGTATTCTGATTTTGGGTTATTATTTCTAATTCTATTAAAAATCTGAAAATGCCTGATATCATGTATATGATTCTCAAAACACAGGCACATCATATCGTATGTCTTAAGAACATTCCTTTTACAGAATGATCTTTTTCATCATTATGTCAGGATTCTAATCACTTGATTATGTTTTAATAATTTGTAGGAAGTCATATGATTTGATTCTATGCTGACATTTAGTTCTTATGCAGAAGGTATAGAATTTGGGATCTTTCTGTTTTGTCTGTTTCAGAAGACGAGTTGATATTATTAGTTAGCTAGTTATGCATCTTTTGATATTAAAATTTAAAAATACTATCTGTTTTATTATCTATACTTTATAAATATCTGTAGAAAGACTTATACGTCAAAACTGAGAATATAGTTTTGGAATAACCAGATGTAATCTATGGTGGTATAACATGGAAAACTCAATAAATGATGCCTATGAGCTTTGCTTTTGTAAGTCAGGTTTGAAGGACGTCAGTCTCTGCATTGATCCGGCGGTTGGCTAATTATGTCTTTCATGAAAGACATGTGGTTTGTGCTACTTCTTTATGTCCTTGGTGACACTATAACGACAATATATGCATTGAGCACCGGGAATTTCTATGAGGGGAATCCCTTTTTATCTGATATCTTCCACGCATATGGTTTTGCTTCACTTATACCTTTGAAGATAGGCTTTTTATTTGTAATGTACCATGTATATAAAAATGCGGATCGTTATTACTGGAATATAACAAGACACTCTGTTGCTTGTATTGGCCTTCTGGCAACATTGAGTAATACGGTATCGGTTTTTCATGGTTAGGTCATTAAAAGCAAAAAAATCCGCGTGCCCGAACTACACAGGTGAAGAATTCTATCGTGATGAGCCTGTTGTTATTGGTAATAATGTTATTACTGCTTCAGGTGTTGCTCCATTGGAGTTTTCCTGTTAGGTTTTGTGAGGATGAGATTGATGGGAAAGAAATTGAGGTATGTTCCATTGTTGTAGTTGATATTGGAAAAAGAGCCTTGAAATCTAAGTTGCTATTTTTTCCCTCTGTTCCTCTTATCCCTGACATATATCAAGACACTTTTTCCAGAACCACTATGTGTTCTTCTGTCGATATCGAAAAGATTTGTTGCTTCCACCAGTTCTCCAAGTTTTTTGTAGCCATAGTTTCTTGGGTCAAAATCTGGGCTGCGTTTGATAAGATTTCCACCGACTTCTGCAAGGAAGGCCCAGCCTTCTTCATCAGCAGAATCTTCAACAGCATTTCTCAGGTGATTCACAAGTTTTGAATCGCCTTTAAGCTCATTCGTACTCCATTTATCAGATCTGGAGGACGTTGAAACTTCAGATGTGGATGTTTCTTCTTTTCTCAGGTTTTCAGTATAGATGAACTTGTCACAGGCTGAGATAAAAGCCACAGGTGTTTTCTTTTCCCCGAAACCATAGACTTTTAGGCCTGATTCTCTTATTCTCTGGGACAGGCGGGTAAAATCACTATCACTTGAAATAATGCAAAAGCCATCAAGTTTTTCAGTATAAAGAAGGTCCATGGCATCAATGATCAGTGAACTATCAGTTGCATTCTTTCCTGTGGTATAAGCAAATTGTTGTATCGGCTGGATAGAATGATCAAGTAATGATTCTTTCCAGGAAACCAGGCTTGGTGATGTCCAGTCTCCGTATATCCTCTTCACACTGGCAACACCATAGATAGCAATCTCGTCCATCAATCCTTCTATTATTGAGGGCTGTGCGTTGTCAGCATCAATCAGTACAGCAAGTTTATCCTGTGTTCCATTTTCTTCCATATTCTATACTATCCTCTAAGTTAGACAAGATCAAAGTATTCCTTATGTAAAAACGTATAAGTTGTTAATCGATTGAATTGAAATAAGAAGCAACTTATTGTTGCCCCTTTCTCATTTCTTTCATTCTTTCAAGCTCAGCTTCAAGTTCCTGGATCTTAAGTTCATCCATCCTGTCAGTAAGCTCACCCAGTTCTTTATCAGCTACTTTTACCGAATTGTGCAGCTTTTCAATAATATTCTTTTCCAGACTGAGCTTTTGTTTTTTAGTTTCGCTTACAAGGTCTTCAACAAGGACTTTTCCTTCTTCCCTGCTAATCATTCCGGTATCAACTTTTTCCTTAACGAACTCCCTGATCCTTTCTTCCGAAAGTGCTGCAAGTCCTGCACCGATAAGTGCTGCTGCTCCTAAAAGACCGACTTTTTTCATTTTATCCATATTTATAACTCCCACAAATTTATTTTCAACATCTTGTTTATATGCAGATTCAGGATACAACCCCCTTTATCCTTAATCAGCATTTATTGACATAAATAAATGGTATTTCAACATATATCAAATCAATGGAACGTTCTTAAATATCAAAAATATCGACAGTACTTAGATAAAATAATTGTGTATCAAAGAATTACCCGTAAGTACTTGAAATGATATTTTGCAGGTAGTGGAATATAAACTTGGTTTTTTGATTTCAGGAATGTATTTATCTTCAGCTATCAATAATTATTTTGAACATGAAAATAAACGATTTGAAAGCAATTCTCAAATTCAGTTCAAGGGAGGAAGCCATATTTGGAAGATTTGATCTCCCCAAAGATGCATTCTATCCCATGATACTTTCACTGAAGATAGGAGGTGCCTGGAGTTATTCCACAGATGACCTGAAAAGTATCTCAGTGATGAAGGTCTTCACAAGTTATGACAAGGACAACAAAATCGGTCACACCATTGAAGAAGTCTGGTTATTGTTGAACCCTGTGTATGTATCAAAGGAAGGGACAGTTCACAGGCTGGAAAAATGCGGTGGAAAAGACGAACGATCTCTTGTCACAAGGCCCTATTCGGTTACTTTAAGGGCTGAAAGAATAATAGTTGCTTCCATCAGCACAGCAAAAAAGAAGATCTACGTAAAAGAATCCACAGAAAAAACTGTATCATTCTCAGGTCCTTCCGCATTCTATGCTGCACACGAGATGGAGCATCTTGAAAATGTGGAAATAGAAGGACTTCCTATGTGGGCCTTTGAATATGAGGAAGTCAGGGATTGATTTTGCATTTAAATGCATAGATTTTTATATACAATGTACATGCTTAAAAATGTCCAAATACAGTAATTAATGGATTAGCAAGTTAATGACTGGTTAAAGGTATTGATTATTACAAACCTTCCGGCAGGCTGTTCCGGTATTAAAAGGTGTTCATATGGGAATGTTAGATGACGTAAAATCAAAGAAAAAGCAGAAAGCTGCTGAAAACTGGATTAAAATGGCCGACTCGGCTAAAACAACTGAAAAACAAGTAGAATATTATACTAAGTCACTTGATATCAACCCTTATAATGCAGAAGCATGGTTCAAGAAAGGCAAAGCCCTTGAACAAGCAGGGCGTTTTGAAGAAGCAAAAAAGAGTTTTGATCTTGCAATAGAGATCGATCCTGACTATCAGGGTCTAATAGGTGGTTCTCATGGTTCATCAGCAGAAATGTCTGAAGCTTCTTTTATGGAAGAGGATGTTTATGAATCTGAAATCTCCGAACCTGTGATTGAAGAAGAAATGATGGAAGAAGAACTCACTCCTGAGCCGGAAATTGTCACCAATGATTCAGTTTCTGATGAAGGTGTTTCATCATACCGTCCTCCTGCTGGTGAAGAATCAATATTCAGTAATGTTATATCCGGAGAAGACTCCGACAATGTTTCTTCCTCTGACTTAAATGATGATTTTCTGGAAGAGCAGGAAGAACTTATTGAGGACATAGCTACAGAGCCTGAAATAGTATCTGATTTTGGACCAGAGTCTGTATCAGCATCCCAAAATGAACCTGAAACATTTTCAGAACAGGATTCCAGATATGAATCCCGTGAAGAGCCCGAAGAGAATGTTTTCGGAGGCACTTCTGTTTCTCCATCTGAATCCACGGGACATGATGTAATTTCAGGCTCCTCCTCTGTTGCTGAAAATGATGAATCATCTGTATTCTCATCTCAATCAGAACCAGCACCCCAGGAAACAGTTTCATCTTACACGACTGAAGACAATGTTATTGGAAGAACCGAACCTGAAACAATAAGGTCTGAATCTGTAAGTACCCCTGCAAGTACACATGTGGCTGCTTCAGTACCGCCAGTTTCAGAATCAGCAAAAGGAAGGGCAGCAGGATATGAAGCATCTTCCGGCAGTATAACAGGCTCAAAACCAGTTGCAATTTCAGGAGTAGATCTTGTGGATATAAGGATACCATTGAATGAAACGATCAAATTCTGGGCAATAGGCATTGTTGCAATGCTCATTGTGCTGATCCTATCTAAGATTCTTTAACGCTGCAGATAGCAGTACTTTTCAAAATAAAGTTAAATCAATATCCGTTTCTGCGGATATTTTCTTTTTTCAATACTTATCCTTATCTAGAATGAGAACAAAACAGTTGCACTAATGTTTGGACGATTCAGGTGTAACAATAACATATTTTACGGAGAAGTGGAAGATAATAAAGTTACTTCCATGGAAGGCTCTTTCATGGAGTGTGAACTCTCTGATGTAGAAATTCTTCCACCTTCCACCCCTTCCAAGGTAGTATGTGTGGGTCTGAATTATCATGACCATGCAAAAGAGCTTGGACTTAGTGTTCCTGAAGAGCCAATACTTTTTATAAAGCCACCTTCTTCTGTTATTGGACAGCACGGGAAGATTCTATATCCAAGGATAAGCAAAAGGGTTGATTATGAAGCAGAGCTTGCGATAGTGATCGGAAAAAGATGCAAGAGTATAAAATATGAGCGTGCTTATGATGTTATTGCCGGTTTCACCTGTTTTAATGATGTTACTGCTCGCGATCTGCAACAGCAAGATGGGCAATGGACAAGGGCCAAGAGCTTTGATACTTTTGCACCAGTGGGTCCTTTTGTAGTTCCTGTTGAAGACTTTAATCCGGAGGATGCTTCCATTGTAAGCCGGGTAAATGGTGAAGTGATGCAGGATTCCAATATCAGTAATCTGATATTTGACATTCCTTATCTGATAGAGTTCATTTCAGGAGTAATGACACTGGAAGTCGGTGATATAATTGCAACAGGTACTCCTCCCGGAGTAGGTGAGCTTCATCCAGGAGATGTTGTTGAAGTTGAAATTGAAGGAATAGGAACATTGGTCAACGAGGTTGCATAATGCTATTCGATCAGGTTAACAGAGAGCTGGAACTTTCCCAGCGACATTTAGAGGTTTTAAAAGTGGTCGTTGAAAGAGGACCAATCGGTATACTCAAGCTAGCAGAAGAAACAGGTATGCCAACACATAAGGTACGCTATTCTCTACGTGTTCTTGAACAGGAACAGCTGATCAAACCCTCATCGCATGGAGCGGTTGCCGGAGATTCGGTAAAGGATTTCCTTTCTTATTTTGAACAGAACATCAATGAACTGATCGACAAGGCTGAAGCAGTGAAAGAGCTAGGTACTCATTTTAAGTGACATTAACAGATCAGCTTTATCTGACCATATCTTTTAAGTTCAGTTCTTATAATTCACTCTACTATATTGATGATTGCAGTTCCGGAATAATTCCGGGATTCTGGCATTTGATCTTTTATTATCATATTTGATTCCGGAGATCTATAATGACTTTAACTAACGACGATAAAAAGACTATAGAAAAATACGCTTTGCAGAATGCTGTTAAATACGGCCAGGCACCGCAAATGGGTGCTGTCATGGGTCGTGTTATGGGTGAATGTGCTCACCTGCGTCCAATGGCAAAGGAAGTGGGACCTGTGATCCAGGAGATCCTTGCAGAGGTAGCAAAAGAAACCCCTGAACAGTGGCAGTCCCGCCTTGAGGCTCTTGCTCCTGAACTTATTGAGGAGCTCAATACAAAGAAGGAACCCGACAAGGGTCTGAAAGGGCTTGATGTTGAAGAAGGACAGCAGGTTGTTATGCGTTTTGCACCAAATCCGAATGGTCCACCAACTCTTGGAAGCACACGTGGTATCGTTGTTAATTCCGAATATGTGAAGAAATATGGTGGCAAGTTCATCATACGTTTCGATGACACTGATCCACAGACAAAGCGTCCTATGCTTGAAGCATACGACTGGTATGTTGATGACTGTAAGTGGCTCGATGCAGACCCTGATGAGGTTGTCATTGCGTCAGACAGGATGCCAATCTATTACGATTACGCACGCAAGCTCATAGAGATGGGTAAAGCCTACGTATGTTTCTGTGACGGTGCGGATTTCAAGAAATTCAAGGATGCTAAGGAAGCATGTCCTCACAGGAATGTAAGTCCTGAAGATAATATGGTTCACTGGGAAAAGATGGTTGCCGGAGAATATGAGGAAAAGTCTGCCGTTCTTCGTATAAAGACCGATGTTACCCATAAGGACCCTGCACTTCGTGATTTCGGAGCATTCAGGATTGTTAAGGTGCCCCACCCACGCCCGGAAGTGGATAACAAATATTGTGTCTGGCCTTTGCTTGACTTTGAGGGTGCGATTGAGGACCATGAACTCGGAATGACTCATATTATCAGGGGCAAGGACCTGATGGACAGTGAGAAACGCCAGACCTTCATTTATAATTATCTTGGTTGGGAATATCCGAAAACAACTCACTGGGGTCGTGTGAAGATGCACGAGTTCGGTAAGTTCAGCACAAGCGGACTTCGTAAAGCCATTGAGGATGGCGAATATTCAGGCTGGGACGACCCACGTCTTCCAACACTGAGAGCACTCCGCAGGAGAGGAATTCTTCCAGAGGCCATTCGTAAGTTCTTCATCGAAATGGGTGTTGGAGAGACCGATATCAGCATCAGTATGGATACTCTTTATGCAGAGAACCGTAAACTTGTTGACCCCGTGGCAAACAGGTATTTCTTTGTCTGGGATCCAGTTGAGATCGAGATAACAGATACTGAACCATGCACCGTAAATCCTTCACTTCATCCAACAGAAGACAGGGGATGCCGTGAGATCGAAGTTACTGATAAGGTCTGCATATGCAAAGAAGATGCTGACAAGTTAGAAGCAGGCTCAAAGATCAGGCTCAAGGACCTTTACAATGTAGAGGTAACTTCCACAGAACCTCTTCAGGCAAAATATCTCAATGATTCAATTGAATCCGTGAAGAAGGAAAAGATGAGAATCATCCACTGGGCTCCAAAAGATGGTGTTCCTGTAAAGGTATTATCTCCTGATGGAGAGTCTACCGGTATCGGTGAAAAGCAGGTTACAACCGAGCTGGATAAGATCGTGCAGTTCGAGAGATTCGGTTTCTGCCGTATCGATTCTGTAGATGGTGAAGTAGTGGCTTATTATACACATAAATAATACTCAAATGGGGATTTTTAATTCCCATAACTTTCTGTTTCTCATTTTTGTAGTTCTTATCCAAAAAGTCTTTTTTACATTCCACTGTTTTACTTAGCATGGAATCTCATCCCAAATGCAGTTTTTCACGTCCGGTAATTGTGATAAGCAGATGTCTTGGATTTGATCACTGCCGATATGATGGAAAAATAGTCCAATTTCCTTTAGGAGAAATCATGAAACCTTTCGTTGAATTTGTTGATGTATGTCCTGAGTATGATATTGGTCTCGGGATTCCAAGGGAACCCATACGCATAGTTGAGAAAGTTGAAGGTGATAGCAGGAAACTGATACAACCGTCAACAGGACTCGATCTGACTGATAAGATGGATTTGTTTTCCCGCTTTTACCTTGAAAAACTGGATGATTTCCATGGATTCATTCTAAAATCCAAATCTCCCTCATGTGGCGTTGGCACTACAAAAACATTCCTGAATTCAGATGCAGATGAATTTATTCATCATGAAGGGAATGGATTATTTGCAGAAACAGTGCTTCAAAATTATCCTGGCATTCCGGTCATCGATGAAGAACAGATCAAAGACCCTATAAAAAGAGATCACTTTCTTACGCAGATATTTGTACTGGCATCTTTCAGAGATTCATCCGTTTCATGCAAACTTCATTCACTTGTTGAATTTCATACTGCAAACAAGCTGCTCTTCATGGCCTATAACAAACAGATGATGACTACCATGGGTAATATTGTTGCAAACAGGGATGGACTTCCGGCTGAGAAAGTCTATGAGGATTACACTGAGCTTTTAATACAGATATTATCCCAAGTTCCGCAAAGTGGTTCTCTTATCAATGCTTTCATGCATGCGTTCGGTTATTTTTCAAGACATCTCAGTGCTGCTGAAAAATTCGGATTCATGCAGCAATTGCAAAAGTTACGTACAGACGTCTCGGCAATATTTGAACTGAGGAAATGGTTCATTTCTATGTCAGAAAAATATGATGTGGAATATCTTTTAAAGCAAACATTTTTCTGTCCTTATCCATTGGAATTATCTTTGCTTAAAAGACACTCTAATTAAATTCATATATATTCTGTCTGAATCAGATAGTTTGATATGTTTTGAGCATCCATATTCTATTGTCGGTACACTGCATGTGGGGAATCAGAAGGAGATGCTATCGTGGAAGACAATGATGATATAGAATTTAAAGATGTTCAGGAATCTGATGACGACAAAAACCTGATACAAGTTTGTCCTGTATGCGGCAGTCCTGACCTCTATTACGAGGCAGGTGGGGTGGAAGGTCTTTACCACTGCAAGTACTGCGGTTATATTGGTGGTTTTGTAATCGATGCAAATCCAAGAATGATGAAGCTCATACGTGATGAGTACGAAAGCAAAGCACGTATTTCTGAATAACTAAAGCTATGCTTCCTGAGTTCAATCAGCCAATAAAAAGATATATTCAGGTGGCATAGGCCACCTATTGTTTTAAGTTTTAAAATTAAGCTTTTGTAGGAACAGACAATACTTCTGTCTTTCTGATCTCTACTCTTCTGAGTGGATAGATTGACTTTGCGTTCCTGTAGATGTTTGCGGAAAGCTTGCCCATGATGGCTTCTTCGATGAACTGCTCAAAGTTAAGCTCTGCTGCACGTTCCTCGGCAATCTTGGTCATTACTTCCCTGATACCTTTGATCTGGCTGCTTCTTGCTCTTTTGACGGTGAATGCTATAGGTTTGACCCTGATAACATATCCATCCTTTGTTGTAACATCAAGGTTTGAGTCAATTCTTGATGTCTGACGCTTTACGATAGAACGAAGGTAATCTGTTGTTATCTCGTGACCAAGGAATCTTGTATTTGCAATGTCACCGCTTACATCGTTGATCTCGAGTCTGATCTTTGTGTTGTGCTTTGTGAAATCGTTAGCAATTTCTCCAACAGTGGTCTCAACTACACGACCTATGAGCTGTTCAGGCTCCTCTGCAGGTGTAACACCAATGTTTGACCTGCTAATGAATTCAGGTGTTTCTACGTTGTACCATGTTTTTGACTTCCATTTGTCTAACTTTCTCTGCACTTTCCTTGCCAAGTAATAATTCCTCCGAATGAGTGTGATTTAATAATTAATTTAGTGAAATTGTAATCTGTAATTGTTCAACTAGCTATCTTATAATTATGAAATAGTGTATGCACTGATAAATTGGCTCTCTATAGTATGCATATCTATATATAAATAGATCGGTTCAGGCTGTTCCGGGAAGTGAAATATACAGTATTAGAAATCATCAAGAGAATACGTTGCTGACAAAAAGTATTTTATTAATTAATACTTCTCTTAGTCATTCACAATTGTAAATTCGTCAATTGATTTTCAGTGACATAAAGGGGACATAAGATATGAATCTTCCACTTAAAACGGTCAGGGATACAAAACCACTGGTTCATCACATCACTAACTGGGTAACGATATATGACTGTGCTAATATGACAAGAGCTTTTGGTGCCCTGCCCGTAATGGCACATGCTCCACAGGAAGCTGCAGAGATGACAGGTATTGCATCAGCATTGGTTCTCAATATCGGCACCCTCACAAAAGAGTTGATAGATGCAATGCTGATCTCAGCCCGGGCTGCAAATGAGAAAAAGATCCCGGTTGTACTTGATGCTGTTGGTGTCGGTGCCACAAAGTTCCGTGATGAGATGGCAGCAAAAATACTTGATTCTGTCAACGTGAATATTATCAAAGGTAATTATTCCGAGATAGCCAAACTTGCCGGGGAGAATGCACAGACCAGAGGTGTAGAAGCAACATCTATTGATGCTGATCCTAAAAAAGTGGCAAAAGATTTTGCAGCGTCCAGGTCCTGTGTTGTAGTTATGACCGGGGCGGAAGACATCATCAGCGATGGAAAAAAGACATTTGTTGTAAAGAATGGCCATGAATCCATGGGTCTTATTGTTGGTACCGGATGTATGGCAGCATCAGTTATCGGTTCATTTGCTGCTGTAAATGAAGACTACTGTGACGCTGCAAAAGATGCTCTCTGCTATTTCGGGATTGCCGGAGAACTCGCAGCTGAAAAGTCAGAAGGTCCGGGAACATTCAAGATGTATTTCTATGATGAGGTTTTCAACCTTGCAGATGAAAAAGCACAGTCCATGATGAACTCCGAAGAGTGCTGAAATCTATGAATGACAAAAGATCATTGCTGGATGAAATTAATTTCTATCTTGTAACAGATTCCGGTCTGTCCAGAAAAGGTACTCTGTCAGATGTGGAAAAAGCTGTTGCTGCAGGATGCAGGATCATACAGTATCGTGAAAAGTCCATCAGTACAAAAGCCATGATCCTTGAAGCCGCTAGAATCAAAGAAATATGCGGAAACAAGGCAATTTTCCTTGTGAATGACCGTGTGGATGTTGCTTTAGCAGTGGATGCAGATGGTGTGCACATCGGACAGGATGACATGCCAATAGATATTGCCAGAGAAATTCTTGGACCAGACAAGATCATTGGTCTCACAGTTCACAATGTCGAGGAAGCACTTGAAGCAGAACGAATGGATGCTGATTATGTAGGTCTCAGTCCAATCTTCAACACTTCCACTAAAATGGATGCAGGGAATGGCATCGGTCCGGAAAGCATCCGTCCTGTTAAAGATGCCATCAAAATTCCTGTTGTAGCTATAGGTGGCATCAATAAAAAGAATTGTGAAAGTGTTATCCTTGGAGGAGCTGACAGTCTGGTTGCTATTTCTGCTGTTGTTTGTGGCGATGATGTGGAAAAGGAAACCAGGGATTTCATAGATTTGATTAACAGATCCAAGTCTCTTAGGTAAATGCTCATTTTTCATTTTTTAATATATATTTTCATTTTTAACTATATTTATAAAACTAATTGGTATACAGTTTTGAACACTTTTTTGCTGTTGAAAATTTGAATCAAAATGTTTGTATACAATATTCCTAATCATCCATATATATTTATAAATTTATACTATAATCTATATGGGGAATTATTTTGCCAGCGATAAAAGATAAAGTAACACTTGAAAAAATGCTTCAACGCATGTATTGGATAGAAGCGGAAATGGAGCAACTTGGCACCTGGGAAGCACGCATTGAAATGATGGATGAGAATGTTGCTGCACTTGAAACATTATCCCATGATTCCGATAGACATGGTGACATCATGAAAAAATGGCTTGTAAAAAGTGAGATTTCGGTGCCTTAGGAAGCACCTCACGGTCTTCCTAAACATATATTTGATTTTGCTGGAGTTTCAAGCCATGAAATGTTCAAGACTATAATGAAATATGAAATACTGGCAATGAATGCCTACAAAGATATGAAGAATACAAATCCTGAAGTATTAAATGAAGTATTTCCCGATGAAAATGATGTGAAGGAATTCCTTGCTGATATGGAACAACTGATTAAAGATGAGGAAATGCATGCAGGCATCTGCAAAAAACAGGTAGGTGGTTATACAACAGTAATGTATAACAAAAAATAATGCTTTTTTCTAAAGTATGGGGGATAATCCCCCACAAATAAAATAGGATTTTACAGGAACTTAATTCCTCTTGGAATCTCTCCTGCTCTTTTCCTGAATTCCTCAGGCCAGTTCTCAGGGTCAATTCCTTTCTGTGCAAAGAAGGCGGAAGCCCATCTTTCAAGTCCCACACCGGAACATCCGGACCAGAGCTCCTCACCGGACTGGCACTTTACATTGAATCCTGATGGATACTTGTTTCCGTTCACACTGACATTCTGGAATTCAAGCCACTCAGCATCCTCGCCGCGGTAAGGAAGCACCGCTTCATAATCGGTTGTACCTGCTTCTGTCTGCTCGGAAACTCCTGTGAGCCCTTCCTGTGCCATGAACCATGGAGTTACCCACGCTTTTCTCCATTCAAGATCAAGGATCTCATTGAAAATGTGCATGTATTTCTCATGGAGTTCATTTGCAGTCTTGATTACCTGCTCCTTATTTCCTACCCAGAGAATCTCGATTCTGTGGAACTCGTCAACACGTTCCATACCATGGATTCCACCACTCTCATACCTGTGTGAAGTTCCTGACCTGTCAAACACCTTTATCGGGAACTCATCTGTTGGAACAGTCTCACCCTGCAGGTATGTCCAGAAAGGAGGACACTGTGCGTAGCACATTCCACCGATTGGCTCACCAATTTTTTCCTTTATGAGTTCAGTTGGGACTTCAAGTGTTACCTTGTAATGGTCAATAACTTCCTCCCAGAACTCAGGATCTCTTGTCTTTGGAGGACAGACATAGTAAATCTCAGGATAAACGCCCTTTGCGTGTCCCGATTTCTGCCAGACTTCCCATGGAACAAGTTTCGGAAAGATCATTTCTCTGTATCCAAGTGGCTCAAGCAGTTCCTCAAGGACGATTCTCTCAAATGTCCTGAACATCCTTGTGGACTGCGGACCATGTATCCACTGACCTCTGCTGGCACCTCTCTTAAGCCAGCCTGCTTCCATCATTGCCTTGGTTGGGTCTTCGTTGAACTTGTGATCTTTCTTCTCACTCTGCCAGAGGATGTTCCAGTGCTCAGTCTTTCCACCATAGGACTGCTGCTCTATCTTGTCCTCCATAAGGGAAAGGATCCTGTCAGGAACACGATTTGACATTGCAGACTCATCAACATCAAGAACCAGCTTGAGAATTCCATCTGTATAGGTCATTTTTGAAACATAAGGTATCTTCATTGGAGGAAGTTCTTGCTCAGAGGGAACTTCAATTGTGAATGAATCAACCTCTATTCCACGAATACCTATCTTGAATTCCTTTCCAATCTTTCCTGCAAGAGGTTTTCTCATACGAAGCAGTGCATCATGCACACGCAAATGCCTTCCAGATTCAATGGTCAGTTTTATCCTGTCAGCTTGAACACTCCATGCAGTGACCTTTGCACCCTGGCCTTCAGGAGCTCCTTTTGTAAGAATGGTTTTGTTAGCCTCTTCAATATATGCACCGACAACATCAGTTGCTTTGTCGGCATCTGCGCTTGTCTTAAGTGAACACTCCAGTTTGAATTTGAAGTCAATTGCAATTCCTGCACCCTCCGGTCTATCTGCCGGACAGCATTCATCTCTTTTCTTTGCTTCCATAGATTTCCATTCCTCTGTATGATTATGATATGTAGTAATGAAGCAGTGATAACTGCTTTTTGTGAACATAAAGTGTTATTTCCAGCTCTCTGGATACTTTATGCATGATGTATCTTTTGCTAATTAAGAGCTTCTCTTAATTGGTTATGCTCCAAGAGTTATTCTTTTAATGGAAAAAAACATCTAAGGCAAAAAAGAGGTGCTCTATGAAAGTCCTGATATTAGGTGCAGGAGCAGTGGGTCTGACCCTTGCTGCAAAATTATCTTCTGTTTGTGATGTACATGCGGTCTGTCGCCGGAGACATGCTGATAAAATAAATTCAGATGGATTTAAAATGACAGGCATCTGGGGAGAAGCAAACTGTAAATTCAGTTGTTCTGACGATGCCCCTGAAGATGATTATGATTACATATTCATTACTTCTAAGTCCACATCAACAGAATCTATCTGCGAACAATTTGCCGATATTATCAAAGACAGAGAAGTTATCAGCATGCAGAACGGTCTTGGTAATGAGGAGATCATTGCCAAATACACTGACAAAGTAATAGGAGGCACCATAATTACTGGTTTTGAATGGGCAGGCGATGCACAGATACATGTGTCTGTAGAAACTGGACCAATGAACCTTGGAAGATTCCCTTCAGGACTTGATGACAGCGTAATCGAAATTGTTGAATTAGTAAAAAGTGCAGGCATTCAGGTTAGCGGATCAGAGAACATAATGAGTTCTGTATGGTCCAAGGTCCTGTACAATTCCGCCCTCAACCCCCTTGGTGCGGTCATGGGAGTTCCATACGGAAAACTAGAAAATTCACATGCATGGAGTATTATTGAGAACATCGTTCAGGAAGCATTTATGGTAACTGAAGCAGAAGGTGTTGTACTTCCATGGAAAACAGCAGAAGAATACCTTGCTTTCCTCCATGATTTCCAGCTACCTAATACTGCCGAACATCATTCATCCATGTACCAGGATATCACTTCCGGCAGAAAAACTGAGATAGATTTCCTCAACGGTGCGATAGTATCAAGGGCTAAGAAACTTGGAATTGATGCACCATACAATACATTCATTTCAGAGCAGATTCGTTTCATGGAAGCATTGCAGGCAGAAAAACTGAAACAGGAATAACAAAGTTGGAATTAATATTGAAACTAAGATTGGAACAGTGATCATATGGAAGTCAGATCAGTGAGTGAACTTGTAGCACAGGGATTTGAAGCTGTTGAAAAAGAAATACTTGAGTGTACTGACTGCCAGCTTCATGAAACAATCACCAATAAAGTGATCAGCAAAGGTTCAAGAACTCCAAGAGTTGTTTTTGTTGGCGAGGCACCCGGGAAGAATGAAGATGAAACCGGTGTTCCATTCTGCGGAAGAGCAGGCAAGAACCTTGATGGCATGATCGAGTACATGGGACTTTCAGATGACGACTATGCTGTTATAAACACTATCAAATGCCGTCCTCCTAAAAATCGTAATCCTCTCAAAAGCGAGATTAAAGCCTGTAAACCATTTCTGGAGGCACAAATACAACTTCTAAATCCAAAAGTAATCATACTTCTTGGAAACACTGCTGAAAAAGCATTTTGTGACGGTGAAAAGCTTGAATGGGGAGTTCCAAAAGCAGTGAATGGAAAATACACTCTTCTGAAAATATACCATCCGGCAGCACTTATTTATCAGCGTTCAAGAATTGAGGAACAAAATACTCTGATTGATAATAACAGGCATCTGTGGGAATAAAAAAGGGCCATTAATCAAATTTACTCTTCAAGGTCTTCTGCTATCTCTTCTGCGAGTTTTGCATTCATCAGAAGGTCGTCTACTGTGGCAATGAGTGAAGTTATCTTTTCTGTAGAAATATGAATACATACACTGTCATCCTTGACTTCAGTATGCATATTGGTCAGGTTATCAGGAGCCAGTGAATTTGCAATTCTCTTTGCCACCTGCATGGCACCTTCATCTTTGAATTCAATAGTTGTAGTAATTTTCATTCAGTCGACTCCTGCTTTGGGAGTTGTTCTGCAACTATCTCATCAACTTTAGCAATGAACTGATCGGCAGTTCCCGGTGGGATTGATGCACCGGATGCCACATTGTGTCCGCCGCCTTCTCCCCCAACAGACTTTGCAGCCTCGCGGAGTGCAAATGAAAGATCAAGTCCTTCCTCCACAAGTGCCCGGGTGCCCCTTGCGGAAACTTTTACAAGCTCATCAACCTGGTTCACTGCAACAAAAGGCATCTGAGGATTCACATACCTGACAAAAGTGCTGGCAATCATACCTGTGGATTCCATGTTTTCTCCTATCATGTAACCAATACTGTTGCCTTCTTTGACGAGTTCCATGCCTTTTTTGACATTCTCAACAATTGACTTCTGGTGAGCAACTGCCATTTCCATTGCTTCTTCCAGATATGTCTTATCCTTCAGGCAGATGGAAAGTCCCATGCCATATTTTTCAGCCTTGCCACAGGTATTGAGAATTGCAACAAGGTCGTAGACATTGGAAACAATCTCATTGTTCAGTATGTAAACATCACCGATTGCAGCATCCACAGCTTCAGGACTTGCATTCTTTGCAAGTTTTAGTGCAATTGCGGAAGTAAGTGCTTTTGTCTGGTCAGGATTCAGGTCTTCGATATTCCCTTCAATTCCAAGGAAATCCAGGAACTGGGCTATCTTTTCACTGTCACCGGTTATGTCAAGATAAGGTTCTGGAGTGTACTCAAGAACCTTTGCAATATCTCCATCACCAATTTTCAGTCCTTTCCTTACTGAAACCACTTCAGCATTAACAGCCTCCTCAAGAATATGGCCGTTAAGGGTGCTGAAAATCTGCTTGTCACCCACAGCACCTGCGATGGCAAGTCCCGAAAGGTCAACATTTGCAGGTTCCATTTCCATTGCCACAAAAAAAGTAACTCCTGAGCCGGATATGTGCATTGCACCGTCAATTCCCACAATATGCGGATTTACCAGCACCTTTGCAGGAGATTCACCTACGGGAACGTGGTGGTCAAGTACAACGATATCCTGCTTGATTTCGGAGATTATGTCTGACTGGCCGCTGCCCATATCACAGAAAATAACAAGGTCATCGTCTGCTGTGGTTTCCTTTACCATTTCAACTACAGACTTATCGAGACGTGGAACAATGGATGTGTGATAACGGATGTCCTGCCTTAAAAGAGCCTGGCAGATAATACCGGCTGATGTCAGTCCGTCGGCATCATTATGGGAAATTACACGTACATGTTCGTATTTCTCAATTACATCTGCAGCTTCCCGTGCCAGTTCCTTGAGTTTTTGCATCTCGATATTTAAGTTCATCCGAATCTCCGAATTAAGATAGAAGCGAGCCTTAATTAGTTTTTCTTCTGTACATCAGAACTTCGCCGGGCATGGTTGAACTTCCGGCTTCCATCACAGTACCGATGTTGATACTGGTATTGATGCCAGTATGCACATCATCGCCCATAATAACACCGAGTTTCCTTCTTCCGGTATCCACAATCTTGCCCTTGACAACAGACTTCACATTTTTATTGTCGTGTCTGAGGTTTGCAACCTTTGTACCTGCACCGAAATTACAGTTTGTTCCTATGACGCTGTCACCAACATAACTGAGGTGACCGATATTTGTACCATTCATTATTACACAGTTTTTTATCTCAACTGCATTTCCAATGCGTACGCCATTACCAACTGCAGTTGAAGGTCTGATAAAGCAGTTTGGGCCAATATCACAGTCATCACCAATAATGACCGGACCCATGATGTATGCGCCGTTTCTAATAATGGAATTCTTTCCAACCTTCACATTACCATGCAATGTTGCATAGGGTTCGATTGTTCCTTCACAGCTATTATCGATATTCTCGAGCAGAACCTTGTTTGCGTCCAGAATATCCCATGGTCTGCCAATGTCGATCCACTCGGTTTCCAGAACTTCATAACCAACATTGAGACCATCATCAATCATCATTTGAAGAGAGTCAGTAATTTCATATTCTCCCCTTGATGATTTGCCTGTTTTTGCAATGTAATCGAAAATTGCTTCATGGAAAAGGTATATCCCTGCATTTGCAAGGTTTGTTGGTGGGTTTTTAGGTTTCTCAATGATGCGTGTTACTTTCTCCCCATCAGTTTCAATAACTCCGAACTGGGAAGGATTTTCCACTTTCTTGACACTGATAATCGCATCTTCTGGCCTTGATACAAGATGAGCTATATGTTCCGTGCTGACAAGCATGTCTCCGTTGAGCACAATGAAGTGACCTTTCACAAAGTCTTTTGCACAACCAATGGCATTTGAAGTTCCAAGCTGCTCTTCCTGACGCACGTACTCAACACTAATTCCAAGGTGACTGCCGTCTTTGAAATAATCCTTAATTGCATCCTCACGGTAACCTGTAACAATCAGAAATTCCTTCACGCCGGCATCGATTGCTGCGTTAATGGTATGCTCCATCATTGGTTTGTTTGCTATTGGAAGCATTACTTTTGGTTTTGAAACTGTTAAAGGTCTCATACGTGTGCCTTCACCGGCAGCCAGAATTACTACTTTCATTTGAGGCACTCCTTTACAATATTCTCAACTTTGGCATGTAGTTCTTCAACATTCTGTCTGGCTTCAGCAGTAACTCTTATCTTCGCCTCGGTTCCCGATGGCCTGACAAGGACCCAGCCACCTTCCATATCAACCCTGATACCATCTATGCTGGAAACTTCACCCATGCTTTCAAGTTTAGAGCTGACAGCCTTCATTACAGCAGACTTCTTATTATTGTCACATGCAACCGTACTTCTGAGTGTCGGATACTTCGGAAGTTCATCCCGCAGTTCTGAGAGTTTCTTTTCCTTCACAATATCAACAAGCAGGGCTGCAGCATAAATTCCATCAGGACAGTAGGAGATTCTGGGGAAAATCCAGCTTCCTGAAGGTTCGCCTCCAAAATCAGCCTTGAGTTTCTTCATTTCCTCGGCAACATAAACGTCTCCAACCCTTGTATGAACAACAGTGGAACCGGGCATGGAATCATCAACTATCATTGATGTGTCAACGGGAACAACTATCTTAGGGTTGCCTTTACACTCAAAGCGTGCAAAAATTGCAAGCATCTCATCACCGGAAAGGAAGTTACCATTCTCATCAACAGCCATCATCCTGTCAGCATCACCATCATGGGCAATACCAAGGGCTGCATCGAATTCCTTTACTGCTTTTTTCAGCATCCAGAGATTATCCTCTTTTGGCTCGGGGTTACGTGCAGGGAAATGACCGTCAAGCTGGGAATTAAGAGTGATGACTTCGCACCCCATTTCGCGTAAAAGGAATGGAGTAATTGTACCACCTGCACCGCCTCCGCAATCAATTACAACACGTATTGGTGCACCTGTGGAATTGCTGAGTATCATATCCATGTGATCCCTTACGGCATTTCCGTATGTAGTGATCTCACCAACCTCATTCCAGGGAACATAAACAAAATCCTCTTTCTCGATGATATTCTCAATCTCTTCCTGCTGGGTTGAATCAAACGCCATTCCATCAGGGTTCCAGAGTTTGATCCCGACATCTGTTGCAGGGTTATGTGATGCAGTGATCATTACACCGCAATCGTAATTCCTCGCTGCGTATGCAAGTGTTGGGGTTGTTACAAGGCCAACTCTCACAACATCACAGCCTGCAGACATCAGACCGGAAATTACTGCAAGTTCTATCATTTCCCCTGCTACCCTTGGGTCTCTGCCTATAACAGCAGTCTTCTTTGATTTTCCAAGAGCCATTCCAACTTTCAGTGCCAGGTCTACGGTAACTTCCACATTTGCAAGTCCGCGGATACCTGAAGAACCAAATAACTTCATTTGCTATCCTCTCTAAAAATAAAATGATTATTCTACAGTCACACTCTTTGCAAGGTTCCTTGGTTTGTCAATGGAACAGTCTTTTGCAAGTGCTGTATAATATGAAAGCAACTGCAGCGCTACCGATGAAAGTACAGGTGACAGTAGTTCATGTGCAGGTGGCACACGTATAACTTCATCCACATACTTTTCAATTTCTGTATCATCATCATCTGCCACTGCAATAACTGTTGCATTACGTGCCTTTACTTCCTTGATATTGCTCAGTATCTTCTCGTAAGTGTGACCTTTTGTGGCTATTGCCACAACCGGGGTCTCATCTGTGATTAAAGCCAGTGGACCATGTTTGAGTTCACCTGCTGCGTAACCTTCAGCATGAATATATGATATTTCTTTAAGCTTCAGAGCACCTTCCAGAGCTACCGGGAAATTCAGGTAACGGCCGATGAAGAAGTAATCTCTTTTGTCAGCGAACTGCACGGCACATTCGTTAATTGCATTCTTCCTGCCGAGTACTTTCTGTATCTGGCCTGGAAGCTTTTTAATTCCAACTATCAGGTCTTTTGCTTCGTTGGCACTGATAACTCCTCGTGTCCTTCCAAGATTGATCGCAAGCATGTAAAGTGCCATAAGCTGGGCTGTGAATGTTTTTGTTGCAGCAACACCAATCTCAGGTCCGGCTCTTGTGTAAAGCACACTGTCCGATTCCCTTGTAATTGTGCTTCCAACTACGTTTGTAATTGCAATACTACGACACCCGTATGAACTTGAACTCCTGACTGCTGCAAGAGTATCAGCAGTTTCACCGGATTGAGTGATTGCAATGGTAAGTTCCTCTCCGCAAAGAACCGGATTACTGTATCTGAACTCGGATGCAGTTTCAACATCCGTATGCAGACCTGCAAGTTTTTCAAACAGGTATTTTCCAAGAATGCCGGCATTCCATGAAGTTCCACAGGCAATTATTGTGGCTCTTCTGAGTCTTTTTATTTCATCTGGTTTAAGATATATCTCATCAAGCGTGACAGTTCCCTCGAGTTCAGAAAGCTTGCCTGCAAATGTGTTCTGTATTGAAGTTGGCTGCTCGTGTATCTCTTTGAGCATGAAGTGTTCATAACCTGCTTTTTCTGCCGCTTCAAGGTCCCATTCTATTGTTTCAGTGTCTCTTGAAACTGTGTTTCCTTCAATGTCATAGATCTCTATTGAATCAGGTCTTAGAAGACCGACCTCATTATCATTTATGAAAAGAACCTCTTTTGTGTGCTTCAAAAAAGCTGTAACATCAGATGCAGCATAGTTGCTGCCATTTCCAATTCCTATTACAAGAGGGCTATCCTTTCTTGCAAATGCTATTAAACCCGGTTCGTTGTTACATAAAGCAGCAATGGCGTATGATCCGTCAAGTTCCTTTACGGTTTTAGTAAGACCATCCAGAAGACACATTTCACTATCACAACTCATGTTGAAATGCAAAAGATGTGCAATTACCTCGGTGTCAGTATCTGAATTGAATTCATATCCCTGTTCTATCAGTCTTTCTTTGAGTTCCAGGTAATTTTCAATTATACCGTTGTGTACTACTGATATGTCTGATGAATTGTGAGGGTGGGCATTTCTGGTTTCCGGTTTTCCGTGAGTGGCCCATCTGGTGTGTCCGATTCCCACAGTTCCTGATACGTTTTCCGGGATTACTCCCTCGAGGTCATTTATTCGACCTGCAATCTTGAAAGTTTCAAGTTTTTCATTAAAAACAGTTACACCGGCAGAATCATAACCTCTGTATTCCAGCATTTTGAGTGAATCCAGCAATACAGGTGCAGCCTGTTCATTTCCAATATAGCCAACTATTCCGCACATTTACTCACCTTATTTTATCAGTGCATTTGTTGGTACATCTTCAGATATCGTTTTTCCGGAGCTGATACGGCAGTTCGACGAAACCATCTTTCCGGCATGAACAAGCACATTTCCACCGATATCAGTATCATCACCAATGACAGTTCCAAGTTTTTCAGCTTCATGAAGCTCATTTTCCAGAATTATATGTAGTTCCTCACCTTCTTCAGTAATGAAATTAGGTCCTGTTGAAACATTGCTCCCTATCACAGAGCTGGATATGTTGTTATGAGTATTTATACGAATATCGTTCATCAGGATACTGTTCTTGATATATGAGAACGAAGCGATTGACACGTTATTACCAATACTTGTGGAAGGCAATATAACCACATTTGGTCCGATATCACAGTTATCACCAATAATCACGGGTCCCACAATGTATGATCCCGATCTGATGGTTGTGTTGCTACCGATGGAAACATCTCCTTTTATGCTGACACCATCTTCAATCCTTGATTTTGAAATGTCAGTTTCGAAGTCTCCGAGAACGATTGTGTTGGCTTCCAGCAGGTTCCATGAATAAGCTGCATCAAGCCACTCTGCATTAGTCACTGCTGTTGTCACAGGCCTTCCATCATTGATCATCATTTGAAGAGTATCTGTAATTGCATATTCGCCAGTTGTTGATATGGCTGTCATTTCGATCATATTAAAAATATCACTTTTGAACAGGTAAATACCTGTATTGATAAGGTGACTTACAAGTGTCTTTGGTTTTTCAATGATCTCAACAACTTTCTTTCCTTTGGCAACTATTACTCCATAACCACTGACATTGTCTTTTTTACAAGTGAGCAATGTGGCGTCACCTTCCTCACCACTTATCAGATCTGCAATGGAATCAGGTCCGATTATGTTGTCTCCATTTACAACAACAAACTTCTCCTCATCCTGTCCTATCAGATCACGTGCCTGAAGAATTGCATGTGCTGTTCCTATCTGTGCTTTTTGTTCCACGTACTCAATTTTAACACCAAAATCTATTCCGTCTTCAAAATAGTCCATGATGCGTTCTTTTTTATAACCGACAACAAGAATAATCTCTTTTATATCATTCTTTACAAGAGCATTTATGATATGTTCAAGGATTGGTTTATTTGCCACCGGAAGCATTACTTTTGATCTTGTAAGTGTGAGGGGCCGGCATCGTTTTCCTTCGCCGGCTGCAAGTATGACAGCTTTCATGGCATATAATGCTCTTTAAAACAATTTATAAGTTACCTTCATAAGTGTTTTAGATAAATATAGATTTCTATTTAAGAATTACTCCGTGTTAATACAGCTACCGCTAAAAAAACTTATATTTTTAAAAAGAGAAAAGTTGTGTTTGACCAGCTGGCCAAACAAGTTTTTGAACAATCTAAAATGTGCTTATCTGGTAATCAGCATCTCAGCTGTTTCTGGTTTGTATTTCCAGTCAGCTGGAAGGACCTTTGTGGACTGGTAATATTTAACCAATCTTCTGATTTTTGATTCAACATTCTGGAGAGAACGTTTGTTGTGTACATCCTTGTGGTTGTAGCCCATGTGTTTTCTCATGCCGATTGCTTTTACAATAAGATTGTAGAGATCTTCTGGTACAGCGAAACTCTCACCATTTTCCTTAAGGATTTTTGTGATCTTCTTTCCGGTTGCCACCTTGACGTCAGGTACACCATACTTGTCCCTGAGGATCATTCCTATCTCGCTTGTGCTTATGCCCTGCTTCCAGAGATCAGCAACTACCTCGGTTACTTCATCTCCGGTCATTGTTGACCATGAAGGTGTTTCTGTACGAAGTGGTTTTGTAGGTCCGGCACTTCCTTTCCTACGGGTGTGCATTTTTGCCATTAGCATCCTCCTGATAATTATAATTCGATTTTTGATTTGATTTAATATTCTATATTGAATTTAGATAGAATCCAATATAGTTTAGATGTTTTGATCCTTATCGAACTCTTGAACTTGGGAGTTGGTCCGATAAAATATTACTGTGATTGGCGAAGTGCTACTTATGAAGAGCATCATCTCATATATATGTTATGATTGATTGAATAGCGATTTTCATGAATTTAACTCTCTCACCAAATCATGAGAATTACGTCTGCACCGCCGGAATTTGAATTTCTGTATATCTTTGAAAGTTGTGTATTTGCAAGTTCAATTCTGTTACTGCCGTCTGATGCATTACATATCTGTGCAACAGTCCGGTTGATATTATCATTCTGGACGTGTAATATATGCTCTGATATCTGCTTAGTATTTTTCTTTTTGATAAGATCATGTACCATATCCACAATATCCAGACCGATGCTTTGTTCTTCAGGTGTCATTTCAACATTAAGTCCATACAGGTCTTTTACAGTGTAGTTCATGCATCCGAGAGCACCCTTGATGACGGGACTACTGTAATTTGCATTATCAGGTCCTGCAATGCATGCAAGTTGCTCACTATCTATGGATATTTCAGTTCCATTTAATGATGACAGGTATTCATATGGGAATACAATTTCCGTGATAATCTCGGAAGCTCCTTCTGATGCTATAACAATACTTGAATAGAACATATCATGAAGTTCTTTATCTGGGTCAGATGAGTTTAAAGCAGCACATATACTACTTTCATTCACTGGTCCATATATGTCATTTTTAGTAGTTGTGTACGTCACAGGCAGTGATATTCTGACTTTTTGCTTAACGGCATTTTCCGGAGCATTTCCACCTATAATAATATCACTTTGAATGTTATATCCAGATACGGGTTGCCAGTGTGCTTCAAACCTGTAATTATATCTCTGTCCTATGGTTCTTTCAAGGTGTTCTTCTATTGCCTTTCCGGTCTCAATGTTCTGCATCTTTGTCATGGGGTTGAGATGCTTTTCAGTGCCATTCTGATCAATAACCAAACCCAGGACCAGTCCTTCAGCAACAAGGTCGGAAAAAGTTCTATGTTTTTGTTCTTTTGCAAACAGAGTTTTTTCAGCATTCTCGATTATGGAATCTTCCGACAAATTAACTTCAATCCCTGTAAGTTCTGCAGGTTTAACTGTATATTCAAAATCCTGAACAGTACTGCTCATGATCGTGCTCATTAGTTTTGTATCTATGTCCTGTGCAGACGTATAGGATGCGGAACGATACTGTTCATCTGCTGCAATGGAAGGAAAAAGGATTGCTGCAGATATGGATACAAGTATAAGAAACAAAATTGCATCTATGCTGGTAGAAAATCCCCTGTCATCATCTATGATCTTCATATCTTCCTGAACTTCCCGTTTTTTGATTTTCATGATTGATTCTCAGTTCCATCTGTTCTGTATAACTTTCACAGTTAGTGTTCCAGGTTCACAGCGAGCATTACTTCCAAGTTCAATAACAACAGGTACAGATGCAGCTATTACATCTCTACCACCTAATGTGGTGTTTCCATTGTTTATGGTCCAGTGGTAGTTTCCATTATCTGTTCGTGCCTCGACATAGAATTCAAGATTAGATGAAAATCTGTGGAAGAATATGTAATTTGATTGTGAATTCTGTGAAGGGTCTGCCAGCGTATCCAGCATCTGTGCGGAAACAAGCTCTTGTCTGCTTCCCTGAAGTGGAGGATATGATGCAATATCATTTGCTATCATGGCAGCCTGTTCATAGTTTTCAAGTGCCTGGGAATTGTCGTTGAATGCTATGAATGTCTTTGAAAGAATAGCAGCAAATACAACAAAACCAATGACAACAAGAGTTGTGGCTATTATATCGTTATTAGGTTCAAGAAGTGCTTTCTCATCATTGGTAAACGAGGACATATTCAAGCTCGTTCACCTCTCTTCCGTCTGCAACAAATACCGTTGTTCTCTTAATGTAAAGCTCTTTACTTGTATTCAGATAGAGCTCTTCATTTCCCTTGTTGGCAAGAAGGTCAGTTACATCAGTGTATGAAAATTCTGAGTTTATCGGTTGGTTGATGTTTCCATCTGCACCGAAGCTGCCTGTGAGTATATTGCACAAGTCCTGAGGATTCAGAGTGAGTGTTCTGTAACTTAGCTGCCTGGCTGCTGTAATATCCTGGCCGTTATCTTTGAGTGTACAGAAAACGTACTCACTGCTGATCGATATGTTCAGGTCGTTTCGTCTGCTTAATTTTAGTTCATAGTTTTCAGTATCCAATTCTAGGCAAGCGGTCGACCTATCAGAATGTGCCGAGCCTATTGAATCTATATTTGAAGCAATGTCCGCGGCTATTATCTCGACTTCATCCTTTTTTACAAGACTTGAATAGCTGCCCGCAAAAGTATAAACCGCCATGAGTATTATCACGGTGGCCAGAATAAGTGCCGTTTTTGATAGCAACAAGTCTGCCCATGCAGAATCATCTGAGACAAGATGATGGGTGATAACTTCTTTTCGTTTTTTCATTATATCTGCGACTTATCATGAAGTATAATAAAAATTTTTCCATTTTGATCGCGGACACTTTCAAGAGTCAATACATGTGGTCCGGGACTGAGGATAAAACAGCTATCTAATGTCTGATTAGAATAGGATGCAGACGATTCTCCAATTGTCTGCTTTCCATTTATTTCAAAATAATAATTCTCAGAATCTGAAGGCCATGAGTTTCTACTTTCAGGAATTGCTCCAAATGTAATCTCAACACCAGAAGGAACATTCACATCAATTGTGACAATGCTACCTGCACCTTTGGATGACATTTGTTCTGCATTTGATTCTATTTCAGAAATAATCGCTTTGGTGGTGTATGTTTCCTCACTTTCAATCAGGGAAGAAACTGCACCTGTCATTAGAATAAGCAGTGCTCCTATTGCTATAACAGCAACCACTATTCTCATAGGGAGGGCATCTGCTGCCCTCTCATTTTTCAGAAAATTTCTGGAAAAGTCAATCATTTGTTTGTGATTTTTGTAATGACCTCATCGAGACTCAGAAGTTCCTGATTACCGCTTGCCATGTCCTTTAACATGACCTTTCCGGCTTCAACTTCCTTCTCACCAATGATGATAACATGCTTTGCACCAATGTTATTGGCATATGATAATTGAGCCTTGAAGTTCCTCTTCATCAGGTCATTGTATACTGTTATGTGTTTTCTGAGTTCGTTGGCTGCTTTTATTGCATCAAGACGTGTGCTGTCCTTTGCAATTATCACGACTGGTACATCATCAGGTGATTCAAGCTCACACACTTCCATTATCCTGTCAAACCCAAGGCCGAAACCTGTTGACGGAACATCTCCGCCACCGAAAAGCTGGATAAGCTGGTATGAACCGCCACCGCAAACCTGGTTCTGTGCCCCGAGTCCTTCTGCATAGATCTCGAAAACGGTTCCTGTGTAATAATCAAGTCCCCTGGCAATTCCAAAGTTAATTGTGTAGTCCACACCGTAGGCATCCAGCATAGTAAGAAGGTCCTGGAAATCATCTATTTCAGGAAGATCTCCCAGAATATTCCTTGCTTTTGTAATTGCATCATTGCCGGTTAGTGATATAAGTTCAATTAATTTCATACGAAGATCAGCAGGAGCATCGATATCCTCTAAGAAGTTGTCAAGTCCGTCGTAATCTTTCTTGTCAACAAGCCTCATGATCTTGCTCTGGTTTTCAGCTTCCAGAACACTGAGGAGGTGTCTGATGACACCAAGATTATTCACGTTCAGGTCACCTTTGATACCAACAGATTTGAGCATCTCTGTTGCAAGGGCAATTATTTCGGCATCAGCATCCATTTTCCTGCTGCCAATAAGTTCTACACCAAACTGCCAGAATTCTCTGAAGCGTCCTTTTTGTGGTCTCTCATATCTGAAGCAGTTCTCAAAGTAGAATAACTTTAAAGGCTGCTGTTGTGCCTGCATTTCATTGACATACATCCTCATAACAGGTGCAGTAAGCTCGGGGCGCAGTGTCATTTCCCTGTCACCTTTGTCTGTGAAGTTGTAAAGTTCTCCTATTATACCTTCGCCTGATTTTAGCGTAAAGAGTTCCAGATTCTCAAATGTAGGTGTAATTATCTCATTGAATCCCCAGTTCTTTACTACCTGACGCAGTATGCCTTCTACATATCTTCTTTTCTTTGTGTCCTCAGGGAGGAAATCACGTGTTCCTCGTGGTTTAGTGATCTTCATTTTGTGTCAACCTGATAATTGTGAATTGTAAATATTGAATGCTCGAATTATGTCTGCTAGTATAAATGTAGTATATTTTACAGTTTCGATTAGTTCTTACAGGCACAATGACTATTTCTTATTATTGAATAATTGTGTTTTCTTTATTTTATTCATAAATGAATATTGCTTATTTGTTATAATTTTTAACTTAAAAAAGAACAAAATAACAAAGTTTAAATATTCTTCTTTCGTGCAATGTCTCGCTTACAAAATCAGAAAAAGGTAAGTCTATGATATACGATCCCGCAAATAAAAAACGTAGCTTTAGCCAGGATACCCGGGCTTATATTCCTTTTGCGGTGATCGGTATATTCATTTTACTTTTTGCTGTGATGGCATCTATATACCTGACAAAGACCGACTATGCACTTGCAGAAGTGATACATAACACGGACACAAGAGATATGGAAAAAACTGCAGTGGAGTTTGCTTCATCTGATCTTGCCAGATGTCTAAATTATGCAGGCATGGAAGCCCTTGCGTGGCAGGGTAAGCATCCTGTCATTAAACCCGAGGACCTTACATACGAACCAATGGATTCCGACGGTTTTTCCATAGAACCGATTAACAGAAATGCAGAACCCGGAGACAATATAAATGTAAGTGTCACTTTGCCTTCAGATGTTTTCGAGGCTATATCCTGTCTGTTTTCCGATAAATCAAGAACCTTGATACTTAAAAGTGGTTCTGGAACAATTTATCATTCCATATCCTACAACGAAACTCATTCTTTTTGGACATTTTCAGAATTTGAAGAAGAATTAAGAATACCTGTAAATGCAGAATACGGATATGCCTATCTTTTTTTAGAGTATGATGGTGAGGAGAAAGCAGTCAACTGGTTCCACGTTGGAAGCAGTCCCCTGAAAGACATAACGGCTGAATATTTCAACGAATATCTCAGCACATCATATCAGGAAAATCAGCATACTTTCAACAATTATGCTATTAACATTGATCCCGTTGTATCTCCTTCGCAAATAAAAATTGATAAAATAAACGGTACACTTAAAAGAGAAATTAGCCGCTCTCCCTCAGATGATCGGAGATATCCGATTTATTATACTATGACCGTTGAAAGTCTCAATTATACTCTTGTTGATCTCACAAGTAATACTTCCACAACTAGTTCTATGAATGTGAGTGCTCACATAACTTCCAGAGAACCGTTACTTGAAGAACTGATGAATGAGTATGAAAGCGAATTGAATGGTGGGATTACATCAGACATTGTACTTGGAGCTACCAATATCAGGACTTTTATCTATGGTCCGTGGCAGTATTATCTGAACGGGCCCCTTAACATCGTAACCGGACCATCGCTCTCAGCTTCTGTGAATTCAGGTACTCTTTACACACAGAAACGTGTGTTCGACTCAGTAGACCCCTGGGCTCTAACCTATACCACATATTACAACGGTAAAGTTCTCTTTGATGATGTCAAAAAAGGTACAAGTTCGTATGAAGATGATTCCAGTAAAAATCTCAGTACAACGTATGATGCCCTGTCAAGTGATGGAAGTTTCAATATAAGTGTGGCACAGGGTGTTAATGAATCCATGAAGGAAGCCAATACCACCATGGAAGAGGTTACTGATAATTCAAAGATTGTTGTTTCTGTTTCTAATTTCACCAATGAGGTTTACAGTAATTGGGTCTATAATGATGCTGATGTGTGGAGCAATGATTATCCTGACCTGCTGCACGATGTGACCCATGAAGTGTACAGCGGTACAGTACAGGGTCAGGTTTTCAGGGATGGATTTGATTCTGCGGTTCCTTATGGATTATGGAGTGGTTCTACAACATATGATTCTGTATCTTATGAAGAGCTCAATAAACTACGAAGAAGGGCTAAATATGTAACATGGCGCAGCCATTATCCAATATCAATTTCACATACATCTGCTCTGGGGACTGATTATACAATGACTGATGTCATTGATGTAAATCACAAGGTTTATGTGAAACCGTTTGATGGAACGCCTTACAGGTGGGAATTCAGGTCGGTGAATGTTAAACTCTTGTCTAGTAATGTCAGATGTACTGATATTGATGTAACTTACAATTACATAGGTAATGACAAACTGCTAAATTCTGAATTTACAGACGGCTATCTATCTTTTGAGAATCATAGTTTTGATTGGGAAATTACCTATGATGTCAAGTTTCAGATTGATAGCGATTGGGAAATCAGTTATCCCTATTATTGGTATGAAGCTGTCGGAACGAATCTTGTGACTCATTATAATTCAAGTACAAAATCTGTACATTTGTCGACTAGCCCTGCTATTTCCCACACAGAAACAGAAACTGAACACATCAGTGTCGTTTACCATCAATATCTCCCTTCAGGTGGTTACATTGGAGAAGATGCCATTTACGATTCAGGAAGTTCCAATGATTACAGGAATACAACTGTTATCATCAATGGAATACAGCAATATGATCCCGGATGCAGTGATGCAGCCGATAAGTATCGCTCTCAGTATGTGAATCTGGTTGAGATTGAAAAAGGTTACAACACTTACAGTGACAGAACTTACCTCTCCGATGAGAAAGTCTATTGCGATATTCCTTCATGGCTTCAGAAGAACATGAGCCAGGAAATGGAAAACATGTTCGATGCCATAAATTTCGATAATCCTACAAGGGAAGTGTCCCTGCTTGGGGAGAATCTGGGAAAGAATCCAACTACATTGGTCCAGGAAGCTTCACTTGAGCTTGCTGATGAAATGAAAGCTTTCTCTAAACGAGATTCTTTCATTGAACAATCTCAATATCTGGAGTCCGGACAGTTCAGTACAAGCAGTGCTGCATGTCGTGCAATCTCAAAGAATGAGGCTTATGACCGTTTGCTCAGGGAACTCAAGGAACGGAACAAAGAGATTGAGGATTCATTTGAGTCTTACATCGATGAATCTTTTGAGAAAGAACAGGGATATTCTCTTCTTGATCTTGTCAGTAACAAAGTATCCACGGATGTTATCTTCAACAACCCTGCCATAGATAAAGCTTCAACCGCACTGGCTGATGAAATGGGTATTATTGAAACAATAGAAGTTGTGGGAATGCCAAACAGCAAGTACAACTGGACAGAGAATATGACCCTCGTGGTAGATCAGTATCCTGATTATCTCTACCATGACCCGGAGTTCGATATGCAAAGCCAGTACAAATGGGAGGATGCAACAGGGAAATCTGTCTATCCGCTGGCTGTTAGAAATGTTTGTGTGTTCTCCACCGGCATAGGTGATGATATTGCAGGAATGCTCTCAGGTGCATCCGAACCTCTGAAAGATATGATTTCTCAATCCATGAGCCAGAGTATCTCAGATGCGAATGCTGAGATTGATTCCCTGCTTGCAGACCTGGCAGATGATAGTACGGAACTTGTTACGAACGGAGTCTCAACAGATACTACTCTCATTGAACAGAACCGCAGTAAAATGATGGATGAATACAGCCGCAGAATCAGGGAACAGGTTCCCGGAACGATTGCTGATGAGATTTCCAGCGACCCGGTTCTAAGCACCTGGATCAGCAAAGAGGACGTGACATCAATCACAGACTCCTATCTTGATTCACTTTCCGATGAGGAAATAGTGGATTTAGCTGCTGACAACACATTACAGGATGAAATTCTATATCGCATCAGTCTGAAGATACAACACGACAATCCAACAATAGATTCTGATGAAATGGATGCAGTTCTTTATCGTCTTGAAGCTGACCTGCGTATAGGAGTATCAGAAGGTATCTGTAAGTCCATTGAACTCTGCCAGGAAACCATCGACCAGTGTTTTGAGAACATCAACAATGAGTTACAAAACAAACTGGACGAATCAACTGAGAAACTAACAGGCCAGCTTGCCGAAAAGATTGAAAAGAGGCTGGAAAGGTCTATGAAATATGTTCCATGTGGTCTGCCTGTGATTCCACCAAATTGGGTGTGCACTGTGAATGTATGGGAGTATGATGTGAAAGGTGTTTATCAAGAGTTTGAAGTTATTGATAATGATAATGAGTGTATTTTCAATTCTTATTTTGGACATGATGCGCAGAGTTATGTTAGGAAAAACGAGAGAATTATTCATCCTACTAAAAGAGATGAAAATGGAAATTTGATTGCTATTGGAAGAAACCAAGAAGTAACATTTGATTTTTCAGGTTATGCAGCAACTATAGTAGGACCTGGTCCAAAAGGCGTTGGAGATAAATTAGGTGAAAGGGATGAAAAGTCCTTTGCATATGATGATTTTGAATTACAGTTTTGAGGAAAGAATATGTATAAATTGATTATTGCATGTACTGTTTGTTTATTAGTATTATTTTCTATGCCCGCATCTTCGGAAAGTTCCAATCTTAAAGTTGATATGTATTATAATGACCAATTGCATCCTGGTGCATCAATTCCAAAACCACTATTAAAAATTGGTGAGCCATTCAAATTGAGATTTGAAGTGACTTGTTACAAAAAGAACTTTCTCTCTGTTATGTTAACATCTATTGGTGAAAATGATTTTGATATTATAAAAGGTCCAACACCAAGGTTGGGGTCATTTACAGATGAAGTTATGGAAATAAACGAAACAAAAGTATTTGAATGGACTGTTGCTCCAAATGAAGAATGGGCTGGTGGAAGTGCTCCAATTAATTTCTTTTATCAAATGAATGATTTAAACACAGCTAAATTAATTACAACAGGCGAGTTCACCGCCGCCTACGTTACAATCTCCGAAGAGTACTATGATGGTCCAGGATCCACAACTGATTCAACATCTAACTCCGAGGATGAAAGCAGTTCTCCTTCAACTCCTGCATTCACTGCATTATGTTCTGTTTTTGCATTGGTTTTAGCAGTTATTTACAAAAGAAAGTAGATTCTGATTAGAATCTACTTTTCAGAATATTTTTCAGGACTTATTTTCATATGAGTTATATTTATAAACAATACCACTTCAATTGTTTGTGGTGGTTGAATGCTGGAACGAAAGTGGGTGGTTGCACTCAAAATATCTGTTGTAATATTGATAGCTGTTTTACTGTCCGGTTGCACGGAAAATAGTAACGAGGCTGAAGAACTGATAGAAACTCTTGAAGACACTGATGCTGATTCATTTTCTATTGAAGAGCATTATGGTGATTCTGGAGAAAATATCATTGTTCCTGGTGGGATTCAGGTAACAGATTGGAAAATTGCTATTGACAGGGTATTGATAACGCTTGAGAACACTGAAACTTCAGGGATTTACATTAACAAGATCTCTGCGGATGTGTCATTTGATGATGACATGTCAACTTCTAGGCATTATGAAGTTTACATGAATGGAGAATTGGGTCCGGGTGAAGTCAAAGTTATTTCTATAAGGATACACAAATTCAGTGATTGGGAAAGACCTAATCTAAAATCCATAGAAGTAAGCTTATAGACTTATTTCTTCTATTTGAGCATTGCAAATTTATGCACAAATCAAAACCATTAAATATCTCGTTAATGTACTCAGGTATACATTATCGAATCCTTTTTTACAGAGGTATAAACTATGGATCATACAAAAATATTACTTGATGAAAATGAAATGCCGAAACAGTGGTATAACATACTTGCAGACCTGCCGGTAGAACCACCACTAAACCCTGCAACCAATGAGCCAATGAATCCTGCAGATCTTGAGCCCATATTTGCGAAGGAACTTATCAACCAGGAGATCAGCACCAAGAGATACATTGACATTCCTGAAGAGATCAGGGAGATCTACACACTCTGGAGGCCATCACCTCTGCACAGGGCACACAGGCTTGAAAAGGCACTGGGAACACCTGCAAAGATCTACTATAAGAACGAAAGTGTCAGTCCTGCAGGAAGCCACAAACCAAACACTGCAATAGCACAGGCATACTATAACATGAAAGAAGGCACCGAAAGGATCACGACAGAAACAGGCGCAGGCCAGTGGGGCAGCGCATTATCACTTTGCTGTAACTATTTTGATATCGAATGTAAGGTCTACATGGTAAGTTCAAGTTTCTACCAGAAACCATACAGAAAGTCACTCATCAACCTCTGGGGAGCAAATGTAGTCCCATCACCAAGCCCGGACACACAGTTTGGAAGAAAGATCCTTGAGGAATATCCTGACACAACAGGAAGTCTCGGTATAGCTATCAGTGAGGCAATTGAGGATGCAGCTCTTAACGACAACACCAAGTATGCGCTCGGTAGTGTTCTTAACCACACCAGTCTTCACCAGACTGTAGTTGGTCTTGAGACCCAGGCACAGTTTGACAAGACAGAGGACTACCCTGATATCGTAATCGGATGCTGTGGTGGCGGAAGTAACCTTGCAGGTGTAAGTCTGCCGTACATCAGGGACAACCTTGCAGGTAAGACAAATACAAGATTCATAGCAGTAGAACCATCCGCATGTCCAACACTCACATCAGGTGAGTTCAAGTATGACTTCGGTGACATGGCACAGATGACACCTCTGCTTAAGATGTACTCACTTGGTTCAGAGTTCATTCCACCTGCAATCCATGCAGGAGGTCTCAGGTACCACGGTGCGTCACCAATTGTCAGTAAGCTTGTAGCAGACGGAATCATGGAAGCAACATCATATCACCAGGTAGAGGTATTCGATGCGGCAGTTACATTCGCACGCAGCGAAGGTATTGCTCCTGCTCCTGAATCATCACATGCTATCAAATGTGCAATTGATGAAGCACTCAAATGTAAGGAAACCGGCGAAGAGAAGACCATCATGTTCAACCTCAGTGGTCACGGTCACTTCGACATGGGTTCCTATGACAAGTACTTCAGTGGTGACCTGAGCAACGACTGAGTTTTTCTAAAACTAAAAGTAAGTGGCATTCCTCATGCCACATTTATTGTTTTTTTTAATATGATTAGGTAGAAGACTACCAGTATGATCTTATTTTAATAAAATTCAGGTACATAAGATTCCGTTTGGAATGTCAACTCCTGTATCTGTAAACTTTATACCAGTTTATAAAAGTTTAGAAATGTTTATCTGGTATTACCTTAAATTATTATATGGAGTGAAGAAACACCCTGAAAAGAGAGTGTTGTTAGTGGCAGTAGTTAGCTTGGTACTTTACGGGATACTGTAGAGTATGGTTTATTTTTTAAATTCTATTGCAATTGCATTTCATTCAGGAATGTTTGTCACTTTCAGATATTGAGTAAGGGGTAGAATATGAAAGAGATATACGATAAAATGGCAACGGAAGCCATGAATGCACAGAAAGCTGTAGTTAGTACTATAAACAAGAAGCGAGGTACAGCCTTTAAGGTTGAGGACGCAAAACCTTATGTCGATGCAGTTAATAAGATGGAACCTAAAGGTGACCAGTGTAAAGAAGTTTTTGATCTGCACGTTAATTCTGTAAACTCTCATTATGAGGTTCTTTCCAGCTTAACCGACAGTGTAAGGCCAGAGGATGATCCATTTGTCGAACACTATCAGACACCTCCGATTCTGGATATTCTTTATGAGGAAGACCCAGCTTTCAGGGAATCTGTTGAGAAATTCATTGACAGGATAGGCAGATCTGAAGCTCTGATCGGGAAAGAATCAATTCGCAGGTATGCAGGTTTCTATGGTCCGACCTGTGTTGTTGACTTTGCTTTTGTCCCGGGAAGCACCAGCAATGTGGTAAATAGAATTCTTGAGAAGACAGATATTCCGGTGGACCATAAGCGTGCAATCCTTTCTTCCAAATCATGGGGTATGAACACATCGTATGGTATCGGTGCCAAGTTCCAGATGGCTATCGAGAATGGAAAGACACCATCAGAGGCCATTGCAGAAGAAATTGAAATGCTTCAGATGGTCTATGATGCCCCTATGGCTGCTCAGGCCAAGCTCATGGACGAGGCAGGCCACACATCCTTCGACGTAAAGAAGTATATGAGCGAGTACAAAAACAGGATGAAGAAAACAGTCAAATCCGCCATGGATGAAGATGTTTTCTACGGAAACATAGTTACTGTTCCTGCATATGGTGTAGGTGACGTTGCCCACCACATTTCCCAGTCAATGTTCAACATGACAAAGGATGATGTTGTTATGGCTGTAATTAATGCTGTAACCGATGTCATGGATGGTACAATGAACAATGCAATGGGCAAGTTCAAGGATGAATATTCTCCCCTGACAATAGCAACTGATGCCGCTGCTGCCGCAACAACTAAGATACTCTGGATGGATGGTTTCACCACAATGATGGTACTGGATCTGCTGGTCAAGAGATTCCATAACCTTGTACTGAACAACCCAACAAGAGGTGCTGCAGCTGAACTCCACAATGTGGATTTCATTGATCTCATTGAAAAGGGAGAACGTATCATTGATCACAAACCAAGAGGAATGGGTGGAAAAGTCCAGGGCATACCTGTTGACCTGAGTCCTATAGAGAAGAACGAAGTTCTGAACAACCCACAGCGTTACACATATCCTGCATGTGCTATCACTGTCAGGTTCTCGGCCCTTATGAGGCTGGCTGACTTCCCATGCCTGCTGACAAGTGAGCCTGTCACAGCTACAATGCTGACAAACATAATAGCCCTGCATAAGACAGAGCCACACTCTCCCGCACGTACCTGCAAGTTCTGTGCAGCCAATTACTTCGACTACAAGTGCAAGTACTGTAACTGGACGGAGGCAGTTTGATCACGGATGTGCCTTCTTAAGGCACATTTTGTTTTCAGGCGGGTGATTATATGTCAGAACCGGGTCTGTTAAAGAGATCCATCGCTGAACTGATCGGGACGTATGTACTGGTATTTCTGGGAACAGGATCTGTGGTTACAACCGTCCTGTTGGTCCAGGGTACGAGTTCGATTCCAGGTAACACATTCAATGTGGGTATAGATATTGCAGCATGGTTTGCAATAGGCATTTCCTTTGCAATAGCGATAATTGCTATGATATACGCCTTCGGCCATATATCAGGAACACATATCAATCCGGCTGTGAGCATAGCATTATGGGCAACAGGACGTTTCCCTGCAAAGGATATGCTTGGTTACATCGTGGCCCAGCTAATTGGTGCCAGCCTTGCATCATTCACCATTGTAGCAATACTGGGTTCAAGGGCTGTTGCCACGGGCCTTGGTGCCACGGCTATGTTTGATGGTGTGAGTTACAGCCAGGCCATACTCTGTGAGGCGGTTGCGACCTTCTTCCTTATGTTGACCATCATGGGTTCGGCAGTGGATAAAAGAGCACCTGCAGGTTTTGCAGGACTTGCAATTGGTCTTGTTGTAGCTGCTGATGTTATTGTTGTGGGAAACATAACAGGTTCATCACTGAATCCGGCCCGTACTTTTGGTCCGTACCTGGCGGAATTCCTCATGGGTGGAACGAATTTCTGGTGGCAGTTCCCAATCTATATCGTAGGACCGATAGTTGGTGCTCTGGTTGCAGCTTTCCTCTATGACTTTGTTTCTGAGGCAAAAGAAGTCGATTGAAGGCATCTGACAATATGTCTCATTTTTCTTTTTTAACATTCAGGATGCAGATTAATTTAGACTATTCTGGGAAGGACAATTTTAATTAGATATAACAATCTCTTAATTCTCAGTTATCATGAAGATTGAATCACTTGGCCTGCCAGACGAAGTCATTCGCTTTTATCTGGATTCAGGTATTGAAGAACTCTATCCACCTCAGGCTGAAGCAATTGAAAAAGGGTTACTTGAAGGAAATAATCTACTGGCTGCTATTCCCACAGCTTCAGGAAAGACCCTCCTTGCCGAGCTTGCAATGCTAAAGGCAATATCTAACGGAGGAAAGGCTCTCTATATAGTTCCTTTACGTGCACTTGCAAGTGAAAAATTCGATCGTTTCAGGTCATTTTCATCATTATATGTAAAAGGGGAAGGAAAGGCCGGTATCAGGGTTGGCATATCCACAGGTGATTTCGAATCAAGAGATGAGTGGCTAGGTTCCAATGATATTATTGTTGCCACATCTGAAAAAACAGACTCACTTTTACGTAATGAGACTTCCTGGATGGAGGATATTACAACAATAGTCGTTGATGAAGTTCACTTGCTCGACTCTGCAAACAGGGGTCCCACACTGGAAGTAACTCTCACAAAACTCATGAAACTCAATCCCGGATGTCAGATAATTGCACTTTCGGCAACTGTGGGTAATGCTTATGAGATAGCAGACTGGCTGAAAGCAAAACTTGTGCTCAGTGAGTGGAGACCCACTGATCTACATGAAGGTGTTTACCTAAAAGGAAATATCAATTATCATGGCTCACAAAAACGCATTGAACCCCGAACAAGGGACGATGCTATCAACATACTTCTGGATACACTGGAAGAGGGAGGGCAGTGCCTTGTTTTTGAAAGCAGCCGCAAGAATAGTGTTTCATTTGCAAAACGTTCCGGGGCAAAGATAGGGGAAACTCTTGACAAACCAACACGTAATGCCCTTGATATATTAGTAGAGCAAATTGTTGAAAACGGCGAGACCGAAACAGCCAATGAACTGGCAAAATGTGTGCGAAATGGTACTGCATTTCATCATGCCGGGCTTAATTCTGCACATCGCAGAATCGTGGAAGATGGTTTCAGAGACAACAAAATAAAGGTCATATCCAGCACCCCGACCCTTGCAGCAGGACTCAATCTGCCTGCAAGAAGAGTGATTGTCAGAAGTTACAGACGTTACGATCCCAATTATGGTATGCAGCCAATCCCGGTTCTTGATTACAAGCAAATGGCAGGTCGTGCGGGCAGGCCGCATCTTGATCCTTATGGAGAATCAGTTCTCATCGCCAAATCATATAATGAAATGACAGGTCTTTTTGACAATTACATTGATGCAGATGCAGAGGACATCTGGTCAAAACTTGGTTCTGAAAACGCACTGCGAACGCATATTCTGTCAACTATTGTGAACGGATTTGCAACCACAAGGGAAGGCCTTCTGGAATTTATTGAAGCCACATTCTTTGCTCACCAGAATGATACCTGGGGTATCATGGATGTGGTTGATGAATGTCTTGATTTTTTGCGAGACAATAAGATGCTTGAAGGTGAAGATACTCTTGTACCTACTGCCCTTGGAAGACTCATATCCACTCTTTACATTGATCCGCTTTCAGGAGCCTATATTGTTAATGGTTTAAAAAAAGCTGAACACATCACCGACCTTACTCTGCTGCATCTCATATGTAAAACACCCGATATGAGGCAACTCTATATGCGTTCCGGTGACTATGAAATTATTAATGATATTGTAATTGCACATAGTGATGAGTTTGCTGAAATCCCTCCACGCTCAAGAGAAATTGATTATGAATTTTTCCTTGCAGAAGTAAAAACAGCTCTTCTGATACAGGATTGGATTGGTGAGAAAACCCTTGATAGTATCACCAAGAAATTCAACGTAGGTGAAGGTGATGTTCATGCCTTTGCAGATATTGCCGAGTGGCTTATGCATGCCTCTTCAAGACTTGCAGGGCTTATTGCTCCTGAAATGAGCATCGATGTTTCAAATATGACTTCATTGCTGGAAAAGAGGATACATTATGGAGCTTCACCTGAGCTGATCGAACTTGTCAGCATACGCGGAATTGGTCGTGTGCGTGCCCGCAAGCTCTATGATAATGGGCTTAAAACGGTTG
This sequence comes from Methanolobus bombayensis, assembly GCF_017873415.1. Taxonomy (GTDB): domain Archaea; phylum Halobacteriota; class Methanosarcinia; order Methanosarcinales; family Methanosarcinaceae; genus Methanolobus; species Methanolobus bombayensis. The sequence goes on along the minus strand of NZ_JAGGKD010000003.1, from coordinate 202,500 downwards.
ATGACATCAGAAAGTCAAGCCATAAAAGAATTGCAGAACTTATTGGTCCAAAGACAGCAGCGAAGCTATTTACAGAAATTGGCCTTCATCTGGAGTTCACATCTGATGATTCAGGAGAAGTGACCTTAAAGACAATGGATTCACTGATGGGAAATGAGCAGAGCACATTCAGCGATTTTGAAAAATGAAACTGACCTTAAAGATGCCATGTTCTAAGCATTATATATGATGAATAGGTATAAGCAGTAATAAGCATAACCATTAACTTATTATTTATCATACATTTTACGTACTCATCAGAGGAAGAAATATGCTTTACAAGAAATTATCCGAACTTACTGACGAAGAAAGGAACAAACTAATTGGACGTGGCGGAGGAGATCTTGCAGACGTACAGGCTACAGTTGCAACTATCCTGGAGGATGTAAAGCATAATGGAGATTCTGCTCTGCGCGAGTACACTAAGAAATTCGATGGTGCTGATATTGATGTCATTGAGGTTTCAAAGGAAGAAATAGATGAAGCTATAAAATGTGTTGATACAGAAATTCTGGAACACCTTGAGTTTGCAGCAGGTAACATAAAGAAGTTCCATGAGGCTCAGATGCCTCAAAAGATATGGTTCATAGAAGTTTCTCCGGGAATTGAACTTGGACAGAAATTCACTCCCCTTGAAATTGTGGGTGCATATGTACCCGGTGGAAGGGCATCCTATCCATCCACAGCTCTTATGACAATTATTCCAGCAAAGGTTGCCGGCGTTAAGGATGTCGTCATGTGCACTCCTCCTGGTAACGACGGGAAGGTCAATCCATTGACACTTGCGGCAGCAAAAATAGCCGGTGCAGATCATGTTTATAAGCTAGGTGGCGTGCAGGCTGTTGCCGGTATGGCATATGGTACTGAAACTGTCATGAAAGTTGACAAGATTGTAGGTCCAGGTAATGTTTTTGTCACATCTGCAAAGATGCAGGTTAGGGATATGGCAGAGATCGACTTCCCTGCAGGGCCCAGTGAAGTGCTTATCATAGCCGACAATTCCTGTAATGCAAGGATGGCAGCCTCTGACATGATAGCTCAGGCAGAGCACGACCCTAATGCAGTATCTGTTGTTGTAACAATTTCAGAAAAACTTGCATTAGACATAAAAGCTGAGGTACTTAAACAGGCAGAAAAAACCCTCAGATCAGAGATTGTAAATACTTCACTTGTAAATGCTGCTATTATTGTAGCAGATTCAATGGATGAGTGTATCGATTTCTCAAATGAATTTGCACCTGAACACCTTGAGATCATGGTTGAGAATGATGATGAGATCCTTGAAGGAATCGAACATGCAGGCTCAATATTTGTAGGAAACTATGCACCTGTTCCTGTTGGCGATTATGCATCTGGTACAAATCACGTCCTCCCAACTGCAGGTTATGCTCGAATTTATTCCGGTCTGAACCTTGCTCACTTCATGAAGTCGGCAAGTATTCAGAGAATAAGCAAGCAGGGACTTGGAACTTTGAAAGAGTCTGTAATTGCTCTTGCTGAAAAAGAGGGTCTGCAGGCGCATGCAGATTCTGTGAGAACAAGATTCGAATAATTTACCTTCATATTTTTTTATTTTCTAAATCGGTAATTATTTAAAAGGTGAATACATACATTATTTTAATAAGTTCTCAACGAACTGGAGGTGAGGGAGACTTATGAAAATAAGAGTTGTAAGTTCGCGAGAGGAGATACCACATCTGAATCCAGGTGAGAAGGTAATTCATCTTGCTTTCAGACCATCGAACAAGGATATATTTTCACTGGTCCAAACATGTCCTAAAGTGGAAGTTATTCAGATCCCGAGTTCTTACAGGCGAACTGTTTCAAAGTCCATCGAGATGTTCATGCAAATGCAAGGTATTAAGCTCATAGAAGGTGATGTCTGGGGCCACAGGAAAGATATCAACGAATATTACAGTATCGCTCCGGCGCTGCTCGACAAGATCAAAGAGCTTAAATCAGAAGGCATGTCTGATGAAAATATAGTAAGTAAACTGGAACGTGAAGGAAAATTGAACAAAGAAATGTTGTTCTATATATTGAGCAAAAAATAGAGTTTTTGGGTTGGAAAAGGTGCGGTATCTAACGGTACGGCACTCCATTTATATTTATTAGTATTTGATGCCGGATATTCAAATCTTTAATCATACTGTTTTTGTTTAATTAACTTAGGTCTTCCTTTTGACTATTTATAAAGTTTCCTTGTTTTCCGTCTTTTCAAGACGATGCATATTTATAACTTGGTAAGTTCATTACCATTCTAATAAAGATTAAGAGGATCTCACTAACATGGCCCAGAAATATGGTAAAGTCTATTTAGTTGGTTCAGGTCCGGGTGACCCGGAATTATTAACAATTAAAGCACGCAGGTTACTCGATACAACTGAAGTCGTGGTATATGACCAGCTTCCAGGTAAGGCGATAATAGATTTCATTCCTGACAGCGCTGAAAAGATCGATGCAGGTAAACACGCAGGTGATCATAAACTCACTCAGAATGAGATCAATGAAGTGATCATCCGTAAAGCAAAGGAAGGAAAGAACGTACTCCGTCTCAAAGGTGGCGATCCTTACATGTTCGGTCGTGGTGGAGAAGAGGCTCAGGAACTTGTTGCAGAAGGAATTGAATTTGAGGTAGTTCCAGGTATCACTTCTGCAGTAGCAGTTCCGGCATATGCAGGTATACCTGTAACTCACAGGGACCATGCATCAATGGTGACTTTCATTACAGGCCACGAAGACCCCACAAAAGAAGAAACAGCCCTTGACTGGGAAACTCTTGCGAAGTTCGATGGTACTATTGTCATTTTCATGGGTGTCAAGATGCTTGGCAGGAATGTCGGTGAACTCATGAAATATGGCAAGGATCCCAAAACCCCTGTAGCTCTTATTGAAAGAGGTACAAGACCCGATCAGCGCGTAACTGTGGGTATTCTTGAGAATATCGAAGAGGTTGCAAAAGAGAGAGGTGTAAAGGCACCTGCCATTACAATTATTGGTAATGTTGTATCACTGCACGATATTCTGGGCGAGCAGTTTGCAGAGTATTTTGATTAGAAGGTGTTATTTTGGCAGAAAATAAAAAGCCCGTGATAGCAATAATGAGGCCAAAGACATATCTTAAGAAGTCATCAGAGCTTGCCTCTTCAATGGGATTTGAGCCTGTAGCAGTTCCTATGGTAGAACTTGAAGATATGAAAGATGAGTATTTCGATGGTTTTGTAGAGAGGGTCATGACAGATGTGTCTGATTATGTTATCTTTACAAGTGCAAATGGTATTGATTATACCTTGCAGAAGATAGATGACAGGGAGGCTTTTATAGCTGCTCTTAATAAAACAAAAGTGATAGCTATAGGTCCTACTACCCGTAAGGCTCTGGAAGATCTTGGAATTCAGGTACTTGGAATGCCCGGAGTGTACAGCTCAGAAGGACTTGTGGAGTATCTCTGTCCTAAAGTGAAGGGTAAGGTCATTGACACTGCAAGAAGCTTTTATGGTTCAACTCGACTTATAGATGGGCTAAAAAGCTGTGGTGCGGAGATTCATGAGACAAATGTCTATACCCTTGTAAAGCCTGAAGGAAAGGAGCAGCAGGAATTCATTGACCAGGTTATTGAAGGCAAGATCGATATATTCGCATTTACAAGTTCAATGATGGTTCGTAACTTCTTTGATTATGCTAACGATCAGTTTGTAAGGAATAGAATTGTGGGAATTATGAACAACTCAGTGGTCGCAGCTATTGGTCTTCCAACAGCAGAGACCATTGAAAGTTTTGGTGTACCGGTTTCGGTGATGCCTGATAAATTCACTTTTAAAGCTCTCCTCGAAGATATCAGGGAAGTTCTCGACTGAGATTCCCTCTTTTTTATTTCTGGTACAAAATCTATCCAGCCTACCATAGATGTAATATAGGATGATGATATAGGAGTTTCGCATATAATAGAACAATCTTCTTTTATCTTTTATTCGGAGTCCGATCATGATAGGAATTTCAAAACTTTATTGCAGAACTGTAGAGCCCTCGGATGCGCTCAGGTACGGGCGTGATTCTAAGAAACTCCCCTCACACCTGCTCCAGTTCTCTAAGGATAAAAAACCGGTTGTTGTCTGGAATGTCACCCAGCGCTGCAACCTTCGCTGTGTTCATTGTTATGCTCATTCTAAAGACATAGAATACAAAAACGAACTCACAACTGAAGAAGGTATGGCTCTCATTGATGATCTTGCAGATTTCGGTTGTCCTGTAATACTTTTCTCAGGTGGTGAACCTCTGATGAGAAAGGACCTGCCTGAACTTGCAGGTTATGCGCGTTCTAAGGGAATAAGGGCTGTTATATCAACAAATGGAACTCTCATTACAGAAGAGGTTGCAAAGAAACTCAAAGATATTGGACTTTCCTATGTTGGAATCTCTCTTGATGGTATGAAGGAAACAAATGACAGGTTCCGCGGACAGGAGGGTTCATTTGAAAAAGCCATCCAGGGAGTTCATAATTGCCAGAAGGAAGGCATTAAAGTAGGACTCAGATTCACGATCAACCGCCATAATGTACAGGACATTCCTGCTATATTTGATCTTCTTGACAAAGAAAACATTCCACGTATTTGTTTCTATCACCTGGTGTATTCAGGTCGTGGTTCTGAAATGATCAATGAGGATCTGAGCCTTGAGGAAAGCCGCAAGACTGTGGATTTACTTATGGATAAGACGAAAGAACTTCACGAAAAGGGCAAAATGGTTGAAGTACTTACGGTTGATAACCACTGTGATGGTCCTTACATTTACATGCGCCTTTTGAAAGAGGATCCTGAAAGAGCAGGAGAGGTACTTGATCTTCTTCAAATGAACAGGGGCAATTCTACAGGGATCGGCTTTGGCTGCATCTCGTGGGATGGTTCTGTGCATCCTGACCAATTCTGGAGGCACTATTCATTCGGAAATATAAGGGACCGTAAGTTCAGCGAGATCTGGAGAGACACCAGCAATGAACTCATGGCAGGACTTAAAGAACGCAAACCTCTGATAATGGAAAATGCCGACAGGTGCGCTAAATGTAAATGGTTTGATGTCTGTAACGGAAACTTCCGTGTAAGGGCTGAAGCTATATACGGCAATACCTGGGCAGACGATCCTGCTTGTTATCTAACTAAAGAAGAGATAGGTTACGAGGACTTCGAGTAACCTTTTTTCTTTCATGCATGCATGTAAGGTATTACATATTCAAGAATTATAATTGCCATTACCCCTACTATCAGGGCAAGGAAAATAAATTTCCCAATAAGTTGTTTGATCACTTTTGTTCCCTCTTTTCTTTCAACTCATTTGCATGATGATTTTATTGAAAGATGGGGATGAACAGGTATAAAAAAGATGTGGCGACCGGTGCCACAAATAGCATATTTTTCACTGGAATCTTTAAACTTCAATACAGTTCTTCCACAGTCCGTGGATGTTACAGTATTCAAGTGCACAGAAAGATTTGAAGTCATCAATGTTGTTGACGTGGAATGAGGCTGTAGGTTCTGTATATACGGGCTCGAAGTTCATTCTTCCAAAGTCGATTACTTTACCATCTTTTGTTGTGCCATAAAGTTCAACCCACTCGATGTGATGCTCAGCGGTATTTGGGTGTTTTACCTCTTTTCCGACAATTACACGTACATAGTCTGCCTTTGCATGTCCATGTCCTCTGACAATATCAATTTCAGGGACATGCTTCTCTTTACCTTCAACTTCCTTTCCTTTAAGTATTTCTTCAAATTCCATATACTTCACCTTCTATCTTACTCTTATGTTTTGATAAGTTTAATCTTATGATTATTTCTTTATTATTCCTCTGATGCAGGTGGTGTGAACGTTCTTGTTGCAAGTTCATTGTCGATCATGAAAAGACCGTTTCCATCGTTGCCCACAAGCTTGAGTTTGGCAATCATTTCATTGTCATTAGCTTCTTCTTCTATCTGCTCTGTTACGAACCACTGGAGGAATATTTGTGTGGCATAATCTTTCTCTTCGTTTGCCAGGGTTACTAGGTCATGAATTGATTTTGTGATGAATTGTTCATGCTTTAGTGTCGCTTCAAACATCTCTAACGGAGTCCCGAAATCCCCGGGTGGCTTTTCAATTGCTTCAAGGATAATTTTTCCGCCCTGCTCATTGATATAGTCATAGATTTTCATTGCATGGCTCATTTCTTCCTGATACTGTACCATGAACCAGTTGGCAAAACCATCAAGTCCTTCATATGTGCAGTGAGCTGACATATCCATGTACAGATATGCGGAGTACATTTCCTTGTTGATCTGCCCGTTAAGGGCTACTGTCATCTTTTCACTTAACATTTACAATCTCCGTTCTGATGTTATTTCTATAATGGTTCGATTCTTACATGAAATGATCAGACTACAACAATCTCATAGCCCTCATCCATATATCGAGCCATGCTTGGATGTCCGAACATTTCATCGCACAGTGGCAATTCCTGATTTTTCGCACTTTCAAGACTTTCCATTTTGGATGCACATGCTCTGCATACGCAATCAATGAGTCCTGCATCCTTTGCTTTACGATAAAGAGCTGTGAATGTTTTATTCTCACCTTCTGCTTCCTTTACAAGACGGGTGGCAGAGCCTTCAATGGTGAGCTTTACATCATATTCTTTTTCTTTCATATCAAGTGCGTTCATCAGGGCGTGGATGAAACACATCTCCTCTCCGTTAAAAGCAAAAATAGCTACTTTCCTGGCCATCATTTCACCTTTCATCAACCGTTTTGCTTCCCCTGCATAGAATTGCTGAGATTTCTATAAAGTGTTTTCGGTAGCCTGATATTTTTATTCAAAATGCAGAGGTACCGTGCTTGTGGTGTGTCATGATTTTTTGTGACTGCCTTTTATGTATGTATTTGTTCATGATGCAAAAACAAAATCGCAAATTTGATATACTTACTTCTCTTCACAGAGTTTGGTTTGTCCTTTTGCATATGTGGGGCAGAATGTAGGGCATATGTTCCAGACGGTATCATCACCCATTCGTCAAGGAAATGTTTGCTTTCGATCGTACACCAATGACCTCTTACCCACTGAGTTTTCTGCAAGATACTCTTTTGTAAAGGGGCAGCCTCTTTTTAATCAGGTACGGTGATTTTCATATTTGTTTGCGTTCTGCATTAATGTGTTTATCGTTATGCTCCGGTATTTCCGGCTTTAACCAGATAATTTAAATAATCTTACGCCACTTAGGATAAAAAAACACAATCAATACATTAAATAAACTAATTAATTTCAGATTGATAGCAGATTACGTTTTATTACATTTATCGGAGAGTCACAATGACAATTCCTAAAGAATATGATCCACACATTATAGAGCCTAAATGGCGCGATTCATGGGATATGTCCATGTATCACTTTGACTGGAAAGATAACAGCAGACCCCAGTTCATCATAGATACTCCACCACCATATCCTACCGGAAATTTCCATATCGGTAACTCTCTTAACTGGTGTTACATCGATTTCGTTGCAAGATACAAGCGTATGTGCGGTTTCAATGTGATGTTCCCTCAGGGATGGGATTGTCACGGTCTTCCTACCGAGGTAAAGGTTGAGGAGATCCACGGTATCACAAAGAATGAGGTTCCGAGGGAAGAATTCAGGAATATGTGCCGTGAGCTCACAGTTGGTAATATAGAAAAGATGAGGCAGACAATGCTGGATCTCGGTTTTTCAACCGACTGGAGCAACGAGTTTGTGACAATGGAGCCTGAGTACTATTCCAAGACTCAGAGGTCTTTCAGGAAAATGTATGATATGGGTCGTCTCTATCAGTCCGATCACCCTGTAAACTGGTGTCCGAGATGTGAAACTGCTATTGCATTTGCAGAAGTTGAGTACGATTCAAGGGAAACAAAGCTTAATTTCCTTAACTTTGATGGTCTTGAGATCGCAACCACAAGGCCGGAATTGCTTGCAGCATGTGTTGCAGTTGCTATAAACCCTGAAGATGAGCGTTACAAACAACACCTTGGATCAACTGTAAAAGTTCCGCTATTCGGTCACGACGTAAACGTTATCGGTGACAGAGACGTTGATCCTTCATTTGGTACAGGTGTTGTTATGATCTGTACTTTCGGTGACAAGCAGGATGTCAGATGGTGGATAGAGCACAGCCTTCCACTGCGTAAGGCAATTGACAAGAACGGTCTTATGACCGAACTTGCAGGCAAGTACAAGGGAATGACAATTCCTGAATGTAAACAGGCAATAATCGAAGACCTCAGTAATGAAGGCTATCTATATGAGCAACAATCACTTGAACAGAATGTAGGTATGTGCTGGAGATGTGATACTCCTATTGAGATTCTTTCCGAGCGCCAGTGGTTCATTAAGATTGATAATGACGAGATATCAAAGGCTGCAAATGAGATCGAGTGGCTTCCGGATTATATGAAGGTCAGGCTTGATAACTGGAACAACACCATGGAATGGGACTGGTGTATATCCCGTCAGAGGCTTTTCGCAACTCCTATTCCTGTATGGTATTGTAAGGAATGTAGCGAGGCAATGGTTGCTAAAGAAGAGTGGATGCCTATTGACCCTACCAGCGAACAGCCACCAGAAGCATGTAAATGCGGATGTAAAGAATTCGAAGCAGAAGAAGATGTCCTTGACACATGGATGGATTCATCAATAACAGCACTCCATGTTTCCGGCTGGCTTACCGATCATGAGATGAGGCTCCCAACGCAGCTGCGCCCACAGGGCCACGACATCATCAGGACATGGGCATTTTATACTATTCTCAGATCAATGGCTATTCAGGGTAAGAAGCCGTGGGATTCTATTCTGATCAACGGTATGGTGCTTGGTGAAGACGGTCACAAGATGAGCAAGTCTCTTGGCAATGTAATCTCTCCGGAAGAAGTTATCAAAGACTACAGTGCCGATTCTTTCAGGCAGTGGGCTGCAATTGGCGGTTCCCCTGGTTCAGATGTAATGTTCCGCTGGAAGGATGTTGTTTCAGCATCAAGGTTCTTCGCAAAGATGTGGAGCATTTACAGGTTCAGCATGTCCCATCTTGATGAGTATGAACACAGTGAACTTGATGTTTCGGAACTTAAGGTCGTTGATAAATGGCTTCTGAGTAACCTTAACAGACTCATAGCCACAGTCACCGATTCAATGGATAAATTCCAGTTCGATGAGGCTTTCAAGGCTCTAAGGGGCTTTACATGGGATGTCCTTGCAGACAACTATATAGAGCTTGTAAAGGCACGCCTTTATGGTGAGGATGAAGCAGGTAAAAAAGCTGCAAGGTACACTTTGTATGTGGCCATTGATGCACTTTCACGCATGCTTGCACCATTTGCTCCGTTCTTTGCCGAGGAAATGTTCTCACGCTTAGGTGAAGGCAGTGTTCATGTTCAGAGTTGGCCGGATGTTTGTGATTCCTTGATAGATGCAGAAGTCGAGAGTTCCGGAGAGTTCATCAAGGAAGTTGCAAGCAATGTCAGGCGTTATAAATCAGAAAGTGGAATGGCACTGAACGCTCCTCTGGAGAAGATCGAGATTTATGGCAACCTTGATGATCTGACTGATGTGCTTGGAGTTACCAATTCTCCTGTTGAGATGATGGATGGTGAGCCTGACTTCGAACACGTTCCTGTGAATGTTAAGCCAAACATGGGAATTATAGGTCCGAAATTCAGAGGACAGGCAAAGGCAATTATCAATGCATTGACAGAGGCGAATCCAAAGAGGATCGCAGATGAGGTTACAAAGGGCAAGATTACCATTGATGTAGATGGTGAGTCTATTGAACTTGAACCTGAATGTGTTGAGATCGAGAAGGAAGTAGTTTCTGCCGGAAGGTCTGTTGATGTTCTTGATATCAGTGGGATTCCTGTTGTCATAATCAGGTAATTATTGAAATTGCTCGTGATCCAGGCAAAGCTTGGAATATTCAGTTTCAGGATGCTTTGTGTGTTTATCACACAAACTTTAAAAGCATCCATTACTTATTTTAGCAAAGGAGATAATCGGTAAAAAAAAATCCTTATTAAAGGGATCATAATTATCGTGTCTGACAGGTGATCAGTTGAAAATCAAGTCCAGGGTACAGTTAAGGAAATCTGCAAAGAATCAGCTTTTAAGTGATATCAGGTCCGTTTTCGGGGATGATGTAAAACAACTGGAAAAGAGTAAGTTTGAAACAGCAAACATTGATGATATGTCTCTTATACTTGTGGATGGTGAACCTTTACTTTTCCAGATCAATGGTTTCTACTTCCCCACTGTTAAAGGTGCATTGAAACTGGACCTGAAGAAAAATGTAGTAACAGTTGATTCGGGTGCTGTTAGGTTTGTAGTAAATGGCGCTGATATTATGTGTCCTGGTATAGTTGCTGCTGATGATAATATTATGGAGGACGATCCAGTAATAATAATTGAGGAAGCCCATGGCAAACCTCTTGCAGTTGGTACTGCACTTATGCCAGGATCTGAAATGAAAGGAAATAAAGGAAAAGGTGTCAAATCCATCCATTATGTTGGTGACAAGTTGTGGAATCTCGACATCTAAAAGAAATCATTAAAATAGGATGAGATTGAATATAAATACCATTATATCCGAATATCAGTAACATAACAGCAACAAATAATACTGATTATGAACCGGCATCTCCATTCAATTACGGTAACATTTTAAGTATTAGTGATATTAATATAACAGTGTTTTTGAATACATGAGGGCGAATTATGGCAAATATCGTGAACAAATTGTTTGGTGGCAGCAGTAAAAGCTCAACCACTGAGGATGAGTATACTGAACTTGACCTTACCAAGTACGAAGAGGTAATAGATGATGAGCCAGCAGAGACCTATATCAGGGTAGCGGAACTTACAAACCTCAATGAGCTGACCTCACTCAAGAAAGAGATCTATGATGGTAATATAGTCATGATAGACATTTCCAATATTAAAGTGGACAAATTGATACTTGATCGCGCTTTGAAAGATCTCAAAGAAGTAGTTCTTGATGTTCATGGCGATATCGCCGGTATAAAGGAAGACCAGGTTCTTGTAACTCCTACAGGCATTAAGATCGACAGGTCAAAGATTACCGGTGGCAGATATTGAACGAAGAAGATTCCTGCCAGCACTTTGTAACCAGATCTTCATGTCCGCTCTGTCATAAAGAGCTGCTGATCAGCTGGCAGAGTGATGAAATTCCTTATTTTGGCGAGGTAATGTACATCACTGCGGCATGTGATTGTAGTTTCAGGTTTGCTGATACTCTTATTCTTTCCCAGAAAGAGCCAATGCGTTATGAGCTACTGGTGGAGAACCTTGAAGATCTTAACAGCAGGGTAGTACGTTCTACTTCAGGAACCATCAGAATACCTGAACTTGGAATTGATGTTGAACCTGGTTCAATATCGGATTCATATGTGACCAATATTGAGGGTGTACTAGACAGAATTCTCAGTGTTGTAATAACTGCAACCAAATGGTGTGAAGATGATGAAGAAAGACACTCGCGTGGTCTTGAAGTCCAGAAAGCGCTTGAAGAAATAATTGAAGGTCTAAGACCTGTTACTATTGTTATAGAGGATCCTTTCGGCAACAGTGCAATTATTTCTGATAAGGTGAAATCATGTGTACTTCCTTCTGAGGAGGCCGATTGTCTTAAGACAGGTATGATTGTCTTTGATACCAATTCCTCTGAAATGGAACTTGATGCGAGTGATTCAGAACATCGTCTGACCGAATGAGTGAAGGTTCCAGTTTAATCTATTTTTTATCTTGTTAATCCGGGAATTCCGGTTTCTTCCGGATATCATTTATTATACTTCTTTTAATATTTCAGGTGATCATTTTTATTTGTCTCTACCATGTTATGAAAGGAAATGGCTATAAGCAATGTATTAGTTATTGTAGCCAAAATCAAGTATGGATATTATATAGGTGAATACATGGCAGAGCAAGAAAAAGAGGCTGCACTTCCTTCTAAAAAAGATTTCAGTGAATGGTATAACGATCTGCTCTTAAAGGGCGAGATCATGGATGTACGTTATCCTGTAAAGGGACTTTATGTATGGTTCCCATTCGGATTCAACATCAGAAGAAATGTTTACGACATAATGCGTAATTTACTTGATAAAGACCATCAGGAAACAATGTTCCCTCTTCTGATTCCTGAAAATGAGTTCATGAAAGAAGCAGAACATATTAAAGGTTTCGAGGATGAGGTTTACTGGGTGACACATGGCGGTACTTCTCCGCTCGATGTCAAGCTTGCACTTCGTCCTACCAGTGAGACTGCTATTTATCCAATGTATAAACTCTGGATAAGGTCACATGCTGATATGCCACTTAAACTGTACCAGATCGTCAACACTTTCAGGTATGAGACAAAACACACACGTCCTCTTATCAGGCTGCGTGAGATTACCTCATTTAAGGAGGCTCACACTGTTCATGCAACATGGGATGATGCTGCAGCTCAGGTAGATGAAGCTATCAGGATATATACCGATTTCTATCGTAAACTTGCTGTTCCTGTGCTTGCATCCAAAAGACCTGACTGGGATAAGTTCCCTGGTGCAGATTATACAATTGCAACCGATGCACTGATGCCTGATGGGAAAACGCTTCAGGTAGGTACTGCCCACCATCTAGGTGACAATTTTGCAAAGACATTTGACATTACTTATGAAGATGCAGAAGGTGAGCAGGTCTATGCTTTCCAGACATGTTATGGTGTTTCAGAACGTTCCATCGCTGCTCTCATTTCCATACATGGGGATGACAAGGGTCTTGTGCTTCCGCCAGCAGTTGCTCCGGTTCAGGTTGTCATTATTCCGATCATTTTCAAAAAGGCAGAAGGTGTTCTTGAAGCCTGTGAGGAAGTAATGAGTAAGCTTGAAGCAATAGGCATACGTGTGAAGATGGATGCAAGTGACGAACGTCCTGGTGCCAAATATTACAAATGGGAAATGAAAGGTGTGCCTGTAAGACTGGAACTTGGCCCAAGGGATCTCAAGAATAATGCAGCTATGCTTGTACGTCGTGATACTGGTAAGAAACAGCAGGCATCCCTTGACACTGTTGTTGATGAAGTATCTTCAATGCTGGGTGATATCCATGATTCACTTTACGAAAAGGCAAAGGAAAGTGTCTATTCACGTGTATTTGATTGCAAGGATATTGATGAGATCAAGGAGAATCTTCCAAAGGGCATTGCAAAGATATTCTGGTGTGGCGACAAGGAATGTGGCCTGAAACTGGAGGATGATATTGGCGCAGGGATACTTGGAATCCCCACTGAGCAGGAAGAATGTAAAGGAAAGTGTCCTGTATGTGGTGCTGATTCTGACATTCAGGTGTATGTTGCAAGGACTTACTGAGTTAATCTGGAAAAGGTCATATACTCCCTGTAAAATACATCTAGGCGATTGGTATGGATACGTTATCACCTGAAAAAGTCCGGTTACCTGAAAAACCGTTGTTCGTTTGTGTCCTTGGAAATACGGAGACTGCGTATATTGAAGGTCTTTCCGCTGCAGGAAAGACTGCAAAACTGACAGACTATACTCCTGCCGGTGACGCAGAGGTTCTTGAAACAGGAACTATCATTGATATTCCTATATTGCCTATGACTCCTCCCTATGATACTCCAACACCTGCACTTATTACGCGTGCTGCACTTTCCATTACAGGTGTGCCGCATATATTTGTAAATGCAGGTCTGAAGGTACTTCCGGCTAAACAGGTTCCTCTTTTTAGTATTAACGGTAAGCCGGGTGATGATATAAGAAAGCCTGTTGCTGTACATAATGTACAGGAAGCTTTTGATAATGCCTTCAGGCTCGGAGAGGAACTTGCAAAGAAGCATGACTTTGTCATGATCGGTGAGAGTATTCCTGCGGGGACCACCACTGCAAATGCTGTATTACAGGCACTTGGCTATGATGGGAACGTTAGCAGTAGTTCAGATTCCAATCCTTTGTCTCTTAAAAAAGAGGTTGTAAAAGAAGCTCTTGCTTCATCAGGTATCACTTTTGGATCTTTGCGCAACGATCCTATCAAGGCGATAACTTCTGTGGGTGACCCTATGATGGTTGCAGTTGCAGGGATAGCTGCAGGTCTTGGTGACACACCAGTTGTTCTTGCAGGTGGTACACAGATGGCTTCAATATTTGCTGCCATTAAACATATGGGCTATTCAATGGATCACATAAAGATTGTTACTACCAGTTATGTTGTGAGAGATGAATCTGCTAATTTTGTGGAACTGGTAGATGAGGTCGGTGCTGACTTTGAAGGTGCTGATCCTGAATTCGGTAAATCTTCATTTAAGGGTCTGCAGCAATATGAGGTCGGCTTTGTAAAAGAGGGCGTAGGTGCAGGTGGTGCTATCTATCTGACTGCGATGTATGGTTATTCAATGGAGGATTTACGCTTAAAGATAGAACAACTTTGTGATGAGCTGTGCAAATTCGGGGATTTGGACCGGGTTGCCAGTGAAAATATATAAGCATAGGAGTGTAGTACCGCTAAATATATCATAGATAAGATGTATTCAGGGGATACTGCCCGAATTTATGGGGCTGTGGCCTAGTCCGGCATGGCGATGGGCTCCAGCGGATAAATGATGAACAACGGGTCTACTGAGACTAACCCGACGGGGTTGGTTTGTGAGGAACCGTTGGAGCACTGATATGTGCTCATTAGAACTATAGCTGTTTTGTGCAGCTGTTCGGAGAGACCCGTCGATCGTGAGTTCGAATCTCACCAGCCCCATCTACTTATCTTTGCAGAAATCTCAATTCTGCCGGATGAGTACCTTTTCTATGCCTAAACTATATATGTAGATAGAACTATATAATTAATAGTAAAGTTAAAATAATAATTTTACTTAAATTTAAGTAACAAAATATGAAGGTTACCATTAAATTTATATTATAATGTATTTATTTAATTCATGTGTAAAAAGGGAGCCTATGATTCATGCACTACAGGGATAAAGTACTCATTGTTGATGACGAGCAGGCAATTGTGGAGCTAATGGGACTTTACCTTAAATCAGATTATGATGTTATTCCTGCATATAGTGGACAGGAGGCACTGGATAAGGTAAAAACCGAAAAGCCGGATATAATCCTGCTTGATGTGATGATGCCTGATATGAATGGGTATGAGGTTTGCAGAGTTTTAAAAACATCTGTGGAAACTCAATTCCTTCCAGTGGTAATGGTTACTGCACTTTCTGGCAAGGATGATCGTATAAAAGGTATTGAAGTTGGTGCTGATGAGTTCCTTGGTAAGCCTGTTAATCGCCTTGAACTTGTGACCAGGGTAAAATCACTCTTGCGTATAAAGCATCTTCAGGATAAGGTTCTTGCAGAGAGAAATGAGGCAATGAACTATCTTGATGTTGCCGGTTTTGTTGTTTTTGTCGTTGATAATGACATGAAGATCAATCTTGTAAATCGCAAGGGTAATGAGATACTGGGATACGATGAGTTTGAACTGATTGGCCATGATTTTATTGATTTCCTCGTACCGGAAGAGAAAGGTAAAGAGCTTCGGTCTGAGTTTGAGAAAGTTATTTCCGGTGAATCGGAACTTCCTGAATTCAAAGAACATGCTGTTCTTTCAAAAGATGGCAATGAAATTCAAATGCGCTGGTACGATGTTGTCCTGAAAGAAGATGATGGTTCTATAACAGGTATTCTGCGCTCCGGGGAAGATCTGAGTAAATTTGAATGATTTTCACAAAAGATATTCATTTTATATTTTCTTTTCAAATGTTTGTAATTCACACTCAGCATCTTTTTGCTCACTTTTTTTGAACATATTCTTTGTCATGCAGAAAATCCATTTTTTATGTAATAATAAATGCAGGCCTGTAAATAATGTCAGGAGTATTGATGTTCTGTTATGTATCAGTGTCCATGTTGCTTTTGTTATGCCAATGAATTCCTGATATCTGCCTCTTTGTACTCCTGATGGGATGGCAAGATATAATATAAAGCCTGTAATGGCAACAGCAATAAATAATATCGTTAATACGATATCGGTATAATAGTTTACTTCTGATTTGTTCATCTTTTCACCCGTTTATATTTATTTTTTTAAAATTGTCTACTACAGTATAATAACATTGTATTTGCAAGATGAAATTTTTATTTTAAGTTGTGCAAAGGTTTAAATTTGATTGGGTTAAGTAGTAGTCCTGTTTCATTGCCGGGATTCGTCCCGTGGGAATGTAGCATTTGTAAATCACAAAAGCTGAACCGTGAAACTAGAAATGAAACTTAGGTGAACAATTTGTCAAAATCATATTATGCATACGTAAGGGACGCATGGAAAGACCCGGACAATACACATGTCCGTGAACTCAGATGGGAAAGACTCCAGGAATGGAGAAAGGAAGGGTCTGTTACAAAGATAAGACGTCCAACTCGTATTGACCGTGCCCGCTCCCTTGGATACAAGGCAAAACAGGGTATCGTTGTAGCTCGTGTAAAGGTACGCAGAGGCGGTCTCAGAAAACCAAGATATATCCGTGGAAGACGTACACAGCGTATGGGTAAGAACAAGATCACTGGTGGAATGAGCATTCAGAGGATTGCTGAACAGCGTGCTGACAGGAAATTCCCTAATCTTGAAGTTCTTAACTCCTACTGGGTGGGCGACGACGGTAAATCCAAGTGGTATGAGGTTATCCTCGTAGATCCAAGCCATCCTGTAATCAAAAGTGACAAAAATCTCAACTGGATCTGTGGTAACACTCACAAAGGACGTGCACAGCGTGGTAAGACCAGTTCAGGCAGAAAGGGCAGAGGTATGATGTCACGTGGTACGGGTACTGAAAAGACCAGGCCAAGCCTGAGATCAAACCTTAACAGAGGCAAGTGATCCACTATATAATATTGCGTGTATTTGCGCACTCTACTGAGGATCTTTCCAGGGTACGTGCTGCCCTGGACTTCTTTTTACGGAATGCAATTGGCATATCCGACGATGATGTTACCGATGGACTTATTGAAGTAACTGATATTGAAGGTCATTATGGCAATCCGTCCGTGATGCTCAGTTCACAGATATCACGCAAATCGGATTCTGTACGACTTGCAAGGTTTATCAGGGAACGTATGAGTTCCGATGATGTTCAGAACCTTCGAGATGAAATGCCTGAAAGGCTGGATGATGAACAGCTATTCCATATGAGGTTTGACAAACAAGCAGCTTTCCAGGGAAGGATAGTGTTGAGTTCATCCTCTGATGCTATTACTGTAAAGGTAAAGATAGCCACCTATCCAAAGAACCGTCTTCAGGCGGGGCTGATAGTGGAGGAATTGTTTGGTTAACCCCTCTTTTTATGATCTGCACGTTTACTCTGTGCCCGAAGGCAAAAATACTATAGAAGAAATGGCTTCTTTTTCCTTGAGATTAGGAATAAGTGGCATCGCCATTACTAATCCTTCACAAAGTTGCCAGCCGGAAAGGGCACAGGTGTTCGATGACTTTGAAGTGTTCAGCGGTGTGGAAATCAGAGTTGATAATCCATCGCGTTTACATGGGATGGTTGGAAAGTATCGTAAAAAGACAGATGTAATAGTTATTCGTGGCGGTACAGAGAATATCAACCGTGCAGCTGTAGAGAATTCTAATGTGGATATCCTCTCCGGTTTCGGGTCAATGAAAGATAATGGTCTGAATCATATACTTGCAAGATCAGCAAGTGACAACGATGTTGCAATTGCATTTGATCTTGGTGAAGTGGTCAGCCAGCGTGGTGGCCGACGGGTAAGGACTTTGTCTAATTTCAGAAAAGACCTGGCACTGGTCCGCAAATATGACGTTCCTTTTATCCTGACTTCTAACGCAGGGTCTTGTTATGATTTGCGCGCTCCCAGGGAATTGATAGCTCTTGCAGGACTTTTCGGAATGACAAAAGAGGAAGCAATATCCGGTTTGTCTTCTACTCCTGAATGTATTATTTCCAGAAATCGTCCCTCTAAATCATATGTTTTTGAGGGTGTGGAAATTGTAGATTCTACTGATGTGTTTTCAGACAAGGGTGATGAGAAATGAAGGTATTGCCACCGACCATGCGGGAAAATAAGCGATATCTTGCTTTTGAGCTAATAGCTGAAAACATGATTGGAATAAGCAGGGATGATCTTATCCGTGAAATATTCTCAGCTTCAGGAAGTTTGCTTGGTGATCTTGGTTCAAGTGAGTGTAATATATGGCTTTTTGCTTTTGATGATAACAAGGGTGTAATAAGCTGTGAAAGGAATCATGTTTCACAAACGCGGGCTGTTATGGCCACAATTACCCATGTGAAAGGAAAAAGAGTGTTGCTTCATGTTCTGGGAGTTTCAGGTACGGTTCGCGGTGCAACAAAAAGTATTTAGAGGGTGTAGATATATTTACCCCCGAGGAACAGTCACATATAAATGAGTAGAGAGCGTATTTCAGTTAATTATAGTATATATTCTGTTATTTATAAATAAATCAGGAGATGAAGTGAAGATGCAAATGACGCCACAGATGGGTTATGATCGAGCCATCACAGTTTTCAGTCCGGACGGACGTCTCTTCCAGGTAGAATATGCAAGAGAAGCAGTTAAGAGGGGCACAACCGCAGCCGGTGTAAAAGCAAAAGATGGTGTGGTATTGCTTGTAGACAAAAGGATCACAAGCAGGTTGATAGAAGCAGAGTCGATAGAGAAGATCTTCCAGATCGATGACCACATTGGTGTTGCTACTTCAGGACTGGTGGCTGATGCTCGTTCTCTTGTTGACAGGGCAAGGGTCGAGGCTCAGATCAACGTTGTTTCATATGATGAACCAATAGGTGTCGAAGTAATTGCCAAGAAGATATGTGATCATAAGCAGACATACACCCAGTATGGTGGTGTCCGTCCATACGGTACAGCTCTTCTTATTGCAGGTGTGGACGATTCACGTCCACGTCTCTTTGAAAGTGACCCAAGCGGTGCATTGCTTGAATACAAGGCAACTGCAATCGGTGCCGGCAGAAATGCTTTCATGGAGATTTTTGAAGCAGATTATAATGATGATATGGATATTGATGCTGCCATTATGCTTGGTATGAAAGCTCTTTACACTTCTGCAGAAGGCAAAGTTGATGCATCTACCCTTGAGCTTGGTATAATCACTCTGGAAAGCCGTCAGTTCAGAAAGCTTTCTGAAGAGGAAGTTGGCGGTTTTGTTTCCAGGATACGTGAAGAACTCAAGGACGATGTGAAAGAAGAAAAAGATGAATCTGAAAATCAGGACTCAGAGGAATAAATTATCAGAGAGTATGGGGTGAATTAACATGGTGTCTCTTGATGAGTCTGTTATTGCAAGGCTCAAGAAAGGAAAGAATCATTTTGAGGTATTTGTAGAACCGGAAGGTGCTTTTTCGCTCAAAAGAGGGGAAGAGGTCAATATAGAGGAAATTATAGCTGTGGAATCGGTATTTACCGATGCTGCTCAAGGGGACCATGCTGCGGAATCTGACCTTGTGAATACTTTTGAAACAAGTGATGTAACGGAAATTGCCAGGCAGATCATATTACATGGTGAACTCCAGCTTACCAAGGAACAGAGGAAGCAGATCCTGGAAGAAAAGACCAGACAGGTAATAAACATCATTGCACAGAATGCGATAAATCCTCAGACAAGAGCTCCTCATCCTCCTGCAAGGATCGAAATGGCAATGGAAGAGGCAAAGGTCCATATAGATCCTATCAAAGGTGTCGATGAGCAGGTAAATATTGTAATGAAAGCTATCCGGCCAATAATTCCTATAAGATTTGAAGAAGTAGAAGTAGCCGTAAAGATTCCGGCTGAATATGCAGCAAAGTCATATGGTGATATTGCCGGCTTTGCAACCCTTTTAAAGAATGAGTGGCAGAATGATGGTTCATGGGTAGCTGTTGTTAAAATGCCTGCAGGCCTGCAAAATGATTTTTATGGCCTTGTGAACCATCTTACAAAAGGCGATGCTGAAACCAAATTATTATGAGGCCACATAATGGAACGTGAAATTGTAATTCCGGGGCAGTTTTTGTCTGATAACAAAGATGATTCCGGTCCTGGTACTTATGTAAAGGACGGAAAAGTCTATTCCCTTTTATACGGAGTAAAGAACGCTAAGAAAAAGATATCTGTAATTCCTTTTTCCGGAAAGTACATTCCATCTTTCAGGGATTATGTTATTGCTACGGTTATAGACGTAACTCCATCTAACTGGATATTCGATATAGGTTCTCCATATGATGGTTTGCTACACGTATCAGAGTATCCAAGACGTATCGATCAGGATAAAATGGCAGAAGTACTTGGAATAGGTGAGTCTGCCTTACTTCGTGTAAAAGATGTAAGTTCATCCATGAAGGTCGAATTGACCATGAGAGAACGCGGTCTGAGACTTCTCGACAAGGGCCGTGTAATTGAAGTAACTCCTGCGAAGGTCCCTCGTATCATAGGACATGGTGGTTCTATGGTATCAATGCTTAAGAAAGAGACAAATTGTGAGGTATTCGTGGGCCAGAACGGAAGAATATGGATAAAAGGAAAAGATAGTCAAATGGACATTCTCACTGAAGCTATTGAGCTTATTATGAAACATTCCCACACCTCAGGATTGACCGACAGGATCTCTCTTTTTTTAAAAGGTGAAGATGAATTTGTTTCAGAGGAGGATGAAGCTGTTTTGAATGAAGATCTCACTGAAGATACGAAAGATGCAGAGAATGAAAGTGAGATAAAGGAAGATACCTATCGAAAAGTTGATGCTCTTCTGGAAGATGATGATTGATCCGAGGCAAAACTTTTTGATCAGGGAAATGTGCTAACATTGGAGAATTAATATGAGTGATAAACCTGAAAAGTTCATTGATGAAAATGGATTACGTCTGGACGGCAGACGTATTGATGAAATCAGGCCAATGAAGATGGAGATAGGTGTACTCTCCAGGGCTGATGGTTCATGTTATTTGGAATGGGGTAAAAATAAGGTACTTGCGGCTGTTTATGGTCCCAGGGAACTTCACCCCAGAAGATTGCAGAAAGCTGATTCTGTATTAATAAGATATCGTTATAATATGGCTGCCTTTTCTGTAGAGGATCGTATAAGGCCAGGTCCTAGCAGAAGGAGCACCGAAATATCAAAAGTAAGTCGTGAGGCATTTGAGCCTGTCGTGCTGACCCACCTTTATCCGGGTGCGGTTATTGATGTCTTTGCTGAGGTCCTTCAGGCAGATGCAGGTACAAGAACTGCAGCGATAAATGCAGCTTCTGTGGCACTTGCTGATGCTGGAATTCCTATGAAGGGACTTGTATCCGCTTGTGCTGTGGGAAAGGTTGACGGTAAACTGGTACTTGATCTTAACAAGCCTGAAGATAATTATGGAGATGCTGATATTCCGATGGCTATGACCTCTGATGGTGAGATCACTCTAATTCAGATGGATGGTGATGTTACTCAGGAAGAGTTCAAACAGGCAATTGAGATGTGCAAGGAAGGATGTCGCCAGATAATGGAGATACAGAAAGAAACACTCAGAAATAAGTTCACAAAACTTGATGAAGTGGATATCTCTGATGATGAGGAAGATGTTGATGTTTCTGCACTTGTGGAATCTACCCTTGAATCAGCTGAGGATGATGATATCGAGGATAAGGAATCCGATTCAGATGAAGAAGAGGATGCTACTCCTGAGTCATCAGAAGAAGATGAAGATATTGATGTAGATGAATCACATTCTGACTTTGAAGCTGTTGAGCTTGTAGAGGATTTTGAAGAGTCTTTCACTGATGTAGACGAAGAAGAGGATGTCTCTGATGGTGAAGATGATGAGGAGAAGGACTGAGGTGCGATCATGGGTAATGAAGTAATGTCAGTACTTAAGAAAGATTATATTTACAACCTTATGCTCAAAGGAAAGCGAGCAGATGGCCGAAACTTTGATGAGATAAGGGATATTGAGATCAGTACCAATGTTATAGAAAAGGCTGAAGGATCCGCCTGGATCAAGATGGGTGGTACTGAGATTCTTGTAGGAGTAAAAATGCAGGTAGGTACACCTTTCCCTGATTCTGCCGATCAAGGTGTCATCATTACAAGTATGGAACTTAATCCGATAGCTTCTCCTGATTTTGAGGCTGGCCCTCCCAGAGAGAATGCTATTGAGATGGCTCGTGTCACTGACAGAGGTATCCGTGAATCAGGCGCAATTGATTTAAACAAGTTGTGTATTACGGAGGGAGAAGAAGTCTGGATGGTATTCATCGATATCCATGTTCTCAACAATGAAGGGAACATCCAGGATGTATCCTCTCTGGGTGCAATAGCTGCCCTTCTGACTGCCGTTGTTCCTGGTGAACGCGAAGGTCGTGGTGAGGATATGCCAATGCCAATAAGGGATATGCCTGTTTCAGTTACGCTGGTAGACATCGGTGGTGAAATGATGGTTGACCCTGACCTTGATGAAGAAACTGTTTGTGACACTCGCATAACTATAGTTTCAAATCAGGATGGCTCAATATCAGGAATGCAGAAGAGCGGTGATGGCGCACTTACCGAGGAAAAACTTTTAAAAGCTGTGTCAATTGCCTGCCAGAAAGCATCAGAGCTCAGGGAAGCTCACCTGTTGAATATCTGATCCGCAAATTCAATATCATAAAAATCACAGAATTTCAAGGAGATAAGATTCATGGCAAAAAAATATACGCGAAAAGGTCGAGTTTCCAGATCAGCCGGTAGATTTGGTACTCGCTATGGTAGGAAAGACCGTAAACTGGTCGCAGACCTTGAACAAAAGATGCGCATGCCACACAAGTGTCCAAACTGCGCACGTCCTACTGTAAAAAGAACAGGTACGGGCATATGGAAATGTGCTAAGTGCAACTATACTTTTGCAGGTGGAACATTCCTGCCACAGACAAATGTTGGAAAGACTGTTGCACGTTCTGTTAAGAAAGCAAAGGAAGCAGCAGCTGCAGCTGCAGAAGAGTAAGGTGAATATGGCCTACAAATGTACCAGATGCAAAAGAAATGTTGAGATCGACTACGAGTATACAGGTATTCGCTGTCCTTATTGTGGACACCGTATCCTTGTGAAAGAGCGTCCAACAACTATCAAACGCATCAAAGCAGAGTAAGAAGCGATGTTAATCACTTCTTCTCGCAAACCTTCTGCCGGAACGCGTACTCTATGTAAGCATCTGGCATCTTTTTTTGGTTGTGAGTATTTCAACCGTGGTAAGATGAACATGGGAGAAGTCTTGAGTCTCTCTCATAATATTCCTCTCATTATAGTTGGGGAATATCATGGTAATGCCGGTAGCCTAGCTTTCTATGATAATGAAGGTTTCTGTACACTTTCTATTTATTTTTCTGTAATAGAAGATCCTTCTTTTTATCCAAAAAGGTCTGATTCATTCCCTTTGATAGAAGGGGATAATGAACTTGTACCATTGATTAATAATCTCCTTATTCAGAAAGATTCAAAGTTGTCATCTTCATTGTCGCTTGTGATCTCAGGCAATCATATACATTTTAAAGAAGGCGATAAAGAACTTTTCAGCCTCAGGATGAAAAGCTATAAAGTATATGAGGTTGATGAAAGTTGCTCCTGAAGTCTCTTTCACGATTTGAAAATAGCGAAGCCGACCTGATTTATCGCTCTCTTAAACCTGAGCTTGAAAGCCAGATAACTGACAGAGCATCTGTTTCAATATGGGTTGAGGATGGATATATCTTTCTAGAGGTAAGTTCTGATGACCTGGTGGCAATGCGTTCAACTCTTAATACATGGCTTCGTTTGATACAGGTTTCATTCGAAACAGCGGACTGTATTGTTTAATTATTCCTGTATCATATAACAATATGTATTTTATGGTTTATTATCTCTTTTCATTCTTGTTTTTGAATTAATGTACATAGAAACATTAAAATCATTTCAGGTTTATTGGTATGCCAGGTGAAACCAAATGAGTACACAAATACCCCCGCAGATACAGAATCAACTGGCGCAGTTGCAACAGGTTCAGCAGCAAGCGCAGTCACTTGCAATGCAGAAATCTCAGGTTGAGTCCATGCAGAAAGAAGCTGAAATGGCTCTTGAAGAACTGGAAAAAATGCCTGACGATGTTGTCATCTATCGCAGTGTTGGTGAATTACAGATAAAATCCAATAAGGAAGAGTCTGTATCTAAACTGAATGAAAAAGTAGAAACACTTTCACTCAGATTACAATCCATTTCCAGACAGGAAGAAAGGATATCAAAACGTTTCACACAACTTCAGGAACAGATTGAACAATCTATGGGGAACCAGGCACAGTAAGCCTGATCTCTATTTCTGATGACATGTCGGTATTAGATCCGACAATGTTCAGAGGTTTCCATGCAAGTTGAAGAAACGGAGTTTTACAATAAGCTTCTGGATTATACTAATATCCTTTATCTTTGTCATCGGAACGCCGATCCGGATGCCGTAAGTAGTGCATTTGCACTTTCAGAAGCCGTGGGAGGAACAATTGGCCTTGTTGATGGGTGTAACCGTGTTGCTTCTCTTCTTATTGATAAACTAAATATTGACGTGGTTGAAAAACCTGATCCGTCTGAATATGACATAACTCTTGTAGTTGATACTTCCACAAGTTCCCAGCTAAATGATATTAAACTTGGTAAATACTGTGTGATCGATCATCATGCAACTACTGCTCTTATCGAGAATGCTGAGTTCTATCTACACCGTCATGCAACATCCACTGCAGAGATGGTATTTGACATACTGAGATCCATGGGTGCACCTGTAATGCGACGCACTGCAATGGGTCTGCTTACTGGTATAATAACCGACACCGGACATTTTAAACATGCTACTCAGGAAACATTCAGAACAGTTTCTGAAATAATTGCCTGTAGTGGTGTGGAATATGCCGAAGTGCTGGAAATGATGGCAGCAACTCCGCAGGATATATCCATGCGTATAGCAATGTTAAAATGTGCCACCCGTGCAACCATTGAAAGGGTTGATGACTGGTTACTTGTTGACTCTCATGTAAATTCCTTTGGTGGTGCAGCTTCATCCATGTTCCTTAATATCGGGGCTGATGTGGCTCTCATAGGAACTTCCCGTGATGCAAATATCAGGGTAAGTGGCAGAGCCAAGCGTGAAGCTGTTGCTGCAGGTGTCAATCTGGGAAAGATTATGGAAGATATAAGCCAGAATTATGATGGCACCGGAGGAGGTCATGCGGGAGCTGCTGGAATAGATGTGGTTGCCGACATGGATACAATACTGGGTGAATGCAAAAGCAGGATACGTGATATCCTCACGGGCAAACCCAATCCTTCTATATGTGATTCACTGAATGATGAATGTCACGAATCTGAATAATTGATAAAGGGGCAATTAGATGATAGAATACTGGAACCCATTGATGGAAAGGATGCCAGTTGATGAACTGGAGAAAATGCAGGAGAAGAAACTTAAAAGTCTGGTGAACTACGTATACCAGCACTCGGATTTCTATAAAAAGAAATTCGATGAGGCAGGCGTTAAACCTGAAAACATCCAATCACTAGATGACCTTAAAAAATTACCTTTTACGTATAAATCCGATCTCAGAGATACTTATCCAACAGGAATGTTCTGTGTGCCTAACGAGCAGCTTGTGCGTTTTCATGTATCCTCAGGGACCACAGGAAAACCAACTGTAGTAGGTTATACAAAGAATGATATTCAGGAATGGAACACATCCCTTGCAAGGGCTCTCACCTCAATTGGTGTTGGTCGTGGGGATGTAATTCAGGTAAGCTACGGGTACGGTCTTTTCACAGGTGGTCTCGGACTTCACTATGGTGCTGAAGAAGTAGGTTCTACTGTTCTTCCTACAAGTTCAGGTAATACAGAAAAGCAACTTGAACTTATGCAGGATCTGGGCAGCAGTGTAATTGCCTGTACGCCATCTTACTTCCTCTTCATGAGTGAGGTTGCAAACCAGAATGGTATCAGCATACAGAATGATACAAATCTTAAGGCCGGAGTATTCGGTGCAGAGCCATGGTCCGAAGAAATGAGGGCAAGAATAGAAGAAGCAACAGGTATCAAAGCCTATGATATCTACGGTACTTCCGAACTTAGTGGTCCTCTTTGTACAGAATGCCAGTTCCAGGAAGGTATTCACATATGGGCAGACCAGTTCCTTATTGAGGTAATTGATCCGGCAACAGGTGAACAGCTTGGTGATGGTGAGCGTGGAGAGCTTGTTATCACGACCCTTGCAAAAGAAGCACTTCCACTTATCAGGTATCGTATTGGAGATATCACTGTTATTAACAAGGAGCCATGCAAGTGTGGTCGTACACACCCACGTATCATGAGGGTCCTTGGCCGTGCAGATGACATGCTTATTGTTCGTGGAATTAATGTTTTTCCGGGACAGGTGGAATCTGTATTGATGACGATTCCTGAGGTTGGTGAGCACTTTATGATTCTTGTCGACAGGGTGAATGAACTTGATACCATGACCATCCAGATCGAGATGACAGATGAAGCATTCAGTGACAAGGTCAATGATATCATTGATCTTGAAAAGAAGGTTCAAGCAGCACTTAAGAATGTCCTCAATCTGGCGGTTAAGGTCGAGCTTGTTGAGAAGGGAACAATCCCGCGCTCAATGGGTAAAGCCAAGAAAGTGATAGACAACAGAAAGTTATAAACGCTTACATCACATAACTTCTAATAAAAATGCAGGTGCTAATATGGAAGAAAAGATAATCAAACAGATATCACTTTTCGCTGAGAACAAGCCGGGTCGCCTTGCTAATATTGCATCAAATTTCAGGAATGCAGGTATTAACATAAGGGCTTTTACCATTGCTGAAGCAGGTGATTTCGGTATCATCAGGATGGTAGTTGATAAGCCTGATCTTGCTCATGAAGTTCTCCATGATGCAGGATTCACGGTTTCCGAGACCAGTGTTCTGGGTATAGAGATGGAAGATGTGCCAGGTGGACTGGGTAAGATCGCTGATGTGCTTGGTGCTCAGAGCATCAACATAGACTATGCTTATGCTTTTGTTACAAAGACCGAGAAAGCACTTCTCATCCTCAGGGTCAGTGATATCGAAGGAGCAATTAAGGTTCTTAATGGTGCAGGTGTCAAGCTCATTGATATGGTAAATATTCAGGAAATCTGATTTTCTGAATATTATTTTCTTTTATTCAAAAACAGTTTATTGGTTATATTTCCATAAATCTTTCATTTGTTTATGTTTTATGATTTTTCATATTCTCTTCCGGGTTTTGCAGCCGATACAGAATCGAACCACTAATATTTTATATGACCTGTTGTCATTCCAATTGAAATGACGGATACTACTAATTCGAACGGAGTTCGCAAACCAGATTTAAAACTCGGTGGCTCACATACTACTATTATAGGTGGACGCAGTGGTAAAAAGGTTGTATCCCTGATTAGTCAACATCCTTCTGTCAAAAAGATAATTCCTTCTGTAATTGCTGTAAAAGGAAAAGGAAATTCCGGCGGAAAACTTACTGGCAGGGTGCAGAGACCTGATGACAGGGGCAATATGCGACTTCTTCTTTCACGTGGAACTTCTTTTCAGGAACTACGCATTGTCACAAACGTAGGTAGTTTTGAAGAAGGTGAGCACGTTATGAAAGAGCTCAATTCATTATTATCTGATATTTAAGGTGAAATTAATGTTTATTGGAATAGACCATGGTACAACTGCAATGCGCTTTGCTGCACTTTTTCCTGACGGAAATGTGCTGAAACTTGAAATTCCAAGAACTGAGGCCGCCGGGATGACAGAGTCCCAGCTGATATCTTCAATAGAAAATGCTTTCGGGATAAGTTCTTCTGATATTTTCCTTATGGCTGTGACCTATTCAATGGGTGATGGCATTAAGGATATAGAGGACATAAGGACAGTTGAAAACCGTGGTGTTAAAAGCATAGAGGGTGCCGGTAAGAAAACTGGCGGTGGAGGCCTTGTTTTTGATTCTATAAGATCCTCTGGAATTCCTGCTGTTGTAATTCCCGGTATCCATGAAAACAGCGATACAGATCCTCGTCTTAATATTTTCTCACATTCAACCAGTCCTGAAAAGATAGGAATTGCCTATCATGCATTTGCAATTGGATTCAACGATTTTGTTCTTTCTGACATCAGTTCCAATACTGTTACTGTTGCAGTTTCAGATGGGAAACTAATTGGTGCAATAGATGCATGCATATTTGCTCCGGGGTTGCAGCATGGTCCACTGGATGTACAGTGTCTGAGGGATGTGGATGCGGGTAAAATGAGTGCTAATGAAGCTTTTGTTAATTCAGGAGTTCTTAAACACACCTCATTCTCAGATAGACATGAACTCATTAAAGCTGCAGCAGATGGGGATTCTCGGGCTATACTGGCAATAGATAGCATCGCACTTTTTGCTGCCATGGAAATTACCGGTATGCAGCTTCTGATGAAAGAATATGGCTCTGTGGGTGATGTTGTCATCGAAGGTTCCGTTGGTGAGGTTCCTGAAGTTGTAAAGAAGATAGAAGCTCATCTTGATGTGAAAGCCCATGTCCTTGACAGATGGAGTGCCGCCATCGGTTGTGCAGAGATTGCAAGGGATATTAATTCTGGTTCAAGTGAAATTCTGGGTCTGAAAGTAAATTTCAAGAATTGATGAGATACATCTCTGTTTGACATTTCAAATTTAAAATTATAAACTTAAAACAATAAATTTCAAACAGCAAGTTTTAAACAACAAATTAAAAACATCAAACTATCAGTATTTTGGGCAACTGCCTTCGATATAGATAACAGAAACTCCCTTTTGATCAAGTTTTTTCTGTATCGTGTCTTTAATAATGTCTGAACAGGCTTTGCTTCCTTCTGAACCTTGCATCTCATCTATGTTAATGCAGGTAGTATCAGGCACAAGTGTCTTTACAACTTCTTTCAGGTCAGGTGCAGCCTGTCCTCCGGTCATAGCTGCAACATCATTCTGGAGTACGATGGCAAGGATGTCGAAACCACTGTCAACAGCATTTATCAGTCCAATAATGCCTGAATGGGCAAGCCCGAAATCTCCAATCACAGCTATGCCCTTTCCGGGGAAACCGCAGGCTGTTGATATTGCCCCTCCAAGTGCAAATCCGGTATTAACTGCATTTAACGGGTCAGGTGCTGTACGAATAGAACAGCCCATATCTCCTGCAACTGGTTGAATATCACTAAGGACATTGTAGAGTGGCATGAATGGACAATCGCTACAAATAGGCTTTGAACCTCTGCTGAGGATTGTCTGTACATCAGTGTATTTTGAGACTTCATCTTTATCGATGTTCTCAAAAGCAAGATTGACATGTTCCTTTTCAATTATGCTGAATGGAAGATGTCCGGTCTTTTTTCCAAGAACTTTTTCAGAACATGTGCTGATATGTGATTCAATGAAAGGTTCACTCTCTTCCACAACAATTATACGTTCATGCTGTTCTATAAAACGTTTTACAAGTTTTTCCGGGAAAGGTGAAACCATTCCAAGACTCAGATGTGAATAAGAAGAGTAAACTAATTGTGTGGAAAGTATCTTGTCCACAACAAATGAAGGATATCCGGATGATATAATTCCGACCCTGTCTCCATTAATTGACATACGGTTGGAACGTGAACTTTCAGCTTCGTGAATGAGTATTGGTTCGGAGTCAATGTGGAATCTCTGATGCTTTCCATGCATTGTCAGTTTCCAGATATTCCTGTCAAGAACTTTTTCTTCAGGATTAATCTTTGGTTTTGATACCGGTATGCAGACTTCCTGCTTTTCCTTTTCTATTCTTTCAGTAATTCTCATTATTACTGGAACCTTTGCTTTCTCTGAAAGTTCAAAAGCCCTTTTCAGTGAATCATAAACATCCCGGGGTGTTGAAGGGTCAAAAACAGCAGTTTCGGAAAGAGCTCCGTAGAATCTGGAATCCTGCTCGTTCTGTGATGCTCTTGCTCCCGGGTCATCGCCTGCAAGTATCACAAGCCCTGAACCGATTGTGTGCATCATTGCAGTCATAAGTGGATCTGAAAGGACATTCATTCCTACGTGCTTGACCATTACAATTGAGCGCCGTCCGGTAACAGATGCACCCAATGCTGCTTCAAGAGCAGCTTTTTCATTGGTGAACCAGTGAATGTTGTAGTCATTGTAGTTACTGGGATCCTTATTCTCAAAGAAGTAGTCTGCAACTGCAGTCATAGGATAACCAGCAACAGCAGTAATGAACCTTACATTGCTGTCAAGTGCTGCAAGGTATAGTGCTTTAAGGCCGGTTGTATCCTCAATATCAGTCATATCTTAATCATTCAAGTTCTGCACTTAGCTTTACTGAATTATCAGGTTTAGCAAACCATGCAAGTGCTGCAAGTGCACCAATGACGCCGTTTCCATCAAGCCAGACATCTACATCGTTGTCTTTTGCATATTGCAGAGCATATTGCTTTGTAAGTTCTCCACCGCGGCATTTACTGGCATATTCATTGATCTTCTTTGCATCAAAATCAGGAAGTACTACCATTCCCGTCTCATTGGATACACTGTATTTCAGGAGTGCTGCCTTTACGCTTTCAAGCAGTTCCTGTTTTGCATTTGCATCCACACATCCAAATTCAAGTACTGTGGATACACAGTTCTGGGTTCTTGCAGAAACCGGGAAAAGCTGTACAAGTGAGTGTGAAAGGTAAATGTATTCATTGCAGTCAAGTGCTTTTGCCATGTTGTGGGTCAATGTCCAGGTTGCACCTTCTTCTTTGGTGTCGGTGTCATCGATCCCTATGAGCACTCTTTCCCTTCTGGGAACTACAACCGTGCCTTTAGCAGCACGCCCACCACCGGATTCTGTATAATCACATCGAAGCACGCCTTCAGCGAATGCCCTGCATTTTGTGGCGCCTACTCCTCCACCTCCAAGTCCTGCATATGTAATGTGAACCTCCTCACCTTCAACGATCACAGATTCAATTCCTGCTGCTGCAGTGGATGGTTTCAGCTCAAGAGGTGATGTACCGATCTTTACGGTGTATCTGATCATGTTCCCAATGGAACGTGTTTTCAGTATAAGCGGGGAGTGAGAATAGTGGAACTTTGACCATGCAGCACCGCCATAACAGTTCGTATGCTCGATGATCTCAGCATATTCATTTTTACTGTCGCAAATTGCATATATGCCCCTGTATGGAGTGGTGTAGGGGTCTTTAAGTTCAATCTCTTTCATTTGGGACTTAAATGCCGGTCAATTGTTTAAATGTTTTGTTTGCAAATGTATAGATAATTATTACTTCCACGTCATTCTCCTATTTTTAGTGATTTACATTATTCTTGGATTTTAGAAAATATCAAAAAGCTCTGTTGAGGGAGAAATGAAAACTCCTTACACAACCCGTAACCAGCTTTGCTCATCTCATCAATGATTGTGGTTTTTGGAACGTAATGACCAAAAAGGCGATGAAAACTAAATCCTCCTCTTCCGTCATAATCGATAATAGCAACCCTGCCTTCTTCTTTCAGGGATGCTGCCATGTCTTTGAAATAATTCACTCGATCAGGAATGTGGTGATATACGTTACGGAGGAACACCAGATCAATATCCTTCTTCCTTAGTGGAAATCTATTCTGTTTCGCCAGATTTGTTTCGATGTTATATTGTCCCTTCTTCTCAGACTCAATCTTCAGGAATTCAAGAAAATTCCTGTTTGTATCAACAGCATATATTTTTCCATCATCTTCAACTGCCCTGGAAAAACGAAGGGAAAAATATCCTCCTCCCACACCAACGTCTGCTACATTCTGCCCTCTTTTCAGAGCAAGGGCTCTTATAATCTCATCAGCTTTATTCCCTGGCTTTGCTGCTTTTCTATTGAACATCTCTGCTTTTAGATTACGCATGAAGTACAACCTCCTGTACAAAAGTCTGTTTACTCTCCGAGTTCCTTTTTTCTGCTGTTGCAAATCAACCAGAACCCTGAAAGCAGGAAAAAGGATGTCCAACCGCTTATCCCTATATTATATGTCTTTGCCAGGTCTGCAAACAGATATAAGATTCCGACGATTATTACCAACAATCCAAACCAATTGCCTTTTCTATTTGTTCTCATCCAGATCACCTTTGAACAACAATTTTTTTATTTTCTTCATTTGTAGTTTTGTGACAGAAATGTCGATATCTCCGAATTTACCAGAGATCTGCAGAACTCCCGGTTCGCTAAGGATTATTTCTGTAACATCCATTATTCCACTTATCTCCATCACATTGGTGCAATAGCAGCGGATTTTCAGTTTTCTGATGTAGCTGAGGTCCCTTATGGCTGCCAAGAATGCAAATTCATTTTCGAGCATTTCTTTCACAATGATTACTATCCTCATGCAGGTACTTTAAAAAAATCTGGAATAATTGTTACTTTAGTTACATTGATATAAACAGCTAACATAATTGTTACAGGATACATCAATGAAAAGTCACGAACTCTTTGCGGAACTGGCATCCGATAACAGGCTTGCTATATTAAAGGCACTGGAGAAGGAATCATTGAAATTCACCAGTATTACAAAGATCATTGGTGCTACATCTCCGGAAGCTTCAAGGCAATTGAACCGTCTGTCCGGAAAAGAGCTTATTGCAAAAGATGGTGAAGGATACTATTCACTTACTAACCTTGGCAGACTGGTAGTTTCATCCCTGTCAAATCTGGAAACCATTGCAAACAGGTCTGATTTTTTCCTTAAGCATGATACCTCTCCTATACCACCACATCTTCTTCGGGAACTGGACTCCTTCGCCGGAACGGAATATATAGAAGGTGTGTTTGTGCTGGTGAATAAAATGACGGCAATATTTGATGATATTCATGTATATGGTTGGTATCTCTCTGATGATTTTCCTCGTTTCTACCTTCCTCATATCGAAAAGAAACTGAAAGAAGGTGTAGAGTTCCGCGCTGTTTACCCTCAGACTCTTATTGATAATCTGAAAAAGGATCTTCCTGAACAAATGTATTCAGATATTGAGATAAGGACACTGGATGAAGTGAGAATTATTGTCAATGTCACAGACAGATTTGGTTTACTGGCTTTGCCGGGTCCTGATGGTAATGTGGACAGGGACCATGTTCTCATAGGCCCGGATGAGAAATTTATAAAATGGTGTAGGGCTGCATTCCTCCATTATTTTGAAATGTCTAAAAGATGCTGAAAAGCGATTTATTTTTATCGCACATATCCTTCATCCTTCAAACTCACATACCTGCCCTCTCCAATAACCACATGATCCAACACGTCAATTCCAAGCAGCTTGCCACCTTCAACAAGTTTTTCGGTAACTGCAATATCCTCCCTACTCGGTGTAGGGTCACCAGAAGGATGATTGTGTGAGAGGATTACCGAAGCACATGATTCCATGAGTGCTGCCTTGAAAACCTCTCTTGGGTGAACTATATTTGCATTCAGGCTGCCGATTGAGATAAGTTCCTCGCGTATTATCTGATTCTTTGTGTCAAGCAGAAGAGCCACAAGTCTTTCACGTTTGTGCTCCCTCATTCCCGGATAAAGTATGGAATAGACATCTGCCGGTGACCTTATCTTTCTTTTAGGCTCATCGCTGAATCCTTCAAGTTTGCGGGCAAGTTCAAAGATAGCCGCTATCTGTGCAGCCTTTGCAGTACCGATTCCATGGATTTTCGTGAGGCCTGTGATGTTCGCCTGGCTTAGCTGTTTGATATTGTATTCTGAGAAAATGCGGCTGCACATGTTAACCACATTCTCTTTCTGTGAACCTGTTCTCAGGATTATCGCCAGAAGTTCTGCATTTGAAAGCGCTTCTGGTCCGTATTTCAGTAGTCTTTCCCTGGGCCTTTCGTCCATCGGCATATCATGAATGCTGATCTTATACTCACTCATTGCAATGGCTACAAAATAGTAGAATATAAATTAATCGTAATTAGTCTATTATAATTTAGTCTAAATCTAAAAAATAGTTTATATGAATGAACTTGATACTGTTTGCGCTGCGTACTTATAGAATGAACCTGCATACCTTTCTTTATGAAAGTCATTTGTGTTGCAGGATATAAGAATTCAGGCAAAACAACTCTGGTCACCCGCCTTGTGGAAGCTCTTTCTGAATATGGGAAAGTTGGTACTTTAAAACAGATGTTGCATCATCGTTTCAATCCGCAGGACACTGACACGGGTAAACATTTCGATGCAGGTGCTGATCTGGTTGCAGCAATAACTGATACTGAGCTTGTAACAATAAAGCGGGGTCCATCTCTTGAGGATGCCATGAACTCTCTTGCAGACAACGGGGCAGACTTTGCAATAGTTGAAGGCGCAAAAAGCAGTGATTTTCCAAAGATATTCCTTGGCGAGCCGGAAAGCTCTGATGACGTATCAAATATCATTTTGCAGTTGTCTGAAAAAGGAGATTGGGACATCGATGCTCTTGTACAGCTTATTCTTGATCAGCCCGAATGGGTAACCCTCGATTCACTTATTCGCAAAGTTCGTTCCAATCCTGATATCCGTCTTTCAGGTGGAATTGCAACATTCACCGGGATAGTCCGTCGTATCAATGATAACGTAGAAACGACTGCCATCGATTTTGAAAAATACGAAGGTGTTGCCGATAGGGCTATTGAAAAGATATGTTTTGACATGAAACAAAAGGAAAATATCATTGATGTACTCATTCATCATAAAACAGGATTAATAAAATCTGGTGAGGACATCGTATACATAGTCGTGGCTGCCGCTCACAGGCAGGAGTTATTTGAAATTCTTGTAGAATCCCTTGAGCGTATAAAAGAAGATGTTCCTATCTGGAAAAAAGAGTTCACCATTGAAGGTGATTTCTGGGTTCATGATAAACTCTGAGTTATATTAGATTACATATTAAAAACAATGGCCAGATGGACTTATCTGTTCTTCAGTCCCATCTGTTCATCAATTTCTTCCGCTATTTCCTCCAGTTCCTGGAATATGCGGTCGGAATCTTTTCTCATTTCCTGTACTGCAGCCTTAAGACTTCCTCCACGGAGGTACAGTCCTCTTTTTTCCCTGTAGATCAGGCCGGAGTTGATCAGGTTTCTGATATGGTGGTTCACTCTGGACTGGTTTACTTCAATACTCTTAGCTATGATGTCTGATGATATCTTATCCTGGTTTTCTGCCAGTTGCTGGAGGAGATCAAGTACTATTTGCGTAGCAACATTTTCTGTATCCCGTCCGGAAGATAATCCGAAACTGTTGCAGAACCAGCGAATATCTTCTTCCAGTTTCTTTTCCCTGGGCTTTTCCAGATTTATAAGGATTATCTGTTGTGGCATAGGATTATGCTATCTTGCAGGATGTATATATATCTATCTGTATAATATCGAAATGATTTCGATAAAACAGAGAAAAAACATATTTTTTGCAAAAGGTTTATATATGGGGTATACAATATAATTGCTCAGATGACCGGGACTTTCCGGTCAGATGATAATTGGAGGAAAATAAACGATGATTATCAGACCAATTGGTGAGAGAGTCTTAATCAAATCTGTCAAAAAGGCAGAAGTCACTGAAAGTGGAATTTATATCCCTGATTCCGCACAGGAAGAAAAGAAAGAAGGAATCATAGTCGCTGTGGGAACCTACGAGGATGGCAAGGAACTTCCATTAAAGGCCGGGGACCATGTGATCTACGGTGGATACAAGAGTGACGAGATCGATGTTGACGGTGAAGTTCACATGTTCATTGATTTTGCGGATGTCTTAGCGGTAGTTGAGGAATAAGGAAAGTAAAAGGAAGCTAAAGAGGGAATATCTATGTCAAAACAGATTATGTTTGATGAAGATGCACGTAAAGCATTGTTAAGTGGTGTAGATAAAGTAGCAAACACTGTAAAGATTACACTTGGTCCTAAGGGCCGTAATGTTGTCCTTGACAAGCCCAGCAGTCCGGTTGTAACCAACGACGGTGTAACCATTGCCAAAGAGATCGAACTTAATGACAAATTCGAGAACATGGGTGCGAAGCTTGTGAAAGAGGTCGCATCAAAAACTCAGGACAACACCGGTGACGGAACAACCACTGCAACCTTGCTTGCACAGTCAATGATAAGGGAAGGATTAAAGAACATCAGTGCGGGCGCAAATCCAATTGAGGTCAGGAAAGGTATTGAAAAGGCAACTGAAAAGGTCGTTGCAAGCCTCAAGGAAAAGAGCAAGGATGTAAAGGACAAGGAAAAGATCCTTCAGGTTGCAACCATCTCAGCAAACAACGATGAGGTCGTTGGTAAGTTCATTGCGGATGCAATGGAAAAGGTAGGTTACAACGGTGTGATTACAGTTGAGAATTCCAAGACCATGGAAACACACCTCGAAGTTGTTGAAGGTATGCAGTTTGATCGTGGTTTCGTGTCACCATATATGGCAACTGATCAGGAAAAGATGACCTGTGAGTTCGAAGACCCATACATCTTAATTACAGACCGCAAGATCACCACCATGAACCAGATCATCCCTGTGCTCGAGAAGGTTGCAAAAGAAGGCAAACCTCTGGTCATGATCGCACAGGATGTCGAAGGCGATGCACAGGCTGCATTGATATTAAACATCATCCGTGGTTCACTTCGTGTATGTGCTGTAAAGGCTCCGGGATTCGGAGATGAGCAGAAGGCCATGCTTGAGGATATTGCGATCCTCACAGGTGGTATGGTGATCAGCGAAGACAAGGATATGAAGATAGAGGAATTTGCAGAACACATGCTTGGAACAGCACGCAAGGTCAATATCGACAAGAACAAGACAACAATCATTGAAGGCAAGGGTGACAAAGCTGATATCGATAAGAGAATGCAGCTTATAGAGTCACAGATCAATGTCACTGATGCGGAGTTCAAGAAGAAAGAACTTAAGAAACGTCTTGCAAAACTCGGCGGCGGTGTCGCGGTCATTAAGGTAGGAGCTGCAACAGAAACCGAACTCAAAGAAAAGAAGATGAGGATCGATGACGCCCTTAATGCTACAAAAGCTGCTGTTGAGGAAGGTGTGGTTGCCGGTGGTGGGATCTCACTGTTCCGTGCAACATCTGTGCTTGAAGACCTCAAGCTTGAAGGTGAACAGGAAATTGGTCTTAAGATCGTCAAACGTGCACTGGAAGAGCCTATCCGCCAGATATCACTGAATGCCGGAAGAGATGGCGCTGAGATAATCGCCCAGATCAGAACTGAATCCAATGATCAGTATGGTTACAACGCAAAGACCGACAACTTTGAAGATCTCTTCGAGGCTGGTGTCATTGATCCTACCAAGGTTGTAAGAAGCGGATTACAGAATGCTGCGTCTATTGCGGCTATGATTCTGACAACAGAGGCAGTTGTAGCTGACTTTGATGATGAGAAAGATGATAAGACACCTGCGATCATAATCTGATCGCTCTCTTATCTTTATTTATCCTACATATTCAAAAAAGAAAACAAGAGGTGAAGGACAGATATTTCGAATTTAGCAAAAATCTACAGAGAATTTAATGTAAAATCGTACCGCCTGATGAACAAAGAACAACAAAATATCCATGAGATAAAAGGAGTGATAGTATGAGATTTGGTCTGACAAAAGCGACACCTGCAAGGGGAGGATTATGGAACCCAATGGAAGAGATCGTGCAGATGCAGGATATGCTGAACAACATGTTCAAAGAGAGAAATTTCGGGGAGAGATGGTCGGAAGCCGGAATACTTGCACCACTTGTGGATGTAAAGGATGAAGGTTCTGAAATTCTTGTAACCACCGATCTCCCGGGAGTTGAGAAAGGTGATGTTGACCTTGATGTCAGTGACAATATGCTGACAATATCTGCAAAGAGAAACTTTGAAAATGAGGAAAAGGACGAAGGCTACCTTAGAAGGGAGCGGACTTACAGTTCATTCTCAAGGACTGTGACCTTGCCAAGTACAGTCTCTGTCGAGGGTGCAAAGGCAAAACTTGAGAACGGTGTGCTTTCCGTAACTTTGCCAAAGATGCAGATTGAAGAAAACAAAAAGATACTTATCGAATAGATGGGCTCATACGTGAAAAACTATGCCTGAGTAGCTGTGGCCATGGCCATCTTGCTACCTGGCATTTATTTTGTCGCTTATCCGGGTTCAGACATGACCCACAAAAACGTGTCAGGTATCAAAAGTGATTTAAGTTAAACATTCAAAAATAAAAATGGGAAATGTCAATCCCGGGGAGTTTAGGAGTTTATAATTATGGATCTTAATCGTTTCACACAAAAAGCCCAGGAAGCTATTCAGGGCTCAAGTACAATTGCTGCAAGATACAGAAATCAGCAGATAGACTGCGAACACATGCTGCTTGCACTGCTGGAGCAGAGCGGAGGACTGGTAACAACCTTACTTCAGAATATGGAAGTTCCGTTGGACCGCATAAAGGAAAAAGTTGAAGCCCAGCTTGCAAACCTGCCACAGGTCTCAGGTCCGGGCGGGGATCAGGTCTACATGACCCAGACCATGAGGCGTATCCTTGATGCTGCTTCCCGGGAAGCTGGGAAGATGAAGGATGAATATGTCAGTGTTGAACATCTCCTGCTT
The DNA here is from genome assembly GCF_017873415.1 of Methanolobus bombayensis. Taxonomy (GTDB): domain Archaea; phylum Halobacteriota; class Methanosarcinia; order Methanosarcinales; family Methanosarcinaceae; genus Methanolobus; species Methanolobus bombayensis. Next base: position 163,773 of record NZ_JAGGKD010000003.1, on the reverse strand, counting down.
GCAATGGTTGAGGAAAAGGACAGTCAGTGTGGTAAGATTCTTGCAAGTGAAGGAGTTACACGTGCCAGGATCCTTGAAGCAATAAAGCAGGTAAGGGGGAATAGAAGAATCACCTCAGAAAATCCGGAAGAGACTATGGAACCACTGAAGAAGTACGGAATTGATTTCACAGAACTTGCAGCTCAGGGTAAGCTTGATCCTGTCATCGGAAGGGATCAGGAGATCAGGCACACAGTTGAGATCCTTTCACGCCGAAGGAAGAACAATCCTGTACTCATCGGTGAGGCCGGTGTCGGTAAGACTGCAATTGTGGAAGCACTTGCTCAGCGTATTGCCAAAAGGGATGTTCCTGATGCAATGAAAGAGAAGCGTATCATTGCTCTTGATATGGGTGCACTGGTAGCCGGTGCGAAGTTCCGTGGTGAGTTCGAGGAAAGACTTAAGGCTGTGCTTAAGGAAGTCGCAGAATCCGAAGGTCAGATAATCCTCTTCATTGATGAGATTCACACCATCGTAGGAGCAGGTGCCACAGAAGGTGCTATGGATGCAGGAAATCTCCTTAAACCTATGCTTGCCCGTGGGGAGCTTCACTGTATCGGTGCAACAACCGTTGACGAGTACCGTAAGTACATTGAAAAAGACGCTGCACTTGAACGCAGGTTCCTGCCGGTATTTGTCGAGCAGCCAACTGTAGAGGATACAATTTCAATCCTTCGTGGACTGAAGGAGAAATACGAGGTACACCACGGTGTACGTCTTAAGGACTCTTCACTTGTCGCTGCTGCAATCATGAGTAACCGTTATATTGCAGACAGGTTCCTCCCTGATAAGGCAATCGACCTCGTGGACGAGGCTGCTGCAAAGAAGAGAACTGCAATTGACAGCAAACCTGCAGAACTCGATGAGGCTGACCGTAAGATCATGCAGCTTGAGATCGAGCGCGAGGCACTTAAGAAGGAAAAGGATGCAGCTTCAAAGGAGCGTCTGGAAACCCTTGAGAAAGAAGTTGCAGATATCAGGGCAGAATCCGATGCAATGAGAGCAAGATGGGATCGTGAAAAGGAAGCCATTTCAAAGCTTGGTTCCCTGAAGCAGGAGATAGAGGACACAAAGGTCCAGCTTGATCTTGCTGAGAACGATAACAACCTTGAACTCGCATCCAGGCTGAAGTACGGGACACTCATTCCACTGCAACACCAGTATGCTGAAGAGGAAAAACTCCTTCAGGAAATGCAGGGTGAAATGCTTCTGAATGAGGAAGTTGGAGAAGAGGACATTGCCGAGGTAGTCAGTCAGTGGACGCATATACCTGTGACAAAGCTCATGGAAGGCGAACGTGAGAAACTTGTCCATTTCGAGGATAACCTTCACCAGCGTATCATTGGTCAGGAAGAAGCTGTAAAGGCCGTAGCTGATGCGGTCATACGAAACTATGCAGGCATCAAGGATCCAAGACGTCCTATTGGAAGTTTCATATTCCTTGGTCCGACAGGAGTCGGTAAGACCGAGCTTGTAAAAGCGCTTGCAGCAGAACTGTTCGATGATGAGAATAACATGGTGCGCATTGACATGTCCGAGTACATGGAAAAGCACACAGTTGCAAGGATGATCGGTGCACCACCAGGTTATGTAGGTCATGATGAAGGTGGCCAGCTTACAGAGGCTGTACGCAGAAGACCATATTCCGTTGTACTCTTCGATGAGATCGAAAAGGCACATCCGGATGTGTTCAACGTCATGCTGCAGATACTTGACGATGGACGTCTGACCGATTCAAAGGGCAGGACCGTGGATTTCAAGAACACGCTGATTATCATGACGTCCAACATCTTTGCAGGTGATCTTTCCGAACTCCTTAAGACTGGAGAGGATGAGCAGAATGTGGATTATAACATACTGCAGATGCGTGCAATGACTGAACTTGGAAAGTATTTCAGACCGGAGTTCCTCAATCGTATCGATGAGATCGCTCTCTTCCATGCGCTTAAGCCTGAACAGCTTGTAAGTATAGTTGACATCAAGGTTGCTGACCTCGTTGAAAGACTTAAGGATAAGCGTATCAGCCTTGACCTTACAGATGCTGCAAAGGCATATCTTGCTGAAGCAGGATATAGTGCAACATTCGGTGCGAGGCCACTTAAGAGGGTCATCCAGAACGAGGTCGAGACAAGGATTGCCAAGCTCATTGTTGCAGGAGAGGTGCCGGAAGGTTCTATTGTCCGTGTTGACAGCAACGGTGCAGAGCTAATTGTTGAAGTAAGTTCAGCAGAGTAAAAAAGAGTTTTACACTCTTAGTGATGAATTTCCGATAGCAATTAAGCAATCGGAAAATTCTTTTCTCATTTTCATAATATTGGAAGAACAGATATATTAAATACTCAGATTCATTTTTTTCCCTTTGAACCACAGTTCATCAAACTTATTTTTCAGTTTAATTGCATATTCCTTATCATATACTTTAAGTTCTCCGAAGACTTCTTTAATGTTTACAGGGTCCGGAATGGGTATATAGGTAATGTGTTCATCAATCAGGATAAAGTCATATTCACTATCAAGGACTCTAATCTCCATGTTCTTTTCGATCATGAATTTTCGCATTGGATCATCTATTTGTTCAAACCTTTCTTTCAGCCCGACTACGAATATTTCTTCGGGGACGATGGTCTTTATTTTGATGCCTTTTTCTGCAGCCTTGATGAATTCATCAACAATCATTGGGATAAGTGTCTTTGGATCAATGCACTTTTTACCATCACGTAGTATATGTGTGATTTTTCCAAGTTTTACATGAACAATCTCATTTTCGGTCTCATCCAGCATACTCTTGATGTTTTTGACGATATCTTCTTCCCCAATAAGGGTTGACCAGAACTGTAACTCTGTATGATCCGGCTGCGCAATATCGGAGAACTTGGATTCAAGTTCTGATACTTTCAGTTTGAAGTTTTCCAGCTCGTTCTTTGTTTCTTCTTCTTTTTTGGTGTAAAGGTTGTTCAGGGCAATAGAAGGTTTAACGGCCCTGTATTTCCGGGGTCTTGATCTTTGAAATTCAACAAGTCCCATGTTGTTCAGGTTTGAAAGAACTTCGTAGATCTTCCCTACAGGTATGTCTGATTTGCGGGACAATTCCTGTGCCCCTGTCACTCCTTCTTTTAACAATGTTGAGTATGCAGAAGCTTCGTATTTAGTAAGCCCCAGGTCTCTTAATGATCCTTCATGGTCCATAATATCACGTTTTATTATTGCAGTTTGAATCCCTGTGTATTTATAATTTGTGAGTTAAAACAACTAAACGGATGTTTTAATGGCAAATTTTATATCATTTTATATCATAGTCTTGCTCGACGATACATAGTCGGGTATTTGTAAATTGTAAATATTTTGCAAGAGGTGTTTCAAAATGAGACAGAAAACAGGTGACTTTCATAAGAAAAAATCTTCAGTAGATGCTTTAAAGTCTCATATTAAATGTATTTCTATTAAAAACCTTGATAATACCTGGGTTAAGCAAAATAAGATAGATCTGGATTCATTAATGGAAGATAGGCATTATAGTGGCGATTTTAACAAATCTTCCAGGTCATTTTGGAATAATAATGAATAAATATCATTGTAATGTAACTTATTATGTGTTTTTTTAAGAGTGAAACTCTTATATATGTACCTGTATATACAAAAGTGTAATAAATGGGATTTTCTCATTATTCTTTCTGTGGCAAGTTCATATCTCTTTTCACCTTCTTGCTTTATAGATTGAAGTCAATTTATTATTACGCAAATCTATATTTTGATGTTCTAATGTAAAAATAAAAACTCTAATCCGTCTATTTATCGCAAGGTTTATTTACTAATAGTGCTGTACATAAATTTGTGTACCATCAACAACACGCAATGCGTGTGTGTTAGTACCACCCTATCCAACCCCCAACGAGGCATCCTTTTAAGGATGTCTCAACCCTGTTTTACATCTTTACAAAAGATGGACTAATTGTACTGTTAATGTACTGGTAAGGAAAACTGTTACTAAATACACTATTCAGCAGTTTATTAAAGGGTAAAATCCTTATATAGAAAATCGGCTATTAATGATTTGTTAAAAACAACTCATGCAGAGTTTTTTTGTAATAATAATAAATCACAAGGAGTGTTAATCATAAAAAGCATCTTTCAAAAGCTGGGTGTTTTCATAGAAAACAATACAATTCCAATAATTATGATCGCACTGCTTCTGATAATTATCTCTTTTCAGGGTGCTCAGTTAATCGGAATGGCTTCAGGTACGGATACCTTTGTCGATAAAAATTCAAAATTGTATCAGAATTTTGGCCACCTGTATCTGAACCTTTTTGGTACCGAGTCCATTGTAGTAATGGTTGAAGGTAGTGATGTCACGGAACCAGAGCTTTTGAAAGCTCTTGACAGAGCTTATCTTTCTGTCCAGAACATACCAGGTGTGGTGGAAGTGACTTCTCCATCGACTGTTATTAAAGAAGTTAATTATCAGATGACTGGCAGAAGTGCCATCCCGGATGATTCAGCAACCATCGATGAGATAATTGCTTCAACAATGCCTGATGTCCTGATGCCTGATGACACACATGCTGTAATGTCTGTTATCATGGAAGGTACTGCATCAGATTCCACAAAGGAAGAGATTCTCAGGGAAACAGAAACTTCAATAGAGCTTGCAAATTTTCCTGCTGATTATAACGTAATCGTCACCGGAGAACCTGCATTCATGATAGCAATGAATGATGAGATGAATACAAGTATGGGTATACTTCTTTCATTGTCTGTTGTTCTGATGGTCATAGTACTATATCTGGTGTTCAGGCATGTCAGGTGGAGATTACTTCCTCTGCCAGTAGTGCTGGTAGGTATTATCTTCACTTTTGGTGCAATGGGTTTTCTTGATATACCGATGTCAATGGTATCAATGTCCGCATTTCCGGTTCTAATAGGACTTGGTATTGATTATGCCATTCAGTTCCATAACAGGATAGAAGAAGAACTTGCACGTGGTGAAACCGAAGAAGAAGCTGTAATTGACACTATCAAACATACCGGACCTGCAGTGTTAATAGCTCTTATCATCACAGCTCTTGGCTTTTTCTCATTGTTCACGTCCACAGTTCCAATGATCCAGGACTTTGGAAAGCTTCTGATGATAGGAATAGTGATGTGTTTCATTTCCTCTCTTTTCCTGGGAGTCACTGTAATTTACGGATTTGATATACTCTCTAAAAAGAACATACTCGGAAGACTTGGTTTTAAAAAGAAATCTTCACATCATGAAACTCATGCTGCAGTAACTATTGTAGAAGAACAAGAACCTGATTTTCTTGAAAAGAGCCTTAAGGCAATTTCTACGTTTTCAATGAAAAACCCTGTTCTTGTTCTATCCATCGCAGGTCTTCTCTGTGTTGGTGGTCTTTATGTAGATAATCTTGTAGGTATCCAGACTGATACTGAAACCTTTGTTCCGCAGGATATGCCTGCGCTTCTTGATCTGAATCATATGGGGGAGATTCTCGGAGGGGATGACCAGTTAAATCTGATCATTAAGACAGATAATAATGCTGATCCTGAGCTTCTGGAATGGATCGATGAGTTCTCTGAACATGAAGTTGCTGACAGAAGCCATATACAGGGCTCGTCAAGTATAGTCGATGTAGTCAAAGAAGCAAACTCCGGTGAGATTCCTGATAGCTCTGAGAAAATACAGGAGATATATGATCAGCTTTCTGAAAGAGAAAGAGAGGCATACCTTGAAGGAACTACAATAACCCTTCTGAACTTAAACATCGGTAATGCAATGAGTGAACTTGGTCTTGAAGGTATAGAAGCTCTTTCTGACATTGTGAAAGAGGATCTTCTCTGGATGGCTCCCCCTCCGGGTGTGCATATCACTATAACCGGTAACTCCATGGTTTTTGTAGGGGTAATATCTGCTCTGACTTCAGGCAGAGTCTTTATGACAACGCTTGGTATTGTTCTGGTATTTGCCGGTCTCCTTGTAATTTACAGAGATCTTCTCAAGGCTCTTACGCCTGTTCTGACCATGGCTGTAGTTGTGGGATGGTCCGGTGGGATCATGTATTATACAGGAATGGAGTACACACCGATGACTGCAACACTTGGCGCATTGATCCTTGGTGTTGGTTCGGAATATGCCATTCTTATGATGGAACGTTATTTTGAGGAAAGGGACAAAGGTGCCGGTCCTGAAGAAGCCATGCAGGAAGCAAGTGTTAAGATAGGAAAGGCAATTGTTACATCAGGTCTTACAACTGTGTTTGGTTTCTCTGCACTCATAGCTTCCCCATTCTCAATAACCAGCAATTTCGGAGTTATCACAGTAATGGATGTTATACTTGCATTGCTTGCAACTTTTGTGATTTTCCCTCCGGTTATAGTTACTCTGGATAAATACAGGGAAAAGAGGAGGCACTTTATTGAATCGCACAACACTTCCGGTTCAGGTGCAAATAGTATTTTAAAAAGCATTCAGGAGGCAATTACCCAATGAATGTGAGATATGGTAATATAAGTGGTTTTAAAAAATGTACTATTCTTATGGTGGTATGTATTCTGCTTTCTATTGCTTTTGTAGCTTCAGTACCCTCTGTAGCTGCGAAAGAATACCTGCCTCCTACATATGAATACACGAATAATTTCTACAAGTCCTACGGTGAGCCGGATATATCCGCCTCAGTGCTGGGCGACACAGAACTTGAACGAGGAGAAACTGCAACTCTTAAGGTTGTCCTTGCAAACCGTGGTGTTATATATGGTATCAAGGCTGACCAGGGCGTCGGCACATCAGAATACGATCATGAGCTCTCCCTGACAGAACTGGAGTATGAGACTCAGAGGACAATCGCATATGGTTTAAAGGCGAGCCTTGTATCGTCAATTGATATGGTAGATGTTGATCCTGAAACAAGCAGTCATACTCTGGAAGCACTATATCCGGGAGTTTTGCCGGAACATCCAATGGAGTTCACCATAACCCTATCAGAGGATATTCCTGCAGGTGTTTATGTTCTGGAGTTGCCTCTGAGTTATGAGTATCAGAGCGATGTCAGAATGACGTCAGGTGAAGCCATAAGACTTGGTAAGCCTGATCTTGATCATGCAAGTTTTTACACCAATGTGGAAACAACTCTTAAGATACCAATTATAGTTAAACCCGAAGCAAAATTCGAGATAACAAATGTTAACGGATCTCTTGTTTCAGGTGGTACAAGTGTTGTGAATGTTACATACACAAATACCGGTGAGCTTACTGCAGAAGATGCTATTGCCAGAATTATTGCAATGAAGCCTCTTAGCACCACACGCTCAACCAAGAGTCTTGGAACAATGGAACCCGGTGAAAGCAGAACTGCTACTTTCATAATAAGTTCTGACACAGGCACACTGGCAAAGAGTTATGGTATCGATAGTGAGATCAAATATATCGATGAAGACGGTGAAGATACTTTCTCTTCAGGCACGATAATAAACCTGCCACTGGAGGAACCTGAAAGACAGATAAATGTAACAGGTCTTGCTCTTGCCGGAATTTTCGTAATAATAGTAGTATTGATTGTTAAAAGTAAAAGGAAAAACGAGTCTGATGACAATTAAGAGGGATGCTTATGATTAGGAATATTAACTTTAAAACGGTGGTTTCAGTATCATTGATCCTCGGCTTACTCTTTGTATTACCGGTGGGCGCTGATGATACTATGTCCACAATGGATCTGGAATTACCTGATTTCTTCAATTTTGATGAGAACTATTACACAGTTTACGGTGGCCCGGATGTATCTGCCACCCTTGTAGGGGACAACGAATATTCAAGGGGTGATGAGGTTACCCTTAAGATCAACCTCATGAATAAAGGTGTTATTACCGGTTTCAAGTCTGAAGAGGACGATGATCCTGTATCAGAGCTTGACCAGAAAATACAGCAAACTGAAATGGGCTATGAGGCTCAGAGAACAACAGCTATTGGTATTGTTGCTATCCTGACTTCCGATGATCCGAATATCAGAGTAAAGTCAGGTGCTCAGGAAGCAGGAACCCTTGCATCAGGTGAACAGACATCTGATCCACTTGAATTCAATATTGAGTTATCAAAGAACGCACCTGCCGGTGAGTATCCACTAAACCTGACACTTTACTATGGTTATCAGGAAAACGTGCAGATAAATGGTGACAACGAAACTGATCTTGGTATCACTAATATGGAAGTAGGTCTCTGGTATGCAGTGGGCCAGCAAATGGACCAGGTAAGTGTCATTGTTGATGAAGAAGCTGATTTTGAAGTCACAAATGCCACCGGAGAACTTGTTCTTGGAGAAGAGGGAATTATCCGTGTTGTCTACAAGAACGTTGGAGAGGAAGCTGTAAAAGATGCAACTGTGAGGATAAGTGCTGATGATCCTTTCAGTACAACAGATGACCAGTCCTTCATTGGCTCTCTTGAACCCGGGGAGTCGGCAGAAGCTGTTTTCAAGATAAGGGTTGACGAGACCGGTGTCGCAAAGACATATGCCATTAACAGTGAGATAAAATATGAAGATATGGATGGTCATAGCCAGACTTCCGATACTGTGAAGATAACAACTGAAGTTCTTCCGACAGGTTCATCTGACTCTGGTTCAGGAGTATATATGGGTGTTTTTGTAGTTCTCATTGTTGTAGTTGTTGCTGCAATGGGTGCTAAGAAATTCCTTGCGAAAAAAGAAGAAGATAAATGATCTTCTTCTATTTTTTATAATTTTCAGGGGCAATATTCATGATTATCACATCTCTTCAGAATCTCGGTTTCACTTCTTATGAAGCAAAGGTTTACGTGGCTCTAGTCAGAAATGGGAACGCTACGGTTTCAAAATTACATGATGATTCCGGCGTACCTAATTCTGCAATTTATGGTGCTTTGAAAAAGCTGGAGAAAAGAGGAATCATTGAGTTCCAGAACACAAAACCAATGCGTTATCGATGTATTCCGCCGGAAGATGCTCTTTCCAAGCTGAAGAATGATTATGCAGAGGAATGTGATATTGCCTTTGAAAAACTGAATGAAATATATGGTGAATCTGCAAGTGAAAGAACAGAGGAACTGATCTGGAGTATTAGTGGTGTCAGGAATGTTACCTGTAAAGTCATCCAGATGCTTGAAGGTGCCAAAAAAGATATCCTGATACTGGCCTCTTCAACTCCTTTCAGGACAATTGCAGAGAAGCATGCATCCCTCAAAAAAGATTATACTACTATAATAGGCATTCTGAACAAAAAATCAGGTGATGAAGGTGTTTCTGTCAGAATTATCAGTTCCTGTGAGGATGAAGCAAAGAAAATGAATAATTTGATTCCTCTGGCTACTGTACGTGTAAATTCCCTTGAGAATGCCCAACCTGGATTCAAGAGTTTTGTAATTGTTGTTGATAATTCGGAAATGCTTGTTGACATACTGAAAGATGGAGAAGGAGATGCCGATCTCTCTGCAGTATGGACAAATGGTGCAGAGTTCTCTGCCACAATTTCCCATCTGTTAAGTGCTAAATGGGAACTATCTGAAAAATATATGCTGTGAGGCTCAGATCTTGGGTGTTAACAAACTCAATATTAAAACTCTGTTCTTTGTATCTTTTCTTTTCATTTCATTCCTGGTAGTTCCTGCTTCTGCAGTTGATACGGTGACATTCGATCCGGTTACACAGTATCGGTCGGTTTATACTACAGGTTCACTGGGATTTTCAGTTTCTACAACAGAGGCTTCGGATATTGTGTGGTTGCTTAATGATGTAGTAGTAAAACAGAGTCTCTCATCGACCTTTTCATCATATTCTTTATCTGAGGATGAAGCTGCAACTTATAATTTAACAGCAGTTGTGTCCGGGTCAACAGAGACCCGGCGTAAAACCTGGACTGTAAATGTACTGCAGGCTTTCAATGTCAGTTTTTCACCTGATGATACTGTTATTAGTTCAAGACTTGACCGTGAGCCTGTTTTCCGGTTAAATGTAAGTGAGAAGTCTGATGTGCTCTGGTATCTTGATGATTATCTGATAAGCAGCTATTCTGATGTTTGTAATGCCAGTTATGTACCTGATCTTTCTGAAACGGGGAATTACAGTGTTGAGGTCCATGTTTCAAATCCTAATGGAAGTATATCGAATCAGTGGTACTGGGTTGCCACACCAACTCCTTCCCAGATAATTTCAGGTGGAAGCGGAGGTGGCAGTTCTTCAGGTTCTGTTTCTTCCGGTGAGGATTACAAAAATATTCTTGTAAAGGAAGTGAACATGCAGGTGGTCAACAAAAACGTGCTCACTGCATTTTCATTTACGGAAAAGAGTAATCCTATAAGTTCTCTGGAATTTACATCATCTGTCAATGCAGGCTATGTACGCATGTCACTTGAAGTATTGAATGACCGTTCATCTTTTGTATCTGAAGAACCGGATGCTGAGGTCTACTATTATATAAATATCAATCCTGATAGAACAGGTCTTGATAACAAGATAAGTGATACCCGTATTTTCTTCAATGTCAGTCAGAAATGGATAGATGATAGCAATATTGATATTGATTCCATACGTTTGAACCTGTTCAGTGGACATGGATGGAAAATATTCCCTGCCAGGACTATTGCAGGATCAAATGCGTCAGAAAATTCACACTCCAACATCACTTTTGTTTCAACAACCAATGCTTTTGGTAATTTTGCAATAACCGGAAAGGTAAATACAAGTTCTGAGGATGACATGGTTGTCATTGATATGGGTGGTGATTCTACGACTTCTTATATTGAAGATTCCAGTTCCGATGAAGACAAAAACACCTCAGGTTCAAAAGACATCCTTGATTCTGTACTTAAATCCATGAAAGACTTATTTATAAAAAGAAATCCTGTAAACACTTAAATTTCTGCAGGGAGAATAAATGGCACTGACAACTAATTCTAAGGTTTGGAGCATAATGCTCATTGTATCTGTGTTCCTGACTATTTTCTTTGCAGTGTTATTCTACTTTGAGGATATCTTCATCGTCTTAATAATTGGAAGCATACTCGTACTCCTTACAGATAGTATTCTTATAGAGTTTAACCGGTATTTTGGTCATAAGTCTCTCTGGGCCAGAAGAATTTATGCCATATCTCTTGTTTTTGCGGGTATATTGCTAGTTGGATTATTACTAGTGGGGCAATTGTCAGACATGAATTCCCTTGTAAGCTCACAGGAAGAGTACGAATCAGGTATTACCAGTCTCTTTTCAACCTATGGTTATCTTCTTTCTTCACCGGATAATGGAAATATGGGGCCAATGATGGGTGAAGGTCCTGCAGGAACTCCTTCTGGTAACATGAGTGAAAATATGAGTGCTGGTTTGAATAGCGATATGGCTGCAGGTCCATTGATATCCAGCGAGGATATACAGTCAATTGGAGATTATATCTTCAATTTCTTCTCATCGCTTATTTCAAAATTATCATATTTTGTATTCACCGGTCTGTTGATCATACCAATGATGTTCCGCCTTTATTTTGCAAAGAAAAATGTGATAGTTGCTGAAATTGTTGATTTCTTCCCATTAAAGTATCAGGACTGTGTTTCATCTTCAATAATGGATATAGGTATGCGTCTTAGGGATTATTTCTCTGCCAAGATACTTGAAAGTGTGATAGTAGGACTTATCTGTTGCATTGGATTTTATCTGGCAGGTATCAACGGATGGTTTTTCCTTGGTGCGCTTGCAGGTTTACTGAACATAGTGCCTTATATTGGTCCGGTGGTGGGTGCAATTCCTGCCGTAATAATAGCTTTTATTGTGAGTCCGACAACCGCACTTTATGCGATAATAACAGTCTTGATCGCTCAGGCTGTTGACAACCTGTACCTGATACCTTATATGATCGCAGGAAAGGTTGATGTAAATCCGTTGTTAAGTGTTTTACTCACACTTATATTCGCTGACATGCTTGGTGCACTGGGTATGATACTCGCCATACCTGTATATATTATTTATAAGGTAGTGCTAACTGAGTTCTATAATGAACTTAGAAAGATATATCCCGATGAATATGATTCTTGATCATGTTTTTTTTTAAAAACCCAAGCACACCACTTTCTTTTTGACAATGTTAACGGGTGTGAAGATTTAATGGCTCTGTCATGCGTTTTTACTGTTAAACGGCAAGCTTGATATAGCAGTTGTGTGTAATAAGTGCACATCCTAAAAACTAATATTTTTTTCTTTTACAGGAGATTCCATAATGAACAACGAAGATATCCAGAAATATGGTAACGAACTCAAAGAAATACTTCAAATGACTACATCTCCGGTTGCTGTTCACCTTGTCAGAGCTGAAGAAGAAATCCCGGAAGACATTCCACATATCGGTGAAACAACCAGGCACTGCCAGATGGTAGACAACGTAAGAAGACTTGGTACACAGTTCTATTCTACAATCGATGATCAGATGTGCAAGGGTGGTGCATCTGTAATGGGTCTGGCTGAAATGAGTCCTAAACTCAGATCCGGCGAGGTTTACTACAACCTGAACCATTTTGCATCAATTGACTCTGCAAAATCAACTATGGAAAAAGTCCCAATGGTAGAAGCAAATTCTGTAAAGGCTGTTGTCTATGCTCCTCTTGAAAAAGCCACATTCAAGCCCGATGTTGTTCTTATTATTGCAAAACCAAAACAGGTCATGGAGCTTTCACAGGCTTTACTGCACAGAGAAGGAGGACGTGTAAATGCAGGATTTGCAGGTAAGCAGAGTGTATGTGCAGACGGTGTTGCATATCCATATCTTACAGGTGAGGCAGGAGTAACTATCGGTTGCAGTGGAAGCAGGAAATACACAGAGATACAGGACGAAGAAATGATAATGAGTGTGCCTGTAGATATGCTTCCACACCTTGTGGAATCTGCAAAATCAATGTTTGGCACTTACGCCTGTTAAAACCAGTTAAATATTTTTGTTCAGTACAATCAATGTACTGAATTCTCATTTTTTCATCTATCAGTTTATTTTGTAGTATTTCTTTTCCTCAACAGCATTTTCCTTTATGCTTTGAGATGAGAGCATCCTGTCGATGATGGGTTTAAGTTCTTTGTCATTGATTCCAAGGGATGCAGATATCTGTTTGAATGTACAGGGTCTTCGCATAATAAGATCATAAACCTCTTCTTCGATGTTACCATGTTTCATTTTTGAGCGGGATTTTTTAACTCCTTTAAGCACCAGTTTTACACGCTCTTTTCCAAATACATTTTCAAACTCCATGGCAATTTGTTTTAACCTGTTTTCAGGAACCGGAACAATATAGTCTTCTGCGGGAGGTCTGCTGACTGTAAGGATCTCTATTTCATCCGGATCAATTTCTAACAGGACTTCTTTTAATCTATCAATCTCTTTTTCTGTATGGTTGACAGGAAAATCCATGTTAGCATTAACAAGCATCACTTCAATACCGAGAATCGGACGTTTGTCCATTTTTCTGATCTCTTTAAGTCCGTTGATTATGTTCTCAAGTTCAATGCCTTTGGCAGGTCTGTTAATAGCCCTGAATGTTTCTTCGTAACCGGAAACAAGAGTTGCTACTACAAGATCAGTTTCTGATAAATTCTCGCGTACAGTTTCTTTGTCAACAAGTGATGAATTGGTAATTACACAAATCGGATGAGGATTTATTTCCTTAATTCCTCTGATCATCTCTCCAAGTGCCGGGTTTAATGTAGGTTCGCAAGTACCGGAAAAAGTGACGTAATCAAGGTCTTCAATGTTTTTGTGATAGGAACGCAAGCTTTCAATTACTTCTTCAGATGCTACCAGACCTTTTACATCAGTATTTCCTGTTATCTTTTTGGGAACGTGTCCGAGCTGGCAGTAAACACAATCAAAGTTACAGTTTTTCTTAGTATCAGGTGTTTTGATTATGTCAATACCAAGGGACCTTCCAAGCCTTCTGGAAAGAATTGGACCATAAATGATTCTTTTTGTCATGGCAGGTCATTCCAGGTTCATATTTTACTGCTGGTTCATAACTCAATCCAATATCCGGCAAATATCTTCTGAAATTTATCAGGATACATTTTTCTGATAACATCTTTGTGTGATGTGCAATGTCCTGCTCCTATGAGTTGCATGTCTTTGAACGAGCCGTATTCCTGGCTGTCATGCAACCCTCCGATTATTCCCTTTATTTTGCCAAAAGAAGATGCAGCTTCTAATATTAAGAGCAGTCCAGGATGGGCACACCCTGTAAGGACATAATTTCCGGACTCACACTCAAGCACCAGTGATTGCTCTTTTATGCCGGTTCCGGGTTTTTCTAATTCGCCTGTTGTGTGTATTTTATCGCAGATTTCCTGCGGTGAAGTTACTCCATACAATTTCCTTTTAATTCGTGAGGTGATCTCTTTTTTAAGACGGGGAGAGAATGCTGACGGGACATATACATCGACATTTGGATTTACGTTGAGGAAAGTTGTAACTCCACCCACATGATCCCAGTGCTGGTGTGAGAGCACCAGTGTATCGATTATCTGCGGATCAATTGCTAGTTTTTCCATATTTTCAAGAAGCAAGTGTCCGTCCCAGCCGGTATCAAACAGTATATTATTACTTCCTGTTTCGATAAGGCAGGCAAATCCCCACCCACACTTCAAACCTTCTCCTGCTTCATTATCATAAATAATTGTGATTTTCATACTGGTCCCTCAGTCTGTTATTCCGAAAACTTTCTTCAGGTAATATCCTGAGTAGATGGCTCCTGCCGGATTGTGTGCAAGGACACGGTCCTTGACGATGAAAGTGGTAACCGGGGCTGCTGAATGTTGTGTGAAAAGTATGTCATGTCCTATGCACAGACCTATGATGATATTGAGCTCTGTTCCTTTCTTTTCAAGCATCATTGCCTGGCCTATGGGGTTGCAAGTTGGATCAAATGATTCCGGGTGTAATTTTTCAAGGCCGTATTCTTCTTTGTTGATTGCGGAAACCTTGCAGCATACGGAGTATACTTCAAAATGCTTTTCCAGGATTTTTTCTATTATTTCTGCTTCTTTTTCCATACCTACACAGAAAGCAAGTCCGAGCTTTTTGTAGGCCATTTTCTGTGCATAAAGGATTATTTCTTCAAGCCTTGTTTTCTGCATGTAATACTGTGCTTCGATGGCAGCAGACGTCTTCATCGACTTAAGTTCGTTTCCTTCATAACAGATATCATCGGTTATGCCTGCACAATCCTTGCCTTCACGGCACATTTTATCATCGCAGTGTGCACATTTCATTCAGAAACCACCAGTGACCTGAAGCCAGATCCTATGGGATGTGATATTCTCTCATATGAGATAAAATGTATGGTGGCTTAACCTTCAGTGAAAGATTTATGATGTCACTTCTTTCTTGCTTTTTCCATTGGTCCGTCGTTTATCTTTTCAAGTGAATCGATCATCCTTTCCAGATTCTGATAGGGTATTCCGGCTATCATTTCATCATTTTCAATGTCTGTTGCACGACGACAGCCATAGCAACCAAGACTCATGTTCATTTTACCACTGGTTATTGGTATTATGGTGGAATCCACGCATGTTGCCTGGAATGCTGCAGTACTGAACGCCTGCCTTCCGCCCTCAAAAAATGTAGCTGCAGGAATAAGCCAGTATAGTGTTTCAGGTAGATCAACAAGAATAACAATATCTGGTTCATTTTCGAAGTCTTTCAAAGGACCAACAACTGTGGCAATTGTGCTTTCTTCTTCGAATTCTGACCGCTGGCATATCATATTTGCCGCAGCATCGGAGCAATCAAACATTCCAAGGTTCGAATGAAAATCTCCTTCCTTGACTTTAGCAGGCAGCGGTACAAGTCCAAGACTTGATGCACCAACCATGCATGCATGTTTGTCTGCAGGAATTACAAAAGAGTCTCCTTTCCTTGCTCTCATTATTGACTGGCAGTGTCGGATGTTTTTTTCAGGTTCATTGAACCCTTCCGGGTTCTTTTCGCCTTTCTTTATTACCTTTACAGCAACCGGCTCATGTCTGAGGTCAAGCAGCTTTACGAGTTTGTCTGATATCTCGGCATTATCCATGTTTCCAACTCCTCATAAACCTTTGTTAATAGTAGTTTGGTACACTGCTTATTTACTGGTTTCGATGAGTTCGTGCTTAATGATTCATCTATTACTTGATTATTTTTGCAGTATATGACAAAATAGTCACTATGAGTTTATTTTTCTGTATATTATAAGTATGCTTTATGATGCTTTTTTTTCTACAATAATATGTAATAATATATAGTTTATAATATGCTTTCTTTTTTCTATTTATTATTCAAATAACATTAATTTTTATTATTAGTTCTATTCATAGTGTTTTATGTTAAAAATTATTGTGGGTTAATTTTTGGATAAGTGCCAACTTTATACGTAAGTTTATATATTATCACGTGGTAGTATTTTTCAGGTTCCATTAAGGAGGTAGAACAAATGGATGCAATAATCATCGGCGGTTTTTTAGGAAGTGGAAAGACTACAACGGTAATAAATATAGGTAAAGAACTGGCTGAAAGAGGCCACACAGTAGCTATAATTGTGAATGAGGTAGGAGAAGTAGGTATAGATGGGGATTTGATCTCTAAATACGGACTTGACACCAAGGAAATAACAAATGGATGTATCTGCTGCACATTGAAGCTAAATATGAAAACGACACTTACTGAACTTTATCACTCATACAATCCTGATTATATTCTGGTAGAGCCTTCAGGTATTGCTTTCCCGAACCTGATCAAAAAAGAACTCGAACTAATGAACTTCGGGGATAATATCAGGGTGGCACCTCTTGTGACCCTGATAGATGGAAGTCGGTTCAAGGAAATTATGAAATCAGTCAAAGTTTATGCATTGAGACAAATAGAAGATGCTGAGATTCTGGTAATTAACAAAGCAGACCTTGTGAAACCCATCAAAATGTCTGTACTTGTGGATTCAGTACAACAGCTCAATTCCAGCGCAAAGGTCATTAATATGTCATCCCGCTCAGGAGACGCAGGCTTCAGTGAACTTATGGAAATGATAGTGCCATACGAAACTGAAGGAATTGATGTTCCTGCAGATCATGGAAATGAACAGACTGTTCCTCTCTGGGAAAATATGGATGTAACAGAAGGTACAGGCCATCATGAACGTTCTCATGAAGACCATCATGAGCACCATCATTACGGCCATCATACCCATTATGACAGTGAAAGTTCCGGACTTGCTTCTTATGCAAATGATTACAGGATACTTGAGGATGACATTGATCGCGAACTTGCCAGACAGATCACACTGGAAATTGCTGAAAGTGTTAAGGGTTCAATTATGAACTTGAGTCCGGAGTTTGTAGGTCATATTAAAATGTTCTTGGAAGTTCCGGATGAAACTGTAAAGATCAGCATCACTTCACATGCCGAAAGCCCTTCTATGAATATAATAGAAACAACTGCACATTCCGGTCCGAGGTTTAAGATACTCACAGCGGTTTCAGGTTTGAATGAAAATGAACTTGTAAATCTGGTGGATGAGAATGTTGAAGCCGCTTTCAGTAAAAGGAATATGACTTCCCAACGTTTGCACGATTCTCATGACCACGATCACCATCATCACGATGACGACCATGAAGGCCACCATGATCACCATCACAGTCATGAACATAAATATCATCACAGTGAGCTGGAAGAGGATATGGATGATATCTACGATCACGATCTGACAGGATGCGGTGCAGAGGGGAGCGATTGTATCCTATGATTCTTTTTAAAGATTGTATCTATTTCGGAAATGGTATTTCACTAAATTATTCAACTGAACTTATGAGGGTCTGAATGAAAATAATAATTGTAAGTGGTTTTTTGGGAAGTGGTAAAACAACTTCTATAATCCGAATGGGAAATCATTTTAAAAATAAAGGTTACAGCGTGGCAGTGCTTGTAAATGATATCGGTGATGTGGGTGTGGATGGTCAGGTCATTAGTAATAATGGACTGAAGTCAAAAGAGATTCCAAGAGGCTGTATTTGCTGTACATTAAAATATGCCCTTGAAGCTAATATTTCTCTTGTTCAGGCACAATTTGACCCTGACATTCTCCTGATAGAACCTACAGGAGTTGCTTTCCCTCTGAGGGTCAAAGAGCAGATCGAAAAGATGGAGTTTGGCCCTGAAGTAAGTATGGGTCCGATTATTTCGTTGATAGATGGCAGTAAATTTGGAGAGCTAATGGAACATTCCGGTGATGCGATTATAAAGCAGGTCCAAAATGCTGATATTGTTGTGCTTAATAAACAGGATCTGCTGGAACGTGATCAACTTGCTGAAATTAAATATGCGATAAAAGGTTTTAATCCGGATTCCATTCTTTTTACTCTGTCAATGGAAGCTGATGATGGAAGTTTTAATTCGTTTATGGACGAGATCGAATCTTCTGTTGTCACAAAAGGTGAGCATGCTCCTATGCATGGTATTTCTGATTCATGTAATACTGTATGTGATGATGAGTTCGATCATTTCAATGTTGGCAGTTATGCAGGTTCTTATGAGGTAAATAGTCTTCTGGATGGTGAAGCAGCATCCAAGCTGGTTCTTGATGTTATGCATTCTGTCAGAAACGGTATTATCGATATCAATCCACGGTTCCTTGGACATTTGAAAATGTTTCTCCACACGGGTTCTGTGGGTCTGAGGGCCAGTGTGACATCTTATAAGGATCAGCCAAAGCTGGAGTTTGTAGTTTCACAAAATGAGGATCACGGAAGTAATTTCACCGTCTTTGCAGCGGTCACGGATGTTGCAAGGGATAATCTTGCGGATGTTATTGAGAATGTCGTTATTTCTAAATACGGACAATTCAGTATTTCTGTGTGAAAACAGGTAATACTAATGTTGTGTCTAATCTTCCCTAAAAAAGAGGTGTGAAGTCGCTTTATTTATTTAAAGCGCTTCCTGTACTCTCTTGAAAATAAGGTCTGCAATAAGCCTGTCACTGCCAAGAGGTTTTGCGTAAACTATCTTTACTTTGTGCCCGTCGAATTCAACCTCTCCTTCATTAGTCTCCGGATCAAGTTCAAGGAATTCAGGAATATCTTCAGTGAGGTGAACTCCGGATGCCATGAATACGGGTGTTGCAGCGATTTTTGTCACACCTGTACCTTCAAATGACATTAGTGCTTCTCTTACTTTTGGTTCACTGTGTTCTACGAAGCCTGTTTTTATAACGTATTCCGGATTACTTTCTGCGATTATGTTTGAGATTTCAGTAACAACTTGGTTGTTGTATGGTAATCTGCTGCCGTGTCCGATAATCAAAAGTCCTATTTTTTCATTCATGATGTAACCTTCTGTGTAAAATACCATTATCAATAAGGTATATATGTATTTGCAAAATAAACACGTGTGAATCAAAATTTATCCAGACATAATGCAAAACATTGTAGTTTTCAGTAGTACTATAATATGATTATTGGACCCGGTTCAAAATTTCTGGTTCTTATAAGTTTCAGGGTCTTGATTTTGATGAAATATCCACCAAAATCACAAAAACAATTTCCATTATAAGATTAAATGGAGATATTGCAAAAAAAGAATATATTAAAAAAGATGACTGTGCCAGTGACACAGCTTAAAGGACTTCCTGTGCTCTCTTGAAGATGAGGTCTGCAATGAGCTTGTCGCTTCCAAGAGGTTTTGCGTATACGATCCTGACCTTGTTTCCATCAAGTTGGATCTCGCCTTCGTTTGTCTCAGAGTCAAGTTTGAGGATTGCAGGAATGTCTTTTGTGATGTGGATGCCTGATGCAAGGAATACTGGTGCTGCAGCGATTGTTGTTACACCTGTACCTTCAAATGACATGAGTGCCTCTTCTACTGTAGGCTCACTGTTCTCCATGAATCCTGCCTTTACCACATATTCAGGATTGTTCTCTGCGATCATGTTTGCGATTTCAGTAACAACCTGGTTGTTGTATGGTAATCTGCTGCCGTGTCCAATAGCTAAAATTCCGATTTTTTCACTCATGATATAAACCTTCTTTTTTGTATGAAGTATTATTCTCAACTGTATTTGTGTTACGTTGCAGGGGTAGTAGTGTGGTTATGGGATATAATGGTTTTGATATTTTGATGCTGAAAATATGCTATAAAGATATGTTATAATCGGTACAACAAAATTATTTCATATTTATGTGCTTTTATCAATTTATTTGGCATGAATAAAGTATTAAATCCTGTTTTCTTTTTTATTAGTCTGTAATATTTTATTAATATCATTTAAAAATCACAATAAAATCAAAAAGATTATATAGTTAAATGATTGAGTTTATGTACAAAATTATTGACTTGTGGGACAATAATTTCAATTAGAGGTTGGTGTGAATTGGAATTGTTGCAATAAGCCATTATTTTGGGGTTGAATCATGAAAACACGCGATATATTAGTCGAAACTATACTTTGTTTCTTTATTCTTATTTCTCTTATTTCGAACGTTTCTGCAGTAGATGTAAACATCGAAGGTGATCTGCCTGATGAGGCCAGGGAAGGAGATATCGTTGAATATTATCTGACAATCTCCAGTATTCCTCAGTCTGCAGATTATATTTCGTTCGAGACCGATCTTGAAGCATATGGAAATAATCCTCTTTACAACTTTACGGAATTCAATATTACCAGCAATTCCAACAACTATGTCCTGAACCTGAATGACAGTGATGAAGAAGTCCTCGTTCACATACAGGGTAAAGTTCCTATTGTCAGGGAAGTTGTCCAGACTGATAAAGTAACTCTCATAAAACTCGATGAAAAGAGAACAGGTTACGCTTACTATCGTTTTAATCTTCTCGATGATGAGAAGAACAGTCTGAAGGACAGTGACACCAGGGTCTTTACAATAAACGTACCTGAGATTGAATCTTTTACAGGTAAAATGGACTCAATTGACGATCCTTTCTTCAGGAACTATCTCACAGATCTTTTTGACAAAGGACTTGTTCATGAAGCCAATGAACTTGCAGATCATCTGAACTCTCAGGAAGAGGGGCCAGAGATCTCTTTGTACCTGGCAGCAGGTGGAATTATATTTGCTCTTATCATTGGTACGATAATCGGTATCCGGTTAGGTAATCGTGATGATGACTACGAGGATGATGACATATGAGTAACGAAAAGATCATACCACCACTTCAATTACCTACTGATATGACAATAGTTGGTGTTGGCGGTTGTGGAAAAAGACTGACAATGGAAATATGCGATAATGACTGGTTCCTGAAACACTATTCTGCTGATGGAAGACGTCTGAAAGTATATACTATGGACGCCGATGCAAATGAGAAAGAAGGCGATGAGAAACGCATCTCACAGCTCAAAGATAAAATAGTCGAATGTGGAGCACAGGGCAGCATTGAAAGTAAGTTCTATTATTTGCCATCTCTTGCAAACATAAGCCAGGTGCCTGATCTTGCAAGCATGGAAATTGCTGAGAAGGTAAAGAACAAAAGGTCTGAACCTAAAGTGAAAACCTGGTGGCTCAACGATGACACGGAAGATGGTATTCTTTTTGAGGATCTTCTGAAGATCGATCATCTTGCAATGGATGATTTCGGTGGTGGAGTGCACCGCAGAAGAGCCATTTCCAAAGCTATATTCTACAAAGTCATAACGGAGGGCGAATCAAGTGGATTCCCAACTTTTTCAAGCAGGGGAAGTGTGGCAATCGTTGTAGGTCTAGGGGGTGGCACAGGTTCTGGTATGTTCATTGACCTTGCACGCTATATACGCTCATTTAAAGGAGATTCCACACAACTATGTCTTTTTGTTGTTCTCCCGACAACGCAGGAAGGAGAAAAAGAACAGCTTAATGCGTCTATTGCTCTCACAGAGCTTGAGTATCTCAATATGACCGAGAGGCTGTTCAACAATGTTATCGTCACATCTCTGGGTCCCACAGGATACAAGAAGGGTGAAGAGGCTCGTGCAGAGGTTCATGAGTTTGATGCAATGTTCCCCAATGTGTTTACTAATTTCTTCCACGTGGAAACCGGTGACATTAATATTAGTGATGTTAAAGGTTCATTCTCATCATTCATTTTTGCCAATTCTCATGTTATCGAATACCCGATAGAGGATCTCCGTGGACTTAAAAATCAGTATGAAGAAATTATCAACTCCCTTGAAATGATAACAATTTCAAGGAAAGAACTAAATCAGCAAGTATCTTCATTTTTGGAAAACCAGTATTCTTTTAAGGAAACTGCACCTACAAAAGAAAATTTTGAATATATCAAGAAAGAATACAGGAATATCGAAAATGTTCTCAAGCATGAGATTGGTAGCCTGCTCAATTATAAGAGTGTGGATACCATCGAATATTTCATCGCAAATCAGATTCCGGATGAAATGCAGATCGATAAAATAACTACTTTTGATGATATGGTCGAGTATCTGTCCAAGGTTAAGGCCGGTTCACAGAGTGTTGAGCCAAGCGAACTTACCGATGAAAATGATAAGAAACTGGCCAATCTTATACCTGAAAGTATTCAGGTTCTGGAAGAAACTGCTCATCTTTTCAGGAAAGTGTCCGGTGTAACTGAGGAATCCGCAAGGTCAACTCTTATTGATATGTTAAAAGGCAATCAGAATATGTCCTCTACCATCAGCAACATGAATGTCAAGGCCAAAAAGCTGAAAGATGAGATAAAGGAGCTTGAAAATCAGATCCTTGAAAAAGAAGAGGAAAGTGCCGGGGCAGAACTGCTTAGAGACCAGGTTGTCAAAAAAGCGGAGCAACGGCTCTATGACAATGAGAAAGAGATAGATCAGTATCTCACTATTAATCTTAAAGTCCAGTCACTGGATGAAAAGGAGAGAGACCTGAAAATGAAAATTGAGGAATTCATTTCCCAGGTTAAGAGTGGTGATATAAAGGCCAGAGATAAAAGTAGCTGGCTCAGGGCTTCCAATGTTTCTGCAATGCAGCAGGAGATCAAAGATATTTCCTACGAAATAGGAGACAGTTTTGATGGCCTGATCAATCTGATAGAATCCATAGCACTGTATTATTTCTATGAATCTGAAAAGAAGAAGCAGGAAAAAGGTGGAGGAATTATTGGATTCATCAAGGGTGACAAAAAGAAAAAGATTAGAAAGTATGAGGCAATGAAAAAGGAAAAAGAGGATTATATCAAATCCAATGCCAAATACTGGAACATACAGATCAACAGTCCTTTTGAATTCTATGTACCTGATGATTTCCTGAATAAAGGCCTGCACAAAAAAGCTTCAGATATCAAAAACCAGACTATTAATTCATTGTTAGGCGATGCAGGTAAAGATTCACTTAATTATGACAGGATAGATTCCATTTTTGACCAGACAGAGAGAAGTGAGCTGATAGGCTCTTTAAGAGAATTCCTGACAGAAATATATCTTAAAAAGGAAGGATATTTCCTGAAATCAAAATCCATTAATGAGGATATTGAAGCAGTCAAAGAAGAGATTGGTGAAAAACGCTCTCTTGCAGATATGATGGACCATGCTGAAGATCTCCATGAAAAGACATTCAGCTCCAGAAGAGACCTCAACAAACACTATGAGTCGTTCTATCATCACATGTCTTCTATCAATGAAAAGACAAAATCCAAGAATAAGACTGATAAGAGTCTTTACAGGACAAAGGTTGGAGAGATCAATCCGAAGATACTGTCCCTTATTGGCGAGATGTCTGACCTTACAAACCTTGACAACGATGACAACGGAATGAATGAGCTTAACAACCTGCTTTCCGAAGTGAAGGCTACATATCCTTCGTTGCTTGAGAATTATAAACTGGGAATACACAATCAGATGATTCCTATAAGCACCACTGAAAAGTGGACTTTCGGAAAAGTGGGTCTTGTGATTGGTTCACGTTCCTCATATATTTCATCGTCTGTTGTGAACAGTACGATATCCACAGATATCAATGCTATAATGTCACTGAAGAGTTCACAGGATGCCCGTGTAATAACTCATTCACATGCCAAACCATGGGAGGTAACTCTTACTCTCCTTGCAGCTACAAGTTTCCTTGACAACATCTCTCCACTGACCTCGGGCGGAGGTTACTGGAAGATATACGAACAAAGTAGTAACAATATCCTGCACCATGTACTGAAAATGCAGGATGGTGAGTATATTACCAGAAAGAAGTTGCTTGATGTGAAGTATGCCGGTGAGCTGGCGAACTCTGAAAGAGCCGGAGAAGATGTTGTTCCTGTAATAAAGGACCTTTACGAGACCAAAACCCTTCGTGAAGCACTTGAGTGAATATTCGGCTGGCAAACTTAAATAAAAAAGGTGGAACTATGAGGGTAAGAGGGAAACTAAACCTATTCAACCCGGTTATTTTTTTGTTGTGTTTAGCCTTATCAACAGGATTTCTGCTTGCAACAAGTGAGCAGATAGTCTCATCTCTGGTGTGGTATATAGCTATATTATTGAGTTTTTTCATAGCTTTGTTCATTTCAAGTGGAATGGGAATGTTGTTCGAGGAAAGATCCAGATTTGGAGGGGAACTATTACTTGCAGCCTTTTTACCTTATCTTTACTTTTTCTGGGTACAGGATAATATTTTGCGACTTGATGGCCTGGTTCCGGGTTTAATTGCCGGGGTAGGTTTCATATTGCATGCATTCATGAACAATCGCTTTGACGTTGTTGCAAAAAGAACACGCTTCTTTTTAAAGCTCTTCTTTGTGGGAATGATGGTTTACCTGTTTGCAATATTCATTCAACTGGTTTCTGAAGAGGATATGAGGGACATTCCTCAATATGCTCTTACAGGCTCAAACGATCTTTTCATGATAATGCTGAGTTTCTTTGCTCTGATGATACTTCATACATTGTTAATGAAATACGTACATGGGATCAAGGCGTCGGATGTTTTTGTCTATGGTCCTTCAAAATCCGGTAAAACATTGTTGTTGCTTGCTCTGTACAATCAGTTCGTACACTACTACAATGGTCGCAGGAGTGAAACTATCCTCTCTTCATCAAGGGAGGAGGATTATTACAGAATAGAGAACATGCTGGCTGAACTAAAGAATGGAAGGCAGCCAAAAAGTAATCAGAAAACTGATCTCACCATGTACACTCTGACGGGAAAAAAGTCTATCAAACCAATAGAATTCTCTTTTGTAGATTATGGTGGTGAGTTTACTGAAAACCTTACAAAAGATGGTTATTTCAAGGCTATTCTTGAAATAGAAAATCAGATTCCTGAGATTGATAAAGAGACTTTTAGTGAGAAGGTCGGTGACCATGAGTTCATTAAAGAATTGAAAGAAAAATATCCTGATGAGATCGTTTATATTCTGGATCAATTGGTTCTGGCACATGTATATAAGAAACTTGAAAATGCGGGAAAAGTTGTTTTCCTTGTAGATGGTGAACATATTGTTTCATATCATGAGGATGGGGCAAGCCATCTGATGCGCTTGTTTGGTCAGTACTCAAGGATAATGGAAATGCTTGGGGATGGTAAGTCCTATGCTATTGTAGTCACAAAAGCTGATAAGATAAAGAACATTAACGATGTGATTGATACTTCAAAGGATGCTCTTAACATTGAAAAAGAAATTTTTGAAATGCTGACTGAGATCGATACTTTCAAAGAGATAAAACACAGGGCTACAAAAGGACCTATTCATTTCTATGCTGTAAGTGCAAATGCACTGAAGAGTGTTGACCAGCAGGAAGAAGCTATAAAGAACATTTATCCATGGAGGGTGGAACAAATTGCCAAGTTTGGTTTCTGAATTTTACGTTTACAATTCCACCGGTAAACTCCTGAGTGGAGATGGGGATGTATATTCTAATGAATATAGTAATCTGGCAAAGCAGATAGATTCCAAGAGGAATGCTCTGTATTTTGAGCTACTGCATAACAGCAATACTTTGATATTGGGATGCAGTGTCATGGTTGAAGAAGTAGGTGGTAGGGAAGAGAGGATTGTATGTGTGGGAAAATATTCCGAATTCTCAGGACATGAATCAACACTTATCATGCAATTCTACGATACTGTTTCCACAGAGATAGCCCATTTACAGAAATTAGAGTATAGGCTTGTAGGTCTCTGGGAAGAATATGACGCAAATGATTTTTCAAGGTTCAATGAACTCACCGCTGATACAACCATGGTTGACTATGTATATGGTAAATTACTTGCTAATGAGAAAGTCTCTGTAAAGTCTGCCAGTGCAGCTACCTCTGTTTATCTAATAAACAGTATCTTTTCAACGGTAGGTAATTCTCTGGAATCCGATCTGAAATTTATGGCTTCCCAGTATCCTTATGAAAGTGATATTTCCATCTGTCCAATTGAACCTAATCCGGATTTTGAACTGGATGAGCATGTTCTTAAATGGAAACAATCTCCTCTGTACAGTGAATACTACATGTTACTTCCAAGGGTCTTCAGAGAAAAGACAGGTGATATAAAGAGCTATGTGGAAGTAAGTGATCGAAATCGTCTTTCATTTTACACTAAAAACTTTGCTTTCAGAGCTTATACATGGGATGTTCTTGATATTTTTGCAACCAGTGAATCCCTTTACAAGTTGTTTGAACTTTACAAAAATGATATTTCCATACTGACACAGATATTTAAAGAAAGGTCAACTCAGATACGACAAATGCCAATTACGAATGAAGCCATAGTTGCTAACATAATTGCTCTATACAGTAAACAACTTTCCTCCCAAAGTTCCATGTTTTCCTATATGGGTGAGGATGAAGCTTTAAGAAGTCTGTTCGAGCGAATTAGAAATGCAGGTGTTAAAAAGAAGCTGGATATTGTTCTTCTCAGAAACAGAGGTTTGTGGAGTTATGTAATAAAGGATGTCATTCGTAGAATATATGGAAATGAAGATAAAGAATTATTGGCAGCTTTGTGTAATGTGAGTTTTCCATATGGTGGCAAGAGTGGGGAAAGATTCAGGAAAAATATAGCATCTGTCCTCTCATCTTATGACAATGATAAATTGGTAGAATTGCTAAAATTTGTTGGCAATAATGTGAAAAGTTCTCCTGCTACTGGCGGTATAATATTTGTTAATTATATAAGTGAGCAATTGAGAGCTCATGATCTGTCTTCAAGGTTGACAACTAATGAAGCAGAGAACCTTGACAGATATTTCAATACAAATTACGTTGTAGCTAAACAAAAAGCTCAAAAGAAAAAGAAGCAGAACATGATGACAATGGCTTCATATGCCCTTGTGGCGATGATATTGATTGCCGGTATTGCATATGTGTTCACCCATGGCGGTCCAATGGCTGTTTTAGCTAATCTTACTGGAGAAAATAATTCTTTGGTTGATGGGAATGTTAATATTTCAGACAATTTTAGCAATACGGACGATTCCATGAACCAAACGGAAACAGTTGTCTCTGATGATGTAATGGAAAATGAATCGTTGGGCAGTGATAATCAAAGTCTGGCTTCGAATAGTACGGTGTCCTTAATGGGTAATGAAAGCACCAATTCATCTGCTGAAAATGACACAAATCAAACAGTTGGCTATATTGAGACAAGTGATTAATCAATAATCACTCTCTTTTCCCCGGCATAAACATATAGATTCTTTCCCCTCACAAAAGCCACAAGTGTCATTCCAGCTTTCTCAGCCAGTTCTACTGACTCACGTACGGTTGCACCTTTACTTGAGATAAGAGGAATACCTGCATTCATGGCTTTAGAAACCATGGTTGATGCCAGTCTGCCGGTAGTAGCCAGAGCGCATTCAGAAAGATTGATGCCATTCATCAAGGCTTTTCCAACAACCTTGTCCATGGAGCATGCTCTGCCAACATCTTCGCAGAAGAATAGTATTTCTCCCTGGTTATTGTAGATAATAGAAGTATGTGCACCTCCGGTGCTGTGCCATGCCCTGCCAAGTTCTTTTAACTGGCTAACTCCGTGTATGATAGCCTCGGTGCTGAATTTAGTATCAGAATTAATCTGTTTAATAACATCTTTGCGGTATGATGTTGTTCCGCATCTCTCAAGATGCGTTAGTTCTTCCAGTTCAGGAATGTTAATTTCAATTTTACAGAAAATAGATTTCTCTTCGATTTTTATGGAATCAACCTGTGTATCAGGTTCAATGAATCCCTCGCAGACGAGAAATCCCAGTGCAAGTTCTTCAAGTTCATAGGGACTTGCAAAAAAAGTGGTTACGTGAACGTTATTCACGAAAAGTTCGAACTTTTCCTCGACAATAACGTCCACAGTAATGTGTTGTTTACTGTTCTCAGTGATTTCAAGGCACTCTATGGGAACGTAAAAAGGAGAGGAAATACTTTCCCCGTCCTTCCGGAAGGTTTCATCCTTCCCTTTCCTTTCTGAGTACCAGTGCTCACTCATGCTTCCTTTTTAGCCTTTACCTTTGCAAAGAGCTGCTTAAGGGTATCCTCATTGCTCTTTGTTTCAGGGAATGGGGAATCTGTGAATGGTTCAAAGTATACAGGCACATTGTCAAGTCTGTAGAATGTACCATCACATTCCATTGCATCGATCACACCAGGCAGAACTACATCTGCTGCTGTGGTTGATGGACATGGTGCAATGTCAAGGCAGATCATTGGTATGTCTGCAAGGTACTTTGCACAGTCTGCAGGAATATGGTTCACAAGGTCAGCGGACATGATGAATGCTGCGTCAACATCCTTCTCCCTGAGAAGGTCCACACAGGTTGTCTCTCCAGGGTTGTACCTTGGGTATCCCTTCATGAAGTCAAGACCGAATGGGTAACCATAAAGGTAGGATGCAAGCTGGTTGAATCCTGCTACGTTACAGTGACCTCTGAGAGCACCGATGTTACACTTTGTGTAGTTGTTCATTTCCTTCACAAAGTTTAGAGCTATCTCGATGTTCCTGTGCTTACCGTATGAGGATGATACCCCAAGACCTACGTAGATAGCTACGAAGTTTGCTTCCTTCATCATCTCAACTGTCTGCTTCATCACTGAAATTGGGATTCCTGTGATCTCTTCGACAGATGGGTGTGGTTCCTTGCCGTTAAGGATGGTGAACATTGCACTGAGAAGCTCGTAGTCAGTGCTTGGGTTAAGTTGAAGGTGCAGGTCTGATGCTACAGCAGTTGGGGTTACTCTTGGGTCTGCTGTGACCATGGTCCTGTCGAATCTTCCTCTCTTTGTCCAGTACCCTCTTGGGAAAACACCGTATTTGGACATGTGTCTTGGCATGGATTCCAGTGCATTGACACCCCAGTAGACGATCATGTCGGCTCTGTTCTTTGCCTGACCGGCGGTAGCTCCTACCATACCGGATTCCTGGATACCCATGACAGTTGGTCCGTGGCAGATCGTTGCGTTGGAGTCTGCAGGTGCACCAAGGTATTCAGCAATGTGAAGACCTACTTCCTGTGCTTCACAGGATGTTTCACTTCCAAGGAAGAACATTGGGCGTTTTGCATTTACAAGGATATCTGCTGACATCTCAAGTGCTTCTTCCCAACTAACATCCTTTACCTTTCCGTTCTCTCTGATGGTTGGTTTCAGGATTCTGTGTGAACTTACAACTTCCTGGAACTTTGCGTTACCCATCTTACATGCGTTCTGGACATCAATTGTACGGTTCTTAGTATCCAGATCTACCTGGACATCATCACATGAACCTCCGCAAACAGGGCAGATAATGTTCTTAAAGACCATTTTATTCGCCTCCCATGTACAGCTTCAGGACAATATCCTCGGCGCTGAGAACCTCTTCATTGGTAGGTTCAACGGTAACAGGGCTTCCCTTGTAACGTGGTGAACCTGTAGAGAATGTGTCAGGCTCAACAACTACATTTGCCCAGATGGACCTCGGAATGAAAACCTGTCCTGATCTCATTGCTTCGGTTACTTTTGGATAAACTGCAACTGTGTGCTTTCCGTCTCTGGATGTTACTGATACCTTTCCAGGGCACCCGAGAGCAGTGTAGTCTTCTGCGCACATCCAGCAGACCGCACATTCTTTTGTGTAATCGTCGGAATACTTGTTGCCACCTTTGGCAAGCCTTCCTTCATCAATTGTACTTCCTGTGTTGAGTAATGCTTCCATAATTTACACCTCACAGACACTCGTTATTGTCACAGGATACGTAAAGTGTGCCCTTTCCTTTCTGTGGAATGGCATAGTCGCCTGTGAACTTCTTGTATTCTCCGGGACATTCAATATCGTTGAACTTGAGGTCTGACTCAACACCCTCCATTGCAAATCCTGGTGTGAATCTCTCAATGCAACCACCGACAACGATAGTACCACCGGTCATCTCTGCTCCGACAGTCCTGAATGCATTTCCTTTTACAACGATGAGACCACCGTTAATGCGGATTCCGCAGAAGTGCTTAACACTGCCGCCGATAATGATCTCTCCGCCGGCAAGACCGCCACCTACCTGGCTTACTGCGTCTCCGTCTACAGTGATACGTCCGCCTGTCATTCCTTTCCAGCTACCACGGTATGCACAGCCGATGTGGTCCTTTGCATTACCTTTGATGTGGATTGAACCACCTGTCATGTCCATACCTGCCCAAGACTCGCAGTCGCCTTCAACAATGATATCTCCACCGCTCATTGTGTTGCCGGTGTGCATGCCTGCACAACCTTTAACCAGAATCTTTCCGGCAGTCATTTCCTGTCCTATGCGCTTGACCCTTGGGATGTCCCCATCGATAATGATGGTTGTGTCTTCTGCTGAGCTTCCGCCGTTTCCTTCTACTGAGAAGTAATCTGAAAGCGGGTATTCTGCAGGACCTTGCCAGACGAGTAACTTTCCGATCTCATCGGCACTTTTTCCGGCAAAGTTGTCAGGTGTGACAACCTCTGCCTCTACGGTAAGGTCGAAATTTCCTGTTGGTTTGAGAATTACGTCTGCCATTAAAATCACTTCTCCGCATTGACCTGGATTGGTGTTGGGTTTGCAAGGTACTTGTCAGGTGTTGGGTATCTTTCGAAACCAAGTGTGTAGTACTTGAACCACTTCTTGACATCCTGAAGCATGCTCTTCTCTGCGTCCTCATCTGTTGCGATGTCAGAGTAGAAAGTGTTCTTCTCAGGAATTGCAACGATCTCACCCATCTGGGAGACAACTTCACCGGCCTTGATGGTGTATGCTGCGTTCTCGAATCCTCTTATGATGCTCTCGTAGTCGTTGACCTCGAGGCTCTTTGGATCGATGTCATAGATTGCTACGTCACCGTCTGCACCGAGACCAAGCGTACCCTTCCTGTATGACATACCGATTGTCCTTGCAGGGTTTGCACGGGTAATTGTTGCGATCTCAAAGAGATCCATTTCCCTTGTCTCTGCACCAAGGTCAGTTCTGTCCTGTGCCCACTTGTGGCATTCTGCAAATGTATCCTGTCTTGCCTTGTTGGACATAAGCCATGCAATGATCTGTGGATATTTTGTGAATGGTCCGCCGTTAGGACTGTCTGTTGTCATGATGCTCTTCCATGCGTCCTTGACGTAGAGAAGGACCTCAAGACCCATTGCCCACTGTACACTGTGTACAGGGTTGCCTTTCAGGTATTCGAATGGAAGTACACCGGATCCGCACTCACACTCTACATCTGTGTTGGACCACTTGTGGCCTGTGAGTACGTAGAGATCGTGGATCGCAGGACCGTCACCGGTCATGACTGTTGCGTCACCGAATGGTATACATCCACTGTCCATTACAACGTGATCAGCATTGTTGACATAATCAGTGATTCCCTTTACACCAGACTCAAAGTCTCTCCAGGATGTACCGCCAAAAGCGTTGAACTGGCAGTGTGTAAGGTATACTGATTCGTGCCTCTTTGCGTTCTTCTTTGTTTCTGCCCACTCGACGTCTGTGTTTGGCTTTGCCTTGACGTTCTTTGGGATCTTTAGTGAATCCCTTGTGATCTCCCAGCATCCGGGGTGACCAAGGTTGTTTGCGTGAAGGTGCACTGGCATTGGGATACCGAGCTTCTCGTTAAGCTCTGTGAGGCTCTTGATTATCTCTTCAGGTGTTATTTCAAAGTGGATGTTTGCCTGGTCAAGAGCTCCTACATTCTCTCCCCATCCCCAATTCTCTACTCCTGCAGGGTTGACACACTTTATACCGTATGTCTTGTGGGTTCTCATCATCCACGATATGTATGCTGCCGCCTTATCGAGGTCTCCTTCCTTGAAGTATCTCATAAGGAACCAGTTGTTACCCAGTACAAGATATCCACCCATGTCAAGCATAGGGGTTGAGCGCATTTCCTCGTGTGTGTGACGTGCTTCCATTGGTGGGACCGCAGCCTCGAAAACAGTTGTATACCCCATCTTGGAGTACTCATATCCTCCAAGGTATACTGAAGGAACACTGTATCCACAGCCTGAGTGTGCAAGAGGTGTCTTCTTCTGGTAGTGCCTGTAGTGATCCTCAGGTCTCATCATCCTACCTACGTTGACCTTTGCTCCGGCTACGTGGGAGTGTGAGTCAACACCACCGGGCATAACGGTCTTGCCCTTTGCATCAATTTCCTTGACATCTTTCATATCTGCACCGGAAAGTTCTGTTACGACCTTTCCGTCCTTGATGAAGATGTCCATCATTTCCCCGTTTATATCATTGAGGGGATCGTAAACATATCCGTTCTTGATTGCGATAGTTCCTGCCATTATTATTCCTCCCTTTTCTCAAGCGTAATGGCACTTACAGGACAGATCATAGCACATGCACCGTCTGAACCACAGAGGTCCTGGTTAACGACCTTTGCCACACCGTTCCTGACTTCCAGGACTTTCTTGGCATCTACTTCGTTCAGGTATCCTGCTCCAACCTCATCATCGGTTGCATTCACAGGACAGACAATGACACAGTTGCCACATCCAAGACATGCATCTTCGTCGATGACAAGTGTTGATGTAAGTGTCGGTCTCTTCATTTCTTTGTTAAGCAGTTTCTTCTCAAGAAGTGTCTTCTTGTCAGCTTCCGGAATGATTGCTGTCTTTGTAACTGCAATAGCTTCTACTGGACATGCCATGTCACATGCACCACAGTATATACATGCATCAGCACGCTGTGCAACCTTGTTGACCCTCTCTCCGGATTCCCAGTCAGGGTTGAACAGTGCATTGCATGGACAGACATCTACACAGCTGCGGCATGCAGTACATTTGTCTTCATCCTGAACCCATGTACCTTCAAATGGCTTTTCAACGCTGATAGCTTCAGCCGGACAGACTTCTGCACACCATCCACAGTGTATACAACATTCGGTGTCAATTATGGTCTCACCGTCAACACTTGCACTTCCATCGTTTGAAAGCCATTGCTTGACCTCAATGCAACCCTGGGGACAGATCTGTTCACAGAGTCCGCAGTGTACACAGTTGTCATTGACTGTTGTTTCTTTAAGTGCAACGCTTATGTAAGCATTATCGTTTACAGACTCTCCGGCCTGTTTCAGTTCGAGTGCACCTGTTGGGCATGTCTTTGCACAGATTCCACATACAATGCAGAGTTCTGTCTGGTTCTCAAGGAAATCTTTGTCAATAAGTCCTCTGGCTACGGCTCCCACTGAACCGAGAACTAATGAACCTTTAGGACATGCCATTACGCACGTTCCGCAACCGATACACTTCTCAGGAGTGTATTCAAGTTGCTTGTCGTCTTTTACTCCAAACACTACTTCGTTCATTTGATCTTCTCCGTAATCCTGCCTATGAATACAAATGCTTCCAGGTCATGTCTTGTGAAAGATTGCAGCAGTTCTGCAGAATATGCAGATATCAGTATTACTGAGGCCACTAAAGAACATTTCTCAATCAAGCACTTTTTGTGTTTGCGGGCATGAATACGCCTTTTTCAACAAGCCACCTTTCAGGGAAAAGCCGTTCGGGATAGCTTGCTTACAATCTTGATACTCAATGATCGTGTCACTATACTTAAGCTGTCCCCGACCCGTAAGGGACGAAGAATTGTAAAATATAGTGACACGTATTTGTTATAAAAGTATCGTTTGTACCTGTTGTTGTTTTTTGTATTTTTTGAATGTATGGACTCTCCTCTCGCAGACAATATAAATATTTTAATAATTGACATATTTTTCGGAGGATTTATATACTACTACTTTACCCATATTGTATTGGGTATATATTTTTGGTCTGTAGGAATTATTTTATTTTTAATCTATATTGTCGATCATTGATCGGTTTTTACATGGCCTGAGTTTTGAGGAGATGGGAATGTGCCTTTGATGAGTATAATAGGATGTATGGAATATGAAAAAGAGATCGCAGGAATACTGGCAGAAGATAAGACAATAGATGCTATCATCGTTGTGAGTGATTCCAGGTCTGAGGAACTGGTCACTGATCTTGAGCAAATGGGTGTGAAACCTAAAGTATTGTTTCCGGACACGTTACCTCCGGGACTGAAAAAAAGTAAAAGTTTCAATGTGCTTGTTACACTTCAGGACGACAATGTATACAGGTCTGCGCAACATCTAAAGAATGAGACATGTGAAAAAATTAAGTTCTATGGTCCCGTATCAAATGGTGTTCTGATGTTTTCGGCTTCCTGTCGCGAAGTTTTCAAGAATGAAGGAATTGATTTTCATGATAGCAAGTTCCTTTTTGAATTATTGCCTGCGGAGAACGGTACAAAGTATCTTAAAGAAAAGATTGATGAATGTCTGTCAGGTTCTGACAAGAAAAAAGTTCCTCATAAAGATGTCCGGTCTACTGAAATGGAGGATTCGTACAGGGGTTGTTATAACAGACTTAAGGAAATGATCCTGACCCCAAAGGCAAATTGATGATGTCTGCATAATATTTCATTTTCCATTCTTTTAAACATTATTCTTTAATAGTTTACAGTACTGGTATTGTAAAATTAATTAAGCGAAGTCATGCAACATTACTGTTGCATCTTTGCTATGTAATAACATAACAGGAATTTCACAATGGCAGTAAAAGGAAGTGCTTATGCACTTGGTGCAGGTACGGTAATCAATGCAATAGCTACATGGAAAGGTGCGGCTTTTGGTATCGATCTGAAAACATTTGCTGATGTGGAGCTGACAGACGATACATCGTCAGTAAGTGGAACCATTCAGGGGATGCCGGATGCTGACACACAACTTATCGAGAGATCAGTATCATATGTGCTCGAATATTTTGGCCTTGAAATGGGAGGAACTGTAATTACAAGATCTGAAGTTCCTCTTGCAAGTGGGCTGAAAAGCAGCAGTGCGGCAGCAAATGCATCTATTCTTGCAACGCTGGATGCCATTGGTGAGGAACTTGACCCATTTGATACTGTTAAGATGGGTGTACGGGCAGCTCTGGACTCAAAGGTAACCATTACCGGAGCACTTGATGATGCATGTGCCTCTTTTTATGGAGGATTCGTAGTAACTGACAACAAAACAATGGAACTTTTGAAAAGGACGGAGCATGAATATGAAGTAATGATCTTCGCACCTGAAAAAAGATCTTTCAGTTCAGGTACCAATGTTGACCGTTCAAGAATGATATCACCGTGGGTTGATATGGCATTTGACCTTTCAATGGAAGATAATTTTGAAAAAGCAATGACACTTAACGGCTTTCTTTATTGCGGTGCCCTTGGTTTTGACCCTGAATTCCTGATGCGCGCTCTTGAGATTGGAGTAGAGGGTGTAACACTTTCGGGAACAGGTCCTTCATATGTTGCACTTGTAAATGATGAACAGGCAGGTCTGCTTGAAGATGCCTGGAAAGACTATGATGTCAGCGGAAACGTGATAAGGACCAAAGTAAACAATAAAGGTGCTCACAAGGGTACATAAGAAAGTGCCTGAAACTCAACCAGTGTTGAATTATAATTACATTCAATTATCTAAAATGATAACCAGATATTTTAAAATGCGGGGTATACATGTCCACTATCAAAGAAGTACGTACCGAAATAGAACAGATTGATAGCGAGATCATGCAGCTTATCCATAAGCGTGTAGGTATGGCTGCTAAGGTACTTGAGGCTAAGAAACAGGAACATATCAGTATCAATGATTCGGCACAGAACTCGGTAGTTCTGGATCGTGCAGCCGACGCTGCAATTGAGATGAATCTTGATGTTTCTGCGGTAAAAGAAATATTCAATATATTGATTAAGATGAACATAGAACGTCAGCATGAGCTGAGTGGTGAAGGAAATCTTCCTTAGGTGACTAACATGGTTGATATTGCAGTAATAATGGGTTCAGAATCAGACCGTTCTATAGCGAACAGGGTGACAGGAGTGCTGGATGGCACAGATTATTCATACGATGTCCAGGTCATTTCGGCACATCGAAATCCCGACAAACTTGAAGAGTACATTTCTCAAAGCGATTCAAAAGTATACATTGCCATTGCAGGATTGTCTGCTGCACTTCCGGGTGTTATAGCATCAAAAACAAAAAAACCGGTTATCGGTGTTCCTGTAAGTGCAAAAATGATGGGTCTTGATGCTTTACTTTCCACAGCACAGATGCCTCCGGGTGTACCGGTGGCAAGTGTCGGAGTGGACAATGGTGCTAATGCAGCCTATCTCGCAATAAGAATATTGGATCTTATCTAATATTCTATTTTATTAAGCTGGAATAAACATTGCTCATCCCCGTTACCCATGGTTTCGAGAGCATCGACTTCAAGGTCCTGTCCGTAAATGTCAAGGATCCTTGAGAAAATCCCTCTTGAAATTGTACATAGTATGGGGTTGAGCTGAGCTTCTTCTTTCCCCCATGGACACACATTTCCATGAATGTGGACTATGGTATTGCCATCATCAATTTTTTCTGAATCGAAGTCGGCACCAAGCTGATTAATGATCTGGCAGCAAATGTCTCCGATTCCTTCGTGGCCTTCTTCGCTGGAATCAGGGTCTGTGTTCTCAAGAATAGACTCCACCACCATGTCTATCATCTGGTGGATTACAATACTTTTCTGCTCTGCAGGAAGCGTTCTAAGTAATGTGGGGATAATTTGTGTAAGCACGGATCGTATTTTGTTCTGGAGATTGAGCTTATCTCTTTCTTCCAGTAGATCATAATGCATTTTCTTCAATCTTAACAATGAATTAATTCTTGTCAGGAGTTCCATTTTGTTCACTGGCTTTGTCAGGAACTCATCCGCACCGGCTTCAATGCCTGATATCCAGTCATCTCTACCGGAAAGTGCGGTTACCATTATCACAGGTATGAACTGTGTTTCAGGGTCCTTTTTTAATATTTCACAGACCTGATATCCGTTAAGATCAGGCATCATTACATCAAGAAGTATTACATCAGGTTTTTCCACAGGTATAAGTTCAAGTGCTTCCTTTCCATTTGTGGCGGACGCGATGGAATAATCATCCTCTAGATATGCTCTGAGCAGTTCTATATTCATGATCTCATCATCAACGATGAGTATTTTCGGATTGTCAGTTGGAGATGTGATGCTAAGGACTCCTGATTCGTTTTATCTGATAGTAAGAACTAGTTTCAGTTCAATTATATATTTCTGTTTTTATTATAAATACCTAATGGCACTTATATACTCGTTCGCAAAAAAGTTAAGGATCATATCCTGTATATTCATCAAAAAGTTAATCCCATCAGAGTTCAACAAGTTTGGATTTTGAACCCTTCAGGCTGATTCCGGCAGAAGTTATGTCAAATATTGTGATGTCAAGTGATATTTTTGTGCTGCGCATCTTTGGTATGCTCAGGAAACGCTCATTCTTGCCGGTATATGGATTCTCTTTTACCATAAGTTTGACAGAACCATAAGTAGAATAATCTGCGATCTTATGTGTCATCTCATATGCAGCTTCATCCATTATATAGAGAGCCGTTGTTTTTTGTTTTGCAAGCAAGCGATTGATGGTGTCAAACTTGTCTCTGAATTCTTTTGGTTTCAGACCAAATGCCAGAACGCCAATATTATCAATTACAGCTACATCGCTTTCTTCCGGTATAAGTCTTACAAGGTCGATGAGATCTATCTCCTCGATGTTGAAACCTTCCTGGTCTGCTCTTAGATTTCTGTCAAGATGTGTCTCTTCTATGATCTCTATTTCAGTATCGCTGAAATCATCAACCAGATAAGCTTCTCTGGCAACAGACCTTGTTCTGAACTCAATAACCTGTTTTATCTGAAGTTGACCGTTCTCAATAAAGGAATCAAGGCCAAGGCCCAACATTGCTGCCTGTTCCATAACATCTTCGGGAGTTTCTTCGGTTGCAATCATTATGCACTTCTTACCATCCATGCATGATTTGTGTAGAAAATGTAGTCCGAATATAGTTTTTCCGGCACCTGGGACTCCTGTGATAAGTATCCCTTTACCTTCCGGATAACCGCCACTAATTTTTTTGTCAAGATTTGCTATTCCCGTGGGCATTCTTTCCATTTTGTATCACGCCAAATGTATAATGATCAAATTCTATGAATTATATATTATTAAGGATAATATATTATATAAACATATTCTTGAATTGTGCTGCATGTTTATTATAGTAACAAATCCGCAAGCTTCTGATTATTTGTGTAACTTTGATATCTCCGGTCTTATGTTGTGATGGCAATATACAGTATTTGCGAATGTTTTTATATATTAACCTCAAAAATTAAAGTGGGATTGGATATAATAAACTGTTCTTAACAGCAGTTTTCCAATTAGTGGTTATAATGTATTTCGGCTTCAAGTAACACCTTCCTTGTCTTAAGAGGGATTATTGGTGACATTGAGTCCGAATTAGATGTGAATTACACAAGGGGAATAAGATAATCATGAATTTAGATCTAAATATCAAAATAGGGGGTGCAGCCGGACAGGGTCTTCAGACCACCGGCATGGCCCTTGCCAAGACGTTAAAGAAAAGTGGATTCCATGTTTTTGCAACACAGTACTATCTTTCAAGGGTCCGTGGCGGACATAATACATTCAATATACGCATAAGCGATATTCCTGTGTCGGCAATGACAGAAGATGTTGACCTGCTTCTGGCTCTGGACGAAGCGACTATTGATCAGCACCTTGATGAGATAAATGATGGTGTTGTGTTAGTTGATGCAGATGCTATAAAGGTCAATAATTCATCGGAATCAATATTTCATGTTCCTATGCTAAAGATCGCAAAAGATGTTTGCGGAGATAAGATTTATTCGAACTCAGTTTCCATGGGAGCTGTCATTGGTCTTCTGTGTCTTGATATTTCTGACCTTGAAGAAATCTTGAAACTATCTTTTAAAAAGAAAGGTGAAGAGATCATACAGAAAAATATCAAGGCTGCGAAGGCAGGATATGATTATGTGAAAGAGAATTATCCCGGGGGTTGTAAGTTTGCTGTGGATGACCCCGGGAAAAAGGAAAACCTGATGCTAATAAATGGTAATCAGGCTGTGGGTCTCGGTGCTCTTGCCGGAGGTCTTCAGTTCCTTGCAGCCTATCCTATGACACCTTCAACAGGTGTGATGACATATGTTGCAGCAAATGCGGACAAATTCAATACTGTTGTGGAACAGGCAGAAGATGAAATTGCCGCATTGAACATGGTTCTCGGTGCTTCGTTTACAGGTGTACGCTCCATGGTCACCACTTCTGGAGGTGGATTTGCACTTATGACCGAAGCTCTCGGACTTGCAGGAATTACGGAAACTCCTGCTGTTATATTCCTCTGCCAGCGTCCAGGTCCGGCAACAGGTCTTCCAACAATGACAGAACAGGGTGACCTTCAGTTTGTCCTGACAGCTGCACAGGGTGAGTTCCCAAGATGCATACTTGCACCAGGAACTCCGGAGGAATGCTTCTATATGACTGCAGAAGCGTTCAATATTGCCGATAAATACCAGATACCTGTTTTTGTAATGAGTGACCAGTATCTTGCAGACTCATTGTTCACGCTTCCAAGATTTGATTCCTCTAAAATAACAATTGAAAGACATCTGCTTTCAGATCAGGATCTAAGAACTAAGAAGGAAGAGTATAAGCGCTATAAACTCACTCCTATGGGAATCTCTCCGCGTGCCCTGCCCGGTCAGGAAGGTGTGCTTGTTCTTGCTGACAGTGATGAACACGATGAATACGGTCATATCTGCGAAGATGCGATAAACCGCATAAAGATGAATGACAAGCGTATGAAGAAACTGGAAGTTCTTCGTGAAGAAATGCCTGTGGCTAAAGTTTATGGAAAACCCGATGCCAATGTGTCGCTTATAGGATGGGGTTCAACTTATGGACCACTGGCCGAGGTAGTTGACATATTGAAGGGTGAAGGAAAGTCGGTCAATATGGTCCATTTCACTCATATCCATCCACTTCCGGTTGAAGCAACCAAAAAATTATTCTCAAAAACCAAAAAGACAGTATGTGTGGAGAATAATTCCACGGGACAGTTTGCAAGGCATCTGAAACTGGATGCAGATTTAAGCATTACGGACACAGTTCTCAGGTATGATGGGAAGCCGTTCAGTCCAGAGTTCATAATTGCTGCCCTTAAGGAAAAGGAGGTGATCTGAATGGTCAACATAGAAGATTACGGTGATTTTGAAACAGCATGGTGTCCGGGTTGTGGCAATTTCGGAATATTGAAATCCATAAAACAGGCACTGGTAAATCTTGGACGTTCACCTCATCAGGTGTTTGTGGCATCAGGTATCGGACAGTCAAGTAAAACCCCTCATTATCTCAAATGCAATGGTTTCAACGGACTCCATGGAAGGTCATTACCTCCTGCAACCGGTGCAAAAGTCGCAAACCATGAGCTGACCGTCATTGCGGTTACAGGTGATGGAGACTGTTATGGTGAAGGAGGTAATCATTTCCTCCACACTGTAAGGAGAAATCCTGATATTACCATGATAGTGCACGACAACCAGATATACGGACTTACAAAGGGACAGGCATCACCTACAAGTGAGATCGGGATGAAAACCAAGGTGCAGACTCATGGAGTGTTTAACATGCCACTTAATCCGTTGTCAATGGCAATTTCTCTTGATTGCTCATTTGTGGCCCGTGGTTATGCCGGCAAAGTTTCACACCTGACATCCCTTATAGAAAAGGCTATTCAGCACAAAGGTCTCTCACTGGTAGATGTATTGCAACCCTGTGTATCTTTCAATAAACTGAATACTTTCAAGTGGTACTCTGAAAGAGTGTATGAAATGGATGACCCTGGCTATGAGTTGAATGATTGTGTGAAAGCATTCGACAAGTCCATGGAATGGGGTGAAAAGATTCCTCTGGGTGTTTTCTATGTTAATGAAAAACCAACTTTTGAGGATAATCTTGATGTTCTTGCATCAGGTCCCCTTTACAAAAAATCGCCTTCAACTGAAAAAGTGGATGAGCTTATAGATGGCTTTGTCTAATCTGATCTTTCGGTTTTAACAGGTGATGTGAAAGTGAATGTGCTTCCTTTTACAGGTTCACTTTCCACTTTTATCGTTCCGCCATGGAGTTCCACCATTTTTTTGACAATTGATAATCCAAGCCCTGTACCCTGATATTTTCTTGCATTGGATGAATCTGCCTGATAGAATGGTGTAAATAGTTTTTTCTGTTCTTCTGGAGCAATACCTATTCCATCGTCAATTATGGATGTTGTTAATATATCATCATTAACACTTATTTTCACTGTGACGTTTCCACCATCGGGTGTGAACTTTACTGCATTGCTCAGAAGGTTATAGAGTATCTGCTTATATCTTACTTTGTCAGCATATATTGATATATCCTGGTTAATTGCAAAATCTAGCTCTATATTTTTCTTTTCAGCAAGTGGACTAATTATGTTGTAAACATTCTTGAGCACTTTATTGACTTCGAAAGTCTCCAGATGAAGATCCATTTTTCCAGCTTCTATCTTTGAAAGGTCAAGGATGTCGTTTATAAGTTCAAGGAGGTGTTTTCCACTTGTATGAATATGATTTGCAAACTTTTCCTGTTTGGGGTTAAGGTCACCAAAATTATCATCCTGCAACATTTGTGAATAGCCAATGATGGCATTGAGTGGTGTTCGGAGTTCATGGCTTATGGTTGCAAGGAATTCACTCTTTGTACGATTTGCTTCTTCTGCTTCAAGTTTTGATTCGATTATCTCTTCTTCTGTTTTTTTCCTTTCAGTGACATCTTCAAAACACATTATTACTTTTGCATCATCATAAAGGTCAATATAGGCAGTAGAAACTTCCAGATTCAGATTTGCATCAGAACCATCAGGCATTCGTGTAGTGCTTATACCCTCTACTTTATTGAAATTCCTGTGTGTTCTGAATGTCTCCTGTTCAAGGTTACTGAACGTACACGAGTTACATTCTTCATTGGTCCCGCATCCTTCTTCCTTGAATGAATATGCACAGGAAAATATCTCTCCTGCCTTCTTGCCAATTGCAGTTTTTTTGTTGACACCCGGTATTACTGTACATTCCTTGTTTATCTTTTCAACAATACCATTTCCATCCAGCAATATCATGGGTATGGGTGTAAGATTAAAAATGCTATCAAGCATTCTGGCCTGCTTTCTGTGTGTACTGATATCCCTGCTGATACCAAGGAAGAATTTGAAATTACCATCATCGTCAAGCACAGGATTTATGTGTAGCTCTGTCCACACAGTTGACCCATCTTTGCAGGGCTGTTCAACTTCTATTATTCGTGGAGTATCAGGTATAATTCCTTTTTTGAATCTCTGGAAGAATTGTGTCCATGTGTCCATAACAACCTTTGAGGATTCAGGAGTCAATCTTTCTTCTATTGGTAAAGCCATCAATTCTTCAGGAGTATAGCCTCTGAGTTTTTCAACAGATGGACTGACATAGAGGAAATCTCCCTTTGCATCGAGGACCCAGATAACGTCATTGGCATTCTCGGCAATTAAACGGAATAGTTCTTCTTTTTCTTCCAGTGCTTTTTCGGCTTCTACCTTATCAGTGATGTTGGTACATACTCCAATAGTCTTTATGAATTGTTTTGTAATTTTATCGAATATTGGTGTACCATGTTCTTTCAGGTGGTACAATTCTCCATCTTTGGAAAAAACACGATATTCAAGCTCAAAGATGTCACCTGTTCTACGATAGTTATCTATCAGTTCCTTGACAATAGGCAGATCATCGGGATGTATTATTTTAGACCATTCATTGATAGTTCCCGGGAGTTCGTCATATTCGTAACCAAGCATCTGTTCGATATTACCAAACCATTCTAAGTTATCAGTCTTCATATCCCATTCGTAAATAAGATCACCCGAACATTCCACTGCAGCTTTGAAACGTTCTTCTGCCTCTTTGCGATTATTGATATTGTGCATCACTCCTGCAAAATATCTGAAATTTCTTTCAGAATCAAAAATACAATTTATAGTCAATTCCATCCATAATGTGGATTCGTCCTTACATAAAATTTCAAGTTCAAAAACAGGTGATCTGACTTTTTCTCCTTTTTCCAGTTTGGCAAAAAAAGTACCTATCATACCACCAATAAAATTAAATGAATCTTCAGGTACCAGTTCCTTCAGACCTTTATTCAAAACTTCTTTCTGGCTGAAACCTGTTATCCTTTTCACCGAAGGGCTTACATAAATTATGTCTCCGGTGGCAGTCATTGTAAAAGCAATATCATATACACTTTCGGAAAGCAGATGCAAGTCTTCCATGCTCGTATGTTGGTTATTTGAAGCTTTTTTTATCATGTAGCTAAGTTCATTGCGGGTATAAGGTTCTTTCAGATAATGGATAGTATCTGATCTGGATATTCGGTCAAGGAATACATCATCAGCTTCAGGTACAATAAAAACTATTTGATCACTCTCTGAAGAGGCTATTTTTATTGCATCATCTAAAATGCTTGAGCTGGGCGAATCAAGTTTACAGAAAAATATGATAGAATTTTCTGTACTTTGTGAATAATCATTATCTTCCCTTTCAGGATTATAAACAGAAACTTTACTGTAACTCTTCTCAAGTTCGTTTTTAAGCTTAAAGGATTCTTCTTCGTTATAGTCAAGGATAACTATTTCAGTCATGGATTTACCGTTTTTTTATTGGTTTTGAGTCCAAAAGCCGACTGTTATATATTATTCTTTATATTTAAAACACGTAGATTGTATCAAAGTGTACAAAAAATAGTGAATACATATATTAAACCAGTTTTAATCAATGTTAGCACCTTTAATGACAACAAGTCTTTCAAATGAGCATTTAGTGCTGGAAACGATTTCCGGTCTGAATCTGGCTTTTTCTATTTCCATCACGACCTCATCTACACCTGTAAGGGATGAGATCAATAACAAAATGATCCCGTCTGATTTCAGGTAATTGCCAGCTTTTTGCAGGAAAGGAACAACGTCCTTGCGGCCATCAATTCCTCCGTCAAAAGCGTAGTTAAG
Source organism: Methanolobus bombayensis (assembly GCF_017873415.1). Taxonomy (GTDB): domain Archaea; phylum Halobacteriota; class Methanosarcinia; order Methanosarcinales; family Methanosarcinaceae; genus Methanolobus; species Methanolobus bombayensis. The sequence continues at coordinate 119,322 of NZ_JAGGKD010000003.1, read as the reverse complement.
CCACCCTGGAATTTTTTCATCATCGGATGTTGGAAGATATGGTGGATTAAATATGATAATATCAAACTGTTCTTTCCCTTTAAGTCCTGCAAACATGTCTGTTCTTATCACATCAATGCCATTGGATCTTGCACAAATTGCTGCTAACGGACTGATCTCTGTTGCCAGTAGTTTGACTTTTCTGTTGGCTTTAATAACGGCAGAAACAAAACCACTACCTGTCCCGATTTCCAGAACATCCATTCCATCCTTTACAAATTCAAGGGCTGTATCGGCAAGCAGGTAAGAATCCTCAGCAGGCTCATAAACCTGATCTGCAAGATTTACGTGTGCTTTGCTATATTCAATTGTAACCATGATAGTTTTATTTCTGTTTATGCCTGAACATCATATTCGCAAGTTCTGCGAATTCTTCAGGTTCAAGATTCTCAGGTCTTTTATCAAGCAATTCCTGCGGTAATTCATGTATGAATTCTTTCATGTCATCAATGCCCAGAAGTTGCTTGTTTTTAAGAATGGAATTTCTCATCTTCTTTCGTCTCTGTCCGAAAACCGCAGTGACAAAATCAAGGAAATATTTCTCGTCCAGAACTTCAAAATATGAAGGTCTTGGTTTTAGCTCAACGACTGCAGAGAGGACTTCCGGTGGAGGTGAGAATGCACCCCTGGGTATTTTCATAATCATAGAAGTATCTGCAAAATAGTGTGCATTTACGGACAAACGGCTATAATCTTTGGAATTTGCATGCGCAACAAGTCTCTGGGCAAACTCGTACTGGTACATCAGTATTGCCAGTTTGAAATTGTATCTGAATAATTTGAATGTAATTTCAGATGAAATGGAATAAGGCAGATTGGCAACAACTTTGTCAAAAGCCGGGAATTCAACATCCAGCACATCTCCATGTATGAGAGTTAGCTTGTCAGATTCTCCAAAACGATCCTTCAATACATAAATAAGCTCAGGATCTCTTTCTACTGCAATAACGTGGCCGGCTTTTGCCATGAGTCTTTCTGTGAGATTTCCGATTCCTGCCCCAATTTCAAGTATGGTCTCATGAGATTTTATATCCGCTGAATCAACAATCCTGTCAAGGACCCTTTCATCTATCAAAAAATGTTGGTCATGGTATCCACCACGGATACCATATTTTCTAAGTATCTCATATACCAAAAAATGAACACCTTTTAATGGTTACGTGGGCGGCGTGATGGAGTTGTGAAAAGCCTGTATTTGATATTTTCATCTTTAAGCTCTTCTATGATCCTGTTGACGAGTATCTTTTCCGGTGAATGTACTCCACCGACCCTTTTGTGTAATTCTGCAAGACTTGTGAAAGGTCCTTTCTTTCTTTCATCAATGATTGCCCACATAAGTTTTTTTCCAATACCCGGAAGCAGCTCCAGCATATGAAGCCGGTTTGTTATGGGGTGTGCATCATTAAAGAACTGTACAAATCTTTCTTCATGGTGTTTAACGGTTGTTTCCAGGATGAAAGGCAGTTCAAGCTGTGCTCCGTGGCTGAGGTCATTGTATGTGATACGGTGCTTTACGTGGTCAATAATGTCCCTGTCACCATCACCAATGTAAACTCTTGACTGTATATCAGGTACTTTTCCTTCTTTCGGTACAAGCTCCATCAATACAAAACGCTTTTCTCCTACTGCCTGGACAAGAGGTTTCTTTTGATATGAAGGGCGTTTGTCATCAGTGCTTCCATATGGAAGATAATCTAAAATCCATGCATACTCTTCTTTCTCAGGTGGTTTTCCCCTTGTTTTCATAATTAATTCATTCCCTCCTGTGGCATACCTGTTGCTACTGCTGCAACTTCTCTCGATGTAAAAAAAGGGGTGTATCGAATATAAATCTAATCCATTGCTTCTTCTACAAGGTTTAGCATTTCATCGAGTTCTTCATCGGTAAGTGTGAATCTTTCTTTTGCGTAAAGAGATCTGAGCTCATCCCTTGACTGTGGCATGATATCAGCCACTCTGATGGCGATCTCAGGTTTCATTTTTTCCAGCTCAAGAAGCTTGTTTACAAGGTCTCTTGCTTTTTCCGGTGTTGTCTTAGAGAACATTTCCGCATGGTTGATAGCTTTGCGCAGTTCATAACCCAGCTCTTCCTCATCCTTGAGACGCTCTTCCATCAGTTCGTGCAGCATACCCTTAACTTCAGGCAGGGTCAATAACTCTTCACTCAGAACTTCTTTTACTATCATTGATATACACTCTATGCGTTAATTAGATTTAGGTCACTTGAGAATGGCGATTGATTACAAAGGTGGGTATAAATGTAAACTCTTATACCCGGAAATTAATTTGTATCGCTAAATATATACAGTAAAGATATATGTAACGATAAATAAAGGTAATCCAGATTTGAATTCCGGATTACTTTTGACTTGATTTTAGTATTTCTGTGGTTTAAGGTGCTGTGGAAGGGATATGATCTCTTTCATTGCGTCCCCGTCCCTTACCTGCAGTAGATAAGCTCGGCCGCGCTGACCAGTGATCTTTCCGGTTCTTCCCTGGAACCTTGCGTTTGGCATTCCCTTCTGTATACTTGGGTCAATGTCGATGTGGACCATCTGTCCGCAGTCGAATTCCTGGATTGCCTTGCTTACTGGTGAAAGCCCTCTTTCTCTTGAGGTCTTTTTCAACTTATATCTTGTACAGTGTTTTTCTCCGTGTGATGTTGCCATTATTAATTTCCTCCATGATCAAATGATTTTGATGTATTATGATTTTGATGTGTATCCTAAAGGATGATATTATATGTCTACTTTGATGACATTAAGTTCCTCGACTTTTGCCTGAATGCCTAAAAGCCCTGTAAGGCTTGGCTCAGTTCTTCCATCGTCGCCTGATGTCAGTTCCTTGACATACAGCCCTCCATCACAATGAACTTCTATGATGGCATATTCCTCTGTTTTCTCAATAAGCTGCATGTTGTGGACATATCGCTTCCGGACAAGATCCGCTCTTCTATGGGCCACCCTTTGTGGCGTCCTCTGATGAATCTGCATTCCTATAAGTGAGCTTATAGCATCTTCAAGTTTATCCGTGGAAACAGGGTCTTTGAATGTAACTTTAAGGTTATAAACTTTATCCGCCTTTGAAGACTTCAGAGTCTCAATTATAGCCTTCTCAACGATTTTAAGCCCTTCAACCTCAACTTTGCCTGCAGCGAACTCGTTGATCTTCTTTTCAAGCTCCCATACATCTATGCTGCGTATCTGTGGATCCAGAGCTTCTATTACAAATGGTCTGCCGGTGCCTAACATGAGAGCATCGATATCTTCCCTTCCGGCACCATGGAACTTGGAATCCTTTGCTTCTGCCATTTCAACAAATTCCTTGCCTATAAGTTCATCCACTGATTCAGGATACTGTTTTCCGGTGTTGTTGCATTCCTGACAACCCCTGCCGCCGCAACTCCTGCAAGGCCACCTTGTCTGTGGTATGCCTCTAACAAGTTTTCTGTACCTGCCCTGTACATATAATGATCTTACCTGAACGCTTGTTTTTTCCTCGGCAATATCAAGAGTAACTACAATATCAGGTCTTTCAAATTCAACTTCTTTACCGGTACGTGCAGAGATGAGTTTTCCTACCTCGCGATTCATTTCGGTCTTGAATTGCTCTGCCTGCGTAATCCCACACTCGCTCCAGAGTATTTCCTCATTTTCTCCAATGAGCCCGCTTACCTTTGTTCCTACAAGGAATGTGGAGTACTCTCTTTCACCAATGCTTTCTACTGCCCTGTCAGCCCAGAGATCAAGTTTTTCAAAAATACCAAGACACACCCAGCATTTTTCATCCTCGTCCTCAATTCTCAGGGTCTTTCTGGCGTAGTGACTGCTCTTTGCCAGTTCTTCCAGCAGGGACTCGTCTCCTGTCTCTTTGAAAATGGCGTCTCCTTCCATTGCCAGTGACAATTTTACAGCCTGCCCTCTTTCAACATTAGTAAGACCAGTTGATAATTTGGCAAATTGTCTGCCCATGCAATGGTCGCAGATGGGGCCTTCTTCTATTATTTTCTTAGCGGTTTCGAGTATGCTCATTGGATCACTCTTGTTTGTAGTATAATTACGGTTTTATTCCATGGATAATTCGGATTTGCATGAAATAGGTACTATATAATATAACCTTTTTTGACTATGCTTCTTTTCGATCAAGTTCGTTGTGGATAATTATCATGCAGTGATCTGAGTGCAGGGAAACAGGTCCGATATTAAGGGTGCTTTTCGCAACCTTCTCGATCATCTCTTCTTCCTTTTCAGTAACTCCCATATGGTCCCCGAGAACAAATACAGCATCACTATTGAGCTCACCGTACTCGCGCATGTCCACACCATCTTCCCTCAGGTAGTAGATATCCCTGCCAGCCTCGCTGAACTCTTTGAGCAGTTCTTCCAATCCTGTGCGACGTATGTATACTCCAGGAGTGGACTGTGTTTCGTACTCTATGGCATCTTTCTGAAGTGCTTTTTTAATAAGTGAACCACTGCTTCTCTCATCCGGGTTAAGGTATTTCAGCTTCTCTCCATTGAACCTGACTACTTTCCCAGGATCAGGCTCACCCAGAAGTACAAGGTGTACATTCACGTCACGCCTCATTCCGTGTGAAAGGAAAAGAGCTGAATTGACACACCTGCAGAGTATATCCATTCTTCCGGCAGAGCCAGGAAGGTCATTTAAGGAAAAATCTCCGCTTGTAAGTGCTTTATGCCCTATTATCACAAAATCTTTCATTGAATTTCCTCAGTTACTATATTAATTAATTGTTTGAATTTCCGTTTTTCAGTAGCAATCAGTTGTCACCTTTTAGCAGTATTTTTGCAAGGGCTGCAGCAATCTGGCGATAATCCATATCATCATTTGCAATATCCGAAACGAACTCGTCATATTTATCAAGTTTACCACGCCTGATAAGCATCCTTACATCATCTGCAATTCTGTTTTCCTTAATCTTTTCTACATCTCGATTTCTTGGAAGTTCTCTCTTGTTGATTGCAGTTCCGGTTATCTTTTTAATATCTTCAAGTTTTATTTTTTCCTTGCCGGAAACAAAAGTATATGCAATCCCCGGTCTGCCTGCTCGTGCAGTCCTTCCGATCCTGTGTACGTAGATTTCCGGATCCTGTGGCAAGTCATAATTAAAAACAACTTCAATATTGTCAATATCTATGCCTCTTGCTGCAACATCAGTGGCAATAAGAATGTCAATATCCTCGTCCCTGAATCTATCCATGCGGCGCTCTCTTTTTTTCTGCTTGATATCTCCGTGGAGTGCATCTACCGGATAACCTTTTGAGCGCAGCTTGATTACAAGCCTGTCAACTTCTTTCCTGGTATTACAGAACACAAGAGCAGATTTGATATTTTCAACTTCTATTAGGCGCTTGAGTGCTTCGGGCTTTGCATTATCTTTCACTTCAAAGTAATATTGTTTTACCTGAGGAACCGTGAGTTTTTCCTGTACTATCGTTATGTGTATGGGATCTTTCTGGTATTTTTCTGTCAGTCTGAGTATTTCTTCGGGCATCGTTGCTGAAAAAAGAAGTGTCTGTCTTGAAGATAGTGTGCTTTCCAGTATTTTTTCGATGTCGTCCCTGAATCCCATGTTCAGCATTTCATCAGCTTCATCAAGCACTACTATTCCGATTTCACCTGTCCGCAAATTTCCTCTTTCCATGTGGTCTATTATTCTTCCGGGAGTTCCCACAACAACATGCGCACCATTTTTCAGACCCTCTGCCTGTGATCCCATTGAAGTTCCACCATAAACTGGTAATATTTTGAGTTCGGGGATGTACTTTGCAATTTTCTCCAGTTCCTCTGTAACCTGTATTGCAAGTTCCCTGGTGGGACAAATTACAAGTGCCTGTGTTTTTCTGTAATCCGGCTCAAGTAGTTCCATTAACGGAATCCCGAATGCCACAGTTTTTCCGGTTCCTGTCTGTGCATGACCAATTACATCTTTTCCATCCATTATGACTGGAATGCACATTTTCTGAATTTCTGTTGCTTCCCTGAATCCCATATCTCGAATACTTTTTCTGATCTCTTTTGACAGAAAAAGGTCTTTGACAAATTCTGTTTGCATTTATATTCACTCTTGGTGTATAACTTACTAAATCGGTCAATTTTATTCTTTACTTATAATTAGGCTTGTATATGCTTCTTATAAGTCTCTCCTTGTACAGCGTTCCGGTCTATTAAGGAGCCATGCAAGCTGGTTAACTGGTCCAACACCTTTCCCTATCGGCACACTTCCTTTGATGGCTTCCACAACAAAAATCTTTGCTTTTCTGGCGGCTTCATCTATGCTATATCCCTGAGCAAGGAATGATGTCAGTGCTGAAGAATACGTACAACCCGATCCATGTGTTCCGCCTTTGACAAAAGTACCTGATATTGTTGTGTAACTGTCGTTATGGGAATCATATATTATATCTGAGCCATCTAGATGTCCTCCGGTAACAATGACGTATTTGACTCCTGTTTTACTGATGATCTTTGCAGCACTCTCTGCATCATTTACATTCTGTATCTCTATTCCTGCAAGTATGCTGGCTTCATTGATATTAGGAGTTACAACTTCCGATACTGGTAACAGTTCTTCTTTTAGGGTTATTACGGCTTCTTTGCGGAGCAGATCACCGCCTGCCTCTGCAGCCATGACCGGATCAACAATTATTTTCAGCTTATGCTTTTTCACCATAAAAGCAACATTGGATGTGATTTCGGACGAAGAGAGCATACCGGATTTTGCCCATGTGATATCCATGTCCTCACAAACCGCATCTATCTGGGCTGTTATTGCCTCAACGGGTATATCATAAGCACTTCTAACTCCCTGTGTGTTCTGGGCGGTAACTGATGTAATTGCACATGCAGGATGAAGCCCTAGTGAAGCTATTGTCTTTATATCTGCTTCTATTCCTGCTCCTCCGCCGGAGTCAGATCCTGCAATGGTGAGTATGACTGGTATTCTGCTCATATAATCCTCTCTATTCGTTTGGCTCGTGAAAAAGCACATAGATGCCTTGTTGCTTATATATTAGTTGGTCAGTCAGGTCTATATATCTTTGTGAACCGTTTCATATCTCTGCATCTTTCGGGATGTTCAAAAATCGCTTATCACGATAGTTTTATATACAGCATATGCAACATTGGAGCATCGCAATATGTATAAGTAAATAAACAAATTTACAAGCTATATATTAGCTACTAGTTTAAATTTAGAATTTATTTGGATCTATTTAACTGAGGCGACGAAAATGGGAAACAGACCTCTTGATATACTGAACGATGCTTTGAACACACCTGTAATTGTGAGACTTAAAGGCGCAAGGGAATTCCGTGGAAAACTCCAGGGATATGACGTACACATGAACCTTGTCCTTGACGATGCAGAGGAACTTAAGGAAGGGGAAGTTGTAAGAAAACTGGGTAGTGTTGTAATCAGAGGTGACAACGTAGTTTACGTATCTCCCTGAAATGAACGTAACCTATAAGAACTACTAGCAATATCATGGGTAACCTCCAGGCTGTAATTTATAGGCTTTACTTATTATAACAATTAATCAAGGAATTCATACTAAAGGTGATTATAATATGTCAAAAGGTACTCCTTCAATGGGTAAAAGGCAGAAGCGTACACATGTAAAATGCAGGCGCTGCGGTAGTGTTTCACTCAACATTCACACAAAACAGTGCACATCATGCGGCTTTGGCAAGAGCTCACGCATGAGAAGCTACAAGTGGCAGGCAAAGTGCAAATATTAGGTCTTTTTTAGACTAGGGATATAAATGCGCGAAGAATGCGGTGTTGTAGGGGTTGTACAGTTCGATGAAGAAACACATCCAGTCCCTTCCGCGCTTCGTATATATTACGCATTATATGCTCTGCAGCATCGTGGTCAGGAATCCGCAGGGGTGACTGTACATGATGGCAGGGAACCTCATACTTTAAAAGGTATGGGTCTTGTGCCCGAGGTTTTTGACAAGGATGACCTTGTTTCTCTGAAGGGCAATGTGGGAATCGGACATGTTCGCTATTCTACTTCCGGTGACTCACGCTTAGAGAATTGTCAGCCTTTTATTGTAAAGTATAAGAGCGGTAATGTTGCTCTTGCACACAATGGTAATCTTGTCAATGGTTATGACCTGCGTGAACAACTTGAGACGGAAGGTCATATATTTGTTGCAAATTCTGACACAGAAGTAATAGCTCATCTTCTGGTAAAGGAACTTTTGAAGCATAATCCTGTTGAAGCTATGCGCAATGTAATGAAGCAACTCAACGGATCATATTCACTGACCATAATGATAGATGATATGCTCATGGCTGTAAGGGATCCTCTTGGATTCAAACCGTTATGCTTTGGTACTATTGATTCCGGTTATGTTGTTGCTTCTGAAAGTGTGGCTATTGATACACTGAACGGTAAACTTCTCAGGGATGTGCAACCCGGAGAACTCCTTATTTTCCGCGATGGTGAAGTTGAATCATATCAGTTATTTGAAGAGAAATATTGTGCTCACTGTGTTTTTGAATATGTTTATTTTGCACGTCCTGATTCGATCATAGACGGAGAGCTTGTCTATAAAGTCCGTGAAAGAATAGGTGAAAGGCTTTCTCTTGAGCATCCTGTTGATGCAGATATGGTATCTCCTGTTCCTGACTCGGGTATAACTTCAGCTATTGGTTATGCAAAAGAGTCTAAGATCGATTATGAAGAAAGTCTTATGAAGAACCGTTATATTGGCCGAACTTTCATTCTTCCGGGCCAGGCAATGCGCGAAACTGCTGTTCGCCTGAAAATGAATACCATAGATCAGAATATAAAAGGAAAAAAAGTGGTTCTTATTGATGACAGTGTAGTAAGAGGTACAACTTCGCGTCGTATTATTGATATGGTGCGCAATGCGGGTGCAACAGAAGTACATGCACGTATTGGCAGTCCTCCTATCATTGCTCCATGTTATCTGGGTATTGACATGGCTTCCAGGGAGGAACTGATTGCAGCACACAAGACTATCAAGGGTGTTGAGGCTGTTATTGATGCGGATTCTTTGGGTTATCTCAGTGTTGACGGCCTAGTGGAATCAATAGGGATAGATAGGGATGATCTCTGTCTTGGTTGTCTTACAGGCGCTTATCCAGTGGAAATCCCTGGTGAAGATATGTGTCAGAGAAGACAGTTAAAGTTGAATGAGTTTTAACTTTTGTATTCATAATTTTCTACTGGTTTTCGTTTTTGATTTTCTCTTTTAATCTTTGGTAATCTTTTCAAGAATGACAGCACAGGTAAAATAAAATAACACATGATGTATATTTTTTGATATGTATTATAATGTAAATATTATAGAACTATCTAATGAAATGTATACTGTTATATAGTATCAGAACATAACATAAGAATAAGTCTGTTTTTCAGATTCTACAAGGATGTACCACCCCTTGTAGCGGGATGGGGCTAACTTTCATACAATTGTATGGCGGGTGGTGTAATGCAACGATTTGTTGTATATCAAAAACGTAATTATTTTTTAAACAATGGTTGCTGAATCGGGGTATATAGTATCCAGATCAATCATTAGAACGGAATTAGGAAATGGGGCCGGGATCGAGAATCGAACTCGAATCGTAGCCTCCACAGGGCTACAGGATAACCGCTACCCTACCCCGGCTCGAAGCAGGTGCTTTACTTGAAAGCACCCTATAGATGTCCGTTTCTTACATAAATCTTTTCCTTTGGAAAGCTATTAAACAGTGTCCTCAGGCTTGTTCAGTTATATAATTATTATTCACTTCTCAGCTTTTCAATTGCAATCTCTGCAGCCTTCTTGCCGGACAGCATCATTCCACCAAAGACAGGTCCCATTCTTGGAGCTCCTGCAACAGCGTTTGCTGCCATTCCTGTAACTATCAGTCCGGGATAGACTTCTTTTGTGGTATCCATCAAAATACGCTCCCCAACATCGGCCCACATTGGCTTTTCACCGGGGATTCCGGAACCTATCTCTGCACCAGGTATCTTCCTGAGGACAGTATTGCATATTCCTGCATCATGTCCGGTTCCGTCAATAACAAGCTTTGCTTTGATCGCAAGTGGGTCAACATGCAGTCCGGTCATGGACACAGGTCCCCAGTTAATAACAAGTCCGCATACGGTATCATTCTCACGGATCATTACGTCCTCAACATCTATCAGGTTGAAGATCTCTGCACCGGCATCTGTTGCACCACAAATAAGTTTGGCAACAGACTGCACCGAACTTGCAACATAATATCCCTTCTCATACTCATGATAATCAATATCGAAATTATCAAGTATATGTTTCGCATCTTCCTGGACCACTATGCGTGGGAACATCATTCCTCCTCCCCACATTCCTCCGCCTATTGAGAGCTTCTTCTCAAAAAGCACGGTTTTAAGGCCTGCCTCTGCCAGATATCTGGCAGCTACCAGGTTTGCAGGTCCTCCTCCAACAAGCGCCACATCTACCTCTGTGTAGTCAAGAAAAACCTTAGAAAATTCATCAACTATAGCCCTTGTAATAGTAAGCTCATCAAGTTCCATCTTATTTCCTCGTGATCATTTAATAACAAAGGCTTCTGATTGGTATTATATTCCTTAAATCTAATGGGATGCTGTTTGAATTTCTGCTTTCATATCCTGAATCATCTCTGTTCCGATCTTATTCTCTATGGGGATTGTGGGCTCAGCTTCGTCATTGAGCACTTCATGATGCTTTTTGAGCCTTACCCAGAACATACTGCCATTACCTTCCGGATTATCGTCAACGCCAACTCGTCCTCCAAGAAGTTCGGCTATCTTCTTAACAATGGCAAGTCCAAGTCCTGTTCCCTTCACACCACTTTTATTCACTCTCTTAAAACGGTCAAATACCAGTGGTTTTGCATCATCAGGGATACCTTCTCCGCAGTCAGTTACAGTTACCATCCATTCATAATTCATATTTGCAATATCAACGATGATTTTTGTGTTCTCTGGACTATACTTGATGGCATTGGAGATATAATTGGCAAAAATCTCCTCAACAATAGGATTAAGTACGGCAGGATATTTTCCTTCTGCACGAAGATCAAGTTTCATATTCTTTTCGTGAAGCTGGTGCTCGAATTGTTCTATAACATTGTGAAGGCTTGCCATAATGTCAACTTCCTTCAGTTCCAGTTCATCTGTTGCTTCCAGTTTAGCAAATTTGGCAGCTGTTTCTATCATGTCTATGAGCCTGTCAGTATTTCTTTGCACACTGCTGATAATTCTGGATTTACCAGGGTCATCCTCTTTTTCGTACAATACTTCTGAAAAACCCTTGATATTTCCTGCAGGATTCAGCAGGTCGTGGCGCATTATATCGGTAAACAGATCTTTCAGTTCATTGGAGTGGCGAAGTTCTTCTTCAACCTTCTTCCTTTCGTCAAGATCCATAGTAGTTCCTGTGAACCTGAATGGTTCTTCATTCTTATCCCACTCGGTGATCTTTCCCCTGGCCAGTATCCATTGCCATTTATCTTTGCTGTTCTTCATACGGAATTCAGATTCAAAGAATGGTGTTTCACCGTCAATATGCTCATTAACAGTAGCATCTACAGTTTTTATATCATCAGGATGTATCAGTTTTTTCCAGCTTTCAATATTCTTTTCAATATCATCAACATCATATCCGATCATCTCTGCCCAGCGCTCATTGTACATTACCTCATTTGTCCTGAGATTCCAGTCCCACATTCCAAGGTCAGCGCCTTCCATGGCAAGCTCCATAACCTGTTTGGTTTTTGCAAGTCTGCTTTCCATATCAATACGTGCTGCAATATCGCGCACAACCGCCAGGGCATAATTGTGGTTGTCATGGGTAGCAAAGGTAATATTCATCTCCACCGGTATTTTGTCACCATTTTTTCTTGTAAGTGTCTGACTTGGTAGCAGGTATCTGTCACCTACAAGGTCGCTAAGATCATTTTTCCAGAATGTGTCGTCAAAAAGCAAACTTAGTTCTTTTTCCTGCATACTGATAAGTTCTTCTAGTGAGTATCCAAGCTCTTTACAGGCAGTTTCATTTGCATCAATGATGAGATGTTTTTCCATATCAATAGTGAAAATAAAATCGTTGGACCTGTCAATCAGGTTTTTAAAAAGCCCCAGATCTTTCAGGAATGACCTGTGATTTAGAGCCATACTTACAATCTCTGATAATACTTTCAATGTCTGTATGTTATCAAGATTGCAGTCGGTTTTATTTGATATGTTTTCGATGCTGATAAATCCAATACATTCAGATTCTGACTCAACCGGGACTATCATTAATGACTTTACACCACTGGATAATATGATGTTTCTCTCTCTGTCAGCAATTTCCAGAAGTTTTTCTTCTTTCGAGATATGGACCATTTGTTTTTGAACTAGTTTTTTTGATATCCATGGAAATTTGGAGTAGGATATATTTTCAAAAACACTCTTTTTCTCACTTAAGCCAAAACTTTTCCATCCATGTGACAGATATGGGTCGCTGTTACCCTTGAATAAAAAAAGATAGCAGTACTCTGCATTGCAAAAAGAAGCGGTTTTCTTTAATATTTCATTCAGGGTTCCGTCAATGTTCCCAGGCTCAATGAACATGGAGATCAGGGACGTGATCATATTCTCTATTCTTGTATTGCGGGCAACAAGGTGTTCCAGTCCCTTATGTTTCTCATTCAGCTCTCTGTGTTTTCCGTCCAGTTCGCTTATTTTAAGTTCCAGTTCCGTATTCTTTTTCTCTATTTGCTTGCTTGCATAGAGTATAATTGTTAATGTGGACAATATCAAAGCTAAGCTGATTATGATGGAATTTGCATCTTTTGCAATTACAAATGGTACAACCAATACAAATCCGAATATAATGACTATCAGTATAAGTACTGTATTTACGACACTGGTGATTTTTACGTTTTTCAGTGTGTGGTCATCTATCATTAATCTATTATTATAGTATTAATTACTATATTTATTATTCGTTTGTTTTATTGTGTTAAATTTTGATGAAGTTCTTTTCTCCAGTGTTCTCGATATTATGGTACAAAGATAATTTGCATTATTTGATGTTACAATGTACTTTATACATGCAAAATCAACCTGGGGGTTAGCTTTAATAATTTGCTTAAATCAATTAGTATTAGTAAGAAAAAGAGATGATGTATATAGTGAGGACTGCCCAGAAAACCACTGCGAAATCAAAGAGGAAACCAAGTTCTGATCCTGGAGAGTGTACTGCTGATTTTCTGGTTCTGGAGCCTGCAGGTTATCCCATGGCCAGTATGCTGGATGAATATCCGGAAATTACGGACCCCGGAGTTTTCGAGCACTATGCACGTGAGCAGTGGAGAGGTTTTACAGCGCGCAAAGGGGATTATCTTTTTGACCGCAGGATGTTTCCTGATTTTGCATACAAAGTTACTGATGTGGAACCACCTGAATCGGTCATCGGCCAGAATACACACATTATTGTGAGTGAGGTACTTGTTACCACTACTCCTGTTGTTGAATTCAGAAGTGATGTCACTTTTGATGACGTGGTCGGGCAGCAGAGCGCACGTAAGAAATGTAAACTCATTGAACGTTTTCTTGAAGCTCCAGAGAAATTTGGTAAATGGGCACCACGAAATGTACTCTTTTTCGGTCCGTCGGGTACCGGAAAAACAATGCTTGCAAAAGCACTTGCAAATAAGACACATGTTCCCATTATTCCGGTTAAGGCAACCGAACTTATAGGGGAGTTTGTCGGTGAGGGTTCCAGACAGATACATCAACTGTACGACAGGGCGCAGGAAATGGCTCCATGTATTGTTTTCATAGATGAACTAGATGCAATCGCACTTGATCGCAGGCATCAGGAACTGCGTGGTGATGTAGCAGAGATAGTCAATTCTCTTCTGACGGAAATGGATGGCATTGTGGAACGCCCGGGTGTTTGTACCATAGGTGCCACCAATCGCACAGATGCCATTGACCCTGCTGTAAGGAGCAGGTTCGAGGAAGAGATCGAGTTTACCCTTCCCGATGAGAAAGAACGACTTGCAATACTTAGATCTAATGTGAGGACTTTTCCGATTCCTGTGAAAGATCTTGATCTCCCTGCTCTTGCAAAGATGACAGAGGGACTTTCAGGAAGGGATCTTGTAGCGAAGGTACTCAAGACCGCTCTTCATAATGTAATTATTGATGAGAGGGAACATGTTACTCAGGATGACCTTTGTTCCTCTCTTAAAAAGCTCAAAAATATTCCGGTATCTGGAAATGCTGACAGGATGTACATCTGAGATTTTGTGAAAGTTACCCGGATATTAGGATTATCTTTTTAATATCTGAAAATATATCGGAGAGCTATGTCTGAGGTAAATGAATCTGACCGTTTTGAATGTGTCATAATAAATGTAATTGACACACTCATGTGGAAAGGAGTCACTGTTGAAGAAGTTGAATCCGGCGGCCGTGTCTATTTCGGCAAAGTAAAACCAGAGGGCTTTGATTACGTCCCTGGTGATACACTCTACATAGGAATGAAACGTCTTCCATATGAGCTTGAAGATATTGAAATGGAGATGGAAGTATCACTTTACGATGGTGAGGGCAACAGACTGGATTGGACCTTCCTTTAGGTCTGTTTTTCTTTCCAACTTTTCTTTTCTTTCTTTGTTCAGATCTTATCCCTGTATGGTATATCAAGTTCCATCAGGTCTTCGGCTACAATAACATTATCAAATATCTTTTTAGCTTCTTCTAGTAATTTTGTGGGATTATCTGAATATCTGGAACTTATATGGGTAAGTACCAGTTTCAGGACGTTTGCTTCTTTTGCCAGAATGGAAGCTTCTTCTGCGGTGGAATGCATGGATTCGATGGCCCATTCCTGCTGCTCATTTGCAAGTGTTGAGTCATGGATAAGAAGGTCAGCATTTTTACTGGCTTCAAGTACTGCCTTGCAGGGCCGTGTATCTCCTGTGTATACGATTTTTCTGCCGGGTCTTGCATCCCCTACAACATCTTCGGAACATATTATATTTCCATCAACTTCTACTGACTCTCCTTTATGGAGTTTTGAGAAAAGAGGTCCCGGGGGTACTCCAAGTTCAATGGCTTTTTGTCGGTCAAATCTCCCTGAACGCATGTTTTCAACAAGTGCATATCCAATACTTGGTATACTGTGTTCTGTTTTGAGTGCTACTATTGAATATTCATCTCTTTTAATTACGTCTCCGGGTGACAGATCAATGGCATCTATTTCAAACTTCAGTTTATAATAACCCAGGGAACTGAGTATCCTTGCAAATTCGTGGACATGATGCGGGCCATAGATTTTCAATGGTTCTGTTCTTCCATGGAATGACATTGTTTGTATAAGCCCGGGAATTCCAAGTATGTGATCTGCATGAAAATGTGTTATGAATATTGATGACAATGCTTTCATTCCTGTCTTTGCCCGCATCATTTGTTGCTGCGTCCCTTCTCCGCAATCAAAAAGCATAAGCTCGCCTTCACGGTTAATCATGATGGCTGATGGATTTCGTTCCGGAGTTGGGAGTGACCCCCCGGTTCCAAGAAATGTCACTCGAAGCATATATTAATATAAGTGCTTGACTTATTTATGAATTATCTATGTTGCCCTAAGCAGTTCAGTTCCTTTCTTCAAAATCGTAATGCAATATGGTGGGTTCGTGTTTACTATCACTCGAAAAGTTCATATATAATCTTATTATTAAAGGAACGTCCATAAATCATACCAGATTTAATCAGAGTTACAAAAGGTAATTCATTCATACTTACATTAACAATCATAAGAGGATATATCATGAAATGGCAAGGTAGATCTAGAAGAACATACACTGGTGCTAAGATCAAGAAAGCTCGCGGAAAGAGGAAATACGAGCTTGGTAGTGGACCAGCTGATACTCATATTCACGAAACAAAGAGGAAGAACGTTACAACAAGAGGCGGAAACAGGAAAGTCAGGCTTCTGCAGTGCAATGTTGCAAACGTAACCGATGCACAGGGTAAAACCCAGACAACCAGCATTGAGAATGTGGTTGGAAATGCTGCAAATGAACACTATGTCAGGCGTAATATCCTTACAAAGGGTTCTGTTATCAAGACTCCTCTTGGTAATGCAAAGGTCACAAGCCGTCCGGGTCAGGATGGTGTTGTGAACGCGAAACTGCTCGAATAATCGGGCAATTCTTTTTTCTTTTTAATTTGATTGTCTGGTGTTATGGGGTTGCTACATATGGATGATAAAACACGTCATGTTCTGGAATGTCTTGAAGAGGATGCAAGAATGAGTCATGAAAAGATTGCAACCCTCACAGGGCTTACTCTTGACGAGGTCAGCAAGAAGGTAACTGATCTTGAAAAAAGAGGAATTATCCGCAAGTATAAGACAGTTATTGACTGGGATCTTGCAGGTGATGAGAATGTCTATGCGATTATTGAGCTTAAGGTGAGCCTTGAAAGAACAATAGGCTATCAGCCTCTTGTTGAGCGACTGTATAAATTCCCGGAAGTTCGTTCTGTCAGACTTCTCTCCGGCCAATACGATCTCTCACTTACTGTTTCTGGAAAAACAATGAAAGAAGTTGCGTTCTTTGTTGCTGAGAAGATCTCTACTCTTGAACAGGTACAGCACACAACAACTCACTTTGTCCTGAAAACTTACAAAGAGGATGGTGTTATCCTCCATGAGCAGGACCATGTTTCACGTTTACCGGTGACTCCTTAAAGTCACATTACAGGATGTATAATGTATGAGAAAAGCATGCACCCCTTCGAAATTCGTAGCTGATGTAATAAACGAGGTGCCTCCTTCAGGCATACGTCGCTACTTCGATCTTGCGTCCGGGCTGGAAGATGTCATCTCCCTTGGCGTAGGTGAACCGGATTATGTGACCCCATGGCACATAAGGGAAGCGTGCATTCACTCGCTTGAATGTGGTGAAACTTCATATACTTCTAATTATGGCCTTATCGAACTACGTGAAGAGCTGGCAAACCACTACTCTGAAAAATATGGGATTAATTATAATCCGGATTCTGAGATCCTTGTTACATCAGGAGTCAGTGAAGCCCTTGATGTAGCTATCAGAGCCATCACCAATCCTGGTGATGAGATAATTGTTGTCCAGCCATCATATGTTGCATACGTGCCTTCGGTAATGTTTGCAGGCGGAGTACCTGTTATTATCTCAACAAAGCTTGAGAATCATTTTAAACTCACAGCCGAGGAACTGGAAGCAGCAATCACGGCAAAAACAAAAGCAATTATCATTAATTTCCCCAATAACCCAACCGGTGCAACCATGGGCAGGGAAGACCTTGAAGCTATTGCAGATGTGGTCTGCGAGCACGATATCATGGTAATCTCCGATGAGGTCTATGATTGTCTGACCTACAACGGTGGACACACATGTTTTGCATCCCTTGAAGGCATGAGGGAGAGAACAATTCTTCTTAACGGTTTTTCAAAAGCATATGCAATGACTGGTTTCAGGCTGGCATACGCAATGGCATCACCAAAGATAATCAGTGCAATGATGCTGATACATCAGTATTCAATGCTCTGCGCTCCGATTACGGCACAGATCGGTGCCATCGAAGCCCTCAAGAATGGCAAACAGGAAATGCAGCGCATGGTCCGTGACTACGACAGACGCCGCCATCTTATCGTAAATGGTCTGAACAAGATCGGACTCAATTGCTTCGAACCAAAAGGTGCATTCTACGCTTTCCCATCAGTTGTGAACACAGGCCTTAGTTCCGAGGATTTCGCAGAACGCCTCATGAACGAGCAGAAGGTCGTTACAATCCCGGGCAGTGTGTTCGGTGAAGCCGGCACAGGTTTCCTGCGATGCTCCTACGCAACTTCCAGAGAGGAAATTGAAGAGGCTCTGGAGAGGATCGGGGCTTTTGTGGATGGGTTGTGAAAGCAAGGCTATTTTTGATTTTTCGGTAGCATGATTCTGGTTTTCTAATAACATCCAGATGCATCACAACGATCTGAGTTGAATTGTGATACTTAAACTTTACCAAAATAAAAATGAATTGTGAATTTATTCTTGATGGCAGCGAAAATAAAAATTGTGAATTCAGGACGAAGATTGTACTACATTATCTTTGAACTATCTGAATGGTAACAGGGAGGAAAGAGGGGGATAATCGACTCTCCTCCCATAATAAAGGAACAAGTAATTGAATACCTGCTCCTTATAATCAGTTATTCTGTGTATCCCACCAGATTCTTACACGTCTGGTAGAAGCGTCATAAATATAACTACCGTTCTCTTTTTTAAGATTCTCTTCCAGATATTCTTCCAGAATAGTTCTTTGATGATCATTTTCCAGTGAAAAATTATCTGAAAGCTTATCGACCGCTTCCTCTAAACTCTCGTAGATTTCGCTTCTCTCAAATGTAAATACCTCCATATTCGGATGAATTCCCATTTGGTAGAGTACACTATACAGTATATCAGAATGAGGTTTGGAATAAGATTCAGTTCCATGTAGACGTGGCCAGAGCTCCATAAAATGTTCATCCCGGGAATTTATTCCTGCAAACCAGTAGAGGTAGATTCTTCCTGAAGCTACTGCCAGCATGTCCTCTATTGCTTTACGGATGTCTGGCATTCCCAGAGAAAAGGATGCTATAACAACATCATAATTTCCATCGAGATCCTTTTCAACATCAATATCCTCCCATCTTTTCTTGATAAGGGAAATGTTGTCACATTTATATTCAGCAATGTTATCCTCAAAGACCTCTATCATACCCTTAGAAGGTTCAACAGCAGTTACGTGTTTTACCTTCTCAGAAATTGGTATGGCAAGGGAACCCGGACCTGCACCAATATCAAGCACTCTGGATTCAGGACTTATGTATAATTTACTGATGACGTCACGTGCTCTTTTCTGTTCATCTCTGAGCGACATCTCCCAGAAACGTTTTGCACTTTCCTTTTCTTCCCAAACGGAAGCACATTCTTTCTTGTTACCACTATCCAGATGCTTGTTCATTTGGTCAGTCCATACACTTCCCCAGTCTATATTCCGATAGTTCAAATCCATAATTATCCTCCTCCACATGTTTTATACCGGTATAACGACTGAAACTTCCTGATAATTCTGTATTGTCACAGGTACTCCGTATACTTCCCTGATGGTGTCGGATGTTACATCTTCTATCCTTCCTGCTGCAAATATTGTTCCGTTCTTCAGGAACAGGAACTTATCAGAATACCTGAAAGCAAGGTTCAGGTCATGCATTGTCATGATGGCAGAAACATTCTCTTTTTTGACAACTTCTTTTACAGTATCAAGAATCTCAAGCTGGTTCTTCAGGTCAAGGCTGCTTGTAGGTTCGTCAAGAAGTAGCAGTTTAGGATTTTGTGCTATTGCCCTGGCAATTCCAACTTTCTGGAGTTCGCCTCCGCTAAGTTCATCTATGTATCTTAATGCCATTTCATCAAGGTTTAGTTTCTTGATTGTATCTTCAACTATCATTACATCCTCGGTTGTAATGTTCCATTTGATGTGTGGCATTCTTCCAAGCAGGATAGCGTCAAAGGCTGTAAGTCTTGCAGGCTCACAGCGTTGTGGTACATAACCAAGTCTTCTTGCAATCTCGATCTGTTCAAGTTTGAGAACGTCTTCATCTTCTATGAGTACAGTTCCTCTTTTTGGTTTGAGAATTGCGTTCATGCATTTGAGAAGTGTGGTCTTTCCCACACCATTTGGTCCGAGTATTGAGAGAATCTCATTCCTTTTCAGCTCGAATTTAATCTCTTTCAATACTTCCTTACTCTTATATTGGAATTCCACTCCGTCCACTTCAAGTATCATATTCTTCTCGCTCCTAAAATAAGGTATATAAACGTAGGTGCACCAAAAAAGGAAGTCAGCACCGCAACTGGTAACTGGTAAGGCTCAATCATCATCCTTGCAGCAGTATCAGCGCTGAGCAGGAGCAATGAACCTATCACAACACTTCCTACTATCAGAAAACGATGATCATCTCCTACTATCCTGCGGGCCATATGCGGACATATAAGACCCACAAAACCAATGACACCAAGGAAAGCAACAATTATGGCAGTTACAAGGGAAGCACACGTCATTCCCCTCATTCTTACCTGTTCAACATTAACACCAAGTCCCTTAGCAGTTTCATCTCCAGCATCTATAGCATTGTATTTCCATCGATTGATGGTGAAATAGATTATTGATAAAACTACAACTGCGGTTATTAGGGCCAACTCACTCCAACTTGCTCTTGAAACATCACCAAATGTCCAGAATACTATTGATGCAAGCTGTGTATCATCAGCAAAATACTGCAACATCATGGTTCCTGCTGTGAAAAGTGAGCCCATTGCAACACCTACTAATATCATAACTTCAGGTGTAACTCCTCTAAACCGGGAAAACGCAAGGATAATCACAGTCACTAAAAGGGAAAATGCAAATGCTACAATTGTAGTGATGTAAGGGTTGCTAATGGTTACAGCGCTGCCAACATTAGTGTGTGTTGCACCTGTTCCAAGCACCATAACCGAAACAGCTGCACCAAAGGCTGCAGCATTTGATATCCCGAGTGTGAAAGGTGATCCCAATGGATTTCTGAGAATAGACTGCATCACAACGCCGGCTACGGATAGTCCGGCACCCGCTACAATGGCGGTTAGCACCTGGGGAAGACGTATATCCCAGATGATGCTGTCCCAGCGTATTGAAATACTCTCTCCTGCAAGTGTCCGTATGACTTCAAGAGGGGGGATGTCCACTGGACCCAATGAGATCGACATTATAAGCACTAAAAATAAGAAAGCAACTCCGGACAGGATATAGGTAATTTTCCTGCAGGTGTGCTCTTTGTAACGACGGGCAATGTCACCCTGTATAGTGTCCATTCCTTTCACCGGTTTTTTATTCTGTTTTATATGTCCAGTTTGGTGAATGCAGGAACGCCGTAGGTACCGATCATGGACTCATATAACTCTCTTCCCCGCTCTTCGTCACCCTGGCAAACAAGGAATGTGTATATTTCTATTGTCTTGCTTTCAAGATCAACATCCTCAAACCTGTCAGGATAAAGTGTCTGGCCTGCGAAATATGAGTCTGCCAGAACTGAACCAAAGTTGGTTGCATACTTGTTGAATGGCAGTACTCCATACACATTTCCATTCTGTACTGCTGAAAGCAGGGCATATGAATCATCATTCTGAAGCAGGCTAAGTCCACTTCTATCATCGCCACATTCGATTGTATTCAGGTCAAGGAACAGGTAGTCAGGATCCCACTCGATTATCTTTTCCTTGGAAACATCTGCAACATTTATGTCCATGTCACCATAAGCAACATTGAGTGCATTTGTGAACAGGAACGGTGGGTATGTTGGTTCAGTTGACTGGAAACCTTGTGGTCCTCCGGCACGTCCGATTCCACCGACGTAACATGTTGGCTTATCTTCCTCAGCAATATCTTCTGTGCGTGAGTTCAGATCGTCCAGTGCTTCATCAAAGAATGAAATTACTTCTTCAGCACGCTCTTCCTTGCCAACGACCTGTCCAATTATTCTGAAACTTGCGTCAAGATCTTCTCTGTTTTCAGCAAGATCTCCTGTGTTGATTACAACAACAGGAATTCCTGTCTTTTCCTGAAGTTCTGCAGGGTCATAGCCAACTGCGGAGTTTGTCTTGATTATTACATCTGGGAGTGGGTCAAGTGCGAGTATTTTTTCAGGGTCATCCTGTCCCCTGGTTTCACCGAACACTTCATAATCAGTGGCAAACTGTGGGTTTGCAAGTGAATATGGTTTTGCATTTGAGGCTGTACTCTTTGTTTCCCCTCTTTCAATGCCCACTATCATGTCCTGTGCCTCAAGGTAGGTAAGAAGCCTGAGTGCACCGGCTCCTGAACAGATAACATGCTCTGTGTTTTCAGAAATTTCTACTTCTCTGCCAAGAGCATCTGTAATGGTAACGGTTGTCACTTCTTCTTGTGTCTGTATACTTTGCGATGTAGATGTGTCAGTACATCCTGATATCAGAACCGAGAGCACTGATAACACAAACAAAAAAATCATAAATTGACTCTTTTTTCCTTTCATTTTGGTTCTCCGAAATAATGAACGTCAAATGTGGTATGCAAAGGAACTATAAATGTTTTGCTTTTCTGAATATAAAAAAATAAAAACAAAATTTATTTATGCCATAATACTAACAGATGATAAGCTTATTGTAACTTAAGAGATTTAAAAAGTAACAAACATAACATTTAATGATAAAAATGTTGGTTTTCAAGAATTGTCTCTTATTTTATTGAAAATAAGAAAATCAGAAAACAGTTGGCTCACTGAAATAAACCTAATATCAGTTTTATTTCAGGTTACCTGTAATCATATTCAAAATAGGATGGGGTTCTGTCTATGATTTTCTTTTCGGAGATATTGATGTGAAAAAAATTGTAAAAATCATGGGTATATTATCAGTTCTAGTAGCAATGCTCATTGTGCCAGTTAGCGCTGATGATCCGACTTACACGATTCGAAGCACTGTATATGACAGTTCAGATTCTTCAATAGCAGCAGGTGACTTTTATTGGGATGCAAATACCTTTTCAGGCTTCTGGTATCCAATAAAACCTGGTCTTTCAAGTGAACTTCTTTATCTTCACAATAGTGTAAACTCTTCTGAGAGAATTCAGCTTGGTGACACAATTGAAGAAGGCGACCTCTACTATGTATGCAAACCACAGAAGAAAAAGTCAAAGATAGCAAGCTCAGATGACGGTGGCACTTTTATTGTTGATGACGTTGATCTCGAATTCATTTATCAAATGGGTTTCTTTGGACCAGGTTATTTAGTCATGCCTGAAGATAATTCAGCTCCTTCTCAGGGCTGTAAGCCTGACAAAATTGCCAAGATCATGTTGCAGTTCGACAGTGACGACAAGAAACAGATGTTCTCTGGAGAAGAATGGGAACTTGCGGGTGGATGGACACTTGTTGTTGACCAGATAGATGTTGAAGGTGAAAAGGTCTGGGTACACCTGAAGAAGAATGGTGAGGAAATTGATAGCGGAGTTATCAGTTCATCTGCAAATATGACCAATATGGAAAGGACTTATCTCTATAAAGACAGTGATGATAATCCAGTATTCTATTGCAGTGTAGAATCAATTTTCAGAGGTACTGACTCTGACTTTGCGGTATTCAAATATGCGTTCCTCCGTGGTGACATTACCACCATTGAAAGTGATGCAACATATGGCATTTTCGATGTTGAAAGCTTTGAAGTACCGGCTCTTATGAATGGAATTGATTATGCTGGTAGTAAAGGAGGTACTGTTCTCCATACAGGTGATGATGCAGTTGTTCTTTCCAGTAACAAGGCTGTAACTTTGAGCGGGGATAAACAAATAGATCTTCATGGTGGACTTTACCTTAAAACTGAAGATACTGATGCACCATGTCTTAAAATGACACTCAGGAAGACTTGTACTGTGAAAAGTAAAGGTACAACTTCAAAAACAGAGTCTGCTGAAGAAGAAGTTGTTGTAGTTGATATGGGTGGAGAAGAAGTTGAGGAAGAGGTAGCAGTGGAGTCAGAATCAGCAGCAAGTACTGAGGATAAAGAAAATGTTGAGGTTGATATGGAAGAAGATGTTCCTGAAGTTGAAAGTTCAGTCAGTACACCAGGATTTGAAATGACTATGGGAATTTTCGGGTTGGTCGGCGCTTTGCTTCTGTTCAAACGTCAGTAAAAAAGAAATAGAAATTGCAGGTTAGGTATAATTTCTAACCTGTTTTTACATTCTTTTTTGTTTTTTGATTTTTTAATATAATAAAAAGATGAAACTTGTAACTATTCAAGCAACCTGCTAATAGAAAACGAAGCAAGGATTACGAGAACTAAAGTAATCAAAGACAGAAATGCTATATCTTCTGGAATAGTGGAGTAATCTCCTGTAAGCAGCAAGGCTCTGAGTGCATCAACAACATATGTCAAAGGATTTAATTTTGATAAAGATTGAAGCCATGGAGGCATCAGAGTTATAGGATAGATGGCGTTACTACCAAAGAACAGGGGCATAGTTATCATCTGACCGATCCCCATCATCTTTTCCCTGGTTTTCAACATTGATGCAAGACACATTGAGAAACTTGAGAAACACATTGCAAGCAGGATTATCACTACAAAAACACCTGCTACATTCAACAGGTTGTGACGCAAATTAACTCCCATGAAAACTGCCAGCGTAAAGACCATTAATGACTGGAACACTCCCCTTACACCTGCAGCCAGTGCTTTTCCGACTACTATTGAAGAACGGGGTGATGGTGTAGAAAGCAATTTTGTCAATAAACCCACATCCCTTTCCCATACTAGGGTTATTCCATAGAATATTGCAATGAAGAGAACTGATTGTGCAAGCACACCCGGAGTAAGGAACTGGATATAATCATAACCCGGAATTGAAAGGTCACGAACCCTGTTAAAAACCTCACCAAAAAGAAGGAGCCATAATGCAGGTTGTACACCTCTTGTCCAGAGCTCAGTTGAATCGTGGCGAATCTTCCTTACTTCCATTTCAACTATTGACAGAGCACTATATCCAAAGTTATAGAACTCGTTAATTCTACTCATCTTCCGCGCCTCGCAAAGCTCCTGCGTACGGAGCGATTATCCTTTATGGTACCTTGAGACTGGAGGCTTGATCTTGCATATTTCATAAAAACATCATCCAATGTAAGTTTGTTAACGGTTACAGATCGGACTACACTTCCATTATTTTCAAAATGCCTTATTATCTGGGGAATTGCAATTTCAGCATTGTCTGTAGAGATTAATACACGGTCATCATCATTGCCGATTAGCAAACCCAGTTCATCTGGAATTGATAATTTCAAACCACTTTCCTGTAAGCTAAGAGATACAATATCTCCCCCAATGGATTTTTTTAATAGGTGGGGAGTGTCTATCACTGCAATCTTCCCTGAATTCATTATAGCTATTCTGTGGCAGAGCTCATCAGCTTCGAGCATATCATGGGTTGTAATGACTATAGTCATTCCAAATTCTTCATTCAGTTTTTTAATGTATTCCCAGACCTGCCTTTTGGAAGAAGGATCCAGTCCTATGCTTGGCTCATCAAGAAAAAGCACTTTAGGTCTGTTTACCAGGGCCTGTGCGATCTCAAGCCGTCTCATCATACCGCCGGAATAATGTTTTACAAGGTCCTGACTTCTGTCTGAAAGACCCATATACTTAAGGGCATTGTTAATCCTTTTTTCACGTTCATTCTTGTTCACGTAGAATAATTTGGCAAATATGAGAAGGTTCTCATAACCTGTAAGATCCCCATCAGCAGAAACTGCCTGGGGTACGTATCCGAACATCTGTCGGGCTTTCTGTGGTGACTCAATGATATCTATATCAAAAGCTTTAATTGTGCCTGAGCTTGGTTTTCCCAGAGTTGTGATGGCTTTTAATGTTGTGGTTTTGCCTGCTCCATTAGGTCCAAGAAGGCCAAATATTTCACCCAGATCAATAGAGAATGTGATATCATCCACAGCTCTGATATTTGGAGGGTATAATTTGCTTAAATTGTTAACTTCAATAGCTTTCATAATACCTCTTTTTAAATAACGGTCGTTCTTTGCAATATTAATCGCACTGTAAATGTAAATACAAACCTGGATTTATTTTTGAAATAATGTTATACAAAAAGATAAAACATCTAATTGTTTTATTTAAGCTTAGCATTCTAGTATATATCAATTGCTATTAAAAAATTAGATATTAGTAAATAGAAACACATATATATTCTATTTCATAATGGGTATTAGTTATAATTTTGGAGAATGATAATGAAAAAGAATACAACAATAATTTTTGTTTTAGCTTTAGTCGCTATTTCAGCCTTTGTATCGGGCTGCACGGATAGTTCTTCTACCTCACAAAGCCTTCAAACATATGAAGAAGAAGTGGAAACTGTGCAAATCACAGATATGGCTGGAAGGACAGTTGAAGTTCCTGCAAACGTGGAAAGAATTGTTGCTGTTGGTGCTGGTACACTCAGACAGATAGCATATCTGGATGCAATGGATATGGTAGTTGGGGTGGAATCAAGTGAAAAAGACGATAGCGCTACTATCACTGCAGTATACAGATTGGTTTACTTCGATGAAATGTCTGATCTGTCGGAAGTAGGTCCTGGTCATGGAGGTGACCCTGAACTGATCGCTGGTGCAGAGCCGGATGTTATCTTTTTTGGAAATAGTGGCGGCGATGTTTCTGATGCAGAGGATTATCAAACTAAAACAGGTATCCCTGTAATATACATGGATGGAGGGGACTTAGCTGATGGGGACAGGGAGGTCCTGTATGAGACCTGGCAGATATATGGAAAAGTCTTGGGAAAAACAGATAGAGCAAATGAATTGCAGGAATATACTGAACAATTGATAGCAGATTTGAACGCAAGAACAGAAAATATATCTGAAGAAGAGAAACCAATTGCCTTCCCTGGTGGTCTTTCCCATAGGGGAGGGCATGGAATTCTGTCTACTCAATATCCATTTGCATCCTTTGATTTCATAAATGCCAGACATGCACTTGATGAGGGGGGAGTTGAAGAGGATGCCATTACTTCGCATGCATTCTCAGTTAGTCAGGAAAATCTTTTCTCATGGAATCCTGATGTAATATTTGTTGACCTTTCAAACCTTGATCTTGTCAATTCTGATGTGGAAAGAAACCCTTCATACAAAGAGATTAAGGCTTTTGAAGATGAAAATGTTCACGGATTCCTGCCTGTTTCAGCATACATGCGCAATTATGGAAGCGTACTCATAAACTCATACTACATGGGGACTGTACTTTACCCTGAACAGTTTGAGGATGTGGATATAGATGAAAAGGCAGATGAGATATATGAAATGTTCTTCGGAGTTCCGGTATATGATAAAGTAAAAGAAGAATTAGGAGGCGGCGCCAGACAACTTTCATTCTGAGGGTTGAAAATGTTCCAAAATCAGGTTCTGGATGAATACAGGAAAGATATAGGACAGAAATTGTTGTTCGGATTGTCAGCGGTAACATTGTTGACTCTCCTTACAATTTATGCCATATTGAACGGACCTGTAAAACTGACCTATACAGAGATGTACTCTGTATTCACAGGTCAGATAGTAAGTGGTACTGCCTACAATATAATATGGAATATCAGGCTTCCACAGGTACTTACTGCTGTTGTTGCAGGTGCAGGTCTTGCTATATCCGGAGCTGCGATGCAGAGTGTACTTAAAAACCCACTTGCATCACCTTTC
Organism: Methanolobus bombayensis; assembly: GCF_017873415.1. Classification (GTDB taxonomy): domain Archaea; phylum Halobacteriota; class Methanosarcinia; order Methanosarcinales; family Methanosarcinaceae; genus Methanolobus; species Methanolobus bombayensis. The sequence goes on along the minus strand of NZ_JAGGKD010000003.1, from coordinate 91,923 downwards.
ACATTAGGAATATCACATGCAGCTGCCTTCGGTGCATCCTGTTCTATTGTTTTACTGGGAACCGGAACCACATACAGTACCGGAGCCGTTGTTCTTGATAATCCTTATATCACCAGTCTTTCAGCCTTTACCTGTTCACTATTCTCCACAGCTGTTATCCTGGCACTTGCAAAACTCAAGAAAGCAACACCCGAGATTATGATACTTGCGGGAATTGCACTTGGTTCACTATTCACTGCCGGCACCAGTGCAATACAGTATTTTGCCGAAGATACTCAAATTGCTTCTGTTATCTTCTGGCAGTTCGGAGATGTAAGTAAGACCACATGGAACGAACTCGGAATCATATCGTTATTTGTGATTCCAGTTTCCATATGGTTCGCATATAACAGCTGGAACTATAATGCTTTAAATTCTGGAGATGATACAGCTAAAAGTCTTGGAGTGGATGTTGATAAACTAAGGATCAGAGCCATGATAGGAGCATCTTTTGTGTCTGCTCTGATAGTTTCTTTAGTAGGGATAATAGGATTTGTGGGACTTGTTGTGCCACATATGGTTCGTAAGATGATAGGTGGAAATGAAATGCTTTTGCTTCCGGTCTCATGCCTTATGGGTAGTTTACTTTTGCTTGCATCAGATACCGTAGCAAGGAATATTATTTCTCCACAGGTGTTGCCGGTTGGTATAATAACATCTTTCCTGGGTGCTCCGCTGTTCATATACTTGATTATCAAGGGGAGGGAATACTGGTGAAAATAAACATAGAAGGACTTGAATTCAGTTACAATGGAAAACCGACATTGAAGAACATGAATCTAAAGGTTGGCAAAGGGGAGTTTCTTTCAATAATAGGACCAAATGGTTCGGGAAAGACTACATTTCTCAAATGTATGAATAAAATATTGACCCCTAAGCAAGGATCAATTCTTATCGATAAATATGACCTGAATAAACTACACAGAGAAGATATTGCAAAACTTGTTGGGTACATTCCCCAGGCTGAAAGAGGAGCATTTCCAACATCTGTTTTTGATACCGTCTTAATGGGAAGGAAACCTCATATGAAATGGATTCCCAGTTCAAAGGATCTGGAAATAGTGTCAGATGTCATAGACATGATGGACCTGAGCAGTTTCTCAATGAAGAACATAAATGAACTAAGTGGAGGACAGAGGCAGAAAGTAATAATTGCAAGGGCACTTGCTCAACAGCCAAGGATACTATTGCTTGATGAACCTACCAGTAGTCTTGATCTTAAACATCAGCTGGAAGTTCTTGAAATTACAAGGGAGCAGGCTAACAATGATGTTACTGTTGTGATGTCAGTACATGATCTTAACCTTGCAGCAAGATATAGCGATAAGATACTTATGATGAAAGACGGGGAAATATTCCATGGAGGTGGGACTGATATTCTGACGCCAGAAAATATTGAACCTGTTTATGGGGTTAGTGTCGACGTTAAACGTGATTCTGACCAGATATGGATAATGCCAAAAAAAATTGCTTGTAAATGATATCAAAAGGTGAATAATAATGGAATTTAAAAGTATAGGAATGGTAAAAAGCTCATTCAGTGAGCCTGCTATACCCGAAGAGATGCGTAAAGCAAACAGTGTTATTGTTGTTAATGAAGAATTTGAAGGAGGACTCTATAAAATAGAAGATAGTACCCATCTTCAGGTGCTTTTCTACTTTGACAAATCAAAAGGTTATGAACTGATAGCAGAGAGAAGGGTTGGAGGTTTAAAAGGAGTATTTGCTTCAAGAACACCTGGGAGACCTAATCCTATTGGTGTCACTATAGTAGAATTAATTGAAAAAAGAGGAAGAGAGTTAGAAGTAAAGGGTCTTGATGCTATTGATAATACACCAGTAATTGATATAAAACCATATGTGCCTGTTTTTGATGAGGCTTTCTGAAAGTCATTCTCTTTTAAATTAAAAATTTCTTTTTTGAATGTGACGTTCTTTACAAGGGATACTCTTATTGGAACTTTCATTTTTTGCTTACTTCAATTCATTTTCTCCCTAAATCTCGAATCTCATAATAATGAGTCTCATTATATATTATAATGTAGAAATATTTATATATTATTATTAGATATTTGGGTGTGCGGTCACAAAACCTAATTGACCAGGGATTTGCTGACCATAGGTGGTACGATGTGTTCATCGGAAAAACGCTGAAGAGAAAAACGTACAAAAACGAATTAAAATAAACAGAACGCAGGCAGATCCCCTCTACATTCCCTAACATCATCTCTCCCAAAAAATGCTTTCTTTTTGCCTGCGTTCTGGTTCTTCGGCTCTTTAAAACTCTTTTTAATATATCTGTTTCTTAAATTCAAAGAGTAGTTTTTTAGATTCTTCAACCTGAGCTTATAAATATTATAATCTGTCATATTTAGTTTCATTTTCGGACAGGTACTCGTCATTGAACATCTTCGCCATAAGGACCACATAGGATATCAGCAAAGGTCCGATAATAATTCCCAGAAGGCCAAAAAGATTCAGACCAATAATTACTCCTATGAGTGATTCGAGTGGATGGATCCTTCCAACCTTATTCTGTATAATTGGTCTTAGCACATTATCAATGGAGCTGAGGATAATTCCTCCGATAAGTATTCCTGCTGCTGTAAAGTAATCCTGTTGTACTATCTGAATTATGACAGCTGGGATCCAGATCAGCGTTGCTCCAACCACCGGGAGGAAGGAAAGTATGATGGCTATGAATCCCCAGAGAAATGCTCCTTCAACTCCAAGCAGAAGGAATGTGATTGTAAGCAGACCACCCTGAATTATTGCGATAATTCCTGAACTGATGAGGGTTGAATTAACAATTCTTGAAAATTCATCCAGGAGTATTTTTGTATTTCTCCTGCTGAAAGGAATTGCATTTGTAAGTTTATCGGAATACTTTGTACCAGTTGAAAGCAGGAGATAATAAAGCAGGAAATACATAATCACAAATTCTATCATTCTTTGCCCAATGCTTTGAACCGCATTGATCAATAACACACTGAAATAATTTGCTGCTGCTGTCACAACTTCTGTAACCTTTTCCTGGAGATTAATCTCAAATGGCAGGCTGACTAAATTAAGCTGATCTATATATGTATTGATGTTTGTCATTTGTGCCAGCAACGTATCTGTACTAAAAAGCACACTTTGTATCTGGATTATGATTATGGTCATAAGTAAATAAAGAGGTATCAGAACCAGTATAATGGTGAGAATAATTATCGTAAAAGCAGCTACACTTTTATTTAATCGCTTCCTCACCAGATATTTATACAGAGGTTTGAAAACAACATATAGGATGAAGGCTCCAAAAAATGCATTAATATAAGGATAAAGGGCGTATGCAAGAGCTGCTGCCAGTATAGTAAGTATCAGAAGCGCCTGTGGCATCTTACTGGAATTGTTCATTACTTCTCACATTCTTTTTCCTGGTATTTAAGACTATTATCCGGATGTCCTCTGATAATCTAATATATGATATAGAATATATATTCTTACAGATGTTATCTCAGTTTTCAGATATACTAAAAACAACTTTTGATGAGTGGCAAAAAGATGATGGTATTACAAGTAGTGCAGCTCTTTCTTTTCACGCAATAATAGGCTTGCCTTCATTGCTCCTTTTCACTCTCTTCCTTGGAAGTATCTTTCTGAAACAACAATTGCTGGAAGCTGCCATTATCACGGATGTTTCATTGTTTGCAAATGATACTGCAATAAGTGCTTTAAACACTCTTTTTACTCAGCTGTCTGTTAGTGACCCGAGCAATTTCGGTATAGTTATCAGTTTACTGATATATCTCTGGAGTGCAGGAAATATTTTTCATCAAATACAGAAAATGACCAACAGGATGTGGGGTCTGTCTCCATCGAACAGGCATTGGTTACACCGATATGTCCACTCCAGGATCTCTGCTCTGGTTGCGGCTCTTACATTTGGAATGCTTGTAGCAATGAGCACTCTTTTCGAACTGATCTTCTTTGTGGTTTCCGATGCTGTGCAGGCCGTATTTTCAATATCTGTTGATGCTGTTCAATATGCAAGCTCTGGAATAAATTTTCTGACCCTGATAATTCTTTTCATGTATCTTTACCGAGTACTTCCTGATGCAACACTTGGTTTGAAATATGTTTTTTCAGGTTCATTTCTTACCGTATTGTTGCTAACGCTGGGAAAATACGTAATCGGTATATACCTTTCCTATAGCAGCATAACAACAGTTTATGGCACAATTGGTTCAATACTTGTTATTTTTCTGTGGATATACATGTCTGCCATAATTGTAACTTTTATGATCGAATTTACAGGTGTGTATGCTAATTCTGAATCCAAGACATAGTGAATCATAGTGTAAGATTTTGTAAGCAGGCGCATAATGTATGAACTTTATGATATCTCATACTCATCTTTGATAGGTACATCATATGCTTATGTAATACCATGCATAAATATTATCCAATATTATTTGTATGCTGGAGTGAAAAAATAAATATCACAGATATTGATTGGAAAAAATTTGTAATTTCTTTAATTGTCTGTCAGTTACCAGGAATAATGGGGGCCTATTTTACAGTGAGCTCAATTCCCACATGGTATGCATATCTGCAAAAACCTGAACTTGTCCCTCCCAACTGGAGTTTTTCAATTGTGTGGACTATTCTTTATCTACTAATGGGTTTTTCGTTATATCTTGTCTGGAAAAAAGGTTGGGATGTTCCAAAGGTAAAGACTGCAATATCAATTTTTGCTGTTCAGTTGTTCTTCAATTTTCTTTGGTCATTCTTATTCTTCGGCCTTCAGTTCCCTGAATTAGGACTTGCAGGTATCACTGTGCTCTGGTTGTTGATCCTGGTAAACATAGTTCAATTCTATAGTTTATCAAAACCAGCAGGTATATTATTAGTACCTTATATTCTGTGGGTATCCTTTGCAGCTTATCTGAACTATGCAATCATGATTCTGAATCCTTAAGTGGCATCAATGGATAAAGATTTCATATGGGTGACTGAATATTTTTAGATTTAAAGTATGTCACGCAAAGCATTGGCTGCTGTGTAAACACTTCCGATTCCGCCTATATAGTTTGCAATCCGGACTGCTTCCATTATTTCTTCTTTTGTCGCACCTGCATTTATTGCCTGCATTGCAAGCATCTTTACTCCATTCTCGGCACCATGGTCAGCATCAAGTGCCAGTGCAATAAGGAATTTGTATTTTAGAGGTATGCTTCCTTCTGAAAGTGCATTCTCAAGGTTTGATTCGATTATATTGAATAATTCGTTGTCTTTGTCCTGTATTGTTTTCAATGGGTGTTCTTCCATCTTTGTCACTCCACTATTATTTCAGCAGAAGTTTTTCTTAAATATGCTGGTATCCGGGACTCAAAATACTTAAATATGACTGTGGTCATTTATGACCCTGGTCAGTTTTATCAGCTATCTATCTGAGGTAATATGTCTCTGCGTGAACAAAAGAAAAAAGAAACCAGATGCAGGATCTTTGAAATATCAAGTCGTATGTTCAGGGAAAAAGGATTCGAGAACACAACGGTGGATGAGATTACAAAGGAAGCTGGAATTGCCAAAGGTACGTTTTTCAATTATTTTCCAACCAAGGAATCACTTTTATATTATTTCAGAGAGCAGAAAGAAGAGTTCATTAGAACTATCATGAATGACCAAATTTCCCTTGGTATTTCTTCAAGGCAAAAGATAGAAAACTTCCTGGTTCAGGTGGCTGAACATTATGAAAAGGAAAGGGAACTTCTGAGACTTTTATTTTTTGAACAAAAAAAGCTCCTGCTGACCACAGGACATGAAAAATCCTGCCATTCGGACAAAAGAAAGAAACATGAATTCTTTATAAACATGCTGGCTGATTTTGTCAGAGAAGGTATGCACAAAGGAGAGATCAGATCAGATGCCGACTCGAAAGTAGTAGCAGAAATACTCTATGCAGTTTATTTCCATTCTCTTATGATCTGGTTACATTCAGAAAAGGATTATTCATTTTCAAAGGACATGTCAGCAAAAATCGCGATTATATTCGAAGGCATTGGTGTATGAAAAAATGTATGCAATTGAAGTTGAGAATCTGGTACGGAAGTTCGGTGATTTTACTGCTGTAAATGATCTGACCTTCCGTATTAAAAAAGGTGAAGTATTCGGCCTTCTTGGTCCGAATGGTGCAGGCAAGACAACTACGATCTCCATGCTTTCAACCATGCTCCCTTCCACTTCCGGAAAGGCTTTTGTTAATGGTTTTGACATTTCAAAGGATCAGGATAATGTCAGAAAATCCATAGGTATAGTTTTTCAGGATCAAAGTCTTGACGAAGAATTGACAGCTTATGAGAATATGGATTTTCATGGACGACTTTATCGTATTCCAAAAAGTACCAGACAAAAGAAGATTGCCCACCTGTTGAAACTTGTGGAATTATATGATAAAAAAGATAATCAGGTGAAAACATATTCCGGTGGAATGCGTCGCCGTCTTGAGATCGCAAGAGGTCTTCTTCATGAACCTCAGATACTTTTCCTGGATGAACCTACTCTTGGTCTTGATCCACAGACAAGAAACCACTTGTGGGATTACATAGAAAAACTGAACAAGGAAAAAGGTATCACCATAATCCTGACAACTCATTATATGGAAGAAGCTGACAAGCTATGTCATCGTATCGCCATAATCGATAAAGGTAAAATTATAGCTATGGACAGCTCAGAGAATCTAAAGAATGACATTGGGGGAGATGTGATAACTATAGATTCTTCCCAAAGGGATGTTTTCTATTCTGCACTAAAAACTCTGCCGGAAATTAAGAGTGTCGAACTTCATGATTCTTTGATAACCATCAGTATCCAGAATGCTGAACAACATGTTGCACGCATAGTCAACATTGCGTCTGAAAATAATATTGGGATTAAATCTCTCTCAATACATAAACCAACCCTTGAAGATGTGTTCCTGCATTTCACAGGTAGAACTATCAGGGAAGAGGAAGCAAGTGCCAAGGATAAGATGAGAATGATGCGAAAAGTAAGGAGGAGATAAAATGGATATAGTTTACACCATATGGCTCAGGAGTGTAAAGCGTTACCTTCGTTCCAAAAGCAGGCTGGTAGGCAGTCTTGGCATGCCTTTATTTCTTTTTGCAGTTCTTGGTTTCGGTCTCAATTCAGTGGTTGTTATGCCGGGAATGGAGCAGGGATATATTGGTTTCATTATGCCTGGGATCATTTCAATGAGTGTTTTATTCACATCTGTTTTCGCAGGTATTCAGATCATCTGGGATAAGCAGTTCGGCTTCCTGAAAGAAACATTGGTAGCTCCGGTATCAAGGGTTGAGATTATGTTTGGCCAGACTGTAGGGGGAGCTACAACCGCAGTGATCCAGGGACTTATCATTCTTGTTCTTTCATTATTCATGGGACTTCAGATCAACAACATACCGGGTTTTGTCATTGCTATAATTTTCATGACTCTTATAGGACTTTCATTCACAGCATTCGGCATCGCCATTGCTTCAAGAATGGAGGATATGCATGGCTTCCAGCTTATAATGAACTTTGTGATCTTCCCTATATTCGGTCTTTCAGGAGCTCTCTTTCCTATAGACAGCTTGCCTGTATGGATAAGATCACTTACATTACTGGATCCACTGACATATGGTGTAGAAGGCATCAGATATGGTTTACTTGGAACTTCTCAGGTTGATCCTGTTGTTAGTTTAGGAGTTTTATCAGGTTTTACAATTCTGATGATTATCATTGGTTCTCATCTTTTCAGGAAGATAAGTATCTGATCATTCAATGAATTCTCATGAATTGGCTTTGTAAACCAAAGGTTGTTATACAATTAATATAAATATTATATTTACATATATTATTTGTTCAATTCCTGATCTTTTATTTTTATATTATTATCACACTGGCACTCTTAATACAGCTTAATTTTCTTTTGTGTTGTAGTTGCTAATTTGTGGTTGATATTCCTGGATTAAATGGAAATGTTTTTAAAAAACAACTCTGTTAAGTAAATTCTGAAAATACAAAAAGCCCTTTGTTTTTGTACTTTCCAGATAAACTGTTATATAATGAATGTTAAAATAATTTGCATATGTGCATAAGCATTATATATGCCCTATATATAATATTATATTAATGTATTTATGTCACATTTGCTTCGATTGATATTATTTATGACATTTAGCTTTAAGCTGGTTATTGATCTTTGCCAGTTGCTTGGAAGGGAATGAATGAAAAAATTATTGTTGCTGACATCTGAAAAAGAAAAAGATTCTGATCTCCGGTTTCATATGGGACAACTTGGATATTCTGTCTGCCCTTTGAAGCTTGACCACAGCAATATCGCTTATGACTTTTCAGCTAAAGAGACTTATCTGCTGTTCCATTCCTTCGATGCAGGTGAAATAGATTCTTTATATGTTTTTTTCGAAAATCTCCCTGAAAATGTTTGTTTGACTTTTGTAGTAGATGAAGTTGACAGGGATCTTTTGAGAATTATAGAAAATATACCCAATTCCAGGTATATCAAAAAACCTTTTGGAAAAGAGGAAATTGATCTTGTTATACAAATGGCAGGTTGCTATTGTTCATCTGCTGAAACGCCTGATATTCTGGATATCAAAAAGGTTAGAAATGCAGTTTTTGATTATGCTCCTAATTTAATGCTGGTTATCGGTCAGGATCTCCGAATTGAAAAGATCAACTTGGTAGGTGCAGAGCTTATAGGACGTGATCCTGAATCTGTTTTAGGTATGCTTGGTGGCGATATTTTCTCGTGTATAAATTCTGTTCGTGGCAACGGATGTGGCAATACCCCTGAATGCGCAAATTGTTCTATACGTAACATTGTGATGGATACTTTCAGTACTGGTTCGGATTATCACCATGTTGAAGGAAATATGGATATTCTTCAGGATGACGATACTGTCACAAGAAGGGATTTTTTTGTATCTACGGCTTATGTTCCGCTGGAAACCGGAAACAAAGTTATCCTGTATCTTGATGACATTAGTGAACGTAAAAAAGCAGAAATCACTCTTAAGGAGACTGAGGAACGTTTCCAGAAACTGTATGAAAATATACCTGGTGGCACTCTTATCATAGGAAAGGACTACATAATTGAGGAGGTAAACCAGAGGACCTGCGAGATTACCGGATACAAAAAAGAAGAGCTGATAGGACAATTATGTGATATCGTATGTCCCAAAGGTTCATTATCTAAAAAATGTCCTATATGGGTAGATGGCCTTGATGGTTTTCAGGGAATGGACACTGCAATCAAATGTAAAGATGGGAGCAAGACACCAATTCTCAAAAATTCCAAAAGGATATTCATTGAAGGTAATCAGTATATACTTGAGAATTTCCAGGATATATCCGAGCGTAAATCTGCCGAAGAAGCCATAATAAATTCTAAGATCATGGCTGAAGAGGCTAACAGGACAAAGAGTGAGTTCCTTGCAACAATGAGTCATGAACTCCGTACTCCGCTTAATGCTGTTATTGGTTATTCTGATATTTTGCTCGATGAATCATTTGGTGATCTCAATGACCAGCAAAGAAAATCCCTGGGACATATATCCAATAGTGGAAAGCATCTTTTAAAACTCATCAATGATATTCTCGATATTTCAAAGATAGAATCGGGAAAAATGGAATTGCATTATGAGAAATTCTCTGTTATGGACAAATTTAAAAAAGTTCTTAACATAGTTTCTCCTCTTGCAAGAAAAAAGGATATTGAGCTTGAAATTTCCATTGATCCGGAAAACCTGATGCTGACTGCTGACAAGGTCCGCTTTAAACAAATACTTTTCAACCTTGCAAGTAATGCAGTAAAGTTCACTCCTGATGGCGGACATGTGACCTTGAAAGCATGCATGAAAGATGGGATGGCTGAATTTCAGATAATTGACACAGGTATAGGTATCTCACCTGATGATATGGAGAAACTTTTCATGCCTTTCCATCAGATAGATTCTACAATATCAAGAAAATACGAAGGTACAGGTCTTGGACTTTCACTTGTAAAAAGATTTGTTGAAATGCATGGCGGTGATGTTTTTGTTGAAAGTGAACCTGGAAAAGGAAGTACATTCACTTTCAGATTACCGCTGGATGTAGTAACTCATTAGCATGCCTTATGATCTCATTCTGTGCAGGTATTATTATGTGGAAAGTGCTCCCCTTCTTAGGTTCGCTTTCAAGCCAGATACTTCCTTTGTGGATTTCCACCAGTTTTTTAACAAGGGCTAGACCCAGTCCACTCCCTGCGTATCTGCGGGTTGGTGAACCATCAAGCTGAACAAAAGTGTCAAAAAGTTTTGCCTTATCGTCTTCAGATATTCCAATTCCGTTATCTTTCACATCTATATACAGGGTGTTTCCATGATCGTGTCTTATGTCCACCCATATCTTCCCCTGTTCAGGTGTGAATTTTATTGCATTTGTTATCAAATGATGGAATATGATTTTTAATTTGGATTTGTCAGCGTAGATCGTTCTCACATCAGGGTTAAGTGTGAATTCCAGTTTGATGTTTTTCTTAATAGCTATTGACCTGGTAACTTTCTGTATATCATATACCATATCAGGTAGTGAGAAATCGCTGATCTCAAGCTCCATCTTCCCATCTTCTATATCTGCGATGTATATCAGGGCATTGATCATTTCCAGAAGTCTTGAGCCACCTGATTTGATTATCCCTGCAAATTTTGCATGTTGTACATTCATTGATTCACTTTCTTCAATTAACAGGTCAGAATATCCTAAAATAAGACTAAGCGGGGTTCTAAGTTCATGACTTACATTGGACAGAAATTCACTTTTTGTACGCGAGGCATTTTCTGCCAGCATCTTAGCTGATACAAGCGCGTCTTTTGCCTGCTTTTCAATTGTTTTGTCCTGTAATGTTTCGATCGCTCCTATTATATTACCTTCAATATCCTTAAGAGGAGCAGCAGTGAAATGGAGCCACTTGTTTAAGAGAGGGAAAAAATCTTCAGCTTCATATCCCTCTTCAATAAAAGAGTTCTCAAGACTTTTATTATTGTATAATTGTTTAATGCTTTCAATATCGTTATCAACTATAAGGTCAGCCATTAATTTTCTCTTTTTAGGATAAAATGCAAGCCATGGTTCTTTTGTTTCGATAATTCTTTCTGCTGATATATTGGTGGCTTTTTCGCATGCTTTATTCCAATAGATGATCTCATGGTCTTTATTGATGACAAACATTGGAACCGGACAACTGTTAACCACCTGACTGAGCTCATTACTTTTGTTCTCCAATTCTGCTTCGACTTTTTTTCGTTCGCTTATGTCAATACTGTTTCCGAAGATCTGGATTTTATCGTTATTTTTCCTTATTGTGCAGGTGCAATAGAACCATAGCTTAGTCCCATCTGGTTTTGTAACTCTGAATTCAAAATCAGTGTTTGAGAGATTCCTAATTATGCCTTTTTTGATCCTTTTCTGCATAATGGCGGCATCTTCCGGGTTGATATAGGAAAGAAAAGTTTCCCATTTGTTGTTAATTGTTCCGTTTTCAAGTCCAAGTATAGTGTCTGCAACCGGGGAAATGTATATGTTTGTCATTTCCCCTTTATTCATATCTGCTTTCCAGATTATACTGGATATTGATGAAACTACCTGACGATATTTTTCTTCACTTTCTTCCAGATCCTTTTTGATATTGTCATTTATAATAGGACAAAAAGAATTCTGATCAACATGATTCTTTTCATGTTTATTCCTGAGTTCCTGCAGCTCCTGAATCAGCTGCTCTCTGGTTTTATCCTCATCCCTCATAATTCTACAGCTCAAGAGATAATATTTGTGGATTTGTTTTAATGCCGGAAATACTGATACAATGTGTAACAGTTACATATGAGCTAATATTATATAATTATTAACTCTATAAATATAGTGTTTACTCAGAAGTCTGTTATCCATTTTAAGCCAAAATAAAGGTCAGGGTCAGGAAAGTAATTCCTTATCGAAATTTTCAATAAGATCATTCATTTTCCTGTACCATTGGTCTATGTTCTTGCGGATCATTTCCTTTACAACAACAGGTTCGATACCTACGTATTCATAGTAATAACCACCTATGGAGATGGATTTCGTTTCCCTGTAAACAAGACCGGCCGAGATGAGGTTTTGTAATGATCTGTATGCTGTACTGCGTTCACGGCCCAGAAGTTCTCCCAGCTTCTCTGCTGTCATTGGTCCATTTTCAAGAAGTGCTTTGTAAGTACTGATGTCAAGTTCTTTCAATCCGAGAACACACTTTGCCATATCCTCGCATTTGCATTCCGCTCTCAGCATTTCAGGTATAGAACTTGCCATGTTTTTCCTCTTTGTGTTACAAATAGTTTTGTACGTACCATTCGTGGTACTGTTGTACAGTTTACACAAAACCGAATAGAGATTGCGTCAATTATATATATAGTTTGCCAGATTCTCATCTGCTTGACAATAATACCTGAAGATGAGCGTTCCAGTCTTCCTCTGGATACTGATGAGATAATATATCATCCTGATATGATACGGGCAAATGAGTGGATACTAAATGAGTATGAAGCGCCTGTTAAGGATTTTTGTATATTTGTTCCCTGCGCTAAAAAAAAGCCATATCATGAAAGTCCTTCTCATAAGATATTTGATAAGGTTATATTTGATATTCTTGATCCGGAAAAAGTACATATTGTGGTTTTCGGGACCTGTGGAATTACTCCGCGGGAACTTGATACGGAATATCCTTTCATGGATTACCAATTCATGCTGGGAAAATGTAATGTGGCTAAGATCAAAAGGGATTTCATTAAAATGGAAAGTAAAAGACTGGCTGAGTATCTCGAAAAAACCCGGGGCAGTTATAAACACAGGATTGCTTATTGCATAGGTGATTTCAGAAAGGCAATGGAACTTGCCGTTGAGATATCTGATGTGGAAGTGACGATCGTTCCGAAACAGGAAACAATTAACTCTCATATTCAGCCTGATAAGAAATTTATCTATGGAAGCTTAAATCAGAAAAGTTATCTTCAGGATTTTTCAGATTCTCTCAAAGAGCATGTTGGAGATTCAGATTCTTCTCAGAATTGCTTAAGGTCAGATTACTCAGGACATGAGGCAATTACTGAAGATGATGAAGAAAATTCCGGCATAAATGATAATGACTGGTATATAATCTGATTTTTTAAAAAATAATATCAGAATTGAGTTGAAACAGAAAAAATAGATAAAATGTGGCAAAGATGCCACTTATTCTAAGTATGGTGATTGTGCCAGCACTGCCATACCGCTATCTGAGATGCTGAGAACCCGTACTTCGTTGATGGTTCCTGATCCTCTCATCTTCATGACATATATTGAACGCTGAAGGTTATTTCCAGCCATGATACGGCCAAGTTTTATGACTGAATCTGCACCGTATTCAACCATCTCATCAAGTCCGAACATTGAACCTACTGTTATTACAGAAGTTACGTTATGTTTGCGGAATATGCTGAATACGTCATCAATAAGGGTTCTGAGTTTGTAGTTTGATTCGATTGCAAGGAAAAGAGCCTCAACCGAGTCAATGAATATACGTGTTGGCTGTATGTCCTCAATCTTGCTTTCTACAAGTTTTTTGAAGCTTTTGATGAGTTCTGATGGCGCAATTTCCACGCTCTTCTGCAGGCGCAGGCTTGGATCCGTGATATCCACAAAGGTTAACAACCCCTGTTCCACGTATTCTTCAAGATTCCATCCAAAAGATGTTTTCATTTCTCTTACGATGGATTTTGATTCTTCTGAAGTAATGATACACATTACCTTTTCACCATTTTTCGCTCCCTCAACAATGAACTGTGTTCCAAATATCGTTTTACCTGTACCAGAATCGCCTGATACGACATTTGCAGTCCCTTCGAAGAATCCTCCGCGCAGCATTTCATCAAGTCCGGAAATACCGGAACTCACTCTTTCTGATGGATCGGCATCTGTCATGTTTACCACTCTTTATATCTCTCTGATCAATTTCTGAATATTTTGTCCCAAACTTCGTTGCTTAAATGTGTGTCCTTTCAGTGAAAGGACATAATGATTATCATCAGTACTTTTTCGAATAATGTTTATTATGTTATTCTAATATAAAAAATCACGTATTTAATTTTATTCACAGGGGCAGAATTACCTGCAACATCTGAAATCCATTAGGCGTGAACTTTTTGTATTATTGATGCCAAGTCCATATTTATAAAAAACGATATGGGATGCTGTTTGTTTAATTCACTGGAGTTTATATATGACATTAAGAACTGATTTGAACAGGGAAAAAAAAGAGTTACTCGAAGGAGTAATTTCAGGGGAAATATCTTATCACAAACTGGACAGTCTCACAGATAAAGAGACAGCTGTCATGATCAGGAGACTTTCTTTAGAGGAAGTTTCAGATTTTACTTTCGATCACATACAGAATTTTTCAATTGATGTTGAGAATGCAACTAAGAAAAATGTTGAGAACATGATAGGTGTGATTCAGGTGCCTCTTGGCGTGGCAGGTCCTCTTAAGGTGAATGGTGAATATGCAAATGATGAATTCCGCCTTCCACTTGCAACCACAGAAGGTGCACTTGTTGCCAGTGTGAATAGGGGCTGTTCTGTTATTACCAAATCCGGTGGTGCAAATGTCAGGATATTCCAGGATGTTATGACAAGAGCTCCTGTGTTCAGATTGGGAGATGTTATAAAAGCTAAGGAGTTTGCAGACTGGTTGGAGGATCCTGGTGTCCTGTCTCGAATGAAGGCAAAGGCATCTGAAACAACCCGCTTTGGTGAGTTGCTGGATGTGAAGTCATTTGTGACTGGTAATTCTGTATATGTGCGTTTTTCATATGATACAAAGGATGCCATGGGAATGAATATGGTGACAATTGCCACAGATTCAGTACTTAGCCTGATAAAAGATGAGTTCGGTGCAATTCCTGTCTCACTTTCAGGTAATATGTGTACTGATAAGAAGCCTGCTATAATAAACAACATTCTTGGAAGAGGAAAGACCGTTGTTGCAGATGTGACAATACCTGCAGAACTTGTGGAAACACGTCTGAAATGTAAGCCTGAGACTATGTTTGAGGTCAATTACCGTAAGAATCTTCTTGGTTCTGCACGCGCCGGCTCCCTTGGTTACAACGCACACGCTGCAAACATCATAGCTGCAATGTATATCGCATGTGGGCAGGACCCTGCTCATGTGGTTGAAGGCAGCAGTACCATTACAACCATGGAATTGACAAAATATGGTGATATCTATTGTTCTGTGACCATTCCTTCAATGCCTCTTGGAACAGTTGGAGGCGGTACCAATCTTGGACCTCAGCATGAATGTCTGCGTCTTTTAGGTGCTAACGGCTCAGGTACTCCGCCAGGCTCTAATGCTAAAAAGCTTGCAGAGATCATTGCCTGTGCTGTGCTGGCAGGTGAGATATCACTTATTGGTGCGCAGGCAGCAGGTCATCTTGCAAAAGCTCATGCTGAACTTGGAAGGTGAACATACGGTTACAAAGCTATGCTTTGAACCTTTATTTTTAAAATTTTCCAAGATCTTTTTATCCCTTTATTTTATTTCTTTTTTCTGTCAAGGACATATGCCAGGGCAAGGAATGCAATTGCTGAAACTGCAAGTATGTTGATATTCGATGTGCTGTTTTCAGCGTTTGGCGCAGGTGCAGATTCTAGGGGATCGTTTGATTCTACAGTATCCTGTGCACTCTGAAGTGCTGTTTCTTCTTCATCGTCTGATGAATCTGCAGTCTCATCCTGCCTGACGATCAACTCAGTATCATCATCGTTATCACTATCTATATCAGTGGTCTCTATTTCACCACTGATACTTACCAGAGCGTCATATGTGACTGTGTCAAGTTCATTGCCCTGTGTATCTCCAACTATGATGTTCTCTACTCTTAGCTGGCAGTTTCCTGTGTCTTCAGAAGCTACCAGTTTTATTGTGCAGAATGTACCTTCATCTGATGTTCCGTCCTCCATGATAAGGGATCCATACACCTGGGATACTTTTTTGCCATTATCTTCGATGGTACCGGGATTGAACATTACCGGTGAACCTGTGCTGGAAAATAACTCTCCTTCTTCGACATATTCAATTGTCACCAGCGGACAGTCAGTATTAATGTCAAGCTGAATACCTGCTATCTGAGTGTCAGGTTTTACATATACGTCCAGTGTGAATTCTTCTCCCGGGGCAACAGTTTCAACTGATGGCAGTATGCTGACACTTGCAGTTGCACCTGCAACTCCTGTCACGCACATAAGGCATGATATAGTTATCATGCCTGCAAAAAACCAGAGATTCTTTCCAATCATAGCTCTTCTGTTATCCAAGTTTCTGTTTGGCAGTTTCAAGCAAATTGGAACATTCATCCATTTTCATTGCAGCTCCTCTGATGTCCTCCGCCAGATCGGCATATCCTGCAGACTGTATTTTATCAGCCCACTCATTGAAGCTGGTAATGTGGCTGTCATTATGCTCTATCCAGTGTCCTATCAGATGCTCAAGTTTTGCTTTGTCAAGTTCCATTTTGCTATCTCCTTTACCCTTTATATGTGCTTATAGAATATCAGATTTCCCGGGGGTCAGTAATCTCTCCTGTTAAGGCGGATGCTGCTGCCGTTGCAGGTGATCCCAGGTATATGAAACCGCCGACTCCCATTCTTCCCTTGAAGTTCCTGTTAGCTGTGGAAATGCAGGTCTCACCTTTTCCGATAACGCCCATATGCCCTCCCAGGCACGGTCCGCATCCGGGTGAACCAATCACAGATCCAGCTTCAAGTAAAGTTTCGACTATACCTTTTCTCACAGCTTCTATCAGTACATTGCGGGATGCAGGCACGATAAGTGTGCGCACGGCAACTTTCTCTCCTTTTAGTATAGATGCAGCAACTTCCAGATCTTCCAGTCTGCCATTTGTACAGGTCCCTATGAATGCCTGGTCAACTTTTGTTGGTTTGATATCAGAAATGTCCTGAACGTTGTCAACCTGATGGGGGGATGCTATCTGTGGCTCCAGTTCATTTACATCAAAAGTGTATTCATCTGAATAAACTGCACCTTCATCGGCATAAACGGGCTGATATTCCTCTGATGCTCTTCCTTCCAGAAAGTCGAAGGTTTTTTTGTCAGGTGGAATTATTCCTGCTTTCCCACCCATTTCTATAGCCATATTACTAAGTGTCATACGGCCTGACATTGACATGGAATCAATGGCATTTCCATAGAATTCTGCAGCTTTGTAAGTGGCACCTGCAACTCCAAGTGTGCCAATTATCTTAAGTATGAGATCCTTTGCATAAACGCCTTCTTTAAAACTACCGTCAGCTGTTATTTTTATGCTTTCGGGGACCTTGAACCAGAGTTTTCCTGATGCAAAGATCTCTGACATGTCAGTGGCACCTACTCCTGTTCCAAATGCTCCGAATGCACCATATGTACATGAATGTGAATCTGCTCCCACAACAAGTTTTCCGGGAAGGGCAAATCCATTCTCTGGAAGTAACTGGTGGCAGATTCCTTCACCTACGTCGTAGAAATTACTGATCTTCTGCTCTTTGATCCATTCACGGATCTCGTGGTGTAATACGGCAGTTGTGTCTGTGTTTGCAGGTGTGAGGTGGTCAAAAGGTATGATTATCTTTTCAGGGTTCCATACTTTTTCTTCTTCCATCTCCTTGAAAGATTTAACTGCAAGGACGCTAGTCCCGTCGTGTGCCATGGCAAAATCAACATCTGCTATCACAAAGTCGTTTGCTTTTACTTTCTTGCCGGATGCACGGCTAAAAATTTTCTCACTTATAGTGCTCAAAAGATTAACTCCATTATATAACTGCAAATTAGTATGATAGCGATGATACACTACCTTATTAACTTAAAATCTTCGATAGGATTGATTGTTAATGGGAGATATGTCTCTCTGTAAAAAATAGTTTTTGCTGCACATGGCAGCAAATTGTAATAAAAGAAGATCAAAGAATTATGCAAGTCTTTTCAGTTTTTCAATGTTATTGAGCACCGACCTGCTTTCAAGAATAATTCTTTGTTCAATGCTATGTACAATCTCCTCCAGTGGTGTGATGAGCCTGTAAAGTTTAACAGGTCTGCCTTTTCCTTCTGTTTTCTTTTCTTCCCGAATATCTACCCAGTTGTTGTCTTTAAGATATCGCATTGCTATGCTTACTTCAGGTTGCCTTAGACTGGAGTTTTTTTCAATTTCACGGGAGGTTATTTCTTCTCCACTGGAGAGGCAGGCAAGAGTCAGTGCGACAGGTCTGTTTATGTCTAATTTCCTGAGTAATTCTACTATTTCATACTCTTTTTCACTCATGCCGCTTGGTTTTTTCTCTCTCATTGTCAATCACCGATTATATGAATTCATTTCGTTTTGTTCGGATTCGTGCTATCAGGATTTTTGTTTTTACGGGAATATAGTGGTTCCTTTGGAATCACTTATGGTATAGTGTGCTTAATTCCCGTTTTAACCCTGAAATATTATGGTTAACACTAATCACTATTATAAGCAGTGATTATATATTAATATTTTTTATATTAAGATAGTAAATCTTCAACATCTATTTTCAATGATATATTATTGAATATAATATCTGCAGGATATAGGTTTTATAAACGATGTGTGAAAGACTATCAGGAAACTTAAACTGTCAAATGTCCTGTTTCTATTCAAAATTAATAGTTGTAAACTAAGATCACAATGTTGCAAAAAATAGTAATAAAATCTGATAACAGGTTTATGGTGGGCCCGCTGAGATTCGAACTCAGGGCCTCACGGTTATCAGCCGTGCGCTCCACCTAGCTAAGCTACGGGCCCAATTTGCCTGTGTTTGTGTGTCGCCTTCATCACGCGACACTCCAAATACGCATACAGATACTTTAACATTTCGCTCGAAATCGAAAAAATCAAAATATTTTTCAGAATGAATTTGTCTCTTCTCAATTTATAGCGTTAGATTTATGAAAGATTATGTGTTCTAAGGCTTGACATTCCCGGGCTGGTAGATCAGGGGAAGATCGCTACCTTGGCATGGTAGAGGCCTCGGGTTCAATTCCCGACCAGTCCACCATTCTATTTATACAAGTTCTTCTTTCAAGCCTTACTTTTCTTATGGATAAAGTTGAACTGCTTCTTTGCTTCCATAGGTTGTGGGCAGAATGAAATCTGCGCTTGTGGATGCACCAGCTTCAGGTGTCAATGCCAGATTAATCGATGACCTTGGGACAAGATTAAGGCCCGATGATTGGAGTGATGACGAAACATTCATTGCATAAAGAGTAGTGTATCCTGTACTTACTGATGTGTCTGATGCGGTTGAGACGTATATAATTACAAAATCTCCGGTTGTAAGTACTGGTGATGATTGTGAGAATGAGTCATCTTCATCTCTTATATTGTCAACTGTGAAATAGTATTTTGCATTGGTATAGGTCACATTTAGTTCCGTATTTCCTATGGTCGAGTTGCCTGTCAACAGCGTCAAAAGGTTTGTTGCTGTATCTGTACTGAAACCTGACATTCTTCCGTCAAAATCTGAACGTGGTGCAAGGCTGTTCCTGTTACCTGCGTAAACAAGATTATTTGTCTGGAACCCGTCTGTTATGCTGATGACAACCGCTGACAGGTCTACAGGTTCGCTGGCAGCACTTAATCCAAGAGTTATTTTCAGCATGTCAACTGTATTGGCCATGTCCGTGTTACTGTTCTTCGCCCTGAATCCTTCAACTTTCTGAACCATGAGATTTGATGAAACTTCTTTGGTTGCTTCCTTTCCTGTTGCCTGCGCTTCCTGTTGTAAAACTCCTGATGTCGTAATCAATACTGAGGCAGCAACTGCTGCAACAAGGACCATTGCAATAAAGATAATTAGTGTGCCAATTCCTATCTGAGCATTTGTGTATGAAATGAATTTTTTAAATATGTGTCTCTGTTGCATCAATTTCACCATGGGACTCGATTTATGAGGTGTATTACTAGTAACAATTGCACAATAATTATAGTATTGCTTTATATATTAATCTTTTCTTGGTAATTTATAATTCTAAATAAATTAACTAATAGCAAAATTATCAAATCTGAACTTTTTCAGTAGCCTTATATACCAAAAACCTACTCATTTATGTCTGTGGAAATAATTCTTGATGTGGGTTAATAACTCTGCTTCTGGTGTTATGAAATGTATTAATTAACTTAATTGGTGATTATGTGAAAAAAATAGTTCTTTTTTTAATCTTAATAGGTATGCTGCTGGCAAGTGGCTGTACGGAGTCTGAGCCTTCACAGGTAGTGCAGACTGGTGATGCGGTTTCGGTTAACTATACTGGTATGTTAGAAGATGGCACTGTTTTTGATACTTCAAAAGCAGATGTTGCTGAAGCAAATGAAATCTATAATTCTGCAAGAGACTATGGTCCACTGTCTTTTGTTGTCGGTTCTGGTCAGATGATCGATGGTTTTGATAATGCTGTAGTCGGTATGGAAGTTGGTGAGGATAAGACTGTTGAAATTCCGCCTGAAGAAGGCTATCAGTTTCAGGATTACCTTGTAGTTTCATATCCAATAGAACAATTTGAAGCTATCAACATGACTCCTGTTATGGGGGAGACAATATATGCTCAGGGATATGAAGGTACTATCGTCAATATTAATGACACAAATGTGACTGTTGATTTCAATCATCGTCTTGCCGGTAAGACTCTCATCTTTGAGATTGAACTTGTTTCTATAGATGAATCAGAAGATGCCTGATTGCGGTATTCTCATGGAAAAAGAAGAAAAGGTTGTAGTTATACTACTTTGCATGGCCCTTTTATCTCTGGCTATTGCATACACTTTTTTCTATTCGGAAAATATTACTGATCCACTAAATCCTTTTAGTTCTTCTTCTGTTCCTGGAGATGAGGTCAGGCTTGAAGGTGATCTCCTTTCTAAACGCTTTACTTACTCTGGAAATCATTTGCTGATGGATGTAGATTATGGTTCCGGAGCAGTCAAAGTTTTTGTACCTTCTGATAGTGGCTCAAATGAAGTTAATTCCATGACAGAAGTAAATGACAGGGTTGTAATAATTGGAACAGTGTCTGAGTATGAAGGGGAAATCGAAGTGGTTGTTGATGACAGCAGGGATGTGACTGTCATCTAATAGTTTTGCAGTAGCATATTTAGTCGCTAAACATATAAATTAAAAATAACCTCATACTAAAATATGAAAGCCTGTATCATGTGTGGTGGTGAAGGGACAAGATTGCGTCCTTTAACATTTGCTCGTCCAAAACCAAACATTCCTATTTTGAACAAACCTTCTGTTGTTCATTTGATAGAACATCTGTCTAAAGAAGGCTTTAATGATATTGTTATTACACTGGGTTATATGGCTGAAAAGATCGAAGAGGAGCTTGGTGACGGACGTATATTTGGGGTCCATATTGATTATGTTTATGAAAAAGAAAAACTCGGAACAGCTGGTGGGGTGAAGAATGCAGAAAAGTATCTTAATGATGGTCCTTTCATAGTTCTGGGTGGGGATCATGTACTGAATCTAAATCTTCGGGAGATGTTCAGGTTCCATGAAATGACCGATGCTCTTGTAACAATAGGTCTTTTATCCATCGATGATCCTCGGGAATTTGGTATTGCTGATATGGATGTCAATAACAGGATACGTCGTTTCCTTGAAAAACCAGGTCCTGGTGAAATCTTCAGTAATCTTGCCAGTACCGGGATATATGTATGTGACCCTGAAGTATTTGACTGGATTCCTGAAGGTAAACAGTATGATTTTGCAAAGGATCTTTTTCCTGATATTCTTGCCAAGAATAGAAAAATAAATGGTATTCTTGCAACAGGAAGATGGACGGATGTGGGTAGTCCTCAAGCTTACAGGCAGGCACAGCGCTGGATGCTGGCATCACTCCCGGGCACCTCAATAGAAGGTCATTTTAAGACGGTTGATGCGCGTATCAAAGGTCCTGTATCCCTTGGCCACAATGTTACAGTAGGGTCAAATTCTGCGATTGTAGGTCCGATCGTAATCGGCGAGAATACAACCATAGGTGATAATGTACTTATTGGACCCTATACTGCAATTGGTTCTAATTGTGTAATTGATAATGATACAAGGATACTATCTTCTTATATGTTCAACGATGTGGTTATTGGCCGAAACTCCAATGTTTCCGGCTCTATCATCGATAATGGTACAACAGTCGGTGATAATTGTAGCCTTGAAAATGGTACAGTAATCGGTCCTGAAGTATTAATTGAAGATGATGTAACGGTTCACTCTGATGTAAAGATATGGCCAAAGAAATCCATTCCTTCGGGAACAAATGTAAAAGATGATATAATTGATGACTGATTGATGTATGATGAATTAATGGCTAATTGCTGGTGCAAGACAGTCATCATAATATTCATACTTATCATATCCAGGTTGGGGAAATGAACAAGATTCAAAAATGGATTTTTTTATCATTGTTAATAAGCCTTATATCTGGCTTAATAGTAGTTGTCCTTACTTTTGATTCCAGCACCATGTCCTCTATTCTGGAAATCAGGCCGGGATACATAGTTGCAGCGGCATGTGTTCATGCCCTTAGTTATGTAGTCTGGGGCTTGCGTACTCATTCTCTTTGCAAGGCACTGGGTTTTGATCTCGGTTATTTGAAAGCCTGTGAAATAGTTACTTCAGGCACCCTGGCAGCCTCAATAACACCTTCTTCCCTTGGTGGTGAACCTTTAAGAATTCACCTTCTTCATGAAGAAAAAATACCATTGGGCAAGGCCACAGCTGTTGTTCTCGGAGAAAGGATACTTGATGGTATACTTATTCTGTCTCTTGCTCCTGTTTCTATTTATGTTATCCGGGGTGTTCTAAATGACTCTGTTTTTGATACAATGTTCATATTTGCAGAGTTTGGCCTTGTATTCATACTTTTTCTTACATTGTATGCTATATGGAAACCTGCCTCTACTAAAAAAGTGGTTTACTTTTTAGTACATAGAATTGCACCTCTTGCAGGGAAGAAAACAGATGCTGCTCTGGAGAAAGTAATCATTCGTGTTGATAATGAACTTGATCACTTCCATGAAAGTATATCTATCTTACTCAATGAAGGACGAAAGGGACTGGCATTTGGTGTTTTAAACACTATAGGATTCTGGTTTGTTGATTTTTCCATGTTGTATGTGGTACTTCTCGGCTTAAACCAGAATCCTGATCCTCTTATTGTTTATGCTTCGCAGGTGATTGTTATGGTTCTGCTTGTAATCCCTGCCACTCCCGGTGCAAGCGGAGTTGCTGAACTTGCAGGAACGACGGTGTTCTCCCTTTTTATTTCTTCTTCAGTACTTGGTATTGCAGTTATTGCCTGGAGGGCTTTCACTTTCTATATGAATATCCTTGTAGGTGGCTTTGTCAGCTTCAAAATCTTAAAGGATACTGATTTTATCAAGAACTTCCTCAAGTGAATGTAAAAAATCAAGATAAATCAATATATTTGAGTAATTCTTCCTTTGAAGTCTTGTTCATAAAGTCTTCTTCATTTTCAAAAGGTAATTTCTTATAGATCTTTGTAGCCTGTTTCTTTCCAATCCCTGGAAGTTCCTGTATTAATGATATTGGCGCGGTATTAATCTTAAGAGGATATGGCACTCCTGTGATGGATCTGTGTCCATGTCTTGTTACTGTGACATCGATATATTCGCCTATTTTCTGATTAGCAGGAATCCCTATAAGTAAAGGGTATGATCCCATTTGTCTTCCAAAACACAATTTATCACTATTTAATTCGCACATCACATCTCTTAGAATTGTGCCTGAAGGAATGATTTTCTTAAGCATTGGCATGTCGATGTCCCTGCGAATCATTTCTTTGTATTTCAGGAAAAGCTGCTTATGCTTCTTAACCAATTCGTCGTTTCCATAGATGCGGGTTCCCGGAAATGCCATGACCTGCCTTATATTTATCCTGCGAAGTAACAGGTCAGAATCAAAGACTCTTTTGAGGAATTCATAGTTCAGCTGGAATGTCTTTTTTGATTCTCCCATAAGCCCGTGGACAATATTGATTCCCGGGAGTAATTCGGGCATTCCGTTAGCACCGCGATTCCTGCCAATTTCATTAATTATGCTGATTGCCTCAAAAATCTCATCCTGGAATGCTTTCAATCCATTTGCTCTGACAACTTCCGGATCGGCACTTTCCATCCCAAGTGCGGCAATGTCTCCCGGCGTGTGATATTTGACTATTGTTTTAAGGATTTCCCGACTTAATTCCGGGTAGTTTGCAATTGTTCCCGGATTTGCATTATCCATATGCAGGACTTTTAGTTCAGGGGCAACATTTCTAATACCTCTGTAAAGGGACAGTATTGCTTCAGGATCAGGTTCTGGTGTGTTTCCACCTTTGTCTTTTGCCTGATAACTCAGGATATCCGGTTGTCTTCCGATTCTGAAGAACCGTGCGCCATTTTTGTATAGTTCTGATACTTCGGATACAACATCCATTATCGGTCTATAATCTGATTCTCCGTAGGATGGTTCGGTGCAGAATGAACAATGATGTTTTCGGCCGCAACCTCTGTACGTTTCGATCTCGCACATCACATTGGGATAATCCGGGTGTTTTTTGATAATAAAACTACCTTTGTTGCTCCATCTTCTAATTTCTTCCACAGATCTAAATCTATGTTCAACATCTTCAGGTGATTCGGTGTTTTTACCTGTGATGTCTGCGACAAAAGCTTCTATGTCCTTGCTACAGATGCATGCGTCCGTTGAATCTGTTAGGTTGCTTTGGGCAGCTTTACCACCTTCGAGAGAAAAACCAAGTCTTATTGGTCCTCCGAGTACTTTAATGCCATTTGTCGCACTAAATATGCTTTGTATCTCGCCAAGATTGATGGGTGTAGAACGCAGGTATTTACCCGGTACTGTCATTCCTGAAAGAACTATTGTAATGTCTGCTCTTCTTATTAATCTGGGCGCATAATCTAGGTCTTTACGCAAATCATCAATGGTGAAATAATGTATATTCTCTTCCTGAAAACCATTTTCTCTTAGAGCGCCTGCAATGTATCTGATATATGGGGATATGTATGGCGGCACTCCGAAACATGCTGGTTCGTCTACATATCCATCAATTATTATTGCTTTCATGCTTCTGTGTGTATGTAGTTGCATTTCTCAAAAATATCTATATTTTGATATGTATTGCTCGTTGTATATTTTTAATAATAATCGTTCATTTATTACTGTCTGATTATGCATATTGAATTTTAGTAAGCTACTGGTGCTGTTTTATATTATTGCCTGATTTATTGCAATAGTTTTATTTTATGCTTGAAACGTTAAATGTCTTTTAGATTAAGGTATTTAAGGATATTTCCACATATGCCCCAAATATTGCATCTTAGATTGCTTATTTAGTAGTTTTCAATTACATTGAAGTTTTAATTTTACATCTTCGTTTTTGGTATGTTCCAGTTTACTATTTTGATTATGGATGTTTATGATATTTTCTTGTTGTTATGTATTGTGTATTCCCAAATTCATACATATCATACTCAGATTCATATAATTATGAATGTTATAATCTTGTAATAACGAATCATACGTAGGTGGTAAATGAACTGGAACCTTATGTCTGCCGATCTTATGTATTGGATTTAATTTACTTCTTATTGTTCTGTGTTCTTTTATGTCTTAATGCCTGGAATTTCAGAATGGCACACATTTCTTATATATTCCTTTTTCCATTACCTATATTAGTTGTAAGCATGCTGTAAGTGCAGCAAACGAGGTTTTCCAATGAGAAGTGACAAGACAAAGAAAGGACTCGAACGTGCGCCTCACCGTTCTCTTTTGAAGGCAACCGGTGTAACAGATTCTGAAATGAAAAAGCCGTTCATTGCAGTTGTGAACTCCAGGAACGAATTAATACCTGGTCATATTCATCTTGATAAGGTTGCAGAAGCTGTGAAGGCAGGTATCAGAAGTGCCGGAGGTGTTCCATTTGAATTCCATACAATTGGTATCTGTGATGGAATTGCTATGGGTCACGAAGGAATGAAATATTCCCTGCCAAGCAGAGAGGCTATTGAAGATTCCATAGAGCTTGTCCTTCAGGGTCACCAGCTTGACGGTATGGTAATGAT
The DNA here is from genome assembly GCF_017873415.1 of Methanolobus bombayensis. Classification (GTDB taxonomy): domain Archaea; phylum Halobacteriota; class Methanosarcinia; order Methanosarcinales; family Methanosarcinaceae; genus Methanolobus; species Methanolobus bombayensis. The sequence goes on along the minus strand of NZ_JAGGKD010000003.1, from coordinate 65,632 downwards.
AACCGCATGTGATAAGATAACCCCTGGTCATCTCATGGCAGCAGGAAGTCTTGATATTCCGGCCATTGTGGTCACAGGTGGTCCTATGATTCCCGGTTATGTTGATGATGAACCAAGAGACCTTATATCTGTCTTTGAAGGTGTCGGTGAATGCCAGTCTGAGCAGGTATCTGATGAAAAACTGAAGCTTCTTGAAGATTGTTCCTGTAGCGGTGCCGGTTCATGCGCAGGAATGTATACTGCAAACACCATGGCATGTATGACTGAAGCACTCGGTCTGAGTCTTCCCGGATGCGGCACTGCTCATGCTACTGATGCAAAGAAAATCAGGCTTGCAAAAGAATCCGGTGAAAGGATTGTTTCAATGGTCAATGAAGGTCTCAATCCACGCAGTGTAGTCACTCTGAAATCATTTGAGAATGCCATAATGGTTGACATGGCAATAGGTGGTAGCACAAATACAACTCTTCACCTTCCTGCAATTGCCCATGCATTCGGACTTGAACTCAGCCTTGATGTTTTTGACAGGCTCAGCAGAAGCACTCCACATCTTATTTCCCTGAAACCCGGTGGAGAGAATTATATGCTTGACTTTGAAAGGGCAGGTGGTGTTCAGGCTATAATGTCCAGACTTCAGTCAAGTCTCAACCTTAATGAAAAAACAGTTAATGGTAAGACTGTTGGTGAGAATCTTACAGATCTGATTATTGTAAATCCAAAACTCAATGCAAGAATCATGGGTACGCTGGAATCACCAATACATGAAGAAGGCGGTATCGCAGTACTGAAAGGAAGTCTTGCTCCTGACGGTTCAGTCGTCAAACAGGCAGCCGTTGATCCTAAAATGTTAGTACACAGCGGTCCTGCAAGAGTATTTGACAGCGAGGAAGACGCAATGGCTGCAATCCTTGGCAAGAATATTGTTGCCGGTGATGTTGTAGTTATACGTTATGAAGGTCCGAAAGGGGGTCCCGGAATGCGTGAGATGCTTTCTCCAACCTCTGCAATTGCAGGTATGGGACTTATAGATAAAGTTGCTCTCGTTACAGATGGCCGTTTCTCCGGTGGTACAAGAGGCCCCTGTATAGGGCATATCTCTCCGGAAGCACAGGAAGGAGGGCCTATAGGTCTTGTGCAGGAAGGCGATATAATTGATATCGACATTCCTGCAAGAAAACTTGATCTAAAAGTATCTGATGAAGAACTTGAAGAGCGCAGGAAAACATTTGTTCCTTTGGAAAAGAAAGTCACCGGTTATCTCGCAAGATACCGGAAATTTGTCAGTTCCGCAAACAAAGGCGCTATTATTGAGTGATTTGATCGTTCTGAAATAGCTTTTAAACAGATCTGAATAGGTCTGTATTTTCTTTTTTTATATGTGACCGACGGTTTTTTGATACAGGATTGTATGAATATTAGTTAATGGAAAGGGTGGGTATTTGCGCAATATGCGGTTCAGTATCCAATCTGAACACATGTGCTCTCTGCGGCAGACTTGTTTGCAATAAATGTTTTGACCATTCCAGAAATGTTTGCAAGCAATGTTCTTCGGGAATAATCTTTTCGGAGATGTCTTCGGAAAGGACGGGACTTATTTGATATTTTCTTCCTTTAGTTCTATTTCAGTCTTTGGAGTTGTTCAACTCCATTTTCCTGCTTTAATACAAGTATTTCTCTTACTACAAGTTCCTGTATCTTCTTTTCAATATCATCCTGGCTGAACTGTCGTGATACAAGGCTTTTGATGATTTCCTTTTTCACCTTTGCTCCACGTGGCATGTACATAAGGATATTAGTCTCAAGTTTATCTGGTTTTGAATCACTATTCTGCACCGGAGAAGTTGGTGTTTCCGCTGATGGCATTTGAGGAGTTTCATTCTGTAAATCAGGTGCTTCTGTCCCAGAAGCCATAAATGGGGGTACTTGATCCTGTTCATTGGGGCTGGGGGTATCAGGTACATTCAAATCTGGAATTGCAAAATCCGGTTTTTCTGCTTTCTTTTCGGAATTGGATGTTTCTTCAAATTCTGGTATTACAAACCCACCTGTTCCATTTTCCATTTCCGGAGGTTTTAGGTCCGGTATCTGGAAACCCGTTTGTTCATTTTCCATTTCCGGTGGTTTTAGGTCCGGCATCTGGAATCCACTTTGCTCACTTTCCATTTCCGGTGGTTTTAGGTCCGGCATCTGGAATCCACTTTGCTCACTTTCCATTTCCGGTGGTTTTAGGTCCGGTATCTGGAAACCCGTTTGTTCATTTTCCATTTCCGGTGGTTTTAGGTCCGGCATCTTGAATTCCGGTTGTGCGTTCTTCTCCTCAGGTGAAAGATGTCCGGTTTGTTCTGAAGAAGTAAGTTGAATTTCGTTTTCTGCAATGTCATTCTGATCCTCTCCATCAGTTTTGTTAATCTTTTCCATGACCAGTTCTGAGAGTTTGTGTTCATGGGCTGGATCTTCTGGAGGTTCGGTATTAGAATTTTTTTCCATCTCTGGCATAGGAACACTCAATTCTGGTTCTTGTCCATTTTCAGGAATTTGCGGCTTATTTTCAGGCATAACTTGTTCGGGTGGTTTATGAATATCTATGCCTGTTGGTACTGTATTTTCAATAGCTGGTGCATAGGGGGCTGTTTCCGGGGACAGAATTTGTTCTTGAATTGAAGGTTCAACCGAAGGATTAGTTTTTATTTCACTTTCTTCATTCGATGGGATATTTGCTTCAACGCTGGCTTTAGGGGTGATCAATGAATCTGAAAATACGTTATTGTTTTCAGTTCCAATATCATTCAAAGCACCGATGGCTTCATCCATCGCAGCAGTTTTTTCTTCTCTTGTCTCTGCAACATTTACTTCTTCCACAGAAGCATCTGCTGTGGTTGCTACGGGTTCATTTTCTGTGTTTATGGGTGTGGTAGGTTCTTGATGATCTTCTTCAAAGGATTGCTGCATATTGGCTGATTCCTGAATAGGTGAGAGTTCTTCATGCTGATCCTTTAGTTTTGCCAGTTTATTTTCCATTTCTTCAAGTCTGCCAAAAATGATATTTACGTCATTTTTGAGGATGCCGAAACTCTCGCTCCATGGAATGGCTTCTTCAGTAGTTGAACTTTCCATTGCATCAAGTTCTCTTTCTACTAGCTTTCTGATGAACAGGCTCTTGTTCTCAATAGCATTCAATTTGTCAAAAAGTTCATCGGACATGCTGATAGTAAGTCTTTTCATGGGCAAACTCTCCTTTGTGATCAAATAATGGAATCATACATATGTATGCATAATTCATACATATATAATTAATGGAATTATATTTTAAAAATTATGTATGTTGCTTGTTGTGTATGAAAATGAGTGTAGTAACGGCTAAAAACAAGATCATGGGGGCCGTTACATTCAATGTGAATGGAAATCTATTATAAAAATAATCTAAAAAATGAGATAAATGTAAGATTACATTGATTTCTTACATTCGGGACATGCTTTACCTTTTGTTGTCTGGATAAATGAGTGTTTTGGAGTTATACATTTGCATATTGGGCAAAGTGAATTGGCCTTGAATATTTTTTCAACAGCCTGCAGATCGGTGTCATAGATGTGAGTGTCCCATCCGGTTGCTATCAATGATTCTATCTCAATATCCAGATTATTTTCTCTGAATACCTTTTTGAATCCTTCTACAATTGCCGGTATATTCGCAGGGAATCCGCCAAATGCGTCCCATGATCTGTAAAGCAGATAAATTCGTACTTGTTTTTCATTCAGTTGTTCGACCTTGTAAGCTATCCAGCAAGGCTGATCCTCGAATTTAGGTATATGCACTTCATTTTCCCAGAGCACGCCTACATGTCTTCTGGATCCGGGGCGTAGATTCTCAACATTTGCCTTAACTGTATTATATGCAGCCTCTCCATACCTGAACAACTGCTTAGCATAACAGTAGTCGAATTTTCTCTTATCATCGTCAGCCAGGGAATTGTACCAGTCTGCATATTCTTCTGTGAGCTCTTCCTTATATTTGGATATAAGATTAGCTCCAAAAGGTACGGCATCATTTACCTGATTATTGTTCACATCCTCTATGTATATGGTGGCGTGAACCCTTTTTGTCATAGTTTTATAGTCGGGCTTATGTTCCTCTCCCTTCTCATAGATCTCATGGATCAACTGGGACCATGCCGAAGAGATAGTTTTTGCTTTTATCAGTACAGCTTCCATGTCGCTCATTCCCTGTGCATTATTGATTTCTTATAATGCTATTTCCAATGAAATAAAATGAATTTAATAAATATAATTATTAGATTCTATGTATCCAGTATATTACGTTATTGTTCGTCAGTTGCCTTTGTATCCTGCTTTCCAACCAGTGCACTGGCAAGCATAATTGCTTTTGTGTAATGTCCGCCTACCCTTGATGTATCAACAAAGACGTAATCATCCATCAGGACGGGTGCTCCCAGCCCATCTCCTCCTCCGAGGAATACCAGGGTTCTGAATATCAGATTACCTGATATCCCATCAGGGGCAAGTATGAAATTAGCTTCTTTTATTGCATCCTCGATCAGGATGGTATGATGCTTTGCCTCTATTCCATGCTCTCTTATCCTGTTTACGATGAAGTCACCTTCTGCAAGTGTCTGATCAACCCGGATATTTCTCCCCAGGTCTCCCAGCCTTCCGCCTGAGAGGATGCCAACCACAGGTTCTATGTTGAATCTCCGTATGTATTCTATTCCCAGTTTTATGAACTCGATCTTGTCAGCCAGTTCGTTCCCTTCATCAATTCCGACAGGGGCGATGAAAAACGGTATTCCTTTACTTGTTTGCAATAATGCAATTCTGTGAAGGCTATCCTGTTTAAGTATTTTTTTCAGGTGTGAAAGTGTTTGAGATGCACCTGCAGTACCCCTTACAGCAGCATCCACGTATCTTGATTTAAGCAGGTCGCCCAGGGTTCTTTCAGGATCATTTGTTCCGATAATATCCAGATCTGTACCTGTTTCTTCAATCTCTTTTTTATTGCCTACAAGCAGAACATTTGCGTATCCTGCTTCATGTGCATCCCTGGCACTTTTCAACATCTTGGGGTTTGGGTTACGTACTCCAATGGCAACTCTTGCCCTGTTTTCTAATGCCCTTTTTTCTATAAGGCCCAGGAGATTTTCCGTACTTTTTGATCCCATGGATGATACCTCTAACCATCAATAATATCTATCAGAACAACAAAGTGGTGCAAACATTAATTACTTTTCCTGAATATTGGGTAATAACATGACTGTGCAGATGGAATGGGCAGAGAAGTACAGGCCAGTCTCACTGGATGATGTGGTTGGTCACAAGAAAGTAATAGGTGACCTCAGAAAATGGGGCGAGCAATGGGAACTCGGAATCCCTGATAAAAGGGCAGCAATATTGCATGGCCAGGCAGGTATCGGGAAAACTTCATCCGCACATGCACTTGCCAGAGATATGGGGTGGGAGGTCATTGAGCTCAATGCCAGTGATCAGCGAACAGCAGGTGTTATTGAAAAGGTTGCAGGTTCTGCCTCTACTATGCAAACACTTACCGGTAATTCTCAAAAAAGGCTTGTTATCCTCGATGAAGCTGATAATCTTCATGGGAATAGTGACCGAGGAGGCGCCCGTGCCATTGTTAATGTGATAAAGAAATCCAGTCAGCCTATTGTTCTTATTGCCAATGACATCTATGGGCTCTCATCGACTTTACGTTCCCTGTGTCTCGAGCTTAAGTTCGGTTCTGTTCAGTCCCGCTCAATGATCCCTGCTCTCAAGAAGATTGCTGCACAGGAAGGTGTTATGTGCGGTGCCGGCGTCATTGAGAAAATTGCAGGTTCTGCAGATGGCGATTTCCGAAGTGCTGTTAATGATCTTCAGGCTATTTCAATGGGCCGTACTGAGATTTTTGTAGAGGATATTTCCACTTCTGACAGGGATAACAAAGAATCCATATTCAAAGTAGTGGGACGTATCTTCAAGGGAAAGGATGTCTCTTCTGCTCTGGAGGCAACCTATAATCTGGATGAAACTCCAGAGGATCTTATTCACTGGGTAGATGAAAATCTCCCGCATCAGTATACGGGCAAAGGTGAAGAGCCTCTGACGCCTGATATTGTCAATACTTATTCCTATCTCTCTCGTTCAGACCGTTTCCTGGGACGTGTACGAAGGCGTCAGAATTATCGTATGTGGCGTTATGCAGGGATGTTAATGACTGGCGGTACGGTGGTATCAAAATCCCGCGTACGTGGTGGTTTTGTTAAGTATCAACCACCTTCTTTGTGGAGAAAGATGGGTCAGATGCGTTCCAGAAGGAATATGAGGAACAACATCGCTGTGAAGATAGGTTCTCATTGTAATGAATCAATGCGCTTTTCACGTCTGGAAGTAGCAGGTATGTATTCGAGACTTATTCAGCAGGATGAATATGCTGTGGATGTTGTTGCTACTCTTGGTCTGACTCTGGATGAGCTGTTATATTTGAAAGGTTCAAAAAAGGTCACAAAAAAGCTTCAGGCAGTTTATGATGAAGCTCAGGAGATTCGTCAGACCTTTGTTCCATCAGATGAACCTGCTTTTTTTGTGGAAAAGGCAGCTCCTAAAAAAGATCCTTCTCAACTTAGTCTTGACCGTTTACCCAGATCAAATAATGGTCCATCTTCACAATCCGGGCAGAAGGATGCTGATGATAAAGTTGGGAGTTCTGAAGATACTAAAAAAGAAATTCCAAAGAAACCGCAAAAAACTCTCTTTGATTTTTAATCCTTGCTCTTTACAGGATTATTTTTGTTATCATTGAGTGCTATCTTTTATAGAAAACGCATCCAAGCGGGGAATCAATATATATATATATATATGTATGCATGTATGTATATATTATATAACATGCATCTAATCATATGCTTTAATATATGTCTTATTTTTGATATATAAGTTATAATATTTTTTATGTTATGTACTATATATGAGGTGATATCTATCTTATTATCGCATCATTGCGTTTTAAACTATAAGTGTCGTTTTTATTGATGTTTCACTAACTGATTGGTAATGTTTGGTTTTTTGTTTTTGTAAAGTCTCCTGGAATAGTCAGTTATTATTTTGCATTATTTTCTTCTGCTAATTTATTCACTAGTATTTCAGATCAGAACTACAAGCATCATCATATGTTTTTATTTAGAAAGTAGTGTTATTAAGTATGAATTGTGCAACATTATGGAAAAAAGCATCATGTTATTTTTATAAAACAAATGTATGTTTTGGTGTGACAACTCATAATTTTATTTTGTAAAATCACGATTTTCATCTGTGGGGGAACAATTAATAAAAAACAGGACTCATCGCTATTTTTAGTGAATTATTATCAAAAAGTGGAGTGGAGTATGAGCGGGTTGGGGAGTGGGGGTTATTGTCAAAAAGAGGATAACCCGCTCATCAAATCCTAGTATGATATTATTGCTATATATAGCTTTTGCTTATCATCATAATAATGATGATGTGATTTGCAAAAAAGTGCCTATTGGTCCTGAATATCAATTATACAGTTCTCTGTTTGTTTTTGAGCTTTCTAATGCTTCATATTGAAAACTTCTAAATACCTTGTACTCCACTTCTGTCTAAGTGATACAATGGTAATTGGAGTAACTATGGTCAATGTGCTGCCTGGCAGCGAAAGGATAGCTTACAATGAACTCAACAGGATTGAAGGTATTAAGGATATTTATCATGTATTTGGTGAATATGATTTTGTTGTGATCATTGAAGTGGATGATCTCGGGACACTGAACAGTATAGTTGATATTATTCGTGAAGCAGACTCGGTCACTGCAACACAAACGATTGTGGGTGCTGAACTCAAATAATGTAAAATAATCGAATAAAACAATTGTCGCTACTTATCGTATGGTTATTTGGTATTCAGTGACCTCGAATGTATTATGATCAGTGGTCCTGAAAAAACATTTTTATATATTCGGAGATATTATTTTCTGGTCATAATGGATCGTGACCAATAACGGATGAGGAAGAAATTTTTATGGAAAATCCAATTGCAGAAGAACTTGCAAAAAATCAAAAATCAATAAGTGTTGCCGAGTTCTTTGAAAAGAACAGGCAAATACTTGGTTTTGACTCTGCACCACGCAGTTTGATAACAACGGTCAAGGAAGCAGTGGATAACTCACTTGACGCATGTGAGGAGTCTGAGATACTTCCTGATATTTTCCTTCAGATAGAACGCTCAGGAAAGGACAATGTGGTTATCATAATAGAGGATAATGGACCTGGAATTATCAAGGAACAGATTCCAAAGGTGTTTGCAAAACTTCTATATGGTTCAAGATTCCACGCCCTCAAACAGAGCCGTGGACAACAGGGTATCGGTATATCGGCATCAGTTTTGTATTCACAGCTAACATCCGGACATCATACAAAGATCATTTCTAAGATTGGTCATGGTAACCCTGCACACTATTACGAACTAATGATCAATACCAGTACCAATGATCCGGAAATTCTGACGGATGATGTTGTTGACTGGGATCGTCCGCACGGTACACGTATTGAAATGGAAATGGAAGCTTCCTATGTGAAAGGAAGACGCCAGTCAATTTACGAATATCTCAAGGCCACAGCAATTGTAAATCCTCACGCCAGGATCACTCTTATTGAGCCTGATGGAAATCAGGAGACCTTTGAAAGGGCAACAGACAAACTCCCTGTTCCTGCAAAAGAAATTCTGCCGCATCCTCATGGTATTGAACTTGGAACTCTCATGAAAATGCTGAGGTATACGGAGAGACAGAAATTATCTCCTTTCCTGCGTTATTCTTTCTCAAAGATAGGTCATCTTGCAGCAGAAGAAATATGCAAGGCATCAGGTCTTGATCCTGAACTCGACCCTCATGAGATGACAAGGGACCAGTCTCGTAAATTGCTTGATGCTTTCTCTAAAGTAAAGTTAATGGCTCCACCAACTGATTGCTTATCTCCTATAGGTGAGGAATTGATCTATAAGGGACTTGAGAAGGAATTCAGTGTTGACTTCATAGGTACTACTACCAGAAATGCATCGGTTTTCTCAGGCAATCCGTTCATAGTTGAAGTGGGTATTGCCTATGGTGGTGAACTCCAAAAAGATGACCGTGTTGATATCATGCGTTTTGCCAACAGGGTTCCTCTTCTGTATCAGCAGGGTGGATGTGTTATCACTCATGCAATTGAGTCTGTTAAGTGGAAGCAATACGGATTGAATCAACCTGGTGGTGGATTACCAACCGGACCTGTGGTAATTCTTGTACACGTAGCATCGACAAATGTTCCTTTTACTTCCGAATCCAAAGATGCTGTGGCAGAAATTCCTGAAATAAGGGATGAAATAGAGCTTGCCATCAAGGAAGTAGCCAGAAAGATGAACAGGTATCTTAACAAACGTAACGATCTTAAAAAGAGACGTGAAAAAGAGGTTATTATCACAAAAGTATTACCAAAGATGGCAAGCAAGCTTGCTGAAACACTTGAACGTGATGTTCCTGACATAAATCCTGTTGTTGCAAAAGTTATGGGTAATCTTCTGGTTGACAGAATAGTACAGCCAGATGGCAATGGTGGTGCAAATATCTCCATCAGGGCCAAGAACTACACAAGTAAAAAGCAGAATTTCAAAGTGCATGATATGGTTCCTTTCGAGATTGAAAATGCAGTTCCAGAACCTAAGGTCATAAACATGGGGAGTGATTTTGATTACATATGGAAGCTCAGTGTTTCTCCCGGAGCCTCCAAAGTTCTCAGTTATTCTGTAGCCACTCTGGATGAGGAAGGTATTTCAAGACTTCCTACGTTGATCGTGGAGGGTCTTGATGAAGAACTTGTTACAGGTGCAAAAGCTATAAAGGGGTGAATAGATGGCAGATAATCTTTCTCAACAGAAAAAAGAACATGATGAGATGGCAAGCAATCGTTTGCTTGGTCTTGCAGGGAAACTTTATGATAATTTCATTGATGAAATTGTTCCCAGTGTTTCTCTTCCAAGCCGTACAAAAGCGAATATAGAATACAGTGAAGACAGTGATGTATGGGTTTATGGCGACAGGGAAACCGAGAGAAGTGCAAAGACTGTAAAAGGTGCTTTCCAGTTATTGAAAACCTCTCATGTTATAGATTTCCTTATAAAGAATCATCTTGGTCAGGACAGGGGTTCAACGTTAAGGGAGTTGTATTATATTTCTGAGAACTGGGATGTAGCAAAATTCCGCGAGCAACCTGAAAGTGATAGGCTGGTCGAGGATCTGGAGATCATTTCCGGCCTTCAAAGAGAATATTTCCACATGCGTCCTGAGGAAGATGGTGCAACTATGTTCGGTCCACTCCGTCTGCGTGAAGAAACAAAGCGTGGAGACCGTGTGATACACTGTCAGGAAGATATCGGAGAAAGTGGTTATCAGATTCCTTTCAATGTGGAAAATATCGAGTTCCTCGATACTGATGCCAAGTTTATAATCGCTATTGAGACTGGTGGTATGTATGCAAGGCTCATTGAGAACGGTTTTGATGAACGAAACGATGCCATCCTTGTGCACCTTAAAGGGCAGCCCGCCCGTTCCACACGTCGCATAATTAAAAGGATGAATGAAGAACTGGACCTTCCGGTGGTTGTTTTTACTGACGGTGACCCGTGGTCGTATCGTATCTTCGCTTCAGTTGCATATGGTGCTATCAAGAGTGCCCACCTTTCCGAATATATGGCAACACCCGGTGCACAGTTTGTTGGTGTTCAGCCTTCTGATATTGTGGAATATGAACTGTCAACGGATAAACTTACGGAAAAAGACGTTGCTGCACTGAGGAGTGAACTTACTGATCCAAGGTTCGAAAGCGATTACTGGAAAGAACAAATAAACCTGCAGCTTGAAATAAACAAAAAAGCAGAACAGCAGGCCTTTGCAGGAAAAGGTCTCGATTTTGTGACGGAAAGATATCTTCCGGAGCGTCTGACTGACCTGGGTATCCTCTGATACCCTTCTGTCCTTTTAGCTTGTATTCACTTTCTCTTAGCTTTATATTTAGCTTATAGTTAGCTTATTTCAATCATTTTTTATTCTGGCCTGAAGTTTCTGCATATGGCACTGGATGAGATCAACATAGATTTTGTGTCTTTATGCTGACACAGGTCATTTTTATGGAAGCGACAGGTTCCGCAGCAATATATTCTCTGGTTAAGCTTGTCCTGGATTATCTTCTCTTTAACAAGGTCTTCCCCAAAACCCTTGTAATATTTTATGTCTTTGTGACTGCATTTCATCTCATAAGCAAGTAGTGTGCTTACTGCCGGAGGTTCCCATTGTGTGTATACCTTATTGACAGCAAGTTTCTCTTTTGGTATCTGTGCTTCCCTGCGCGGCCTGATCTCTCCTCTTCCTTCAACGATAAGTGTCAGGTTTTCAACATGCTTTTTAATTTTTTCATTATCTGGCTGTTGTTTCAGTGCCCTGTTCATAAAGGTCAGGGCAGCTTCAAAAAGTTCCATTTTTTTCAACGTCAAAGATTTGTTATAAAGAGCTGGAATATATCTGGACATGTTATATTGTTTGAGGATTCTATCATAGCACTCGATAGCTTCATGGAACTTTCCCATTTTATGCAGAAGCATGCCTTTGTTGTTGAGCGCCACCGGATTATTGGAATCAAGCTCCAGTGCCATATCTAAATAATGCAGTTTTTTCTCAGAGTCTTTTTCATTGAGTCCCTTTTCAACCCACATGATTGCAATTTCTGAATTTGTTTCTTTCATTATTCGCATAATTTGCAAGGCTCTATATTATCCTTCTTGCTGGGAATATGTACTCCCAAAATCCTTTGTTAGTTTAAAAAAGTTTATATATGAAATACTCAAAACAAGCAACATGTTTCTGAATAATACAATCCCTGCTTATATCAATCAATTTATGCAATCCCAGTCCGGAGTGTTTGGTTCGGACATTGTGGCTGCTACAGTTGTGGTTGTTGCATCGGTTATACTGGCTTTCATCGCAGACTTCCTGTTTAAGAGGGTCTTCCTGCATTATGCTGCAAAGACGCGTTATGATTGCGATGACCTTATTGTTGATGCACTTAAAAAACCAATATTCTATACGGTTGTGTTTATGGGAGCTTTCATTTCGGCAGAAATTGTCTTCCCTGGAAATACTGCTATAGAGATAATCATGGGTCTTCTTCTTACAGGTCTGGGTATTTTATGGATTCTTGCTCTTTTGAGGATAGACAAGATCCTTTTCAAGCATGTTTTCTCACATCTTGTCGGGAAGACAGACACCAGGATGGATGATGAGCTTCTGCCTCTGTTCAAGAACATAGTTGACGTGCTAATTGTCTTCTTCGGTATTCTTGCGATATTGAAGGGTGTGTGGGACGCAGACATCCTGCCTCTTTTTGCTTCAGCAGGTATTGTAGGTCTGGCAGTTGCCTTTGCTGCACAGGATACGATCTCACAGTTCTTCGGAGGAATCTCCATTTATTTTGACCAGCCTTTTAAACCAGGAGACAGGATCGAGATCGATGATGGTGAGATTGGCATAGTTCAGGAAGTGGGTATTCGCAGTACCAGGATCAAGAATCTCTATAACAACATGATAGTGATTCCAAACAGTATAATTGCCAACAGCAAGATAACCAATTATACTTCTCCTGAAGAGACAATGATGGTCAAGGTAACCATTGGCGTTGCTTATGGTTCAGATGTTGAAAAGGTCCGCAACATCCTGACTGATATTGCAAAAAGTGTGAATTTCGTGCTTGATGACCCTTCACCTTATGTCAGGTTTGATAACCATGGTGATTCAAGTCTTGATTTTGCAATCGTAATGTGGGTGACTCATCCTGGTGAGAAATTCACAGTGATAAATGAGGTAAACACTAAGATCAATGCTGAATTCGAGAAAGAAGGTATCGAGATTCCTTTCCCTGTCAGAACTATCATTCATCAGAGGTAAGTATAAGATAATACAAGAGATCTTAATTAGATTGATTGCAGTTTTTTGCAATCCGTTTCCTTATTTCCTTTTTTGGGTCAATCCGTAATTTCTGATATCCATTCAAGGTATTCTTTATCGCCACTGATCTCCCACGATACTATTGCAGGAAGCTCATAGCTATGCATTTCTTTTATTCTGTCAGTAACCTTCTGTACTTTTGATGTTGTTGTTTTTACAGAGATTGCAAATTCTTCATCTTCCTCTATCTGGCCTTCCCATGAATATATCGAATCGATATGGTGTATGTTGACGCATGCAGCAAGCTTACTTTTCACAAGTTCACCGGCAATTTTCCGGGCTTCATCTCTACTTTCGGTAGTACTGTACACAATAGAATACATTGTTTGTTCCCTCATAGTTAGAATATTAACAATGATTATATATGTTCAGTTTCTTATTTTTGTTGATGACTTACGATGATAATTCAGATTCGATTATTTTCCGTGAGGTTCAGAAATTCCGGCAATTATGGTTGTTGATTCTTTTGCTTGCGACCACTGGTCTTGTTTGGTATTTTGCCATAGAACAGTTGGTATATGACCGCTCTTTTGGAAATAATCCCCTGTCTGATAGGGGAATGCTGATAAATCTGGTACTGATTGGGATAATTCTTCCTATTTTCATCTTATCCATTCGTCTTGTTGTTGAGGTGCGCAACAGTGGGCTTTACGTGAAGTTTTTCCCGATACATCTGTCTTTCAAGCATTTTACCTTTAGTGACATAAGTTCTGCTGAAGCAGTCAGGTATAGTCCATTGAAGGATTATGGAGGATGGGGCATAAGGTATGGTCGTAAAGGCAAGGCCTACAATATAAGTGGTAAAAAGGGCTTGTTGCTAACATTTACAAACGGGAAACGTTTGATGTTAGGGTCCAAGGAACCAGAGGTTTTGAAAATGTCAATAGAACAGGGAACGACTCGTCATAAATATTGAAAAATCGGTGTCTTATTACCGTATGATTAATCCATACATTTATTCATGTGCGGTTTATGCACTTTTCTTACATTTCATCAGTTACAGTTTATTGAATTATCTCTGCATACAATTCATAATTCATAAGAGCATAATTATTATGATTAAGTACTATGGAATTCCCGGACATAATTGTTCATATTTTCAATAGGAATTTTTGCTAAGCTTTTTAATCTATTTGTTAAAATAGTTTGGACAATAGCAAACATCATTGTTTGGTATTTCAAATTTGAAATATACAACAAAAATATGACTTTAATAAAAGAGCTTTTTATTGTAGATTTTTCTTTATGGTCATTAAAATGTATAATATCTTATCCAACTGTAACATTCAATTTTTATTCTATGTTGTTAATCTTAATTCATGCATGACAATCTTATAGAGCTCGATGATCATCATCTTCAACATTCCATTCCCACTTTGTCAATAAATGATGTTATTGATATTTTCATTGCATATGATGTCAGTTTCATCCGAAATTTTGGCTCTGATCTATACTATGTGGAAATGGTTGATGGGGAACCACTTGTTCCAATGAATGCAATGGGTTCCTATCCTCCGGGAATTGAAAAACTCTTTGACCTGATGACCAGGGAACGGATGAATATGCTAAGTTACAGGGGTGAAAAACTCTGGTTTTCATATTTTCCGGTAAATGATGAAGATCTGTAAACCTTCTATATATTTTCTTTTAGACTCAAAAGTTTAAAAGGGTGTTGTAATCCTTTTTTTTCGTACAGGAAGTACTATAAAAATAAATTGGATCGAAGAATTAAAAACATAATTTTAATAATGTGCAACATTTGCCTTTCTATGAGATGACTTATGTATATTTTTAATTCCATAGTCTTTTATATGATAGAAGTCAAATCATTTCCTGTGTGGGTATGAATATACTATATGATGTTAGGGACTGGTTCCACGAGTGTGATCGCTTCCTGTTCCTGGCGGAAGTTCATTATCAGAAAGAAAATGTAATTCCGTCTGAACACAGGTTTAATGAAGAGTTAACAAGCTCCAGACTTAATGATATGCTTAGTGATCTGAGGAACCTGAGTAAAGAAAGTGATTGCTGTGTAACTAGTGAAAACTGGGTTTCAAATGATGAGCTTTCACTGCTAAAAGAGACACTTGATAACATATCATCTGGTAAATGGGATGATATGGATGCTGAGTGTGTAGCAAAAGCAAAGGATATTGTTCATAAACTTGCAAATGCAGTTAATGCAGATATCATAAAGACAAATGATATGAGGGGCTGTCCTTCCATATACAATGCATGCAGGATTATATGAAACTGCATTTTCTCTCATTTCTTATCTTCGTGGAGGAAGTACCGTCATCAGCGTAGCAATCATATGAGACTATCTCGCAAATATCAGGGATATCAAAATCTTCACATATGTCTGCATTTTTTCTTCTGAACACTAGAAACCTTATATTGTGTTTTTTGAAGTGCTCTATTAGGCTTTGCATATCTTCGCCTTTTCTGTAGTAATTGACATTAAAGAGTCTGTTAAGGGTATCAGTACCTATAAGAAAAACTGAACCCGGGAAAAGAACAGCCTTGTCTGCAAAAAGAGGGGAGTTACTTAGATGGATATTTCCTGACGCCCCTTTTTTCATATCCTGCATACAGTTTCTGACTGATTCAAGTCTTTCTTTAAGGGATATGTAATCAACAGGAGGCTTGTCCACGTTAGCTAATGATATTTCGAAGTCAACTGGCATGTTGTATTTTTCTGAAGCTATCATGGCCATTTCAACATGATTCTTATGGCAGGGATTAAAAGAACCTGACATAATTATACCCGGCTCATTGGAGCTTTGTCCAAGATCTACTTTCATTGGAGTTGCATTTTCTCCTGAATTAATGCTTTCCAGTGTTTTTAATAACAGATCAGCAATCTCATTATCGACTTCCTCTTCACTTTTAATTATCAATGTTTTTCCATCAGCAGACCCCATCAGGATATTCTGTTCATCATACTTTTTCGGGTCACAAAGGGAAGCTATTGAGTCAAGGATATAATTCGCAGCAGTTCTTTCCTGTTCTTCCCTTCCATCGATGCAATTAAAAGCAATACCTGATACAGTAGTCCTGTTACATGACTGACTTGCAAAATAGACTTCGTGACTTCTGCCTTCACGCTCATTTCCCCTTTTGGCAAGTTTACATGTAATTCCAATTCCTATCAGGTTTAAAGGGTCTGATTTTTCTGAGCCTGAATCCAGGAAAAGTGCACGGCGGTAGGCTGCCATTGCCATATTCTTTGCGGTTTCAGCAGATGCATAGCTCTCCGGTTTTTTCCCGATCAGATCATGTAATGATTCTTTACAATAAGGTACAATTGCTTCAAGGAGAGTATCAGATCCTCCTCCATGGCGTAACAGTTTTCCAATAACTTCAGTTCCACCACCTGTTATTGTCAGTACTATTCTGAAAGATGACCTGTTTATGTCCATTATTTTATCTTCCATTCAGTTTTCCTCTTTTCCAGATTCTGCCGGTATTAAAGAAATGGACCTTCTATATGAATTCATTTCTCATTGGTCAATTAATCAGTTTTGTCTGACAATATTTTGTGGCAAGTGTATTTACTTTTCTAAATTGTTAACAGCGAATATTATTATGCGATATGCTTTTATAGAGTAACCAACTACATAAAATTATCATTCATTTATTATATTTATCTCCCGTATTAGTGACTTAGAACTATTTCCAATGTTCTCCGGATATTGTTGATGTTTTAAGGGTACAAGCAAAGAGGGATCTAAATATCTCGAGGGAAAAAATGTGCAACATACTTGTAATTGAGGACAATCCTGTAAATATGGAACTCACTGTGGACCTATTGGAATCCTATGGCTATCAGGTAACTTCTGCAGAGGATGGGTTCATAGCTCTGGAAAAGGTAAAAGAGAAAGAGTTTGACCTGATCCTTCTGGATATCCAGTTACCTAAAATGGACGGACTAGAAGTCCTTTCACGTTTAAAGGAAGATGGAAGTACAAAAGATATTCCTGTAATTGCCCTGACAGCCCATTCAATGCGCGGGGACGATGAGCGTTTCATTGCTGCAGGATGCATCGATTATATTTCCAAACCAATAGATATCCACAGTTTTAAGGAAAAGATCCAATATCACCTTGAAGCTTCAAACTGATGCTCTTTTTGCGTAAGAGTTCTTGAGGTGGAACATGAAACTACGCTCAAAGACGCTGATAGTTTTCGGTTTGACACTTTTCTTCCTGGTTTTAACTTTATACATAAGTTCAGGTTCTATCATTTTCCAGAGTTTTGAGGATCTTGAACGTCATGATGTTACTGATGATGTGGATAAAGCCATTGATTTTTTTGACCGGGGAATTTACAGTCTTGAAATTACGGCTCAGAATATGGGAACCAACCCCAGTCTGAATAAAGTAATATTGAACAATAATTCCAATTATGCGGATTCAAACTTTTTTAAAAATGAAAATGAATTAGTACCTGTAAATCTTGTTGTAGTCGTTGATAATTCTAACAATTTAGTTTACAAAAAAGCCTATGATTATAATTTGGATACTGAAGTTCCAGTTTC
Source organism: Methanolobus bombayensis (assembly GCF_017873415.1). Lineage (GTDB taxonomy): Archaea > Halobacteriota > Methanosarcinia > Methanosarcinales > Methanosarcinaceae > Methanolobus > Methanolobus bombayensis. The sequence goes on along the minus strand of NZ_JAGGKD010000003.1, from coordinate 48,037 downwards.
TGATGAAGTTCTTTCCATTATCTATAGCAACAATAATTCCATATTCTCCTCAATGTCCAATAATTATATTTCTTCAGGTATCGTAATATTGCCTGAAGGTCCTCTTATGATTGCATCACATACAATCCAGGACCCAATGGACAATTTCAGTTCAAACGGAACATTGATTATTGGTTCTTATTTCACTCCTGAAATGGCTGATTTTTTCTCAGAAGTATATAATACTCAATTAACTTATCATGTTCTTCAGGGTGTCAACCTGGATGAAAACATTTTAAATAAAGTGGTATTGACAGTTAACAAGCCTGAAAAGCTTTACATCGAATCCATTAGTGAGAATACTGTACTTGGATACACAGTGATCAATGATGTCTATGGCGAACCTGCATTGCTTCTTGAGATATCCAGTCCACGAATAATATATCAGAAAGCAAAGTCTACATTCGGATATCTTCTTTATGTGATTATTTTTGCAGGAATTTTGTACGGTACTGCAGGAACAGTATTCCTTGAAAACAGTATTCTTTCCAGATTATCTATTCTTAAGAAAAATGTAGATGTAGCAGAGGCTGATTTATCTTCGTATGAAGGTATGGAATTATCTGGAAATGACGAAATATCATCACTTGCCTTCAGCATAGATCATATGGCAGAAACATTAAATGAAAGAGAAACTCTTCTTTCTTCAATCATAGAATCAATCTCAGAAGGAGTCATTGTCATCGATGAAAATTATAGGATGACAAATTTCAAGTCAAAATTCATTGATCTCTGGGATATTCCGGAACACATTCTCGTTGAAAAGGATGGTCTCAAGCTACTTGATCATCTTAAAGACAGAATGATCAATTATGATTATCTTGTTTCCATGCTGCGCAAATATCACATGACAACAGCGAGTAATGTTGTAGTCATTCAATTTACAGATGGTACTTACTTTGAAGTCTCAACATTTCCCTTGTTCCGCAAGGATAAAGTTATTGGACGAATTCTCAGTTTCAAGGATATCACTGAAATCAAAAGAGATGAAGATCTTCTCCATGATAAAGAACAAAAATACAGATCACTTTTTGAAAGGTCCAATGATGCTATTTTCATTGTGAAAGAAGGACTCATACAGGATCTTAATGACAAAGCACGCCTGTTTGTAACTGATTCTGACCTGGGTATTATTGGTATACAGTTAGATGATCTTGTGAGTGAAGATAAACAGGAGATTTTACATTTCTTAATAAATGATTCTATCAAAAATAACTTCAGTAAAGAGGAACTGCAGATCAAAAAAGCAGATGGAACGTTGCTTGATGCCGAAGTAACTGCTACTCTGATAGATAAGGCAGATTCGACTGTCCAGTTAATTATTCGTGATATCACAGAAAGAAAGGAAATTGAAAGACTGGAGCATGAGAATCAGGAGAGAATGAGCCTTATTATAGACAACATTAATTGTGGTGTTTTTCTTATTGATGCTCACACCCATGAGATTGTGGATGTCAACACAACTGCTCTGGAACTGGTAGGTCGCAAAAAAGAAGATCTCAAAGGTCGTGTTTGTCATAACTTCATCTGCCCGACTGAAAAAGGAAATTGTCCGATAAGCAATTTACATCAGTCACTTGACAGGTCAGAACGTATGCTTATTAGGTCAGATGGCACAGAAATACCTATTCTCAAATCTGTTGAAGTAGTTAATTTTGGTGGACATGAGCTCTTTATTGAGAGTTTCATTGATATAACTCATATGAAAAACGCTGAAAAAGAGTTAATGGATGCTAAAGTCCATGCAGAAGCTGCAAACCGTACAAAGAGTGAGTTCCTTGCAACCATGAGTCATGAACTGCGCACACCTCTGAATTCTGTAATTGGTTTCTCAGATCTGCTACTTGACGGAAGTTTTGGAGAACTTAATGAAAAGCAATACAAGTTCATGGACAACATATCTCATAGCGGAAAACATCTGCTGAATCTAATTAATGATATCCTGGATATTTCAAAGATAGAAGCTGGAAAGATGGAACTCTTCTACGAAATATTTGATTTCTCTGATCTGGTAGCTGATCTTAATCTAATGATGAAGCCGCTTTCTTCAAAGAAAGGTATTCTGCTGGAGTTCAATATGGTTCCCAGAAGTATTTTCATTAATGCTGATCGGGGTAAGTTGAAACAGATAATGTATAACCTTATAGGTAATGCAATAAAGTTCACTCCTGATGGCGGAGAGGTAAATATAGATATTTCGATGAAGGATCAGATACTGCTGATAGGTATTCATGACAATGGTATAGGTATACCTAAAGAAGATCAGAATAAACTTTTCCAGCCGTTTGTGCAACTTGATTCAGCCAGTAACCGCAAGTTTGAAGGTACAGGTCTTGGTCTTGCTCTGGTAAAGAACCTCCTTGAACTTCATGGTGGTACTATTGAGGTTGATAGTGAACAGGGAAAAGGTTCTACGTTTTATCTCAAAGTTCCTCTGAACCTTAAAGACAAAGATCTTAATGCCAAAATTGCTGCAATGGACGATGACAAAGGTGAGATCCAGACTTCGATCATAAGTACAGCAGATAATCTGACAATTATCAAGCCTGAAGGATCAGATGGTACAGAACCTCTTATACTTGTGGTGGAAGATGACCCGAATTCAAGTGAACTTTTGAGTTTCATGTTAAATGAAGCAGGATTCAGGGTGATACTGGCAGAAGATGGTGCAGAAGCACTTGAAATAGCAAAAGATGTTAATCCGTTTGCCATCACTCTCGATCTGAACCTTCCGGGAATGGATGGTACTCAAATACTGGAGAACCTGAAAAAAGATAATTGCACATCCTCTATACCTGTGATGGTTCTGTCATCTCTTGGTGAAAAAGATGTGGGAATGGTTGTTGGTGTTGTGGATCACCTTACAAAACCTGTTGATTCGAATCGTCTTATGGATGTACTTTCCAATCTGGTGGAAAAGTCAGGAAAAACCTCCTTTAAGACACTGGTAATCGATGACGATCCAATGGTCGTTGAAATGATATCCGAGATGATAAGCTCTTTCGGTTATGATGTAATCACTGCAGGTGGTGGAAAAGAAGGTATTGAAAAGGCTTTTGAAACTCTTCCCGATGCAATGATCGTAGATCTGATGATGCCAGATGTCAGTGGTTTACAGGTAATATCCACTTTAAAGTCTGATCCACGGACAATAGAAATACCAGTTATCGTGTGCACCGCGAAGGATATGCAAGCTGATGAGATGGATTATCTCAATAACAATGCATTAACTGTGCTTCAAAAAGGCGAATTCTCAAAAGAGGATCTGCTGGAAATCCTTGGCAGTCTCCATGAAAAGTCAGAAAACGAAACATCTCATGGTTCCTGCTGGGTGAGCAAATGAAAGTAAATGTAATAAAAATATTTTCATTTGCATTAATGATATTGTTTATTTTCTCCGGGACTATTGGTGCTGAAGCTTTGAATGATAATGATACACTTGTTATTGGGGTTTTGGTAGGAGATACCCGGCAGGCATCTTTTGAAAGGCTCAATGGTACTGATGATTATCTGTCATCACAGATATCGGAGTTCACATTTGAAATGGTTCCAATGGATTTCGGTTCCATTCAGGAAGGTCTTTCCTCTGGTAATATTGATTATCTTATAGTCGATCCTGCAACGTTCGTTATACTTGAAAACTCCAATGGTGTCAGCAGTATTGCAACTATGGAAACAGTTGCCTATCTCCCACCGGATTATGTTCAGTATCAGTCCACATATTACCTTGGATCAGTTGTGTTTACTGAAAAAGACAGGGAAGATATTGCCAACATGGCAGATACTATAGGTCTTTCTTTTCTCGTAATGGATACTCCTTCAAATGAGGGCTGGTGGGTAGCAAAAAGGGAGTTTATAGAACATCGTATTGTTCCTGAATCTGACTTTGCTTCCCTTGAGTTCAACAATAATCCCGAAAACATAGCACATTCTATAGAAAACGGTGATTTTGATGTGGGTGTCCTTCCTTCAGGTATACTCGAAAAAATGCACATGGAAGGCAAAATCAACATTAGTGATTTTAAGGTAGTTCATCCTCAGGAATATGACAACTATCCCTTTTTAGTGAGTACAAGAATATATCCCGGCTGGGTCTTTGCCAAAGCTCCTGATACTTCCAAGTCCATTTCTGAAAGAGTTTCTGTTTCTCTTCTTAATATGCCATTTGGTGTGACAGACACAAGTAGCATTAAGGATGTTGCAGGCTGGACAGTATCGCAGGATTATAATTCTGTTATTGAATGCCTGATGGAAATAAAAGAAGGTCCATTCCAGGAACAGATAGATCTAATGGATCTTCTGGAAAGGATGAAGTATTTTTTGTTAGCTATATTGTTCTTACTGATTATTGCTACAGCAAGTGTATTTTACGTTAATAATCTTAACTCCAAACTTGAAAAGGAGATATTTTCCAAGAATGAAGCGGAAAAACTGTTGAAAAGAAAACACTCCATTGAAAAGACAATGCTAAATGTGTCTTCAATGTTTGCCTATCCCGGAGATGTTGATTTAGCAATAGACATGTCTCTGATGGAAATCGGCACTCTTTGTGGGGCAAGTCGTTCTTATCTTTTTTTTATAAGTGAGGACGGTGCATCAATGAGCAACACACATGAGTGGTGTTCGGAAGGTGTAGAAACTCAGAAAGATGAACTTCAGGAATTACCATCTGATATGTTTCCCTGGTGGATGTCTAAATTAAAAAATGATGAAATAATAAACATAACTGATACTTCATCGTTACCTCCTGAGGCATCGGCTGAAAAAGAGATATTGGAGATGCAGGATATCAGGTCAGTCCTTGTTCTGCCGGTATTCACGGAAGGAAATCTTATTGGATTTGTGGGCCTGGACGAGGTTGAAGGAACACGCGCATGGAATTCTGATGATTTTGATACGCTACATATGTTTTCAACTCTAATGGCCATAGTTCTTAAAAGAAGGAAGATGGAAAAATCCCTCTTGGAGAGTGAACAACACCTTAAAAGAGTTCTTGAAGGCAGCAATGAAGGTACATGGGATGTTAACCTGCAAGATGATTATCTAATCTTTAACAAGAGATATGCAGACATTATAGGCTATCATGAAGAGGAAATTGGTCGTAATTTTGAATGGATGCAGCGGCGTATTCATCCGAATGATGTGGATTGTGCTGTATCGGCGATCGATGATGTTCTTAATAAAACAATCAATGTAGCAGAATGTGAATATCGCATCCGTGGAAAGGATGGTAAATACAGGTGGGTTTCCAACAAAGGAAAAGTGGTTGAATATTCAGAGGCTGGTGAACCGCTGCATATTGCTGGTGTTCTTGTGGATATTTCCGAAAGGAAAGAAGCTGAAGCAGCTCTGCTTGCTGCGAAAACGACTGCTGAGGAAGCAAGTCGCACCAAGAGTGAGTTCCTTGCGAATATGAGCCATGAACTGCGAACACCCCTTAATTCGGTAATTGGTTTTGCTGATATACTGGCAGAAGGAACATTTGGTTCTCTTAATAATAAACAACAAAGGTATGTTAATAATATCTCCAAGAGTGGTAAACATCTGCTGAGCCTTATAAATGATATCCTGGACCTGTCCAAGATAGAAGCAGGGAAGATGACTCTTCATCCGGAGAAATTTGAGATAGGTGATTCCCTTGATGAGATCAGATCTATCATTTCGCCTCTGGCCAGAAAAAAGGATATCAAACTTATTATTGATATGGATCCCGATAGGATCACTATAAATGCAGATAAAGGCAAATTCAAACAAATAATCTATAATCTGCTGAGTAATGCCATAAAATTCACAGGTATTGACGGCTGCATTACAGTTTCTGTCAGGTTGCAGGAAGATTGTGTCCGCGTGGAAGTAAAAGATACTGGAATTGGTATTTCAAAGGAAGACCAGGAAAAGCTCTTTAAGTCTTTCACTCAGATAGATTCCTCAAGCTGCAGGGTTTACGAAGGCACAGGACTTGGTCTGGTTCTTGTAAAGAACTTTGTGGGGCAGCATTACGGAAAAATATGGGTGGAAAGTGAGTTAGGCTCCGGTTCATCCTTCATTTTTGAAATGCCTGTTGATTTTACTCGAATTTCCCAATCAGATATGTCTGACTCCAATAGTGAAAGTACAGGGGACTTTGATGAAAGTTCCGGATGTTCCTTTATCCCTGATATCGAAAAATCAGATGACTCAACAGATGATCGTCCCCTTGTTCTTGTGATTGAGGATGATACAAAATCACAGGAAATTCTGTCTTTTACTTTACAGGAAGCAGGTTATAATGTTAGGTTTGCTGAAAATGGAAATGAGGCTCTGGAACTTGCAAAGGAACTTCATCCATTTGCGATCACTCTTGATATCATGATACCTGAAATGGATGGATGGGATGTTCTTAAGACCCTCAAGAAGGACGAAGGGACTGAAGACATACCTGTTGTAATTATCTCCATTATAGATGAAAAAAAACTGGGCATTATATGGGGAGCATTTGATTATTTCGTGAAACCTGTCGACAGGGAGGAACTTCTTTCATCACTTGAAAGATTAAGAAAATATTGTTCTTGTGAAAAAGTTAACGTTCTTGTGATAGATGATGAACCTTCTGTGCTTGAACTCATGGATTCAGTGCTTTCAACGGAAGGCTATAATGTGATCACGGTTTCCAGCGGTAAAGAGGGAATAGACAAAGCTCTTAAGTGTTCCCCCGATGTTATAGTACTCGATCTGATGATGCCGGTAGTAGATGGTTTTGATGTTATAAGGGAATTGAAGAAACATCCTGAAACTATTGATATTCCTATAATAATCTGTACTGCCAAAGATCTGGAAGTTCATGAAAAGGAAGAACTCGATAAGAATGTGTCTTTTGTAATGCAGAAAGGAATATTCAATAAACAGGATCTTTTAGCATGCATCAAAAAAGTGGAGAATCTTTCAACAGAAAAGGAATGAGTACCGGCACTCATTCTTGTGGAATGTTGTCTACCTGAAGTTCAAACTCTTCATTGATACCATTCACATCTACTGTATAGCTTCCTTTCTCAAGACCGTAAACATCCAGAGCAATCGTTTCTTCAAATGGTACCAGTGCCTCAGTACACATTTTATCTGCAGGTCTTCTGGTTGTGATGTGAACTGTGAAGCTTTTAGTTTCTTCGTCATATGAGACTGTTTTTTCATCTATGGATGTACAGCCATCAGGCAGATAACCTGATGCAACTACACGTATCTGGACAGGGAATGATTCAAGTGTCAGTATCTGTATGCTTTCAACGGTTGCATCACCATAAATATATTCACTATTGTTCTCTTCCATTGGAACTGACTCATTCTCCGGAATAACCGGTGGCTCTGCACATCCCAATGAAAAAGTGGCAATAGTAACAAGTACAATTGTAATCAGTACTATTATTCCTATGAATGTATTGTTATTTTTCATAACTCTTCACTCCCCCATTAGTCTAATGAACCTGAACAGATAAAACTCTTACTAAAACTGCGAATTTGTTCGAAGCTAAAGAATAAAAAAGTAAAAAGTCTATTTGCAGACAGGTAGGGTAAAAGTAAAAGTGCTTCCCTTGCCGGGTTCACTTTCAACACGGATGTTTCCTCCGTGCAGTTCCACAAGTTCTCTGGAAAGTGCAAGGCCCAGTCCGGTTCCTTCATGGCTCCTTGATTCAAAAGATTCAAGCTGTGTAAAAGGTTTGAACAATTTTTTCATCCCTTCCGATGAAATTCCAATACCAGTATCAGTAACAGATATATGGATGAACTCTCCATCATTTTTTGTTCCGATGGTAACCGAACCACCTTCATTGGTAAATTTGATTGCGTTGCCTACAAGGTTATAGAGTACCTGTTTTAGTTTTGCTTTGTCAGCGTACACACATTCGTTCTCAGGCCAGGGATTGACATCTAGCTTGATCTCTTTCCTGCTTGCAGTATGTTGCAGGGTGGCAATTATCTCGGCAAAAGTTTCTATGACTGAGATATTTTCTTTATACAATCTCATTTTACCGGATTCTATCTTTGAAATGTCAAGTATCTCATTTATGATATTAAGCAGATGTTTTCCACTGTGGGAGATGTTATTGATGTATTTTGCCTGTTTGTCATTTATCTCTCCTGAGACCTGGCTCATCAATACGTCTGCAAATCCTATGACAGAATTCAGAGGAGTACGCAATTCGTGACTCATATTCGCAAGGAACTCGTTCTTTGTGCGGTTAGCATTCTCTGCAACAATTTTTGCATTAAGTAATTCATCTTCTGCTTTTTTTCTCTCTGTTACATCCGTGCATATTGAAAGGAAACGATTATCAGATATTTTGAGGGCTTCAATTGCTAGATAAAATTGAATTCCGTTTTTGTTCATAAATGCAAACTCGCCAGAAAACCTTCCGGTGTGTTTCATTTCCTCAAAATTGCTTTTACGATGAGGAATTTCATTTTGCGGGAATGTATCATAAAGATGCATTTTAAGTAGTTCTTTTTTAGAATAACCTGTTACTTTACAGGCTGCAGGATTTACATCAATGTAATTTCCGTCATCATCAAGAACAAATGTAGGGTGAGGTGAACTGTTTATGTATGTCCTGTATTTTTCCTCACTCTCCTTCAAGGCCTTCTGTGAAGTTTTTTCCTTGTGTATGTCAACAGCCATCTCGAATCTTACCATACGTCCATCAGGCCATTCGATGGCTTTGTCAATACAACGGTACCAGCGTTTATTTTTAATATTCTGAGTTTCCCAGATATGGTTTTTTCCAATATTTTCTCCAAATATCAGCTGATTGGTACAGAATGAGCATGGAGCACTAAATCCCTGAAGTACTTTGTAACATTTTTCACCGACAATATCGTCTCCCATGTCTTTTTTAATTGCACGGTTCGCAAAAAGAAGTTCGTAGGTAACAGGGTCAGCAACATATGCGGGGTCGTCAAATGCTTCAATTACTGAAAGAAGTTGCTCATGAGATTTTGAAAGTTCTTTTTCTTTTGTGCGTTGTTCGGTAATATCCCTGCTTATCCCCATAATGCCTATGAATTCACCTTCATTGGTGTACAAAGGTGCTTTATATGTTTCAAAGAACTTTTTTATTCCGTCCGGAAAAGTCACCCATTCTTCATTTTTGACAGGTTCTTTTTCTCGGGCAATTTTTTTATCGTTCATTCTAAAAGAATCAGCTTCTTTTCTACTGTGAAGGTCGTAGTCAGTTTTTCCCACTATTTCTTCAATTTTCATTCCAAAGGACTTTGCAAATTCAGTGTTACACAGAAGAAACTTCCCATTTTTATCTTTCCAGTAAACAAGTTCAGGCACTGATCTTAAAAGACCTTCAAACAGGATATTTTTCCTGTATAATTCATCCTTCCTGCCTTTTTTTAGAGAATTTAAAGATAGTTCCAGCTCTTCAATACGTTTTCTAAGATTATTATTCTCTTCCTCTAGGTCTTTATCCAATGGTCTGCTTGCTTTCATGGCAATTCCTATATTAAGATCGATATCATATCATTTTTTGATAAAATTGATAATTTCGATGATAAGGTCCATTGTTTCTTCAATTCTCAGTTCTTGAATTTCTTCCTTTTTTGGAATCATGCCGAAACTGTGACCTTCAGGTTTTAATTTAGGTTCCATGGAACTGACAAGTTCTATAAGATAGTCTATTGCTTCAGGGTTAATATCAAAGTCCTGTTTTTTTTCAGAGATTGCTTTAAGGAGTTCTCCTGTTCCCCTGAACCTTTCATTCAGATAATTATAGTAAAGTGAGCGGTGTCCTTCGCCTGCCAGGGGGAAGTTAGTTCTGATAAGATCCACCAGCAGGTTTTGTATGAGCTCTTTTGAGAGTAAAAAACTTGCCATGTAAAAACCCTGTTTGAAACAGGTATTGATCTCTGCACGGATGGAGTTATAGTGCTCATCAAAAAAATTGATGTCAATGAGCTTATTCTGTTTTACAATTGCGGATGAATCAAGGCCTTGTAGTGGATTTATTTTTACAAAGCGTTCCATCTCGAATGAAAAATCACTGGTCCTTGCCACAGATGCCTGCAGAATATCTCTCTGTTCCTTAATCCTTTTTGAGATTATAGCATCAGTATAACTTTTTGGCTTATCCTTAAAATATATCCCGTGTATATAATCCTGTACAGTGTATGTGTATTCGTTCATTCCTGTGCGTTTGTTTGTGTGATACAGGCTTTCAAATCTTGTGGCCTTGTCAGGAACCATACTTCTAATGAGTGGCAAACATTTTGTATACCATTTACTGTATTCAGAAATGAAGATATTACGGTTTTTCTGATATTCTTTCTCATTATTTGCAGACATTTCTTCTAGAAGTTCTACCATCTTATCTCCTGTTCTTATAAGTTCAGAGATATCTTTTTTTGGCATGTCTGCTTGATTCCATACCTTCATATATTATATAAAGTATCTTATATTATATAAGCTATGTTTTCAATATTAATAAACAGGCTTTTATTCTTTCAAACTGACATGTTTCATATATTTTAACAAAGGAGTGTTGTGGAAATGGATGTTCTGTGGCTTGATCAGTCTGATGTTAGAAGTATTATTGATATGCCCCTTACTTTAAGTGCTGTTGAAAACGGCTTCATGGAGCATGGTCTCAGGAAAGTACAGATGCCGCCGAAATCCTATCTCTATTTTGATAAGCATAATGGGGATTTGCGGACAATGCCATCGTTTATGGAAGAAAAAGATATTGCAGGCGTAAAAATTGTCAACGTTCATCCTGATAACCGGGAAAAAGGTTTTCCAACTGTGATGGCCGTCATGGTTCTCAATTCCACAGAAACCGGTGCTCCTCTTGCGATCATGGATGGTACACATGTAACTGATATGAGAACGGGTGCTGCAGGTGGAGTTGCTGCAAAATATCTGGCACGTCCCGATTCCCATGTGATAGGTATGGTTGGTACGGGTGGTCAGGCTCGAACCCAATTACTTGCATTGTCAGAAGTTATGGATATAGAGGAGTTAAAGGTTACCTGCAGGAATCTCTCTCATTGCGAATCATTTGTAAAGGATATGAAACATATAGTGGGTTGTGATTTCATACTTAAGGGAAATATTAAGGATGTATGTGATTGCGATCTCCTTGTAACAACAACACCTGTAAGAGAACCGATTGTAAAATCTGAATGGATTCATGAAGGAACTCACATAAATGCCATAGGTGCCGATGCCATGGGCAAACAGGAACTTGAATCTTCACTTTTGACTAAAGCAAATGTTGTTGTTGATGACATCATACAGGCATCTCATTCAGGAGAGGTTAACGTGCCGCTATCTCAGGGAGTTATCTCAGAATCGGATATCCATGCAGAACTTGGAGAGGTGGTTGCAGGAGTTAAGCAGGGAAGGCAGTCAGATGAAGATATTACGATATTTGACTCCACAGGACTTGCTGTTCAGGATCTTGTGACTGCGAACATGGTCTATACTAAAGCTGTTGAACTGGGTATCGGGAAAAGTGTGAAGTTGTTCTGAAAACTGGAATCAGGAAATTCTTATACCAAAAACAAAATAGAATTATTGTGGAAGAATCTGAAGAAGACAATGCAGAAGAGTTTGAAACTGAGAACTTTTCAGAACTCATCAAATATACATTTCCGGGCTATATTGTAGGTCTTATAACAGGTCTACTGCTGGATGCCTATGGTTATCAGCGAAGTCCTATCGGGCAATGGCTGGTAAGGACCCTTGCCGGAGAAGGAGAGAGTATATTTGAAGGAGTTTATTCAATACGCCAGCACTTAAAACCCAGCAGTCAGACAATGGCAGAAGCATATGGATGGGGTAAGCTCTTTGGTATTGCAGTTCCCTGGGTGATCGATCTTGGAAGCCGGCTTGCAGGTGTTGATGTCTATGGTATTGGGGGATTTTATATACCTTATTTCTACTCTCTCAGTGATCAGATAGGTGCAAACATATCAGGCCTGCTCTTTTTGAAGAGAGAAGAAGGTTCATGGGACGGGGCTTTTACCAGGTATGTACATCATCCTGTGATGCTTGCAAGCCTTGGTGTTATATTCATCGTACCAATAGGTCTTTTAAGTGCACGTTTTCTTGGGTTTAGTCCTACCACGCAGACCTTCACAGCCCTTGAAGCAATTGCTGCAAACCTTTGCTGGATACCGCCGCTTGTAGGATGGTATGTTGAAAGAAAAAAATAATAGTTCTCATCATCGTTTTTAGAATATTTTTACTTATTTTTCACGACTGCTAAAAAGAGATGTATATTTGCAGTTCAACAAAATCCTTATATATGGATATATCATACATATGTAGTGTTAAGACTACATATGCAGGACTATATACTCCTGTGATGCAGGAAGGTGTAAACAATGAAAAAAACTACAACAATACTCCTTGCTGGTATGCTCATTACAGCAATTGCAGGGATTGGAATGGCAAGCGCAGCAACAGATGAAAATGATGATAGTACATTCTTCGGACAGATGTCCAGATGGGCAGGACAATGTGTCGGATATGCTAATGGATACATGAATGGCTATGGATATGCTGACTGCCCGGTTTATGGAGGATATGCAACTGATGGAACAACAGTTGAGATTGCAGTAGACAATGTCGATGATGCCATTGATATTGCAGAAGCTGCAACTGATCAGGAAATAGCAGAATCCGATGTCTACCAGATGGGCAGATGGTGGGTATTCACTTACACAGATGATGATACTATCAAACAGGGTCGTATCGATTCATACACCGGTGATGTCATAGAAGATTTCTATGCAGATTCCACACAGGGTCAGTATTACCAGGGCGGACGTAACATGCGTGGAAACGGCTATGGTGGATACGGTGGCTGTGGCTATTGATGCTGATTATTATCAATCTATTTCAATAAACAAGTGTGGAAGGTCGAAAAGTAGTAATACTTTTCTTTCCATATACTCTTTATTAAAAATATAATTTTTAAGGATGAATATTAAAATGATGGGCACTAGCATGTATGGTTTTGGAATATGGGGCTTGCTTTTGAACATACTCATTGTCTTTTTAGTTGTCTGGGTGACAGTTACACTCCTCAATAAGTCTGGTACAGGGAGTTCTGAAAATAACGAACGTCTGGCCAGGGTTGAAAAAGACGTAGAAGACATCAAAAAGATGGTTCAGGATATAAAGGATAAACTTGATGAAATTTAGTTTATTTGCTTATGCTTTTATTCAACATTCTCAATATTATAGACCTTAGAACTAAATAAAGCGGGTTCTCAGATGACAAAAACACTTCAACAGATTATAACTATCGGAGAGGCCATTTCTCATCCTGTCAGGTTGAAACTCCTTTATCTGCTATCAGAAAGGGAGAGATACATATATGACCTGTCAAAGGAACTTGATCTGTCTCGTCAGGTTATACAGCTTCACTTAAAGAGACTGGAAAAAGCTGGCTTTGTTGAAAGTGACTTGAGGCTTGAAGATAATGATAACCGTGCAAAGAAATTCTATAAACTGAAAGAATTTGATGTTGAAATGGGAATTGATGACCTGAATAAAATATTCGGCTGAAATTCTATGTCGTTTCAAGTTGATGCACAAAAATACTGACTTTTTCTTGGAATTTAATTTCGTCACTTTTTCTTTTATTCTTATCTTTTTCCTGTTTAGCTTTTTGATATTGCTATTCAACATTGCAAATTATATCAGTCTCTATAAAATTTGATGGTGCACAATATCACAAATTATATATACTTTTTACACCACTTAAAATATAGATAGGATCAAGGGCTGAAAGAAATCTGGTCAAAGCTTTACAGATACTTACATACTGTTTTGTTTTGGAATCTCTTTCCAGGTATTTGATCCAATGGTGGTACAAATGAAAACAAAAACAAATTTTAATATAAAGAGAGTCTTGGCTCTCTCACTTGCAAGTATATTCCTTCTTACAGCAACATTGTCAATGACTGCAATAGCTGCTGATGATACAGTTATTATTCCTTATGGCGATTCCGGTTACAAATACAAGATAGTTGACAGTGACGAAGCTGGTAACTTTGCAAATCCTGATTTTGATGATTCCGTTTTTAGTTCAGGAGTTGCTGGCTTTGGATCAATCTATTCTGGTTGTGTCCTTACTGATGAACAGTATGTGAAGACAGAGTGGCCTGTAAACTCATATATTGCTGTAAGAAAAGAGTTCAATCTTCCGGCAGGCACAAGTGACCTTAAAGTGCACGTTGCTATTGATAATGATGTTGAAGTTTTCGTCAACGGCGTGGATGTGTCCAATGGTATGCAGACACATGATGGATGCCCAAGTTGGGATAGCTTTGTGTTTGATGTAGATGACAGCATCCTTAACGAGGGCACAAACCTCATTGCAATTCGTGGAAAGGATCGCGGAACAGCAAGTTTCCTTGACATCAAGGTCACAGCAGATGTTCCAAACACAGAGGAAATACCTGAATTCCCAACGATCGCTCTTCCAATAGCTGCAATCATCGGACTGGCATTCATATTCAAGAGAGAGTAGGCGAATAATTAATTCGCCATATTTATTTTTATTCAGGGTTTAGACTTTATCAACCTGAAAACATCCAATAGAGCCTTATTCTGAACTTCAAGAATATTAAGACCAGCTTTTTTTGCATTTTCAACTGTTTTTCTGTTGATGTTCACTCCCATAATTGCCACTGTAAGTGGGTTGAATAGGTCTTCAATGAAAGCAATAATTCTGTTGTCACTTTTCATATGCTCCAGATTGATAACCATGCCATCAGGTTTGCATACACGTTTTATCTCTTTTAGTGCAGCAACAGGGTTTGGTATGGAACACAGGACAAACGTAGTGATAACATAATCGAAGCTGTCATCCTTAAATCCCAGGTTTTCAGCATCCATCTGGTAAAGGGATATATTTTTCTTTTCTTTCAATCTCTTATTTGCATGAGCAAGCATTTTGTCGCTTATGTCAACTCCGACAACTTCACAGTCATCTGGATAGTAGGGTATATTCTTCCCGGTTCCTATCCCAAGGTCAAGCACCCTGCCGGACAATTCAGATAAAATCTCTTTTCTCCATTTACTGAACCATATGTGTTCCATAGGAATCTCCATAGTGTCAAAAACGTAGGATGCACGGTTGTACTTGGAAATTATTGACATATGTTTTTCTTTGTTCCCATTGCTTAAACAGTCTATGATACCTGTATGTGAATGTATCACTTTGGTGCTTTTTAAAAGAACTCTTATACCATGAGATATAAACTTCCTGAAGGAAGCACACAAGGAAGGATAGGATAGTATGGTTACAAAGCAGGAAGAATTCTGGAAAAGAGATAATTTCCTTGTTATAACAGATGGTACAAAGCCTGCCATGAAGTGGACGATCTCTGAGCTCAAAAAAAGAGGAAAATCAGTCGCAGTGCTTGATTATTCTGATAAGCCAATTGAAGGTTCGATCCAGGAAATATCGGAGGTTCCTGACAGCGTTAAAAATGTGATAATTGGCATTACAAAAAGCGAACCTGCCAGGGTAATTGAAAAACTGACAGAAAAGGGAATCACTGATTTCTGGGTTCACTGGAGGACAGATACTTGTGATGTCAATCATCTGGAGTATAAGCAGGGTCTGAAGATTATAACAGGAAGATGTCCGATGATGTATCTTGGTAGTAGTGGAAGCATTCATGGTTTCCACAGGTTCGTTTCGAAGGCTCTTGGAAAATACTGAGCTAATTGGTCATTAGCATCCTCCAAAAATATAAAAAGAAATAGTAACATCTTCTATATTGGGTGAGGATGACAGGATGGTAAATACACTGTCACATCTGGGAATCGGTTTACTCATAGCGTCAGTTGCAGGATTGAATAAAAGGCAGATTAAGATAGTTGCTTTCATGTCAATACTGCCTGATCTGGATTTCATATTGAATGCGTTGTTCCTTGCAATAGACGGTTATCTTGGTCACCCGATGTATAATGCTCTCTACTATATGATGGGTCACAGAGAGTTCATGCACTCAATAATTTATTCTTTGATTATAATCATTTATATATGGTATCGGGAAAAAGATCGGATGCTCACTATTGTTTCAGGTGCTGCGTTATTCAGTCACATATACCTGGATTACGTCACAAGCTGGAAAATGAGGCCATTTTTTCCTTTTATAAATGAACCATCAACAATAGGTGCAATTGGTTTTTTCGATCCGGTGGTAACACTCATTTCTTTTGTACCAATATTCTATATTCTGGCAGGCCGCGTCCGTGAAAGCAAAAACAATGGTAGCTATGTTAATGTTACGCATGCATCTTCAAAAGTAAATAGTCTTATTCGCTCATTTTTTCAGATCAATGGTAGCTGGCTTACTGGTATTTCAAAAGGAGAACACAGATCACTTTATAGGAAACTACTGGTCATATTTGTTTTATGGTGTGCTTTCAATCCGCTGGCAAAAGCAGTTTTAATATCAGATATCGAAAGAACTGAAGGTTACGATATTAGCTATCAGAATTCTTATCCGATTTCATTGGGAACTTTCCTTTCTGCATATGAGTTCAACGACACCGCATACAAAATCCTTACCTTAAGTTACTTGTCTGGTATAGAAGAAGAAGGATTTGTGAAAAAATGTACATGTGATCAGGATTCCTCTGCTCCATATATACAAAGGGCACTGTCTCTGTACAATTCAAGTCTTCCAGGAGAAGTAGATTATCCGGTGTACAATGTTTCAACTTATGATTCCAATGTCACAGTGGTTCTTAGCGATGCCCGCAATCCGTTTGCTGAGTATTGGGCCTACTTTAAAACTGAATATGTTTTTGTATTTGATGTTGATGGTGAAAACTATCAGGTCTATGTAAAAAGAAACGTTCAGTATAGTAAACCAATGCCTTCAGGCATGTTTGAGTGACTCTGTGAACATGATGGTCCGTATTAAGTACATGCTAATTTTATTCATGTACATCATTCTAAATATAATAACAAACTGCTTTTATATGAGTTCATGTAATGTAGTGATTGCAGTCAATTACAAGGAGATTGTGACATTGAGGGAAAATGAAAGCAATTTGGTTATGGATATTAAAATTCATGAGTTCGTTGACAAGGACACATGGCATTTGCACCTTGCATTACATGCAAACAATTTGTTGCTTGGCGTAGCATTTGCAAACCTTGGCAATTCGAAGTATGATAACGAAACCGTGGTAGCGGCAATACAGAGCCTAAAGAACGAATATTACAAGGCTATTGGATCTCCTATGAGATACAAGGACGGAAGTCTTACGTTCCTGCCTGCTGACCCGGGAATCGTCGCAAAAGAGTCACTGAAAACATCAATGGAGATGAAACATGTCTGCACCGCAGAAAAGGCAGTGGCTTGATCACATTAATATAAATGCTGGCAACAACGATCCCCTCAGATAAATGCACCCTCTTGCATTAACAAAATTGTTTGCTTTCAACAAGCCAGCATTTATATTTTATATAAATTCTACAAAGATGAAAGCAAGCATCTGAATTCTTTTAAATCAATTATACAACTCTAATTTTTGTAATTTTCTTGTTTGTATTTCAATCTGAGAGTTTATTCTAACACATTTCCGGCACAACACTTTTTACACTATACTTGCATAGTGAAATTAGGAGGAGTAGGAAATGCTGGACGATGATCTCGACGATCTTCTAGATGCAAAGCCTTCTGAGAGGGAAAGGGTAAAAGCGGAGCATGAACTTGCTCACAAGGCAGCTTCACACCCAATAAGGCGTCAACTTATAAGGGCAATTGGTGCATTCGGAGCTACAAGGAGTGAAATTCTGGAAAATACCGATCTTGATGAAAAAGTATTCAAGTATCATACAGAGTTCCTTATAAATGGAGAATTTCTCAACAAGATCGAGGATAAATATTCCCTGAGTAATAAGGGAATAGAGCTTCTTGAATGCATCTGATTTGGTGGTAATCTAATGATAAAGCTCAGGCAATACACTCTTTTGATAAGCTGTCTGGTAATCATAGTTCTTGTTTCAGTCAGCGGATGCACCGAAGATTCACAGAAGGGACAGCAGGAAATCAATACTTCAGGTGAAGCTACTGTTTTTGAAGGAAAAGAACTGACTCCTATATCCGAGCAACGTAATAATGGCATTAAAGGAACCCAGTACATAGATCAGGACACATACGAGCTCAGGATTTATGGTATGGTGGACAATCCTATGAACTTCACGTATGATCAACTCCTTGAATATCCATTTGTTTCAAGGTTCGTGCGTATGGACTGTGTTGAAGGCTGGGGATTTGATGCAAAATGGACTGGAGTAACAATGAACACGTTGTTCAATGAGACCGGTGTAAACAATAATGCAGCTACGGTTATATTCTACTCAGCCGATGGCTATTCTACAAGTCTTGATCTTGACTACATTGTTGAAAATGACATAATGCTCGCCTATGAGCTCAACGATATAACTTTGCCTGCAGACAGGGGATTCCCTCTGCAACTTGTAGCTGAGGACAAGTATGGTTACAAATGGGCAAAATGGATAACTTCAATTGAGGTTACTGATGAGTCTTACAAGGGATACTGGGAAACTGCCGGATATAATAACAATGCAGATGTAGGTGGGCCTGCGTTTGAGAGATGATCATCCGATACAAAACACTAATTTATATAATCTGAAAATGTAAATATAGCTCTAATGGCTCCAATTGACAGTATCATCTCTATCACAGGTCTTTCAAAGAGCTTCGGGCGAAGGAAAGCATTGAACAACATCAACCTTGAGATCAAAAAAGGTGAGTTTGTTACAATATTCGGTCCCAACGGAGCCGGAAAGACCACTCTTCTGAAGATAATGTCCACTATCATCAATCCTTCCAGGGGAAGTATTCTTGTTAATGGAATTGATGCCAAAAAGCATCCTGAAAAGATAAGGGGAATGATAGGTGCCATATCTCATGAGACTTATCTTTATGATGAACTGAAAGCAAGGGAGAACCTTGTTTTTTTTGCCCGGATGTACGGAATTGAGAATGATAACATCGACTCAAGAGTTGATTCCATTCTGAAAAGTGTAAATCTTCTTCAGCGTTCAGATGAGCGTGCCGGTTCATTCTCAAGAGGAATGAAACAGCGGCTTTCAATTGCAAGGGCATTGCTGCATCAGCCTGAAATTTTACTCATGGATGAGCCATATACCGGACTAGATCAGCATGCTGCTGCTAATTTTGAGCGTGTGCTCATGGGTACTGGAGATTCAGATGTTACAAGGATCATGATCACACATAACATCGAGCGAGCCTTTGAACTCTGTGACCGCATGCTCATAATGGACAGGGGAGAGATACGCTTTGACAAACTAAAAACTGAAATTGAAAGCGTGGAAGAGTTCAAAGAACAGTACCTTTCAATAGTGGAAAAGGATACGGATGCAGAGGGCATTAGTAACGTCTAACCTGCCTGTGGTGAGATTATGAAGAAAAGCCTCTACATTGCAGCAAAGGACCTCAGATCAGAGTTTCGCACAAAGCAGATGCTTAATTCCATGCTTATTTTCTCGCTTATTGTCATAGTTATTTTCAGCATCTCATTCGGGGATGTTCTCAGCCAGACAGAACTTGTAGAAAAACTTGCTCCCGGTGTGCTCTGGGTAGCTTTTACCTTTGCAGGCACTCTTGGACTTTCACGTTCTTTTGCAGGTGAGATGGAGAATGGTTGTCTTGAAGGACTGAAACTCTCACCAATTGACAGGAGTTCGATCTACATCGGGAAAACAATATCAAATGCAATCCTGATGTTCATTGTTGAATTACTCACGATACCAATCTTCATAGTTCTGTTCAACTACAACATCAGTGGAATTCCCGGACTTGCACTTGTAATCTTTCTGGGAACATTCGGTTTTGTAAGTGTGGGAACTCTGCTTTCAGCATTGTCAGCAAGCACAAGGGCAAGGGAGATCATGCTTCCAGTGCTTTTGTTGCCGTTGATAATTCCAGTGATAATTCCTGCTGTTATGGCAACCGGGACGATACTTACAGATGGAGGAATTGGTAGTATTGCTTCGGAACTCAGGTTGCTTGTTGTGTATGACCTGATATTCTTTGTAGTAGGGCAGCTTGTGTTCGAATATACTGTGATGGATTAGAAATCGAATATAATCGAGATGAATAAATTAGAATCTTCTTCTGGTCAAAGTCATGAGTTATGAAAAGCATTTAAACAAGGAGTTTTAATTAGGCAGAAGAACAATCATGCTCATTGACAGGAAAAAAGAAAAGGTACTTGCAATAATTACGGCTCCTGTTATGTTAATTGCCATCGGGATGATATTTTTCTATGTGCCCCAGATGAAAGGCAATGCCGGTGAGATACTTGACAGCAGTTTCAAGATATTCTATTTCCACCTGCCAATAGCTATGGTATCATATCTTGCGTTCACTGTTGTTTTCATTGCAAGTATAATGCACCTTAAAGGAAACAGTAGCAAATGGGACATCGTTGCCCATTCAGCCGCCGAGGTAGGTGTAGTATTTGCATTTCTTGTACTTGTAACAGGTTCAATCTGGGCAAAAGCTACATGGGGATGGTACTGGATATGGGAGCCGAGGCTTACAACCTCACTTGCGCTTTTCCTTGTATATCTTGCCTACCTGATGCTGCGTCAGGCACTGGAGGAACCTGAGAAGAGAGCGCGTCTTGCGGCTGTATTTGGAATTGTAGGATTCATCTCAGTCCCACTTAGCTTCCTTTCCATCAGGCTGTGGCGCTCAGCCCACCCGCTGATGTTCGGTGGTTCTTCATACGGAAGCAGTGGTGGTGGACTGGAAGGAACATCACTTCAGTTGACACTTGCTGTTAACATGCTGGCTTTTGCGTTGCTTTTTGCTTCACTGCTGGTCTACAGGATTAACAATGAAGCTTTGAAGGAAGAGCTTGAAGAAATGAAGTACAATCATTCCTGATCTAAGAAAAGCATATAAGCTTCTGCCATCAATATTCCTGCATGTTGTTCGAATCTATTATTCTGGGGAACATGGAAGTTCCCAATCGTTTTGTACGTTCTGCTACTCATGAGTGGATGGCAGAGCCTGATGGCACACCTACTGACAGAATTGGTGGCATGTATGAAGAGCTTGCACGTGGAGAAGTCGGGCTTATAATCACCGGATATGCATACGTCAATCCAAATGGGAAAAGTGACAATCTTCAGCAGGGAATCTATGATGATAAGTTCATCGAACCTTACAGGAAAATAGTCTCCAGGGTACATGAGCATGGAAGTAAGATAGTTGTCCAGATAGTTCATGGTGGCAGGCAGACAATGATGTCAGCTTCCAATCCGGTCATACTCGCACCTTCTCCTGTTACAAATAAAAAAAATGGTGTCACACCGGAGGAAATGACGGAAGCTGAAGTTCTTGAAAGTATCGAAGATTTTGCCAACGCTGCAAGAAGGGCAAAAGAAGCAGGTTTTGATGGAGTTCAGTTACATGTCGCACATGGTTTCCTGCTCAGCAATTTTATTTCTCCATACACTAACAGGCGCAAGGACAGGTGGGGAGGCTCAACTGAGAAGAGAACACAGATCATCCTTGACATAATCGACAGGATACATGAGATGATTGGAAATGAGTTCCCGATACTTGTCAAGCTGAATGCAACCGACGGTTTCCCCAAAGGCACAAAGAATGTTCTTGATGCACCGGAATGCGTGGAGATAGCAAAGATACTGGCTGCAAATGGTGTCTGTGCCATAGAGGTCAGTGGCGGAATCGTTGAAGCAGGACAGGAGATGTTCAGGACCAAAATAAAGAGTGCTGATTCAGAAGCATACTACAAGGGCTATTCTAAAATGATAAAGGAAGCAGTGGATGTTCCTGTTATGTTGGTAGGCGGTATACGTTCAAAAGTTGTCATGGAACAAATGCTCGATGAAGGATATGCTGATATGATATCACTTTCCAGACCTCTCATTTGCGAACCAGACCTTGTGACAAATATCAAAAATGGTGAGACAGAGGTCGCAAAATGTGTTTCATGTAACCTGTGTTCCGATGAGAGTGGTATAAAATGCAATTACGATTTTGATAATTCCGACCGTGAACATTCATAAGACGGTTCCAGTTCATTCAGGAACTCTACAAGGTGGGTGTGGTTTTCAATAACCATATCTGCCAGGTGGAATTTTTCAGCATCAAGGTATGTAGGCACTGCCAGGCAACATAATCCTGCTTTTTTGGCAGATTCAACTCCCATGGGTGCATTCTCTATCACAATTGCTTCATGACTTGAAATGCCAAGCATTTCAACAGCTTTCAGGTATGGATCAGGATTGGGTTTCCCACGTTCAACATCATCTGCTGTGACAAGTTCTCTGAAAATTCCCGGATATTCGGATTCAATGATGTCCTGAACAATAGGTCTGTCAGAACCTGAAACGACAGCAAGCTCAAATTTTTCTTTAATATTTGTAAGACATTCCGGCATCCCTTCAAAGACTCTGAATTCTGCTATCCTGTTAAATTCCGCAATATATCTCTCAACGATATTTAGTATATCAAACTGTGATGCATCTCCGCTTCCTTTCTGAAGAAGGAATCTCATAATATCAACGGTTCTTTCTCCTTCTCTCTCAAAGATATCCTGTTTATCCATTTCAACGCCAATTTCGTCAAAAATATGCTGAACAGCTTCTGCATGATCAGACATAGAATCAACAAGTACACCATCCATATCGAATATTACAGCTTTTAGCAAATCATCACCATGTGGGAGAAGCATCGGTTTGCATTCTATAAACTTGTTTTGTCATTGTCTGATGACCAGTATGCTGCAAGGGCAGAACCCATAATATTGTGCCATATACTAAACAACGCACCCGGAAGAGCCGCAAACGAGGAAAAATACTTCACCGCCAGTGCAACGCTCAGCCCAGAATTCTGCATTCCAACCTCAATTGCAATTGTTCTGGCATCCTTCTCATCAAATCCCAGCTTCTTTGAAAGCAGGTATCCACTGACAAGTCCGAATCCATTGTGAAGAATGACTGCAACGATAACCAGTTTCCCGGCAACAAGTATGCTGTCTTTATTCAGAGCGATTATTATTGCAATGATAAAAACGATTGTAGCTACTGATAATGCAGGGAACGCATGCCTGAAACGTTCAATGTGTTTGTCGAAGAATGTGTTCAGGAAAATTCCAAGTGCTACAGGCACAAGTACTATTTTCACGATACTCAGCATCATGCTTCCAACTTCTACAGGCACTGCCTGTCCGATGTAAAGCCAGGTAAGTGCAGGTGTCAGGATGAATGCAAGCAGTGTGGAAACCGATGTGAGTGTGATTGACAGAGCCACATCTCCTTTTGCAAGATAGCAGATTACATTTGATGCAGTTCCTCCGGGGCATGCTCCTAGGAGTACCATTCCTGCCATGATCCCAAGGGGAAGATTCAGTACGTATGACAGGATGAATGCGATAAGCGGCATCAGAATGTATTGTAGTGCGGTTCCGAGGACTATGACCTTTGGTCTTTTGAGCACCAGCAGGAAATCATTTGCAGAAAGTGTGATTCCCATTCCGAACATCACAACACCCAGAAGTGGGGTTATAGCACTTTTATATGGTGAAAAAACGGAAGGGTAGATGAAAGCCATAACTGAAAGCAGAATAGCCCATACTGGGAAGAGGGAGGTGAATTTCTTTATCATTATATAGTTCCTGAGAAATAATCCCTTGTGAAACTTTCCGTTCAATGTGGAACTATAATATAAATAGTACGTTTCCTTATTAATTGAACCATGAGACTGGATGCATACCTTGTGGAAACAGGATTCTTTAAATCGCGAGGAAGGGCCAAGACAGCCATACTAAATGGAAGTGTGCAGGTCAATGGTTCCATTGTGAAAAAGCCTTCAAAAGACATCAGTGCAGATTCAGATATTGATGTTGTCGAGGGACTTGATATGCCTCGAGGTTACTTCAAACTCAAAAGGATACAGGATGCAACATGTGTGATCTCTCCAGGTGATAAAGTGCTTGATCTGGGTTCCAGTGCGGGAGGATTTCTGATGATGGCATCTGAGGTAGCTTCATCTGTAAAAGGTGTGGAATTCAGCAGGGATTTTGATACTGAACTTGGGAAAATTGTCAGCGAAAAGGAAAATGTTACTGTGATGTTTGGTGATGTCTTCCAGATTCCTCTTGATGAGATGTCACCGGAACCTGTGGATGTGATTCTCAGTGATATGACACTGGAACCAATGGATTCACTGGCAGCTCTTGAAAGAGTGTTACCGCTGTTAAGGGACAAAGGTAAGTTGCTTCAGGTTATCAAAATGGGAAAAGAGAGGAACAGTAAACCCATTATCGCTAAAGTTGAATCTTTTGGCGTAAAGATACTTGATGTTCTGGACTCAGACAGGCAGGAGATATACATAGTCGCACAGAAAAATGGTCATTCTGAAAATCTGTGAAAGATCGAATCAGGCTGTCTAATAAACAAATTTAGGATCAACATGTCATACAGAATACTTGGGGAAGGAAGACCAGTAAGGTTGTTTGTGGCAGGTCTGCACGGTGAGGAATGGAAGGATACCACCGACATTCTTGAAAGTATACAGGCTCCGCAGACCGGGACACTTGCAATTATTCCTCTTGTGAATAAGGGAAACTATGTTTCAACACTAGATGACCGCTATTTTACAGAAATCGGGACTTCTATAATTGAAGCTGTGGAGGAATTGAAACCTGAAGTCTACATTGAGATTCATTCCTATTCCGCTGGGAACCTTGAAAAGCTGACAGGTGCAGGAAGATTGAAGCGTATCGGTGTGCCGGCATTCAGCAGACTTGATCATGATGTGCTTCTTGGTTCTGTGGCACCATACATTCGCAGGAAATATTTTCCACAGGACGCACTTTGTCTTACTTTCGAGATACAGAAAGATAATCCTTCTTCAAAGCAATATGCAAGGAAGATAATAAACAGGATGAAGGAGTTCACTTCACGAGACGAATTCCTTGAATGCATGCTTGATAAATATCCTAATCAGGCAAGAAAAGCAATTGATGATTATAAGGCATTCTATGGTCTTTCAGATGACCAGATATGATTTTAAAAAGTATTTAATTAAACTTTCAAAGTCCCTGTTTGGCCAAAAGGGGTTGGAGGAAAGAAATTATTGTAATTAAAAGTTTCTCATGGCAGGATACGGATCATGCCATGAGTGAATAATATACCATCATTGCAGTTGCAAGGGCGGTCATCATTCCGGCAAACTTACTTAGATCTATGTTGTTGTTGTAGTAGCGTTCTGTCATGATTTATCATGATATACAAGTAGTTTATAGTATATATAGGTTTGGTTTATTTATCATGATTAATCATTTCTGAATATATCGGTTACTTAAACTCAGCTCAGAAAGAAATTGATCTGCCCTATGAAAATGCCTGCTGAATGATTATAACAAATTAACAAATCTAAAAATCCTATAGTTTTTAAGATTATAATGTCTGCTACCGATAAAATGAATTCATTAATTCTATATATAATAATCGATTAAATTAGTTCGAGGAAAGTAATTATTGTAATTAAAAGTTTCTCATGGCAGGATCTGAATCATGCCATGAGTGAATAATATCCCATCATTGCAGCTGCAAGGGCGGTCATCATTCCGGCAAACTTACTTAGATTTATGTTGTTGTTGTAGTAGTGTTCTGTCATGATTTATCATGATATACAAGTGATTTATAGTATATATAGATTTGGTTTATTTGTCATGATTAATCATATTCAATTGTGCTGATATATCCGTGAGTTAATTTAGTTAGTAACATTGTTTTCTGCCAATGTAGAAAACTAATTGAGATACAAAAAGAAATTACGAATGAGTAAAATGATTAAAAAGAATAAAAAAAGGTATGGTGAAGAGGTTTTAACCTCTTTACAACATTCCTGCCATATCGTAGTTGTGTATGTTGTGCTCAGGTTTAACATCCATCATTGCCTGTTCCTTTGCACGGAGCATATCATCAACACGAAGTACAATGATTGCTGCTTCTGACGCAGATTTGATTGCCTGGGTCTTGACTCTCAGAGGGTCAACGATCCCTTTCTCAAGCATATCAACAACTTCGCCTGATTCAACATCCAGACCAGCATTCTTTATAGTTCCGTGTTTTGAACGCAGTTCAATAATTGTGTCAATGCTATCAAATCCACAGTTTGTGGCAATAGCTTTTGGAAGCTCTTCAATGGCATCTGCAAACGCGATAATTGCAAGCTGTTCACGACCTTCAATGCCTGAGGCATAGCTTCTGAGGGCTTGTGAGACCTCTATCTCGGATGCTCCTCCTCCTGCTACGATCTTACCATCCTCGTATACAGATTTCACAACATGAAGTGCATCATCGAACACGCGCTCAACATTATCGGTCACATGTTCTGAACCACCTTTAATAATGATGGTCATTGTCTTCGCATCTTTGAATCCCTTGATGTAGGTCTTCTCCTCGTGTTCATCTTCCTGTTCTACAAGTTCTGCGTATCCAAGGTCATCAGCTGTGATCTCGTTTACGTTTCTAACAAGAGCAGCGCCTGTGGAGTATGAAAGTACTTCCATATCCTCATCCTTGACACGTCTTGTTGCGTACATGTTTGCTTCCTTGAAGAAGTGGAGTGCATAGTCATCAATCTTTTTGGAACAGAATACAGCATTTGCTCCGGTGTCAATGATCTTCTGGATTGTTTTTCTGAAGTTTGCTTTCTCCTGTTCCTTGAAGTCGAACAGCTGATCAGCATTATCAACCTGAAGCTTGGAAGTTGTGTTTGTCTTAGCAAATACAAGTTCGGTATCAATAAGTGCTATCTTTGCGTTCTCGATGCGGCGTGGCATCTCATTGTGAAGCGCTTCCTTTCTTATAGAAATACCGTTAATGAGTTCTGTGTCCTGAACAGTTCCCCCGATTTCCTTTGCCAGTACAATATCTTTGTCAACGTCAACCTTTCCTTCATGCTCGATTGCATAGATAGCATCAACACAGATCTTTGAAAGGTGATTGCCTGCCATTTCTGACGCCTTGCCGGTAATGGAAGTGTTTGCTATTCTTTCAAGCATTTCCCTGTCAGTCTTGTCAACATTCACAGAGTAATCGTTAAGGATCTCAAGAGCTTTTCCGGTTGCCATTGTATATCCTTTTACAAGAACAGTTGGATGGACACCTGTCTCTATCAGTTTCTGTGCCTTTTCAAGAAGCGCACCTGCAAGGACCACTGCGCTGGTTGTACCGTCTCCTGCGATCTTTTCCTGTGTCTTTGCGACTTCAACGATCATTCTTGCGGTTGGGTGTTCGATCTCCATTTCCTCAAGAATTGTTGCACCGTCGTTTGTAAGGGTTATATCTCCCATGATGTTTACCATCATCTTGTCCATTCCCTTTGGACCGAGAGTTGTTTTAATGATGCCTGCAACTGCCTGTGCAGAAGCGATGTTCATTGATAATGCATCTTTTCCTGTTGTGCGCTCTTTACTAGGATCAACGATGACTATAGGTTGTTGTGCTTGATTGCCATATCCTGCCATGAATTCAGACCTCCAATAGTATAAATAAATTATATCAGTATAATTCTACATTTTCATGTATGAGTGAAACTAACTGTATGTGGTTCTATAAAAATATTACGACTTCTTTTCTCATTTCCATTCACTCTGCTGCCCTTCTGGCTATACATTAATGCTTCTTTAATTATTCCCTGCCATTCTCAAAGCATTTATCCAATAAGGACATATTTGCGGACTATGCTCACTTTCATAGGACTGGGCCTTTTTGACGGGAAAGATATCTCCCTGAAAGGACTTGAAGCTATAAAAAATGCTGATATGGTATTTGTTGAATTCTACACATCAAGACTCATGGGTAGTTCGCTGGAAGAACTCGAATCACTCTACGGAAAAAAAGTAAACCTTCTTTCCAGAGAGGACGTGGAAATCTCTCCTGACTGGCTTGCTGAAGCAAAAGATAAGAACGTGGCTTTCCTCACAGGAGGTGACACCATGGTTTCAACAACCCATGTTGATCTGAGACTACGTGCAAAAGATCTTGGTATCGAAAGCAAGCTCATACATGGCTCTTCAATTGCTTCTGCTATCTGCGGACTGTCCGGCCTTCAGAACTATCGTTTCGGAAAAGCATCAACAATCCCTCATCCGTTTACCAGCAGTCGTGGTGTCACGGTAGTATCTGAAACTCCTTATGATACTATCAAGCTTAACAAAGAGCACAATATGCATACTCTTGTCTTTCTCGATATCGATAAAGATAAAGGTTACATGACGGTGAACCAGGCTCTTTCCCTGCTTTTAGAAGTAGAGGAGAAACGTGGTGAAGGTGTCATGGAAAATGCCATTGCTGTGGGGATTGCCAGAGCAGGTTCCGAAGCACCTGTTGTTAAGGCAGGATATGCCCATGATTTAAAGAAAGAGGATTTCGGGGAACCTTTACATATACTGGTAATTCCTGCATCTCTTCATTTTATAGAAGCAGAAGCCCTTGTAAAATTGCTGGGTGCACCTGCAGAGATACTTGAAGGTCTTGATGACTGAGGGAAGATATAATAACACATAATAAACATAATACCGAAGACCATGAATTTGAGGGATGAAAAATGGTAAGAGGTTCAGTAGGCGTTATTTTCGGAGAAACAGGAACCTTTGAGTTCAAAGTAATGGTTTTTGACAGTTCCAAAGTGTATAGGGGCGCATACGTCAAAGTATGGCATGATGCGTCATCGGACGAGAAAGATCACACATGGGTACTAGGTCAGGTAATGGCCATAAAACGGTACAGCGATTCCTTTTCAATCGAAGAAGCTATGAAGGGACAACGTGCCGATAAAAGTGCTGACAAGATTGTTGCCGAAGTGATAATAATCGGTTCAAGGGATGAGACAGGAATGCTCCGTGCACCAGTGATCCCTTTCAGTCCGGGAAGCCCCATATTTGCAGCAGATGAGGGACTTACAAGATCAGTGCTCGGGCTCACAGGAAATGAAATGAATATCGGAATGCTTGAAGGCACCAATATCAAAGTGCAGTTAAGTGTCAACAGCCTTGTGCAGAAACACTGCAGTATCCTTGCAAAGACAGGAAGCGGTAAGTCATATACAGCGTCCGTGCTCCTGGAAGAACTGCTTGATCAAAATATTCCTATGCTTATTATAGATCCGCACAGCGAGTATTCATCTTTGAAGGTAGAAGGCGAGGGAAGTCCGGAAGATTTCAAACGTTTTGGTGTGAAACCCAAGGGTTACGGAAACAATATCACAGTATATACTCCTGCAAGCAAGGCAATCAATCCTGATGCGGATGAGTTGTTCAGGCTCAATGGTATGAATCTGACTGTCAGGGATCTTACGTCGGTTTTCCCTGATAATTTCTCAACCACACACACTGGTATATTGTACGAAGCAATTCAGAAATTACGTGCTGAGATGGAGACATACACTATTGATGATATTATATTTGAAGTTGGTAACGATAAAAGCAAGGCAAAGTGGATTGTTATCAATGCCCTCGAGCAGATAAGGGATACCAACATACTTTCACCGAATCCGACTTCTATAAGCGAACTTTTCCAGAAGGGAAAAGCTGCAGTAATTGACTTCAAGGGAGTTGCTCCAGAACTTCAGAGCATGATAGTTGCCAGTCTTTGTTCCGGTCTATTTGAGGCACGTAAGCTCAATCAGATCCCACCTGGTATGCTCGTTGTTGAGGAAGCACATAATTATGCTCCTGAAAAAGGTTTTAGTAAAACCACCAGTACTGACATTCTCAGGACTATCGCATCAGAAGGTCGTAAGTTCGGTCTTGGTATGATGGTTGTTTCCCAGAGACCTGCAAGAGTTGACAAGAATGTTCTCTCACAGTGCGGTACACAGGTAATAATGAAAGTCACAAATCCTAATGATCTTAAGGCTATCAGTAAGGGCCTGGAGGGAGTAACTTCTTATGTTGAGGAAGAACTTATGCGCCTCCCACCAGGCGTTGCCATGCTTGTGAGCAATGAGATCGAACGACCGGTGCTTGTGGATATAAGGATAAGAAAATCCAAACATGGTGGTGAATCTGTTAATGTTCTCCATGCCGCAAGGACACATACTCCTCCGCCACCACCTGAATTAATAGCAGGTAATGAACCTTCTGCCTCTGTTCCAGCCCCCGGCTCAGTATCTGATCCTGCAGTTTCTGCAAGTCCTTCAGTAGAAACACAGCAGAGTAATGATATTCTGGATATTCCGGTAATGGATGCACCGGTTCAGGATTCAGCTTTTACCCCCCCTCCCAAAAGAAAACCTTCACGGCCACCACGTGTTGAAAACAGGGATAATGAAGGTTCAGAGGGCGGTGGTAAGTTGTTCAAGAAACTTTTCAGGGCGAACAGATAATTAACTATGAATACAGTTGAACAGGTGATCTATAATGGCTGCTGACCTGAATGAAAAAGTTAAGAGATATGAGCGACTATTAAAAGAAGCGCTGAAAAAGGCTGAAATTGCCCCGATCCCGCAATCTCATATGTACACAGTAGCCGGAGATTATCACAATATGGCAAGTTCATACTATAATGATGGTCTTCACTTTGTTGAAATTGATGACCCTGTCAATGCTCTTGTCTGTTTCAGTTACGGACATGCATGGCTTGACGCAGGAGCAAGACTTGGCCTTTTTGACGTCGATGATGACGTGTTGTTTACAATATGAAATATTTAATTGAAGAAGAAATGAAGTTTAAATCGGAGAGATCTAATGTCAAATTATCATGTTATACTTGAAGCCGCCTGGTTGGTCAGAGACGTAAAATCAGCAGATGATGCAATAGGTGTTGCAATTTCTGAGGCAGGAAAGCGCCTGAATCCAAAGCTTGACTATGTGGAGGTAGACATCGGAACAACCTTCTGTCCTGCATGTGAAGAACCTATCAGCAGTGTTTTCATTGCTGCTAACACCGCAATTGTCGGTCTTGTTCTTGAAATGAAAGTATTTGATGCTGAAAGCCCTGAGCACGCATCCAGAATTGCGAAATCAGTTATCGGTCGCGCATTAAGGGATGTTCCTCTCGCTGTTGTTGACGTAGAGGAATTCGAGTAAGGTGTTCACATGGACCGGGCAATAACTGTTGTTGGACATGCAGCGATAGATCTTCTTTTTGATGTTGAGAATATTGCAGTTCACAATGAATCCCATCCAATTATTGATTACCACCAATACTACGGAGGAGGAGCTGCCAATATTGCAGTTGCAATAGCAATACTTGGGGGAAATGCTCAGCTTATATCTGCTGTTGGCGGGGATTTCGCTTCATCAGGATATGAGGGTGAATTTGAGAAGCACGGTGTTGACCTGTCACTTCTCTACAGATTCCCTGAGCATAAGAGCACAAGAGCTTTTGTTTTCACTGACAGGGAGCACAACCAGAGTACATATTTCCACTGGGGAGCATCCGTAGAACTTAAAAGTCTGGAACCACCGGAAGTTGATTTTGTACATCTTGCGACATCAGACTCAACATATAATGCAAGGATAGCCAAAAAGGCAAAGTTCGTTTCATTTGATCCGGGACAGGACCTTATAACCTATTCAAGAGAAAATCTTGAAAGCATCCTTGAGAACACCAATATCCTCTTTACAAACAAGCATGAGATTCAGCGTGTCTGCGACATGACCGAGAAATCAATGGACGATATTCTCAGCATGATCGAAACTGTAATTGTAACTTATGATTCAAGCGGCAGTAGAATCTACAACAGTGGAACTGAGGTAATAATACCAGTAGTTACTGTTAAAGCACTTGACCCTACTGGTGCAGGGGATGCTTACAGAGCCGGTTTCCTTCTTGCATACACACGTGGCTACCCACTGGAAGTATGTGGCAAGATAGGTTCCACAGTTGCTTCTTTTGCTGTTCAGAGCATCGGATGCCAGACTGATCTTCCAACATGGGATGCCATGAAGGCACGATATGAGGAGAACTTCGGTAAACTTGAACTTCCAGCTTAAGTGTGGATGGTTCATTTATTTTTCTTATTTTCCTATCATTTCCGTAGTTATTATAAAAATAAAAATCAAAGACTTTTTATATACTTGGTATTATATAATAACCAATGATGGAGCCCCAGGAACTTATAATTGAAGACAATCTCTCTCCAAAGGAGGAGATTTCTCCGAATAACGAAAAAAAGCCTTCCAGATTGTCTGTTTTTGTTGACACTATTAGATCTGGAATTTATTCCATTAGACATCCGCGTACCAGAATTCCTGATTATGATCCGGAGTCAGACGGTCCATTGCTGGAGTTTGAGGTTCCTGAAGGATTTAATGAGGTTGAACGTTACTGGGTAAATGAACCCTATTCATTCATCGTCATTCTGGAAAGAGGCAACATCTATCATTATCATGTTGTTGAGCCAATGCTGACCTTATATGAAAAAGACATCCTTGAAAGAGTATACGATGATCTCCAGGATATTCTGAGTCTTGGTGGCGTAAATACAGAGAAAGACAAGGAAACCGCGCTCATGGAGCACGCGCTAACTCTTTTTAACAGGTATCATGCAAGTCTGGAAATATCTTCAACTTACAGGATACTCTACTATCTCAAGCGTAATTTCCTGGGACACGATCGTATCAATTCACTGATGCTGGATCCGAATATCGAGGATATCTCATGTGATGGTGTAGATATTCCGGTCTTCATGTATCATAATAAATACCGTAATATCAAGACTAATATTGCCTTTAACGAAGAGGAACTCAATTCTCTGGTAATAAAACTCTGCCAGAAAAGTGGAAAACACATATCTATAGGTGAGCCCATGGTGGACGCTACACTTCCTGACGGTTCACGTCTTCAGGCAACCCTCGGAAAAGAGATTACCACAAGAGGCAGTTCATTTACCATAAGGAAATTCCGCAGCGATCCGATAACACCTATAGATCTTGTAAACTATAATACATGCAGCATTGAAATGATGGCATATTTCTGGCTTGCTATGGAAAACGGAGATTGTGCCATATTTGCCGGGGGTACTGCATCAGGTAAAACTTCCATGCTCAACGCAGTATCACTTTTCATTCCATCATTATCAAAGGTTGTATCCATTGAAGATACAAGAGAACTGACACTTCACCATGACAACTGGATCGCAGGTGTCACCCGCAAACCACTGAGTATGAACAATGCAGGTGAGATAACCATGTATGATCTGCTACGTTCAGCTCTCAGGCAAAGACCTGAATATATTCTTGTAGGAGAGATCAGAGGTGAGGAGGCTCTCACACTATTCCAGGCCATATCAACAGGACACGCCACGTATTCAACAATGCACGCTGGTGATGTACAGACTGTTGTCAACAGGCTTGACAGTCCCCCACTGAATGTTCCCCACGTGATGCTCCAGTCCCTTGATATTCTTGGTATTCAGGTGCAGACATTCGTAAATAACAAAAGGGTTCGCAGAACTCAGAGTCTGGTGGAAATTACAGGCATTGACTCAAAAACCGGTTATATTCAGATAAACGAACTCTATCGCTGGGATCCGGTGAGTGATACTTTCATGAAGACTGGTGATTCTTATACTCTTAACAAGGTAATGCTTTCAAAAGGATGGGACAGGCAAAGACTTTCAGAAGAGCTGGATAGAAGAGCACATATCCTGGAATACCTTCGTGAGAAGAATATGCGTGATTACGTACGCCTATCACTTGTGGTACAGGCTTATGATGCAAATCCGGATGGGGTTCTTGATGCAATTGATTCAGACACTCTTCATGTGATGATAGAACAGAACATTTAGGAGCATCCGTAATGGATATTATTGATACAGCTGCCCATCTGATATTCGGAAAATATGTGAGGAGACATATCCATCGATATGAGGACCAGCGTGTATTGATACGTAAAGCCGGACTGGGTATGCTGATCGAACAATACATTGCTCAGACTTATTTCTTTTCACTTTTAATTGCGCTTATTGCAGGTTTTATAGGTTTGTTTGCCGGCTACTACCTGCTTGGGAATGTAAGGCCGCATATGCTTGGTGTTGGTACTGAGTATCCATGGATATGGTCAAATTTCCATATACTGTTAAGTATCGGACTTGCTGCCATATTTTCAATAATTGCATCTTCACTTACATATTATATATTCATGTCAATACCTGAGGTACAGGCAAATGTGAGAAGTACTCTCATAAATCAGTCACTTCCACATACAACTGCATATCTCTATGCAATGAGTCATGGAGGTGGAATGAATCTTATTGATATAATGAAATCTCTGGCACAGAATTACCATATATATGGTTCTGCAGCGGAAGAAGTTGGTTTCATTGTGAAGGATATGGAATATTATGGCACTGATCTTCTCCAGGCAATTGACCGTGCCGGGCAGAGGACCCCTTCCAAGAAGTTCAAGGATTTCCTTGACGGATTGACATCTATTGTGACCAGTGGTGGAGATGTTACTTCCTACCTTAAGGCAAAAAATGACCAGTACCGTCTCACCGCCACAAAAGAGCAGAAAATATTCTTTGAGACTCTAAGTGTGCTCGCAGAAGTATATATCTCAGCATTTGTTGCTGGTCCGCTCTTCCTGATCACAATCCTCGTTGTCCTGGGTCTTGTTAATTCAAGTTCTGCCAGCATTCTTAATTTGATAGTTTATATGATAATCCCGATTGGAACGGTAATCTTTCTTCTTCTTCTTAATTCACTGACGAATGATAACCCAAAGATACCTGATTTCTATGTTGTGGAAAAGAAACTTAATGCTTTTTCCCACGTGGAATTAAAAGAAGGAGAACCTGATGATGAAAATAAAAGAAAAAAGATGTATTACTATACCAAGATAATCAAATTTGTAGACAAGGTTACAAATCCTCTTGCACTTTTCACAAATAATCCATCATATATTCTTTTTATTACTGTGCCAGCATCGCTCATATATCTGTTTTATGCAATTAATGCGTACATTAATGTTGCCAATATCATCTATATCAACAGTTTCAATGTTCTGACTGTAAGCATAGTCGATGACCAGATATTCATAGCACTTATAATTCTGCTGGTGCCTTACATCATATTTGATGAATTGCGATCCTATCGTGTGAAGCAGATCGAGTCCAATATTCCTGATTTTCTTAATAATCTTGCCAGCATTAACGAGGCAGGTATCCTTCTTGTAGATGCTATCGTTATGAGCATGCAGCTTAAGATAGGTATTCTTCATTCAGAGGTAAAGCGTCTTGTAAACGATATTTCATGGGGAACAAAGCTTGATGATGCATTGAAAAAGTTCGAATTCAGGATACGAACTGAAATGACACGACGTATAATCAATCTTATTATAAAGGCAAATGAGGCTACCAGTGATCTGAAAAGTGTGCTGACCATAGCAGCTCATGATGCTGATATCCAGAGACAGCTTAAAAAAGAGCGTAATGCTGAGATGTTTGTGTATGTTTTCATCATCTATATTTCTTTCATGGTCTTTCTGTTCATTGTTTACATACTGGCAGCGTATTTCCTTCCTGCAATGCCTGCATCGACCGAAGGCACGATCTCAGGCTTGAGTCTGTCAACGACATTTGATCTTGAGAAATATACCCTTCTGTTTTTCCATGCAGCCATGATACAGGGATTCTGCTCCGGTCTGGTGGCAGGAAAAATGGGAAGTGGAAGTATTCATTCAGGTTACAAACATTCCATCATGATGATGTCTATTGCTTACCTTTTGTTTACATTTTTCATCTGAGGTGAAGTTTATGGGAACACAGCTTGAACATAGCACTAATAACAAATCCGGGATCAAACAACTTTTTCGGGATGATAATGCAGTTTCCGAGATAATAGGTGAGGTTCTTTTAACTGCAATAGCTGTGCTTGCATTTTCAGTTATAGCTGTTTTTATATTCTCATATCTTGAATCTGATGATATTGTGCATGCTGATATAGATGGCTGGGTGGATGTGAATTCTGATACTGTCTACATAAGACATACAGGAGGAGAAAGTATCGACCTTAACAAGGTTGAGGTAGTTCTGAACCTTAATGGTACACGCAGGGACCTTTCTTCATCCCAACTCGAGCAGATAATTGGAAGTAATAGTTGGAATCTCGGACAAACCATAGTCATTGACGCAGATGTTCTATGGAATACCACTATCAATGAGGATGATTACGTAGGTATGATATTGTTGCAGAAAGATTCTAATTTTGTAATCGAAAGTGGTTCACTTCTTGGAGAGGAAACCGGAATCGATTCAGGAACCAGTGGAAATGGTAATACCAGTCAGCAGCAATCACCATCTGCTGCCTTTACATATTCACCACCGAGTCCGGGTACATACGAGCCAGTTGTTCTTACTGATCTGTCTTCAGATCCTGACGGAACTGTTGTAGGATGGTCATGGAACTTTGGTGATGGAGGAACATCTACGGATCAGAATCCAACTCACCAGTACTCTGCTGAGGGGATTTTTACTCTAAGTCTTACTGTTACCGATAACGATGGCAACACGGATAGTACTTCCCAGTCCGTAACAGTCGTAGCTCCTGCAGGCACTTTTGCAGATCAGATTACTCTGAACACACCGTCAAAAGGTGGCGTAATTAAAGATGGTGGATATATCAGCTTTACCAATGATGGTAATTACAGATATATAGACATAGAAGGTACCAGATACAATTTGAACCAGAATGATGACATTAAACTTGAAGTTGTAAATGATCAGACAACAGGTAGCATTTCGATGAATATAGGTAATTCCCAGATATCAACCTTTGATTTGAATGCCAATCTATACATAAATGATGTTCTGCAGGACACTGGTCAGGTTACTGATTTGTATGTACAGCCAATATCGAATTACTATTCGACTTTAAGGTATGAGCTTCCATCCGATTTAAGCCAGACTTACCTCGAAGCAGATGGTGATGTCATAATTAACTGGCAAACAAATGATTCTGCTATTAACATTTCAAACATTGGTTTCTATGGCTCAGGAAGTACTCAGGTTAATTTCGATTCTTCCAGCACATATATTACATGTAGTGGCTACTACCAGCTTTCGTCTCCTGAGCAAAACGAAGAACCAGAAGTTTCATCTGTACTTCCTGTATCAAGATGGAAGTTCGATGAAGGCTCAGGTTCAATTGCTTATGACAGCATTGGTGATAATGACGCAAATATCTACGATGTCCAATGGTCCCAGGGTCAATCAATAAATGGTTCAGCTATGTATTTTGATGGAAATGGTGATTATCTTGTGATTTCTGATGATGGATCACTTGACTTTGATCAAAACATGAGTCTGGTGTTCTGGCTAAGGCTGAGAACTAATAATGATGTCTGTATCATAGGTAAAGGAATTAATGATCAGGATAATTTCGATCTTTTTGTTAGCGGTGGTGAACTCTGGTTTGAGTGGACAAGCTCCGGTTATCATTATGTGCAGACATCAGGGATGAATCTTGCACAAAACAATTGGTATCAGATAGGAGTTGTTGTTGACGGAAGTGATGTTAACTTCTATAAAGATGCCACATTTGTTGAATCACTTTCAATGAACGGTTTTTCACTTGCACCCAACAATAACGATATGTGGGTCGGCAGGCAGAACTATGGAAGCAACAACTATTATTTGCGTGCTTATCTTGATGAACTTGAAATTTACAATGTAACGCTGGATGAGTCGGATATGGCAGACTACTATGCGAGGACGAATCCATGAATGGAATGGAAAATAATTCTGGTATGAGAAGTAGACAGGATGAAATGAAGGCATTCATGTCTTCTGAAAAGGCCATTTCTACAGTGGTATCTGCTGTTCTCCTTTTTGGCATACTGGTTTCTGTTATAACTCTTGTTTACGTGCAGTATATCCCTGAATGGAAAACCTCTGCTGAAAAGTCACATATGGATGATGTCTTTTATGATATGGCAGAGATGAAGAACGAGCTTGATCTTCTTTCCGGTTATGCAAGAACTGAGCCTTCAACCAGTCTTTCTGTAAGTGTACCCGTGAAAATGGGTGGTGGCTCACTTCCAATATTCAGTCCCGGTAAGTCAAGTGGAAGACTTACAATTAATGAAGGTGATTTCGGACTGAGTATTGTGGGTACTACACCGGGAGTAGATTACGATAGTGATTCTTTTCTTCTGGATCTTGGTACTGTAAGTTACAGGTCTGATAATGCTTATTATGTAAATCAGAACTATGTTTATGAAGGCGGAGCTCTCATCCTGGCACAGAATAGTTTTTCATTGATGCGTCTTGGTCCTCAAATGGATATCAGGAAAATGGACAATTCCAGTAATATTACTGTGGAATTCAACTTAGTTGATCTGAATGGTCAACGAAAATCTATCAGCAGTAATTCCATTGAAGAGGTCAATTTCAGAACAAATGGATCTGACTCTCTTTACTGGGATGGGGTTCTTTTCACAGATATGACAATGACCCTGCATACTTCTTATCCTGCGTCATGGGAGAGCTATTTTGAATTAATGGCTGATGATGCAGGTATTGACTCATCTGAATATTCAGTAAGTTCAAATGATACTGCAGTTGTTTTTTTCCTTGAAGGTAGTGCCGGGGAAGATATCCATATCAATGTAACAAAAACATATTTTGATGCAAGACTGAATCTTCTGTCATGAGTAGTTCACGCTTAAATGCTTAGTTTCATCAATGATGAGATCAAATCTTCAAATGGGGATCTCTGATGATAAAGGAAGCTATGCTATATGAGAAACTTGATGATGGAAAGGTTCAGTGCAAACTATGTGCCCACAGGTGCAGGATCTCACCTGGAAAACGTGGTTTTTGTGCCGTGCGGGAGAATCGGGAAGGAACACTATACACATTAAACTATAATGTGGTTTCCAGTGAAGCTCTGGACCCGATAGAGAAAAAACCTCTTTATCATTTTTATCCGGGTTCAATGGTCTATTCTCTGGGAACCATCGGCTGCAATTTCAGATGTAAACATTGTCAGAACTGGACAATTTCGCAGATAAGTATAGATGAAGCACATGCCATTGAAATGAGTCCCGAAGATGCTGTGAAAAGAGCCGTAGCTTCCGGGGCAAGGTCAATTGCATGGACTTATAATGAGCCGACCATATGGTTCGAGTACACTTATGATTGTGCCAGACTTGCAAAGGAAGAAAGTCTTGCCACTGTTTATGTTACAAACGGCTACATGACCCCTGATGCTCTGAAAATGATCGCTCCCTATCTGGATGCTTACCGGGTTGACATCAAAGCTTTTACAGAGGAGTTCTACAGGGATATTGCAAGTGCGAAACTTGCACCGGTTCTTGAGTCAGCAAAACTTGCAAGAGAGCTGGGAATGCATGTGGAAGTTGTAAATCTTGTTATTCCTACACTTAATGCTTCTGAGGAAGAGATAAGAAAGATGTCAAAGTGGATATATGATAATCTGGGTGCGGATACTCCTGTTCATTTTACGCGTTTCCATCCTTATTATAAATTGCAGGATATTTCTTCTACTCCGGTGAGCACTCTGGAGATGGCTTATTCCGTTGCAAAGGAAGAAGGTCTGGATTATGTATACATTGGTAATGTTCCAGGAAATGGCCATGAACACACTTTCTGCCCAAAGTGTGGGGAGATGGTTATAAAAAGGGGAATGTTTGGAGTTGAGTCACTTGAGATGGCTGATAACTGCACTTGCCCACGTTGTGGTGCGCCAATAAAAGTGGTATGTGATGATCAGGACATTTCTACCGAAGACTTAGCGGAATTTTCTTATTAAAAATAAATGGTATGTAACAGTGAAATGTTACTTTATATTAAGTCTATCTGGCATTCAACCCCTTTGTTTCTAGTGGAACATATATGTTACAGGATATATTATTATCATAATGATGATGGAGTCAATATTCAAATAAAATTTGCTTCAAAATAGGTGCTAAAAAAGATGAAAAATGCCATACAATCAAAAGGTTTAAAAGCAATAACTGCATTAGAGGAATTCGCGCCTAAGCGCCTTGCTGAGAGCCGCAATAACTCAGTTGGTAGAGTGTCTGGCTGTTAACCAGAATGTCACAGGTTCGAGCCCTGTTTGCGGCGCTTCAAACTTTTTTCGCATTGGGCCTGTAGCTTAGCCAGGTTAGAGCGCTCGGCTCATAACCGAGCGGTCACCGGTTCGAATCCGGTTAGGCCCATTTTAAAACTTTAGGTAGTCTCTCTTAATCTCATTTTTTATTCTTTATTCTGCTAAAGAATTAAATTCATTTTGTCTATTCTGTGGGCAACTCAATATGAGTACATTTAAAAGGATTTTGATAAATCCGATTGGCTTACTGTTTTGTTTTTTATACGCTGACTTGTGTTATGCCATTTCTTAAGTATATAGTACTATTTAATTATATTTAGGAATATGTATCTTTGCTAATCTCTTGGACTAACTGATTTGTAAGAATAAAATGATTTTGTAGATTTCTTGACTTGAATCGCATCATTTAGTATTCATTAGATGAAGTTATTAATCCATAATATGGGTTATTTATAAACTCGATAGAAAACTCATACTTTTTCTTTGGTTTAGATTAATGATAAAGCTCTGAGAAGAATGTTCTAATTTACCAAGATAAAAAATATAAAGCGTATTCACTATACTTTTTATTGTAGAGTGAGGTTCTTATTTATGAAACTTATATATACAATATGTTAAAAACGAATGAGTGCAAATATTACACATATAATTCGATTTTGGTCATAATACCATAAATAAGTATAATGTTGTATAATAGTGAGATGTATAAAACCAACATAATCTCTGAATGAGATCTATATGCCTGAAACAATTGTTATGAAGGTGATGAATTGTCTGGAAATATCAGCGGATCTGAAATAGAAAATACAGAAGAAAATGTATCAGGGAGTGAAGCAATGTACAGAGCTTTATTCAAAGACAACCAGACAGTAATGTTGTTAATGGATCCTGAAACTTTAGAGATAATCGATGCGAATGATGCAGCATGCAAATATTATGGCTGGACATTTAAAGAGATCACAAATAAAAATCTCTATAAAATAACTTATCTTCCTGAAGATGAGTTAAAAAAGGCAATAGAAGAGTCAAAGAATAAAATAAAAAACTATTTTTTATTTAAGAATAAACTGGCTAACGGCGAAATACGTGATGTTGAAGTCTATAGTTGCCCGATATCATTTGAAGAAAAAATTCTGATATATTTAATTGTTAATGACGCAACTGATACTAATATTTCAGAAATGACAATTGAAGAGTTAAATAATCTGGATAAAACTATTCTTGATTCTTTAGATTC
This sequence comes from Methanolobus bombayensis, assembly GCF_017873415.1. Lineage (GTDB taxonomy): Archaea > Halobacteriota > Methanosarcinia > Methanosarcinales > Methanosarcinaceae > Methanolobus > Methanolobus bombayensis. The sequence continues at coordinate 6,620 of NZ_JAGGKD010000003.1, read as the reverse complement.
AAATATTTGTGTGCTTGACGAAAAGGGCAATATCCTTATAACAAACAAAGCCTGGGATAATTTTGCTATTGATAACTCCGCTGACATTGAAAAAGTAAGTGTAGGTACGAACTACATTCAAATATCAAAAGAATCAAAAGGTGAAGATCGGGATACAGCGTTAAAGTTCGTTAAAGGAATTGAAGATGTTATTTCGGGATTTAGTGATAGTTTTGAACTTGAATACCCGTGCAATTCACCTGATGAAGAACGCTGGTTTGTGGGAAAAGTTCATCCTTTTGGGACAACCAATAGTTTTCCACGTAAAGTTGTCATATCTCATATAAATATCACTGATCGAAAAAAAATCGAAAAAGAGATAATAAAAAGTGAAGCAAAGTTCAGAAGCTACGTAGACAATGCTCCTGAAGGTATTTTTGTTGCAAATGAAAAAGGTTCTTATATTGAAGTGAATAAAACTGCATGTCAGATGACAGGGTATTCGGAAAAAGAATTGCTGGAAAAGAATATCTTTGACATTACCCCCTTTTCAGACCATGAATATCTGATAGACAAATTCAATGAAGTTAAAAAAAGAGGTTCATCTAATCTCGAGATCCCCTTTGTAAAAAAAGACGGAACCAAAAGATGGTGGAGTATGACAGCTGCAAAGATTTCAGATGATCAGATAATTGCATTTAAAACAGATATAGAAGATAGAAAAAAAGCTGATATTGAATTATTGCAGGCATTGAATACCTCTATTCAAAAAGAAAAAGAAATACAGGAACTTTTGAACGTAACACAGTTCATCCTTGATATCAATGATTTTGAAACAGTAGCAAAACATATATTTGATGCATGTGCACGGGCAATAGGGGCAAAAGCAGGATATGTGGCACTTTTGTCAGAAACAGGAGAAGAGAACGAATTACTCTTCTTAGAAGATGGAGGGCTACCATGTTCGGTGGACCCTGATCTTCCAATGCCTGTCAGAGGTTTACGTGCTGAATCATATAATACAGGCAAAGTAGTATATGAAAATGATTTCATGAACAGCAAATGGGCAAAATACATGCCGCATGGGCACATGGACTTGCCTAATGTTCTTTTTACACCATTGAACATAGAAGGTAAAACTAAAGGAATAATGGGTTTTGCCTATAAAGAAGGAAATTTTGATGAAAACGATTCCAGGCTTGCAAAATCATTTGGTGAATATGCTGCCATCGCACTGAAGAACAGCAGAAATTACGAGTCACTGGAAAAAAGTAAAATCAAAGCAGAAGCATCAAATATTGCTAAATCAGAGTTTCTGGCCAACATGTCCCATGAGATTCGCACTCCCATGAATGGTATTCTTGGTATGACAGATCTACTTCTGGATACAGAACTCAGCGATGAACAAAGAAATTATCTGGAAACTGTTAATACAAGTGGCATGGCACTGATAGAACTTATCAATGATATATTGGATATTTCAAAGATAGAAGCGGGAAAATTGGAACTCGAAAATATTGAGTTGAATCTACAGGACCTTTTGAAAGAACTTGACTCATTACTGTCCCTGAAAGCCTCTGATAAAGGACTTAACTTTGAATGTAAAATTGAACCTGAAGTTCCCACACATATTATGGGGGATTCTACCAGACTGAAACAAATATTGACAAACCTGATTGGAAATGCGATCAAATTCACAGAAAATGGAGAAGTTTCAGTTAATATCAGTCTTGAGTCAGAAACAGAATCAAAAGCTTTTCTTAAATTCTCTATAAAGGACACAGGTATAGGTATACCCGAAAATAAAAAAGATCTTTTGTTCAACAAATTCATTCAGGCTGATGGTTCAACGTCACGTCGTTTTGGAGGAAGTGGTTTAGGACTTGCTATTTCCAAACAACTTGTTGAAATGATGAACGGGGAGATAGACTTTAACAGCAAAGAGGGAATAGGTTCTGAGTTCTGGTTCAGGATACCTTTTAATAAAAGTCTGAAATACAGAGAACAAGAAAAGGAACTTTCAGATGTTGAGAAAAATAAATCATTTATTAGCGATGATAACAGAAATCTGAGAATTTTGCTTGTTGAAGACAATATAACAAACCAGATAGTAGCCCAGGGTATGTTAAAAAAAATAGGTGCCAAGGCTGATCTTGCAAAAGATGGCTTCGAAGCTATCGCTGCTCTCAAAAGGTTTCCATATGATATTGTTTTGATGGATGTACAAATGCCTTTGATGGACGGATTGGATGCCACCAGGCACATAAGAAATGAAGAATCAGCGGTTCTGGACCAGAATATTCCTGTTATTGCAATGACAGCACATGCAATGGCAGGTGACAAAGAAAGATGTCTTGAAGCTGGAATGAACGATTACATTTCAAAACCTTTTTCTTTAGCAGAGTTTAGAAAATTAATAGAAAAATGGACAAGGATATTATCCGGGGATCTTCCCGGAAATAACCCATCAACGGAAGAAGGTACAATTTCCACAGAAAAAATAGTATTTGACAGGGAAATACTTATGGAAAAGACCATGAATGATGTAGATCTTGCAAAACATCTTGTTTCTATTACTCTCAAGGATATTCCTAATTATTTTAATAATTTAAAAACAGCTATTTATGAAAATAAAAAGAACGATATTAATAATTATGCCCATACACTGAAAAGTTCTTCTGCAAATGTTGGTGCTCTGGCATTCCATGAAACTATCAAAAAAATTGAAGTATTATGTGAAAAAAACAAATTTGAAGAAACAATTTCTTCAATTCCGGAACTTGAAAAGCAATTAGAATTACTTAGATTGCACTTAGAAAAATTTATAGATGAAATGAATTAAAACTAAATTTGAGATGTAAGATCGAGATAATTATAAGGAAAGGAGAGCAAATAATGGATGATAATCTTGAATGCCTGAAAAACAAAGCAGAAAAACTCCTCCAGGATGAATATGATAATGTTGAGGATCTTTCCAATGAAGATATTGAATCCATTATTCACAACTTCAGGGTCAATCAAATTGAACTGGAACTCCAGAATGAAGAACTAAAAAGCATCCATGACGAACTTTTGCGTCAACGGGAAAACTATTATAATCTTTTTGATAAAGCTCCAATAGGCTATGCATTACTGGATGAGAAAGGTTTTCTGAGAAAAGCTAATAAGAGACTTTGCGAAATCCTTGATATTCCTGAATATGAATGCATAAATGAACCATTGTCAAAATATATACTTGAAGAAGACAGGGTCATCTATATGTCCCGCTTTAAGGCCTTTTTTAAAAAACCTGAAGATAAGACGATGGAACTGCGGTTAAAAGGAAAAAATGAAAAGATTTTTTACATGGAGATCAAAGGGAGAAAAGAGACAGATGGTTTATTTAATTTATTGAAAGAAAACAGTGAAGACCCATGTAGTTATATAATGATGACTTTCAATAATATAACCGCCCGTAAAAAATCAGAACAGAATTTTAATGTTTTCTTTGAAACCCTGGATGATATTGTTACCGTATGTACAATTGAAGGAAAAATATTGCATACAAATAAAGCATTCAATGAGAAACTCAATTACAACGAAGAAGAAATAAAAAAGATGAACATTTTAGATCTTCATCCCGTTGAGTACCAGAAAGAAGCTGAAAATATATTAGATTCAATTTTCAGAGGAGAAATGGATTGCTGTCCACTTCCTCTTCAAAACAAGTCTGGAGACCATATTCCTGTAGAAACAAGGGTATGGTTTGGAGAATGGAACGGCCAGCGATGTTTGTTCGGACTTTCCAGAGATCTGTCTATACAGCAGGCAGCCCTAGACAAATTCCAGAAGCTCTTTAATAACAATCCAAATCCTATTGCCGTATCTTCTATGGAAGGGAAATATCTTGAAGTCAACAATGCTTTTTTAGATAAACTTGGATTCCAGAGGAAAGAAGTGATCGGCCGGTCTCCAAATGAAATTGGGATTATCGTTCAACCGGAAATACATAAAATAGCCTTCGACGACCTTCAAAAAACAGGTTCTTTTAAAGGTATAGAGATGGAAGTCAGGAACAAAAAAGGTGATATTCTCTATGGCCTCTTTTCAGGTGCGGTTATAGAAAATCATGGAAATAGAAGTCTAATTACTGTTATGTCGGATATTACCCTGCAAAAACGTACAGAGATGTTATTAAAAGAGAAAGAGGACTTGTTACAATCTATAGTGAACATCCTTCCGGGTACCCTTAATGTGATGGATGCAGATTACAATATAATTACTCTTAACAATATAGATTTCAGATTGAAATTAACTGATTACAATTCCGCAAGCGATCTGATTGGCAAAAAATGTTATGAGGTGTTTATGAAAAGGGATGCTCCATGTCCGTGGTGCAAAGCATATAAAGTTCTTTCAACAGGTGAAACTGTATTGGATGAAACTAGTCCTGATGATATGAGAGAGATCAAAACAGGAAAAGCACTCAAATTGTCCTTAAGTCCAATTAAAGATGATTCCGGTAATGTCAGAGGAATTGTAGAGTATGGATTTGATATAACTGATTTAAGAAATGCCAAATCAGAGGCAGAAGCAGCAAACAGAGCGAAATCAGAATTCCTGGCTAACATGTCTCATGAGATCCGTACACCGATGAACGGAATTCTTGGTCTGACCGATCTTCTTCTTGATACTGAACTTAGTGGTAATCAACGACATTATCTGGAGACTGTGCAGTTAAGTGGTGAATCGTTACTTGAATTGATAAATGATGTACTTGACATCTCAAAAATAGAGGCTGGCAAATTAGAACTGGAAAATGTTGAGTTTAATTTGAAGGAAACGCTTGATGAAATAATGAAACTTTTATCATTCAAAGCTCAAAAGAAAGGACTTGATTTCATCTGTGAAACCGAAAATGATGTTCCGGTATATTTAATGGGGGATCCGGGAAGATTAAAACAGATACTTACAAACCTTATTGGAAATGCAATCAAATTCACAAAGCATGGTGAAGTAACTACAAATGTTAAATTAGAAGCTGAAGATGCATCCAGTATAATGCTACATTTCTCTGTAAAAGATACTGGTATTGGCATACCGGCTGACAGAATGGATCTTTTGTTCAATAAATTCAGCCAGGTCGACGGTTCAACTTCCCGTATATATGGAGGTACAGGACTGGGGCTTGCTATTTCAAAACAGCTTGTGGAAATGATGGAAGGTGAAATAGGTGTCAAAAGTAAAATGGATGAAGGCTCAGAGTTCTGGTTTACAGTCAAGTTTGATAAGTTGATACAAGATAAAAACAAATGGATCCGGAATCCCAATGTTCAGAGAGGGATTGATTCCTCAACACAGAAGACTGAAAACGATGATCTGAAAGTGTTACTGGTAGAAGACAATCTTACAAATCAGATGGTTGCAAAGAGTATGCTTCAAAAACTAGGTTTTGAAGTGGATGTTGCAATTAATGGTTTTGAGGCCATCAAAGTTCTAAAAAACAATCCATATGATATTGTTCTGATGGATATACAAATGCCTGTAATGGATGGATTTGAAACTGTACATCATATAAGGGATGAAGAATCTGAAGCCCTTGATCATAAAGTTCCTATCATTGCAATAACAGCACATGCTATGGCGGGTGACAAAGAGAAATGCTTTGAAGCCGATATGGATGACTATATTGCAAAACCTTTTTCATTAAAAACACTTAGCAAACTGATGAATAAATGGTCACTTAAAATAAAAGAAGAACAGTCTCTTAAAAACAAATTGGATGTAGAACAGTATTCATCGATTTCATCTGAAATGGTCTTTAACAGAGAATTTTTGGTGGATAAAATGATGGGGGATGAAGATCTGGCCGGGCATATGGTCGCTGTTTTTGTGAAAGAGATTCCAAAAAGTGTGGACCTTTTAAAAGATGCTCTTTGTGAAGGGGAAAAAGAAACTGCTAACAGTTATGCTAATAAGATGAAAAAATCATCTGCAAACATAGGTGCCTTTGCTTTAAGTAAAATTGCAGGAAAAATAGAAGAAATGACAAAACAAGAGAATCTAAATGATGTTGATTCCCTGATCTCAGAACTGGATCATCAATTTGAATTGTTATTGAAGAATTTACATGAATTGAATGGATGATCTTTTTAACCAAAAATCAATACAAAGATTTATTCATATTCCTTATTTTCCGGATCTACAGGAATCTTAAAAATAAAATTACTGCCTTTTCCAGTTTCGCTTTCTACCCAGATATTTCCACCGTGCATTTTAACAAGTTTTTTTGTCAGCGCCAGTCCAAGCCCTGTACCATTATATCTTCTGGAAATAGAACCATCGATCTGTACAAATGGATAAAATATAGTTTCCAGTTTTTCAGGATCAATGCCTATTCCTGTATCTCTTACTGAAAAAAGAATTGTGTTATCTATACTTGTAACCTCGATTTTCACCAGGCCGCCTTTATTTGTAAACTTAATAGCATTGTCCAGCAGATTATACAATATCGTTTTGATCTTTTCTTTATCACCAATTATATTTATTTTTTGATTAAGTACTATATTATAGTTACTAACCAAACTTTTATTACTTATAACCTATAATAATAAATTATGGTTAAAACTGAACAAATTCCAATTGAACATCACCTTTCAACA
>NZ_JAGGKD010000002.1 GCF_017873415.1 Methanolobus bombayensis | reverse complement strand
TGTTGAAAGGTGATGTTCAATTGGAATTTGTTCAGTTTTAACCATAATTTATTATTATAGGTTATAAGTAATAAAAGTTTGGTTAGTAACTATAAATAGGAAATAGCATCAAGAGTTGTTTCTATATCATCTGGGTGCACAAAATCTAAGAAAGAGACACCTTTTAGTTCTTCAATTGGATAACCAAGTACTCTCTCCCATTCAGGATTTAAGCGGATAAACTCGCCTTTAGCATTGGCTATACACAAAAGGTCCAGACTTGAAGTGAAATATCGCTCTAGTTCATCACTCTTCTTTTTTAATAATTCCTCTGACCTTTTCCTTTCGGTAATATCTCGCACCGCAGCTACACGGATTTGTTTACCATCGTGCACAAAGTTATATGCTTCAATTTCAATTGGAATTACTGACCCATTTTTTTTCAAACCGCGAACCTCATAGGGTTTCGCAGTATCTTTGGTCATATGTTGCCTGACAATATCCAAATCATCGGGATGAAAAATGAATGGAAGTATATTCTTTCCTATGAGTTCATCCCGCGTATACCCCAGTATACGGGACAGTGCCTCATTGGCTTCAAGAACAGTCCCATCATCATGGATAGCTATACCCTCGAATGTTACATCCGATAGTAAGCGATACTTTTCCTCGCTTTCTCGAAGAGATTTTTCCGCCTGGTTGCGCACAAGACTTTCACCTATATGTGCTGCGATATCTTCAAGGTGTTCAATTATACCATGAGAAAAGAAATCAGTCTCATGATCATTTATTTGGAGAAGACCTACAATTTTATCTTTGGTGCGGATAGGCACAAGTGCCACTGAAGCAAAACCTTCATGAATACATTGGTTACGCGGGTGTGACCGTGGATCCTCATTGGGGGACAGATTAAGAAGAGGTAAGGAATTATTGGTCCAGCAACTACCTCTTGAAGTAAAAAGTGGATTCGAAGGATCGGTTTTTCCTGATATTACAAGACCACAGGTGCACTCTAGGCATACATTTCCGTCGGAATCTCTACAAAAGTTTTCATCCCTGTCGTCACTCATAATTATGGAGTTTTCCTCTTTAATAAAATCTTCAGTAAATCCTTCATAGCTTATATAAGGAAAATCTTCTCCATCCTTCAGACGGATACCAACTGCATCAGCCCCTGTACGCCTTTTCAGTAAGTCAACTACTTTTTGCATTAAGTCTTCAATGGGAGCAGATTCGCTGACAATACTAAGAATTTCATCACCTATATCATGATACAATTCGGTTCGTCTGCGCTCAGTTATGTCCCTTGCTATACTTTCTATTGCAACAATCTCTTCTTCATTGTTATAAATAAGAGTGTTTTTTTGTTCGGTCCAGATAACCTTTCCATCTCTTCTTATCCAGCGAAGTGTAACAGTAGTGCTATCTTCACCATCATAATTTATGAGTTCATTGAATAAATGGCGGTCATCCGGATGAACTAATTTTATTCCAAGATCAGGATCATCATAGTGTTCTTCAGGTGTGTATCCAAGCAGCTTTGTTGCTGCAGGACTTACATAGCTGAATCTTCTTTCGGGCTTGAATTCATATCTGTAGATAAGATCATCAGCATTTTCAGCCAACCTTCTGAAACGCTCCTCACTCTCTATGAGCTTAAGTTGTGTATTTTTGCGTTCAGTGATGTCCTGGAACACAGTGGCAAAAGTATCCTCATCGACCTTATAAGCACTAATGTTGTAATACCTTTGTAACGGCTCAGAAAACTCTTCAAAAGTAATAGGTGTACCAGTAAGTGCAACCTTTCCATATGTTTCTATAAATAAGGTACTTTCAATTCCGGGTAGTACCTCAGTTACTCGTCTTCCAAGAACATTATCAAGCTTTAGTCCTGTGTGTTCCTCAAATGCTTTATTGGCATCAAGGAAGATATAATCCACTGGATTACCTTCATCGTTCTTTATAATCCTATGGACAGCAACTGCACTGATGGCATTCTCAAAAAGACCACGAAACTTTTTTTCACTATTCTTAAGAGCTATTTCTGCTTCTTTTTGCTCTACCGTGTTCCACACAGAATCCATTAGTAAAGTCAACTGAAGTACATCTGTTTCAGTGTAGTCACTTTCTTTATTGGCAACACCTACTACAGCAGCTATTTTTTCATCCCTGAAAACAGGTATTGTCATGTATTTATAAAGTTCTACATGGCCTTCTGGATATCCTTTTTTCAAGGGATTTTGAGCCTGGAAATCGTTTATGATCATTGATCTGCGTTGCCTGACCGCTTCTCCCCATATACCAGTATCCTCAAGTCTGTATGTTGTATCAGGGTCACTAATAGAACATTCTTTCATCACTTCCCCCGACCATGTGTTCAATTTGAACTTTTTTTCAATTTCATCATAATGATAAATATAACCGATCTTACTGTCAGTAAGTCTAACAGCTTCATGTAGAGCATTGTCCAGTAGCTCCTGAATAGTATCATATTTTGACTGAAGAATATCAATAAGGGTTTTAAGGCGCGATTCCTGCAGAACAAGTTTCTCTTCAGTTCTTTTAAGATCAGTCATGTCTAAAGATATTCCGGCGGTAGCTATCAGTTTCCCATCATCATTAAATATTGGGAATTTTCGACTGGCTACGATACGCTCTTCTCCGTTTATATTAATCCTGGCCTCTTGTCTGATTTCCTTACCTTTTTGTAATGACTGGACCCGATATTCATTTTGCATATAGCTTTTTGCCGGCTCTTCATTCGGTGAAATATCGAGTATCTCTGCATCTGTTTTTCCAATCAGTTCAGCTACCGAATCCTTGTGGTTAGCCTTTGCAAAAGCCATATTGGCAGCTATGACCCTTAGGTTCAGGTCCTTGACAACACACATTTTTGATGTGTTTTCAACAATAGATGCCAGAAATAGTCTTTCTCTCTCTGCAAGCTTGCTTTCCGTAATGTCGTATATCATTGAATAGAGTAGTTTCTTTCCGTCAATGAGAATTGGACCGCTATGAACTTCAACATCACGGACCTCTCCGTTTGCAAGTCGATGTCTGAATAAGAAGTGATTTCGATCTTCATTTTCTGCTCTTTGCATCTCACATCGGATTTCATCTTCGGACAGGACATTTATTTCAAATATTTTCTTATCGGTCAGTTTCTCATAGGACCAACCATAGAATTCGCAGGCTGCCCTGTTCGCATCGATGATATCTGAGCTATCAGGATCTATCAGAAGCATTACTGCATGATTATCCCTGAATAAAGAAGCATACTTTGATTCTTTATTGCCAGAATTATTATCATTAGAAGGTTGTTCAGAGGTGTCCGGAACAGTTCTGTATTTTGAATTTGTGCCAAGATTCTTGTTAGAAATCAATTTATCAACACCTTAAACTATTATGCTTTTTGTTCATTAGATTGAAATGCTCCTGCAACTGGTAAATGGTAGAATAATAAATCATTGACAGAAGATTACATTTATTCCCATCAACCTATTTTTATATAATTAGACAAATGTGTAACATTTATATTTATACTTTCCTACAAATGCTGGATAGTAATCTTATAAATCAAAAATAGTTAATTTATATATTTTAATTTTGAAAGTACTCAAATACCTTATTATTAGAAATCTCAATGTCCTATGAATGTTTTTTGTTACTAGACTTCTATTGTTGTAAATGTTAACACTGTTTCTCAATAATTATATATAAATAAATTATATAATATATAAGTTGCTGATATTTGTAAGTAATTAAGATGAAGGGGCAGCCACAATTGTGTAACAATAAAACTGTTGAATAGGGTGATAATATGTTTGGTAATGATGAGAAATTAAAATCAGAAATAATAGACGTTGTAACAAAATTCATGGATGGAGACCTTGATTCCAGAATGGTGAAACAATCCAAACCTGAGAATGAAAAAGTTGCAGATAACATTAATAGCTTACTAGATGCTTTTTCTAGAACCAGAAATGAGATAGCAAATACGAAACAGCAAACAAGTGAATCTGACAATGAGTTCCTACTTAATCAAGTTCATAATCTTGTTGATGCAGCCGTTGATGGTAAACTTGATACAAGAGCAAATGTAGCTCAATTTACAGGTTCAGAAAAAGAAATACTTTCAGGGATCAATTCTCTTCTTGATGCAGTAATTGGTCCTCTTAATGTCTCAGCAGAATATATTGACCGCATTTCAAAAGGTGACATTCCTGAGAAAATAACTGATGACTACAAAGGAGATTTCAACGAGATCAAGAACAACCTCAATCAATGTATAGATGCTGTCAATATGCTTGTTGAGGATTCACTTATGCTTTCAAACGCCGGTGTTGAGGGACGTCTTGATACAAGAGCAGATTCTTCCAGACACAATGGTGATTTCCGAAAAGTTGTTGAAGGTGTCAATGACTGTCTTGATGCGGTTATCAATCCTCTGAACGTTGCTGCTGAATATGTAGATCGCATCTCCAAAGGAGATATTCCTGAAAAGATCACTGATGAGTACAAGGGTGATTTCAATGAGATCAAGAATAACCTCAATCAGTGTATAGAAGGTCTTGGCGGTATGGTGGAAGCAAATAATGTGTTACAGAGAATGGCAGCAAATGATCATACAATAGCTGTTGAAGGAAGTTATCAGGGGATCTATGCTGAAGTCGGTCAGGCTGTAAACGATGTCCGGGAAAGATTACTGCATATCACTGATACTGCCCAGAACATATCAAGAGGCGATATGGGTGACCTCGAAAAATATCGTCAGATCGGAGACGGTGCAGGAAGGCGTTCAGAAAATGATAATTTAGTTCCTGCTTTCATCCAGATGATGGAAAACGTCAATGGAATGATCAATGAGACAGTTGGGCTTACCGAAGCAGCTAAAGCCGGCAGACTTGATACCAGGGCTGATTCTTCATTATATGAAGGTGGTTTTAAAGTTGTGATCGATGGGATCAATGATACACTTGATTCAGTGATCGGCCCTCTGAATGTTGCAGCGGAATATGTTGACCGCATCTCCAAAGGTGATATCCCTGATAAGATCACAGATGAGTATAATGGTGATTTCAATGAGATCAACAACAACCTCAATCAGTGTATAGACTCTCTCAATGCTCTCATGTCAGAGACAGATAATCTGATAGATGCAGCGATCGAGGGTAAACTTTCTACCAGAGGTAATGTTGATGCATTTTCAGGAAAATATGCCGGCCTTGTTTCAAATATCAATCAGGTGATCGATACTCTTGTAGGCCACATTGATCAGATACCCACACCTTTTATGATCATCGATAAGGACTTCAATATTTCCTATATGAACAGAACAGGTGCATCTGTGATCGGCAAGGATGCAAAGGAATTGATCGGCGAAAAATGTTATGATAATTTTGATACATCGGATTGCCTTACTGATAAATGTGCATGTGCACGAGCTTTAAAGACCGGTAATAGTGAATCCAGTGAAACTAACGCTCATCCGGGCGGAAAGGATCTGTTCATTGACTATGAAGGTGTTCCTCTTAAGAACAGGAATGGAGAGATAATAGGTGCACTTGAAATTGTAATGGATAAAACAGATGTAAAACAAGCCATTGATGATGCAAGAACGAAAGCTGATTATCTTGAGAAGATACCAACTCCTGTAATGGTAGTTGATAAGGAGTTCAATGTTGAATTCATGAATCAGGCAGGTGCTTCAGCCGTGGGCAGCACTCCTGAGAAATGTATGGGTGAGAAGTGTTTCAAACTTTTCAATACAGGACATTGTAACACTGCTGAATGTCAGGTTGCAAAGGCCATGAAGACAGATGCTGTCTGTACCGATGATACCATCGCAAAATTACCTTCCGGTGAACTCCCTATACGCTACTCAGGTGCAGCTCTGAAGGACGAGAACGGTGAGGTTATCGGTGGTCTTGAATATGTTCTTGATATCAGTAAAGAAATGGAGATCACAAATGGCGTTCGTAATCTTGCAGAGGCTGCAGTAGCAGGCAGACTGGATGAACGTGCTGATCCTGAGAAGTTTGAAGGTAATTACAGGAATATTGTTGAAGGTGTAAACTCTACACTTGATGCTGTTATCGCCCCTCTGAACGTTGCAGCGGAATATATAGACCGCATCTCCAAAGGTGATATTCCTGATAAGATCACTGACGAGTATTATGGTGATTTCAATGAGATCAAGAACAACCTGAACCAGTGTATCGATGCTGTCAATGAGCTTGTCAGTGATGCAGTAATGCTTTCAGATGCAGGTGTTGATGGAAAACTCGAAACACGTGCTGATGTGAACAAACACAGTGGTGATTTCAGAAAGATCGTAGAAGGTGTCAACAATTGTCTTGATGCCATCGTAACACCGATCGAAGAAGCTTCAAGGATAATCAATGATTATTCTTCAGGTCGTCTTGACAGCAGGGTTTCCATAGAAACACGCGGAGATTTCAAAAAACTTTCCGATACACTTGATGATTTCGGCAGGGAACTGCAGGCAATAATTGCTGATTCCAATGAAGTACTTGATTCGATTGCCAATAATGATCTCACACGGGGTGTAGAGGTAGAAGCTGTCGGTGAGTTCAAAAAGCTTACAGCAGGTGTTGAGAAATGCAGAAGATCTCTTAACGATATTGTTGCAATAGTGCTTGAAAGTTCAGAGAACATAGCTGCAACATCTGAAGAAATGTCCGTGTCATCAGAAGAACTGACTTCTTCAGCAACCCAGATATCATCTACGGTTGAAGAAATGGCCAGAGGTGCACAGATGCAGTCCACTAAGACCGAAGAGGTCTCACTGGCAATGAATGATATGACTAATAGTGTCCAGGAAGTTGCATCTAATTCACAGAAAACCGCAGAAAGCGCAATGCAGTCTAACCAGCTTATTCAGAGCCTTGGAGATGTTTCACAGAATCTTATGGTAAAGATGGATAGTATAAAAACTGCATCCGGAGATTCTGCCCAACATATCAATGACCTGGCTGAAAAATCCGGTCAGATCGGTGAGATAGTCAACCTTATTACAAATATTGCCGATCAAACCAATCTACTTGCATTGAACGCAGCGATAGAAGCTGCCCGTGCAGGTGAACACGGACGTGGATTTGCGGTTGTTGCAGATGAGGTGCGTAAGCTGGCAGAGGAATCAGGTAATGCTGCCAAGCAGATTGCAGGACTGATACATGCTATGCAGGCAGGAACTGAGAATGCAGTGACCTCTATGGATCAGGCAACAACAGAAGTAGATACAGGTTATGAATCACTTCAAGAAGCTGTAACTTCAATAAGCAAAGTAATTGATGCCGGTGATGAGATCGTAAGTATGGTCCAGGACATTGCTGCTGCGGCTGAAGAACAATCAGCTTCCATCGAAGAAGTAACTTCTTCTGTAGATGAGGTCTCATCAATATCCGAGCAGTCTGCAGCAGGAACCCAGGAAGCTTCAGCAGCGGTAGAACAGCAGTCGGCATCCATGCAGGAACTTGCTTCTTCAGCACAGCAACTGACTGATGTGGCTGCACACATGAAATCCATTGTTGAGAGATTTAAAATAGATCAGCTTCAAAGAAATGGTGCAAAAGGAAAACAAAGTAAGCCTGATCAAGATGGTCAGTATGATGAACTAAAGAAAGCACTTGTATAATGCATTGGAGATATTAAATGCCAGAATCAACAATAAATGATGACAGCTCTTCAGAAGAGCTGCGTCAACTTGTTATTTGCAAACTTGTTAATGAAGAATATGGAGTTCAGATCTCTAATCTGACTACTCCAACGACTGAAGGAGTCTTAACCTTTTATTAGGTTAAGCAATTGCTGATTCATTGTCGGAACTTGCATTCCAGCTTTACAGCTGGTTGTAGAGGTCCCAACTCCACAGCCGTTAATTCCCGTGAGCCCCACGGTATTTTTGTATGTTATGGATTTTAAAAGGATGTTGATGCTTGCATTGATATCCCTGTCTATTTTAAGACCACAATGTTCACAATGAAATATCCTATCTTTAAGCTTGAGTTTAGTTTTTGATTTCTTTCCACATGCAGAACATGTCTGAGATGTATTTTTAGGATCAACCTTTTCCATGATTTTTCCTATCTCAGCAGTCTTGTACATTACATGTTGGACAAGTCTTCCCCAACTTGCATCGTGTATCGACTTCGATAGTTTTGAGTTCTTGACAAGGTTTTTTATCTTTAAATCTTCAAATACTATCAGGTCGTATTTTGCTACAAGCAACTTGCTCAGACAATGTGAAATATGATTGCGAGTACCTTTAACTTTTCTGTGAATCCTGTTCACTTTACGTTTTTGTTTAAGGTAGTTCTGAGAGCCATATTCCATATTGGAGAGTTTTCTCTGTTCAACTGCTAATCTTTTTTCTGCATTCCTGAGCAACTTTGGTGGTTCGATGAATTTACCATCAGATGTTGCTATCAAATTGTTCAATCCTAGATCGATACCTACCATAGTTAGTGGTATGATTGGTTCAGGATAATCAGGAAGTTCAATTGTTATGAAAGCAAACCATTTCTTGCCTTCTTTTTTGATCGTACATGTTTTCAATTGACCATTAAGGATATCGTTTTAACATCTATCTTTATCAGGTTGTTCTTATCAGTTATCTTAGACAAGAACAAGTTGTTTCCTCTTAGTTCCCAACCATTTCCATGTTGCTTGTATGTGAAACTATAGTAGTTTTCTTTACCTTTGAATCTTGGATGTCCTTTTCGAAGAAGACCATCATATTTGATAGGTTTCGAACTTTTTTTTCCAAGAAGAGAATAAGGAGGATTTGCTGCAGGAACATCCTTTCTTTTGACGAAAGTTCCTTTTCTTGGTTTGCTTCCTTTAAGTCTGCCATTTTTGATATCATCTAAGAACTTGAAGTATGCTTGTTGAACTCTTTCAAAAACATTAAGCCTTACTTGAGAATGGATATTGTTAGCATAGTCAAAGAACTTGAGTTGTTTTTCCAGCATTTGTGAATCTGGATATAATCCATAGATAGCATAGAGGTTAATTCTTGTTGAGAGAAGATCATTCCATAACTTCCTGCAGGTTTCCAGAGTTTCTTCCATCTTTACTTCCTGTTCAGGATTAGGGTGGATCAGAAACCTGAGATTTCTACAGTTCTGACCTTCTTTTCTGACCATGATATCACTCTAAAATCAACAACAGTATATTGTTTTCTTATTACTTTAATATTGCTTTGGAATGTTTGCTTTTTTTGTTCAATGAGATACGATTCCAATGTTGTTATGATGAGTTTATCAACAGTCAGTGGGGTACGATTCATCCTACGACTAAACAGGCTGTCCGATAATTTCATTTTATGGCAAAATCATATGAAAAAGAAGGCATTTAAAGCCTTTAAATCGAAAATGAAGGATTTTTATTATTACCAATAGTAATTGTCGGACAACCTGTAAAGTCGTAGGCTTTCTCTACCCCTACACCCCGTTATTCGTAAACTTCCAATAGAAACAAGAGAATGTTAGAAATGAGCTATTATGAACATAATTATCCATCCAACAAATTTTCACCATCAACCGTAAGACGATACTCCTGCTTGCTACTACGTGGTTTATCGGGTATTGTCATCTCAATATAACCGAGTTCCAGAAGGATTTTAACCTGCTTGTGCAGCTCTCCAGATACAGACTTATGTCCCAGTCCCTGAGCAAGTTCAGCTTTGCTTGCTTCACCTTCAGCCAGAAGAAGAACTACTTTAGCCGCAAGTTCAGACTTTAGCCGTGACTTTAGCCGTGACTCTGCTTCAGCCGTAATTGGGGTGGAAGTTTCAACTTTGATCCTTTCAGCCAGATAGACGATCAACCTCACTCTCATTCCCACTTCAATAATTTCAGGCTGAGGAAGCCCCAAAGCTTCAGCTTCATTGAACATCCGGCGAACGCCACTTCCCCATTGTTCTATCAGGTCCAGTTCTCTGAAAACACGAGCAATTACATGGTTACGTATCTTGGAAACACCTTGCAGCATGTCTTCAACTGTCAGACCTGGAAGCAGTATGCCAGGATTCTCTATTTCGATGCGGTCATCAAAAAAGGCGACTCTGACAGGTGCTCCTCTTTGTGAATAGTCACCGTGGACAACAGCGTTGATCACTGCTTCACGCAGGATGGTAAGTGGAATGCTCCATACATCCTTACGTCTCAATTCTGAAAAATCCGCACCTCGCATGGCATGTTTCTTGAGAAACTCCATTACTTTTTCAACTGCCACAGGTAGATGTTCATGGATATCTATATGATCGAAAATGTCTGCCTTATCCTTACCGATGAACCGTCCACATTGTATCCATGAATCCGGGAAGATTGTTTCACGGTCCTTTCCGAAAAGCAACATGCCACCTACTGTAGGTACCAGATGTCCCTGATGCAGGACAACAAGGCGCAGGGATTCCAAATCCTTTTTCACACGTTTCCTGTGCCTTTCAAAACAAGCTGATGCAGCTTCAAAGTCCAGATCATCATCGGTCCTGTCTGGAAGTGGTTGTTCATCAAAAGATATACCCGCAGTGGTACGCTTAAGCTCTGCAATAAGTTCCCTGTCAGCTTTTCGGTTAGTAGAACCCAGTCGGACATAAACACCTTCATCTGACCCTTCTTTTCTCATCCAGTGAGGGCGCAGACCGCTTGGATAAACTTCTACACTTAGCAGGGTCTTATCCTCAAGAGAGAGTAACTCAACATTTGGAACTAAACGGGGTTCTATGTTGTCAGCTATAAGGTTGCAAAGACGTTCTTCTTCATCTAGAGGATTCTTTACTCCAAGTATTTCCCTGGTATCATCCTCTATCCCGATAAGCAAACGCCCTCCTGCTGTGTTGGCAAATGCTACAAGTGTTTTAAGGATATTTCTGGGCGAGGAGATGTCACGCTTGAACTCCAGCGTTTTTCCCTCTGGCATGGTGACAAGTTGAGATGCTGGAGGGTTCATCCTTTCACCATCCAATAAGAATCAACATCCTTAATCTGCATTGCCACTTTTAACAGGATCTCTCTCTTCACATTTCATGACTGGCAGTTAGTTGGCTTCAAAATTATTTAAACATGGTCTTTTTATAGGACTTCAATTTATGTAAGTCAAGGTGTAGTTTCATCTTTTCTCTTTTAATTTTCCTGTAGACCTTTTTGCACTGCTATTTCCTTGTGATAGTTCTCTACAAGATAGAAAAAGCTAATCAGAGAATTATTCTGCTTGTAATTATTTGAGTTTCATCTCACGAAGGATTTTCCTTGTTTCTTCTGGACTTCTGCGGAGATCAACTCTTTTTTCAGATTTAGTGCTGGAATCTTCAGCAAGCAAAACATCAGCGATTATTTCAGAACCTTCCGGTGTAACGACAAGAGTGTCTTCTGTTAAATATTTTCCAGTCATTTTATCCTCCTACTTTTTGTGATGTTTACTTCTAAAAAACGCTTGATTTATAAAATACTTCTGATGAGAAACATTAAAAAATCAATTTTCTTATTTATTGAATTATTGTCTCAAAATACACCAGAGTTATAGATTATAATCGTCAATTTCATCCATTTTGAAAACAAATAAGTTGTGAAGTAAAAAATATGTGGGAATTCAAACAAGTAATCGTGATACCTGAAGATGTTGAAATATCTCCCGGGAAACTTGGAGTCCAGGTTGCTCATGCATCTATAACTCCACTACTCAAAAATCTGGACCTTCTTGATGATATTAAAGAATGGTTCGATGATGGAAAACAACAAAAGAAAGTCGTTCTGAAGACCAAGAATCGAACCAAATTGTTGAACTTCAGAGACAAAACCATTGATGAAGGATACATCTGTGAACTCATACGCGATGCTGGAAGGACAGAAGTCGAACTAGGGACAATTACAGCATTGGTTTTCTTTCCGATGAAGAGTGAAGATATTGATAAATTAACAAAGAAACTGAGTTTATTCTAATGAAAACAGTAGCATACGATCTATAGGATGGAGTTTCTCAATGATAATTGCTATGGGTTGTGCCGCCTGCGGCGGATGGCTGTACTGTTTTTAGTTACTAAAGAGAATTATAGATTTGAATCCACTTGTTTTATCTTTTGATTATGAACCTATTTCAAAACTCCTCTTACAGCTTTTTCCAGCACAACCTGAAACATGCAATATCTAGTATTCTTTTGAAAACAACATTACGCTTTTTTCATATTTGAGAATCCTGGCTATCTTCTGACATACCACGAATACGCGTAAAATACGCGCAAAACGCATAAAATACGTGTATATCAAAAAGTTCATTCATTCAAAACTAGAATGTGCCTTTTGCATGTCTTTTATGAATGATGGATCCATTCCACTTCAGCCGACGTAGTAAAGTATATGCCAGGTATTTTTCTTTGATGAATTTCCCCTTTGCCTGAGATATTGCGAGTAGTAATGCAGAGTGAGAAGAAAAGAGAGGTACTTAGCAATGGAGATGGAATAACTAAAAAAGTAGTTGGTGTTGTTTCATGCAACAATGGCCAACGATTCTGAACCCGCAGGTAAATTCATTGAATTGAGTGTAGATACACCGGTTTCACGAAGAAGCTTGTGATTTCTTTTTTGGACACTCATTGTTAACTTTAATTCGATTGTTTTTGGGGAAATATCAATGTTTACATTCAGATTCTGACATTTTTGAACATCGAATTTCTTAACTCCAAATCTACGAGAGGCATCAATAATTTCCACACCCATGATAGAATTGTCTTCACCGATATCCAAAATTATTCCATCTACATCGATGGATGACTTATATTTCACACCTTTAGAATATGCGAAAAAGCTGTCATTTTGATAATCATAATCGGTTGAACCATCACGCTTACTCTTGCGCTCGCTCATCGTCTCTCATTCTCCTCTTGGATGTTTCTTTAAAACATGTCACTAAAGAATATTGGATAGGATCTAAGTCCTTTACACCAAATATTATTATTAAATCGTAATCTTCATACCTACTGGTGTGCAATCGAAGATGGTGTGGTAAACTTCTTTTGAAAACTCCTCTCCAAAACGAGTGTCAATCCTTTTTCGGAAATGCATTGTTTCATGGATATTTTCCACAGTGATTGTGGACAGATACTGATCAAATGCGTAGATATCCAATGATTCCATATGTAACTCCTCTGTAGTAAGTATGCTAATTAGGTATATACGTTGTCATTTGTAAGGTTTCTCACATCAATCATGCTCCGTATCATAAATCAAATGGAATCCCTTCATGGAAGTGAACATATTTACAGGTTTAGCATTTCAAGCAAAAACAACCCCTTTCATGAAGTGGAGATATTTACAAAGTTCACTGCTTCATTCAAATGGGACCCCCTCTATGGAAGTGGAAACTTAAGAAATCAACAAAGTTGGTTATTATTGGATGTGCCGCCTGCGGCGGGATGCTTGTACTGGTTTCTAGTCAATTTCCCCAGCCTGCCAGCCTTCAACTGTCGAAAATGGAGCTTGAAATCCATAGTATAGGAAATACTTCATTGATTACACTAAATGAGATCAATTCTTTGATTATTACAAATGGAAATTTAAAATTAGAGTATGAAAACCTCATTCAAAGTTTTATAAATGACTTGAAGAGACAAATACAAGGAGCAGGTCGATATTGGGTGAACAGAGAAAGGGTATTTTGTAATTAATACTAAAATTGAAATCATCAATTAGCAATTAATTTAAATATAATCATGTTTTATCTTCGATATACTCGTAAAAATCACGAAAATTACAATTAAATCCATATAATAAGTTGGTATCGATATGTTAATTGAATTCAAAGCTGAGAACTTTCGCTCAATTAAGGATGAGATCACTTTTAGTTTACTGGCATCATCAGACAGGGCGCTTGAGGAGAATCTGATCGAGCCGGATGCCCTGAAGAAAAATGACAGGCTGGTGAAAAGTGCTGTCGTTTATGGGGCTAATGCATCCGGAAAGAGCAATGTTCTTTTAGCAATGTTCAACCTGCAGAATCTGGTGATGACGTCGGTCAAGAATCAGGATGGAGATCTGCTTCCATTCGAGCCGTTCAAGCTGACACCGGAATGTATGTCTAAGCCCAGCAGGTTCAGTGTGTTTTTCATCAAGAACAATGTCAGGTACAGGTATGCTGTATCATATGACAGGACAAAGATAATCGATGAAGAACTTTATTATTACCCGAACAACAGGGAAGCACTCGTTTTTGAAAGAAGAAACACAACTGAATTCAAATTCACGATTGATAAAAGAGTTCAGAACGATATCTCAAAGAGAACTCTGAGTAATGTCCTTTATCTCTCCAACTCCGCACAGCAGAATTACGCTAAGACCCTGGAAGCCTTCAAATGGTTCAGGGAAGACCTGAGAATAATTGGTGCAAGGACATTATCAGAGCAGGGTGAATATACAATACAAATGCTCAATCAGGATGACGACTCGAAAAAAGCCATTCTGAGATCACTTGAAAGAGCAGACCTTGGTCTAAAGGATATTATTGCAAGTATAGAAGACATAGATCCTACTGAACTTCCGGTTGAAATAACGAACCATCTGCCACGAGGCTTTGATAAAGCTAATGGGAAGTTGCAAAAAATAGACATCAACACATTCCACCTTGTAAAAGATAAAGATGGCAAGGAACACAGCATCTCATTTGATTTCAACACTGAGGAATCCGATGGTACAAGAAGATTCTTCACTCTAATAGGACCATGGCTGAATGCACTAAATAAAGGGCAGGTCCTGTTTGTAGATGAGCTGGAACTAAAGCTGCATCCAATGCTTAGTGAACACCTGGTCAAACTCTTCCATGACAAGAGTTACAATAAGAACAATGCCCAGTTAATAATAACGACCCATAACACCAACCTGCTCAATGATGAGATATTCAGAAGGGATCAGATATGGTTCACTGAAAAAGATGCTGATGCAGGGAATACGGATCTTTATTCACTTCTGGAATTCCAGGTTCGCAAAGATCAGAACATCCTGAAAGGATACCTGATGGGAAGATACGGAGCACTGCCATTCATCTCATCCTGAGGGGATTTTGACATGGGAGACTACAGCCGAAGAAAACGTGGTCAAAGACCTACAAGGAATAAAATGATCATAATCTGTGAAGGTGAAAAGACCGAACCAATGTACTTTGAAAATTACAGAACCCCACAGAACAACGTCGATGTCATTCCTATTCCATCAAGCCGTAAAGATGTCGGAAGCATTGTTAAATTTGCTAAAAAAAAGGTGCAAGATCTGGACATCAACGGTGGTGATTCCATCTGGTGCGTCTTTGATTGCGACGAGAACACAGATGACAATATCTCAAAAGCATACAGGTATGCCGGAAGATCCATCAATATGTGCTTCTCAAACCCCTCCTTTGAACTCTGGTTCCTTCTTCATTTTAGCTATACAGACGCATCACTTCAAAACGAAGGTTTGATAGAACTTTTAAAAAGACAGATTACAGATTACAGTAAGAGCAGAGATTACTTTCAAACTCTTGAACCTCTAACTGATACAGCAGTGAAAAACGCTAAAAAACTGGAAAAACTTCACCTTGATAACGGAACTGATCTAAATAGTACGGAAAGTAATCCATCAACACAGGTTTACAGAATAATTGAAGTAATTAGAGACTTCAATAAATAACCGTATAAAATAATTATCACATCATTTCAATCTTCTATAGACTTTTACAGAATGATTTTTTGTGAATGGGATTGAAGACATTCTCTTCATCAAGGAGTGAAAACTGTCAATCACTCTACAGTAGAATCTGAAAGATAATCTTCCAATGTCAGCAGCAAAACATTTTCCTGCTTTGCTATCTCATGCAAGTTCTTAGTAAAACCGGACTTGCTGATAAGGGCAAAATGTTCTTTTCTTTCAGGGAACCATTTCACATGAGCTGCCTTCTCTTTCAGACTGTAATAGACATCTGCATTGATCTTCTGCTTTTGCCATTTGCACTCACAGAAAAGTATATTCTTTGTTTCCGGGTCAAGGGCCACAAGATCGATTTCATAATCGTTTTTCCCTTTTGGCATCTTAGGTATTTTTCCCCACTGCCTTCCAATAGACTTGAACTTGAATGGAAGTCTGTCATGGAGATTCAGATCCATGAGCATTTCTTTGCTGACCTGCTCAAATGTTTCTCCCAGATAACGATCATAACTTTTTTTCAGGTCTTCAATAGCATGTGAACTGTCGCCTGCTTCTATGGAATCCTTGTGTACCAGCACATACCTGAACCAGAAACGCAGGAAAGGGTCATCTATAACATAAATTGTCTTACGAGTAGATGTTTTTTCTGCGACAGGATGCTCTTTTCTTAAGAATCCAAGTTTCATCAACGTATCTACATAATAGGACAGATCCTTTGTTTCTATGAATGCACCGGCAGCAATCTCTCCTGCTCTTGATGCACCTTTTGAGATGGAGTAAAGTATGTTCATGTAGGTGGCAGGTTCTCTTAACTCTTCACGCAGCAGGAATTCACCTTCTGCATAAAGTACAGCTTCTTTGGAGAAAATTGACTGTTCAAGGTTCTCGTAAAATCCTTTTTCAGGATCAAAGAACCTGAGATAGAAAGGTATGCCTCCTGTTGCCCCATATATTTGCATCAATTCTTCCGGCTTATATCCCGGGAAAAAACCGGAAATGTGATGGAAACTTAAAGGCATGACCTGTATCTGTCCTGTTCGCCTGCCGTAAAGAGGACTTGAATAGGAAAGGGTTGTTTTTTCCATCATGGAAATGGAAGAACCGCAGAGAATAAGATGGAAAGATCTTCCTTTGAGTATCTCATCAACAATTAGCTGGAATACCGATGGTATGGATTCATCAGCCTGTGCCAGATAAGAGAACTCATCGATAACAATAACAAGTTTCCGGTCTTCTTTCCATTGTCTTCTTATGTATTCGAACACACCATCAAATGTCTCAGCAGCAGGTTCCATGTCATTGAACAGGCTTGAAGCTCTTTTCCTGAATCTAAGAGTATTGGATAGTGTTCCTCGCATATCCGCCAGAAAGAAAATGTGAGGCTTATCCTTCACGAACTGCTGGATAAGCTCTGTTTTGCCAACCCGCCTGCGTCCATAGATGACGGTAAATGAAAAGTCACTGGAGTTATAATCCCTGTTAAGAGATTCCAGTTCTTGAACACGGTTAACAAAATTACGGAACATAATAATTATGATTTAGTTTCGTATTATTTATAGGTTATGGGTTTTTGTTCATAGGAGGCAGATTTCTCTACAAAACTTGATTAGTAAAATCAAGCACTAAATCTGCTTCACAGCTTTTTCAATAATTTAATGTAACGATATTTGTTGTTTCCAGAAATAACAAGTTTTGTGTCTTTATCAAAAATAGAAGTACCTACTTCAAGACGCACCCAATCTTTTCCATAACACTTGACAAGTAAGTCATCAAATTTAATTTCAGTAATATTTAATCTATCTCTTACCGGTTTGAAAATTTTCTGGATTTCTATAGAACTGGAAGTTAATTCTCCCAATTTACCTACCTCTTCACTAAGTATCCTATAGAACTGATCAAGATTTACATCCCACTCTATTTCTTTTGTAACGCCTGCCAGATAGTGAAGAATCATTATTGAGAGTCCATCTCTTAGAAGTGACATATCTTTTATATTCTCATCTTGAAGTGCTTGTAGTAATTCATCGAAAGAGCTAGGCTTTTTCAAATCATTATTAATCAATTTTTTCTGAGATGATTTGAGTAAATTTTCCGTTGAGTCGATTGAGAAATTATCTTTTAATCCTAAATTTCCAGATAATGATGCCAGATGACGTTAGTAAAATGTTATTGTCAAGGCTTTCCCTGAAACCTGAAGGAATGGACAGTGAAGAGTTCTTCAGTATCCTGAAGGAAGAGAAAGTCCAGGGCTTCGAAAAGCTGCCTGAAGATATCCACAAGTCTGAACGACGAACTAAAAAAAGGAATCTTTTGATGTTACTAAACAAACGATATCTGGAAAGACTTGAGGATATGGGATATATTCAACGGGAAAAGGTAGGAAGAAGAACTATCACAAAAATAACCGAATCGGGTCAGTATATTGCGCATGTGAGTGGTTTAATGAAATGATTTCGTTAGCTGTTTGGCAAAGAAAATCTAATCACCATTAGCTGATAATTTTTCTCTGCATATCTTTCAAAGACCGAAACACCATATCATAAGCAAACTTCTCATTTTCATCCAACTGGTCCCAATTAGCAGCATGTGAAATAACTATTGATCTGTACTCTCCTTTTCCACTCTCAGAACGTATCATCATTTTTTCCTCGTTGGCATATTGCCATTGCAGGATAGCTTTTAGTGAAGAGTGCTCTGTACGAGCAAGGCAAAGTTCACCACGTAGGATCCTTCCCTGCTCTTGAGGACCAGATGTGTGACTGGGTTCCGGGAGAAGGAAGTAGTCCAGATAGAGTGGATGCACTTGTATGGGCGTTGTCAGAGCTTAGTAAATCAAGGTACGGACCGCAGAAACTGAATATGTCAGCACTTATCAAAACAAGACCGAGGTAATTATGAGACCAAAACTCTATGCAACCGTGAGCAAGAATACGACCGCAGTACTCCACAGAGTGATGAAGGAGCAGGATTGCAACAAGAGCCAGGCGGTGGACTTCATTGCAGAATATTATTCGAAGATGCAGAATAATCTCAGGGAAAAGCAGGTGGAAGAGACCGCAGAACTTGTGATTGAGAAGTTAAGAGAGAAGAGGTTGGTGTAGAGATTATGATCAGGTGACTCGGACTTTTATGGGAAATATATAAGGTGAAAAAAGTGTACACTTTAAAATATAGAGAACTACTCTTTAAATTATTGAGTTACCGTTTGGAAGTCTGTTTCAAAATAACATGAACACTCAGCAAAGTAATTTTTATTCATATTGTAAATTTAGCAATAACCTTCTATCTCCGAAAAAATCTTCTTGTAAAGATTCAAGTAATCCTCATTCGGAATCATGCTGTATTCCGACTTTAATGTATAGCACTCATTGAAGGGTTTACCTTTTGGAGAATCTAACAATCTGTCTTTATATTTTGAATAGATCTTGCTCACGACAGCATTTGCATCTTCCATTGTAAGATGCGTTGCCATATGAGCAATTTCACCCATAAATCTGGATTCGAGACCTGATGATTGGTCTATCAATGCTCCACGACCACCAACAGGACCTATAAGAATATCCCTCCCACTTACAGTGTCGCCAATTGCCTGGGCAGCAGTTTCATAGAACATCATATCAGTACAACATCCGGCCCTGTTAAAGTAGTGTCTGGCTGTATAGTGTTGCATATTTCGGGAAATGGCAATTGAAGCCATATTGGAAGCCCAGATGACCTCTTTTGCTGAAGATGAATTTGTACTTGCATGAACTGATCCTGACACATGGAAATTTGCTCCGGTGATCATTTTAGACTGTATTGTCTCTGCAACATCTACTATAGCAAGTCCTTCTGCCGATCCGATGCTATTTCCACCTAATACTGCAGATTGGCTTGAAAAGAATTTGTTCCCATGTGCAAGATGGAATATTGACTTGTTGAATGTTTCAAAGTCAGTTTTGATCTCGCTCAACTGGTAAACTTCCTGGGGATCATTTCTTGAATACATTTCGTCAGATGATACAAGCATATAAGAAGGAGAACTTGTTGGTGTGCAGGGTCCCATCAATGCAAGTCCTTCTCTTGAAGCTATTTTAGTGGAAAACCTTTCAAGTCTAGCTTCCTTTAATGTAGCAAGCAATCCATAGGGACTTTTTCCTTGGATGTAATTGCCACCCATAGTCTCCATTGCGCCGCCATAAACACCCTGTATTAAGGGTTCGTATGCGGAACTTAGGTGTATTTCCAGGAAGTATTCTTCGGATACTGTACCACCCATCGGACCGCCTATAATAACAGGGGGTTCCGAATCCATAGTATATCGGTTTGGAACAGATACAACTTCATTGAATCTTCCGATTTCCAGTGTTTTCGGAACTTTAATTGAACTTAATATTTCGTCTTCATCCAGTTTTATAACTCTGCCTGTATCGCTACAATAGACTCCTACTTTGAGTAAAAGATCCAGAGCTGCTTCAAAAACCGAATCTGCAAACTCCGTCTCAGAAGGGATAAATTCATCCTCATCATAAGTTATGCCATGGGAAGTAGCAAGTTTCTGGGATTGCCTGAAAACTTCCATATCATGTTTATGTTCATCCCTTTTTTCGCCCTGCATTGCCTTTTCCAAATAGCTGTGGATATCTACCATCTTAACTCACCTTTAGGAACTATAATAATACATCCATTTCTTCAACTCACAAAAGTCTCAGCGATCTCTACTGCTTCTGTAGCAGTTCTGGCACATGCATCAGCTCCTATGGAGTCGGCATACTCCTGAGTAACAAGTGCCCCGCTGACAATCACTTTTATATTTTGTCTGATCTCTTTTTCTTCTAGGAGACCAATCAGTTCTTCAAGATTTCTCATTGTGGTACTTGTCATAGAGGAAACTGCAATGATGTCAGCTTCATTGTCAACTGCTGCATCGATTATCTCTGATGCAGCCTTGTCTTTTCCGATATCAATAACGTTAAATCCTGCTATCCTGAGCATACTGGCTGCAATGTTCTTTCCCAGATCATGAGTGTCATTTCTTACAGTAGCCATTACAATAGTTCCCTTGCCTTTCATTTCGATGGCCTTTTCAGCCATATTTTCAGCAATGAGCTTGTATGCTTTATCAAATATCAATGTTGAATTCACCAATTGGGCAAGGAAATATTCCTTTTCTTCGAACCTTCTTCCAATTTCAGTAAGAGCTTCTGCGAACTTTTCTAAAAGGTCTTTAATTTCATATCCACTATCAATCCATTTTTCAATGACGTTAAATACTTTCTTTTCATCGATCTCTACGAACGATTCATATGCTTCTACAAGCAGTTCCTCTTTTGCTGGCATTGCAGTTCCCCTTTAGAAAGGATATAATATGTTTTCAGAGGCTATAATATATCCGTGTTTCGTCTTTGTGAAAAATCCCAATCAGACTAAAAAAGCAGTTGTAAACCTTTAAATAATCCACCTGCCTACTGAATTATAGTCTATCAGATATTTTGGATGATTTTATGAAAAGCAATATATTCGGAACAGGCGATATGAAAATATTCAGAGATAGATCTGCGCTATCTCCAAAATACTTACCTGAAACTCTTGTTGCCAGAGACCAGCAAATAGGGAATATTGCTAATATATTGAAACCTGTACTTTCTAACGGGGAACCGAAAAATGCGTTCATATATGGAAAAACCGGTGCAGGAAAAACTGCCGTTGTTAGATATGTATTCAGGATATTAAATGAAATCACATTAAGAGAAAACAGGAATGTAAATACTATCATCCTGAACTGCAAACAAGTAAACAGTACAAGTCACATCATTTTTGAAATAATCAAGAGTATTGACCAGGATGCTGATGTTCCAAGAAGTGGTCTTTCCATAGGAGAGTATTACAGCATACTCTGGAAAGTTATCAATAAAAGCCAGTCAACAATAATCCTGGTCTTTGATGAAATTGACCAGCTCAAGGACCATAATGTTCTTTACAATTTAAGCAGGGCAAGTGAGAACATGAATATTGAAAATGGTCTTCATATCGGGATCATAGGTATATCAAATGACCTTTTCTTTTCAGAAAAATTAGATCCCCGGGTTATTTCATCCCTTAATAAAAGGGACTTTGTATTTCCACCTTATAACATTGAGCAAATTTCCCTGATTTTAAACGATCGTATAGAGCTTGCCTTTGAAGAAGGAGTTGTCGATAAAGAAGCTGTTGAACAATGTTCAATAATTGCATCTCAGGAAGATGGTGATGCACGTAAAGCATTGGCATTGCTTGACACTGCAGGTGAGATCACTGAAAGGAATAGCCTGGAAAAAATAACAAAAGAACATGTACTGCTTGCTCATGAAGAATTGAACAAGGATTGCTTTTTTGAGATTATAGAAAGCCTTCCTGTCCAATCAAAATTAATGCTCGCAAGCATAGTTCAACTAATTGAAGAATTAAATGACAAAGTTACTACTGGTCAGGTGGAAGTAAGATACAAAGAACTGGCTGGCCGTAATGATTTAAGGATTCTTGGTCGTTCGAGTGTTTCCCGGATCATAGCTGAGTTTGATATGCTTGGGATAATAAATGCGCCTGTAAGAAGCAAAGGACGGTTTGGAAAAACTCGCCTGATCTCAATAGACGAGAACATGGATAAGCTGAAAGAAGTTCTTTATTCAGATTACAGGCTACTAAATAAATAAGTAAATATGTAAAAAATGCAGCTTTTTTAGTTCATATCAGATGCACTTTCTGTGAAATTAGTTCATAATCTCTTTCTTGATGGACTCATAATTCTGATCTGCAACTTTTGTTGACCCTTCAAATAGCTTCTTTTCAAAATCAAAGAGTGATGCAAATTCATCAACAGTCTCGTCGAATTTTTTCTCGTAACATAATCCTGTAGATACTTTTCCGACGTTCTTGTAACCGGAATAATCAAATACCATTTTTGTCATTTCGATATCATCAGGGTCCGAGGTCATTCTTGCAAGAACAAGCATTTCTTTCCAGTTCGCTGCCTGCATCGGGGTCAGGAAGTATATGCCTTCTCCTTTGTTTCCACCGGTCACAGCTTCAACATATGTACCTCTGTTGCCAAAAGCAGCACAGATACAATCATCCACGATGTTCCCATCGTCGTCTTTCAGTATTCTCACCGGGATGCCTAGCTGGGCAAAATCAGATTCGATCGCTCCAAGTACATTGCCACAAAGACCATAAAAGATCAGTATTCCATCGAATAAGTTTCCTTTTTCTTCGATGGTCATGTAGACCTTATCCTTGAGAATGGAAGGATCTGCATCCAGTGCAAACTCCAGGATATTCAATACAACTACAAATTCATCAGTGGATTCTGTTCTGGAAGTTATATCTTCAACGGATATTTTTTCGTATCCAACTGATGTTTCTGTAAATTTATTTTCAATTCCTTCGATGTTCTCATTTTCTACCAATAGCAATCGGGTATTTTCATCTTCTCTTTCAAATATGTTAACTAGTTCATCTTCAAACATACGACAGGATATCAGGTATAAAGATGGCATATTCCAATCCTCCGATTTTAGTTTTCAAGACATGAATACCTAGAGCAAGAAATGTAAGTTTTGTTTTAAGCAGTAAATTGTAACAATTCATTAAAAAAGGAATGTAATGATATGTGATCTTATCAATCGCCTCTTTTTTCAGGAATTACATTTTCATCGACCGGGTAACCGTAAGGACAGACAAGATTACAGATGGTACATTCCATGAATCCTCTCTCCGTTATGCGACGTATGTGTTTCTCATGCTTAGAAGAAATTTCCTTATCGAATTCATGTGAAACAACGCATTTGTCGTAGATCAGTTTCTTTCCGGGTTCTACTCCCTGGGATGGTCCTGGAATTAGTGCACTATACGGACAACTTTTGACGCACAATGATTTTTCCTGACAGAGTAGCTGTTCTGCACACAGGTCCCTTGTGAAAGGTTCATCCGGTTCAAGTTCCGCATCTGTTAGTACTGTCATCCATCGCACTCTTGGACCATACTCGGGAGTTATTACCTGAGTGTTGTGTCCTATAAAGCCCAGTCCTGCAAGAGTTGCAGCTATCTTTTCCTGAACTAAATGAGTTGGTATTGCCTTGTATCCTTTTTCATTTAGCCAGGAAACCAGACGCCATCCCCTGGTTTCTGTAACCTCATAATACATGTTGTAGTAGTCAGCTTCTCCGCCAGAAAAATCCCCGGTGCTGACAGATGATATAGCAGTATTCAGTCCTTCATCCCAGAGTACCAGACCCATAACAAATGCAGATTTGGCTTCCGGCATGACTTCAGATGGTCTCATGAGTCCTCTGTCATCCGGGAACTCGGCTTCTTCCAGTTTATTGATGTCAGAAACACCAAATAATTGGAATCCCACTTCAAAGGCTTTTTCTCTGATCTCTTCTTTTAAGCTCATATTTTTCCTCCAACACAAAAGAAGAATCATTGAAATGATTCTTTTTTGTCATACTTAATAAAAGGTATCAGTGGGTATTAAAAACTTTCCACGTATGGTGCAAATACACCTTTTTTAACATGGAATTTATTTATTAGAATCAACTCACTTTACGTATAGGTAGCGTTATTAAGATTCGCCGAGAATTATAATTTATTAATAAAGCTGTATTTTCATTTTTGTTTTTGCGATTGATCATTTTTTTATTAGCACCTTTTTTTCAAAAATGCCTTAATGAGATTGCATCCTGATGAGGAAAATGAAAAAAAATCAGCGATAAAAGCTGGTATGTTGACATTAATAAGATTAAGGAAAATAACTATTGATCAAATCAGTCAATCCAACAACAAAGAAATAGAAATACCAAAAACAGATAAATTGATCAAGATAAGTGAGGAATTACAATCTAAGATTAATGTAAGCTTGCAGGAACTCAAAAACTAGGTTTAGGTTTTTCAATTATATTTTTTACTTGTTGATTTTGTCTTTTTAATATCGTTTTTCACTTGTCCTCTTGTTGCCTGAAATTGTCGCTTAATTTCCGTAGAAAAACGACAAGAAACTCATTTGCAACAAGTTGTTTCCACATATCCAACCGTTCTTTATTTGTGAATTAAGAGTTAAAAGCTTATCTGCTTTCGTATTTTCCTTCATATAATTCAATTTTCCTTTAGAAAATCCCATCTACTTCCATATATTTAGTGTTTTTCCAAAAGCATGTATTAAACTTATATAATTGCAGCATTCTGATTCCACTGCATGATTGATACCTGTTCTACATGCACTTTTTACAAGCCAACTGCTCCCACATACGGTTTTTGCAGACGCGAGTCTCCAGTTGCGAAGGTTGGTTTTCCGCTAGTTCCCTCTGATGAATGGTGTGGCCAACATGAACCCAGGAGCAGAAAACCATGATAGAATCATATGCAACTGAAGCAGCTACTTTTCTGATAGGAATTGGTGCAGGCATAGTCATAAGGGCAAAGCTTTGGTGGAAGAACAAGACCGCAGAAGAACGAAAATCCTTCGTCTACGAGATTCTGCAGTCACTGGAAGATGGTAAAATCACCACTGTAGAAGCGAAGGCTCTACTCAAAAAACACCTGTGAGGCATCCATGGTCCGTCTGAATGCCACAATCAATGACCCACATAATAAGCCGATTACTCTCATGGCATCCGCAGGTATCAAACGAACAGACACATCTACCAAGTTAGGAGGATACCAGAACTTTGACACTGATAGCCGGTTCAAATATTACCAGCAGCTTTCAACTTGCACTCCACATGTTTCCACATCTTTGAACAAACTGGCACTTTCCCTGGTAAAAGGCATGCAGTTTGATGGAACCGGTTCCAAGATCATTAAAGATTTTGAGCGATGGTCCGTTAAGGTCAACTTCCTTGAGCAGGTGCAGACACTTGCCAGGCTTCTCTGCAGGGACGGAACATATGTGGCACTACCCAACGGGAACGCAGAGACCTTCTCTCTGATACCCCTGCTCATGCAGAATACAACTATTCTTCCAGAGGATTTTACTGTTGGCGAAATGAACCCTAAAGAAATCCTCACACCCCCCACTGGATCTATTGTTATCAATGAAAGTGACAAGGCTAAAAGAAAGATATTGAAGATTAACGATGTTGTCTATGGTTCCTACAATGCCTGGGATACTGTTCAGAAGGATTCCCGCAAGCGAGATACATACGGCATTTATGGTGCTTCCATGATGAAACCCATTGAACTTAGTATCCGGAACCTGCTGAACATCAACCACGGATACGTTTCATTTGTTAAGAAATACGGCAATGGTAGGTATCTTATTGACTTCAAGCTCCTTGAGAAACTGGTTGAGCAGGAAATTGTTAGCATAGAGGATGCTCAGAAGGTCATAGATGCATGGCTTGACGAACACAAATATCTCTCGGAGAACGAGGATATTGCTGCAGTGGGCCTGGATGTTATTCCAGTGGATGCAAAGGGGTCTTTAGATGTTATGTCATTCAAGAAATCTCTGGAAACGGATATTCAGATAGGCTTGTTGCAGTCCCCTCTAAGCATGGGCGATACGAAAGGATCCACCTATGCTGCTGGATATGTATCCGAAGAGGATCGCATGGTTGTCCTGGAAGGTCTGCAGCATATTGTCCGGAATATTGCTAACAGTGCCATCAATATGCGTCTTCGACTCATGAACAAAACGGAAGATTCTGTATGGATAGAATTCGAGGAGCTGAGCCGACCACAGCTGGAATCCCGTGATGTAATAGAATGGTACAATAGCGGAGTTCTTACAAAAGAACAGCTTCTCAAATGGGGCGGATTCCCGGTTGAAGGGGAATAATCAGGTGATATGACGTCACTTCTGAAATCTCCAGAACTTATTCGGGTCGAGAATCAGCTTATCTCGCTTTTAGAACGCACCATGGAGAGAGTATTCAGATTAAGGACCATGGACTATAAGCGAGAGCTTGTCCACAATGTCCGTAGGGAATTTGGATCAAAGACCTATGTGAATCAACTGGACAATATCATCACAGAGATCATCAAACAATCATTGCTATATACAGATTCTCAAATGAACCTGATCTCTGCAGCTGCAATTGAAGATTCCTATGTGTTAACAGAAGAAGCTGTGAGGATTTCTACAAAGACGCTCTTTCTACATAGGATTCTCTCTCATCATTATGATTAGTATCTGTTTCAAATAGTTAGAAATGTTTTTATACATAGTAGCTCACATCTATCCATTTAGAAGTAGTTTTGTAAAAACGGTCGACTAATATTTTTATATAAACTGTTTTGCAAAATGGGTGGTAAGATGAAAAATAGGTTTAGCGATAAAAAAGGCCTGTTTGGCAGGTCGTTCTTTCTTATTCTTGTGGTTATGATATTCGCATTTGTTGTTACAACAAGTGGATGTTTAGATAATGATTCTGAAAATGACAAAACTGTAATTGATAATGTATCAGAAGTTGATTACAATGAAATAAACTCATCTAATAGTGAAAATGAAAAAGTCTATTTCGCTACACCTGATGATTCTAGTGAAATGGAGCCTGTTGATAAGATTCTAAAGCAAAAAGTTCTGATTCCAATAACTTCAGGCAGTAAAAAGAGTTCTTCATCGTCTTCAGGAAGTGCAGGTGCAACACCCATAATGGTCACAGGTATCACTGTAACTGGAACAGGTTCAGCTACTAATGTCATACTTGATCAAACACTGCAAATGAATGCAGATGTGGTGCCTGCAAGTGCAACTGACAAAACTGTTCTTTGGACCGTAGTGAACGGAACAGGGAATGCTACTATTGACTCAAATGGATTGCTCACTGGAAAAGCACTTGGGAATATTACCGTAAAGGCAACAGCTAACGATGCTTCAGGTGTTGAAAGAACACTTCAGGTCATAGTGACCGAACCTCCTGTGCTTGTGACGGGTATCACTATAAACGCTGCAGGTTCAGTGGCCAATGTTGTCAGTGGCCAGACATTAGAAATGAATGCCAGTGTACTTCCTTTCAATGCAACCGATAAAGGTGTCACATGGTCAGTGATCAACGGAACCGGTAGTGCTACAATTGATGTAAATGGCCTATTGACTGCAATTGAAGTCGGCAATTTGACGGTGAAGGCAACAGCTAACGATGCCTCAGGTGTTGAAGGGAGCATGGTTGTTACTGTTGATCCAATACTTGTAACCGATATCAGTGTGACTGGAGCAGGTTCAGCTACAATGATTGTGAATGGTGAGACCCTGCAAATGAATGCAGATGTGTTACCTGCTGACGCAACTGATAGCAGCGTAACATGGTCCGTTATCAATGGAACCGGCAATGCTATGATTGATGCAAATGGATTGTTAAGCGCTACTGGAATGGGTACAGTAACCGTAAAAGCAATTTCAAATGATGCTTCTGCAACTGTTGGAACAAGTACCATAACCATTGCTCCTATGGTATATACTGTATCATTTAACAAAAACAACGGTGACACAGATGCTAATCCACTTAGCAAAAACGTTGCGGAAGGCTCAACAATCGATTCCTTACCTTCCGAACCAACAAGAACTGGTCATACCTTTGAAGGCTGGAACACTGAGTCAGATGGATCAGGTACTTCCTTCACGACTGCAACCGTTGTGAATGGCGACATCACAGTGTATGCTGTCTGGAAGCCTATTAGCTATACCGTGACCTTCAACAAGAATGGTGGTGACGTTGATGCTTCTCCAACCAGTGACACTGCAGACTATGGTACAACTCTTGATTCGTTACCAGCTGCACCAACAAAGACAGGCCATACCTTTGAAGGCTGGAACACTGAATCAGATGGTTCAGGTACTTCCTTCACGACTGCAACCGTTGTGAATGGCGACATTACAGTTTATGCTGTCTGGAAGCCTATTAGCTATACTGTTACCTTCGACAAGAACGGTGGTGACGTTGATGCTTCTCCAACCAGTGACACTGCAGACTATGGTACAACTCTTGATTCGTTACCAGCTGCACCAACAAAGACAGGCCATACCTTTGAAGGCTGGAACACTGAATCAGATGGTTCAGGTACTTCCTTCACAACTGCAACCGTTGTGAATGGCGACATTACAGTTTATGCTGTCTGGAAGCCTATTAGCTATACTGTTACCTTCGACAAGAACGGTGGTGACGTTGATGCTTCTCCAACCAGTGACACTGCAGACTATGGTACAACTCTTGATTCGTTACCAGCTGCACCAACAAAGACAGGCCATACCTTTGAAGGCTGGAACACTCAGCCTGATGGTCTTGGAAGTTCATTCACCAGTTCAACAGTGGTGACAGAAGACATCACAGTTTATGCAACGTGGCAACTTGCTACCTATACTGTTACCTTCGACAAGAACGGTGGTGATGTTGATGCATCTCCAACCAGTGACACTGCAGACTATGGTACAACTCTTGATTCGTTACCAACTGCACCAACAAAGACAGGCCATACCTTTGAAGGCTGGAACACTGAGTCAGATGGTTCAGGTACTTCCTTCACAACTGCAACCGTTGTGACTGGAGACATCACTGTCTACGCAATGTGGAAGCCTATTAGCTATACCGTGACCTTCAACAAGAATGGTGGCGACGTTGATGCTTCTCCTACCAGTGACACTGCAGACTATGGTACAACTCTTGATTCGTTGCCAGCTGCACCAACAAAGACAGGCCATACCTTTGAAGGATGGAATACTGAATCCGATGGTTCAGGTACTTCCTTCACGACTGCAACTGTCATAACTGACGACATCACTGTCTATGCAATGTGGGAAGAGATTATCCTTGTGCCTGCAGGAACATTGCTTGATGCAGAGCAAGGATCAGACTTCACCGGCGTCCTATATCACAGGAACAGTAAGTTGTATTACAACCAGGAATCAAATGGGAAATGGAGCGGAGAATCCTGGGTTGGAAATGGAACAGAGGGCAGAATAGCCATTGACAGTTCTGGCAATATCCATGCTGCCTACACGACAGACGGTAAGATCGGATATCGTGTATTCGATGGAAGTGACTGGAACACTGAAGAACTAATCCTTTCAAATAATGGTGGCTCCTGCTCCAAGCCGGATATAGCTGTGGATATTGATGGTGATGCTCATATCACCTACACCGATACACGTGGACAATTAGGCGGTTACAGAGAAAAAGATGATATAATGTATGCCAATTCTTCGACATCTTTTGATAAGAATGTAGTGTACAATGGATATTATGAACATTGGGGTGGTGCAGATTACATCGGTATGTATTATCTGAAAGGCTCTTTTATAACAGTAGATTCAAATAAGAATTATTATATTTTGAGCCACCAACAGCGCTATGACAAGAGTATGAGTTATGCGGATTCGTATTATTCAGTTGTCGTTAAATCAAATCTGGGCTCAGGTAGTACATCTGAAATATACAAGAGTGGAAGTTCTGTTGCCATCTATGATTTTATAACAAGAGATGGTAAACAGTATGCTTTGTATAAACACACCAATCCACTGTCCTCTGAATTATCTGTCAGCGGCAATTTGATAAGCTTTGTTAACTCTGCATCGATAGGATCTGCAACCTCAGCTTATTCGCACGATGTGCTCTCTGGAGATATTGTTGTGGGTAGCAAAGATGGAAGTAACCTTCAGACAAGCTACAATGGAATTTCTGCAACTAACAGCTCCATAGTGGTTGGAGGTAACGCAGTTTCAATCGTCAACGATGGAGCAAATTTCTATGTGTTCTACACTGATAATGCAGACGGCAATATCAAGAAGATGTTAGTACTTCCTCTTGCACCAGCATAAGGTAGCACATGCTCAGATAGATAAAAAACGGAATTTTTAGTATTCAGGATTTTTCCTGAATACTTATTTTTAACTCAAAAGTGAGAAGTCCCCTTCCTCGGAACGTAGCGACAGGTAGGAGATGAAAGCGTCATAAACCAATCAAAAAACAGTATCAAACACTAACAATTAAATAATCTTAAATCACAATATAAAACAGGTATTTTTTATGCAATTGACATTACCAATTAAAATACAGTCTACTCCAGAACAGGAATCTGTTCTATGGAATCTATCGGAGAAATGTAGGCTTATTTATAATTTTGGTTTGAAAGAACGTCAGGATGCATATCGAAATAAGACTAAAATTGGTTATATTCAACAGCAAAATAAATTACCTGAAATTAAGCAAAGGTTTCCTGATTATAATATAGTATATTCCAAAGTACTACAAGGATGTTTGAAATGTCTTGACAACGATTATAAGTCTTTTTTCAACTTGAGAAAGAACAAAGATATTAACGCAAGACCTCCTGGATTCAAAGGTAAAAAGTATTTCACTACAATGATTTACAATCAATCCGGATTTAGTATAACTGATTCCAATGATAATGTTCTTGTAAGTAAATCAATGGATACCAGGATTCATAAACCAGAAATTAAGTATTCGCAACAAGATAAAATCTACATTGATTTCTCACACAAACATCCTTCTGGAATATCTCTAAAATTTGAACTTCCTGTTACTTTGCTTGAAAAACAAATATTCAGTAAAGCTACTGATATTGATCAGGTAAATATTTATCAGAAAGACAAGGATTTTTACATCTCAATTACTTACGAAGTACCTAAAAAAAAGTATAGTAATAATGATAGTTATCTTGCGATTGATATTGGTAGTTCAAAACAAACAATGGTTGATTCTGATGGCAAATTCAAGGAATTAAAGAATAAAAGATCAGACAAGTATTGGGAGCCTAAAATTCAATCAATTCAATCTCGAAGAGATAATTGCAAGAATAAAAGTAGGAAATGGAAACAACTGAATAAGAATTTAGTCAGAATGAAAAGGAAATCATCTAATCAGTTGAAAGATAACCAGCATAAAATTACCAGAAATATAGTTGATAATACGGATGCCAATACCATCGTTATTGGTAAACTTGATGTTAAGCAAATGGCTTCAAAGAAGCCTAAAGCAAATAAAAAAGATAGGAGTACCAATCGTGGTACTCATAATTCAGGACATATAGGACGATTTGCTCAATTCTTAACCTACAAAGCTGAAAGCTTGGGTAAGAGAGTAATAAGAATTGATGAATCTTATACCTCGAAAAAATGTTGTATTTGTGGAGCTATCAAGAATATGCCACTTGATTACAGAACATATGAATGTGATTATTGTGGTAATATTCTTGACAGAGATATGAATAGTAGCGTGAACATTCTCTTAAGGTATTTCAAACATAATGCTTTGTGGACAAGCTATCAATCAATGATTGATAATCTACGACAAACAGGTTTGTTGATCGGAATCATTCCCAACAGAATGATTACGAAATGAGACTTACACTCGTAGGAAGCTCCTTCCTCGACAGCCGAAGGCTGGCAGGGAGGAGGAGTTCACCAATCGACATTTGAGGTGGTAGAAATTGAACAAAGTTATAAAGTGGGTTATCGTATTCTTAATTGCCGTGGCTGTTGTCTTAACTGCAGTCACCATAATTGGCAACTTATACTTCACTGTGAATACTGTCGAGACGAGCAGTGAACAGGTTGTCAGAATAAGTGAGGAAAACCTGGATAACGACCAGCTAATGATCTGTATATCAACAACAATGGACCAGGTTGCCAGTAGAAGTGGTGAAGACCTGGATAACGACCTTTTGATTGCGAGAAGCTACGGTTACGAAGATCTTCTGGTCTTCACATATGTTCCTAGTACTCCAGAACAGAAGATTGACCTATATGCTGACTATAAAATAAAGGAAGATGGCACAACATTAGCCGCTGGAAAGCACAGACCATATGAAGATGTTTCTGTTGATAAACCAATAACCTTTGAAGTTCAAAGGAAGCCATCCTCAGTGTATGAACTCGACATATCTGTCGAAGATACAGATGGAAATCTGGTCCATAAAAGCAATATGAAAATCGGGTTGAAGAATAACTATACTTATAGTTAAGAACTGTTTGTTTGAAACTTATGGTATTTATATTCCATTCTATTGAATATGGAGTTTGCGCTCTGTAGAAATCTCCAGTATTTGAGTGTAAATTTAACTTAGAAATAATTTCAGTACTTCTCTAATTTTAAATGAACCACAGAGTAATCTCCCCCCAATAGCTTTATATGCGGTGAAAACCGCGCCCTATGTCATTTCTAACGTATAATTCCCGTAAAGATCCTAAAGTTGTGTTAAAACCAAAACAATGTATTGATGCTGTTCTTAAACCACTTATCTGAATTAACGAAAACTTAGCTTAAAGTTCATCCTTTGAGTTGCGCATAAAATAGCCGAAACGTATATGACTTTTTGTGAATGTAAAGCCAAAAAATCGCAATTATAAGAGGATTATCTAAAAAATTTTATAGCCCGGCACGGGCTATCAAAGAAAACTTTATAGTCCTATCTTGCGTACTACATACTATGACAAGTGATGTAGATGACGTGCATTCGTTCAATACTGGTTTCATTCAAGGAATGAAACGGCTGAAAAACTCAGATATTTCAGATGAAAATAAGATGGTTATAGAGAAATTTATAACTAAAGTTCAGGTTGAAGATCTTGCAATGGGGACTATCGTAGGATACCTGAACTATATCACTCGTATGGCACAAAGGTTGCGTGAAATGGGTGTTGATACAATTCTCACGGATTTAGAAGAAGATGATTTCAACAGACTTATGTTGAATCTTCAGGTTGAACGTAAACTTAAGGAGACAGGATTGCGGACCTATAAGAAGGTGACAAAGAAATTCTTCAGAGTCATGTCTGATGATGAACCTCCTAAATGGGTGCAGAAGTTGAAACTGAAGACTTTAGATACACCTGTCCAGCCATCGGACCTTTTGACAAAGGAAGAGTTCGATAAATTAATGGGAGCTTGTAGACACCCAAGGGATAAAGCACTAATTGCTGTACTTGCAGATGGCGGAATGCGAATTGGAGCACTTGCTTCCTGCAGGATAAAGCATGTAGAGTTCACACAATATGGTTCTATGGTTTATTTATCCAAGACCGGTATGGCAAATAAGACAACTCCGGCAAAAGGTATTCCTCTAACATGGTCAACAGGTTTCCTTAATCAGTGGATAGCTGTACATCCTTTCAAAGATGACCCTGAAGCTCCTTTGTGGGTCACTCTGAATAAAAAGCATGAGCCTATGAGCTATAAAAGCCTTCGAGTTACAATTCAGAATGTTGGGAAGAGAGCAGGAATCAAAAAGCGTGTGAACCCTCATAGTTTCCGCCATATGGCCATTACTCACTGGATATATGATGACCTCAATGAGCAGGAGATCAAACATCGTGCTGGCTGGTCAAAGGGTTCCACAAGGATGTTCAAGGTCTATGCCAATTTTACTGACAAAGAGATGAATGACCGTATCTATGAGAAGTATGGCATCAAGATAGAAGATAAGCGTCATATCACGTTAAAACAATGTCCAAGATGCAGTAATGTACTTCGACCTGAAGATCGATTCTGCAGTCAGTGCTGTCTTGTCCTAGATCAGCAGATGGCTCGGGAAATGGAAAAAGCAAGTGAGCAGATTCCTGATGCTTTGAGTCTTTTATTGTCCAATCCGTCAACTCAGGCAATGATAGCTGAGAAAATGGGAAGCTTTCTTGGGGAAAAATAGGTCGATGTATACCGCAACCATGTCCAACTAGCTTCACGCATTGATTGAATACACACAGTGCGTAATAATTTGGCATGTATGGTTATGCATCTTCGTCCATTCAAGCGGAGCGCTTTCACTCACTCCATCTGTCTTCATTGCACAGCAATGAAGGCAGCCTTCGTTGTCTAAACATATAATAGTAAAAAAATTATCGGGTGCCACAATATATGCAAAGTAAATGCCCCTCATGCGGATATGAGAAAGAATATCCTGAGTATCCACTATGCATTTATTGTTCTTATAGGGGTCGGGTAGGAGCTGCGAAATTATTGTTGTTCCAAACTATGAAGGACAATGAAAATAAATATAGGACTGTTGATGAGCTTACCGAGCTTGTCAACAAGAATCCTAATAGAAAACATAAGGTCAACCGGAGTGCCGTATATAAGATTCTTCACAGATATTCCCGCTATTATGAGCAGGCAAAGAAAAGAAGACGTGGATATCTTGTACTCAAAAAGGAGGTACCTCGCAAGAACGGTCAGAGAGGCAGACCTCAAGTCAAATATAAGCTGAGTTCTCGTCTCTTAAAGAGAGTTGACGTATATGAAAATCGGTGGAAAAGAGGTTTTACGATTAACAAAAAAGTCAACAAAGGGAAGAAATTCCGTATGACAATGGACTACAAAAATAGAGCGCAGGGTATTCGGACAAAAATACAAAAGGGAGAATATGAACTCTATACTTATTTATTGGTATAAAGTCCATATGATTCCTTTTAATTCTCTTCATTTTGTTTTTCTACTATGTCCTTACAAGTCTCTATGACCGCCCTTTCCGTTGGGGAGAAGAGTGGCAGCATCTCAGGGTCAATTTCTGCAAGTTGCCGTATCAATGGATGAGAGGATATTTTCATATTCATACCTTCAAGCTATTCCAGTTTTTTGAGCTCAAATGTATAGTTTCCCGCTTTGAAATCGCATTCAGTAGAAACTGATCATTTGAATTTTTTGAATTTGAATAAACATGGTAAATTACCATCTGATGCTATATATAGGTTTCTAAACAAGGATTATTAAAGCTTAAATCTAAAAATAAAGTTGTATAATTTGTTGAATAACTTAAAAAACCCTTCAATGTATGTAAGTTTTGATTTTATGGCCTTAAGGTATATGGATTTGCCAAAAAGTGACATACGTTGCGACTATGAATTAAAAGTTAAAGTTAAAACTTGCACATCTCAAGGACATTTGGAAAAAATTGTTATGGTTTCAACGTATATGAATTTATTGTCACCACGAATTTTCGATATGCTGCACACTATATAATTGAAATATGGATACGTTAAAGTGATACGTTTTATAGTGGCATTCTATAGAATACATCTAGAAGCAATAGAAACGTGGCAATGCTGAAAGGCACTGATGTTTCCAAAGCTAACTTTCTCTTTGGTCTTTTCCCTCCAATACAACAGAAGTTATTCCAAATGAAAAACATGTATATCTTGAAGGCATAGATTTATCTAATACAGCATAAGGTGACATTAGATTGAAAATAACTCAATGCGCATTAACTGCTGAAGAAATCCACAGAGGAGATATCTACTTCATTATTATGAAGCAAATACGCCCAGA
This sequence comes from Methanolobus bombayensis, assembly GCF_017873415.1. Lineage (GTDB taxonomy): Archaea > Halobacteriota > Methanosarcinia > Methanosarcinales > Methanosarcinaceae > Methanolobus > Methanolobus bombayensis. The sequence goes on along the minus strand of NZ_JAGGKD010000002.1, from coordinate 346,283 downwards.
AGATGCTGAATTTCTTGATGAGGCAGTCATCATGGACGCCATTAATATCCATTTTGATGTTTTGCCGGATAATTTTAAATCACTATTAATAGATAGTGTAAAAAGCGACTCACAAGACGATGAAGAGTTTACTAATGAAGCACCTACATCCAGTATTTCAGGTGAGGTAATTCCTGTATCAGAGTTTTACTATTCAGTTATAAAAATGAAAGCTCTTACGCATACAAAGCGTAATACTGCTGAAATTATGGCGTCAATTGACCTGAAAGCTCATGAATTACCAAAAAACATGTTGATGTCAAAAAAGTGGAAAGTTGTCCATGATGAAAATGGAAAAGTGATTGAAGGTTAAAGATCTCCACAACATTGAGTAGATAAGCTAATATCTTCTTTTATCCAATTCTTTGCGTTAGAAGTACATTCGTTGCTATTACATATTGTGCTTATATCACTGCCAATCTTCCAGAATCTGTCAGTGAATACCCACCATCATCCGAAATATATCCCATGGTCTTAAGTTCCCTTAAATGATTATATGTCATTCCTTTGGAGATACCTATAGTAGCAGCAATATTCTCTACAGCAACATTACCATTCTGAATTATCTCAAGAATCATCTTCTTTGTAGGTGATAGGTTAAAGCTCAAAATAGGGAATTCAATCATGAAATTATCTTCTTCAGTAACGTACACTACTTTTTTGACCATGTCACTTCTTGCAAAGGCACCATATAATGCACCGAAGGCTTGAGGTTTTCTTCCACCTGACACATTTATCAGAACACCCCTACCCAATGCATGTTCTTTTTCAATAATATCTACAACATCTTTTGCAACTCTTACAGGGTCATAGAGCGATGTTATTGTTTTTTTAATTTCAATTACCTTTCCAAAAGTGGCTTCAAGAGTGTTTTCGGCCTGAACTTTCCTGTCAACTGCATTCTCTTCTGTTAAAATGATTATTTTTGAAGGTGATAGACGAGTTACACAAACCAATACAGGTTCAAGATTGTAAAGAGTGGTTATTAAAGTTGAATTGTTCATTATTCTTGTATTAAAATGAATAGTATATATTTGTTTTTCATTAGATGCGGTTATCTATAAGTTTCTATATAGTTTTGTACGTAATAACTATCATAAAGTTTATATCAGATATAATTTGTATATAGTAAACATTCACTAATCAATAATACTCGTGTATTGATTGGTGAATGGGATGTGTCGGGTAAGAGAACAGGTGGTACTATGGGAAAGGAAAAAAGGCAGCATATGTCATTGATAGGGCAATGCTGCCTACTAAAAACGAAATAAATCTCTAATCAACTTCACGTCATAAAAGTTCATAGAACCAAATAAAAAGACTTTAATCCGAACAAAGTATATTTATACTGAATGTGGGTGAGAGTGTGTCTGAACTAAAAAAATATCTTAAAAACGGTTTTGAAATCTCTCTGTTTCTGAACGATGGTAAGGTTGTAAAAGGATTCGTTGAAGATATAGGAGACAGTTATATTATAGTTAGGAATGGAAACTGGGTCAGGGGAATCAATATTCATTCTATAAACATGTGGGAAATGGAAACAGACTATAAAGAGGTGAAGTCTGAACTTGCTACTGATTTTAAACCCTGTGTTTCCAACGCCGAAATAAACGTTTCGTCTTTACCTATTACTGCTGATGAGACAATAGAAAATCTTGGTTTAATGGCCGAGTTGAACAAGCTGACCATGGACTTCAATAAAGGTTCCACTCTGACCGGATCATTCCAACTGAAGGATATGGATATTTGTCTACCTTCAAACTTGAATTTCTCTGGCAGTCAGGAGCATAAGAAAACATGGGAAAAGGTCAACAACCAGTATAGGGATGCGCTAAAGAATAATAATTTGTCACAATTGTCATATCTGGCTGAAGAGCTTTCAACCATAGCAGCAGCATATCCTTACTGTGGCATTTTCAATTATAAGGCAGGAATGTTCCTTTCCATGATAAATGACAATGTTTCTGCTGCAATTGAATTCATGAAGGCTTTCCTGGCTGAGGATAGAGTGGAATTCATCTATAATGCTGCCTGCGCATCGCTTTATGCTCAAGATGTGGAGAGTGCTTATCGATACTTTGGTATTTACTTCAATTTTGTTCTTCCATCAATGGACCTTGATGCATGGATAACTTTTTGCTTACTTGGTGAAAAAGCAAACGATTTCTACATTTTTTCAAAGGTAGTTGAACATAATCTGATGGACTTGAACAATAAAGATCTGGAAATGAGGAATAATTGGAACCTTTTGATAAGATCCCTTATCTTTGTACTCTATAAAAGAAATGATTATAAAAAAGCTGCGCATCTTAAATCCCTGATGGACATGGTGCATCTTGAAAAAGATCAGATATCCCAAATGCTTGTTTCATCTTTTAGCGGGCTTAACATAATTTCATGTGAAGAATATGAAGACATCCTCGGAAAAGTTAGTTCTCGTCCTAGCCCTCCAGATGATGGGAAAAATATTCCCGAGGACATGTGCCCTGAAATTGCTTCAGAATCCAGAAAAACTACCTTCATGTCTGGTAACATCTATGCATTCAAAAATGAAGGGTATGGTTTCATAAGAGATTCAGAAGGCATTGAAAGATATTTCTATCACAAGGATATCATTGATGAAGGGCTACAATCAGAGCTAAGTAGTGTCAGATGGGGCAACGAGATACCTGTGTTGTTTGAACCATCCAAAGGTAAAGAAGGCCAGGCAATTGCAGTTAAGATACTATCACAGATTATTCTCGATAATATCATCAAACTGGCAGAAGCTTTTGCAAAGGAAGAGGACTTTGTGAGTGCCCTTAGTCATATAAATGAAGCTATTGAGCTTGATCCTGATAATATCACTGCGGTAGATTTACGTGAAAAGTGGAAACAGGTCTGCAAATCGGAGCTCAACAAAGGAAGCAAGAGATTCAGTCTCAACCCTACAACCACAGAGGAATGGTACGATAAAGGTGTCACACACCTTCAGCTTGGGCAGTATGATGAAGCTCTCATGGCCTTTGAACATTCATCCGAAAAAAGTTCTTCATTATCAAGTATATGTCATGCAAAGGGAGTGGCCTACTTCAATTCCAGAAGATACGATGAAGCACTTGAATGTTTTGTGAAAGCCCTAGAAATTAACCCTCTAAATCACAGAACGTGGTTTGGCCAGGGATGCTGCCTTATGAGAAAAGGTGAATTTGCAGAATCGCTCAAGTACTTTGAAAAGGCAATTGAATTCAGGGTTGATTTTGAAGAGGCATGGACTAACAAAGCCATATCCTGTTTCCTTCTTGAGAATTATTATGACTCTATTCATGCTTTTGACAGGGCTCTTCAGTTAAACCCGGATAATTTCTCAGCATGGTCCTGGAAAGCTGCAGCCCACCTCAAAAAGGACCAATATCAGGAAGCATACTTCTCAGTTAGTCGTTCTCTGGATATAGCTCCTTATCATGCAGAATCCATGTTCTGCAAAGGATACATCCTTTCCAAAGAGGGCAATTTAGAAGAAGCACTTCACTGGTTTGAGAGGTCTCTTTCATCTGAACCCTATAATATCAAGGCTCTTACAAAGAAAGCGTTTGTGCTGTCTGGTTTGAACAGAAATGATGAAGCTCTGGAGGATATTGAAGCAGCTCTTGAATTAGGCAGGGATAATCCAAAAACATGGTATTACAAAGGTGTCATTTTGATGAATACCGGTGAATATGAGCAGGCCCTTGAAGCACTTGAGAGATCTCTTGATATCCAGCCAGATGTTGAAAGGGTCATCCGTTCCCAACAAACAGTACTGATGAAACTTGGCAGAAATTATGATGAGAATCTGGTATCGGATTTGGAATGCCATGAAGACAAGGTCTTGGAGGATTTCATGGCAGACTCATGTGTTTCGGAAATCAAGGTATAGACAAGGTAAAGATGTTTTTAAAATGGAGAGATTAGATTGGTTGAATCAAAACTAAATTCTGGCCAGTTAAGGGCTGTATCCTATACAGAAGGTCCCTCACTCATACTAGCTGGTCCAGGTTCAGGAAAGACATTTACAATTACTGAGAAGGTTGTCAACCTTATAGAGAATGGTCTGAAACCCGATCGGATACTTGCACTTACCTTTTCTGAAAAAGCTGCCGGGGAAATGGAGGAAAGAATCGAGAATATTATTGGTACTGGAAGTGGCATTGATGTATCAACATTCCATTCGTTTTGTAATAATATCATCAGAGAATTCTCCTTTGATCTGGGCATAAATTCTAGTGTCCGGCTGATATCAAAGGAGCATTCGAATGTATGGGGCATAAATCATATCGATACTTTCGGTTTTGAGAATATCATAATCCCGCATTCTCCGTATGACCTTATAGACAGCCTGCTTGAGGGTGTTTCACAATTCCATGATCATCTTATCTTGCCTTCAGACATTCATAGTTATGTTGATACACAGTTATCTTCGGAAGTAGAACTGGATGAGGAAAAAGTTGACACTCTCCTGAAACTGCGGGATCTTGCTAGGTTTTATGACCACTACCAGCAGTACAAGCATAGCAACAGTTTCCTTGACTACGATGACATGATCTCAAAGACATGCTTGCTGCTTGAGAACAATAATGTTGTCAAGAACAAGGTAAGAAATCGCTATGATTACATCCTTGTTGATGAATTCCAGGACACTAACTATTCCCAGCTATACCTTGTTAATTTACTGTCTGACGGCAAAAATCTTACTTGTGTAGCAGATGACGATCAGTGTATCTACAGGTTCCGTGGAGCCTATCTCTCCAACATCAGACAGTTACAGGAATATTATCCTGACCTTGAGAAGATAGCTCTGGAGCTTAACTATCGTTCCACTTCACAGATAGTTGAACTTTCAAGGCAACTCATTGGCTTAAATCCGGAGAGGGAAGAAAAGGAGATTCTTTCTGCAAATGGTAACGGTTCAAAGGTTAATGTCGTGAAAGCGCCTGATGATGCAAGTGAAGCTGAGTGGGTGGCATCGGAGGTTAACCAGCTGGTAACTGAGCAGGGACTGAATCCTAGTGATATCTATATCCTTACCAGGAAACGTGCCGATGGTAAGAAGTTCAGTGATGCTCTTCGTAAGTATCTCATACCGGTGGAGTACGTAGGATCGCTGCAGTTGAACCAGTTTCCTATAGTGCAGGAAGCCATAGCTTACATGCGGGTGGTAGCAAACCCCTTCAACAATGGTGTTGCCTTTGCAAAGGTATTTGGAAGAGAGGGATTGAGCGAGCATAACCTACAGAAGATCAATATGCTTGCACGTAAGCTCAGTAAAGATGACGATATTCAGGGAGATGGCATCTATTCAGTCCTCTTACATCACCTTGAAGAGACTGGCATTACCCAGGAAGCTCTTATCAGTTCTGTTATTGAGAGGTTGGAGGAGCTCACCAGCTACAAGAAGAACCATCTTCCATCTGATACTGTCAAGCATCTGCTGATGGATATGACGGATATCTATCGCTCACAGTTACAAGAGGATACCGCTCAGTCCAGAAAGAATCTCAGGGTCCTTAATTCACTCATTGAGATGGTGGAGGATTTGGAGCTTATCGATGGAGGCTCTGAATTTGAGACTGTTATTGAGTACCTGGATCTGGTATTCAACCTTGAGATAGAGGACGGAGAATCCAGTGATGATAATACTGTTAAGATAATGACCATACACCAATCCAAAGGCAAGGAAGCAAAGGCTGTCTTTGTTTGTGATATGGCTGCAAGGCATCTTCCATTGCGATTTACACGCAAGAAGTTCACTGTACCTACAGAGCTTGCAAAAGGTGTGCAGCGAGATGCAGATGAGAAGATACTGCATCTAGAGGAAGAACGCAGGCTTGCATATGTGGCAATGACAAGGGCCAAGGAGCAGTTATATTTGGTGTTCCCTGAGAGGTACACAGGCAATAAGCGTGGTGTCAAACCCAGCGAGTTCCTTGAACAGATTGGATATACAGATAATTCTCTTGTGGAATTTATCGAAGCTCCTCAATGTGAGGAAAGGTGTGAACTGGTTGAAGATTCTGTTTTGAAAAGAAAAAAGGATGAGTTCGAGAGGCTTGCCAGAATCTACATGGGACAAGGCCAGCTCAGGCAAGCTGTGGAGTCGCTGGTAGTGCTTGCCCAGATACAGGAACTTGAACAGAAAGGAAACTTGCAGACTTTCGATGCATCGGAGTTGCTGCGTGTGAGTCCCATGCCACCTAATGAACTTGAAGCACTGGTCGATGGAAGGCTACCTCCTCTTGTGGATGGTGACATGCGTTTCTCGGCATCTGGTATCAGGATGTATGAAGATTGTCCACTTAAGTTCAAGTACAGCTATGTGCTAAAAATACCAACGCCACAGAAGACCTTCTTCCAGGTAGGTACAGACGTGCATGCAGTTTATGAACAAATGTCCAAATTAAATATGCAGGGAGAGACTCCTGATATCTCAAAGGCTAGGGAACTTCTTGATTCTAGATGGAATCCTTCGGGTTTTAGTTCAGAAACTCAGGAACATCAGGAATACGACAGAATGCAAAGAATGCTCGATTTCTGGATGGACTTTGAGATTGCAAATCCTAACGAGACGGTTGAGGTTGAAGAATGGTTCGACCTGAATCTTGACGGCGCCAAATTTGGAGGATATATTGATCGTATCGACAGGACACCTGATGAGGATTACATTGTCATTGATTACAAGACTAACAAGAATCCTTATCCAAAGAAGAAATTGAGTGAAGATATCCAGATAGCACTCTACTGTCTAGCTGTGAAGGAGAAGTATGGTAGGTTACCTGTGCAGGCAGGCCATATGTATGTGAATCCTGATGTTGCTGAGATGAGATTGATTGATGTGAGTGAAGAAGGTGTTGAAGCTGTTGTTGAGAGAGTAAGGGAGATAGTGGATCGAATTTTGATTGAGGACTTTGAGGTGAGGGAGGAGCCGAATTGTAGGTTCTGCGATTATAAGGGGATATGTGGTTTTCATGAAGTATGAACTTCCAACCCTACTCAAAAACAATATATAGTTTGTATAAATATAATACGGCTGTACAATTAATTAATAATTCTTGTAATAAGGGTTGTGTGCAACTATGATGTTTCCTCATGAAAAAGAGTGGATGAGAAATTATGATAATCTTTCTTTTGAATACTTTAATGAAAAGAAGTTAATAGGCATTCCTATTGCTTCAGCACTTGGAGTTGCAGACGCAGAGTTGCTTAGTTATTATGATCACAAATATGACCCTGAGAATAACCGTTTTGTGTTACAGCTAGATTTCTATGACCCTTCCAATTACAAAAAGTTAGAAAATTTTGTGGCTGAAGCCTCTCTTAACGTTGTTGGAGAAAAGATTAACACTCAATTATCAGTTAATTTCAATAATGATTTTTCAGCCTTCCGCAAATCTGTCATTTCAACTCTAAGGCCTTTTTCACTCACACATCAATTAAATTTATTAAAAAAGATATCTATGGATTGTATTAAAGAAACATCCATAATAGATGATTGTTATAGAGTTTCTTCAATCGGAAGCTCTGTTTTTGCAATAGAGCTGTTCATTAAGTTGATTGCTTGTGATGAACTTGATAATTTCTCTAATAATTTGTATGCTCCGCAAGAATACTTGGCTGATCTTTCAACTAAGCCTAAGCTGATGCTAAAACCATGGCCTCATCAAGCCGAAGCCTTGGATAAATGGCTTGTAAACGGAGGAAAAGGTATTCTTGAAATGGCAACTGCTAGTGGTAAAACTTTAGTTGGACTTGCGATTGCCGAACGTTTGTTCAATACTCATGGAAAATTGAATGTTTTGGTTCTTGCCCATTCCAAAGCAATACTTAATCAATGGAGAGCAGAGGCAATTGAAAAGCTTGGACTTATAGCTGATAAGAATTTAGATTATGATTGGGATTTAGCTTTTAAGAATAAATTTAGGATTCAGTTCAATACTTTGCAGACGGTATATAAAAATCCAGATTTGTATCCAACTGATCTATTAATTGTTGATGAAGTCCACCATGGAGCAGGTAAGGAATATAGAAATGCTCTAACAGTTCCTTCTAAGTGGAAACTAGGTTTGTCAGCTACTGTAGAAGGAGGTGAACGTGAGAGAATACTTGATAAATATCTTGGTAAAACAGTGTATGAATTCACACTAAAGGATGCCAGAGAAAGGGGTATTATTCCTGAATTCAAACTTTATATCCATAAAACATTTTTAGATATCGCAGAAGAAAGAGAATTTGATAATATTACAGAGAAAATCAAAAACGTATTGAATTATATCAATGCAACTTATTCAGTAAAAATCAGAGAACTGTCCAATGGAAAATATACTCAGTTTGACAGCATATCTGATTTTGTACAAATCATGGAAAAGGCACGCTACGGAGGTAGAGATGTTCCTGAAGAGTGGAATAAATTAACTGGTTTGATTTTTCAGAGAAGAAAAATCATTCATCAATCAAGCCCTAAAATAGAGAGTGGAATCCAACTGGCATTAAATGAGGGTAAAAACAAAAAGTGTGTTATATTTTCCATGGATATAGAAACCTGTGAAAGAATATATGGAGCACTGGCAAGTGATTTGAACGCCTATAGGATTCATTCAGGCCTTAAGGAGAAAGAAGTAAAATATGAACTTGAAATGTTCAAAAAATGCAAAAGCGGTGTCCTAATTGCCCCTAGAATGCTTGATGAAGGAATAAATATACCAGATGCTGAAATTGGTATTAATATTTCTTCAGCCAAGACCAAATTGCAGCTTGTGCAACGTATGGGTCGTGTTTTACGAAAAGGACCAGATAAAAAACCTGTATTTCATCATTTCGTTGCTTTACCAAGATCAGTGAGCTTTATCAATTCAGAGGATTCATTTAGTTATCTGAGTGACCTGGCTTGGGTCCAAGAGGTAACATCCAAAATGGGAATCTCAGCTGAGCTTTATGATAAATCAAATGCAGAGATTAATGAACTTGAATTGATTTCGGAAAAAATCATCTATGACTACTACTCAAAGCATTCTGAGATCACAACTTCTGATTTTGGTACTATCAAAGCTAGCAATATTATCAAATCATTGGATGAAAGCTCAGGTAAAGGTGAGTTCTCACCACGTCAGATCTTGATACATCTGCTTAAAGATGAAAATGAATATATTTCAGATGCCAGATGGCTTGAATTATTGAGAATTGCACATGGTAATGATTCAATGGTCAATATTCCAGGTCATCATTGGTTGTTGCTTATTTCTGGAAGAGATCCTGATAAATTGAAATCAATTTTAGAAGCGAGGAGGATTACCTAATATTACTACGCAAAATTATGAAATTTTGCATTAACAATGAAGATATTCATTTAAGGCATTTTTAAATGGCAGTTTTATAATTAAAAAATAGACAAATTTAAAAATAATTAATGAGTTTAAGTAATGGTGCGGAGAAAATATGGTACACACAATTCAAAACGAGTTAAAACGATATCTAAAAGATGCAGATGATCTTTATCACAAGCTTGTTCTGTTAGTGGGGAAATCAGACTCAGGTAAAACGGCTGTTCTTAAAGATGTTGCAGAAGAACTTGGTGTACCAGTAATTAACGTTAATTTGAGTATTTCGGAACAATTAATTGAGTTGACACCAAAGCAACGTTCTCTTCGTATCTCTGATATTTTAATGGATGTTATCAGTAAAAATCCTTCAATTAAGGTTTTGGACAACCTTGAGATTCTTTTTGATAGAAAATTAAAGACAGATCCTCTCAAAATCCTGCAAAAAATCTCAAGAAATCACGTCATTATAGCATCCTGGAATGGGTACTTAGAGTATGGAAAGCTGATATATGCTGAACCCGGTCTTGCAGAGTATAGAAGCTATGATATAGACGATATATTAATCGTGGAAATGGAAAACGGCAACAATAATGACTAATGGTAGGTAAAACATGAAATATGAAGATCTTATCCAATTCGATCCAATTGAATCGGTGGTTCAGCTACGAGATGCTGACAAATCCAATGCAGCTCATCATTTAGTTGATACATATGTAATTTCAGATGAAATGGCAGAGAGACTTACTGATCTTGTTATTCCTCAATTACAATTTGATCAACCCATGGATAATAAAGGAATATTGGTTGTTGGTAATTATGGTACTGGTAAGTCTCACTTGATGTCAGTAATATCCAGCCTTGCTGAAGACGATTCTTTGTTAGATTCATTGAACCATGGGGATGTTTCTGATTCTGCTAAACAGATTGCTGGCAGGTTCAAAGTTATTCGTACCGAAATTGGCTCATCTATCATGTCATTACGTGATATTCTGATAGCCATACTTGAGGAAAAACTTGAGGAGTTGCAAGTTAATTATGTTTTTCCTGAAGCAGGTCAAGTGATCAGCCATAAAACTGCCTTCGAAGAAATGATGACAGCTTTTCACCAAGTATACCCAGATCATGGATTGCTCCTGGTTGTGGATGAACTCTTAGACTATTTACGTACACGTAAAGATCAGGAACTAATGCTTGATCTTAATTTTTTGAGGGAAATTGGTGAAGTTTGTAAAGACCTACGTTTCCGCTTTATGGCTGGTGTGCAGGAAGCTATATTTGATAGTCCACGTTTTGCATTTGTAGCTGACAGTATTCGCAGAGTGAAGGATCGTTTTGAGCAGGTTGTAATTGCACGTAGTGATGTGAAATTTGTCGTTTCTGAACGTTTACTTAAGAAAACAACTGATCAGCAGGCACAGATTCGTGAATATCTGACTCCTTTTGCCAAGTTCTATGGTGGACTTAATGAAAGGATGGATGAATTTGTCCGTCTTTTCCCAGTACACCCAGATTATATTGATACCTTTGAGCGTGTGAAAATAATAGAGAAACGTGAAGTACTCAAAACACTTTCCATAGAAATGAAATCGATTATGGATAAAGAGGTCCCTGAGGATTATCCTGGGCTTATATCTTTTGACAGTTACTGGGATACACTGAAGCAGAATTCATCATTCCGTTCAATTCCTGAAATAAGAGCAGTGGTTGATTGTAGTCAGGTATTAGAATCCCGTATACAGCAGGCGTTTACCCGACCGCAATATAAGCCTATGGCTTTGCGTTTGATACATGCTCTATCTGTGCACCGCCTTACAACAGGCGACATATATGCAAGTCTTGGTGCCACGGCTGAGGAATTGCGTGATAGTCTTTTACTTTTTGAACCTATGATTGCTGAGATGGGTGGGGATGACCTCGAAAAAGATCTTCAAACCCATGTGGAAACGGTCCTACGTGAAATACATAAGACCGTAAGTGGACAGTTTATTTCCTTCAACCAAGAAAACCATCAGTTTTACCTTGATCTAAAAAAGACGGATGACTTTGATGCTTTAATAGAAAAGAGGACTGAAAGTCTTGAGGAGTCACAACTTGACCGCTATTACTATGAAGCACTTAAGCGGGTGATGGAATCTACAGATTCAACATATGTTACTGGATATAAGATATGGCAACATGAACTTGAATGGCGGGAGCACAGGGCAGCACGGACAGGTTATCTCTTCTTCGGTTCACCTGACGAGCGTTCCACTGCTGTGCCTCAGAGGGATTTTTATCTGTACTTTATTCAGGTTTTTGATTACAGTAATAAATTAACGCGTTACATAAATGAAAAGAACTCTGATGAGGTATTTTTCCGACTGAAAGGAACAGATGAAGATTTCCATTCTGCCTTAAAAGGGTATGCTGCAGCTTTAGACCTTGCATCTACATCTTCGGGACATGCTAAAGCAACCTATGAGTCAAAAGCGAATGAATTCCTGAAGAAACTGGTACAATGGCTGCAGAAACATATGACTGATGCTTTTGAGATTACATATCAGGGAAGAACTAAATTGATGGCCGAGTGGGCAAAAGGAAAGTCAATAAAAGGTCTGCCTGGTTTAACTTCACATGAGAGTGTTAACTTCCGCGATATGGTCAATACTATTGCAGGTGTATGTCTGGAACCACACTTTGCAGATCAGGCTCCAGATTATCCAATATTCTCAGTAATGATTACAGGAAACAATAGACAGCAGGCTGCTCAGGATGCATTGAGGGCTATTGCCGGCCAGAGCCGGACAAAACAGGCTGTTGCTGTTCTGGATGCTCTGGAACTGCTGGATGGGGAAAAGACAGATCCACATGGTTCTAGATATGCGAATTCTATCCTTGAGACATTCAAATCCAAAGGACATGGACAAGTTGTTAACCGTAGCGAGATAATTCTCGATGACAATGGACTTGAATATATGAATCCAGGAGGTTCAAGGCTTGAACCTGAATGGGTAGTAGTTGTTCTTGCTGCACTTGTACATTCTGGTGATATTGTACTATCTATTCCTGGTAAAAAATTCGATGCTACAGGACTTCAACAATTGGCTGCTGCTTCCATGGATGAACTAATTAGGTTCAAGCATATTGAACAGCCAAAAGACTGGAACATGCCTGCACTTAAGGCAGTTTTCGAGCTTTTGGACATGTCACCAGGAATGGCTCTACTCCTTACCCAAGGAAAGGATGAGCCTGTGCAGAACCTTCAGGATGCAGTGGGAAAAATTGTCACTCGTCTTGTTATGGCACAACAAGTACTGAAAGAAGGTGTATCTTTCTGGGGAAAGAACTTGCTTATTGGTACTGAACTGGCCAACCAGACAAGTGGGATAGAGGATGCAAAAATATTCTTTGAATCATTGCAGGTTTATTCAACACCAGGAAAACTTAAGAATTTCAGTTACAGTGCTCAAGAAGTCTCTTCTCATAAAAATGCTGTTCAAGCACTGGATGAACTCGAATCCTTACGTGAGTTCGTAATGAATCAAAGTAGCATTGTATCATGGTTGACCACTGCAGAAACAGTACTTCCTTCCGAGCATGAGTGGGTGGATCGCTTGAGAGCTACACGTAATGATGTCATGATACATCTAGAACAGGCAAAGCTCTCTGAATTATCCAATCGATCTCAGACAATAAACACAAAACTGCAGCAGCTTAAGCAGGATTACATCAATATTTACAGTACATTACACTCCAAGTCACGTCTGGGTGTCAATGACGACAAACAGAAATCAGCATTGATGAATGATACACGTTTGCAAAATTTAGTTAAGCTGGCAGGTATTGACCTGATGCCAAAGCAGCAACTGACTGATTTTCAGAATCGTTTGGCAGGACTGAAGAGTTGTTTTAATCTTACAGAGCAGGAACTTGTCTCAAGTCCGATGTGCCCACATTGTCAATTCAAACCATCAGTAGAAGGTGAAGTACAGGCATCAAATCTCCTGAATCAAATGGAATTGCAATTGGACCAGATAACTGAGCAATGGACCACAACACTTCTGAACAATCTGGAAGACCCTGTGACACAGGATAATGTGAATCAGCTTCTTCAGGATGATGACAAGAAGCTTGTTCAGGATTTTATTTCTAAAGGAGAATTGCCTCAACCTTTGAACAATGAATTCATACAGATAGTCAGAACTGTTCTGGCCGGCCTGCAAAAAGTTCCAGTAAAAAAATCAGAGTTTATCGAGAAAATGACCGAAATAGGACCCGTAAGCCCTGCTGAACTCAAAAGCATGCTCAATGACTATGTGGATAATTTAACAAAAGGCAAGGATCCGAATAAGGTACGTATTGTGCTGGAATGAGGACTAAAAATGACTGATACCACTCTATATGATAATTTCTCCGAAGGTAGCAGCAAATCTTCAAAGCAGGTCACCTGCCTTGGCATGGCCTTCGTAAATGAAGAAGAACGCCGTACCTACTTCACCCAAAAGCTGCGTGAAAAACTACAGGATCCTGAATTCCGCAAGATAGAAGGCTTCCCTATCGGTTCGGATGAAGATATCCTACATTTAAGCGATCCACCATACTACACAGCCTGTCCAAATCCTTGGATTTCAGATTTCATTAATGAATGGGAATCAGAGAACCCTGAAAAATCAGCAGACAATCTCCATCATAGGAAACCTTTTGCGTCTGATGTAAGTGAAGGAAAGTACGATCCAGTGTACAAGTATCATCCATATCCAACAAAAGTTCCACACAAAGCCATTATGCGCTACATTCTTCACTATACTGAACCCGGAGATATCGTCTTTGATGGTTTCTGTGGCACAGGCATGACTGGTGTAGCTGCACAAATGTGTGGTGACCGCAAGACAGTAGAATCCCTCGGCTACCAGGTCAAACCTGACGGAACCATTTTACAGCAGGAGACCAGCGACGATGGAAATACTCGTTGGGTACCTTTCTCAAAGCTTGGTGTGCGCAGAGCAGTCCTTAATGATCTCTCTCCTGCAGCTACTTTTATTGCTTACAATTACAACACACCTGTAAGTGTGGAGGGATTTGAGAAAGAAGCTAAGAGTATCTTGAAAAAAGTCGAAGATGAATGCGGCTGGATGTACGAGACTCAGCATACTGATGGTAGGATAGGAAAGATTAACTATACAGTTTGGTCTGATGTTTTTGTTTGTCCTGAATGTGCAAATGAGATGGTTTTTTGGGAAGTTGCCGTAGATAAAGATGCAGGAAAAGTCAATGACCAGTTCTCATGTCCACATTGTTCAGCAAAACTTAGCAAACGTAATATGGAACGAGCATGGGTCACTAAGTATGATTCTGTTATTAGGGAGACCATCAAACAAGCAAAACAAGTCCCTGTTATGATTAATTATTCAGTAGATGGAAAACGCTTTGAGAAAATGCTTGATGAATCGGATTTAAGGCTGATTGAAACGATTGAAAATAGCGAGATTCCATATTGGTTTCCAACAACTGAAATTCCACAAGGTGCGAAGACAGGAGAACCACTTAGAATAGGGATTACGCACATTCATCATTTCTATTCAAAGCGGAATCTATGGGTTTTGGCAAAAATGAAGAAGCACGTGTCATCCTCTAAATTTAATTTACTAATCACAAAAGTTTCATATCAAATTACAAAGCTATATCGATTTACATATCAAAGTGGCGTCTGGGGAGCTGGAGGTGGTCCTTTATCAGGCACTTTATACATTCCATCTCTCATAAAAGAATTGAATATATACAATCAAATACTCAGTTCAATATCGTCAAGAAGAAAAATTTCATTTCCTCTTAGTAATCACGATTATGTCAGTACTTGTCAATCAAGTACTTCATTAGTAAGTTTGCAAAATAACTCGATAAATTATATTTTTTTAGATCCACCTTTTGGTTCTAACCTCAATTATTCTGAACTGAGTTTATTATGGGAACACTGGCTTAAAGTCGTGACAGACAACTCTCTTGAAGCAATTGAAAATAGTGTTCAGGGCAAAGGAGCTCTTGAATATCGTAAACTTATGACTGAATGTTTTAAAGAAGCATACAGAATACTTAAACCAGGCCGCTGGATGACGATAGAGTTTTCTAATACAAATGCATCGGTTTGGAATGGCATTCAGACGGCACTCAATGATGCAGGGTTTGTTGTTGCCAATGTATCAGCATTGGATAAAAAGAAAGGTAGCTTCAACGCAGTTACTACACCAACAGCCGTGAAACAAGACCTAGTAATCTCTGCCTACAAACCTAACGGTGGTTTCGAAGAACGTTTCCAGCAAGAAGCTCAAACAGAAGCAGGAGTATGGGATTTCTTAAGAACTCATTTAGAATACTTGCCAGTCACCAAATATCAGGGTTCTATGCTACAACTGATACCAGAACGTGACCCACGCATTCTTTTCGATCAGATGGTAGCTTATTATGTTCGTAAAGGATATCCTGTACCAATCTCAAGTCAAGAATTCCAGATTGGACTTGGACAACGATTCATTGAAAGAGATGGCATGTATTTCTTATCAGAGCAGGCTGCAGAGTATGACCGAAAGAAACTGACATCAGGACAGCTTGTCCAGACAAAACTTTTCGTTTCTGACGAGGCTTCTGCAATTCAGTGGTTACGCCAGCTCCTCAAGGCAAAGCCACAGACATTCCAGGATATCAATCCGCAGTTTATGCAGGAACTTGGTGGCTGGAGCAAGAATGAGCAGCAACTGGATCTTAGGGAACTGCTGAACCAAAATTTCCTGAAATATGATGGTGTTGGAGATGTACCAAGCCAGATACATAGTTATCTTTCCAGTAACTGGCCGGAGATGCGTAACCTGCAGAAAGATGATTCTGCATTGATGGCTAAGGCTAAAGATAGATGGTATGTTCCTGATCCAAACAAAGCAGGTGACTTGGAAAAGCTGCGTGAGAAGTCGCTGTTGAAGGAGTTTGATGAGTACAAGCAATCAACCAAGAAACTCAAAGTATTCAGGATGGAGGCTGTGAGAGCTGGGTTTAAGAAAGCTTGGCAGGAGAGGGATTATTCGACTATAATTAAAGTGGCTGATTTGATACCAAACAAGGTTCTGGAAGAGGATCCGAAGTTGTTGATGTGGTATGATCAGGCTGTGACAAGGGTTGGAGGGGAATGAGATGTTCTTGACAAATGTCCAGATTGAAAATTTTCGTGGTATCACTTCATTAGAGATTGAGCTCAATCATGACATTACTGTATTGATATGGGAAAACAATAGTGGAAAAACATCTGTACTAGAGGCACTACGCATAGGAATGAATTTAATAAAGTCAGATCGAGTTTTCAATTTTTCAGAATATGATTTTTACCGTAACAATGAGATAAAGAAGAAAGAACAGTTTTTACCTATAAATCTCACATTTACATATGAGGAAACAGAGGAACATCCATGGGATGAGAAAATAATACAAACATTAAATGAAGTAATTGTTGGTGAAGAGTACTCAAAGATTAAATTGCGTACAAGTGGTTGGTTCGATAATGAAGAAGGGGAACTAAAACAAAGTTATTGTTTTTTGGATGATGCTGACAATGAAATGGTAGGTAAGCAGTCTTTTCTTAAAGAAATAAGAAAACTACGTCCTTTTTATTATCTTTCTGCACTTAGAGATGCAAAAGAAGAATTTCGTAGCCAAGCTACATTTTGGTCAGCTTTTTTAAAAAGTAAAAGCTTAAATGATGATACCAGAATCGAATTAGAATCTGAACTAGAAGAAGTAAATAAAAAAATTGTTGGTTCTCACTTGTCATTTCAGGACGTTGTTACCGAAGTAAAGCAACTTTCAACTCTTATTTCTGTAGGAGATGCTAATAATGTTAGCATAGATCCTAAACCAGCTGATTTTTATAAAACAATACGATACACAGATGTAAACATTCCTACCGTCACTAATACAAAAGTTCCTATCTATAACCATGGAGAAGGTACTCAGAGTCTATGCGTGCTTCTTCTTTTTAGTGCATATTTAAAAACCCGAATAAAAGTCGATGTAAACCGTTTAGCAGAGCCAATAATTGCGATTGAAGAACCAGAAGCACACTTACACCCCAATGCAATTCGTGCAATTTGGCCTATTTTAAGTAATTTGCCAGGGCAAAAGATTATTGCAACTCATTCAGGTGACATTCTGTCGGAAGTGCCTGTTGAAAATCTTAGAAGAATGAATAGAATGTCAAATGTATGCGAATGCAACATAATTCAAAAGGATTGCTTGACTCCTGAGGAGTTGAGGAAATTTAATCACCAAGTTAGAAGAAATCGTGGAGAATTACTATTTGCTAAAAAATGGTTACTTGTTGAGGGTGAGACTGACGTTTCTGTAATGTCCGAATGTGCTCAAATATTAGAAATTGATATACATCAATGCGGTCTGCGAATTGTCGAATATAGTCAAGCAGGTGGTCCTGGTTTATTTATCAAAGTGGCAGATTCCCTTGGTATTGATTGGCATTTGTTGGCAGATAATGATCAAGCCGGAGATAAGTATATTAGAAGTGCAAATAATTTGTTGAATGGAAGAGACGAGTCTACATATGTTACAAAACTTTCTGAGTCAAACATGGATGTTCTTCTTTGTGTTGCAGGTTATGGAGATCCTTATTTAGATGGAATAAATAATACTACTACTACTTATCCAACTGCTACTTGGGAACAAGTATTAGAAGAAATGAAAGAAACTTTTCCCGAGAAACCAGGTCAAGCTTTGAATGTAGCCAGAAAACTAGAAGACAGATCAAATCCTGAAATTACAGCAGAAGAGGGAACTTCTGAATATTGGAATCAGGTATATGCTTGCCTCAAAAGACACTTTTCAAAGCCTGCTGCTTCACTTAATGCAATTATGTTAATTAAAGATAGAGGAGCAGATGCTGTCCCGGAAGAAATAAAACAGATTCTTGAAAAAGTTAATGGCCTTTCTGGAGGTGCTCAATGATATCAATTTTTCAGCTAAATGAAAGTCAACGCCAAGCAGTTGAATGGGGAGATAAATCCCTTCTCGTACTTGCCGGACCGGGATCTGGTAAAACAGCTGTATTGACTATGAGAATCGCAAATATTATACAAAATAGTTCAGATGAAAATTTTCGTATTCTTGGTCTTACATTCACAGTAAAAGCAGCAAAAGAAATGAAAGACCGTATAAGTGTGTTACTTGGGCATATGGATAATAGAGTTCAGTTGCGTACCTTTCATGCATTTTGCACGGATTTATTGCGCCAACATGGGAGTCATTTCAATCTTAAACCAGACTTTTCGGTGATAACTGATATAAAAGATCGAATTACCATCCTTAAGGAATTTGACGTTGATAATCCCGAAGACATATTAAATCGGATAGACACCATGTTCACACATGGGATTTCTGTTGAGGAATTACCAGAATATTTTGGTCCTGAAAATCAAAATGAATGTTATGAACTTCAATCAATATTTAATCAGTACATTCAAGCACTTTTAAAAGAAAATCAACTAGACTTTGGGTCTATGCTATACTTCACAAGACAGCTTCTTGAAACAAAACCACGTATTGCTCGACAACTAAGAATAGTGTACAAGTATATCTGCGTAGACGAGTTTCAAGACACAAATCTAGCTCAATATAAAATACTTAAATTATTAGCTCCCCCCAAAAATGCAAATATTTTTGTTGTCGCAGATGAAGACCAAATTATCTTCCAGTGGAATGGAGCTGATCCAAAGAGATTAGAATCCCTTAAAAGCGATTACAATATAGAAGTCCTGCAACTCCCATATAATTACCGTTGTCCAAAAGAAATCGTAGAAATAGCAAACAAACTCATTGAACATAATTCCTATAGAATTCATACAAAAACACCTGGGATTCCGTTCAGTAATGAAAGCGGCACAGTAAAATTAACATCATATGAAAATTTTGAGCACGAGCTTTTAGGTCTAGCTAATGAGATAAACAGTATCCCTCTACAAAGTAGAGATAAATGTTTATTGATAGCAAGAAGCAATAAACTACTTACTGCTGCAAATAAGTACTTAAATGAGCATAGAATAAATGCAGAAATCGTCAGCAAGAATCAAGATTTTTCAAGTCCTATTCTACTGACAATGTATTTTTGCCTTAAATTGGCCAATGCACCTAACTCTCGTAGTGTTCTCAACAAGCTTTGTGCATCAGCAACTGATATAAACGGTTTAGTACTATCAGCTGAAGATATCTCTGCCAAAGCACATGTTGAAGGTAGTTCTTTGCTTCGTGCTTTCTTTGATACTGCCTCTCAAAGTGAAATATTGAATCCAGTTTGTAATGCCGGAATCACTTATCTTTGTGATACAATCCAATTTCAAAAATTTATTGACATATACATTAATCATTTCGATCACTTGAATAGTGACGATGAAAATGATGATTTATTTCCTGATTACAAAGACGATAAAGAAAATTGGACGAGAATTGCACAATACATTGAGGATACTTATGAAGGAAATGCTGGACTCCACGTATTTCTCCAAGAAATGGATTTAACGCCCAAGTTGAAGTCAATTGGAAAAGATTGCGTCCGATTACAAACAGTTCACTCTGCAAAAGGAACGGAGTTTGAGCACGTTTTTATCATAGGATTAGCTGAAGAGCAGTTCCCAACTTATTTTGCAGTTAAAAGTGGAGATAAATCAGTAGAAGAAGAGAGAAGGAACTGTTTTGTAGCAATTACTCGTGCATCAAAATCTCTGTATTTGAGTTATGCAAATGAATATTTTGGATGGCATAAGCAACCTTCTCGCTTTTTAAAGGAGATGGGGTTGCTAAATGATTAAAGAATGGCAGTACTCTACCATTCATAACTCACCCTGCAAGGTGATCGAAGAACAAAACCTGTGGGGAAACATAGTTTACCGAATCTGGCTTCCAAATCAGGATACTGTGGTCAGGGTTCCACAGTCAGCATTGCGAGCATTGACTGCAGAGATACAGCCGGAGATTGAGACAAATCGGATTGCCTATGTAGCTGCAGCAGCAAAGGTAGCTGAGGTACTTGAGGGAGGTTCACATGATTCGGACGGGCCTGTGCTTTTGGCTCCAATGGAGTCGAATGTCATTCCGCTTCCACATCAGATACGTGTCCTTTCAAGAGCTGTTTCTGGAGATAAGGTACGGTACCTGCTGGCTGATGAGGTTGGCCTCGGAAAGACCATTGAAGCAGGGCTTATCATGCGTGAGCTCAAATTAAGAGGTCTGGTTCGTCGTATTCTTGTAGTTGCGCCTAAGGGTCTGGCTACACAGTGGGCCAGTGAGATGCTTACCCACTTCAATGAAGATTTCCAGCTCGTTTTTGGTGAAGACCTTGGTATGATAAAAAGAATAATCAGTGGTAACCATTCTGGCTATTGGACACAGGGCACTAAACTCCAGTTTTTAGATAAATCTGCTGAATTACAGCATGCAAACCCATGGAGGATATTCGATCAGGTGATAGTATCCCTTGACTCAGTCAAACCTATGGACAAACGTAGAGGATGGAGTCAGGAACGTATTGATGAGTATAACCGCTCCAGATTTGAAGATTTGATAACTGCAGGGTGGGATCTGGTAGTAGTTGATGAATCACACAGACTAGGAGGTAGTACGGACCAGGTTGCCAGATATAAGCTAGGAAGAGGGCTGGCAGAGGCTGCACCGTATCTTCTATTACTTTCCGCAACACCACATCAGGGTAAAAGTGATGCATTTCATCGTTTGATGAGTCTACTGGATGACAAAACATTCCCTGACATGGATAGTGTTACCCGTGAACGAGTGGCACCGTATGTAATCCGTACAGAGAAACGTAAAGCAGTTGATGGAGAAGGGGAACCACTATTCAAACCTCGTGTTACAAAGATGGTACCTGTTGCCTGGGAAGTACGCCACAAATCACAACAGATGCTCTATGAGGCAGTAACAGAATACGTTCGTGAAGGATACAATCAGGCACTAAGGGAAAAGAAGCAGCATATTGGCTTCCTGATGATACTAATGCAAAGGCTTGTGGTTTCAAGTACAAGGGCTATTCGAACTACACTGGAACGTAGGATTGAAGCCCTTAAAGACATAGAACTTCGAACTACTCAGCGTCTAGAAGATATAACAGGTTCTAGTGATGACATTGATGAACTTTATGACATGGATGGGCAAGAATTGCTTGATGAACTTCTCAAATCACGTATTTCTGCCATGCAGAATGAAAGGATCCAGGTGGAAAAACTTCTGGAAGCTGCCTACAAATGCGAGCAAGAAGGACCCGATGCTAAAGCAGAAGCATTAATAGAATGGATTTATCAACTCCAGGCTGATGAAAATGAGGTAGACCTTAAATTACTAATATTCACCGAATTCGTCCCTACTCAGCAGATGCTCAAGGAATTCCTTGAAGCTCGAGGTATCTCTGTAGTAACACTTAATGGTTCCATGGATATGGACGAAAGAAAAAGGGTTCAGGACGATTTCTGCAAAAAAGTCCGTGTACTTATATCCACGGATGCAGGTGGTGAAGGTCTGAACCTGCAATTCTGTCATGTTATCATTAACTATGATATCCCATGGAACCCAATGAGACTGGAGCAACGTATCGGCCGCGTTGATCGTATCGGCCAGGCCAAGGTTGTAAGAGCAATAAACTTCCTTTTTCAGGATTCAATAGAATTTAGGGTAAGAGAAGTCCTTGAGCAGAAGCTTTCAATAATTCTTAATGAGTTTGGTACCGACAAAACAGGAGATGTGCTTGACTCCGCTCAGGCCGGAGAATTATTCGAAGGCATCTTTGCTTCTGCAATTATTGATCCTGACAATGTTGAAGCTTCAGTTGATCATACAGTGTCCAAGATCCGAGAAGAAATTCATGAGATTCGCGAATCATCACCCATCTATGGAATCTCCGAGGAACCTGATATGCAAACCGCAGAACGTCTTCGCTCACATCCACTACCTCATTGGGTTGAACGTATGACCGTTGGTTATCTCAACTCTCATGGAGGTCAGGCAGTTCGCAAAAAAAAGTCATGGGAACTAATGTGGCCCGATAGTAAAGTTTCTCAGAATTGCACATTCAATTCACAGGAAGCTGAACTTAACAATGATGTTGTGCTACTCAATCTGGAAGACAACAGGATTAGAGGACTGGCACTTAACCTACCAATGTTCGCTTCCGGCCAGCCAATTCCATGCGTATCTATAGATGAGTTATCATCCAACATATCCGGTTTGTGGGGATTATTTGAAATTCGCTTGCTAGCAGGAATACACTATGGCAGCCATACCATGACCATTCCGCAAATAAGGAGACGATATCTTAGTGTTTTTGTATCTGACGAAGGGAAGTTATTCCTTCCAACCGCCCGTCATATATGGGATATCATGCAGACAACAAAACTGGAAATTTTACATTCTCTTGACCACACAGCATCCATAGATGTATATGAAAAACTTGTCAATGCTGCTGAATCTTCTGGGCAAGAATTATTTAATGCCCTTCAACAAGAACATACATCTGCCATTGAACATGAAGAAACAAGAGGAAATCATGCATTTGAAGTCCGAAGAAAAGCTATAGAGCGTGTAGGTCTACCTGAAGTTCGCCAATACCGTTTAGTTAAATGTATTTCCGAAGAGAACGAATGGAAAAAAGAGCTTGAAATTGCAAAACAGACAGTGCCAGAGATAAAACCACTTTTACTAATGCAAATACAAAGGAGCGAACTATGAATCCAGGTAGTTGGAGAGACACAATACTTGACGAGTTTGTACCAGACATAAGCAAGCTTATCATTGTAATTGACCCTGATGATCTGCTGACTGAAGAAAAACTCTCGCTTGAACTCAAAAACCGTGGTTTTGATCTGATTGATTTCAAAGACTCTATTGAATTCAGGTATGCATATGAATCTGGGTATAGAACTCAATGGGATCAAGGAAAACAACCTGAACAAACAGTTATACTTCGAATAAATGACGCAGAGAATGATTCCATTCCTTATGATCTTCTCAATGCTGGAAGACCATTGAAATTTAGTCTTGGCAACATTTTTCCCAATCTAAGTTATTCTGTCATCGAAAAACTTGATCGTAGTTTCCTGGAAAACTTATTTGCTGCTCAAAACAAATATTCTCCAGGCAAGTTAGGTGATAATGGCACTAAGGATTTTGTACTTCAACATGTTTTTGGTATTGTACCAAATATTATCAATAACGATATAGAACTACTTCGTACACTGCTTAGGATTCACTACAGTAAGCTTAACCTACCGTCAATCTTATCTGATAGACTGGTTCAAATCTTAAAAGATAACAATCATTTTAATGATTGGCCACTTGACATTATTATCTCCGAGGATGGAGATTTTTTTGCGTTTCTACAGGAACGTTGGTCTGCGTTTCTTGATGTGCTGGCTCACGGAAACCATGTTATTAAAGAAACATCAGCTTACAATCTGAAATATGCAGGACCAGTTACATTACCATTCGATCACAAAGACATCCGCGTTTACGTTGACAATCTTTTTGTTGAGGGTAAACTCACACCAGTTCAAAAATCTGGCACAAATATAGAAACAAATCCCTGGATCAAAAGCGGTATATCTGAAATTAATGTCAATGATCCTAACATTCGTATTAATGGTCTTTTCGAGATAATCGAAAATGGAATTCCCTCTTTAGATTCCCTTTATTCAGAGTGGATTGACTTTGCAATGAAATGGGCAGAATTGAGGGCACTTATTCATACAACCAATCAAGTGAATGAACTGGAACGATTCAAGCAGACCAGTTTTTTAGTCAACAATGAGTTCAGAAACTGGATGCTTGAACGCTATACTAGCCTGATCAACCTTCCTCCAACAAATCCTGCAATGCTTCATCATGTTCCTCGCCGCATGGCTAGGGAACTTGAATCTGAAAAGAACATTAGGTTAGCTCTTGTTGTTGTTGATGGTCTTTCCCTTGACCAGTGGGTCACTATCAAAAAAACTCTCCATGAACAAGATCCTAATTTGGTTATGAAAGAATCAGCAACCTTTGCTTGGATACCTACATTGACTTCCGTATCAAGACAGGCAGTATTCTCAGGAAGAACACCTATTTCCTATCCAAAATCAATTAACACAACAAACAATGAAGGTAACATGTGGCGCCAGTTCTGGGAAGACTATGGTGTATCACGTCAGAAAATTGCTTATCAGCGTAGCTTAGGAGATGGCAATGTTTGTGAGATTCTGGATGAAAGTTTTAATCTAAACCAAATCAAGGCCATTGGTTTGGTTATTGATAAGGTTGACAAGATTATGCATGGAATGCAACTAGGTGCCTCTGGAATGCACAATCAGATCAAACAATGGTCTGAAGGAGGATTCCTTTCTTCTCTAATTGGCTATCTTTTGGATAACAATTATCAAGTATGGCTAACATCAGACCATGGCAATATAGAATGTAATGGAAAAGGACGTCCATCGGAAGGATCTATAGCTGAAACTCGTGGCGAGAGAGTCAGGGTTTATCCAACTTTAGAACTTAGAGATTCAGTTGCCAAAACATTACCTTTTGCAATAAAATGGAATCCTATCGGTTTACCACCTGGTTATTTTCCATTGGTAACTGCGGGAAGCGATGCATTTGTAAAAGAAGGGGAAAGTATAGTCGGCCATGGTGGGATTTCAATTGAAGAAGTTATCGTACCATTGGTAGTATTTGAAAAGAGGAACGTTTAATGAGTAAAAGACACAGTTCCATTGGTATTAAACAGCTTATTCGCTATGAATGGATGGAAAAAACATCCAGCATGCTTCTTGCAGGAATGGATGAAATTTCAATAAGAAAAGAGTTAAATGATTACCTGCTGAATCACAAAGGTGATGGATCTGAGGAACAACGCAGTGAAAATACATGCAAATTTGCTGTTAGTAATTTGATGAAAGTATGGGTGTCTCCTGAGAAAGATCTCTTGGATTTTCGGGATTTTGCACTTGAACTATTACAAAAACATCCGTCTCAAACTATTGCAATACATTGGGCAATGATTTCTGCCGTATATCCATTTTGGTTTAATGTAGCATTGCATATTGGAAGATTATTAAATCTTCAGGATAAAATCACTCATCAGCAGATAATTAATAGGCTTAAAGAGCAATATGGTGATAGGCAAACAGTTAGTAGAAATGCTCAATTTGTTATTCGTTCTTTCATAGCATGGGGAATTTTAAAAGATTCTGATTGCACCGGAAATTATGAACGGGGATCACGAATTAATATTGATAGTGGAGATGTATCTTTTTTACTTATTGAATCAATATTATACACAATACCAGATGGAAAAGGATCTTTGAAAATATTAACCAACTCACCTGCACTTTTTTCGTTCCAATTGCCAGTAATAAGTGCAGATTATATTTCCAAAAAAACAACTAGAATAAACATAATATCACATGGTATAGACGAGGATTTTTTAGAACTAAGAATATAATCATTATCATTTGAATATATTTTGATTAGATTAAGCGATACTAAAGAGTATTGTCACAATTAGTATTTAATGAACTAATTATTGAAATAATCTCTTCTCGGTTATAAATTCCTATTCTCGCAACACCTTTTCTTTCTAGTATTTTTACATTAGGCATATCAGAAAAGTTGTTTTTAAAATTCTTACTTGTAACTAATACAACCGTAGTATTTGTATTTAAACAAGAGAACCAGTTGATTGATAATAAATAATTTATGAAATAAGATGGTAAAAACATAAGTATAAGATCGGATTCCTTTGCTTCTTCAAACATTTTTTTGCAAAATTTAGTCCTCTTATCAAAAAGTTTGACATCACCAACATTCGATATATTAGATATATATGGTACTATTATTTCATCTTCTTTTAAAAGACCATATCTACCAGATATTATGTAAAGAGATGTATGCTCATAATTTGACAACTCATTTTTAAAATTAAGAACCTCGAAAAACATACTCGCAAACATTGTTTTTGCTGGTCTGAGAAACTCATGTAAAACGTTACGATATTTCATTTCTAATTCAATATCGTATTCTGGCAAAGAAAGATCGTTCTTTTTCAGCAATGATATTAGCACTTCATCTTTGCTAATATCCTTCCCTTTGCCAGATGATTTCTTCCATTTCCTTATTTCTGGTAACTTAACTCCAGACTCCTCTGTAAAAATGGTTATATTCATCGACTTCTAATTATATTGGACTCTTATAAAGGTGTTGTTGAATTAATATGCTTTTAGACATATCTACCTAACTTTACTATTTCTCAAAATCAGAAGATACTTTATACATGAGTTAATCATGTTACAAATCATTTAATCTGTTCCTCACAAACCTCATAGATAAAGAAATGAACTCCATCATCAAGTAACTATACCTATTCAATCATTATTCTGGAATTTGCCTATCATTTCCAGATCTCAGATATTTATGCTTAACCTCATGTTTTTCAAAGAGCCATTCATGTTCTGCAATTGTAGCAAACTTTGTAGGTGGTAGGAAGTCCCTCTAGCCATTGTACATTGTATGGAACTTGGTATCTCCAACTATTTCATGATTATCTGATATCATGTTGAAGAATTTAGGAATATTAGGATACTTTCCAGCAGACAAAGATACTGAATAGTATTTCTAGATGAAGTTATGGACATTGGTATTAGTGAAAATGGTATGAAAATTAGGTAACTAATGCCCATTTCTTTTTCTATACCTCAGCACTTATTTTCTGTGTATATCCACTTTCATTTATCTCCACCCACGTTTTGCTCTCTCTTCAAATGCATCTTCAATCATAGTTAGCCTACGGTTAAGAACTTCTGTGAACTCCTCTGGAGTCGAATTGTGTTTAAACGTTGGAAGGTTGATGCGTATTCCCATTTCTTCGCGAGCAAACATCTGAATGGAGCCACCCACAGCGAACACTCCAAAGTCCTTTTCTGCTGCAGTTCCAGTGAGAATCCTGCTCAATAGTTTCTCATTTATAGGCTTACCATTAGCTGAAATTACCCGGCATTCGCCAAATCTTTCGTGGATTTCGATTTCTATTCCGTGTATTTCAATAATCATTTATGCATCACCTTTGTTTTAGAGTAGGAGCTAAATCAGTATCTCTGGAGAATCCTCCTTTGTAATGGTGCTTTTTCTTCTTTTCTTTATTTTACAAACAATATTCTTCCAAAAATTTAATCACTTTTCCTCTGTTCAATTCGTCATGACAGAACTGGTTGGCAAAAGTCCTTAAACAGCCATAACAACTTGCATCCTCCTCATCACCACAAGTACATCCTTTCATTTTCATATATGTGGTTTCAAGGAGTTGTGAAATTGAATATTCATCCTGTGCAATTCTCTTGACATGCCCAGCACCACCTGGTACATTGTCAAATAATAAGAGAGCTAAAGAGTCTGGATTTCCAATATAAGGATAAAGACATCCATCAAGATCCTGGCGATCGATGTCAAATGCATCACTTGCTCCTTCTATTAAAGCATAAAGAAGTGATAACCAGAATCCTTTGTCTTCATTTTCATATCCTTCAAAACACAATTGAAGAATATCTGTGGTATATTTATGCCCAAGACTGTAACGGATAAGTTTTCCTTTATAGTCACCTCCCCAGGCATTTTTATGATTCATGGGTGTTTCCTCATTGCCTAAGAATGACATGAACTCATAATCCTGTTCGCCACTCTGTTTTACTTAGAACAACACAATCATCCCGCCGCAGGCGGCACAGTCCATGATGATAACTATTGAACTAATGCAGATACTAAAAACGGATAACCCAGAACGCATATATTAAGACATATAATTGTTGAGGGTGAACCATGACAGACGATTTGAGTGAACGCTTGCAGGCACTGGTGGCATTCCTGCCGATGTTTGAAGATCCTGAATTCAGCTTTGGTCACTGGAGCGAACCCAAAGAAGTACATCCCGGTGTGATGGAGATGCCATATTATTGTTTCTCAGTGGTTGCCTTGGAGTTCCTTAAAATATCACGTGAGTATGGTTGGGTGCTTAACGGATTTGACTGGCCTACATGGATGGGAACACCAGAGGCTGAGCAGCTTCGCAATAATCCTGATGCTCTGAATAAAGCCACACCTGAACAACTGGCACGCATACTCACAGCAATCATCCGAGGCGAACGATTCTGTGATGGAGCAATTGCCGATTGCTTTGAGACAGGGCTAATTACTGGTATCTGTCACCGTGCAGCACAACTATTGAAAGAGAGTGATGAAAATGCTGAAGCATGACTCTCGTAGGACTTGCCAGATGAGGGCAAAATAGAGGTGCTTTCAATGGGATCTGCATCTGACATAATTGTTATGATTGTTGGAATTTCAATAATGCTAGCTTTGAGGGCCGCAATAGCATCTTTGGAGGGCATTTCACTTGGTATGCTTGGTACTATAGCAAGTTATTTTGTAGTAGTGTTTATATTTGGCTGTGTTATTGGACTTATAATGTGGGTAGTCTTTGGGTGAATGATATGTACGGAAATGTCTGTGAATGGGTTCAAGGTATCTATTCCTACAATAGTACTCCTTTAAATGAAAGTAGTTATGAAATTGCTCCTGACAGAGTTATTCGTGTTTGCTCTTTTATTGGTAATGCGCAATTTCAAAGGTCTGCATACCGAGTCGTACATTTCAAATAAGACCAAATGATAATAATAGTTTTGTGTCTGGTTTCTGTCATGTAATGGAAGTATAATCCCTTTTTTGACATGGAGAATAAATATGAATGAGACAAATCAATGTAATATAAAAAACGGTGAAGTGACGTATACATTATCTCTCGATGATAGAAATTTTTTAGTTGTCACTGATATTGGGAACAAAAAAGATACGTTGTTAGAATATTTCGAAAAATTCCTTGGAGATGACTGCCCACAGTTTTCACCTGCACAAGACATTAGTAGGGAAGTGTTTAAGTACATTGTTGAACCGCTTGAGCAAAACAAACCTTTTGTTTTTAGTAGTGGCTTATTTTATAAATTTGGGAAATGGGCTACATATCAAGCAAATTTCCACTCATGTCGGGGAAGTGCAGCAAGTAAAATATTAAAGGAAATTCTTGGATATCGAATATCCAGAAAAGACATAAGTGTACACTATTCTGACTATCATCCGCTGAAGACTAATGAAATATATGCAAACTTATTGAATCATGTGAATACTAATAAAAATGTATCTATAATAAAAAAATGATGTATTCGATGTTACTTAAAAGGCTTTATATCTAGTTGATACCATGTTGAATCACCAGACCTCATAATTTTCTTATCCTTTGTATAGAATGGTGTTCCTCCGCGATGTCCATTAACTGCTTTTTCGGGTATCTCATCAATTCCAATGCAATTTGTTTGATACCAACTAATGTTTTTTGTTTTTGGAATGTAATGTTCCATAATTTCATCAGAAGTGAAACCGGAAATATTGCGTATTTTCTTTGAATCTGCCTGCAGTTTCTGTTTTCTTTTTGCCTCTATTTTCTTTTGTAATTCTGAAACCATAAATCTTACTTTTTACTTAATGTTTATATGGTTTACTATAAGTATCATCTCCAAACAATACCACATCGAACCAATCTTCAGAATACTATTGGATAGGTGTGCAAATGTATCCTTCTTCCATATTGCCAAAAACATGACAATTTTGCGGGTTGGCCCATGTATAATATGCCAGGTAGGAACAGAAAACAGCATCCAGAGTATCTTCATAGGCTTTAAGGTTCTTTCCTTTTAAACCATTTACTTCTACATCGAGAACATCATTAAGAGCTAGAGATGAATTCAACCCTTTAAGAGCTTTTATTTTTGATTGATAAGTTTGAAATGCTTCCCTTATTGTATCATAGCTTCGACCGGATTTCTGTTTGTATTGCAAGATTCTATCCATATCAAATAGCACGACTATTGCTGGATGAGGGTAAACCTCAAAGAATTTCCTTTGTTCTTCAAATTGAGCAAGGTGGGGATTCTGACAAAAATTCATCGATTCCAGTTCATGACTCAATTCTTCTCCACGGATTGACCACATTATGACTATTTGATTTATGTTCTTCTAAGTTTGCCTTGAGCTTGAAAATTTTGTCACAATAGGTACATTGATGTGTATGTTCCTGCAGATTGTGTTGCTCATAAGATTTTTCATCAAAAAAATACTGAATGCATATGTTACAGAATGGATGTTGCTCACGGATGTGCTCTCCAACATTACTAAAATATTGGTTACACACGTGACACTGATGTTTTTCTAGTATATGAGAATCAAGATGTATCTTGTCCTGGAAATTATTTCCACAATACTCACATTTTGGATGATCCTTCATGTGTTCTTTAAAAATATCCCAATTTAAAAATCTCTTTTCACATAACTCACAATAAGGATGCGCCATGACAAGGTGTTTTGAAACTGAGCAATAGTATTCATTGCATATAGGACATTTATGATTAGATTCAATATGTTTTTTTAGTGCATCTTCTGAGAGGAATCTTTCCTGGCAATAATCACATTTTGGATGATTTTTGAGATGATCCATATAGTCTGAAAAATCTCTAAAACGCTTATTGCAAATACTACATTCTTCAAAATCAGTCTTATTCTTATAGGAGACTATATACTGCTGACAGTGATGACAGTATCCTTTAGAATCTAACTGCGTTCCACACTTACAGTTTCTCATGCTAAAACTCACTTTAATATAAATTTTTACATAAGTTTTTACTAGATTGCACTTACATACTCCATAATAGCTAAAATCATCAAGTTTTAAAATACTTTAGGAATATAATGTTGTTGATTTTATATTAGGATATTGATTTTGAAAAACAATAACGATGATAACAAAGAGAATGTACCTAATTCTCAGAAATTGAATGGACACAATAGCAAATTAATCCATGCAAAGGAATTCTACGAAAGACGCAATAAAGTAAAATCAAACATTTCTAATACGACAAAATCAAATTTTGAGTCATTATTGAACCAGATTAATGGGGCATTATTTGGCTCAAAATAATCCAATTTCATTCTTTCAAGCTGGGAACCTCTTCGAGGAGGACTCACACTTTGCTAGAAGAGCATCATAATCTCCGATACAATTGAAAATTAAATATTAGATTGATTTACCGGCATAATGCTCCTCAATCCAGTGAATGACATTGGATTGCACCATCATATTTTTCCCTGCGTTCTTTTTAGCTTGTGTATTACTGGACCCGGTTCCAAATGCAAAATACATCTCATCTCCCAGCCTTAAATTGATCAAGCACAATAATCCCCCTTCAATGGTCTCGCAAAGCCAACAGGTTGTACTCACATCAGTGAGTCTGCCGCTGAGTAGAATTAACATCCGGAGTGCATCTTTTTTTGCCTTGCGGTTTGCCCAGTCCACAAGCAGTTCCCCGTTGCCGGTACTTACTTCTTTCTTGGTCTCAGAATGCATTCTATAGAAAACAAGCTCTTCGCAATCGAGAGATGCTTTTGGTTTGATTGAAACTTCTTCTACTAATTGGGTGTCAAGTGCAGGATCAAACCTTCCGTACTCGGGATTTTCCCTTGATATCCTGCAAAGAGCTATATAAGAAGCCTCTTGTTCTGCCTTCTTCGTCTCTGAATATTGAGAAGTACAAACCTCATATGGTACACCCTTAAAACAAATATTTCCGATGAACTGGTAAGCCTTCCTTCCATTTGGTAACAATTCTTCTTTAGGTTCAATCACAGGTTTCTCTAAATGTTCAGCTTGGAACAACTCAAGCAACTTTCCCTTGTAGTTTTGCGAAGGGTCAAAGACATCTTGTTCCTGCAACTTTTTTTGCTCTTCCAGAGTAAAATCAATGAAACGATAAACAATTGGTTTGCATGCATCAAGTCCATTCTCCTTAAAAGCTGCACCAAGCAATGCTTCGAAGGATTCGGCCAAATCTCTTTCTTCTGGACTATACGTTCTGTCCAAGGGATGCATAAATGCCTGAATACCTAAAAATTCCTCTGCAAATACTTTAATTACTGATTCTTTATGTATCGTTTCTTTGTACCCATTGATCTGCCCTTTCAGCATCCATCCTCTGTCAATGAAATAATTGTACAGATGCATGTTGATTACGGAATCTCCGTATAGTGCGAGCTGTTCGAACTCTGCATTTCCTCCACATGACCGGGGACGAAGAGCCTTTTCGAATAAATCTTGATCATTTTCCAGGAGAAAGAATTTTTGGAGCTCAGACTTGTTAATCATATGTACAGATAAACAGTAATAATATATTAAGCCAATTGTAAAATAAATGTGCCTTTAAAAAGTCTACAGAATAATTAAAAGGAAAAACAATGAAACATAAACCCGTCGTCATTTCTGCATAACTAAAAACAACACAATCATCCCGTCACAGGCAGCACATTCCACGATGATAGCTATTGAACTATGCAGATACAAATATTATTTTTAGTCTAACACCTGATCAGCAAAAAACAGCACATTACGCCGGTCTCTTTGATACCAATTTTCAAAATCTTGTCCTTTGCTCTGCAGGTAATCCACAAAGAAAGACCTCTTTTTTTCGTCAATCATACCTGTTTTTTGAAAGACGAACAGTGAATCCCGAAGTCCCAATGGCTCAAATGGACTTTCTTCATTCAGTATTTCTAATAACAGCTTATTTACTCCAGACTGAACTGAATCATGGAATAGCAAATATCCTCCATCTAAGATGTATTTTGACCAGGATTCAAAATCCGCTTTCACGTTATCATAGTCATGTAAAGCATCAATAAAGAGCAAGCCAATATTTGTCTTCTCCCACTCGTTTGCTGCAGTCAATGACTCTTTAACGATATACTCTACATGAGTATCCAATTTCCTTGCTTTGATGTTCTCCTGTAGATGGTCAAAAGAATCTTTTTTTCCATAAGCTTCAATTCCAAAATGAGGATCTACCGAATGGAGCTTTGTACCATTATCATTGATACCAGAAGCTAAGCATATCGCTGATCTTCCCTGGAACGATCCTATTTCTACTATTTGAGCAGAGTCACAAACCTGTTTTGCAAGTTCTTGTAGTAGTAAACCTTCTTCAATTGATAGCCACCCACGCACATTTTCAAGTGCAGATCTGACATAGGGTTTATTGGATTCCAGATCCTCAGCAGGTGGTAACCTGTCATAGGTGCTCAAATTCTCCAGCAGGTCAAAAAGACCAGATCTTTTTTGTTCCAGTGCCATTTTCAAGGTCTGATATGCACCTAAAACCAACAGTGTGTCTGCTAATGAATAGAAAAATGGAGTGTCTTCTGATAGTTCCTTGAAATCACTGAAATTACTATAACCTAACCTTTCCATGTCAAATGATCTGTAGACAATTCCTTGCGAGTATGGAATACCTTCTGGATCAACTTGAGTTCCACTGCTGTTGAGCAGAGAGTAATTGGTCAGAACAGTTCTGGCTTTATCGACATAACCAAGCTTTGACAAGATCCTTGCATATGTTATGTCTTTTATGAAATGATTTGTACCCTCATAGTTTCGCACGTCTCTGCATGCGGAATCCATATCGCTTAAGTATTCCCATAATAAAGATCTTAGCAACAAAAATTCTTTGTCGTATTTGAGCTTTTCATCAAGGAGGACAACAGCATCCATTATCTTTTCATTTTTAATAAAATCCTTCAATCTGAATTTTACGTCTTGCATGTTAAACCCCGATTAGACTTTTAAAATTCCAAGAAACACAACTATGAAGATCAAACTCATTACAAACTTGACCAAGGCCCACGTTTTTTCGTGTTTCACATGTATTCCATCACAAAAATAATCGAACCTTTCAAATAATCCATTAACTCTTTTCCTTGAAATATTTCCTATCAATCTGCCCATGTCGTTAGAAGCTCTGATAGTCATAGAGATGAATGCTCTTGATAATGAATATTCTTTCTTCAATATTCCCAGTTTCAACCATTCTCCAAAAAACTCACCAACAAATATGCCGCAGACAACTGGTAACAATGGTATGTGAATATTCAGTGCATAACCTGCAATTCCAAACATCAGTGCAATAAAAGTAAACTCTATGACATTTGGCAAATTATAGTATCTATGTTCCGGGTGCTTGTTAGGCAGTAAGCTGTCACCGTAAGCCCATCTGAAGAAACGTTTGTATGCACTTTCTTTACTTTCCCACCAGGGATGAGTGACCTTTGCAGATGGTAAACAAACAAAACGTCTGCTGCACCCCGAAATTATGTTGAGACAAAAGTCGATATCTTCTCCCCCTCCTTTTTTTGGGAAGGATGCTGAAAAACGGATGTCTTTTATTGCATCTCTTTTTATCAGAATGTTTGCTGTAACTCCCCATGCCATTTCAGTGTAATATCGGGGAAGGATGAAAAATGTTAAAATATCACTTGAAAGAACACCTTTTGTGAAAATAGTCTGTGCAGCAGGATATTCTGTTAAGCCTACAAATCCTGGAACATCTTCTCCCTCTTTTTGTATTGCTTCAACATAGGCAAATAGAATATTGTCATCAGGTACGATATCGTCATCAAGGAACAGTACCCATTCACTTTTACTCTTGTCTATCCCTACATTCCTGCTGGTATGAGCACCTAAATTTGTTTCATTGATGAATATTGACAGAACACCACGATCGATATACGGGTTTAAAGATTCCGGTATTTTGATACCTGGATTGTCAGCGATCAGGATGAAATTTAAATTACAATCATCTGGTTTATCAAGTTCCAGGATTGGTAACAGGAATTTCTCATTTAAACGATACGAAGGGATCACTACATCAATTGTGATTACCATTTGACATTCTCCATTGATGATTAAAATTTTGCAGACAGAAACAGTAAGCTCCGGTTTGGCATAGGTGAATTGTTTCAGCAAACCGTTTTCTGGCCTGCATCACATTTTCTATGTTCAGCTGATCATAGGTTTGGCCGTATGTTGCATTGTTGTTCCAGAAACAAAACTTGAGATCTCCTCTTATAGCAATTGCCTGGCGATCCTTCAGTCCACAGGAAGTTGCATCCAGCTCTCCTCCTTCAAGAACAGATGCTAGCGCAGTCCAGAAATTTATATGATTGGTTTTGACATGACAGTTTCTAACAACCATTTCACCTATATGGATCACTTCTGATGCATCTGCTTTGTCCAATAACAACCATGGTGCATTTTTAGAAACAAAACCGTCATCAAAAAGAGAATTAAACTTCAGACAATCAACTGAATGAGAATTGCAGAAATCAACCAGTTTGCTCATTATTTCAGAATCGAGATTCGCTTTTGATATAACGGCATTAATGCCGATCTCAATATTATCGTCCAATTTCCTTCTTTGCAGGACCTTAGAGATATTATTTAATACGAGATCATGTTGCTCTTTGCTAAGCCCTCGTGCTTCAAAGGCAACTCTATCTGAAATACCATCGAGTGAAAATGTAATTCCTGTAAGACCTGCACTTAACAGACTATCAAGTCTTTCTTCTGTAAGGATGAGTCCGTTGGTTATGAGGATGATGGATCTGACATTAGTTTGTGCATAATATGAAATTATCTTCTCAAGATCGTTGCGTATAAGGGGCTCTCCTCCTGAAAGTACAACCCTTTCAACATCAAGAGACTCTATGGTCTTTTTTGGAATTAAAATATTGGAATTGGTTTCATCATCGAGTCTGGCTTCTTGGTTAGTTGACCACTGACAGTATGAACAATTACCATTACAGCGGTATGTAACATCAATTACTAGGGAGAATTGTGTGTCAATTAGATGAGCGTTATTTGATGACATTGTCGTGGCAAAATCAGTTTTTTCGGCAAGTACTGTTCTTCTTAATCCTTCATCAAGATTGATCTCAGGTTCCCAGCCTGTCAACTTATTAATCTTTTCTATACAGGGTCTTCTCCATAAGGGATCGTCATCCTCGCGGTCACAATATTCTGTTTTGTAGGTTACTTCCAGTATGTTAGAGATTTTGGCTGCCAGATTAAGTATGGTTATGGGTTCATCGTTGCCGATGTTGAGTACATCTGGCAATTCCTTTTCAAAGAAAAACAAGGATAGAATTGCATCAACAGCATCATCAATCCATAAGAATGATCGGATTTGAGTTCCATCTCCAAATATCTGTATTGGTATTCCCTGAAGCATGTTATGTATAAAGTTAGGTATTACTCTCCCGTATCCCGTATTTTTTAGATCCATGCCAGGACCATACACATTAAATAAACGGAAGATAGAAGCATCTCCTCCTTCTTTTTTAAAATTCCAGATAAGCTCCTCACCTAATCTTTTTGCAGCAGCATAGCAGCTTCTATTTGATAATAAAGAAACTAAAGCATTGTCGCTTTCCTTGATCCCTCTGTTTCCTAATATCTCCTCGTTGAGATTGCCATATACTTCACTTGTAGAGGCAAACAAAATTCTGACGTTGTCCCTTTTTGCAATCTCGATCATCTTTCTTGTGCCTATGGTGTTTGGGTCAAGCACCGAAGAAGGGTTTTTCAGGTAGACCAATGGTGAAGCTACTGAAGCCAGGTGTATTACACCCGATACTGTGGGTACATCAGAAATATTTATTGTAGAGACATCTTCTTCGAACCTTTTAACGTGTTCACTTTGTATGTTTGGATAACTAGTGACATGATTGTCAATAACTATCACTGGAATATCCAGATTCAACAATCTTTTTACAATATTCTTTCCGATGAAACCGTCCCCACCAGATAAAAGTATTGGTTCTTTTGATGATAACATGAAAACTCCATAAATATAAATCATGTAGCATTAAAACATTTCTTATTGATATAACTGTTTGCCAAATTTTTGACTTAATTCGTTTTTGGGATTTATGGATAGTCCACTAATGAGCTCCCCACACGTGGAAAACTCATTCCAAAAAAAGTAGAGGAACACTATACACTACCTCCTCCATAGATTATTTCAATAATCTCATTTATCTTTTCAACGGTATCAAACCTTTTCTTAGATACAAAGTCTATCCCCTTACAACCATAATGTGCTGATCCATTACGGTATTTTGCAATAACTGCACATCTTTCGACGAGAGCATACCATTTAGATTCTGACATGCATCCTTTTAAAAAACCGTACGAGTCTATGATGTATAGGTTTTTAATCAAGCCTGAATCAGGCCAAAAAACTTCGTCAGATATGAATTTTTTCCAACTGCCTAGTGATATGGTTTGTTCATCCCTAATGCTTAATGCTTTTGCAAGTCCTTTGGGTGAAATGTCAAGAATACCTTCTCCTTCGTAGTCTTTTTCCCCAACAAAAAAGACATCGTTGATAGGCTGCTCATGTTTTGAAAAAATGTAGCTTCTAAGTGGTTTGATAAATTTATTGTACAGAGCAGTTTCAATAGCCTTTCCATATTCTACAAAAGCAAGGGAGTAATCAATTTTTTTGCCATTTTGTTCGAACAGGTATGATAATATCATTTCAGCTGTCTCTAAAATAGCTCGCACGTCAGGATCATCAATCTTATCATAGTTGAT
The DNA here is from genome assembly GCF_017873415.1 of Methanolobus bombayensis. Classification (GTDB taxonomy): domain Archaea; phylum Halobacteriota; class Methanosarcinia; order Methanosarcinales; family Methanosarcinaceae; genus Methanolobus; species Methanolobus bombayensis. The sequence continues at coordinate 308,336 of NZ_JAGGKD010000002.1, read as the reverse complement.
GGTGTTTCCTGCAAGATTGTGGTAAACTTCCTTTAATTCCATGTATGTTTTTATTTTGAAGTTCTCCGTAGAATCATTGCATTTTTCCATGTTATAAATTGCCTGATCAATGTACTTTTCAGCCTTAACAAAATCAAAGGTTTTTGCAGACAATATAGCTGCTTTATGAAATACTGAAGCCATTATCCCGTAATACTCTGACTCATTGTCAGATCTATTTTCAGACCTGAATGCTTCATCAACTATATTATCCAACAGTTTCTTAGTTGAAACAAGGTCACGATCCAGATAATAGATATAGGCCTTTTCTTCAAGAAGCTTTAATCTTGTTAGTTCGTCTTCATGTAGACCACTTTCTATAAAGTGAAGTGCTTCATCTGTAAGTCCTATCTGATTGAATGTACTGACCGCTTCTAAGAATGCATTATCCTTGTACAATGAGTCTTTCTGAGCAGAGTCCACTTTGTTGATGATCTGATCTACAATCCTGAAAAATGATGTCTTATCTAACGAGGATAATAATTCATCCCTACAATGTTCGACAATGTACTTTTTGTGTGGGAATCCAGTATCAATAGCCTTTTCAAAATGACGTATGCTTTCTTCCGTTCTTCTCTTTCTCGCGAGGACAATGCCCAGCAGGCAATGTGACGTAAATAGTACATAGTCATCAGTAGCAGATTCCAGGATTTTATTCAATATATCCTGGGCTGTATGATATTGTCTTAGTAAATAATGGCAACGGGCCTGTTCCAGCTTTAACCTTTTTATCACGTCGAAAATAGATATTTCACCGAGGGTTGCGTCTGGACTTAACTTTTCCATTTGCTTGATAGCTGATTCTACCTTACAAAGAAGCTTGCCTGGTTTTGAAGTGAGAGGCACTATTGACTCGTTGTCACGTAATATGTTTGTCAGTCCATTTACCCTTAATATAGATTCAATGACATTTACCTGATCTTTTCGGGATATGAACTCCGGATCTAAATAGGTGTTAACTTCAAACGAATCAGAATCCAGTTTGCTGTCATAGCATGCGGAATCTCTTAGATGCTTTTCAGCACTGTCTCTTAAGTTGTCAATGAATTTATCAATACAGTCCTGGCGCGTAACATCTGTGGCATGCTTTGAATAATCTATATGTTCTTCAATATCTCCTTCAAGGTAGCTTGATTTGTTGTTAGTGTAAAAATCACTTAGTGTTATTATTTTCTTTTGAATAGCAGAAGCTGCTTTCTCCTGTCGGTGATAACATGATACAAAAATCTCGCGCCATATGAGTATCTGTTTTGGAACTGAAAACTGTCCCACTTCTTCCTTCAGCTGTGTAAGTAACTCATCGGTTCTTGTCTTGTTACCGGAACTAAAGTGCATTTCAGCTATATTAAAAAGCTCAACATACGGGATAAAATTATTAAAATTCAATCTCCGATAAAGCCTATCTGAACGTTTTACACCCTCTAAGAACTTTAACTCATTATCATTTACCATGTCTGGCAGTCTGGAGAGATCATATGCTGTTGTAAAGCAGTTTGCAGCGGCAAGATATTCATTTCTTACCTGATGGATATCTCCTATTTGAGAAACACACAGGTACTTCAGATAAACGTCATCTGTAACCTCACTCAGAGAACTCAGAATTTTAATTGCTTCGTCATAGTCCTTTTGCCCATAATGATTATACAGACATTGAGCACTCTGATAGACAAAATAGTGCAATACTGTGGTACCTGAAAACATGTTGATATTATCAGACAGAATCGTAATTTCCTGGTCATCATAGTATCCGTTCAATAAAGAGAGCTGTGAATCCCACTTCTGACAGATAAACCAGTGGAACTGAGAAATCAAAATAGCATCCGTATAGATTTTCAGATATTTTGCAACTTCATAGTTGTTCAGGTTATTATGATAACCATATTCCCTTAGCATGCTTTTAATTCTAGCAATAAATTCTGTGTTGAAATTGAGAAAAGCAAATAATGGTGCATTGAAAAAATGGAACTCTTCTTCATGATAAGTTCTGAAAGTTGACTCTAAGTTTTCAAACATGAAACGGCTTTCATTACGAAAATCTGTGATGTCTTTTAGATTTTTGAGTGCACTGTTTACTTGAAGGAGTCGCAATCTGTTCATAAACAAATTGTCCCTGGATTTGACACCTATAAAGGGGTCTGGAATTATGGTCACTCCGTCCCAGTTATCAAGTGACATTTCTTGCCATCGACTATCTATATCTTCACCCTTAAAAGGCAATGATTTAATTGCTTCTTGGAACTCATTCTGCAGATTGTAGTAAAAGGGACTGTGTTTGAGAGCCTGATATTCATGTTTTTCTTTCAGGAGGTCTTCCATTCTAATATTTTCATCTTTAGACGGTCTGTTGTTCAGTAAAAGACTGCCAGCAAGATATTTCTCCATAAGCACATAATTTACGTAGGCAAGAACGTCTCTTTGATCAAAACCACTATCTTTAATCTCTTTTGATACATAAATACTAAAATATGGATCAGTAAGGACTCTTTTAATAAAGAGGTCTTCCAGTATCTTTCTATTTTTATCGTTAGGCTTACAATGAGCCCTGAAAAAAGGTTCTACATTTAATTCCCTTTCCAGGAAGAATCTTTCCCTCAAGGTCTGTTCGAAATTATCAGTTTTGAAAGTATAATTTAACATAATATTCACCAATCCACCATTTCATCTTTTAACACACATTATAACTATATTTAATATACGACATAATAAAGTCAATAAATTCGAATTGATCCAGTTACCAAAAAATAGTACCGGATTGCCACATCTTTTTTTGATAAAAAAACCGGTTTATTGCAGTGATCAAGCCTCAGATGACTATGCCTTCTAGTGAATTCTTTGAATTCTGCTTCGCTGACCGATATATTTTCAAGATAACTATTCTGATACAGCCCTGGAAGAGTTTGATACACATTCCAGTAATAGGGTTTCATTCTCTGAAGAAGAGGATGCAGATCATCTTTGCTATTTAGTTTTGTAACAAGGGTGTCGATTCCTAGTTTTATTCCTTCTTTATGAATCATGTCAGAAGTGGTTAGCATATCGCTTACATGGAACCCATATCCTCTTCCCATCTTTTTTTGTTTAAGATTGCAGATACAATCCACTGGGATTGTGATACCATCAATATATTCAGAAAAATGTTTGATATTTGTTTCATTAAGAAGAGAGCCATTCGTTGTAAGCCATATATCAAATCCTTCATGTTTTACAATACGCAAGATATCCAATAAATCAGGATGAAGAAGAGGATCGCCTCCTTTAATATTAAGACATTTAACAGTAACATTTTCCAAATCTTTTAGTTTCTGTATTTCCTCTTTTGCACATTCAAGACTTTTGACTTCATATTGGTGATTGTGAACATTGCAGAATTTACAATTATATCCACATCTGGGAGTAATATGCCAATTGATTGAATCGAGGAAAGTACCTGGTTGAAAACCTTTTGTCAGATCCTTCATACTTCGCACCTGTGTAAAATATCGAGCATTTTTTCAGCAGCATCCTCACCCATCTGAATCACATGAAGTCGTATCCCATGCTTCTCTGATATCTCAGAAGCTACCTTCCTTTCAAAATCAAGCTCTTTTCTGATAACATCCAGATCAGTGATTCTTTTCTTTTTGGAATCCCTTTGCCGATGGTCAAGAATACGTTCAGGATATGAATCAAGCAGGATAATGTCCGTATAAAACCCATAATCCATGTGGGTAAAGATTACATCAATTTCTTCTGTCTTCAGGTTGTAGACCGTCAGGTGGGAATCAACCAGCAGGTCCTTGCTATTTTCCTCCTGCATCTTGTGAAGTGTATCTCTTATCTTCAACCTGTAAGCATATTTATTGTATTCCGGTAAGAATTCAAATTGGGAGTAAGCTTCTCCCATCATATCCTGCAGTATGTCAGAGCCTGAAGTAAAACTAAAATTCAGCTTTTCTTTGTTAATCTCTTTAAGCACGCTTGACTTTCCAACTCCCCTTACACCTGTAAAACAGATCCTTCTCAATGAATTCAGATTATCCTGAGAAGAATCTGAAAAAGAAAAAATTGGTTTAGTTCCAGTCATAGACAGCTCTCCTTCCATTGTACTTGTCTGCATCAACCAGATCTGTAAACTGCATATAATGAAGTGATTCAAAAGGAATTGTTGAGCGCTGATTGCCTTTACTTAGAAGAATATCACCATCCGGACCTATGATGAAATATGATTCCAGCATATCTTCAACAGATTCAAAGACAGGTGAGGTACCATTTTTGAATACAATTCTATCGTTTATATTCCTGAAGATATCAAATTCTTCCTGGTTAAGAAGAAGATCCAATGCATCATCATTCTGGCCTTTCATATGAAGCATCTGGAAGACCTTCCACCTTTCCGGACACACGGATGATATGAACGGCTTCATATCTTCAGAGTAGTTCATCTTGGTGACTGTAGTGTTGATCTTTAACTTCATGCCATACCCGTGGACAAGTTCGCAAACCTTACGGACATGTTCCACATGATTCCCGTTTCCCCTCCCCAGTTCTTTTTCGATCAATTCATCTGCAGAATCTACTGATATACCTACCCAGTCCACATACTCACTCATTTCCCTGAGATTGTTCTCATTGAGTAGAGCTGCATTTGTGACAATGCTAACTGTGAACCCCATATCCTTTGCCATCTTTAGAAGGTAGTCCAGATTTTTGTATAACAAAGGCTCTCCGCCAGCAAAATTGATCTTCTCAATTCCTTTTGCCTTTAAGGTTTCAAGTTTTTGTCTGGCTTTTTCAATATCTTTAAATTCCCCACTCATGTTTTTGTAAAAACAAAACCTGCATTTGTAGTTGCAATTCATGGTCACGTGCCAGTTTACAGATTTTATTGTTGTATTCGTCATCAACTGGAAATTCGTTCAAAAGTACTTAATAATTCTTTAGATTTACTAATTATTTAATAAATAGATTTATTAAATAATAAACTTAAATGGAATATAGAATGACAAAAAAAGAAAAGATTCACATAATGAGTGCTGGAGCGAATGTACACAACACATTCCCAGTAGCAATTTACAATATTGCACCTGCATCCGAGGTTTATGTTATTGCTGAAAAGCGAATCTATGAGAATTCAGACGATCCAGAAATACAGGACTCAAGAGAAGCAATAAGAAAGTCTATAGAGATTTTAAAAGAGCAAGCCAGTCCAATCACAAAAAATGGAGTGCATGAGGAAATTATAAAAAATGACACTCTTGATTGCATCAGGAAAAAAGTCTTTGAAATATACAAAAAAAATTCCGATGCACAGTACTACTTCAACGTATCTGGAGGTACAAAAGCATTATCTATTGGTTTATTTATGATGGCACTATGGCTTGAAGAAACTCCATATCATGTAGATATGGACAAAGTGGCTAAAATTATTACTATTCCCAAAGTTCATATCGAAGATTTCCAATCAAATCAAAATAGAGAAACAATACTGAGAATCCTGGATGCACAAAAACCATCAGGTGATGATAATTTAAAAACGTTATCAAGAATAAAGTTACGTGAAAAGTTGTCGAAGAAATACATTCCTGTAAGAGATACGAAAAGAGCAGACAGAACTCTAAAAGATGGTGTATTCAATTCCTTGACACGTGATCTTCTCAAATGGAATTTAATTGATGAAAGATATGTTGAAGGCAGCAAAAAAGAGAAAGAATATATTTTGACACCTGATGGGGAATTTACTTTAAAGTTTGTGAGCCTTAAAGGAAAATAATGATCATTAACACTAATCATCATGTAATTTTAGAAGGTTGATATCTACTTTACACATTCCTACTGTTCACCATTTTAGAATCAACCTTAAATGCTGCAGGGAAAGATTGTCCATTTGGAAGCACTATACTTTCCGAATCAAAACAATACGTAGTTCCTGCCGGTGATTCAACAATACCGTCCTTGGAAATATATACTCCATGCTGATATGCTTCCTCTAAATCAAAAATAATATGACCATTTCCCAGAGGCATGCTGACCTCACATTTCCTTAGCTTTATATCAGTGACAGAAGAGCGAGTTCTGATAGTACTGTAATCTTCCTTTGAAGTTCGTGATTGTATGTATTTAAAAACACATTCATAGATTGAACGATAATCATCGTGGTTTACAGAAAATTCATAATCTATCATTAAACTGTTAGGCAAAGCATCTATAGGTCTCACACCATTAGCTTGAAACATTATTTTATCGTACTTTCTTTTGCATTTTTTATCGATAAAACCGCCGTTGTGAGTCCAAACATGCCTGATATTCCAAATTAATAGAATTGTTAATTCATAAGAATCAGACAGGTTATATTTTTTATAATTGCCTGTAGATGATCTTTTCCCATGATGTTCTTTAAAAAAAACATCGAAGGCATTCATCAACAGTTGTAATGGATTATTATAATCATCTGTTCCTTCTACTCTTGCCTTGTCGGCCCTCACTACAGCTTGTGCTACTGAAGACATCGAAGCACACGTTTTTGGAAATCTTTCAGGGTACTTTAGGCCTAAAGTACAATTAAGGGCACCAAATTTCTCTGAAACTTCGTTTGGTTTTTTAAGATTAGATCTACTCTCTTTACCAGAAGACATCCACTGATTTATTTGTAACATTAATATAAAAAGATATAGTTGCCTTAAAATGAATGAGCAGGTAGATATCCCCTACAGAGAACAAGAGATTTGAAAAATAACTGGCAATTAATCTACAAAAAATCATTCAGTAAAAATCTATAGAAACTTCAAGTTCAGTCCTTATACGATGTGTTTTTGGAGAACATAGTAGCACCTAAATGTGCTTGAAGCTAAGACCATGCTATCCCTGTGACGTATCAAAGTTCTATTTCATTAAAATAGAGCTTTTGATGCATACCGAAAATAAATGTTAGAAAAAAGTACTGTACGTCAAGGATGGATATTTCAGTATTCTTATGAACTCAAGGTATACATGTTTTTGATGGATAGATAATTTATAGCCTTATCGTCTATTTGTTTTTAAAATCAAATAGCTCAAAGGTATTAATTCAAAACCTCCATACGTTAAAAACATGTGAGTGTAGTTGCAATATGTCTTGCAATCCTAGAGAACACATGTATTTACCATTACAATTGGTAATTCTTAAAAATAAGACATAAACGTGTATTGCTGTAAATACGCTAGTAATTATCTTAGATCATGGAGATTACAAAAAACGTCCAATAATGAGGCTATTTTAATAGAATCAATCTGAATGGAGAGTATCTATACCTTGATATCTACTCTCTATGAGCCTCTACATCAATCCTCAAGGCTAAATTTAATCAAGCCATCTTGTAGTCCAAAACGAAAACAAACTAAAATTGAATGTGCTGAAATCATAGTTTATACAAGAAATTATCAATTAAAGTAAAGAATCACTCTTGAAGTCTCTTCAACGTATATATATTATCTATAATTCTCTTCTGTAAACCGTGAGCATGAGGGGATATATCAAAATTAACTAGTAAAATCGAGGGGCGATGAGTAGATTCAATAATGAATAGCAGTAGGATTAGTCAATAAGAAAGTGGCATACGTTAGGAAGTTGTTCCAAGCTCTATATGGCAATCCTAGTATTCAGTAGATAGAATATGCGTGAAGATGCTGTTCTGTCTGAGGACAAATATGAAAAGTGCGTACATCAAATCACTTGATAGAGATAACTGAAGGGGATGCTATCTTCGTCCTGCACACCCGTGAGGTGCTCACCGTTCCAACTCCAGCGTACAATCACAGATTGAACGCTTACGTTCTCACTGTACATATAGGAGTAGATTTATTCATGAGTAAATGATACCAAAAAAACTAATATGAACTGTTGATATAATATAAATCAACGAAAACTTATCTCAAAGTTCATCCTTTGAGTTGCGCATGAAATAGCCGAAACGTATATGACTTTTTTGTGAATGTAAAGCTGAAAAATCGCATTTAGAAGAGGACTATCTAAATAATTTTTATAGCCCGGCACGGATTCGAACCGAAGTTGCGGGATCCAGAGTCCTGCATGATTGACCACTACACTACCGGGCTACGGTGAATGCATCTCCTTAATTGTAAAGGTTGTATATTAAGGTATCGGAGAATTGTTAATCCAGACCTTCCGGGTGCTCATTAAGAACAGCAGTCCACCACCATCTGGCCATATCAATAAGATCTTTGCTGAACTGACCAGATAGACGGTATTCTTTATTTTTATGAGTAATTAGACCAGCGCCTAGCAGTTTATTGCGCATAGCATAAAATGAAGCACGCCCAATATCGAGTTCCTGAAGAAGAGCTTCCCACTCACTAGTCTTGATAGGATTACCTGTTTTTTGACGATCTTCGACCATCATAAGAAACTTTTGGCCACGAATGGCAGTTGCTTCTTCCTGGAAAAGACGTCTCATAAGATTGTAGTAAGGGTCCCTGGAATGAGTTATACGTGAATTGGAATCAGAGCGTATGACAATTGTGGTGGATGTACGTGGCGCTTTTTTTACTATGGACATTTGAATCAATATTACTAATTTTTATTCAAGATCTAGCAGCCTAACATCCGGATGTCGATGTCTTTGATTCCAGAGTGGATCTAATAAGATCCTCATATTCTTCTTTTAAAGAATAGACTATTGGAGTCTTATAAGACTCTTTATGAGATCTGAGCACACCCAGCTTAGAGTAGATGTAACCTACCATAGACGCTACAGCACTGCGTGAAATATCATATTTCTCAGTGATATTTGCATGCAATTCATCTACTGTTGTCTCTTTTACTTTTAGGAAAAGTGATAAGATATGACTGCGCAGTCCATTTACGTCCAATTCAATGAACTTTTGCAATCTTCGTTTTATTTTTGCGCGAATTGAGTCCATAACTTCACCTCAGATATAGCACAAATTTTTATATGTGCTTCAATGTATATATATGTTTTTAAAATTTTATAGTATGAAGTCAATAATAAGTATTTAGAAGTAAAAACACTAATATGATAAATGCATTAATGCATTATTTCCATCCTCAATTTTTGGTGACGATATGGATATTAAGTACGATATTGAAAAAAATGTAATTCAGATCGATGATGTTGACCTATATCCTGAAAATCTTGACCGTAATTTTATAGGACTGTGCAATTCCTGCGATTCAGATGTTATAAGCCTCAGTTATCATTCTTATGATGGTGGGATGGTTGTTGTGGGACAATGTAATTCATGTGAATCCCTATATGCAATATTTTATGATGAAGAATGGAACTGGCAGGGTGAAGAGTCAATCTGTGATTTTTTCGACCTAAATAACAGCAACAATATAAGACTTCTAAATAATATTGACCGAAAAAAACTCGAAACTGTTTTTACTCCGGCTGAAACAAATGCATTGTATGCAAAGGCACGTGGTGAAAAGTGTGTTCGGCAATATTTATACCGTGCCAGAAAAAAATATAATGACTTTTATGATTTATTTGGTATTAGGATAAATATATAAAAATTCTAAATCCGAGATTTAACCAATTACATATATAATTAATTTTAGGTGCGTATATTACAGTAAAATAATTCACATAGTTAAAAATATATAAGAATATAATTATATATTAAATCTATGCCTGTATTTGATAGCAGTTGTAAAACCAAAAGTACCTAAAAAGCATACTGATAATTATAAATATAATTGATAATAAAAGTCGTTTTTTGACTAATGTAATGTGCCATTAAATATATTTTTGTGCAGAATGAAAACAATAAAATATAAATAGCAACATTTGCATATTAAAAGAATACCGAGGGAGTGAACTACCACTGGTTAAAACCAGTGGCTTCCTGCTTCATTATCGAGTCCAACGACTCAATTCCACAGGCTTGAACTGTAGTTCCTACAGCACGATTGAGAATATTAATAGCGGCATTATGGTCACGGTCAAGAACTAATCCACAGTGAGGACAGTTGTGTGTCCTTACCGCTAATGATTTTTCTACCTTTTGACCACAGTTGCTACATAGTTGAGATGTGTTATATGGATTTACTAATTCTACAAACTTACCAGCTTCTTCCGCTTTGTATTTTGTGATTTGAATCAAGTTACTCCATGATGCATCATGTATTGACTTTGATAGTCTTGAATTTTTAACCATGTTCTTTACATTCAGGTCTTCAAAAGCTATGTAATCGTAAGCATTAATGAGTTCCCTGCTTAGTTTATGGTTAAAATAGTTCCTCTGATTGCGAATTTTACGATGCAAGGTGTTTACCTTATCACATTGTTTCTTCCAATTGTTAGAGAATTTCTTTTTACGACTAAGGTTACGTTGTTGTCTTTTTAATTCGCCTTCCGTATTGCGATAATATTTCGGAGGATCTATCTGAGTACCATCACTCAAAGTTACCAGAGAATTGAGTCCTACGTCAATACCTACAAAGGTAACAGGTTCAACAGGTGTAACATTGTTCTCAATGATTACAGAGAATGTAACATACCATTGTTTCCCATCTTTGCGAATAGTACAGGTCTTGATCTTGCCTTCAATCTCTCGGTGCTGAACTATCTTGATCTCTCCAATCTTCGATAGCTTCAACTTCTTTCCAGAGATACTAAAACCAGATTGGGGATAGGTAAAACTGTTATATCGTCTCTTGCCTTTGAACCGAGGATAACCTACTTTTGCTTCTCCGTTCTTACATCGTCTGAAAAAAGCATCAAATGATTTACCTAATCTTCTGATTACATCCTGTTTTACCTGAGAATGCACTTCAGTATCAAATTCAAGGTACTGAACCTGATACAGTTGTTCTATAGTGGATAATCCTTGATTGCATCTTTCGTATGCATTTCTACGATCTGCAAGAAATTCGTTATAGATATGTCTACAAACATCAAGTGTTCTGTTCAAATTCATTTCCTGTTGTTTTGTAGGATATAACCTAAACTTATATGATTTCTGCATTGAAAACCTATAGGTCAACAATGTTTAAATAGCTTTTGTAACTATATGAATATATGTCATATTCGAGTTCTGCTGTATATGAAATTAATTATCATATTGTATGGTGCACTAAATACCGGAAACAGGTTATGAATGATGAGTTAAAGGAGTTTCTTGATGATCAGATAAGAACAATAGCAGATTCTAAGGAATGGGAAATACTTGAACTTGAGGTCATGCCTGAACATATCCATCTTTTCATATCAGCACCACCATTCATAGCACCTACTGATATTGTTAAAATTATGAAAGGTGTTACTGCTAAGAGGGTTTTCCAGAAGTTTCCCGAATTACGAAAAAAGGAATTTCTGGGAAATCATCTTTGGTCGCCAAGCTATTATTTTGGTACTCATGGTCAGGTATCAGCTGAAACGATTAAGAGATACATTGACGGTAGTTCCAATAGGAGACGTAATTCATCCACCGGATGAATCCGGTGGTCTTCTTACTCCAACGGTGATAAATGTAATTTATTTTAATATTTTACTCCAGCTTTTATCTCCAAATTGATAAGCATATATATACACTAATAATAAATTTTAACCTTATATCACTAAAATAATTTAGTTTACAATAACTATATGTAGTGTTATATAAAAATTAACTGTTGCATAGTGCAGGAGTGTATATCATACATCCTCTCAAGGCCTGTAAGGATAACCACTAAATGCCTAGCCTAATCCTAACATAATCCCATCAGGCATTTATTTATTAATTATTTTTTGTTGGGCTTAAAACATAAAATTTGAAAATGCGATTTGAACCATAAACAAAGAGTAACAATTACACAAAAGCAAGTGAATTTCTAATTTGGACATGCTCGTAAGTTTGTGTCATCTGCTGTCTGATAAGCATCAAGTATAATAATAACCCTGACAAACCTTATCAGGCAATCTTCGTTTTTTGTGCTTCAATTTTTCATAAAATTAGCAGCACTATTGCTAAAAAACCATCTTTTTCGCAATGTTTCTAAGAATTTAGATTAAAATTTTCTTTACATCACATACTAAATAAATTACTCAATTATACTAATCATTTATATTATTTGTATAAACTTATATATAAATTTAAAATAAAATATCTATGAAGGTTGGAGTAAATAATTAAGATTACCCTCCTTTTTTTGCCTGATGTGATTTTTTGCCACCTAACCAAGCCTAACATGTTTCACATCAGGCAACTTCCTTAATCTCTAAAACAGTTCAAATCATGTGAACCTATTTTTAATTTTTTTTATTGGAATACTTGTAGAGCTTATTTATTACCTGATTTTCTTTAGACTAACAGATGAAATGACTATCAAGATATAGAATCAATCAGCGATGCTTAGGAGATGAAGTAAGAGTATTAGAGAACTATCATTATGCACCTGTAGATGATAGAAACACGGCCTATTAACATGTTCACCTTTCAAGGATATGATTTCTACTCTTATTGTGTGATACTGTTAATGGCGTTCAAAATTATAACGACTTTATTATTTCAAAGAGCATCGTAAATAAAAATGCAATTTGTTTATATAACTGATTAAACAAATAAATGAATTGGAGAATGGGACTAAGCACACTGGGGAGTGAGTTTTGGGAGATATTAATCATATAACAAAATATTTGCTGATCCAGGTTATATGGTTAATATGCTTCAATTTAGTCTGATAGAGGGACTATAAATAGATCATACCAACCAACCATCGGTCTACATCAACCTCTATCAGACCTGAAAAATAATAGTTGTCTTATATGGAAGAAAAGCTATTGTCCTCCGATAGATGTAAACGACTACTTTTTCCTGTAAGACAACATTCCCTATTCTCTTTACAGAGATTTAACCCTTGTAAGTATATTTCTATATTTATTCAAAACTATCCGCCTGTTAAGGATATTGGTTCCACATCTTTGATGTGAGATTATAGCAATAGCATAATAAGATACTACTAGTATAATAACGTATAAATAGGATTAGTAATAAGGTAGATGTTGCACAGAATAATTATAAACAATATAATCCTACTGTGCAATACTTTACTTCGCCTGATATGATTTTTGACCACGTACCACCCCCAACCCCACCCCAACCATATCAGGCAATCTATTTTATTCTCCCAAAGGATTTTTTTATATAGATAGGTTAACAGTGATAATTTATTTAATAAAGTTTAAATATTAAAACATCAGTATTTGTATTCGTATATACCAAAAATACATAAAAAAGAAGTAATAGGGATATGCTACATGATGGCAATATATCTCTTTTTTTATTGATTTTTTTTTGTTGGTATGTTATCCCCAGAACACTGATTTTTATCAGTGTTCATTCATATTAGCCTTTAAATGCAACTTTTTTAATTTCTCGATGGATATTTTACCTTCGCAGGCTTTTTTGTTATATTATATAATAGGTAGAATGAGGGCGATTTCATTTGTGGTCCTCATTGGTTGCTAAATGATACGGAAGTTTCAAATGATGCAGCATCAGGAAATGCATTTGCACATGTAAATGAAACAGAAATTACCGTAGAAAATGAGGATACCGTAACCCTTCAAGTGAAGTATACTTCATCTGCTGAATCCCGTTACATTGCAATTAGTAATACCAGGATAGCTGGAAATGTGGTAATGGTTCCAGTAAATAATGATAATATATCTGCAATATACTACCATTTAAATAAATAGTGATCTGTAAGGCTCTTAACTGGAAACTCAGATTATTGCATGAATTAGTCCATGAAATACGACCTGAAACATGTTAAGATCAAAGACCTGGTAATTGTGTCCTGGGAAATTTTCCGGAGTGAATCATTCGATACTTCAAAGTTTCACCAAAAAAGCAATATGTAATTATTTTTAGTTACGTTTATTCTATTCTTTTGTGTATATTATGATGTAATAATATTTGGTTACGCATATGATTTACAATTCTAATAAAAAAATTAATACATTAACATAAATTTATAAAATCATGCTTAATTAATTATTGATTTCGTAAAAATACGAACAAAATAGCACTTTTTGGCCTATTTTGGAGATTTAGTGAACAAGATCCCAGAATGATAATTATTTGAGTAGATTAATATTACTATCAGTTATACTACAGGGAAGTTACTAATAAAATATAAGAAGTATTTGGTAACTAGTGTATACTTTATATTAAAATTAAAAATGCAAGATAGTATTTTATATATTTTTACTAAAGTTAGTTCACAGTCAATTATTATTTGCTATGTATGAACGCCACCAAACCGAATTTATTATGCTATTTTTATATAATATTTTTCAAAGCTTTTAGTATAGAGTCACAGCATTGAAAAGACCAATCTAAAATCGGCGCGGATTTTCTGAACAACAAGTGAAAAATGAGTGTTGACTTAAATAATTTTTAAACTGTGCAATGGATTGATTTTTGTGGTTTTTATGAAAATCCATATTCATATAGTATGTAGTATTGGTTTTGCTATTTTCGAGATTTTGCAAAAAAGGGTATATTTTTCTAAAATCGATTGTTCCATAGTATATATGAATAGACCTACTTTGACTTGCAACCCCAATATGATTTATACAAAAGTATCAGGAAAAATTAGAGCAATTATAGTACATATTCTATTCATATAGACTTTGAAATTTCATATTATGCTCAATAAACTGACTAATACGCATAAAAACACTACCAAGAAGTGGACTTTTAACTGAAAACTATACATCACATGTTGTAAACAAGCTGATTGAAATAAAACAGCAAAATTACCTTTATTTTTTAGGAGTTTAATAAACAAATGCAGATTAACTTCAAAGCTTCATATTTTAATTAGATAATAAAAATTTACAATGACATGAAAATTTATATGTTGGTATGAACTGAGACATTATTATTAGATTATAGTAAAAATTAATTGATAAGTGATAATAAAATAAAACTAATATTATATTATAGATTATTAAGTGTTTTGTCTATACTATTCATCTTATATTATAATATATAATAATAGCCGCATAAAATTAAAACATATTAATAATTCATACTTAATAAATAAAAAATTGTATCTGAAAATTTAAATGTATAGTTTATAGTATACATTATAATGCTCGTTTATTAAAAAAATAGATATTTTCAGTTGCCAAATCTATGAAAATAAAGCATATACTATAGTATATGTTTTGACATTAAATACGACATAAAGTTAAAAACCACGGTCTCAAACTTAATACTAAATAATATGTCAAAGATCAGTACATCCGAAAGTAGATGAAACTTCCTCTTCGATATTATGCACTATATTTAATAAAATTGAAGAGGACAACATCATATCAACATGTAACCTATTACCATTATTTGCAGTCATCAATAAATAATATTTATAATTAAACATCTAGTTGTACTTGTACATCACATCTTCTAATTGTATAAATAAAGTTTACTTTACCTTGTCATTAATGTCGTTACCTTACATACTCTAAAAGATTTACAAGCATATGTGGAAATTAATAAATCATCAACTTTAACTACTTATTTAGTATTCAAAAATAAATAGCGTTATTTTTAACGATATACCATTGACATATATGCACTAATAATTCTGCCTGGTTGTTATACAATGCATTTAAATGATTTATTTTTTTTCTATGTTTTTCATTTCTGATGTCGTTGGAAGATTACTGTTTATCGCTTTTAAGCTTAGATGAATGAATCTAATTGTAAATACGTTCCGTTTTGAGAATAGAGATAACAAACCCCATTCCTAAAAGGAAAGCTATGATAAATCCAAAGACTCCAAGAAATGGAACGCCCCAGACGAGTGGTTCCATATCAGTTTGCAAAATCAATGATGAACCTATTATTATGGCTGACACAATAAAACTAAATGCAATACGATTACTTGCATCATTAATTTCTTGAGGTAATGTTTCAAGTTCATTATGCCTGAATTTGATATTTAGTTCACCTTTTTCTATTAAAGACAGAATTTGTGATATCTGCATCGGCATTTTGTGCAGTACACGAGAATATTTCGGTACATTCTTTAATGCTGAATTTGTAATATTCTTAGGACTCAAACGTTTTTTCATATATTTTTTTGCATGTGGTTCAAAAACAAGTGCCAGATTAAAATCGGGCATCAGCTGAGAACCAAATCCTGTAATCATAATTGTTCCCCTTAAAAGTAAAGCAACATTTGGTGGAAGTTTTGCATGATGTTCTTGCAATATAACGAATATATCACTAATCATTGATGCTGCATCCATTTGCTTTAAAGATCTGCCGTAGTATTTATCTAAGAATGTTTCAATATCATTTTTTAATCTCTGAGTATCTGCATCACTTCCAATAACATCATACTCATACATAATTTCTACAAACTGCTCAACATCACCCTTTTTCATTGCGAAGAGTGCATCAATAAATCCATTTTGAAGGTCATTCGACAACCGACCAACCATGCCAAAATCAATCAGTGCAATAGTTTCATTGTCCAATATAAAAACATTACCAGGATGAATATCTGCATGAAATAAACCATCTTCAAATATCTGTTTCATAAAGGCGTTGGAACCAATCATTGCTATTTTTTCTCGATCATATCCTAATTTGTCAAGTGATTGAAAATCATTTGCTTTAATGCCATCGATATATTCAAGCGTCAAAATCTTTTGACTACTATAGTTCCAGTATACTTTTGGAATGTAGACTGACTTTTCATCTTTGAAATTATAAGAGAAACGTTCAATATATTGAGCTTCTTGTGTGTAGTCGAGTTCAGTACGAATTGATCTTGAAAACTCATCTACAATTTTGACCAATCCATATTGCTTGGCAGCCTGAACACGTTCTTCAGCAAGTCTGGCAAGACTATTCATAATATCCAGATCTGTTTCAATAATTTTATTGACATGTGGACGTTGGATTTTAACAACCACATTCATACCATCTTTCAACTTAGCTCTATGTACCTGACCTATAGATGCAGCTGCCATTGGTTTACGTTCAAAAGTTTCAAATAAATCATCAAGAGTGGCTCCCAACTCATCTTGAATTACATATTCAACATCTTCCAATGCAAATGAAGGGACATTGTCCTGAAGTTTTGCAAATTCATCTGCATATTCAAGCGGTATCAAATCCTTACGAACACTGAGTATTTGTCCTAATTTCACATAGGTAGGACCAAGTTCTTCAAGTACTTCCCGTAATCTTTCAGGACGTGATACTGCTTCTTCTTTTGATGTATAGAGTTTATTTGAATCTAAGATGTGAATGTGAAACGGACGAAGTTTCAACTGATCAACAAGATAGTCAAATTCATATTTTATCAAAATATCTATTATTTTTTTGTACCTTTTTATCATTGAGTATTTGCGTAGTATACTAAGGTTCATACCGATTCTCCTATTTTTATATAAGATTATAATACGATACAATAAAATATATAATAGATGTATTGATTATTGCGATCTTTAGCAAAATCTCTATTATTTTCTTGTATCGTTTTACTATCAAGTATCTCTGTAGTATACTAAAATACATACAAGGTCACCGATTTCACAATATATTGTGCAGCATTACTGTAAAGTACATCAAAGAAGGCGCAAATAAAATCACCAAGTATAGTTTGCTACAATCCATAGATCTGCGCTCCTTTACCAATTCCGTATTAGATCACAAATCCCGATGTGTCTTCCACCATTCCCTGGCCACTTCCAGTAGTATCCAGTGTAATTACATCATAATTAGTTTCGATTTTAAGATCAATGACTTCTACAAGATTTTCAATGTATTTAAAATCAAAATCTTTCCTGAAGCTGAATGACTTTTTACAGTAGCTTTTCATGACTACAAATACCTTATTTCCTTCAGCAGTAACAATCCACCTTTTATCTTCTTTCTCTGAAGGATATTCATGAACACTAACCTTTTCGAAATAGTGCATTTTCTGAGTCATGGAATCGTAAAAACTCATAGAATTGTAAATATCATATTCCACCCCCATTACCTCAATCGAGGGTACAAAATAAGTCAATATAGAACCATTCCTGAAAACTATCCTTGACCATTTCCATGGAATGAACGGACCAACTACTATGACCTTTTGAGCATAACATTTACCTGAGAAATCGTTACAAGAAAGCTGACCTTCGAAATCAAAATAAAGGTTAGCTAGGCGAAAACCAAACAAACCTTTGAATTGCTCTGACAACTCGGAAATGAATTCAGTATTTTCAGGTTTCTTTATCGTCAGAGAACAAAACTTTTTACCAGCTTCCATAATATTCAGAGAATATTCAGGAAATGAACCACAAAATTCAGCACTGATATTATCATTAAAACAAGCTATAATATCATCCTTAATTTCAATGGTGCAGAGGTCATCTGTAATCGTTCTCTGTTTTTCATCATATTCCCATGAAACACAATAACCCTCTGTTCGGTTATCAGACACTTTGCTATCTTTTATGTAGCGACCATTAACCTCGATGTCACCGTCTGTTCTACCAAACATCAAAAAAAATTGACGTTTTGAGCCATCATTAGCAGTAAATTTCATGAACCAATATTCTTTTCCAAAAAGAGGAAGATCATCAAATGAAAAAAGAAGGTCATCGATATTCTTTCCTGATTTCTTCTTCAAAAAAAGTCTTTCAATACTATTCTTACTTTCTTTCAGTTCATTTATTGAAGCAATAAATGCTTGTTTTTCCTTTTTAGGCAGCGTTTTGATGTAATTGTTTCTTTTTTTTATGAAATTCAGCAACCTATTCTTATCCATACCAACCTGATTTCCAACATCGCTATTTCTAGAATCGTTCTCTGTTAATGTCGGGCTTACAGCTTCTTCAATCATATTTAACACCCATTTTTTCCATTTCTAAAATATTCCACATTCTCCGGTCAGTATATTACAACTGGGGACAGTAAATGTCTATGAGTAAAACGGTTTTGAGAATTTTGCCTCTACTTCCTGTCGATGGATTGTATTATATGCACAGAATGGAATCACACGTCCATCTGGTGTAGCGTAGTGTATTCCACACCTCTGCACCCTCTCGATATCAAAATTATAGGGATCTTGAAAATGCATTGATCCAAGGAACAAACTATTCCTGTGGAAGGGCTTTAAAGCTTCTCCTGTACCTTTATTGAAAAAATCCATTATCATTTTCGTGACATTGATAGACTGTGGAGCAGTTTTCTGATCGATGAAACTGGATATTTTGTGAAGGGCTTTACTAGTAAGACCTGCTTTTTTTATCTGAAAATTCGTATTACTTATCTGAGGGGATATCTCATCTAGATATTCAAACAAACCGTCTACATCCACAAAACGAGTAATAGGAATTAGCTTATCTCCATCTTTGAAAATATATGTAACAGTTCCACAGTGAGGATGTATTGTGAATTGTAGAACTTGTTTGTTCAACATGGCTGCTATGAATCTGGATATTGACGTTGATTGTGGTACAGAGAACCAATCATCCCTGCAGATAGTCCCATTTGTTTGTTCTTCAGTCATTAATAAAAAATCTGGAATTGTAATTCTTTTTTTCTCTCTTTCTGTCTGATCAATGCGACCTGTGAAAGCAACTGGTTGGAAATTGACGCCTTTGATAACATCAAGCCTTTCTGAAGCAAAATTGATTATATTTCCAACTTGATGATCATTTACTTCTTTTATAAGAGTTGGTACCAACACAATGCTCGCAATTCCTGCAGTACGACAGTTGTTTATTGCAGCATTTTTCAATGGAAAGGCATTAAAACCACGTGTAATGTGATAGGGTTCTTCTCCTATACCATCAAATGACAAATAGACAGTCTGAAGACCAGCTGTCCTTAATTTATGTGCAAATTCTACATCCTTTGCAATTCTTACTCCATTAGTGGCAATTTGAATATGTAAAAAATCAAGGTCTTTTGCCATTGATATTAGCTCTGGCAAATCATCACGTACAGTTGGTTCACCACCAGAAAATTGGACCGCACAGCATGGAACAGGTTTCTGATTCCTAAGCATAAGTAGCATATTCTGAATCTGTTCTTCATTTGGCTCATAAATGAATCCACTTCTTTTTGCATTCGCAAAACATACAGGACAGTTAAGATTACATCTATTTGTTACATCAATGTTTGCCAGAATAGTGCTGGTTGTATGTTTTTCACATAATCCACAATCAAGAAGATGATTCTCGCTCTTTATTGCAGGATTTAAAACACCTGTGCCTACTACATGAGATTGACAGAACTTATTATAAAGTTCAAAATCAGACCAATAGATATCTTGGAAAGTACCATGATTAGAACAATACTTGGAAAGGTAAACGCTGCCATCTTCTGTGAAAATTTCAGCAGGAATTTTGTCCAAGCATTCCGGACAAAGTGAGATTGTATTTTTTATGTGCAACCTTTGTTTTTTATTTAGCTCATCCGTTTCGCTATTTTTTGAAACTACATTTATACTCAAATTGCAGTCTGTTGTGCATTTGCTAGTCATTTGCTCACCATTTTTATTACTTTTATCTGCTATGGATACGAGACTATTCTATTGATGCAGATTGATTCCACTCTGCATCAATGAAATGCCTGAAAACACGAACATGCTCTTTCCCACAGTACCATGTAGCATTGAGGTTAGGAGGAAATATTTCATCATTGACAGTGACTACAAGAAGTTCTTTCTCATCAACAGAAAGGATACCACCCATTAGAGGACTAGAATTGTTCTTTTTATTATACACTTTGACTTCAGCACCGGGCAACTCTGTGGCAATTTCATCTGCATAAATTTTATCATTGACAGTTATTTTAACCTTCACGCCCTCACTGATTTTTTCACGAATCTCTTTCCAAATACTGCCCATAATAGGATAAACAGCAACAATTTGGTTCAATGGAACGTATGACGAAGAAAAAAGAATCTCTTTATTGGATGATTCAAGCATTTGAAGTATCTTGTCAGTGACATTCTTCACACCATTAATATTCCATGCCGAGTTATCTTCTAAAGTCCCTTCCTGTTTTTGATAGATATTTTCAAGTTGTTCCAGGGAAAAATCCACAGCAACCGCGTAATCTTTTGTCAACAGAGTGATTATTCTTTCGGGTTCCTGTGCTTTATATCTCATTGGTTTGGAGTTCTGAATCTCGATTAACCCTCTGTTTTTAAGTTTGTCTATTACACCATACACAGCAGAACGTGGGACACCCGAAAGAGTATGGAGGTCAGCTGCATTCCTGCTTCCGTACTGCGTTAGTGCTGCCAGAATTTTGGCTTCATAGGCTGTCAAACCTAATTGTTGCAGAGATTCTATTAACAATTGCATAATAACATTGATATAAGTATCTTCTATTTACTATCTTCGGTACAACAATAAACTAGTATTAAATAACTATTCATATTGTTAGTATTCTATTACTAACAGATATCATGTCTGCAAAAAAAATATTTGAACAAATTGGAGCTGTGATTGAGAAATGGCCTCTGGGAATAATTATCGTTGCGATTCTCATGATGCTGATTGCATTTCAAGGAGCAGGCTTGATAGAACATAAAAGTGGAACAGACACTTTTGTAGAAAAAGACTCTGACCTCTATCAGAACTATGATCATATCTACAAGCAGAATTTTGGAAACGAAGTTATAATGGTGCTCATCGATTCTGATGATGTAAGGGAATCTGAAGTCATCGAAGCAATTGATGATTTTGATACGCTGATAGCCCGAGATAAGGATGTAGAGAATGTTATCAGTATGGCATCACTGATTAAGAATACTGCATATTCCGTCACCGGCCATTCTGAAATACCCAATAATTACGATTCCATTCTGTCAATAATTGATTTACTGCCTTCTGCTTATGTTGACCAGTTGATGCCTGACAACACGCATACTATTATTATGGTGCAGTTGCCGGGAAACATAGATGAAGACAACAAGGAAAGAGTGCTTACGCGGGTAGAGAGAACAATTGAAGTGGTTGATTTTCCCACAGGCACAAATGCTGTTGCAACAGGTGAACCTGCTTTTATGATTGCGATGTCCGAAGAGATGAGCTCAAGTCTCCAAACAATGCTTATCCTTGCATTTGTCCTGATGATCTTTGCATTGCTTATGGTATTCAGACATGTCAGGTGGTGTCTGATGCCATTGCCTGTAGTTCTTATAGGTTTGATATGGACTTTTGGTGCAATGGGTTATCTGAACATACCCATGACGATGGCATCCATGGCAGTATTCCCAATTCTTATCGGACTTGGTGCCGACTATGCAATTCAGTTCCATAACCGTGTGGAAGAAGAACTTGCAAAAGGTGAGAGTGTCGAAGAAGCCATTATTGATACAATCACACATACTGGTCCTGCTGTTGGGAGTGCTGTTGTAGCCACATGTCTGGGTTTTATCGCTCTTTTAATATCCCCGGTTCCTATGATACAGGATTTCGGCAAAATGAGTCTTGTGGGTGTGCTACTCTGTTACATTGCTTCAATGTTTGTTCTTGTATCCATCTTATACCTACTTGACAGACGAGAAGAGAAAAAGAAACGCAGGTATCCTGCAAGACAGGCTTCTGTAAAAAAAGCAGAACAAAAGGAAACAGCTATTGGGAAAGTACTTTCCCATGTTGCCATGTTCTCTGCAAAAAGACCTTTGATCATCATTGTGCTGGCATCTGTTCTTGCAGCGGGAGGATTGTATGCTGATGAACATGTAGGTGTTCAGACCGAGACAAAGGATTTTGTACCACAGGACATGCGGGCTTTGCAGAATCTGAATAAACTAACAACAGTGGTGGGTGGAATTGATCAGATAAACATTATTGTCAGAACAGATGATGTCCTTGATCCAGACCTGCTGCAATGGATGTTAGATTTTTCTGAAAGAGAAGAAGAAAGCAATAGCTATATAACAGGTTCAAGCAGCATTGCCTCCCTGATCGAATCAAGTCATGGTTCGATTCCCTCAGATAAGGATACCATTACTTCTGTCACTGATAGCATGTCCTCGGTTGTAACGGATCAGTACATCGAAGGAAGCAATCTTGCTGTAATAAACCTGAAACTTGAGAGTGACCTTCCTTCTGAGCAAATCACAACAGCCATTGACCTTGTCAAAAGTGACATGGAATGGTATGATCCTCCAGCAGGTACTACGGTAACTGTCACAGGTTCAAAGGTAATGACAAATTCCATTATAGATGCCCTGACATCCGGCAGGACAACTATGGGTTATCTTGGGATGGTAATTATCTTCTTGGGAATGCTTGTGATCTACAGGGACTGGCTGAAGGCTGTATCCACAATATTACCAATTGTAATGGTAACAGGCTGGATAGGGGGAGTGATGTATCTCCTTGACATGCCATACAATCCGCTGACTGCCACTCTTGGTGCTCTTGCAATAGGCATTGGAGCAGAATTCACAATATTGATGCTTGAACGTTACTTTGAGGAACGTGAAAAAGGCATGGAACCATATGATGCAATGGAAAAGGCTGCATCTTCAGTTGGTCCGGCTATCATTGCATCAGGTTCTACTGTCATATTTGGCTTCTCAGCCCTTATTGTATCCTCGTTCCCAATGATAAGTGATTTTGGAAAAGTTACAGTGATAGCTGTTGCATTTTCCTTGTTGAGCACAGTTATTGTGCTGCCACCCATCATGGTAAACCTTGATAGGTGGAGAATAAAACACCAATCTTCAGATAAATTAGAGAACAAAAATACAAAATATAGCAAGGTGAATGTATGATATCCCTTAAAAATGTAAAGATGCTCACGATAGCACTCTTGGTGCTAAGTTGTATGCATAGTGCGTCTGCAAGCATAGATGAAGACGTTATTTCAGAAATAGCAAGTGATTACTACGATCTTTACGGTTCCCCTCATCTAGTAGCAAACCTCGCCTGCGATGATGTATTTGAGAGAGGTGAAGATGCTGTCCTGTACGTGAACATCATGAACGATGGTCAGATCACAGGACTTGAAGCCGATGAGGATGAGATTGAGGATGATTTCAGAGATGGACAGATTGGTGAGACACTTACCAGGACTTACATGGCAAGTGAACTCGCTTCTGACAGAGCCATTACAAAAGCTGAGGATATAACAGCAACACTTTCACTTGTAGACCCGGATACTCCCATAGACATAAAACTTGATACCCTGCTTCTGGGTTCAATTAGTTCAGGTAAATCCTTAGAATCACCTGCCGAATTCCCTATAGAGGTATATGACAATGCAGAAGCTGGTACTTACAGATTGAAACTCAATGTGAAATACAGGTACCAAAAAGATTCTGCTGTAACTCCTCCCTACGGTGACACATACTACTGGCATGAAGAAATGAACCAGACAATGTACCTTGATATTTTTGTAGAGGAGGAACCATATTTCAAGGTGATAAAGACAGAATCTGGTCTTCAGAAGGGTGATAAGGAAACCATCAACATAACCTATGCGAACATTGGAGATGATGTTGCATACGACTGTATTGCAAGGATAAGTGTTGTGGATCCATTCACAACCAGCGATGACGAAGCATATCTTGGTGACATGTACCCCGGAGATTCAAAGACTGCAACTTTCGAGGTTAATGTGGCAGATGATGCTACAGTGAAACCCTATGCGATCAGCACTGAAGTGAAGTATACTGACAAACACGATGAAAGTCAGTATTCCGATGATCTCAAGGCTTCGGTGAATGTTGGTGAGTCCGAATCCAGCCTGAATGGAACTACTATGTTAGGTGCTGTAGTCCTGGTGGGTATTGTCAGTATACCACTGTATTTAAGGTCCAGAAAAAAGGAGTAGAGATGAAGAAAATAACAAATAGGATGTAATAACGTAAGTACTATGATGAATTCATTAATAGATTCTCTTCAATTGTTTGGCCTCACGTCCTATGAAGCAAAGATCCTTGTTGCACTGACGCAGTACGGAAGCAGGAATGCAGCGGACATCCATGCTCTTTCGGGTGTCCCACGTTCTGCAGTTTATGGTGTGATAGACCGCTTAAATGACAGAGGTATAATCGAGGTCCAGAATACAAAACCGATGCGTTATAGGGCTCTATCCCCAGATATCGTTATTGACAGACTCAAGGCTAACTATGAAGATGCTATCAAGTTTTGCAGGGAACAGCTTGAGAACATCTATAGTGAAAATGCGGAACACACAGAAGAAAACTCTGCATGGAATATCAACGGTGTGAAGAATGTCAATGATAAGATACTGCAAATGATGGAATCTGCTACCGAGGAGATTATTTTTGCATCCTTCTATCCTTCACTAACTCGTGTGATAGAAGTTTACCCTATAATGGATGCCATCAAGGATACTATCCATAAGAAAATTGCTATGGGTGTAAAACTGAAGCTTACAGGACGTGAAAAGAGCCACGTGGGAGATCTTGTAAAGGAGTTTCCTGGAGTACAGGTCCGTACGTACAGCAATGGAAAAAGAACCCAACCTCTTAAAGGTGGAATACTGGTCATTGACAACAAAGGGATACTTGTTATTACTATTAATGATGATGTGGTTCCAATAAGCCTCAATGCCACATGGTACAACGGAAAAGAGCATGTTCAGATCTTCAAGCATTTCGTAGATACCGAGTGGGAATCTTCCACTCCATTTGAAATTGGATGACTGGTTTGCAATATAAAGGCAAAAAAGCAAGGTTCGAATGATTTAACGGAGGCAGGTCAATGATTTTATCTCAATGTTCTTTATTTGGTTCAAGAATGATTGAAGATCTCGTTCAGTATAACATGAATATTTAGCAATTATTTCATGAGATTACACATGAATCCTAAAGTCTTTAACAATAATAAAATAACAATAAAATTGATATTGCTATGTTTGACATACATCACTTTATTTATTTTACTTTTAATTGCCAATATCACATTATATATCATATATTATTAATGTTTATCACCATATAATGATTTATTCAAAATTTGACTCTGTAGAAAACCTATCGAAATCAGCACCTATAGCTAAAATTCTGCGATAGCAATCATTATTAAGGGTTACATATCGAATTTCTATTGACTTGGATAATAGCTTGAATTTTGAGGATTTCTACAAAGCCTTTTAAACAAAACCAATTTAAAGCATTTAGAAACAGTAGTGCTGTATTTGATCCCATCTCTGAAGAAATATCTCTGAATGTTGAAAAAATACTTGCGAAAACAGTATCATCAGATTCTCAATTAGCAAATATCGATTTATCAGAATTAATACAAGAATATAAATCTGGAAATAATGATTTCAATGATCTTATTTTACAAGATGTTTGTAAAACAAACAACTATATCCTCGTCACAAATGATTGCGATTTTCATTGTAATGACATCGATATTCTTACGGCGAATAAAAAGTTGTTAAAATCAAATTGAAATCTTGATGATATTTCTTTTAAGCCCCTCATACTGCACATAGTTCCATATGTGTAGGAAAAACATTCAAGGACGCTAACTTTGAGTGTTGTGATTAAAAAAGTCAGGTGTACGGTCTTGATGAAGATATGACCGTTAATATGTCTGATCATTATATCCTGTTTTGTTAATTTTATGATTGATGGTGATGTGGATTAAGGTGTTATTTCACCTTTTCTCTTTTAAGTATCCTATAGACTTTTTAGTTTCTTTTTGAATAAAACCCTTTTTTAGTTGTTTTAAGTCGAATGTTTTTAAATACGAATGTTACCGTATAGAAATGTAGCGCGGGATGATAACCTGCTATAACATACAGGTACCAACTAAGAACCACCCCGAAAACAAAATATTATCCCGCTCACGTTATTGTTGGCCACTCTTCATGCTTTGCTCCCTTTACAACTACTGAAAAAGAGACTTTTGTTGTGGCCAACAATAGTATGTTATCCCCTTGAATACTGATTTTTTCAGTGTTCATACAGTTAATAAATTCAATTATAATGTTGAAAGCTCTACAGGTGTGTTTCAATACATTGAACATCAAAAAAAGGTAATTGTTCTAAAAAGACATTGATTTTGATCCATCTTGCCCTAATATCTTACTTACAACTTGCTCAAACATTGAATCATAATGATACTTATGACAGTACACAAAAGATCAATTCGAAAGCAATAGCCAATAAAAAATTGAAACTCAATGTCCGGATGTGGTAATATGGATGTGTCGAAAATATCAAGATTCAAGTTGGCAAGGGATAGCGATTTCAAACCGATGTCTAATGAAGAAATGTATAGCCGAGAAATTGCAGACTATGGTAGCGAACATTATATGGGATATAGGTTTATGGAACGCCTACCATTAAATCAAAAAATAGTATTATTGGCACTCGCCAAAATACATGAACAGGTATATCCTATCCCTAAATATGTGTACCACTCTGAGATACTCCATGTTTGCATAGAGTGGACGAGAGATACTGAACTTGAAAAGATTAATCTTCCGAATGATACCTATACCACTCTTCCGTTCCCTGTGGGTACTGTTCGGAACTGTTTAGAGGGAATGGCATCGACCTATTTACCTCATTTTGTGGAAGCCCGATACATGTCTAAAAAAGACAAATCAAGAGGATATCGGTTCACTGAACGTTTGTCACTCGACAAGGTAAAGAAAGCCGTGACAAGAGATGAGCCTTTGCTAATCCCTTTACTTGATGCCAAAATTGAATTATAATAATAGATATGTTATGTTTTCGGTATCGTAACACTTAATTTATTTGTGTGAAATCTTCGATGTGATCGCAATTCAAAAGCAATATCCACTAAAACAAGGATTGAAAACAAGAAATGATACTGGAAGAACGGGTTAACGTTCTTCAAAACAATTATTCTTCTGCAATATTTACTTTAACTTTCAAGATGCTGATAGGTTCAAGTTTTTTCCACTCAACTGTGCAACTCTTGTCAAAAACGTAATCATTAACGTTCTTATCTGAGAAAACACCGTCCACGTCATAGACAAAGAAACCTTCCTCACCATTGGTTGAAACAATATTGTCCTGACCGTGAACGTCTTTCACTTCAACAATTGCTGCTTTTTTGAGTGCTTCCAGCAATGTAGCACCTTTTTCAACTTCAACTGTTCTAATAGGTGCGAATATGTTAAGCGCATTGAAAATATTCTTATTGTTAAGCTGCAGAACATGGGTCTTTCCATAAATCTTGCGCTGTATAAGTTCTGCATCTTCCAGTATGTTTGCGTGTTTTGCAGCAACTGGTACAGAAATACTGAGTTCCCTTGTCGAACCATTCTTTAATATCACCAAGATGGTCCAGATTTTTGAGGATTGGAGTTATCGATGCATGAGCAACCTGAACTCCAAGTTTCCCGGGAGACAATTCCACATCTTCAGGTATCACTATAACTTGTTTGTACTCCCACATGCTTTTTCACTCTTTAGATAGCTTTATTTTTTGATAATTTAGTCTTATTTTTTCTAGGCTTGTTCCAGTAAGGGGATTTACATTTTGGACATATCACAGGGTCTTCATTTATTTTAGTACGTGGTACCCATTCATGTCCACATCTTCCACATTTATGTCCATCTTTTTGTATTTTTACAGTTGCCATGTAATAAAAATAACATCTATGATATTTAGATATTACTAAACAGAGTTTTAATAAACTATACTTATAAATTATATAGAATAAACTAGAAGTTTGCTGCGGGCGAGCATGCAACTGTAATTAACAATGAAGATAGAAAACTAATGGCTGCTATTTGACGTTTCCCTTGTCGCTTGAAAGGATCTGAAAATATGCAAGCGTTAATTAAAACCCATAAATTGTATAATATAATTGAAAATAGGAAAAGAAATAGACGAATTCTATAGTCTGTTGCAGCTGTTTTTGTTCTAAATATATTGCACATTCTATAGCTAGTTTCAATACCCCATCTTTTAGAATATAATAAGTACAACTCTTTAATTTCATCAGATGAAAGAGACATATTTGTAGCAAATACACCTATTTCTTTTTCGTCATTTGCTTGGTTATTATTTTTTGACCTTTTATCTGATTCTACAAAAATCAATTTAACTAAAGTACCTTTATTTTTCGATTTCAACCTATATAACCGGGTTGCTGGTAGTTTAACTTTTTCTGCTAATTTTTTTATATTTTTGGATTTTTTTGCAGGCATCAAAAAATGAATATCCATTTTTTTTAATGTTGAGATTATAGCAACCGAATAAAAGCCTCTATCAAAAAAAACTCTGTTAATTTGAACTTTTGATTTAGCATAATACAAAAGATTTTCGACTATAGCTTTTAAATGTTCACTATCACGTGATTCAAGTGGTAATGCCCTTAGAACAAACCTTTTGTTTTTTTCGACTATAGTTACGGTTGCAAATTGATAAGCTTTTGTTGTCCCTCTCTCAGCTTTTGTTCCAACAACCATCTTAGTATCGCGTTTGCCATAAAATTTTATACTTGTCCAATCAATTGCAAGATCAACTTTACTATTAAGTAACCCTTGTTTTTTTGCTTCCCTAAAAATAGAATCAAAAACAAATGTGAATCTTTTTAGTATTTCGTCTATATCATTTTTTTTGATGTGATAACGAACAGTATCTCCATTTGGAACATTTGAATATCCATCAAATATTAATGATTCAGAAGCATTTTCTATAAAATTATTAGTCAATGCTCCTCTCATTACTACATGTAATATGTCTCTATCTGAATAGAGACAATTATGCTTCATGGTAAATAAAATAGAAGGATTTATAATGCTTTTAAAAGCATGTCCTATTTTTGATCCTATAACATTTTTATTTTCATGATTGCTAAAACAGAAATCATCTAGCTTTTTTTGTTTTGTTTTTTCAGTCATTTTCAAATGTCATCTTATTTTTTATCAAGTTTCATTTGAATCACCGAACTTAGCAATGTTTTATTGCTATTTATACTTACTCCAATCTAATCGTACGATTTGTGATATAATATCAAGTATCGTACGAAACTATTAATAAGATTTCGGCCATTTAATTATGAGCAAAAAATGCTTGAGTGGAGACTATGGAAAATCAAAAAAGATCATTAAAAAATACGCAGCGTCCTAGCCATAGAATACCAATCAATGAATTAAACGCAGAATTTCTTAAAAAAAGAAAATCACACATCGAAGAAACAGATATTCTGCAAAATAATAACGAGATCAAAAAGAAAGTTAAAATTAGTTATGATGGGAAGCAGTTTTTAATTCGCATACCAAATGAAATCAGTAAATACTATAGTTTAAGAAAAGGCGATGAAGTAGAGATAATAATTGAAGAAACAAAAACTACGACTGAAACTATCAGAGAAGTTCCCATCACATTAAAGGTAGTCGAAGATGTCAATACTTGAAGAGTCTTTTAACAAATATGAAATAGCAGTTATGTTCGTTTTGTTTAAGGCTGGAAGAGAATTAACGACTTCTCAGGTATCTTCTAAAGCGGACATTGCATGGGCAACTGTTAAGAAATACTTGGATATTTTAGAGGAAGAAGGTTATGTTTACAAAAAAGAAGTAGGAAATAGAGTATATTGGATGTATGCTTCTCATTTTAAAGCACTTTCTGACAAGGAAAAAGAAAAATGGATTCTTTATAGACCAACTCCATTCATTCCAGAAACAAAAATTGTTCAACAAACCCTCCATGATTATCATTAATTATACATCTATTCTTGATTCATTTTTATCAATTTTTCTTGATTTGGTATTTCAAAGGCAAATCATGGATTGATTTTTTGTAGATTAGTCTACATTTTATTCAATAATCTTTTTACAATTATTACAACAAGTCTAATTAGCTTTTAGAAATACTGTTATATGTAAAGTTGCAATTCACGGGATTATATCTTGAAACTAGTTGAAATTAGTTATAATGATAGGTACTTTCGGATGTACTGAAGATAGTCATCCTTGAAGGAATTATATGAAAAAAGAGCGCTTCTTAATTTATTCCACTGTATTTCTCATTATGGGATTATCAAATTCAATAATTCCAGTATTACCGGAAATTGCATCTGCTTCTTTAGTAGAATCCGGAACCATAGCATATACTTTGCTTTTTTCCGGTTATTTCATTGGAGCTTTACTCACCTTGATTCCTTTTGGGTTGCTTGCTGATCGTTTTGATCATATGAAACTTATCGTTTTTGCTGTTGCACTCACAACACTCTCTGGGATTATGCTTATCCTGACTGAAAATACATTCATCATGATACTTGCAAGACTACTGGAAGGCGCAGCTTGCGGAGCTTTTTTCCCACCTGCTTATGCAATACTTGCTGAATTTAATAAAAGAAAACAATATCTGGGTGAATTCAATTTTCTCCTGAATGCAGGATTGGCAACAGGTACAATAACTGCGGGCTTTCTGGCAGGTGGACTACTTAAAGGAGCAATTGTACTTTTTACGGCATTAGCAGTATTGATATTCAGCACCGCAATTATAATGAATTGGATTCATAGAACTAATTTATACAGTAATATTGATAAAGATGAAAATAAGATCATGAAAAATAATTTTTCAAAAACAGGTAGAACAAAGTCCACATTATCCATTAAAAACGAAGCAAAAAAAGTACTCAAAATCGCATTAGACCCTGATTACTTCAAAACATGGTTCATAACTTTCTTCATTTTTGGAATAACTGGTGTTATGCTGGTCTACTATCCACAATACAGCAGTAACATGCTTAGTAAACCGGAATTGGGCATTGTAATAGCCATAGTTTATATAAGTTCCATGGCAACCAACCTCATTGCAGGAAGATCTAAGGTTGGTTACGGAAAAATGATAAGCTCAGGAATTATTCTGGCTTCTTTGGGAATACTCACATCTATCTGGTTCCCTTTTACAGGTTTTACACTTCTTGGCATTGGTTCAGGCATGGGAATGATAGGTTTGCCAGTTGCAGTTTCTTTCATGAACACTGATAAAGGCTTAAGAATGGGAATATTTACTACTTATACTTATATGGGACTTGCATTCCTTCCTATGATCGCAGGATACCTAATAAATTATGGGTACCAGACAATGTTTATAGTAACCTCGATTTTTATGATCCTTACTCTTTTATTAAGAGGTAATGTCCAAAAGAATGTTCGATAATAAAAATAAAATAGAACTAAATAGAAACTTTATTATGGAGAAACAATATTTTCAGGACATATGGCACATGCTAAAAACGTAAAAAGAATTATTCCTGAAATAAACAAAAATATTTACTTCCCATCTGTTTTTTGCATACTTTTGTTAATATTGTGTATATTCACAATTCAGGCAAATGCAAACGATGTTGTAGAAATAGGTGAGGTAAACACTCCACATGGTGCCGTGATTCTTATTGCTGATGGACTGAGCTCATGTTATATTTACCCGGAATATACCCCCTATGCAATAGACGGGACAATACTGGAAAAAGCAGATGTACCCGGAATACTTGAAATATCAAATAACAATTGCAGAATACTTGATGTAAAAGTACCTCAGACTTTCACAGAAGGGGGTCATTCAGTACTTGCCACAGGGTATTCAAAATCAGACGCAGCACTCACCGGATCTTCAGGAACGACATTTTATGATGTTGCGCATAACTATGACTATATGACCTTTGCAATAATGGAAAAAGGAGATTCTTATGGTTTTTGCAGCAAACAGAATGTAGTCATCCATGATGTCGATAATTCCATTAATGAACCCGAAATGGTAATCGAAACGAATTTCCTTTCAGAAACTACCAAAAAGATTTCCTTTGACATTGTAGATGTCATGCAGTCTCAATCTGGTGGTTTACAGGAACAACTAGATCAATATCCAGAAGGATCAATTGAACGCTACAATGAATATAATATCTGGGCAATAAAAACCGGTATAGATATCATTGAATATATGAAAATGGAGCATCCTGAACAAAACTACATTCTTACAATAAACGTCGGCGCTGTTGATTGTGCAGGTCACTATAAGAAGAACAGCGGGTATATCGAGTGTATAGAAGGTATAGATAATGCCAGTTATACATTGTATGAAACCTGTCAGGAGCATAATCTTGCTTTCATATTTACCGGTGACCATGGGATGGCATTTCCTGAAAATGATTCTAAAGGTGGACACCAATCAGATAAATATTCAAAAATGACAGAATCACAAAAAGTCCCGCTGATAATAGCTGCAAATGATGTTGATAACGGAATAATAGATGAAAAAATTGGCCAGGAAGATATTGCCCCTACAATTCTTGAATTGCTAAATATTCCGGGAAAACTGAGACTTGCAGATGGGAGAGCAATCTCACTGAAAGATTATGTCAATCTGGAAGTAAACGTTCAAAATGAAGGAGAAATAACACTTTCCAGAAATAATAGCATATTATTCAGGGGAAAAATTACAGAAAACACAGCTTTTTTGGGATTAGAACCTGATGTTGAATATGATTTGGAATTTGTCCTGACATCAGATAATAGCATTACCTATGAAAATTCATTTATCATGAACTCCGATTATATACTTGATATCCCAACATCAGAACAGGGTTCCAAAAGTGATAAATCCTATCAGAACTCTCGTTATATAGTAGGAGGAGTTCTCATCGGAACGGTGAATCTTACAGGATTATTATTGATAAGAAGGGTTCTGAAGGAAGAGTAATATTCAGGCACCTGGGATCATAGATTTGTTACTGGCTGTTACAAGGTTGATAGCATGAAACAAGAATTATGCAGACTCCTTGAAGAAAGTTTTGATGTTTTTAATTCAGAGGATGCATTATTACGTGTAAGCTCATCTAAAGCACTGATAGTCGGAGACATACATGGAAACCTGGAAGCACTGGAATTCATCCTGTATATCCGAAAGGCACTGAAATGTGACCATATTATTTTTCTTGGAGATTACGTTGACAAAGGACCTCATTCATCTCAGGTGCTTGAACGAATTCTGACAATGAAATTAAGAGAGCCGGACACTTTCATTATGTTACGTGGAAATCATGAAACCAGAGAAATGAACAGAATTCATGGTTTTTATGATGAAATACTGGACGAAGAACTATTTCAGAATGCAAACCGGACATTTGAAGAAATGCCAATTTCTGCAGTCCTCAACGATTCTATTTTTTGTGTACATGGTGGTATCCCCGGACCTGTTGATCTGAAAAGCATAAATAAAGAGGAAGCATTCCCTTTTTTGTGGAACGACCCTTGCGGTTGTGATGGTATGAGCGCATCGATCCGTGGTTCAAGGCCCCAATGTTTCGGAGCAGATATTTTTAGTGAGTTTATGGATAAAAACGAGCTATCTCTGATGATACGCGGGCATACTGCACTCTTTACGGGTTATGCCTGGTGCTTTGACAGAAAACTGCTTTCAATTTTTTCCTGTCCTGAATATATTGGAAAATCTAACAATGCTTCTTTTGCCCTGCTAAATGATAATGAATTGTCAATATTTGTCTTTGGGAGGACGGGTAATTGTTATTCATTGCTTAGAAATTATTTTTGATTCACAATTGTTAAATATGCTTAGTGAATATATATTATATAAACGAACATATTCTGAAATTCTGAATATGGGGAGATCAGATGACAGAAACAAACATTGACGTAAGAGGACAAACCTGTCCTGTCCCTCTAGTAGAATGTCGCAAAGCTATCCGAAAAGCTTCCCCTGGTGATGAGATAATCATACAGGGAACTCATCCTGCATCCAAAAAAGAGATACCTATGGCCTGCGAAGCAATGGGGATCGAAGTAGTGGAAGTAGATGAGACTGATGACAAAGAGTGGAAGATTCGCATTAAAAGATAAGTTTATTTCAGGATAAAGGGGGTTAAACGCATGACGGAAAAGGCAGTAATTGTTGCACATAGTGGCGACCTTGACAAGATTTATAGTGCATTGATACTTGGAAACGGTGCACTTTCCATGGGAATGGAAGCATCTATTTTTTTCACATTCTGGGGTCTGCAATGTCTTAAAAAAGGGGGACTTGGTAAAGGCCCTCTTTCAAGGATGAATTTGCTGGGACTTGGAAAATGGATGGTCAAAAGCAGAATGAAAAAAGCCAATGTTGCTTCACTCGAAAAACTGATGAATGATTACAAGGAGCTTGGCGGAAAAGTTATTGCCTGCGAAATGACAATGGAGATAATGGGAATAAAAGAAGAAGAACTGAACAGCGAATGGATTGACGAATACGGTGCAGTTGGCACCTATATTATGGAAGCAAAAGATGCAAAGATAACTCTTTTTATCTAAGTATCTGAGCAATTTTAAGAAACAACCAGGGAGTGACGCATGTTAGACGAAATGACATATCTGGATAATTCAGCAAGTACACGTCTGGACGAAAGAGTTCTGGATGCAATGAAACCATATTTCTTTGATACCTATGCAGTGGCAACATCCGAATTCGGATATTCCATGGGAATTGATGCAAAAGAAGGTCTGGAAGAGGCCAGGGGAATAATAGCAAAATCACTTGGCGCCACCTCAGAAGAAATTGTTTTCACATCAGGTGATACCGAATCAAGCAATATGGCAATAAAAGGAGTATGTGCAGCCCTGAAGAAAAAGAAAGGTCAGCATATTATTGTCTCAAAAATTGAGGATTTCCCGGTACTCAATACAGCAAAGAACCTTGAAAAACAGGGCTGGGATGTAGATTTCATAAGTGTTGATGCAGAAGGAATACTTGACCTTGATGAGCTCAAAAGTAAACTCCGGGATGATACGATACTTGTTTCAATTCAACATGGAAACCAGGAAATAGGTACACTTCAGGATATTGCATCAATTGCAAAGATATGCAAGGAAAAGGACGTTCTGTTCCATACTGATGCCACACACAGCTACATGAGAGTTCCAATAGACGTGACAAAAATACCAGTTGATTTGGTCACCATGTCAGCTCATACAATTCACGGACCAAGGGGAGTTGGTGCATTATATGTACGAAAAGATACTCCACTTGAGAAATGGATGGACGGAGGTTTCCAGGAGTCAAACCGCCGTGCAGGTCTGGAAAACATTCCCGGAGCCGTGGGTTTTGCCAAAGCTGTGGAACTTGTAACTGATAAGGAAACTGAGTTCCTGACAACACTACGGGATTATACTATTAAAAGAGTGTTCGAAGAGATTCCACACGTAACACTGAACGGAAGCAAAAAACAGAGAACACCACAGAATGCAAACATAACTTTCCATTATGTAGAAGGTGAATCCATGACCCTGCACCTTGATATGAGAGGATTTGCAGTGAGTACCGGTTCTGCATGTTTCAGTCGTTCGCTTGAAGCCAGCCATGTGATCCTTGGTATTGGCGGTGACCATGAAAGAGCACACGGTTCCATTAGATTCACATTCGGACGGTATAACAGCATGAATGATGTGGATGCTGTGGTAGATGCAATTAAAGAAATAGTAAGCCAGTTAAGGGCAATAAGTCCCCTTTACAATAAATGAGGAGTGAGGTAAGATTATGAAATTCCCGTATACAGAAAAAGTGCTTGAGCATTTTAAGAATCCACGCAATGTCGGAAAACTGGAGAATCCTGATGGGAAAGGACTGGAAGGAAGTCCTGCATGTGGCGACATGGTTGCTGTTTACCTGCAGGTGAATCCTGATACACAGGTGATCGAGGATATAAAATTCGAGTCATATGGATGTGCTTCAAACATTGCTACCGCTTCTATTATTACTGAGCTTGCAAAGGGCAAGACAATTGAAGAAGCTAAGAAAATCACATGGCAGGAAGCTACAGAAGAACTTGGCGGACTTCCACCAGTAAAAGCCCATTGTTCTGTTCTTGCTGTCGAAGGACTTCGTGCTTCTATAAGAGATTATGAAGAAAAGCACGGCCTTGTCAGCGAGCAGGAACCAACCACCCCCGATGTTATCAGAAGCAGGTTGAAGCATGTAATGAATCCCATGGCCGGACTTGATATTGTAAGAACTGAACTGGTCACTAAAATGGAGATCAATGACGGTGTTGTCAGGATACTTATAGACCTGCCATCCAATCATCAGTTTGCAGCAAACATTAAAGAAGAGGTTACCGAGAAGCTCGAATCCCTCTGGGACGTAAAAGAGGTTAATGTTGTCTTTACCGAGTAAAGATTTTGAAAATGGTGTCTTTTCTACATCATTTTCTTTTATTTCAATCATGACTTTTATATTATTGATTATATCTTTGGAACCTATCACCACTATAAATAGATTTATTTGTTGTTTTTCATATCATAGTAACTCATTATTATTCCAAAAGATGCAATAATGAGACCTAATGTTCCTGTGCTGAATCCCGTGGGTGGACTGCCAAAAAAATAATATTGTGTTCCCAGGAAATGAAGTATGAAAGCAATTCCCAACAGCGATATTGTTATTGGTAATGAACTTTGTCGATTATTCATATATATCGCAACAACATTTGTACTTCAAATATAAAAATATTGTTTAATTCAGCTTGCCTATAAACGATTATCAAATTAGCTCATCTATTTCTTTTTTAATTAACATCAGCTATAATTACAACATAATTTGCCCCATATTTTTTAGCGCACTTCGGACAGGTAGTATACCACATGAACCATTTATTTATTTCATAACCCTGTTCCTTTGCATATACTTCAAAGTCATCGCACCATTTTTTAGTATCCTTGAAAGGACCTTCATAGACCTTGCTTAAGAACTTACCACTTATATTCACGTTCTTTGTGTCAGGAATTTGTTTGTTAACTGCCAGATATACATCCATGTTCCATTTTGACGTATGATCCGAGAGACAGAGATTATCAATAATGCCTGCTCCTGCATCCCTGACTTTTCTGTCAAGCTTTCTCATTACTCTGCCAAAGTTGACCGGCATATAGAAAAGTGTTAACACTTTGTCTTTTACGAATTTCTTGTTATCCCACTCGATTACTTTTCCATCCCATGGTTCGGGATCGAATTTTGGACAGCATTCTTCTTCCATTTGACATCACTACCCCGTTTAGATAATTGAATTTGTGATATCTAGATATAAAAAATCAACGTAATTTTAATTCAACTTTTTTCAAACAAATCCATAGTTGTTACTAACTAACTGGATTGCGATTATTTTTTAAGTAATCATGTTCAATTTTGTACCATAAAATGAAAAAAGAAATTCAGTCACTATTTGATAAAGCAAAAGAGCTCAACCTTTCAGCATTCATGCTTGATGTCTCCGATATTGATGTTGAGAACAGGGTCAGAATGAAGTGTGCTTACGGATGCAGAGGTTATGGTAAAAGACTGAGCTGTCCGCCACATATAATTTCAATTGATGAGTTCAGGAAAGTGCTCAATGAGTACAGCTCTGCTATTCTGCTCATAGAAGAACATGATACTTCCGGAGAAAAAGGCATATTAAAAGCATGGTCACGATTGCGTAAGGGTTCTTTCCACAAAATGCTGGAACTTGAACACACGGCCTTCAGGCATGGTTTTGTTTATGCACAATTGCTTCGTCCAGGTGCATGTAATGAATGTGATACTTGTGCAGAGCAATGTAATAAACCTGAAATGAGGCGTTTTCCACCTGAAGCAGTGGGAATTAATCTATCCATACTAATGGAAAAGAAAGGACTTGAAATTGAATACTGCAATTTTAACAGAGTTAAATGTATTGGAATACTTCTGCTGGAATAACAAAGAACAGTAAGAACGTTTGGAAATCAGAACCAGAAATAATTTAATTTGAACAGTGAAAAATGGGGTTAAAAAGTGAGAGTAAATCCTAATCTGACCGTTAATAAAGATGACCTTGAAGAGTTTCAGGAGATCATAGGTTTCAAATTTAAGGACAAAAGTTACCTCATTCAGGCACTTCTGCATGGTTCACTTTTTAGTGGGGACAAAGAAAAACTGAGTGAATTCAGGAAGATTAACGGACTTGAGAATAAGGACTACGAGAAGCTGGAATATCTTGGAGATTCTGTTCTTGGACTGATAATCGCAGAATATGCATATCACGATAATAGCATAAATGAGTATGCCAGATCAAAAGGACTCACAATAGAAGGAGTTGCCACTAAAATAAGGACTGTGCTGGCTTCTAATGAAAGCCTTAAGCCTGTGGCCAGAAAAATCAAAATTTCAAACTTTGTTCTGTCGGAAGGACATGTAAATATTGATGGAAAACTATCCGACATCATGGAAGCACTTATTGGTGCTATCTACATTGACGGCGGATGCAATAATACTGGCAATAATGATCAAACTGTGGGAAACTATTTTGCTGCAAAGGAATTTGTTTATCGATTCTTTGACATTGAAACTGCCCTTGAAAGAATATCTGCTTTCAATCCAAAAGGAATGATTCAGGAATTGTTCCACCAGAAAGGAATTGGTGATCCTTGTTACAGACTGATAGAAGAGGAAGGACCAGATCATGAAAAACAATTCACAGTTGGACTCTATCTGGATGATAAATTGCTTGCCATCGGTTCAGGGAACAGTAAGAGAAAAGCTGAGAAAGCGACTGCTAACACCTATTTGAGAAAATTGAAAGAAAAGGAACCTGAAGATTGAAATGAGGAATATATTTCATCCCGGATACTGGTTTAAATGAACTCGTTCTGGCAATAGTTATAAATAAATTATCACTATTTATCATTATATAGTTTTGGTTAGTAGTTACTATATCATTTAACTGTAAAAACCAAAAATCATGCACAAAATAAAGGTGGTAATAATAATGCTTTATCCAAATCCCAAGAACCAGCATCCAAAGATAAGTGAAACAGCATGGATATCAGAAAATGCAGTCATTGTAGGTGATGTTACAATAGGAGAGAATGTTTATGTGGCCCACAATGTTATAATCAGGGCTGATGAACCCGGATCATCCATTGTTATCGGAGATAATTGTAATGTCCAGGATGCTGTAATTATACACGGACTTGGGGGTTCAAAAGTCGATGTTAAAAATAACACTTCACTTGCACATGGTTGCATCATACATGGACCCTGTACGATAGGAGAAAGATGTTTTGTTGGATTTGGAGCGGTCGTATTTGACTGCAATATAGGCGAAGATGTGGTCATTCTTCATAATTCAACAGTCAGAGCTGTTGATATACCCTCATGTAAGGTTGTAAATGACGGACAGATCATCACAGAACAAAAGCTGGTAGAAGACCTTGACGATATATGCCATGATCTTGAGAAGTTTAAGGCATCTGTCATTGATGCAAATCTTGAACTTGTGGAAGGATATTGCAAGCTGGCACAAGATTCAGAGTGTAAGTGAAAGTTGTCGGAACAATCAGATTTAAATGGGCTTGTGCCTGTTTATTTTTTTTCACTTTTTAAAACTAAGCTTGAGAACAAATCTTCTTACACAAATTCAAGTAATAAAGATTTACACTTTATGTAACTGATAGACAAGTTCCACGATACCTGACTCATATTCATGTGAAGAGCTTAGATCAAGTTTTATGTTATCCTTAATGTCCTTGAAAAGCGGTATTCCTTTTCCAAGAATAATAGGTTGTATTACTATTCTTAGCTCATTGATAAGTCCGCTATTAAGAAGTAAAGAGATTATAGAAGCACCGCCTACAACCCATATGGCCTTTCCATCTTCCTGAATCAGACTTTCAGTAGTCTTCACAGGCCTATCTGAAAATATCACGTTGCTGTCTTCAGAAGTCAGATGCTGTTTTGTGAATACATAACATTCTTTATCTTCATATGGCCAGTCTCCAAAACCAATTACCTGATGATAAGTATTGTACCCCATGAGCAGTGTATCGATTGCAGCAAGGAATGTATCAAAATCATATTCCTCATCCCCTACAAGCCAGTCAACGTTGCCATCTTCTGATGCTATGAAGCCGTCTAAGCTACATGTTATTAGCAAGATAACTTTTCTCATTTGAACCTACAATTAATAAGAAGAAAATTATTTGTCTTCTTTTACTGCTGCTGTTGTTAAATACACAAAAGGAATAAACCACATGGCAATAAGTATGTACATTGCTATCTGACCGTATTGTGTACCTTCAAGTAAAAAATCTGAGATGATTATTGCAAGTGCAAAAAAAACCGAAATTGCAATATCCAAAAATACTGCTTTTTTAGAGTTCATGAATTTCTTCTTATCGTTAATTTTTATTTAGGTTTCATTCAAAAGTCACTAATAAGTCCTCTGTACAGGAAAGGAAGATAGCAATTAACTTCTTCCGACTTTACAGAATCTTAATTTATGTGTTTCAG
Organism: Methanolobus bombayensis; assembly: GCF_017873415.1. GTDB lineage: Archaea > Halobacteriota > Methanosarcinia > Methanosarcinales > Methanosarcinaceae > Methanolobus > Methanolobus bombayensis. Next base: position 267,069 of record NZ_JAGGKD010000002.1, on the reverse strand, counting down.
GTAAGTACGTATGGGAATTCTTTGAGTTTCCACTCATCTTCCTGTTTTACAAGATCAATTTCTTTTGTTACCTCATTGTATTCTGGTTCTACCTCAATTAAGTTCTCAAGTGAGAATTTAATACTAACAGAGGACTCATTAACAAGTACATCAACTACTGCCGTATTTTCATTAACATATTCGTTGGTCACTTCTATGAACTCATACTTATCAGGATTTACATCTTTACAGATATCTACGAAATCAGAGAGAGAAGTTTCCTCTTTATAAGCTGCTGACATCATATCATAACAGGCATCATAATTTTCCAGGCTGAATTCTGATGCAAAGTTTTCCACTGTTTTTGTCGGAGTGCTTCCGATACCCGCACATCCGCAAGTCAGAAGAACTGCCAGTACCACTGTTATCATTATTGTTTTTTTCATATTTTTCATCTACCGCATCAAACCTGGATTATTGGTTGCATAAAAATGTTCTGTTAGTATTTGCATCTTTTTGTATAAATTTCCGATCGTGCGGCGAATTCAGTCATGATTCTAACCTTTGAGATGCCATATATGAAATAGCATGCACAGAAGATATAAGGTCAAAAAACCAAGATTAGTATGATGAAAAAGATTTTTGATGACACGCATACATGAATAATACAAACAGAGATGAAATTTCAAAATTGATCAGTTATTATTATCCGAAAATTCAGAAAGATAGGATAGAAACAATAGTTGCAAATTTTGAAAACTTTTCTTATGATGAAGTAAAAACTGTACTGGAACAGGGAACCAGGACTATAAAAAAAGGAAAGAGACTTCTATTAGCCTATTTGAGATCAGCACCCTATGTCTACAAACATACCAGCAATCATGAATTCGAAAGCTGGTTGTCTGCACTGTCTGAAGTATCAAGATTTAGTATATTCTGTGCCGAGGATTTTATTGATTCGTCTCCAGTGATAATTGAAGCCGGTGGCTTGAAGCTTCTTAACATATGGACTACCATAGGACTTTCTATTGAAGGGAAAAACAAAAAAATCCCAATATCTTATTTTAAAAACAGCGGAAATGTCTTAATTGAAATTGATTACACAGAATTTAAAGATCTTGTTTCATATGGGGAAAAGCTAGGGACAATGAACGTAAACGTTGCAGAGTCGTACTTTCAGAATCTTTCCATATTGACAGAACTTTTTATTCAAGAAGATCTTCGGTACTTCTGCCTGATAATTGAAAAAATGCTTCAGAAAAACTGGAAACTTGCCGTTGATATGCTTAATAATAGTAAAAAAATGTTCTCATCAGTTCCTGAATCTAAAACCAGGACAGTCCTTACTTCAATAGATATATTACTGGAACATGGAGAAACTCCTTCAATGGCATTGTTCGATAATGCATACCGTGTTGTTTCTTTTCTCGATGATAATAGTTATGATAGATGGATAGGTCTTGCTTTTGAAATTTCTGAAATTGATACCAAAGCAGCAGTTTCCTTTCTGAAAGAAAGTCCGGAGATTCTCAAAGTTATCGATATTGAAGAGATAGAGGAATGGATGGCTAAAGGTTCGGATAAACTTTCAGGTAAGGGAATGGCTTTTCAGAAATTCGTTCAAGGCAGTTGTAAAAGACTAAAAGAGAATGTTCAACGCACAAGAAAAAGTGAACGTGCATATTTAATTGACATAGGAATTCATCTTGCAATTATCAATCCTGAATGTGTTGAAAGCTTTTTTGAATATTCTCCTGAAGTTTTGAGAATACTCAATGAGACCCGATTCAATAAATGGATAAGCATCGGTGAAGAAATTTCAGCTGAGAGCTCTGTTTATGGTTCTGGTTATTACAGGGACTCGTTGGCTGTTTTCAGAAATCGCTCTTCTTCAGTACATGAAGAGATCCTTAAAATGGCAACAATTTTACTCAACAAAGAAAGAATACTTGTCAGTGCTTTTATCGGGAATCTCCCAAAGGCCATCGATGAACTGGAAACTTCGGAGATAAAGAAATGGGCCGGAATAGGAGTAAAAATACACGAACTTGATAAAAGACTTGCAGTGGACTATTTTTCACATTCTCCTTTGCTGCTCTCTGATCTGGGTATAAGTGAACTGGAAGAATGGGCATTGAACGGACTGTTAATCTCAGAGGAGAAAACATTACTGGGAAGACCGTATTTTTCACTCAGATCAAAAGGCTCAAAGGACTTTATTGAAAAACTCACAGGTTCGGTTGATCTCAGAAAAGTGTCAGGTATCCTTCACTATTATGGACTGGGGCTTGCAGGTGTGAGCTTTAGTATCCGTTCCCGCAAAGAGCTATCCATCGGGAAGGAAAGTATTGATATAAATCCTTTAGTTTCGGGCAGAACTATCTACCTGGCACCAAAAATGGACATCTATGGAGATTTCAATGACAATTTCCATATCTATAAACTGAGTGTTATGCATGAAATAGGACACGTTCTTTTCAGCTCAACTAAAATATCTCTGAAAGAAGCATCCGGGATAATAAAGAAAATATCAGACCTATATACATATCCGGAGCAAGGTAATAAAAAGACGGGTTCAGATATTGAAACAAATAACCGGAATATGGATATTAAAGATATTATAGGAATGTTCCCACATACTGTTCTGGCAGCAACCATGTTTGGTATTCTTGAAGATGCGCGTATTGAATACATGATAATGGACCGATACAGAGGTATTCGCCAGGAACTTGAAAAAATCCGGCATAAAATGTTAGTACCAAGACCTGAAGCTACAGGAGATCTGGAAATTTTCGTGGAGTCGGTGCTATGGCTTTCGACAGAAAATGAACCTGCTTTTGAATTGATGGAAAAATATAAACCTGTTCTCAATAAGGTACGTCATCTTCTCAATACCAGACTGCTAAGTTCTGATTCATCCATTCTTGATTCCCTTGATGTGACTTTTGAAATATACAGAATACTGGATGAAATTTCAGGTCCTCTGGAAAAGAAAGAATACAGAATGCTGAAGAACATAGAGTATCGTGGTGCTGGTATAGATATCTGCGAAAAGAAAAGAATACAGAATCAAACGATTTCTGAAAATGTAATCAGCAACTTTATTCCGGAAACCGGGACTAAAGTTTCTGAAGAAAAGGAAAAAAATCAAGATAAAAATGAGAGAGAGGAAAGAGTACAGGCAACTTACGCCATTGAAAAGAACTGGAACATACTTGGTAATTACAGATATGATGAATGGGATTTTGTTATCAATGATTACAAATCCGGATGGTGTACCGTAAATGAAATAGAACCTGCAGGAGGTACTACGTATTATTATACGGATGCCATCAGGCGTTACCACAATGAAATTGCGCTCATAAAGCATATTTTCAGTGTAATGAAACCGGTGGATTTCCTGAAACTGAGACAGCAAACTGACGGCACAGAGATAGATATAGATAAAGTTATAGATTCACTTATCGAAAAGAAATGTGGTGTCAATCCTGATGACAGATCCTATGTCAGATGGGATAAACAAAAGAGGGACGTTGCAACTCTTTTCCTTGTGGATGTAAGTGCCTCAACCAGCAAAAGACTGGATGAAGGAAAAAGAACTATAATTGACGTGGAGAAGGATGCGCTTGTAATTATGATCCATGCACTTGAAAGTATTGGTGACAAATACGCTATAAATGCTTTTTCGGGTCACAGACGCAATGGAGTTGAATATTTTGTTATCAAAAGTTTTGATGAAAAGATGTCAGATACTGTTGCAAAGAGGATAAGTATCCTGGAGCCGGTATCAAATACGCGGCTTGGTCCGGCTATCCGACATTCCATCCGTAAGCTTGAAAAAGTCGATGCGAAGACAAAAATGATAATACTGCTATCAGATGGTGAACCCTACGACACATGCAAAGGTGAAGGAGCCTATCAGGGAAGTCTGGCGGAAGAGGATACAAAGATAGCAATACAGGAAGTGAATGCCATGGGAATGCATTTGTTCTGCATCACAGTAGACTCAAATCCCGGAGAATATCTGGACAACATTTTTTCCAACATTGGTTACACTATAATAGATGATGCCAGGAAACTACCTGAAACACTCCCTGTTCTGTACAAAAGGATCACGACATAATAAGAACATGCTCCATACTTCACAAGATAATACTAAGTAATGACAGTTTTTTGCAAATAACATGTACAAAAAATAAAAAGGTGAACCTGTGAAAAAGGAAAAGATAGCTTATTCCTTCTTCCTTGTAAATACCAGTGCAATTCCAACTATAATTAACATAGGTATGACTATTGTTGAAAACTCAGGTATTTCTTCATTGTCAACAACCTCAGTTTTATCTGAACAAGAAGCAGACTCATGCTGCTCACAGTTCATTATTGCAGAATTAATTATAGTACCACATACTACTGCTTTTGTTGTAATAAGGAACTTTACAGACTCACCTGAAGATAAAGCTCCCAAATCTATAATCACACATTTGGTGCTCGAATTGAATTTGGCATTGGGTGCCGATATAAAATTCAATTCAGAAGGAAGAGGGTTGCGAATTGAAACATTTGTAAGTTCAATACTTCCTGTGTTCTTCAAACTAATCTCATATATTAACTCTGAACCAAGTGATGTTTTATCGACATCATCTGTAATTGTAAAAACAAACTCCGGTTCTTCAGGATAATCTTTTACAATAATACTAATACACTGGGAATCTGTTGATCCATAACCATCAGTGACTTCAAAAAGTATATCATAGACACCTGCATCATCCTGCCCGGTAACCCACGAACCTACACCGGTTTTATTATTGAAACCCTGGAAAAGGTCTTTTCTGGAACAATTGAAGAATGGCACATCACCGTCCAGGTCTTCAAAATCCGCATTGATATACACTGCCTCTCCTTCATTTATTTCAATATCAGAAAGCCCTGTGATTGTAATAGGATTATTATCCAATTGAACACTTGATGAAACGGGCCTTGATAGGGTATTCTTGCTTTTATTGAACGCATAGACGACTATTGAAGATGTTCCATGTGAGTCTAACGGTGTGTCATTAAAATAATGATATGTTGTCCCATTATGCCAGATACCATTTACACTGACATTGAACGAATCCGTATTTGCACCGGAATTCCATGACCAATTTACATAGAAATTACCTTTGTCAAAAGAGAGATCTGTTGGTGTTGATGGCATATCTCTATCAATGAATACACGTAAATATGGGTATCCATCATTAATATCAGGATGAATAGACCATATATTCTCAAAATCCCAGTTAACGTAAGTATTAGACATGTAAGGATATTTCATTTCAATAATGGTTCGAGCTTCCCCACCTGCACTTGTTGACTGACCTGATGTTTCAGTGTTCCAGTAAGAATCATTTATCGTTGCATTATACCAATGCCTTCCGACAAAACCACCTACTCTGCTATTTCCTGAAACTTCCCCTATAGAATATGAATTGCCTATGGTCATTGGACCGAACATATTACATCCTATAAATCCCCCTACCTGATCGTTCCCTATAACGTCTCCAATAGAATATGTGTTGTTTATTGCAGTCAGGCTATTAGATCCAATAAATCCTCCTACCTGATCATTTCCACTGACATGTCCGGAGGAACATGAACTACTTATTATCGATGTTTTATATCCTCCTAAAGATTGAGTATACCCAACAAGGCCTCCCACCATATTATTTCCCGAAACTGCACCAGTGGAATAGGTATTTTCAAGAATTGATTGATAACTATGTCCTACAAGTCCACCTACCTCATCAACTCCAAAAACATTTCCAATAGAATGGGAATCTATTGTCGTAGCATATCTACTGGATCCAACTAAGCCACCTACCCGTTCCTTTCCTAAAACTTCACCAGAAGAATCTGAATTGCTTATTGTGCCACTGCCAGTATTGTAACCAACAAGACCACCTGCACTATTATTTGCACTAACATTTCCTCTGGAATAAGAATCAGATATAATTGATCCTGAGTTCTGGCCAACAAGCCCGCCGATATAGTAGTTTCCAATTACTTCTCCCATAGAATATGAGTTCGCTATTATGGCATCATTATAGTTCCATCCAACAAGCCCTCCCACATGATTATCGCCAATGACCATTCCAGTGGAATTGGTTCTGCTTAGTGTGCCACCTTCATTATATCCAAGAAGTCCACCGACAAAATAATACCCCGTAACTTCACCTGTAGAATAGGAATTTTCTATTTCTCCGTACCAATTCCTTCCAACCAATCCACCTATACGACCATTTCCAGAAACATCTCCTGTAGAATAAGAATCTATTATGCATCCATCATGCCCGGACCATCCATTAGTTCCAACGAGTCCACCAATATGCATATCTCCAGTGACATTTCCAGTAGAATAGGAATTGATGACTTCGCTATCACAATTCCCTCCAACGAGTCCACCTACTGTATCGTATCCAGAAATGTTTCCAGTAGAATGTGAAGAAGTAATTCTACTACCATGATTGTTTACTCCGATAAGGCCTCCTACCTCAGAACCTTGTGTAATATTTACATCTGAATAGGAACAACTTACTACTCCATTATCATTATACCCAACAATTCCACCAACATGTAAATATCCGGTAATTTCTCCGGAAGAAGACAAATCGGTTATCGTACCACCATCATTGTGACCAATTAATCCACCTACATTATTTCTTCCAGTAATTTCTCCAGTAGAATGTGAATCGCTGATGATGCCACCATTGTTATATCCAGCAAGACCTCCAACATAGTAATTCCCCGTAACATTAAATTCTGTAAGGCCAACGTATTTGATTTTAGAACCCTGTCCAGTATATCCAAATAATCCTACATAAAAAGATGAAGACCTGTTGATGTATAAATCATTAATACTGTGGTTGTTTCCTTTCAAAGAACCTGTGAATTGAAGATGTGTTTTGTAATTCCCAACAGGTTCAAACCCAGCGCCATCGTTCCATTCAGATGTAGCGCTTGCATCAATGTCATTGATCAGTACATAATTTGCAGTCAGATTCTGGTTCATGTCCTGCAACTCATAGACATTAGATATCTGATATGGATTTGTTTCTGAGCCATCACCACCAGAAAATGCTGATGCTGGTGGAAGGAAGAGAAAAATCAATAAAGCAATTGTAAATAACTTTAAAAATAAAATGACTGGGTTTTTATATCTTAATTGTTCAATTTCCAAACTATTAGTACTTTTATAGGCCCACATAAAAATTCCCCTGTGTAGATATCATTTTTTTGTAGTATATAGAGATATTTGAAGATGCCTTTCAATAGTTATTTTAATAAATATCAAATTCTGGGCTTTGTAGAGATCCTCATTTGAATAATCACTGAGATAGAAATTGCATTTTTAGTGCGAGCAAATGCCTGAAATACATTTCTTTTTATAAGATTATATTTCAATTAAAGTTAGAGGAGAGTTTCTCTACAAAACCCAAAATAGGAGAATTAATATGAAAATAACTGTTTTTAATGGTAGTCCCAGAGGAAGGAAAAGCAATTCCCATCGAATTGTTGATCCTTTATTGGAGGGGGCCAGACAAGCAGGTGCTCAGACAGAAGAAATATTCCTGACTGAGTATAATATCAATCATTGTTGTGGTTGTTTTAGTTGCTGGACTAAAACTCCCGGAAAATGTGTAATCGATGACGATATGTCTGATCTTATAGATATTTTTTATGAATCGGATTATGTAGGAATGGCCACTCCAGTCTATGGATTATTCATGACCTCAATATTAAAAAAATTCAATGAAAGGCTGCTACCTACTGCAACTCCACACATTCACAAAAATGAAGATGGAGGCTGTTATCACGAGGAAAGAATGCACTATCCACGTTTTTTTATGATTGCAAATGCAGGATTTCCCGGAGAACACAATTTTGATCTATTCAAAGCATATATGGCGTCTCAGAATCCCGTACTGGAAGTCTACCGAAATAGTGGAGGAGTATTAGAGGAATGGCCTGATGAAAATGTCAAAAAAAGAATAAACGAATTTTATGATGCGCTGCGAGAAGCCGGCAAAGAAATGGTAAACGAAGGTCAGGTTTCAGAAGACATAATTAAAAGTATTCATGCCGAACTGATAAGTGATGATGAATTTATAGAGGGTGTTAATCAGTACTGGGATGAAGCACAGGCTTAAAATCTTCTTTGCAAGCTACCTTCTTATTCATCCAGTAATTAAACTCTTCAATAATCTTCTTAGCTCCTGAAGGTTTTAAACTGAGTGAATTATCCATTTTATCCTTCAATAGGCTGATAACTGAGAGAAGAAGATTAATCAGTAATATTAGTATATCCAAGAATTTTAGTCGGCTTCAATATTACCAGAGAGTATCCAGTTTCAGCACTATATCGTTTAGCATAGTTTTCATCATCCATATATCTACCACTTATGCGAGCAGACCAATATTTGAGAGGTTTCTGGTTCTCAGGAATTGAGACCCTGCCTTCAACAATCACATAAGAGAATGGTGGCTGCTCATCATCAACACATAAAGCAACTCTTGGATCTTGTCGAATATTTTCATTTTTCAGATATCCATCCCTGGTTATAAAAACGATATTTCCATTATCGTCCAAATCAAACCATATAGGAGACACATGTGGACTTCCATCTTTTTTCAGAGTGGCAAGCTTACCGGTACGCGGACTTTCCAGCAGATATTCCCGAATTTCATCTATATTCATTTTTTTCAAAATAATCACTTCGTTTGTATGAAAATTTCCAATCACTTATTAAAATTTGGTTATTAGAAAGCCTTTTCTTTAACTCTAACTAAGCTACTACAATTCTTATAATGGGAAGTCTCTGTGCACATTTGTTCTAAAAGCACAAGTGGTGGTTGTGTATCATTTAGTTGTTTATAAAAAAATATATTGTGTTTAAAGCTCTGTTATTGGCGTAGAGTTCTCCAAATAGTAGTCGAAAACTTCCTTTCCCCATTGGAGGGTACCTGAACCTTCGCAAAGTAGATATTTATTATCGAATTCACCATTTATTGTCAATAGACTCAGCATTAAGTTATGATCATTATATCCAATATACATAAAATCAATATCCATAGGATGAACATAAATGTGAACCAGTTCGTTTTCTATTATTTTCTTAAAGTCTGTATAACGATTTGCTAATAACGAATCAAATAAATCCTGGCTAATTATATCATAAATCTCTACATTGTTTTCAATCATTTCAGCGAATAGCTCAGGAAAGTTATGATGAGTTATTTGAGTAATTAAATGAAAGGAATCTGACCTGATAATTTCCTGTTGGAATTTGTTGTTAAGTTCATACAATTCGTTCAGACAAGGTTCTATTATTTGACAATTTCCGAGTTCATTTATTCTTTCAAGTAGGTGAGGAGGAATAAAACCAAAGTCATGAGTACCCCAGTAATCAATATCCTCATCAAAAAGTTCGGTGTTATTCAGTAAAGGAACCATTTTTTCAACAATAAGTTTCCCAAGTTTTGTTAGTTCATAGGTGTCATCATGTTGAAAAATCAGATGATGTTCCTTCAGGATCTTCGTTTGGGGAAGCAATGAATGTCTGGTTGTGTCCAATAACTCAAGTAGAGTGTCCATTTCTTTTGGTCCATCCTGCAAGAACAATAGCACATCCTTTCGTTTTTCAGAAGCAAATATCACATCAAGTAATCGTTTTTTCACTCAATTCACATCCTGCGACCAGACCTTATTTCAATTCTAAGATATATGTACTTTTATGTTTGCTTCCTTGCCGATATACTAAAGTGCAGCAGGCTTGACCTTGTCACTCTTTTCATTGATTGTTGTTCCATTACCAACAAGCATGAAATTGAAAGTCTGTAGAAAATAGGAATCTACTTATAATCACAGCCCAATCTTCTAGCAGGAATTTCAAATAGGTGGAGGAGTGTGCAAGAAATAATTAATTGTTTTATTAGCTTTAGCTATTCTTTTTTCAGGAACATCAGGGGTGGATACAAACAAAGTTGGATTTGCGGAAGCATATCAGTCTTAAGCCTGATGTAAAGGTGAAATTATGACAAAAACAACATGGAAAAAAATAACCAATTATACTGCTTACTTTTTAATATTTTGTGTATGTTTTTTGGCAGGCATAGGACTTACAGCAGCTGCACCATCGGCGTCAGTAGATCCGCAGACCAGTGAGTACGGTGCAAATGATACATTCCAGGTCAATGTACTTGTCGATTCCAATACATCTGACCTGCGTGCTGTAAGCCTGCAGTTGGATTACAATTCTTCTATTCTCATGGTGAAAAGTATAACCAATGAAAACTTGCTTGGAGCCGGAGCACTTGTTGAGCCGGAAAGTGGTGATGATGGTATAGGTACGATTACATATGGTATTGCATCTACCGCCGGGACATATGAATCTGTATCTGGTATAATGTTAACCATTGAGTTCACTGTATTAGCCGATGCAGCAGATGGCCCCTATGTCCTTGATCTGAACAATGTAGTACTCAAAGACAGCAATAATGTTGATTTACCTGGTACGATGAACGACGGTTTTGTCATCATAAACACGGAAACATCATCAGGATCGAACAATTCACCAACCGCTTCTATTTCGTTCATCTCTCCTGATCCTGCAGTTAAAGGTGCAGATATTATTTTCATTGGTTCAGGAACAGATTCAGATGGTGTGGTCACAGGTTATAACTGGAGTTCAAGCATTGATGGCTTATTGAGCATCTCTAATAACTTCTCCACATCATCTCTGTCTGCAGGAGAACATACGATCTATTTCAAGGTTCAGGATAACGATGATGTCTGGTCATCCGAGGTTACAGAGAAAATAATAGTCGATGATGGTGCTCCTTTTGTCAATATAAGTGTTGGATTTAATAGCAATATAAGCGTGAAAAATCCGGTAGCTATAATTCTCAGCAGCAGTGATATGTTCTCACTTGGAAGTGAGTTCTCGATTGTTAACAGTTCAGGATATACGGTTTTCACTGAGAACCTGACAGAATCTATAATTTCCGGTGAATATAACTTGACCTTGACATGGAATGCAAGCAAACAGTTTGGTGAACCAGTTTCTGACGGGACTTACACCGTGATCCTGACAAGTTTTGACGAATTCGACCATATAGCGTCAGAAGAAATAGGGGTTGTCGTAGATAACACCGCTCCTATTATTGATATTGATGACATCTTTGGTAATGGCACTCAGGGAAAATATGTATATAGTAACTTTGAACTTATGGTGAACACATCAGTATCCGGGGATGCTAACTTTGTGGAATACATCCTTGATCCTGCTTTTTCAAGTTACAACACTTGCATAAATGCAGAGTTTATCAACAATAAATGGACAGCTGTGTTCGACCTTTCATCACTTGATGAAGGAATATATAACCTTAATGTAACTGCATCCGATGCTGCATTGAATACTAATTCCACGATATCTGACATACTGGTGGTAGTCGATCACACATCTCCTGTATTTTCCTCAGTAACTTCTCAATATAATGATACACATAGGAATATCTCTATAAGTGTTTCCGAAAACATGACTGACAATCCTCTTGTTGAAGTGAACTCTGAACCGATCATAGTCCATCAGGATGGCAACAAATGGACAGGCTGTTTCCCACTGGGTACTGAGAATCTGTTCTATGTGAATGTAACAGGAACTGATCTTGCAGGTAATAGTGGTGAAAGCACTTCCATAATGTACTTCGACACTGTAAGCTATGAGGATGGAACTGGTCTATTCAACAGTAGTAAATTTGGTATGTTCATTATTTTTAATGGAACAAACGATACTACTGGTAGTATAATCGTAACAGAAAGTACTCAACCAATAGAAGATTTGACTGATGGTTCTATAGGTCTTTATTTCTTTGATGTCGATCTGGATGAGACTCTTGCAGAGAATATGTCAGGTGCATTGATTGCAATACCTACAGATTCAGTGGTTTTGCCTGATGGAATGACAGAAGAAGACGTTTCCATTCGTTACTACAATGAAACTACATACAAATGGGATAATTGTTCAACTTCAATAGATATTATTGACGGCAAAGAATGCTGGACAACCTATGTGTCTCATTTCTCGACTTATGGACTTACTGTGAGTGATACAGTAGATGATGAAATAGGCAATGTAGATCATAATTCTAAAGTCGATGTTAGCTCTTCATCAGGTGGTGGCGGCGGTGGAGGCACTACCGGTGAAAAGTATGAGAACATCCTTGTAAAGGATGTGCTAAGCATATTCATCAATAAGAACTCCCACATCAATTATAAGTTTACGAAAGAAGGTAATGCTATCACATCTGTCCAGTTCGATTCTCTGAAGAACTCCGGTAAGATATCAACAATTGTTGAAGTGCTGAAGGAAAGATCATCATTTGCAGATGTTGATGCTCCAGGAATTGTCTATCAGAAGGTAAACATCTGGGTTGGTAAATCCGGCTTCGTAAATCCGGATAATGTTGAGAATCTATTGATTACTTTCAAGGTTGAAAGGTCATGGCTTGAAGAGAACAACATTGAAGAAAGCACAGTGAACCTGTACAGATATTCGGATGTTTCGTGGAATCCACTTCCAACATCTGTTGTGGAGGAAGACGATGAATTCATTTACTTTGAGGCAAGTACGCCGGGATTCTCTCCTTTCGCAATTGGATCAGAAGAAGTAGAGAAAGCTGAGGTTTTAGATAGTGTCAAAGAGAACATTCTGAAGTCAGTTAATGATGCACGTTCAGAAGAAACTACAGCAGAAGAAACTACAGCAGAAGAAACTACAGCAGAAGAAACAGAATTCACAAATAGTTCTGCATCCATTTTAGGTATGCTGGGAGGATTTTTCTTACTGCTTGTATTTGTATTTGTTATGTATAATAAAAGGCAGAGTTAAAACTCCACTTTTATTTTTTATTTTTGCATTGTCCTCCCATGAACAGTTGGAATAAAAGTTTTCTATGCTATTACATTTTTCTTAATTTAATACAAAGGACTATTAAAAATTCCATTGTCCGTGCGTTCTTTGGATTTCAAGTGTCTCCTTTGAAAAAGAACAATGTCACCTTCAAATTCAGGTTCAGGATGGTCGCTATATTCTGTTATTGTCCTCTTAAGTTGCTTGAAATAATGTGAAGTTATTTTCCCTCAATATGAGACAAAAAGACAGTATTCACTATTCTTATATACTTTGAAGTTTCACATTTAATTGTTAGAAAATTATTAATGTAAATTGGTCTTCTGACAGGGAGATGATGTTTATGGATCTAAAATGGGGTGGGCATGTGAAGAATATCTTATTCATAATATTGATTTGTTCATTGCTGATCAGTGGGTGCACCGAGTCTGACAATGCCACAAAGGTAGAGCAAGGGGACTTTGTTTCTGTGAATTATACGGGAACTCTGGATGATGGAACCATATTTGACACTTCCATGGAGGAAGTTGCAAGAAGAGAAGGTATTTACAATTCTAACAGGAACTATGAACCTTTATCTTTTGTAGTCGGAGAGGGACAAGCAATGAAGGGTTTTGATGATGCGGTGATGGGTATGGAGGTAGATGATATCAAAACAGTGGTTATACCTCCGGAAAATGTATATGGTGCCTATTGTCCAGCACTTCTGATATCTGTACCTGTGGAAGAATTACACGCAGCTAATATCACTCCGGTCATTGGTCAGAAAGTGACCACTCAAAATCAGGTTGGTGTTGTAGTCAACATCACCGACAAAAATGTTACTATTGACTGTAATACCCGGCTGGCAGGTAAGGCTCTGACATTCACAATAGAAATGGTCTCAATAGAGAAAGCCTGATAATATGGATTTAGGTGGAAAGGGACAGAACATAACTCACATAATAAACTGTTTCCTTTAAGCTACTTTTTTGTTAATCCAGGTATTAAACTTCTCAGTAACCTTCTTAGCTCCTACGAAGTTTTCAAAGAGTGGTTATTATTTTCAACTCCAGAGGAGAAAGGTAATTTGAGATTAAGGATAGGATTACACTCAAGCGAATGAAGAATAGGATCTTAAGTGGAAGGAAATTCAATTTAAATACACAGAAGGAGGGGAAATCAGTCAAAGCTTATTGAGTCATGAATAAAATTAAAAACAGATGGAGGCTAAAAACCTCCAATCAATTAATTATTAATCCTTCCTGCGCCGGAAGAAGAATGCAAGACCAATTATTGCAGCTACTGAAAGCGCAATTGTTGGGAATTCAGGAATCTCCTCCCCGCCATCGCAGAAGCAAAATGTTACATGACTAATATCCTGAGTCGTAGGTGAAACAAGGTTGTTATCGCTGTATGCTGGATTATCACAACCATATGTATAAGTGTTGTTATTAGTTCCTGCCTTTACGTAAACTGCACATACCGGATTGGTTGAGCTCCAGTTAAAACTAACCATAGTTGCATCGTGAATAGTCACGCCGTTTTGTGTGTTGCCATCCAAAACACCTGACCATCCATCAAATTTTGTGTAAGATGCTCCCTCACAACCAGCATATGTACATTCATCATCTTCGGAGGCTGCTATAGCCAATGATATGCCCAACATTAATACAAGAATTGATACTAGTATTCTTTTCATTTAAACCCCCTATCCTATGCTACATTTTGAGTATTTCCACTATCAGATATACCCAATATACTTTTTCTTTTCCATGAAGATATTCTTTTCGAACAATTCTTACTTAAGATAAAATGGCGGATATTTAATTTAAGAAAGCAATTGATAAATAAACAATAATTTGTATTATTTTTAGTAGAAATAGTAAAAAAGTAAGGTCTACTAATGTATTTTGAAGATGTCATCTTGGTTTTTAGATGTTTTAATAAAAAAAACTATTCCAGTATCGGTATCTCATTACTTCTGATTAATCCTAAGGAATATTATTTCGCACATCGTATATATCATGAGCAAAAAACTATTATTTGTATTCTGAACTAAAGCAAACATTGTACCACCATCTTAATTAGTTTAGAATACTCTTATGCTGCAGGACACCGATAAAAGATCGGTGTCATTTTTTTATAATGATGCTCAAGTTTGTTTATTTTTTCATTATTACTATTATCCTGCACCACTGTTTTGAAATATATACCAAAAAATGGTAAAAGAAAATGGTGTGCTTTTGTGCACACACAACTTTCAACAGTTTTTAAAATCTCATTAAATACATGTGTGTATATTTTAAACTTCAATATAAATCTATGTTGAATTTATTTCTGAGTAAAATTTTGTATTCAGAATTTGTGAAATTCATCTCCATTTTTGATTAGTAATAATGTTTAGGATAAAAGCTTCAAAAATCATATTCCTTTGCAATCTAATAACTATTACATAAGTGCTTTTTCAAGCATTTAAATTGCATAATGGGAGGGGTTTTATGAAAACCAGAAACAAAATCTTGATTTGTTTTTTTATGATGTTACTCACAGTAAGCATGGAAACTGTAGAAGCTAATGGTCCCATACTTGCGCAAGGTATCGAAGAACAGATAACTGTGAACGTATCAGGTCAATATGATCCCGTGATTTACAAAGACATAATTGTCTGGCAAGACCTGCGAAATGGAAATCGCGATATCTACATGTACAATATCACTTCAGACACTGAATTCCAGATAACTGCAGACATATACTACCAGACAGCTCCTGCAATATACGAAGATAGAATTGTTTGGCACGATAACCGTACTGGAAATCGTGATATCTACATGTACAATATCACCTCTGGTGAGGAGTTGCCAATAACAACAAACAAATCCAATCAACTATATCCCTCAATCTATGGTGACTTGATAGTATGGACTGATTACCGTTATGATAATCTAGGTGATATCTACATGTACAATATCACTTCAAAAAGTGAATCTTCTGTAGCTGTATACGACCAATCTCAATGGTCTCCTGCAATCTATGAAGATTTCATCGTTTGGGGAGACGTCCGTACTCTTGATATCTACATGTATAATACCACTTCAGGTGTCGAAGACCAGGTAACTAAAAATGAATCCATTCAACAAACCCCGGCAATCTATGAAGATCTCATCGTTTGGGAAGATTATCGTAATGGTAACATTGATATTTACATGTATAATCTCACTTCAGGCAATGAATCCCAAATAACCATAAATGAATCCGCTCAGTTTGACCCTGCAATTTATGAGGATATCATTGTTTGGGAAGATTACCGTAATGGTAACATTGATATTTACATGTATAATCTCACTTCAGGGACTGAACACCAGATAACTACTAATAAAGATTCCCAAACAGATCCTTCTATCTATAAAAACAAGATTGTCTGGACGGATGGACGTAACGGAAACAAGGATATATATATGTTCACATTGGATAGTATTGAAAAAGATCCTGCAGAAGCGATTGACAATCTCAAAGAATATGTTAATTATCTGCACGATGTAGACTCTTCTACCCAAAAAGTCTTCAATGTAAAACTTAACAATGTAATCAATAAGCTTGATAAAGATGATTATGACAAGGCCGTCAAGAAACTTAAGGATTTCATTAAGTTCGTTAATGAAATGGTAGAGGAAGGCAGACTAGATACAGCCCAGGCTGACTTTTTAATCGATCAAGCTGAGAGAACCATTAATCTGATACAGAATTATGAGGGCTAACCTGCCCTTCTTAATTTTTTTGCCTGGCCTTTGATTTTTAATGTACTCCTGAACTTTATCTAAATTACTCAACAGAAACCGGAAGTTTTGACATCCGGAGAATCAGTAGTGAGTTTTATTATACGTCCATAAAATAATTCACAGTAATAGGACCGACAGTGGCTTATATCATTGAGTACATATAGAGAATTGGTCATAAGGGAGTAAGCTGTAAAATGAAGTACCGTTCTGGATGGAATAAAACCCTATCCCGTAACAAACTTCATTTATGCGTAACTTTGAATGAAGCAACATTCAGGACAGAATAAATCCTGATCCTGTAATAAACTTCATCAACGCATAGCTGAAAAATGAAGCGAAATTCAGGACGGAATGAAACCCGATCCCGTAACAAACTTCATTGCCTTGTGGCCACCTTACTAATTCTTTAATCGATCACAGAGTTTATTATCTCGCATTAATGCTGTTTTGGTAAATATTCATTCAGACTCTGATTTTAAACAATCATCAATCCAGCCTTTGATTTTCCTTTTTTGCAGGAAAGATATCATCTGCTTTGTGTTTAGTCTATTTGGTGCAATGATTAATTGTTCGTTTTTTGATTTAATGTAAAAACGCCTGTAAGCACCAATTGGTTTATCCATTGCACCAAAAAAGGCCACAACTCTTATTTCCAGAATATTTATTGGATAATCATCCGATTTTTTCAGTTTGTGTAAAAGAGAAGAGAACCGGCCAAGGCAAATGAAATCTCCTGGAGATAGAGTACTTTGCTGAATATTCTCTATGGGTGTCACCTGACCTGTTTGGATCTCAGTAGCAAATTGTTCGTAATCACTGACAATCATTTTATAGATATGATCATTTTCTCCATATCCCAGTACAAATATACATGGAACATTCAATATTTTCTCACTCATATTGATAAGCAAGCAACGCGAATTTCCACTGGAATCCGGGACTTGTTGAATAAGTATCCTCGGATGGTTCCGGTTTCGATAGTCCCGGTATAAAAGATGAGCATAGAACCCCCATATTCCTACAGTTATAATGCTCACAAGGGATGTAATAGTAGCAGTATTCTCACCTACTATAGACAGGAAATTATCCCAGATCATACATATTATTTTAAGATTTGTCATTATAAATGCTTGCTGGGATTCATTTCATGCAAAATATCAATGAAAATTAAAAATAAAATAAGGAAGAAATAAAAAATCAGATTAATCTGATTAATTCAGCCTGTCCGATAGGTGGAATACTTTTTGTTAATGTTGGTTCAAAAAACACTCTTAATTCCATTCCCTCTTTTAGATTTTCTGCGTCAAAAAGACCTCCATTGGGGTTCACTATTACGGTTTCATCAGATATGACAAATTTTATTCCTTTTGCGTACCCTGAACTGCTTATTTCCTCGCTTTCAAGCAAGAATGTTAGATGAGACTCTCCATCATCAAAAGAAGATATTGTTCCATTAACAATACTGAGTGGTTCAGATTCTTCATTGTTGTCTGCCGCTCCTTCCTCTTTTACAAATAACATGCTTTCACCACTATCTCCAATGCCGAGGATAAGCTGTTTATTGTCAATAGAGACAGTTGTAACATTACTTAAGAGAGACAGATATTGATCATCAAGAGAATCCTGGCCACAGTATGCAAGTGTTATTGGTCCTGGAACCAATGTCAGCGCATTCTCTTTCAGTGTGTAACTTCCACTACCCTGGTTGCAGTCAGCCTTAATGTAATAGGTGCCATCTTTTTCAAAAGAAATAGTGTAGCTTTCCGGATTTGGGATTGCAGATTGTCTGTCAGTTTCATCCTCAACAAGTTCCGACCATTGCCATTCAATGTCAGCGATATCATCAAGAGAAATGTTTTCAGATTCCACTGCTTCGCCATTAATATCTTCTGAATCATCCAAGGTTTCAGTACAACCGGAAACTAAGAGGATGGCTGTGACCAGGGTGCATATGAAAAGTAAAGACAGTATTTTTCGTATAATTTGCATATATTCATACTCCTTGAATTCCAATATAACAGGATATTATATAGGCACTTCCTAAACTTCAAACTGACTTGAAGTATTCTTTATCGCTGCAATCCAATAAGACAGATTAATTCCATATTTACAAATTTGCTTCAAGTTAAATGATAGAATTTCTGTGCTCCCAAAATAGACATGCATTTCTTAAGTTTTAGATAATTTCTTTCGTTTTAATGAACGTAAGATACTGAATATTAGTTGTTATTTTTGTAAAAAAAAGATTTATTCTGGTCTTATTAATCATTAAAGCATTCTAATCTATTTTTTAGGTTGTAATATGTTTCAAAACTTTTTTTTAAGACCAAAACCATTATATCTACTTTTAGTATCTATACAATAGATTCAGAATCTTCTGAATAGATTAAAAATAGGTGAAAATGAGTAAATGGAAATTAGCGCTGCTGTTAAAAAATCGATTCGTTATAGCGTAGTTCAGAACATCTTGAAACATTATCCCTGTCCTGATACATGTGGAGCACATTGCTGCTGTAACGGACAGATACACTTTTTTGAAGATGAAGTAAAAATTCTAACTGTCATAGACAGTGAAAAGGCCAAAAAGATTACAAATGAAGGTTTATGTGCAGGGCTGTACCAGATGAATGTACCCTGCTCTTTTCTAAATGCATCCGGCAGGTGTGGAGTGTACGAAAACAGACCTACAGTTTGTGGTATGTATCCGTTCAAGGTCAACACATCCGGGAACTCTGTTGGACTGCAGCCATGCCCTGTTGGATTTTTGATTATCCGGGATTTTGCTGAATTAATAGTTGGATCATTTTCAAAATCGAAAGCTTCTGATGAAGATAAAACCAGAATAAAAGAAGAATGGCAAAAAAGCGTAGCTTTATATGAAGCAGAACTTGTTGATTTCCATTCTAAATCTATTCTTAAAGAAATGCAGATACCTTTTGATGAGCTTGAAATTTTTTCAATGTTCCTGTCTTCAAAAAAAGCTAAGAACAGCTAGCATTTGATAGCTAGTCCTTTTTTTGAAAATCTATTTTTTTCAGACTTGATAAAGTCTTTATTTCTTATTCTCAGGAATTAATCCAACGCCAATAAATCCTGCCAAAAAGAGAACAGCTTCTCCTATATAATTTGATAGTATTTGATCATAACCAAAACCCAATAGATTCGAAATTATAATATTACTTCCAAATATTTCTTCAATTATTAAATTTGAGTTTATTGTCTGAGCCACAACAAAACACAAACCCAGATAAATACCTCTGCCTTTGGCTGTTCCCCACCTATCTTTAGCAATCAAGTGATCAACAATAGCTGCCGGATAACCAACAGTGAAACCAATAATCAGACTTGGGAGAAAACCAAACCAAAAATAACTCTCATAATTTGCAGGTAGTAGATCAGCTATTAATCTACTGGATAGCTCTCCACCTATCAGAAAAAACAGCCCTGCAAATACATTTCGTGCACTAAGTATACCCATAATACCAACCTCCACAATGACGTTAATTTGTTAGTACTTCAAATTTTTGTTTTTAAATCTTTTTTTGGAAGTTAAAATCAGAACTAATTCTTTACCTGGATATATGCCTGATAAGATCATTTCGAAATATTAAAATAGAAATCAATCCAGCATATTATTATGTACAAAAAAAGAAGGCTTAGTGATTTGCCTTTTTTTGAAACTGTTCAGGAGATACTTTCCCATTATTCACGTCCATCCACATGTCCTGCTATCTGCTGTAAAATGACAGACATTAATCTTGATGAAAAAGATCTGGAAATATTGGGACGGGCATCAAAGTATAAAGCAGATCAGATCAAATACTGCAATTATGATGGAGAATATCAATACAAAATACCTCCTCCTTGTCCTTTTCTGGAAACAGATAAATGCAGTGTATATGACTGGAGACCAACTATGTGCCGCATGTTCCCCTTTAATGTCTGCAACAAACCAGATCTATTACTTTTGTTTCCATGTGATATGGGAACCTGCATATTCGAAGATTATATTGAATATTCTGATAAAGTACTAAGAAAACCTCCTCCTTCTGAAACAATAGAGAGCTTCAAGCAATCGCATGATTCATTTCTCATGAAACTCAGTGAAGGTTTACCAATTCCCATGTTGGCTTTTAAAATTGACAGTCTGTTACCATTTAAAGAATATCTCCGGTTAAGACTGGAGTAAAAATCAGCTAATAAAATGTTCTTTATGTAGGCCAAATTAAAAAAGTAAGGAAACCAACAATATGATTTCCTATATGTTGTAAACAATTATAAGATTTAAGCGACTTCGCCAAATGCGAATTTGCTCATTACTTTATTGATTTTTATGTTTACTTCATCACCAATTTCTGTCTCAGGGACAAAGATCACAAAACCGCTTACTCTTGCGATTCCGTCGCCTTCTCTTGCAATATCTTCAATTGTTACATCATAGTTTTCTCCAGCTTCTACTGGAGCAGTTGAATTCATGTTATCAAACAAATATTTCACGTCCTAATTGATTAGCTTAAAAAGAGATACAACCATTGGTTGAAAATACGAAAAAACAGTAACACAGTAAAGTTATACTATCCAAACTTATAATCTATCAAATTAGTCTCAAACTCTAAAAGCACTTCTTCAATGGCAGGTATAGTATATATAACTGCTCCTGTAAAAATAAAATTAAATTATTTTAGAATTAATATTTTTAAGATTGAAATCGATTTGTAAGATAACTATATGTACTATAACATCAGTAACTGCCTTCCTAGTATATTGCATCAGAAAGATAGTTTGAAGCAGAAACCCAAGGAGGCTTATCATGCAAAAACCAGAAACACACATATTCGTTTGTGCAAGCACAAGACTGAACGGAATAGTAAAGGGAGCTTGCCAGAACAAGAAATCACATAACCTTGTAGCAACGATTTCCGAAGAAGTAATGGACAGAGACCTTGAAGGTGAAGTAATGGTCACTGCTACCGGATGTGTTGGTCTTTGCGAGAAAGGACCGGTAGTAATGATATATCCTCAGCAGATATGGTATGGCGAAGTCACTGAAGATGATGTCGATGACATACTTGATGCGGTCGAGGAAGGCGGAGTCGTCGACAGGTTGATCATATCATAAGAATCAATGAATTTTTAAAGCGAGTTATTCAATTAAATTGAAAAACTCACTTTTTATTTGGTTACTTAATTATCACATTACTCTTGTTCACTCGGGAATATTAGGTATTTCTGTAATTTCACCGCGGTGATTCCTCAGCACATATTTTTCCTCATCCTTATCCATTATATAGTAATCCGGCATGAGAGGGATTTTTCCCACATTGGTCGCTATCACATACATCGGTTGTGCCAGACCCGTTGTATGGCCTCTGAGACCATCTCTTATCACTTCAGCTCCTTTTTCAACAGGAGTTCTGAAATGGTCAATACCAGGTGCAGGCTCACAATAGAAAATATAATATGGCCTGATCCTGGCGTTCAGCAACTTTTGATGCAACTCACGCATGACCAGGGCATCATCATTGACACCTTTCAAAAGGACAGCCTGATTTCCTACATTAACACCGGCCGATACAAGGTCATAGACCGCACGTTTTGTTTTTTCTGTGATCTCCTTAGGATGATTACATTGGGTATTGAGCCAGATAGGTACATCATGATAGCCACCAAGAATTCTCTTCAGGTTATCAGTTATCCTGTGAGGCAAAACAATAGGCAAGCGTGAACCAATTCGGATCATTTCCACATGAGGTATAGACCGAAGGCTCTCGATTATATATTCTATTTTTTCATCAGGCAGTAATAGGGGATCTCCTCCGGTTATCAAAACATCACGGATCTCAGGATGTTCACGAATCCATTCTATGCCTTCATCAACATTAAAATCCAGTTCCAGATTGCCATCAACCACTAGTTCTTTCCTGAAACAGTGCCTGCAGTAAATACCACACTTCTTAAAAACAGTGAAGGCAACCCTGTCTTTGTATTGCCTTGCTATACTATCAGGACGAACTTCATCAGTTTCCCTGTTCTCTTTCCAGAGAAGATAATCCTGCATTCCGTAGTTATTATGTTCTTCTTCAAGAGAAGGAACAACCTGCCTTCTAATTGGACATTCAGGGTCATCTTTGTCCATAAGAGAAGCGAAATAAGGAGTTGTACCCCAAATAGTATCAAGCTTTTTTATAGCTTGTTTCTCAGGTTCAGTTATGTTTATTATTTCTTCGAGCTTTTCAAGAGTATTTATTTGGTTTTTTATTTGATCTTTCCATTCATCATTCATTATATTGAATGCTCCTTCTCTAAATAGATGGCTCATCAATTATAGTATTTGTGAATCATATTAATATTATTGTCACTGTGTGGAAAGTTATTATTTATTTCGATAAAATCAAGCACGTGAAAAGATTTCTCTGCTATTTATCCTGCGTTAGTACCTGAATAAAAGAACATATTCACCACTGTAATGGTAAAGTTATTTAGACTAGTTGTTACGATAAATTATACATAAAGTGATAAATATGGCTGACCAGGTTGAATCAAATGAATCTCAGGATGTAAGCGACATAAAGCCCGAAGAAGCGAATGCTGAAATCCTGAACTGGGACTTCAATGAAGTACCTAAGTATCTTGTTTATTCCAGAAGAATGGAAATGGACAACCCTCAATATATTCTTGAAAACCTGAACCTTACAGGGATTGTTCATAGCCACTCAGGCTGGAGATGGACTAAAAGGATGTTATTCAATGGATTTGAATATCAGATTGATATCTTTGAAAATTGTAAATTTGTTAAAGAAGGACAGGATATTTCTGTAATATGGAATGACGATGAACCAAATAGCAAGAAATACAGAGTTGAAATGAAACCTATCAGAATAACAAAAGGAATTATTGATTCTCTTTTTTCAGTGGATATTCAGCATTATAAGTATAGCTTCTTTAATAAATACGATAATTATATCTTTAATTATAAAAATGAAATAATAAACAATATCAATGAACTTTCCAGGGTTATTAATGTGGAATGCAAGTCGCATGCAGCAAATTCCTGTAACTACATAAGAATCAATGACTTAAAACAAATAGAAGAGTTTGTTGCTAATCTGATTAAAATAAAAGAGAACGCAAAGGAAATATAAGTACATCAACAAATATAATAGACGTAGTCTTCAAAAAATAGAACCACGGTTGCTTAAAAATGGATAGTTTTGATTTCAGGCATAAAAAAGATGAACATATCAGAAATGAGCATGGAAACACAGAAACAAACAAACCAGATTCTGTAAAGAATTCTATTGGAATGGAATTTGTGCTTATCCCTGTCGGGGATTTCTGGATGTATTCAAATACTCTCCATCATAAAGACCCGGTTCACAGGGTAACCATTTCAAAACCATTCTATCTTGGTAAGTATCAGGTGACGCAAGAACAGTGGGAAATTGTTATGGGGGAAAAACCATCCTGCTTTGAAGGAAATCACAGACCTGTAGAATGTGTTTCCTGGAATGATGTGCAGGAGTTCATTAAGAAACTGAATTCAAAGGAAACATCAGGAAAATATCGTCTTCCATCGGAATCTGAATGGGAATACGCTTGCAGAGCTGGCACAAACACACTTTATTCTTTCGGCGATTCTGATATAGATTTAAGTGAATATGCATGGTATTATAGCAATTCATATCATAAAACACATCCAGTAGGCCAGAAAAAACCCAATTCCTGGGGACTGCATGACATGCATGGCAATGTGTGGGAATGGTGCCTGGATGAAAATCAAAATACTCCGGAGCTATCCACAATTTACAAAGCTTCCTGGGTTATTGCGGGCATTTCCGGTCTGGCTTTACGTGGTGGAGGGTGGATCAACTATGCTGACAAATGCAGAGCATCTTCCCGCAGTAGCTACCATTCTGATTATGGATCCTACTCTGTAGGCTTTCGTCTTCTGATGTCATTATGACATGTTTCTTTACCTTTTAAGTATCTTAAATCAATACAAAATAATATGGGTAAAAATACTTCCAATATAAAATTTTATGACATTGATGGATATGTTTCGATGTTCCCGGAAAATGTGCAAAACAAACTGGAAGAGTTACGCATGGCAATCCGGGAAACTGCACCTGAAGCAGAAGAAACAATAAGTTACAAAATGCCAACATTCAGACTGAACGGTATCCTGGTTCATTTTGCTGCCTATAAAAATCACATTGGATTTTACCCAAATCCTTCCGGAATTGCTGCTTTCAAGGATGAACTTTCCGGATATAAACATGCTAAAGGTTCTATTCAGTTCCCAATTGATGAACCGCTTCCTATAGACTTAATAAAAAGGATTGTAGTTTTTAGAGTGAAGGAAAACAGGGGAGAAAAATAGTAGTAATAAACTCATCATAAATATCTAGTTTACAAAATAACTTTTTTTTGAATAAAAAAAGACTATAAAGGCGATACAGAGAGTTACATCAGTCAATATTTCAAAATTATTTAGACTAAAATAATTAATCGTCTCATTAATTGAGCCCCAGGAAAACCAAATTAGAAAAACATAAAAAGATGTTTTTTTCAAGTTAATTATTCCATGTGCTATGATTAGGGAAATCAACGCGTAAAAAAAGTAAATATAATATGTAAATTTCGTATTTGCCATTTTTCCTAAAATGTATAAATTTTGATTTGTAAAACCTAGTATTAGGTGTGATATTGCGCCTAAACCAACAAATATTCCAGAAATGACAACTCCCCTAGGTTTTGATTTATCTATACCAGGCATTATATAATTATTTTTAGATTTCATTATGAATCCTCATTGTCTCACAAACCTTATATCTAAAAAAGTTTATTTGTAAGTGAAATTATGTGGAAGTGAATTCAATAAAGAGAATAATATTATTGTTGCTATTTTTGCTGCTTACACCAGTTAATATTGCATATGCTGAACTCGATGCTGATTACAATGCCTACAAAGAAAAATGGGATCTGCTATACGAAGACAAAAGTGATTGGTTATGCTTTGATTATTCAATAGATTATTCAAGAAATCATCCCGGATGGGGGATGGTCATTCTTTCGCCATCACCGGCTTTCAGGTTTCAGCCTCATATGGCCAATTACAAGATAGAAGGAAATATGCTTTATATCCATGAGCCACAGGCAAATCTTACATATGAACTTGAGATCGTGAATGGATCACTGACTGTTCCTTTCTATGAGGATTTTCCCGATGATTTCTCAAGTCAATGGGCGCGGCCGACTTATTTCCATTTCATTCCGAATGAGTCAGGAGTTCTCAGGACGTATTATTCACTTCAGGATAATCGTAATGAGTTCTTCGACTATGAAAATGTGAGCACTAATGATATAGCTATAAACACTACAATAACAAAATTTGGTCAGAAAACTGAAATTAAGGTATGTGAAAATAGTAGCGTTGATCAAACAAGGAAAAATAATTCGATTATTGAAAATAATACACCAATTGAAACCGTTTTACTCAATAATAGTATTGATGGTGGAAAAAATATCAATTCTGAAAGCTTCGCAATGCGAATAATTCATTTTACAAAGTCTCTTCTTGGAATCTGAATGTTATAATTCTTGTTCTGGATTTATTCTTCTTTTTTTGTTAGTTAAGATTGTATGCCTTTATTTAATAGTGCGTTAAATTCAAGTATTAGAAACTAAGTAAAAGACTTCCGTATAATAGTAAACGCAACATTAACTCGTTTGCTGAAACTCAAATTAATCCGGAGTTATTATCATGAAACTGCCCACACAAGTAAAACATGCTTTGATAGAAGCAATGATAGCACAATACACTGAAGACTATCCCTCATGTAAGATAAGTCAGGAACCACTCAGGTTCCAGATTGCTGTGGGCAAAATTCTTGAGGATACAGAAGTTTTCGGGATTACAGAATCTGATATCAAAGAAACAGTAACATCAAATCCGGATTCTCTATTACTCACAGATGATTCTGAGGCTGTACAATTTATTCCTCCATTTACCAGAAAATGTGATTCTTACAACAAACTTCTTGATTATATGCAGGAAAGCACAAAAGCCAACAGGAAATTCACAGTTGAATACGACCCTTCAATCAGAGAATCCCTGATATACAACTTCTTTAGCGGTAAAATTGTGCTTATGGTACCCGAAGAAATGACAGGTCTTTCCCAGTTAAGATTTGCTCTCATGGCAGGAGGAAGCAAACTACGTGCCATCATTGATGACACAGGCGGATGGATCTACGTATTTCCAAAACATATCATGGAAGCCATGGAATGTGGCAAGATGCCTGCCAGGGATACAAATGTAAATATGGTGATCGCAAGTTATCTTGCAGATGTTTTTCCAGATGAGTAATAATATGATTACAAAAAATATGATAAAAACAAGAACATAAATTCTCATGTTCTTGTTTGTTTTTGCTTCTAATTCTTATTTTCAGATTCAAGATAATCAAAAACAATATCATTGAATCTGCTATATTGTTCGATGGAACAGACATGACCACAGTTTTCAATAATCTCAACCCGGGTATTTTTCATTTTATCACTGTATTTCAATGTATCTTTTAAGAACAGATGATCTTCGCTGCCGGAAACAAAAAGTATCCCGATTTTATCGTCAAGTTCATCCAGCCATCTTAGACTTGGTTTTGTCTGAGGAATGAGATCCACCCATCTGCAAAATTCATCATAACCCAGTTTTTCAGCTTCACTTACAAAAATACTCCTTGATCTGCGATGATTCTTCCGTGGAAGTA
This sequence comes from Methanolobus bombayensis, assembly GCF_017873415.1. Taxonomy (GTDB): domain Archaea; phylum Halobacteriota; class Methanosarcinia; order Methanosarcinales; family Methanosarcinaceae; genus Methanolobus; species Methanolobus bombayensis. Next base: position 239,613 of record NZ_JAGGKD010000002.1, on the reverse strand, counting down.
TGATGTAAGCAAAGAACCTGTAGAGGATCATATAATTGATCCATCTTTTGAAAGTGATTGCCAGATAAAGCAGTAAGTTAGTTCTCAGGTTGAATTTTACAATTCCACCTCCCATAATAAGAGAATTGACCTTTTCAGGATAGAGAACAGCAAAACGCAGGCAAACAAGAGTACTAAAGGAAAAACCCAGAAAATTAGCCTTTTCAACTCCATGATATGTCAATGTATCGTTTATCAGCCTGCACACTTTATTGATGCTAAGATCAACGAACTGTGGCTGACTATGCATTTCAAGTACAAGCAGGTTGTAATAATCTGAAAAGAACTCAGTCTGTTTTTTCCATGTTCTGGCACTGCCACCGAATCCATGAACGAATACAAGCCACTCGGCAGAATCACTTTTGAAGTGAGTCTCTGAACTAAACATTTCAAACTTTTCTTCGCCTGCCATCGGTGATTCCTTTTTTAAAGGCAAAGTACCTCAGAAACCTGGGGAAATTCTTCCTGTTATGCTCCGGCATTTTCCGGAAAAGTTCAGCAGCCATATCCTCCCACTCCTTTGCCCGTTCAAAGCTCTTGCTGGCAAGTTCCTCGGCAGATTCCGGGTTTGCCAGATGGGTTGACTTTGCACCACCGGCTTTTACAACATCAATAATCGCCTGCGGATTATCAATCAAAGGACATGGACGCAGAGGATTATCTGAAAAAGGCTGTGCTTCCCTGAATGTGGTGAAGAACTTTGACCGCAGCGCATCTTCAAGTGAAACATCATAGATATTGGAATCCGAATAATGACAGAAAGCACACGGTTCGACATCACCTTTTGCATTTATATGTGCAAAACCAACCCCTGCACCTATGCATCCAAAACAAAGATGACCATTGTTCCAGAAATCAACTATCACATAGTCGTGTTTTTCACAATAGTCTCTGATCTTTTCATGTACATAAGCACGTTCTTTTGCTGTACACATAAATGAAGTATCAGCTGTGCTGCCAACAGGAATATACTGGAAAAGCCAGCCAAACCATGCTCCCTTCTCACGCATCAGGTCAAGGAACTCATCACTGGCAATTGTCTTATAGTTCTTTGAGTGATAGCAGGCTGAAAATGCAAAACCGATGTTTCTTTCTCTCAGGATATCCATAGCATTTATGGCTTTAGCATAAACACCTTCTCCTCTCCTGAAATCAGTCTGCACCTGCGTCCCTTCAATACTTATGAAAACATTCAGGTTTCCAAGTTCAGCCATTACATCAGCAAACTCTTCATTGATAAGGGTTGCATTGGTAAAAGCACCAAAAGTCATCTTATTGTGCTTTCTGCAAAGTTTGATGATGTCGTTTTTCCTGAGTAACGGTTCGCCGCCTGTCATCAGACAATCCATAATTCCAAGCTCTTCAGCCTGGTTAAGAATGTCATCGAACTTCTCATAGGAAATATTATGACCACTTTCGTAATCCTTTGACCAGCAGCCTTTACATTTCAGATTGCAGTCACTGGTAGGATCCACAAGGAGAACCCTTGGTATCGAACATTTGTGCTTGAATCCGTTGTACAACTCTTTCAGTGTGATGAAATCTCCCATTGTCAGATGACTTACAACACCTTTTGCTGTAAAAAATTGTTTACTCCTGTACACATAAGCCTTATGATGCGGGAAAGGAGGAATTTTTTCCCTCTTCCCATTGATCATCATGTATTTCAACAGAAGACCCCGCAAACTTACTTCTTAGTTACGGATACTTTCTGTGGAATAACCCCGTCAAACACAAACTCGCCTTCTGAGTTGGATGTCAGACTGTTTATTTCAAGTCCCGGAACAACGGTATAAATACGAGGGAAATATTCTTCCATTGTGTTCACACTATCTTCTTCCAGATATTTGTCTGATAGAGGCACAGGTCCAAGATAAAAGCTTTCAGGATCACCGTTCAACTGGTTGTTTGTAACACTGATCTTTCCTTTGCTGTAAATGTTAAGGGTATCCGGCAAAGGAATCGGAACATCATCTGCAACATCAGCATATAGATCACTCTTCAATTTTCCAATGTCAGCAGTGCTTGACCCTTCCATTGTTCCATCAGGAAGTACTTTTACCTGCAGGTCATCGAACCACCAGAATCCAGGTGCAAGTTCATTTAGAAGTGCCGTAGATTCCTCTGCAGTTAACGTGAACTGTTTTTGTTCATAGTCAGAGAACTCAAAATTATAATCGTTGATAGATTTCTTTTCAGCATTCTGTTTGTACTCTTCAAGTTCTTCACCGGTCATGCCTTCAAATTCTATCTGCATTCCGGTCTTTTCAAGAGCACTCTCATAATCCTCATGAGTGTATGTGACACCAAGGTCCTTGGGTCCAAACAATGAAAAACTACCATATACCCAGAAAATGCTACCTAATACCACCAGGCCAACAGCCAACAAGACAAATTTCATGTTTCCTTTATTGTTGCTAATTGTATCACCAGCCAACTACAAATATAATTTATTAAATATTATAATGATCGCACCATATATATAAACCAATATCCTAACCTGGTTCATAAATGTGGATAGTTAAAGATCATCAGGTCGGTGTCCTGTTCTTTCAAGCAAAGAGAAGATATTGAATAAAACAGCGACATTTATGTCATTGAACACAGGATGAATATATTCTTTGCTATCTAATGCTAAAGCTATAAAAAAAGAAATCATCACAACTCCTAAATAGAACTTTCTTTAAATGCATAGATGGAGGTTGAAGGTTTTGTTATCATCTACACTGATTCTTGTTCTTTGTCTTTTGGGATTTGCATTAATTCACAGTCTTCTTGCAAGCCTGCCGGTCAAGAAATTCATAAGGCGGTCGTTAGGATCAAAAGCAGACAGTCTGTACATGCCTGTCTATAATCTTATTGCCGTAATTACTCTGATTCCACTGGGATATGTGCTATATAATAATCCAGGTCCTTTCATATATATCGTGCCATCTCCATGGCGCTGGTTCATGGTGGCAGGTCAGGTAATTGCTTTGATAGTTGGTCCAAGAGCTTTAAGAGATGCACCACACCGGTTCAGGCTGAGAGCCCAATTATCAGCAGCAAATACTCCCGAAGCAGGTCATCTTGATATACATGGAATCTATCGCTGGATAAGAGATCCTTTCCTGCTTTCAGGTCTTGTCATCATGTGGTTAACACCCTTCATGACAACAAACCTGCTTATAATTTACATTCTGACCACTATCTATCTGGTAATGGGTTCCATACACTGGGAAAGCAGACTTATCGCCCAATTTGGTGATGAATACCGCGATTATCAGAAGAATGTCCACAGAATAATTCCAAGGCTCAAAGCATATTATGAAGAGTAGTTAATCTTAACTTTTTTTCCTCTTTGTTAAGAGTAAAAAATGTATAAGTGAGAACTTATCATGGTAATGCTACTGAAATTTCTTTCCAAAACATATATACAATTTAATTAACACATAAACAGGTGATTCAAAATGATGCACGAAGATCGCAGCAAAATGTCAGAAAAGACCTTGAACATGAAAAGAGCTATCGATTCCTTAAGAGAGGAACTTGAAGCTGTAGACTGGTACAATCAAAGAGCAGACGCATGCACTGACGAGAACCTTAAGAAAATCCTCATTCACAATGCCGATGAGGAAAAAGAACATGCAGCAATGCTTCTTGAATGGATCAGGCAGCATGATGATGCCTTTGCACATGAACTCAAAGATTACCTTTTCTCAGAAGAAGAAGACATCGCAAGCCTTGAAGAATAAGGCTTAATCTTTTTTATTATACAAGACTGTATCCTAATTTTGAAAGCTCCACAAGAGTAACTATCAGAGCAAAATTTCCTACTAATAAGGGAACTATCATTTTTTTAAATGGGAACTCCACGATTGCCAATGCAATTGCCAGTATATCACTTGGAAATGGTGTGAGTGAGTAAATGAATATCAAAACCACTATCAATTTATCTCCGACTTTTTCAATATAAGATACAAGCCAGTTGATTTTGTCCTCATATCGGTTTTTGATACATTGCTTGCTTTTTGAGCCAAGATAATAAAATAACATGTCACCAAGAGTTAGACCTATACTTGCAAGTAAAGCGACCATAAAAGTATTTACTCCACCCACAGCAATTGTAACCAGAGCTGCGTAGAATGTAGTTGAAGTAAAAGTTGAAACTCCTCCTACAAGAGCTATCAGGAAAACAAAGGCATAAATGTTATTTACCCCTACAAAATTTACAATCTCTTTAGGGGAATAATAATGCAGAAGAATTGACCATGAAATTATGAACAGCACAATGAATAAAACTGGCTTTACACTTCCATTTTTATTACTCAATGGACAAATTTCAGTTTCATCATTCTGTGAAACATCAGTACTATTTGTTTCCTGCATACTTCCTCTTGTTTGTGAGTTGGCATCTTGCTTAATTTACAAAACTCTGAATTACAAATGAAAATGATATTACTTATTAAACCCGGTTCATCCAGAAAAGGAAAAAAGCAGGAAAATGGAAGCAAAAGCCTCCATTAAAAATTAGATCTCATTTATTCCATAATGGTGCATATGCTGTCCGGAATAACATAGCACTGGCCTGTGCAGGTCAATATTAAGAGCTTCTTTGAGGACATCTTCAATTGTATTAACAAGTACGAATTCCAGTTCACCTTTTACATCCTCAGGTACGTCTTCAAGATCTCTTTCATTTTCATGAGGGAGAATGACCTTCTTTATACCTGCTCTGTGTGCTGCAAGCACCTTCTCTTTTATTCCACCAACAGGCAGAACAGCACCACTAAGAGTAACTTCACCTGTCATGGCAAGTTTTGAATCAACTGTTTTTCCTGTTATAAGGGATGTTAGTGCCGTAAGCAGCGTAACACCTGCCGATGGTCCGTCTTTTGGTGTGGCTCCCGATGGTACGTGGATATGGATATCACTTTCTGCAAAATCAAAGTTGTTTGAAGTGTTTGCAAGCCTTGACTTTACAAGACTCAGTGAAATTTGTGCTGATTCTTTCATCACGTCACCAAGCTGACCTGTTAGTGTGAGTTTACCCTTACCCGGCATGAAAGTGCCCTCTATGAACAGGATGTCTCCTCCTACAGGGGTCCATGCAAGTCCGGTAACAACGCCCGGTACATTTTCTTTGCGAGCTTCATCCAGACGTATAATTTCTTTACCAAGAATCTCTTTCAGCATATCAGGATGTACCATATATGGAAGTTCAGTCTCACCAGATACAATCTTTTCAGACGCGAATCTTGCAGTCCTTGCAAGCTGCTTTTTAAGGCCTCTAACTCCTGCTTCCCGTGTATAGCGGTCAATTATACCGTTCAGTGCCTCATCTTCTATCATTAGCATATTCTCATCCAGACCATGATCTTCCAGTATATCCGGAAGCAAATGGTCCTTTGCAATTTTGATTTTCTCATTCCTGGTATAACCTGATATTTCTATGATCTCCATCCTGTCAAGCAATGGAGCGGGAATTGTTGAAAGAGAGTTGGCTGTGGCTATGAACAATACCTCTGACAGATCATATGGAACTTCCAGATAGTGATCAGAGAATGTATTGTTCTGCTCCGGGTCTAGAACCTCCAGCAAGGCACTTGCAGGATCGCCGGAATATGAAGATGAAAGCTTGTCTATCTCATCCAGTATGAATACGGGATTCCTGGTTCCTGCCTTTTTGATACCCTGAATGATCCTTCCCGGCATGGCTCCGATATATGTCCTGCGGTGTCCGCGTATCTCAGCTTCATCCCTGACACCTCCAAGACTTACACGTACATATTCCCTGCCAAGAGCATCTGCAATACTTTTGCCCAGACTGGTCTTACCTGTACCAGGAGGGCCTGTGAACAGGATAATCGAACCCTGCTTCTCATGCTTTAGTTTCATTACAGCAAGATGCTGGATAATTCTCTCCTTTACTTTGTCAAGACCGTTGTGATTGGTCTCAAGGACCTTACGTGCTTCATTGATATCGATGTCCTTTTTCTCCTCTTTTGTCCATGGGAGATCAAGCAGAAGGTCCAGGTAATTCCTTATTATATTGGATTCAGGACTCTGGGGACCTGCAGATTCCAGTTTCCTAAGCTCTGAAGTAGCTTTCCTGTGAACCTCTTCAGGCATGTTAGCATTATCTATTCTTTCCTGGTAGCCACCTGCACCTGAAATAGGGTCATCGGCTTCGTTAAGCTCTTCTTTGATAACTTTGATTTGTTCACGCAACATGGCTTCACGATGTGACTTGTTCATTTTCTCGCCAACTTTCTTTGCAAGTTCCATCTGAAGCTGTATGTTCTCTTTCTGCTTTACCAGTAGGTAGAAGAATTTCAAATAACGTTCACGAATAGAAAGTGTTTCAAGAAGTGATTGTTTTTCTTCAATGTCCACTGGCAGATAAGGCATGACATATCCCATAATCTGGTCTATTGATTTCATCTCGTCAATAGGCTCTATGAAATGTTCAGAACGCTGGAAGTGTTTTCCTATATTTTTTATGGTGTGCTTTGTGTCATTAAGAATAAATGATCTCAGTTCCTCATCAAGGTCCTCTACATCAGGAAGGTCTTCGTATGTTGCATAGAACATCTCATCTTTCTGGTACAAAGAAGCGACTCTAACCCTGCTGGCTGATCTGGCAGATATCACATAACCTTCGTGGGCAGGGGTTACAGATTCAATCTCAAGAAGGTTTCCTACTCTGTAGAGATCATCTTCTGACATTTCAGTAAGCTTTGCTTCCTTTTTCATGGTCAGGCCTACTGCATATGTTTTTTCCTGTTCATCTTCCATCTTTAAGAGCAATATCTCTCCGGCATTTCTGTCAGCCAGGAATTTAGTGTGGCTTTCAGGATAGACTACTATCTCAGAGAGCCTGATTACTATACTCTCATTTTCTATGTTGTTTTCTTCTGTTGTCATTATAATAGTCTCGATTTCCAGCCTTTTTGACTGTGTATGTAGTTAGTTCGTCTTTACCTAATTAAAAATTCACAAAAAATCATTTTACCTTTTCCAGAATTCCCACAAGCATTTTTACCTCATCATCAGTTAATGAGTACATCATTTTTTCAGTTAGCTGAAATAAAGCTCTCTGTTCAGAGCGACATATTGTCTGTCCTTTTTCAGTAAGACAAATATGAAACACCCTGCCATCATCCGGAGATTTTTTTTTATAAACACATTCCATTCGAATGAATTTGTTGATCATCTCAGAAATTGTGGGTTTGGAATTGCTGGTAACTTCAGCCAGCTTGCTGAATGTTATTTCACCATAACTGTCGATTACTTTCAAATAGCCTATCTGTTTCAGGGTGATATCAGGTAATCCGCATCCACAAAGGATCTCAGATGAACACTCACTTTTAATTTTGAAAAGGTTTTCAAATATCAAAAATAAATGTTCTTTATTCTCCGTCATATATCGACCCAGATACTTAGTTAGGTTTTACCTAATTATATAGTTTTTGCTCTTTTATGCTATAATTCATTTAGCAATAAAGTGTCAGGAAAGATTTATACCATAGCAAATAAAACGTAGAACATGTTGTAAGAAGAATATCGCAATATACGGGGGAGTGAAAAATGCCTTACGATAAATTAAGTGAATTACCTGATGGTGTAAAGGATAATTTGCCAAAACATGCTCAGGAGATATATAAAGAAGCATTTAACAATGCATGGGACCAGTATAAAGATCCGGAAGACAGAAAAGGAGATGCGTCACGTGAAGAAGTTTCTCATCGTGTCGCATGGTCTGCTGTGAAACAAAAATATGAAAAGAACAGTAATGGGAACTGGGTAGAAAAATAAGTAAATTTATTTTTTTGATATGATTTCAGAATACAGTTTATCTTATAAGAGAGGAAGTAATCAATAGGATAAAATATATCTTAACAAAGTTATCGCCGGGAACACAAATGTCTGTCACTGAGAACATAACCTCTATCCTGAATGAACTTGAAAATACAAAGCTTATCTGTGTTACAAAAACCGTTAACCCTGAAAGAATAAATGAGGCCATCAGAGCCGGAGCTACCATAATAGGTGAAAACAGGGTCCAGGAATTCGAGGAAAAAGCTGATAGTCTCCTTCAATGTAAAAAACACATGATAGGCCATTTACAGACCAATAAGGTCAAGAAAGCCGTTGAATATTTTGATGTAATACAATCTGTAGATTCCTTAAAAGTGGCCCGGGAAATAGATAAACGAGCCAGAGATGCTGGTATAATCCAGGAAGTGTATATTCAGGTAAATATAGGCAATGAGCCACAGAAATACGGTTTCAAGCCTGATGTTATAAAAAAGGGAATTGATGAAATATCATCGCTCAAAAATATCCATGTTACAGGAATGATGTGCATTCCACCTTATGTGCCACCAGAACAGGCACGTCCATATTTTAAGGAAATGAAAGCACTTTTTCATGACCTGCTATTAGAAACCCAGAGAAATGATAACATCGATCTTAAGGAACTTTCCATGGGAATGTCCGGTGACTACAGGGTTGCCATTGAAGAAGGTGCCACTATCGTTCGTATTGGTTCGGCTATTTTTGGTAAGCGGAAGTATTGAACCGTAAAAACATCCACCATTCTTCTTTTCTAATTATTTTAGCAAACTTTTTATAGAGAGCTACTTTATTTTGTAAAAAACTTTTTGATAAGAGTTATTTTTTATAGATATTATTTTAAGGTTGGATAAAAGTATGCTGGAATTATTTAAAAATCCGAATCAGTTTTTCAGGAACAAAATGAATGAGCCGGAAGAGCTGAAAAAGCCATTTTATATTATCATAAGTCTCTGGCTTGCCAGATTGTTCATTCTCGCCATGATTTTTGTGCTGCTTATCCCTAATGATTTCTCAAAAGCAGCAACGTATTTACCTTCTATTCCTTCTGATATGTATGTGTTGTTTATTATTATTCTGCTAATAGTTTTAATTGTTTCTTTTATTGGTATTCTTTTTTTGTGGGTAAGCACTGCTGGTGTTTTTTATCTATTCTCTGCCATATTCCGTGGAAAAGGCAGCTTTAAAAGAGTACTTGAGTTCACATCATATGGTTTTATACCATACATCATAGATACCATTACAGGCCCACTATATTTTTGGATGATAATCCCTGAAGTTGATTTTTTCTCTATGATAGAAAACCTGGATCAAACCGGGAACACTGATGTTTTTGTAAATGAACTATTATATGCAAACCTGCCTTTAAATATAATAAGCACTCTTTTTTCGACATTGCTATTTATTCTGGCCTTAAATATCTGGATAAATGGAATGAAATATGGAAGAGACCTGTCAACAAAAAAGGCAATACTTACAGTTGGAATTCCTGCGACTTTCTATGTAATTTACAGAGTATTTATGTTCATGCTTTATTTTATCTGACATCCGCTTTTACAGCGTGAAAAACAAATCATAATCGATTAATTTTTATGATATGTTTTACAATCCAGTATTGTTTAGAATTTTACACAGTTAATACAAAAAAAGGTGGTTATTTTTGAAAATATTGATTATACTGGTAGTATTAGTGACAATTTTATCAATGTCCGGGTGCGTAGAAGAAGAACAAAGTACTGCCAGCAAGAATATTGAACTTGCAACTTCTCTTATGTCTTCCGGAGAGGAACTAATTGAAGATATGGATACAGATGCACCCACAGATGCACGAAACAGGCTTTATGCAGCTAAAGTCAGTTATGAAGAAGCACTTGAAATTCTGGAAAATATCAGCACAGAAGATGAAGAAGAACAGAAACTTGTTGACGTAAATACAATAATCTGTGATTATTATCTGGAAAGCATAGGAGCAGAAGAGGATCTTCTTGATTGTTATGATCATCTCTATAAAGCCCGTACTTACATTGCTATTGAAGAATATGATAATGCACATGATGAGATTGCAAAATTCGGAATTTCTCTTGAAAGTTCTGTTCCAAATCTTGAAAACGCCAAGGAACTTTCATCAGAGATAAAAATGGATGATGTCCCTCTTGAATTAAAACCAATTCTGGTACTTGACAGGGAATCTGTTTACACGAACCTGGATATTGTGTCAGAGCTTCAAACTCTGAAAAAAAGTCTTTCTTCACAGGTATATGGATGGGAGAATTATGACAAAGCTCTTGAATATTTTGAAGACGAGGAATGGGAAGAAGCTCAAGCCTGTTTTGAATATGCTGCATCCAACCTGACAGAAACAAAAGAAATACTTTCAGACCTTGAAGACTCAGAATACTCAGAACTTTCAATATCTGCAATTGAAAGCAGTACTGTCTATGATCCAAGTATAACTTTTGCAGAACACTGTGCAAAAGCATGTGAATACATGGCTGAAGAAAATTATGATAAGGCAGATGAAGAAATTGAGCTTGCTCTTGAAGCTTATGAATAAATAACAGTGAATGGTTCAATCTGAACCGTTTTTTCTTTTTCATATCTCTGTAATCAATGTAGCATCTTTTTCATAATAGTCATGAAGGTCTTTTCCCCATTTACGTCCTTCGGGACTCATACAAACAATCTGTTTATTGCTGAATTCATTATTATTGAATAGTAATCGTAACAAAAATCCGTTATCAGTTACTGTCAGAGAGCATACCCCTATACTTTTTGAATACGAGTGAATTCTGAGATTATCAAATGAAAGGAAATACTGGCACCTATCAGGCATTTCATTTACAAGTTTATCAGTAAGTTCTTTGCTATCAATAACAGAAATGTTGATATTATTATCCAGCAATTGTTGAAGCACCGGAATAGTTCCCGGATGCATGAAAGTAAAAACAAAATACACTTCTTTTGATCCGAGTGCTTCTGCAAGATATTCTGCATTCAGTTTTTGAGCATCAACATGGTCTGGTTCTATAAGAACAAAATCCTTAATTTCACGTATACGTTTTAGAAATTGTTCCGGGATACCATCTATATTATGGGTTGAAAAATAAGAATTACCTTTGTCCAGTGTTTCAAGTGTTTCAAGGAAAGGTTTTACTTCATCTGCCAGTAATTTACCAATTCTTGTGAGCTCATAGTTGCTTCCGTAATGTGAAACAATATTATTTTGTTCCATAATTCTTAATTGTGGAAGTAATGATGTCCTTTTTGTTTTTAAATGTTCAAGAAGAAAATTTATATCTTTTTTCCCACCCTGTAGCAATAAAAGGACCTTTTTTCTTTTCTCAGAAGCGAAGATGACATCTGTCAATGACTTATTCATGAAGGCTTATCTCCTGCTAAAAACATATAAACAAATTTCTACATTAGACATGATTAATAGGTTTTGCATCTTCCAAATAATAATCAAAAAGATCCTTGCTCCATCTATACGCTTCCGGACTACAGCAGTAAACCTGTTTGCTGCTGAATTCATTGTTATTGAAAAGTAACCGCAAGACAAAACAATCATCATTTATGGATAGAGAGGATATATTCAGCTCCTTTCTGTAAATAAAAAACTTGTTATTCTCATTATTTAAAGCATTTTTAAATTCATCTGAAAAATCATTTTGCATCTTATTGAACAAATCCTGGGTGATTATCATTGTGATATCTATGTTCTTTGCAGTATAGTGAGAAAGGATGTCAGGAAAAGTAGGATGCATAAAAGTGAAAACAAATTTCAATGACTTTGTTGTCTTTGCTTTTTCAAAGAATTCCTTGTTTATCTCATATGTGTTTACAAGACTGGGTTCTATTATCTTACAATTCCTTATTTCGCTGATCCGTTCAAAAAGATGATCAGGAATCGATTCTGTGTTGTGGGTACTCAAATAATGGCTGTGTTTGCTAAGTGTCTCAATAGTATCCAGAAATGGTTTCATTTCATCGACAACTATCTTACCAATAGTTGAAAGACCGTAAGAATCACCTGTTTGATAAATAAGTGAATGTTCTTCAAGAATTCTCATTTGAGGGAGCAATGCAGGTCTGTTTGTATCCAGGCTTTCTAAAAGATATGTCATTTCCTGAGGACCGTTTTTTAACATTAGAAGTACGTTTTTTCTTTTTTCTGAAGCAAATATGACATCTACTAGTTTTTTATTCGTCAAAACTTAACCCCCGGTAAAAAATATACATTCTATCTTTTAAATTGAAATTAAATTTAGTTGCTATTTAAATTTATAATTGCTTTTCTGAATATGTAGACATGATTATTCATAAGCTTTTACATTTGAACCTTCTCTGAATGTTGTTTTTGATATTTTATCATAAATTAATTAGTAAGTATCTTATTTAATAAAGTACTTTCATAATTCACAAAATAGTTTTTCTGGTCAGATACTAAGTTCTTCAATATGAATTTTATTTTCAGAAACAGAAATTGATGGCTCATTCCATGGGTGATAGTTGATAAGAAGGGAGGCAGAAGAATTATTATTAAGAGTACTTTCAAAGCGGCAGCCACATTCTTTATCAATAAAATAAGTTTTCAGAACAAGAATTGGAGGTTTGGGTTTTTTTAGAACCTCATGGGGTTCCAGAAAATAATCTTTTTTGTGTATAGAATTATTTTGCGGGTCAAAGATTTCTACTGTGATTTTATGACTTACAGTATCATTATTCTTTATTTCGTAAAATGGTGTGGGTCCTCCTACAATCAAAAATGGCAGTATCACATACAAAAATAGGAATGATAATAATATACCGCCTGCAATCTTATATTTAGTTTTCATATTTCACCCACTTTTGAAAATATATCAAACTTACAAATAAAGCAGAGATATATTTGAAGAAGAAATTATCATTATAGTATTTCTTTCTTTTTATTAGTATAATTTAAATTGCATTATTATATATTGTTGTTTAGTCTATTTCAATATCATAGATACTTAATAGGGAAATAACTTCAGGAATAGAGAACTTTGTCTTTTTGAAGGAATTATTATTAGGATCTATGGAGTAATCCTTTGCATTCCTAAAAGATGCATAACTAAGGTTTGTGTTCCTGAAAAGACTGTTTTTAAGATCTGAGCCTTCAAAATTTGTATTTTTAAGGTTAGTATTTACAAAATCACAATCATATATCTTACACTCGTTAAATTCTGTGTTATCCAGATCCATATCTGAGAATATACAATATGAAAGATAGCAATTCTCAAATCCAATATTCAGTATAAAATCATTGCATTTTGAAAAATCCAGACCTACAATTTTACAATTCCTAAATTTTACCTCTTGAAGCCGCGTGTTATTTAGGTCAACATTTAATAATTTGCAGTTGTCAAAATTGCAATCGATGAATTTAGTGTTCCTAAATGAACTTTCTGCAAGATCGATATCTTTGAAATCGTTTTCTTCAAATTCTTCGTTCTGATATTCCATAGCTTATTAGAGAAAACGATAATCTATAAAGAATCTTCTAAAATGAAATAAAGGAAATTAATTAATCCTTCATAAACTTTAATGTAGGATCAGATAAAAGAATTCATTAACAATCCAGTGATAAATGATATAAGATTACAAACAAATGATAAAGCAAAAGCCCTTTTAGCGGTAACTTTCAGAACATAATAATAGATCACACCTTCAGCCAAAATAACTGATGTTTCACCGGCTACAACAAGAATATTGTATGAAGTAATGAATTGAGGTAGTAAGAACCATAGATACGGTAGTGTTGAAAATGAAGCAATGATTCCTGCAAATAAAACAAGAGAATTACTGATATCATCAATTTTGAAGTAATTTCTTATTAGCAAGAAAAGAATTGATGTCTCTATCAACAGTGTCAGGAAAAACGATACAAGGAATCTATATTCATATAACATTTACTTTTGTTTCATTTTAATCAGAATCTTTTCAGCAATCATTTCCAAATAGCTTTCTGAAGAAACACAGTATTGTGTCTTTAAGATTTAATTCGCCCTCAGATGAATTGACATCTGACGTTTCATTAATTTTACTAGCTTCCTTTGATTCCATACTACCATTTACTAAACTTTCAGTTTCTGTTTTCACTTTTGACTCATTGAACACTACTCTCATATCCGGTATTGAAGGTTTACCGTATGTTTCCTCTCTGTCAATGACTGATCCGTAGAAAGAAACTTTTCTTTCTGCATAGAGTATCAAAGCTGTATCATTAAAGCCTGCCACAGAATAGTATATTTCTTCCTTTGTCAATGGATTTGCAACAACAGTATGACCCCAATCTACATTAAAATCAAAGTTGTAGGGTAATATGTTGGGATCAGACTCGAAATCGATATTCTCGAGTCCTTTATTTTCAAAATAATCTTTTTCAATAGCATAGACCGTAAGTTTGTTGGCTTTATAGAATTGTGTCAGGCATTCACTGGAATTAATTATATATGGATTTTCGCATTGTATGACCGGACCGGTGATGTAACCTACAAAAACAACATCATGATAATCACCGAGATTTGATATGCTTACACATCTATCGTAAACTTTCATTCCCGGTGGTAAGATGTCGCCATTAGCAGGCATTATCAAGATTAATAAAACTGTAATTAAGACTAAAAGACTACTTAGTATCTTCATTTTGTTTCCTTCGTCTCCTCTTATTAAAAAGAAAACATACAATAAATATTTTATTATGTGTATTATTTTTTAGGGTGTTGCGTAGAAATAAAAGATTTGATCTATGGAATACTTAAATATTACCTGCCCAAAATAATAGTGTTGATAAATGCGGAGTGTATATATGAAATGGAAATTTGTTATTGGGCTACTTTTATTATCGCTAGTTCTATTCGGAATCCACACAGCATCTGCAAGACCAAATTACATGGCAGCATTCGTTGAACAATATGATTTAACTGACACACGACTTGCAACCTGTGATACATGTCACGTAAATCCAAATGGAGGAGGCATACGTGACAGTTACGGGATCAGTTATTCAGAAAATGGTAAAGATTTTCTTGCCATAGAAGAACTTGATTCTGATGGTGATGGTTTCACAAATATCGAAGAGATAAATGCACTGACATTTCCAGGACATTCAGATGATTATCCTGAAGTGACAGAAATTACTGAAAGAGAAACAGAAACAGAGGATCATGAAAATGAAATCAACACAACTGTGACCACTGAAGATGCAATACAAACCGGCAGCGACTCAGATGTTGAAAATACAACAACAGACGTGCAATCTCCCGGATTTGGTATAGTGCTTGCTGTTTTGGGATTTCTGGCAGCTTTGTATGTAAAAAGGTAAAACATGAACAAGGGGAAAAAACCTGTTATCAGAGTTTCAAAAGACGGTCCTTTTATTGTAAAAGATCTCAAAATACTCAGAAACTCAAAAGGTGTTTTCATAGAAACAACCCCATCCATGGCTCTATGCAGATGTGGTGATTCTGAGAAAAAACCTTTTTGCGATGGAGCTCACCTGCATAACGGCTTTTCAGAGAAGAAAGAAGGCGGCAAACATCCTGACAAAAATGAATCATTTGCCGGAAAAGAGATAACGATCCATGACAACAGGGCTGTTTGCTCACATATAGGGCATTGCATTCTGAAACTCCCGGAGGTTTTCAGAAAAGGTAAAAAACCATGGGTAGACCCGGATGCAGCTGATTCTGAAGAGATTGCAAAGACTATCAGAACCTGTCCATCAGGAGCTTTGAGTTACACAATGAACAAAGTTCTTCACAAGGATTATCCTCACGAACCTGAAATATTCATGGTTAAGAATGGTCCCTATCATGCAATAGGTGGCGTCGAGCTTGAAGATAAGCAAGGTTTTAAACCGGAAACTATGGACCATTATGCTCTCTGCAGATGTGGGAAATCAAAAAATAAACCATTTTGTGACGGAACGCACATTGATACGGAATTTAAGGACAGGGTCAATTAACTCTTTTATATTTCCATTAAGCCTGTCATTCTAATGTAGATTAGATTTAGAAAAATACCTTCATTTTTGAGACCACATTGTCTGCAATGATATGCATTTCAATAGAAAGAACTATTCCTGAAACCCCTGCTATAAGCAGACTGGAGGGTATTGACTTAAAATCAATTCCTGCCATCAGAAAAAATGCAGCAACTATTACTGCAAGGTTAAGTACGATAGACAGAGGGCCGAAAATTGGATGGTGTGATAGTCCACGGTGCTTGAATATTTCTTTATATGGCCACCAGAGTATTTTGAGGATACCCCATCTCCTATAGGGTTTGCTGCTGATGTCAAGATCAGGACTCAGGAACAATGTGGCAAAAATATAGGCTGCTGAAAAAGCAACTATTGTGTAATTATTCAGATAAATACTGGAAGGATCCATACCTTCTTTGATTATTAAGTAAAAACCAACTAGTACTGCTGTCAGCACTGCTGCGTTTATAGCATTATGTGTTTTTCCATCAGGCATACGTTTCATCCCCTGAGATAATACTCAGAAAAGACTATGACCGGATAATATATAATCTTCTTCTATTTATATTAAAATTCAGGAGGTAAAATGTTGAGGCTTATAGAGAAGGTGATTAAAACAGCACTAATTCTGGCAATTATCACAATTATAATTTCAGTTTCTGCCTGTCTGGATACAAATACAGAACTGGAGAATAACGTTGAAAACACGGAAGTTACTGTAGAAAGTATTTCAAATGTAACATGGGAATGGACTGGTACAATTGAAGAAGATGCAAAAACACCGCTTGTTGTTCCCGACCCTAAGAAATATACGATCAGATTCATGGAAGACGGGACCTATTATATTGTTGCTGACTGCAACACGGGAAGCGGAACCTATATCCTGCAAGACAGTAGCATTAACTTAAATCCAGGACCAGTGACACTTATGGAATGCGGAGAGGATTCTATTGGCAATAAGTATCTTGCATATCTTGGAAATGTTGATTCAGTGGTGCTTGAAGGAGAGCAGTTGAAACTGTATCTGAAAGGCAATGATGATAGAATGCTTTTCTCACTCCAGTACTGATCATTTAATGAATACACAAAATATAATGCCTTTAATTGCCATTCTAGCATCAAATGAATGAAGAAAAATTCAATGATCTTAAAATCTGGTTTCACAACTATGTCAGATCCTTTTATAATGATGATAATTTTATCCGGCAGAATGTGATACTAAAAGAAGATCACAGCATCAGAGTATGTGAAAATGCTAGCCTTATAGCTGCTTCTGAAAATGTTGATGCTGAAGATTATTTTCTTGCAATGTCAATTGCACTTCTTCATGATGTGGGGCGTTTCGAGCAGATCAGCAAGTACAGGACATTTAAAGATAGTGAATCAGTGAACCATGCTGTTCTGGGTGTGAAAGTACTGAAGTCTGAAAAAGTTCTTACCAGCCTTCCGATAACTGAAAAACGAATTATCCTTTTTTCAATCGTTAATCACAACAGGTTCAGAATTACAGGAACTCCTGATAAAAGAACTCTTTTCCATGCAAAACTCATAAGAGATGCAGATAAGCTTGACATCTACAAGGTTCTGTTGGATCACCACCGTAAAAGGAATGAAGAACCAAATCCTGCTCTTGATATGGGCCTACCGGATAATCCTAATTACTCTCCGGAAATTGTACAGGAGATAATGGAAAACAAGGTTGCAAGTATCGGTCATGTCAGGACGTGCAATGATATGAACCTCACCCGTATGGCCTGGCTTTTCGATATGAATTTCAGAGAAACTTTCAATCTTGTAAAAGAACGTGGTTTCATTGATAAATTGGTAGCAACATTGCCCCAAAATGATGAGATCAACTCTCTTAAGTCTCATTTGAATGAATATATGGATTCGAAACTAAAGGACAAAAAACCTTTATCAAGCAGAGTTACCTGTAAAAAGAGTTTTACAGGTCTTTGTAAAGGAAATTATAGATAAATATCATTTTAGATATACTGAAATAGTATACAGACAAAACAATTATCATCTTAAGCAATAAAAAAAGGTGACCTGATATACAGAGACATGACAGTATTCTGGCAGTTTTTCTAATTACTATTCTTTTGTTTGTGTTTTCTTCCGGATGCATCTATAATGAAACACAGGATGTATCAGAAAACAGGGATACAGGCATGCATTCGAGTATTGATGAAACACTTGATTCTGAATTGTCTGGTTTATCATCAGATTCAAATTCTGTAAACTACACACAAACACTCAAAACAACCCAGGTCCTGGAAATCGATAATGGTTACTCAATTAAAATTCTGGAAATAAACAAACAAAGTGAAAACATACGTGTATCCTTCAGGAAAGATGGAAATGAATATAACACCAGGATCTTGGTTTTAAACAAAAAATACAATGTAAAAGATACAAATGGAGAAAATGTAATCTACAGCATTAGTGTTGCTAAAATAGCTGACAACAGTTTTACAGTGGATATTAGCTACACAATATATCCCGCAATATTCCTTGAAACCGGAAAATATGAAGGGAAAAATAATGAAATAGATGTCAGAATAAACAGTGATAACATCAACCGTATCTATCGCTGGGAATATGACAACACAGAGTTCTCAGTTGAATACAAATATGATACTGAATCTTATGATCTGTATTCACAAAGGATCCGTAACAGGGATTTTAGCCATTTTGTAAATGACCCTTACGATGATGATCTTATATCCATGATCACAGAACAGATTACAGGACTTGCTGAAGAAAAAGGTTACAGCAGGGAAGAAATCCCCTATATTGTAATGGCTTTTGTGCAATCCCTTCCTTATGTAAGCGACAGTGTTTCTGCAGGTTATGATGAATACCCTCGTTTTCCCTTTGAAACTCTTTATCATGGAGGCGGTGATTGCGAGGATTCATCCATTCTTCTGGCATCACTGCTCTATGATATGGGTTATGGAGTTGCACTTGTTGAATTCCCGGGACATATGGGTATTGGTGTAAAAGGTGCAGAAGCACTTGAAGGCAGCTATTATAATTATTCAGGTGTTCGATACTATTATCTTGAGACCACAAATACTGGCTGGGAAGTGGGTGTGGTACCTAATGAATATATCAACCTTGAAGCCACGGTTCAGCCTCTACCCAAACCATATCCGCAACTTATGGTAATATTCAGTGGAAATGCAAGAGGTAACGGATATGTAACCTATGCAGACCTTGAAATAGCAGTAACTAATGTTGGCTCGGCAACTGCTGAGGATGTGGTTATTTATACAACTATTGAAAGTAAAACGGAGAATATGATATGGGATGAACTCAGAACAGATACGGATTCTGATCTGGACGTGGACGAAACTGTGGTCTACACAGTAACAGGGCTCAGTGTTCCTGAAGGAGAATCTTACCGGGTAGGAATATGGGCCTTGGGAGCAAACGCAGAAACAGAATATGTTTATAGTGACTGGGCCGTAGCCTGAAGTAAAAAATAAAAGGTTTTTTTGTTATTGATCAGATTACATAGGCTTTCAGGGATGGAAAACCATTAAAGGCAACTGAACTGTAACTTTGTGTGTAAGCTCCTGCTGTGAATATGAAAAGTCGTTCATTCTCTTTTAGACCCATGGGCAGAGTGTATTTGTAACGTTCATAGAGAATATCCATACTGTCGCATGTAGGACCGGCCAGAATTACTTCTTCTTCAAACCCCTTGCTTTCTGAATATATTGGATATTTTATGGATTCATCAAGTGTCTCTATGAGTCCGCCAAATTTTCCTATGTCAAGATATACCCATTTGTACTGATTCAATTTTGCCTTTTTTGAGATCATTATGACTTCTGTTACAATAACACCTGCATCTGCCGTTAATGAACGTCCAGGTTCTATTATGATTTCCGGATGATTATCTCCAAAGTCTTCTTTTATGAAGCGCAGTATCTCATGTGCATAGGTTTCAAGTTCATTAGCAGGTGACACATATTTAGCAGGAAAACCTCCACCGAGATTTATCATTTTAAGTTCAATGCCCTGAAGTCCCACGGCTTCAAACAGATATTTGCATTTTGAAAGGGCATTGTCCCATTGCCCTATATCCCGTTGTTGTGAACCTACGTGGAAAGAAAGACCATATGGATCAAGTCCCAGTTCTTTTGCCTGGAGTATAAGCTCATAGATCATATCCGGATGTGCTCCGAATTTACGGGACAGTGGCCAGTCTGCACCATCACTTTCTGTGAGCAGGCGGAAAAATACCTTTGAATCTGGAGCATTTCGTGCAATCTTTAGCAGATCACTCTCAGAATCGGTCGCAAAAAGGCGTATACCATTTTGATATGCATAGGCAATATCTTTTTCTTTTTTGATTGTATTGCCGTAGCTGATTCTTTCAGGACTCACACCAAGTCTCAAAAGCTGGCCTATCTCATAGACAGTTGCAGCATCAAAATTAGAACCTTTATCTCTAAGGGCTGAAATAATCTCATCTAAAGGATTTGCTTTTACTGCATAATATATTTTAACATATGGCATGTTTCTGACCAATTCATCATACATTTCTTCTACCTTAGACAGATCTATAATAAGAAATGGGGTTTCTTTATCCTTTGAAAAGTCTTTTATTATCTTAAAATCATCTTCTGAGATAAAATCACTTAAATGGAATTTATATTGCGCTTTTCTCATACCTACTCCTTTTAGATTATTTATTAAATCTTAATATTGGATATTAATAGTAATAATCAGTTTTAAACAGATATTTTTGATTATAAGTTGATTATAAAGCGCAAATAGTATTTTAAGTATTTAAAACTAATCATAATGACTATTAAGCCTATAAAACCAATAAATTATTGATTGAAAAGCCAAGTGAACTAAATAACAATTAATAATAATAATAATAAAAAGATATTTAAATCTGATAAATACTTGACGAATATTGCTGCCTTTTGTGGCAGTTCTATACATCAGATTCATCTATATGTTCAGGGAATGAACCAAGTTCTAGTGTAGTGTTCACAAGAATCTGCTGGCTGAACGGCATTGTAATTAAAACAGCCAGCGTGTAAATTAGCATATTCAGGACAAAAGGCCATTCCATAAACAGGCCCACATAATATGGCAATGAGCCCATAAGTGACAGAACACCTACTATAAGGCTTATAATCACACTTGTCATGATATTTGCTTTTACTATTCTGGTGCTTTCTGAAAAAGCATCCGTTACATCATATCCTTTGATGACATAGAGGGGAAGCAGGTATAGCATGAAAAAGAATGGGATCAGAACAATACAGATAACTACAAGATAGAGTATGGCTGCTATTGCTATACTTACTGATTCTGGTAAAAAGGAACCTGCTGCAACTATAAAACCAAATGAAAGCAATCCCACAATAAAAAGTAATATCATTGCCACAATTGCCACCAAAACACCGATTATCATAACAAAAAGCATGTATTTCCAGCTACGGACAAAATTACCGAATCTGAATCCATCCAGAATATCCATACACTTTACCATTTCCTGCCTTGATCCTCTCACAAGCATTATAATAAATCCGTAAAGTAAAGGTGGGGCAGTAATGACAAGCATTGATCCGATAGTAAGAACTATGGTCGCTACTCCATACGCAACAAAATTACTCATAACTGTTTTCAGTGAATTGCCTAAAAGATTACCATATTCCATTTGATCACTTTCTAATTTATATTATATAAGTAAGAATAATTAACGAATAGATCATATTCTATTAAAAGTTATGTCTTTTTAAGACATTATTAAATAAACTGAGTAAGCTGCAACTTGCCAAAAACTAAAATAGATTGCATGCTCTTTTTTACTATATGAGTTCGATTCAAGAAGATCTGGTCAAATCGCTTAACTCCAAACAGGAAGCATATGTTAATCTGGAATTGCCCGATCCGACAAACGGTGAATATCTGCTCGGTGTTTTCCATCTGAAACCCGGGGGGAAATTCAACATGTTACAGGCTGCAGCTGAAGTTGCAGCAGAGTCATCAACAGGTACTAATTTTAAGGTTAATACAGAAACCCCTTTTTCAAGGGTCATGAATGCCCTTGTGTATCAGCTAGACACAGACCGTGAACTTGTGTGGATAGCATATCCATGGAGACTTTTTGACAGGGGAGGAAATGTACAGAATATACTCACCTATATAGTGGGTAATATTCTCGGAATGAAGGAAGTTGCAGCCCTGAAACTTCTGGATGTGTGGTTCCCACCATCAATGCTTGAACAGTATGATGGCCCGGGCTACACAGTTGATGATATGAGAAAATATCTTGATGTCTACGACAGACCTATCCTTGGAACAATAGTCAAACCAAAGATGGGACTAACATCTGCTGAGTATGCAGAAGTATGTTATGATTTCTGGGCAGGTGGCGGCGATTTTGTTAAGAACGATGAACCACAGGCCAATCAGGATTTCTGTCCCTACGACAAAATGGTAAAACATGTGAAAGAAGCTATGGACAAAGCTGTTCGTGAGACCGGACACAAAAAAGTACATTCATTTAACGTTTCTGCTGCTGACTTTGACACCATGATCGAAAGATGTGAAATGATAGTCAATGCAGGGTTTGAGCCTGGAAGTTATGCATTCCTCATCGATGGAATTACAGCGGGCTGGATGGCTGTTCAGACACTCAGAAGGAGGTATCCCGGTGTTTTCATTCACTTCCACAGAGCAGCTCATGGAGCATTTACAAGACCTGAAAACCCACTTGGATTCTCAGTGCTTGTTCTCTCTAAGTTTGCAAGACTTGCCGGTTCATCAGGCATTCACACAGGAACAGCAGGTGTAGGAAAGATGAAAGGAACTCCTGAGGAGGACGTTGTTGCAGCACACGAGATACAGTACATGAGTGCAGAAGGCCACTTTTTCAAACAGAGCTGGTCTAAGATCCCTGATTCCGACAAGGATGCCATCAATATCGTAAATGAAGATATTGCTCACCATGTTGTACTGGAGGATGATAGCTGGAGAGGTATGAAGAAGTGTTGTCCAATTGTCTCAGGTGGTCTGAATCCTGTAAGACTAAAGCCTTTTATTGATGTAATGGGAAATGTTGATTTCATCACCACCATGGGATCAGGTGTTCATGCACATCCGGGAGGAACCCAGGACGGAGCTAAGGCTCTTGTACAGGCATGTGAGGCTTATCTTCAGAACATAGATATTGAAGAATACGCAAAGAATCATAAAGAACTGGAACAGGCAATAGAATACTTCACTAAAGCGTCAAAGGACGCCATGTGATTTTTAATTTTTAATAGAACAGGCTGGCAGGAATGAAGTTCAAAGATATCAGAGATGTTGTAGACTGGAATATCTACTGGCTACTGTTCATGGTGGCTGAATTCTCATTACTGGCAGCACTTCCATATGCCATAACGATGTCAGGTGATGCACTGTATGACCAGGCCATGGCAGTGCCGGTTATCCTTGCTTCACAGTTTGCCAGATCAACAGTGATATTCCTTGCAGGTATATTCACAGGCCTTTACCTTGGCAAAAAAGTTGGTCTGAAAACACCTGTACTCAATTCTCTTTTTGAAGATAGGCATTTACCTTTTGATTTTAAACCTGCATTCACACAATCTTTAATATTTGGTATAATCATATCTCTGTTTATTCTGATTCTTGACACACTTATATTTACGAGATATTCGGAATCATTGCTGATCTATCTGACAACTCCCCCTCTATGGGAGCGGATTTTATATTCGGTTTATATAAGCGTGGTCGAAGAGATTGTTTTGAGATTTTTTTTAGTGACACTTCTGGTTTGGATCTCCTGGAAAATAAAGAAAACTTCACAAGGTAATCCTACTGATATTGGTGTATGGATCTCGATTATAATAGTAAGTTCTATTTATGCCCTTATTTACCTGTTTTTCTCCAGAGAAAACATGGATATTGCACTTGCTATGCGTATTGCTGTCTTTAACTGGGTTGCAGGAACCGGTTTTGGTTGGATATACTGGAAAAAAGGACTGGAGTACTCCATCATAGCCAACTTTGTTGCCACTGCGATGCTTTTCGTAGTGTTTGGTTCATTGGTGCATTAATATCTTGACTATCAATAACCAGTAATATAATAATTGATTCATACAGAAAAATAAAAAGTAAATCAGAGAGAAGAGAAGGCTTATGGGAATTCTCTTTGACAATAACCCCGGTCTTAAAGACCTGAATCCCCTTTGCTCATACTCCACTATTAATTTGAATAATAAATGTTACTAAAGCCTGAACGTAACAAACCTTGTGTGTGGTTGTGGGAGTAATGTGGTGGTTTGTTAGCGTTCATGTGCTTTTGTAATTTTACTTTAGTTTCTTCCAATCAAGGCCATATCGTACCACCGAATGGTCATGCAATCTTCTGCATGTTCAGCTTGAATGACTGCAGTTCATAGTATATTATTCAGATATATAAATATATGCATACTCTACTATATAATGAGTATCATCATCATCATATTCTCAATTTAGACTGTTAGTTATGTTTTAAATAATTGTGCCATATCAAGCTTCAACAATTATAATCTTAAATGTAAGAGCCTTACCTGCAAGAGGATGGTTTAGATCAAAAGTAACTTCATCTTCTGTAAGATCGATTATTTTGGCAGGAATTGTCTGACCATGAGGAGCCTGAACCCAGAATGTCTTACCAACTTCCATCTCCATACTTGACTTTACAAGATCCCTTGATACAGTATCTATCAAAGCATCCTTGTATTCACCATATGCATCTTCAGGCTCAAGTCTGAATTCTTTTTCCTCACCAACCTCAAGACCTCTCACTGCGTCATCAAAACCCTTTATTACATTGCCGCCACCCACTGTAAATTCTAAAGGCTGGCCATGTGTCTCTGAAGCATCAAAAACAGAACCATCATCAAGTAAACCGACATATTCTACCTTTACTGTATCTCCTTCTTTAATCGCCATATTATCAACTCTTAATTCTGACTTCTGGAGCAAAGGAGGGTCTCGGCCTTACTTAGTTGTTTTGGTGATAACGATTACCTTATAATAAAACAAGGAGGTTGAGGATAAACATATTGAAAATAAGTTTGGATTAGGTTGTTATCCTCTTATACAAAACCGGAAGGGTCTCCGGAAGTAAACTGGCATCATCTATTATAGTATATTCTGAATCCGAGAATATATTGTCCAGATATTTTCCGGGATCAGGATCAACGGTTATGCAGAATAAATTAATTCCCTTTGAATTGCTTTCCATAATCGCAATTCTGGTATCTTCTTCAGCAACGCTTTCTTTATATGCATTCTCTCCCCGGGAGATGTCGAAGGGTTCACCATCAGAAAGCAGTATGATTATCTTTGTTTTTGCATCTATTCTTTCCAGTTTCCTGATGGAATGCCGGATGGCAGGTCCGAGTCTTGTATTGGATACGGGCTCAAGTACACTAATCCTGCGTGCAACATTATCTGATAAATCCTCTTCGAACTCCTTTATGGCAAAATATTCTACATCATCTCTGTCTTTGCCGGAAAATGCATAAATTCCGTAGCTATCACCAATACTTTCAAGGGCCTGTGTCATGATGATAAGGGAATCTTTCTCAACATCCAGTATGCTTTTTTCTTCAAAGTTCACTGGTTTGTGGGTAGAATAGCTCACATCTACCAGAAAAAGTGTGGCGACATCCCTATCATGTTTATCCCATCTCATGTAAAGCCCATCGTCGGGATTGACCCCACATTTCTTCTGTATAATGGAATCAATGCAAGAATCTATATCTATCTCTGTTCCATCACTTTGCTTTTTCATTCTGCGAAATGTTTCAGGTCTCATTCTGCTGAAAACCTGTTTGATTAGTGCGATTTCGTTCCTGTATTGTTCTGAAGCTTCATCATAGTACCCGCCTGACATTCCAAAAGGTTCAACCTCATTGACAGTACACCAGTCTGTTTTATAATCATTGATAATACCGTCCCATTCATCATACATGTAGCTTCCAAGTATGTTCCAGTTCTTTTTCTCAGCATAAGTGGGTTGAAATTTTGCCTTTTCTTCATGCAGAAGTTCTTGTTCTTCTGTCAGTTCCGGTTTGCTTTCAGGAATGAAATTTCTGATAATATTCTCATTTGAACAGGCAGATAAAGAATTCTTCCTGTTATACGCTCCGATGCTTACACCACGGTAATCGAGGTTTTTCAGAACCCCATACTCTTTCTGGCTTAATGGTCCTTCATGCTCATCGAGTATTTTGTATATGTTGAATGTTGCTTTAAAGGAATCGAGTACAGATGAATCGTCTCTGAAAACACTTTCTTCAAGCAATGGTCTTATCTGAGCTAGAAGAAGCTTTGTTCCTTTGTTTAAATCATAAACTGGTTCATGCCCAATGGAAATCCAGAGAAGTGCTTCCATGAACTCTTCAATATTGCCTTTAGGAACGGGTCTTGTCAGTAGCATCTGATACCTTATTTTTTCAAGGTCGCCCCTGACTCCCCTGTACCGCTCCATTATCATGTACTCGACCCTGGCATCCTCAAGAACACCAAGTATAGTCCCTGCCAAATCCTGATTTGGAAAAAGGGATATGACATCTGAAATAGCAATTATGCCCTCTGCCTGCATCCCGGAAAGAGGTAGTCTTTTCTTCATTGTTGAGTACCTTCTTCGGATTTCAGTCATCAATTCTGCCGTTCCATCGCGTTCCAGTTCATTGGAAATGAAATGAATATGGCCTACTTCATGCATTATGCTCAATTTGTATATCTTAAAATTATCTTCGAAATACGCATATTTCTTAATCCTGGGAGCAAGGTAGATAGTATTGCCTGCAATCACAGGATTTATAGAATCGCCATCAAACTCTTTTCCTAAAGCTGTGCGGGAAAGAATATTAAAATTGACACCTGAAAGTCCAAGAGCGTAATATCTTAGAATGTTTATTATCTCACTCAACGCCACTGAACCTGTAAGTTTTTCAATTAATTCCTGAGAAGCTTCTGATTTTAGGGAAAAATAGGACTTTCCAAGGGATTGGTCCTTTTCAGAGATAGAAAGACCGTTCAAAGCCCACTCTTCAAGTTCACTAAGATCCAGCTTTTCTAATAAAGGAGCTGAACAAGAAAAATAAGTTATTGCAAAATCTTTATTTTTATCAAATATCTTTATCCCGATACCTGCCCATTTCCTGATCCCTTCGGGATTTGTATTTTCTGCTGCAAAAGAGATATTTTCAAAGAAAAGCCCTGCAAGCATCCAGTTTTTATCAAGCAGCATTCTGGCGGTCCTTAGAAGTTCCCCATGATAAACAGAACTGCTGCTTTTCAAAACACTGAGGAAATTCTGCTGGTAATTTCTTCCAGGGAAATTGGAGGCTATTTGCTGAAGAAGCTTTGTTTCGGTAGAATCATCATGCACGGTGTTTTTGTTTGACAAAATACATCTTCACTCCAAGAAGTCTCAGTTTTCGATTGCATTCGCTTTTATTCAAGTTGTTCCTGCTTCTTTGTTTTTAATGCCATATATTCACTGTGCAGGCTGCATTTAAATTCTGCGAAAATTATGGTAACTTGATAATTCCAGACAATAACAGTAGTAAAATAGCTTTTTTTGGCATCTTCCGGTAAAAATATATATAATTTAAATGCCATGTGGACGTTTGATGGCTGACAACAATACCGATCACAGAGAAAGGATTTACTCCTTGCAGAACGAAACGATCGGACTATTGTACAACGCTCAGAACGAAACAAAATCTAATGTCAGAGAAATAAATTGTTATCTTGGAAATCTTATTCCTTCTTCCAGCCGACAGTCACTGTATCTGTTTCCCTTCACTGATTCTGTTAATCTTGATACGCCCATAAAAGCCACTAAAGAGATATTCCTAAATCAAATTATTCAGGTTGAAAGCAACAATAATCTAAGGATTCCTATTGACTATGACAGTGTTCTGAAATTCATCGATAATATGGAAACCTATGATGCCTTTAAGGTAGCTGAACATATTAAAAATGAGTATTTCCTGAATGATGAACATATATTAAAAAGGATTAAAAGCGATTGCAGACGTCTGATTCCCATTGATAACGGTTCTTCCTCAGAAGACATAGACAAAAGAAATGGAACTATTATCAAATTAAAAGCATTAAAAAATCCAGAGCAATCACTCAACTGCCTCGAAAGTCTAGGGAAGCTTGTTGACATAACTCTGAACAATACTACTCCCTCTGAAGCAAGAGGAATTGAGATTCATCCCGGAGGAGCTCATATAGATGAGAGAATGAGACTCTACTATTTTAAGAATGGAAATGTTCGTCTCGTATTCGATGAGCTTAAGCATGCTGAAATGATGAACGATGCACTTGGATTATCATGTTAATGTAATCATTTCAGTTTGAACTCGGCCATAAAAGATAGATATTACTTCACAACCTGCGTTAAATAAATGCTCATAATAAATACTTCAAGCTTTTGTAAATTCCCAAAAAATAACACTTATTATGTATGCAAGGGTGACTATGCCTAAATTCTCCCAATTACCAGTATACTGTAGAATAAGAACAACTATTGCATATGTTATGAGTTCTGATAATATTTTTTTAAAATTCATGGCCACATCCAAATTTAATTTGTGTACTTGATAATCTTTTAACTATATCAATTTTTCTATTTTGTCTTTGGACACAGATTTTTCATTATTGGCGCATAATGTAAAAGGAATCTTTTTTATCTTGCACAGGTTGTTTAATATAAGTTAAATTTATTGATAAATTATACAATAATTATAAGCATATTTGTGAAGTTGCCGGCATCTGCAGACCCTAATTTATGTAAAAATAAATATATATTTTATAAATCCGTATATCGGAAAAATATTTAATTGGAACAATCATCAATTTTAAATGGGATACGGGATGGAGAAAATAAGGAAAAGAGATGGCCGGATAGAAGTCTTTGAACCTGAAAAGATAACCCTGGCAATACAGAAAGCATTTTTAGCTGTAGGAGAAAAGAACGGAGACAATATCAGGGACATTTCCAATCATGTACTGGAGGTTATTGAAGATAATTTCAAGGACAGAATTCCCGATGTAGAAGATGTGCAGGATACGGTTGAGGCAAGTCTTATCAGGCATAGATATCCAAAAGTAGCAAAGGCTTACATTCTATATCGCCAGAAAAGAGCAGAGCTGAGGGAAGCAAAGAAGTTTTTGAGGGTGGATTACGATGAGCTCAAACTCAGTATTAATGCCATCAAGGTACTGGAACAGAGATATCTGCTGAAGGATACTGAAGGCAACATAATAGAGACTCCTTCGATGATGTTCAGAAGAGTAGCCAAATCTGTAGCCTCCGTCGATCGAAGATATGGAGATAATGAGAAAAAGACAGAAGAAGAATTCTACAGGATCATGGCAAACCTGGAGTTCCTACCTAACACTCCTACTCTTATGAACGCCGGTACTGATCTGGGTCAGTTGAGTGCATGTTTCGTACTGCCTGTGGAGGATTCCCTTAGGGGCATCTTCGGAACTTTGACCAATATGGCCCTGATACACCAGTCGGGAGGTGGAACTGGATTTTCCTTTTCTAGATTGAGGCCAGAAGGAGATATAGTAAGGTCTACCAAAGGTGTGGCTTCGGGACCTGTATCCTTTATGAGGATCTTCGATCAGGCTACTGAAGTGATAAAACAGGGTGGGAAGAGAAGAGGAGCCAACATGGGTATCCTGAGGGTTGACCATCCAGATATAATAGAATTCATAACATCTAAGGAAAAAGAAGGATTCCTGGATAATTTCAATATCTCCGTGGGAATTACCGACGAGTTTATGGAAGCTGTCAAAAAAGACAGAAAATATAATATTGTAAACCCCAGAACCGGAGAAAGCACAGACCAACTAAAGGCAAAGGAAATTTTTGACCTAATCGTAACCATGGCCTGGCGTACCGGTGATCCGGGTCTGGTCTTTTTGGATGAGATAAATCGCAAACATCCAGTCTCTCATATTGGAATCATTGAAAGTACCAACCCTTGCGGAGAAATACCTCTCCTTCCCTACGAATCCTGTAACCTTGGATCTATCAATGTTTCCAAAATGGTAAAAGACGGTGATATCGACTGGGAGAAGCTCAGTGAGATCACGAAATCAGGTGTGCATTTTCTGGACAACGTTATTGATATCAATAAGTATACACTGGAAGAGATTGAAAGAATCTCAAAGAACAACCGTAAGATAGGCTTGGGTTTGATGGGGTTTGCTGAGATGTTAGCCATGCTTGCAATACCTTACGATTCGGAGGAATCCATAGAGACCGCCGAAAAAATTATGAGGTTCATAAAGGAAGAATCCATTAAGGCTTCAATGGAGCTTGGTGAAAGAAGAGGGTCTTTTCCTAACTTTGAAGGTAGCATGTGGGAAAATGAATGTAAGGCAATGAGAAATGCCACTGTCAATACAGTAGCCCCAACCGGGACTATAAGTCTGATCGCCAATGCAAGTTCAGGCATAGAACCCATCTTTGCCTTATCCTTTTCAAGAAATGTCATGGGAACCCGGTTGCTGGAAGTGAACCCTGTGTTCGAGAAGATTGCAAAGAACCGCGGATTCTACAGTAGTGATATCATGATAGAAATAGCGAGAACAGGTTCACTCAAAAGTATAGCTGATATACCCGATGATATCAAGCACGTATTTGTTACATCCCTGGACATTGATCCGCAATGGCATGTCAGGATGCAGGCTGCTTTCCAGAGGTACGTCGACAATGCCGTTGCCAAGACTGTAAATCTGCCAACCAGCGCCACACAGGAAGACATCAGGAACATATATATGATGGCCTATGAGCTGAAATGCAAAGGAATCACGGTTTACCGCTATGGAAGCAAGACAAGGCAGGTGTTAGTTATCGATGGCTTGAGAAAAGAAGAGGAGGGAATTGTAGCAGATTCGGAATTCTCTGGAGACCCGAGTATCGGAGAGTGTCCATTCTAAAATATTTTCTTATTCTTTGATATTAGGGGAGAATAGAGAGTGATCATATGTTTTTCATAGACAGGAAAGATGCAGGCAAAAAACTTGCCCATGAACTGGAAAGATACAAAGATAAGGATGTACTGGTACTGGCCATACCAAGAGGTGGTGTAGAAGTTGGTTGTGAGGTTGCTAAATATCTGCACAGCTCATTCTCACTTTTAGTTACAAGGAAATTACCATTTCCCGACAATCCAGAATCAGGTTTTGGAGCCATAGCAGAAGATGGCAGTATATTCGTATTCAGTAATGCGGCACTGTGGTTATCTCAGAAACAGATAGATAAGATAATGGAGGAGCAGACAGAAGAGATCCATCGGCGGATTAAGACCTTAAGGAAAGGAAAAAACCTGCCAGATATTCGCGGCAGAACTGTTATACTGATAGACGATGGTCTTGCAATGGGTTCCACTATGCGTGCTTCGATAGCATTATGTAAGAATAAGGATGCTGGAAGGATCGTAGTTGCTGTACCGGTTGCAGGTGGGGAAGTTGTTAAGGATATCGGACAGATGGTAGATGAAATAGTTGTTCTGGAAAGTCCTCCGGATTTCAGAGCAGTTGCACAGGTTTACCTTAACTGGTATGATGTTTCGGATTCAGAAGTACTTAAGATTATGGAAAGTGGTTGCGGTAAGAGTGAAAAAACAGAATTTTATTTTTAAAAGGGATAAGATATTTTAAATATTTGCATATGAATTATAAATCATGTTGGAGGAGTTATGATTTTATAATATTTCAACTCATTAATTCTATCTAATAGATTCGGTTGAATAAAATCAAAGTCATGAGTTTTCCAGTACTCAGTATCAAGTATTTCAAGGATGTCTGTTAAATAACAGGTGGTGTGATTGGTTTGAGATCTCGCGTAGTTCTGGGAGTAATGGGCCAAATTCTTTGGATGCTTGCTGGATTTATGATTATCCCATTGATCGTTGCTCTTTATTATGAAGAACCCCTGTATATTTTTGTTGTTCCTTTTATTTGCGCAATAATTATTGCTTATTTATTGACACTATATTTTAAAAGACAGGATGTGCAATGGAATCTAAAGGAAGGTTTTTTTATTGTTGCATCAACCTGGCTTATTGCAGCACTGCTTTACTCCTGTCCCTATATACTTGAAGGCGTGCCTCCTATAAACGCCTTATTTGAATCCATGTCCGGAGTAACAGCTACAGGAGCAACTGCACTTCCTGATATAGAGGGCCAGAGCAAAAGCCTGCTTTTCTGGAGAAGTCTGACCCAATGGATTGGTGGTATGGGGATTATCATGTTGTTCATTGTTATCCTTCCAAAACTCGGCGTTGGTGGGAGGCAAATGTTCCGTGCAGAGGTTCCGGGTCTTCAGGAAGAAAGACTGCGCCCGAGGATCAGGGAGACTGCTAAGATTCTGTGGCTCGTTTACATTGTATTGTCACTTGCAGAATTTATCCTACTTATGAGCGCAGGATTGTCTCCGTATGATTCTATCACTCACACATTTACATCCATCTCATGCGCTGGTTTTTCTCCCAATTCAAACAGCATAGCAGCTTTTGGTGATCCCCTGGTAGAAAGTATTTTTGTTGTATTTATGTTCCTTGGGGGAGCAAACTTTGCCCTACATTACAAAACGATAGTTTTTGACAGGAAAAGTCTGATAAGGGATCAGGAATTTAAGTTCTACTTTTTTATAATTGTGTCTGCGACACTTGTTCTTGTTTTCGAGCTCATCAGAGCTGAAGTTTATTCTGCTACTGAAGCCTTCAGATACAGTCTTTTTCAGGTCATTTCCATTCTGACAACTACAGGCTATGCAAGTGTGGACTTTAATCTCTGGCCGGATTCTCCAAGATTTATACTTTTTTTGCTAATGTTTATAGGAGGTTGTGCAGGTTCTACTTCAGGCGGTGTGAAAGTAGTGCGCTTGCTTCTTCTTCTAAAATACACACAAAAAGTTCTTATAAATGTAATTCATCCAAAAGCTGTCGTTCCAGTCCGCTTTAACAACAAAAAAGTCCCTGACGAGATTATTCAGTCTATAGTTTCATTCCTTGTGATATATGTCCTGATATTCGCTGCCAGCTCAACCCTGCTTTCCATGATGGGGATGGATTTTATCACCACTCTGAGCGCTTCCATCGCAACCCTTGGCAATGTAGGGCCTGGTCTTGGTCTTGTAGGACCGATGGCCAGTTTTGATAACATACCGGATCCAGGGAAGTTGATCCTCATCGCCAATATGTGGATCGGTAGGCTTGAAGTGTTTACAGTTATAGTGCTGTTGACACCGACTTTCTGGAAACATTGAGTACAAAAAAGAAGATGTTAACTTACTAAACCATTGTTTAGAGGAAAATTTCTTTTCTTTTTCAGAGGATTCTTCAAAGCTTGCTGATGCCAGTAATATAAATGAAATTATGGGTATTGAAGGCGGAGTTGCTTGGAAATATTGGAACGAGTTTAACAAGGCTATTCCAGATGAATATGATTTCTGTTCAAGGATAGATCAATACAGGAGAGCAACAGGAGCAGGAGACAAAGTAAATGTCATGTTCAATTATGGTTATGCTTTGCTAGAGGCGGAATGTCTTAGGGCTATCAACGCTGTTGGGTTAGACCCTCATGTTGGTTTTTTGCATGAAATGAATACTGGAAAGAACAGCTTGGCCTACGACCTGCAAGAACCATTTAGATTCCTTGTTGATTTAGTGGTTATCAACCTTGTTGAGTCTGAGAGAATGGAAAAGAAGGATTTCATCAGAACAGAGAATTATTCACTTAAGCTAAGACCCAGTGGAGCTAAGAAGCTAACTGAAGAGGTCAATTTGTGGTTTAACAAGAGAGTCAGTTACAAAGGAAATATGACAATGTGGAGTTATGTCATGTTCCTGAAGACTAGAGAATTAGCTCAATATCTAGTTGGTAAAAGAAAAGACATTGATTTCATTGTCCCTCAGTATGAGACAAAGCGACAGGACACAAGCGACATACGACAAAAAATTCTAAGTATTTCTTATTCTGATTGGAAAAAACTAGGTTTTTCAAAGGGAACTTTGCATTATATGAAGAAAAATGCGAAGGCTGATAAGCCTTTTACGCTTAATGCACATAATAAAGAACGTTTGGATAAGTGGGAAAAGCTTGTTGCAAATGGATAATTTTGATGGAGGCACGTAGTCTCCTTTGTCTCCTCATGCCATAATTTAGGAGACAATTCTAAGAGACACAGGAGACAAATGCAAACGATAGACATAAGACAGACACAAAGGACAAAGAGACAGACTCAGGAGACAAGTAAGAGACACAAAATAAATGATTGAAACTCAAGTTAATTCCTTGAGTTTCTGTAAGCTTTCATTAATCTTTACCTGAGATTCTTCAATTATCTTTATCAACTCAGCAGGTTTTGGAATTTCCTTTTCAGTGATATTAGGATTGACAGCCTTGAGATCATAGTCCTTTTTCTTGATAGCAGCAATATCCACATACCAACTTTTTTCGCTGATCTTATCTTCTTCCTTGTCTGAATGTAGTCTCATTAGGAAATCATCAAATTTATCAAGTGTCAAAGGATTTTTCTTCAGAACTTTGACATCTGACATATCATAGTACCAGACTTTCTCAGTACTCTTACCTTTTGTAAAAAACAAAAGATTTGTTTTAACACCGGCTCCTGCATTCACAAATACTTTCTGTGGAAGACTCAGGATACACCAAAGATTACACTCATCCAAAAGCTTTCTCTTAGTCTGAACAAACGCATTTTCATTGGTTCTGAACAACACACCTTCATCAATGACCATGGCACAGGTTCCATCATCAGCTAAATGATCAATGATGTGTTGTATGAACAAAATTTGAGTGTTGCCTGTCTTGAAGGCAAAGTTAGCCTTTGCATCTTCTCCTTCTTTCCCTCCAAAGGGTGGATTGGTGAAGATGTAATTGAATTTGTATGGTGCATCCTCAAAGAGATCCATGTATGTTACTCTACCACTGAGGGTATTTTTCAGACCTATATGTGGTTGATCAATTCCATGTAAAACAAGGTTTGCAAGAGCTATAGGGAAGGCTGTAAAGCTACTATCCAGACCCCAGAAAGCATCATGTTTAAGATGGTTGTAATCTGAAGCAGAGAGTTTTAAGTCGGATAGTTCTGGATTGGTTAAGTAGGTGTAATTTTCAGCCAGAAAACCACCTGTACCACAGCCAGGATCATAGAAGGTTGCATACTCCTCATTATGCTTGACATTAGGCTTAACAGCTCTTATCATAGCTCTGATTACTTCTCTTGGTGTAAAGAACTGTCCTCCGTCATTGTTCTTCTCACCCATTTTAAGAAGCAACCCTTCATAAATTTGTGACAGAGGGAATTGGTGTGTATCGTCTATATTTTCAGATGTCAAATGTTCAACTTTGTCCAGAACATCCAATAAATTCTTTTCACTACCAAGTCTTGTATGAGTAAGATTCCTAAATATCTGTGAGATAATTTTTTGCCTTTTAGTAGCGTGCGGATTCTCTTCATGATTATCGAAAGCTTTCAGATATGGGATTAAATCTTCATTAACAAAATCAAGAAAAGCGTTCATATGACTTGCTTGGAGTTCTTTTCTCTTTTTGCCATTTGGACTGCCCCAGTCCTTCCATCTGTAAGGATATTCTAGAGAAGGCTCAAAGTTATCACCAACTGCCTCACTTTGAAGCTGTTCTTCTTCTTCCTTCTCATCCAGAATCCTCAAAAACATCATCCAAGTAAGTTCGGGAATATACTCCATTGCGCCTTTTGTATTATCTCTACGCATGATGTCGCAAATTGATTTTATGTAAGCATTCATGCTGGATTGATCGGAAACGCTTCTTGCATTATTTTTAGCCATGATTTAAACCTTCTCTGGGATTTCGTATTTTCCGAATATTTCGTTTAGGATTGATGCAGGAAGTTTATTAACAGCCTCAAGTTGACTATTAATTTGATTCATCAATATTTTTGACAATTCATTAATCTCATTTAATTGCTCAACAATCTGTTGTTGTGTTTCAAAAGGCGGAAGAGGAATATCAAAATTTTCAATTTTAGTTTTTGTCAAAGCTTGTCTTGTTGCTCCTGATTCTGAAGCCATTATGAATTTTTGACAATTTGGATTTGATATATAGTAAGATAAATATTGTGGGATCAGGTCCTTATTTGTCCTAATTATACTTACATGCTGATTGACATTAGCCGGACACATTTCATCAGGGACTACACATACTCTTCCAATTGAAGCACCTGTAATGTTAAGAAGAACATCATCTTTCCTAACTCGGGTATTTTTCATAGAAGCATCAATTTCTTTTGAAACATGAGCTAATCCCTCTTTTTTGAAAGAATTAAAATGAACATTCATACTCCGTACAAAAGGGATCCCTTCATCTAGATAAACGGATTTACCTCCCCGTGGAGTAGACCCACTTCCTATTTTTGATGTTAATTTCTTTAATTTAATTACGGGATAATTCTGTGTAATCACTTCTTCAAAGATCCCTTTTAAATATGCATTATTCAAATCACTAGCAGCTTTTAGGTTTCCTTCAACTCTCTCTTTTATTCGTTTAATTTCTTCTATTTGATTATGAATTTTAATAACAATTTCTTGTTGAACATCAAGAGGAGGTATAGGGATAACTAAATTGGACAAATGAGATTTCGATATTGATTTAAACGTCGATCCTGTTGAATTATTTTCTAACTCTGGTTTTAGGTATTGCAATAAGTAATAAAGAAACAAATTATCACCATTGCAAAGAGAAATTGAAGCCAAACCACGACCTATACAGTAATCCATGTTTGAAACGTTCACATCGCCTACAGGAGCCCTTACAGAAATCAAAACACTACCCATAGGAGCCATCTTCTTTGGTTCAGTAGTATATTGTATGTTGTTTGGTGAAATTTCTCCAAATTCTGCTTTTCCTTGTAAAAATGGTTCACCATCGCCTTTTTGATTATAAGATGTACCTGGTGGTGACTGACCCATAATAATTTTAGCAGCATCACTTAACTTTCTCCATTTCCACCCATCAGGTAATTTTTCTTTTCCCATTTTAGAACTTCCAGTTAATTCATACTTTAAGCTGCATATTGAATTTGGCCTTAATATAACACTGAAGAATAAAACAGTTTGCAAGTGACTTGATTGAACATATTCAAGCAGCCAACAACTTTTCTTTTACATCACTGATTAGAGTACTTACCCTCACTCCAATCTTTCCAAGGGCTCTTATGCCACCAGCAACTTTCACAGAAGGGACATTAAAAACATCTTTGCGTTCCAGTTCTTCAATACCATTTTCTCTAAACTGGTCCGCCAATGCTTTGATTACTTCTGAAGAATCAGACGGCAAACTCATTAACCAGTCTTTGTTTTTGTAATCAAATGCTTCAACTCTTTCATCCCTTGTCTTGGCCGGAACACCGAACCCAATTTCTGCGAATAAATCAAAAAGATCACAATCATCCAATTCAAGCAATTCTCGCAATAGATATGCACCTTGATTGCCACCTGGTAGGGCTGAAACCAGATGTTTTCTATCTTCAGGATTAATCCACATTTCCCTTAGGAGATCTATGTCCCTTGCTTGATCAACAAGAGAAGCTGCTAATTGCTCTTTATATTCCTCTATAGTTACAGGCTTTTCTTTTCCTGTGGCATCATCACGCATCAAGATAAAAGTTCCTTCATCCTTAATCTCCACTTCATAGCCCTGAACCTTTGCAATCTTTCTTTTGTCACTTGCACCTTTTTTTGAAGGCTTTGAAGGAGCAGACCTTGGATTGGAAATAAATTCTTCACCAAAGAGTCTTGTGACATTAGTGTAATCATAGAGCCTGAACATATACTTATTAAAACCTTCATCAATTCTAGTTCCACGGCCTACCATTTGGTAGAACTGGATGGGTGAATTAACATAACTAAAGAATACAATATTTTGAATACAAGGAATATCAACGCCTGTTGTTAGTAAGTCAACAGTTGTTGCTATGAAATGAGAGTTTTGACTCCCCCTCATGTTTGCAATAAGCACTTCCTGAGATTCACCAAGAGTTCCTGCTGAGATACCTTTTTGAGTACACTTGAAAGCAAATTTCTCACATTCCGGTAATCTTCTTTCAACATAGAGATTGTTTAATGTGTTGGCCACATCACCTGCATGTTTGTCATTTACACAGAATATAATTGTTTTCTGTTTGAGACCACCTGTTTCCTCAAACATATTCATCAGATCTTTACACATGGCTTTAACTCTGTCAGGTAGAATGAGATCCCTTTCATAATTTTTCTTGCCATAAGCTTCTCTTGTATCATGAATTGTCAGTAGGTTACCTGTCTTTGCATCCCTAGCACCCATATCAATAATTTCCTGTCCACTGAGAATCCTACCATCAATATCAGGTTGTCTTTTAACAATCTCACAGGCTGCAAGATAACCGTCTTCCCATCCTTTATGATATGGATATTCATAAACAGGCTCACCAAAATACTCTATATTATTTTGGCTGATTTCCTCATCCTTTCCCCTCTCATCGGAACTGCCTCCACTAATCTGCCTTGGCGTAGCCGTCAAGCCAATCTGCACTGCATCAGGGTTGTTTTTCAGAACAATGCTCCACTTGTTCCAAGCACTTCTATGGCACTCATCAATAATAATGTGGCTAAAGTAGTTCTTTGGGAAATGTTCAAGGAAAAACGATTCATCCCCTTCATCATCAATACCAAGGGCCTGATAAGTTGAAACAATAATACGAGCATTCTTCTTTGGATCTTTATTTTCCACAAAGTCTGCATTATCACCAAATACAGCAAACATTCGACCAAAGCCTTGTTTTCTTAATTCGTTTCTGTCACAGACAAACAAAGCCTTTCTGAGTTGTCCCGTTTCAGCAAGCTTATAAAGTATCTGAGAAGCAATCCTTGTTTTACCAGATCCGGTAGCAAGAGATAATAAAACTCTATTCCATTTATCCTGCTTTGAAGCAATCTTTTCAAACGTAGCTCTAATAGCTGCATCCTGATAATAGCGTCTTTCAGATTGCCCACCTTTATATGGTACAAGAAGAGGTTTTGAGGCGTCATCATCAAGGGATAATCCTTTTCCACATTCATAGTGAGACTTCAAGAACTCAGGTGTAGGGAATTTGTCAAGGGGAAGTTCCTTGCTAAACTGTTTACTAAAAGCATCATAGGACACAAAAAGATGTCCATTTGTTGAAAACACAAAAGGAACATGAAGGTATTTTGCATACTCTTTGGCTTGATCAATTCCAAGATCTGCAAATTCATCTTCTTTTTTAGCTTCAATAACTGCCACAGGTAAAGGACTTTCACCTTTAGCTGCTGGCAAGCACAAAAGATAATCAGCTTTACCACTTTTCCTTTTTGTTTTGCCGTTTATAATTTCAACAGCACCAGCAGTAGTTTCACGTCTAATAAGATCCTCTTTCCAACCGATTAAATGAAGTTGTGGATCAATAAGCTTAGCTCTGGTGTCTGCTTCGTTATATCCCATTTTTACCATCAATAAATTATTGTGCAGTAAGAATTGTGCAATAAATTATAAATTTCTTATGTTTAAATAAAGCTCATGTGACTAAACAGTCTTGATTATCATATTTTATTGATAATACATATTTATTTAAATTTGAAGCATAATTTCTTTATATGCTTGATTTAATTCAAGAAAATCTGGATCTCATGCTTACAGGTTCTACAATGGCACTTTTTGGTGGTATTTTCTATACAGCCACAGCTTATTCATTTAACAGTGGGGGGAAATTTTGCAGTAAAGAGAAAGCCCTTTTAATCTTTCTGATTTCAATTCCTCTAAGTGGATATATCACTTTATTTGTAGAAGAGTTTTGGCAAGGTATTACACCACAATTTTCATTGCTAAATATGTTAGGTGCAGTTATAATAGTGGGTATGTCCGCAGTAAACAATTCTGTTAAAAATTGGAAATATACAGATGAAAAGTCTCTTGTGATTTATGCTATCGGAGTTATTTTGCTATTCACCTTTTAACGAAAAAGGAAAAACAGGAAACATGAGTGTAGATTCAGAAGCATTTAAAAAGCTTAAGCCAAAAGCCAAGGATGAAATTGTTAAACGCTTTAATGATATTGAATCCGAATTAAATATAAAAATTCCAACTACCTTTATGCAATTGGTTGATGAGGAATTTGAGGCAAATTACCCCAACAATCTAGAAGAATTTTGTAATTGGATTTCATGTGTTTATGACAATTTCATATCTTTTTCAGATGACTTAGTTGTACAAAGTGAAAAATTAGATTCACAATGCATAGATTTTATTGATAGATTAATAACTCAACTTTATAGTAAGACGAATGGAAACGGACTTGGTAATAATTCATGGTCCCATTTTCCTAAAATCTGGAATTTACATCAAATTGCTAGCGATATGGATAAAATCAGCTACGTTGATCTTTCAGTTGAATTCACATTAAACCAGATACTAACAGCTTATGTGCAAATCTATGAATTGACAATCCACTTTTTAGTAGATATCACTCAAAAAATAGCTTATAAACAGAGAAGAGAAGATGGAGAATCTAAGAAATTCTGTAAGTTATACAGAAAAAGAAAAATGAATGATATGACACTTTCTAGAGGCGAGTTAATCAATTTTTTAAACACACAAGATTTCTTGAATGGATGGAATTGTAGTATTATTCAAGACTCTTATATTAGAAATAAAATTGCTCATGCTGATTACTATTATGAAAGTGATTCAAAAAAGCTAATTTTTGGGAATAAGTCTTATGGAGTAGAAACTGTAAGGAATATTTTTTACAGTCTTTATGGATTTTATTGTTATTTACTTCTCACATTTTTAGAAGAGGGTAACTTTTTCGATTTGCTAGATAAAATGAAAGAAATTAAAGAGTCAATCGAGAATTTAACATCCTAAAATTCTGCGTATCTAAAATTCAAGATACCTATTACCCAATGCGCAGGTGCGGGGATATATATAACGTAAAAAAAGTGTACGCTTTTGAAGAGCAAATTTCTACCTATCATTTATTTTATACAAAAATATCATTATCATGAATTTTATTTCCATTAGAATATCTATAATTTAAATAAAAAAAGTTATAAACTTTTGTACATATATAGAACTATAAAATTATTCTAAAGATAGATATATTCAAAAATGTATGTTAGAAATAATTTTTAAATTAATAGTTGAAAGGTGTATTTTCTGTGGTAGTTCAATATGGGAAGTCAGGAGCGGAAAAAGATTTAATAAATCTTGTCCAAAAAGAAGGATTTTCAATAGAGAGCTTAACTGAAATAGATTTTATTCTGAAGAATATTAAAGAACAATACGAAGAAAAAAAGCCAATAATCTATGATCAAATTAAATTAGAAATAGACGGCTTAAAGATAAACATTGAAACTGCTGAAAATACTCTAGAATTACAAAAATCTCAGGTTAGGAAAGATATTGAAATAGAAACTGAAAACTTAAAAAAAGAAATAGAAGAATTACAGTCAATTAGCTTTGAAATAAAGCACTTGCTTAATTACTTTTCAAGCAAATTAAGGTTGCGTAGTTCTATTAAGAAATTAAACCACTTGGAAACAGATGTCGAGATTGAAATAAACAAACGACTTGAAGGTTCACAGTCGTCACTTGAATCTTTAAAACGTCAATTAAACTATCTAGAAAACAATACAGATAACGAAGTTAAATCTAGGCTATCCGACTTAGTGTCACAACTTAGTAAATTAAAAGAGATAAAGAAATCAAATGAATATAAGGGAGCTTTAGGAGAATTAGCTGTTATTAAAAACTTATGTGAACTTTCTGATAATTATTATCTATTTAATGATTTATACCTTGAGTTAAGTGATTACATAAGGTTTAAAGGCTCATCTTTGAAATCTGCTCAAATAGATCATCTTGTAGTAGGTCCCACTGGAGTATACGTAATTGAAACAAAGAATTGGAGTAAAAATTATACACAAGCTGTCTTTAATGATGGGTCTTATACTCCATTTGACCAGATTCAAAGAAGTGGTTATCTTGTATATCGTTATTTAAACAATAACAAATATGGAAGTACACTCCAAAGAATCTACTACAATTTAGCTGAAGATGAAGTAAAAGTAAAATCTATAATTGCAGTAGTTGGCTCCAAAATTCCTTTTGGAAAAAATCGTTATATTAAAGTATTATCGTATAATGCTGTTAATTTATATATTAAAAAAGGCAATCCAATTTTAACAGCCGAAACTGTAGATGAAATAGCAAATAAATTGAGTTTGAAGTGCTGAAGATGTTAATAAATAACTATTCTTACTATTTCCAATAATTTGAATAATAGCCTTTTGAAATCTACTTCTACATCCTATTTTTTACATAAAGTATCAATACAATTATGGCAAATGCAGGTAGCCCAATCCAAGCTATTCCTGGCATTGTAACTGAATGTCCAGCAATGTCTCCGGTTTGTGGAGTTGTCAAAAAGTTTAATAATATCATCCCACCAAAAACACCGAAGATCACTACAAGAAATATTACAAATACATTAAAAGATTCGTCATCTGAAAACATATCACTAATAATGTTATTTATACTTATTATTTTTTTGTTATTGTTTTTTGAATAACTATCAATATGAACTTATTTATATACATAAATAGAATATCTTGTGAAGTTTACTTACTAAGAGTACCGAGGAATTCCAATGCAAGATCTCACTGAAAAACAGACAAGGAAAAAACTCATTGATCCTTTGCTGGCTGCAGAAGGTTGGAAAGTTGTACTTTATGGTGACAAAAAAGAATTATCAGAGTACAATAAATGTGCAATTGGAGAATATCCCACTTCTAATGGTCCCGCTGATTATGCGTTATGTGTGGATGGAAAAATACTTGGAATAATTGAAGCCAAAAAACTTACTTTAGGTCCACAAAGTGTCCTAACACAGGCAGAAAGATACTCAAAAGGGGTATCTGATAGTGAGTTTAATTTTGATAGTTTTAAAGTTCCTTTCTTATATTCAACAAATGGTACAGAAATTTGGCATCATGATGTTCGTGATCCTTTAAATCGTTCAAGAAAAATATCAAGTTTTCATACACCTGAAGCTCTAGTTGAAATGATAAACTTTGATGTTGATACTGCAACAACCAACTTCTTTTCTATTCCAGATAATCAGAAGATGAGACCATACCAATGTGAAGCATGTGACTCTATCGGGGAGGCCATTGATAGTAAGAAAAGAACAATGATGCTTGCAATGGCCACAGGAACCGGGAAAACATTTACTGTTGTAAATCTCATCTATCGGTTAATGAAAGCAGGTGTTGCTAAGAGAGTATTGTTCTTAGTGGATAGACGGGCACTTGCTGCACAGGCTGTAAGGGCTTTTTCATCTTTTGAAACGGAACAAGGTCTAAAGTTTGATAAAACATATGAAGTTTATAGTCAGCGTTTTCAGCGTGGAGACCTTGGTGAAGACGAGAACTTTGATGTAAATGCTATGCCTGAATCTTACCTGACCGATCCTAAAACAGAACATAGTTTTGTATATGTCTCCACAATACAGCGAATGACTATTAACTTGTTTGGGAAAACATCTGTATTTTCATGTTGTGATGAGAGTGAGGATGAAGATGTAAGTCAGTTGGATATTCCAATTCATGCTTTTGATCTAATTATCGCTGATGAATGTCATAGAGGTTATTCTGCTCAGGAGATCTCTACTTGGAGAAAGACACTTGACCATTTTGACGCTATAAAAATAGGACTTACAGCTACTCCTGCTGCTCACACTTCTGCATATTTCAAAGATATTGTCTTCAAGTACAGCTATGAACAGGCTGTAAGGGAAGGTTATCTTGTTGATTATGATATTGTAGCTTTGGAATCCGGAGTTCGTATGAACGGTATTTTCCTTCATGAAGGGGAAGCTGTCGAAGTTATTGATCCTGAAACTGGGCTTCGTGATATTGACATGCTTGAGGATGAAAGAGAGTTTTCAGCGGAGAAAATAGAACGAGAGATAACGTCTATTGATTCAAACAGGAAGATCCTTGAAGAGATAAAACGCTATTCGGATGAGCATGAAAAGAAATATGGACGTTTCCCAAAGACTCTGATTTTTGCTGTGAATGATTTAGCTTTTACTTCTCATGCTGATCAAATTGTTGACCTTGCAAGAGATGTTTTTGGTAGAGGAGATTCTTTTGTTCAGAAGATTACAGGTAAG
Source organism: Methanolobus bombayensis (assembly GCF_017873415.1). Lineage (GTDB taxonomy): Archaea > Halobacteriota > Methanosarcinia > Methanosarcinales > Methanosarcinaceae > Methanolobus > Methanolobus bombayensis. Next base: position 195,421 of record NZ_JAGGKD010000002.1, on the reverse strand, counting down.
GTAGATCGGCCTTTGCAAAGGATAAGAGAATTCAGAAACAGAAATATGCCTGGAATTGCTGTGACCGTTGATCTTCTTTCAACAGGAGTTGACGTTCCTGATCTTGAATATATTGTTTTCTTGAGATCTGTTAAATCAAGAATTCTCTTTGAGCAAATGATGGGAAGAGGAACTAGGAAGGGTGAACACTATCCTGATAAGTCCCATTTTGTTGTCTTTGATTGCTTTGCAGGAACACTTATTGATTATTTCAAATCCGTTACAGGTGTGACAGCGGAACCTCCACAAAAACAAGTTAAGCCTATTAGTAAGGTTATTGAGGATATTTGGAATAACCGGGATAGGAAATATAACACACGCATTCTAACAAAGCGTCTCAACAGGATAGACAAAGAGATGAGTGGGGAAGCACGTGATATGTTCAGTGCTTTTGTCGAAAACGGTGATCTCAAGAGCTTTGCTATTTCTCTTGAAAGAAGGCTTGAAGAAGATCTTACCGGAACTATGGCAATCTTGCGGAACAAAGACTTTTTGAATCTACTTGAGAACTATCCAAGGCCAAAGAAGACTTTCTTAGTAGATTATGGAGAAAGGGATGCAGTTTCATCTACATGGATAGTAAGAGATGCTTCAGGTAACGAGTATAAACCTGATGATTATCTTGAAATGTTCTCTGAGTTTGTGAAAGAAAACCCTGAAAAGATATCTGCTATTAGTATTCTTCTTAATCGACCACAGGAATGGAGTACAGATGCTCTTGAAGAGCTGAAGAAAAAACTGGAATCCTCACAGCAAAGGTTTACAGTTGAGAATCTTCAGCGAGCTCATGAAGTCAAATATAGTAAAGCTCTTGTAGACATTATCTCAATGATAAAACATGCTGCCTCTGAAGAAGAAGCTTTACTAACAGCAGAAGAGCGTGTAAGCAATGCCTTTTCTAAGGTTACAATGGGGAAGAGTTTCACAACAGATCAGCTTTTATGGTTAGAACGCATCAAAGCACACCTGATAGCGAACCTCTCTATCGATAAAGAGGACTTTGATTATATTCCAGTGTTTGCCGATCACGGTGGATGGAACAGAGCCAACCGTGTTTTTGAAGGTGAACTTATAACTTTGATATCTGAATTTAACAGGGCAGTTGCAGCATGAGCGATATTGTACAAAAACTATGGGGTTTTTGCCACACCTTAAGGCATGAAGGTATTGATTATGGAGATTATATTGAGCAAATCACTTACCTGTTATTTCTGAAAATGGCTGATGAAAGAGGCATTAAAATGCCTGAAGCCTGTGACTGGCAATCCCTGAAAGAACAATCTGGTACAGAACTTACAGAGCATTATAGTGATGCATTGAGAACTCTTGGTAAGCAGGAAGGGCTTCTTGGTGACATCTTTGCAGGTGCTCTCTCTCGTTTCCATAACCCTGTAAGTCTTAAAAAGATGATCACGCTTATAGATGAGACTGAGTGGACAGGACTTGACATTGATGTAAAAGCAATGGCTTTCGAGGGATTACTGGAAAAGGCAGCTAGTGAAGGTAAAAAGGGTGCAGGGCAGTATTTCACTCCACGTATAGTTATCCAGATGATCGTAAGATGCATGCAACCAGACCCACGCGCCAGTAGGGAGTTTGCTATAATGGACCCTGCATGTGGTACAGGTGGTTTTCTTGTGTCTGCCTATGAGTGGTTAAAGGAGGTTACCGCTGGAGGTGCTGTGGACCGTGACCTTGCAAAGCGTATCCGCCACAATACCTACTATGGACAGGAGCTTGTGGAACGTCCTCGCCGGTTAGCTCTTATGAATCTGTATTTGCATGGTATTGAACCTGAAATCAAACTGGGGGACTCCATTTATGAGATACCTGAATCTAAAAAGTTTGATGTAGTTCTCACTAATCCTCCTTTTGGAACAAGAGGTGCAAATCAATCTCCCGGACGTGAAGATTTTGTTGTCGAGACATCCAACAAACAACTGAATTTCATCCAGCATGTTATGACCATTCTGAAACCCGGAGCCAGAGCAGCTATTGTAGTACCTGATAATGTACTTTTTGCAGATCAGGCAGGAGAAGTTTTTAAGGTGCTCTGTGAAGACTGTGATCTACATACAGTCTTGAGATTACCTGATGGGACTTTCACACCATATTCTCCCGGAACAAAGACAAACGTGATATTCTTTACCAAAGGCATTCCCACAGAACATACCTGGGTCTATGATTGTCGTACAAATGTTCCAAAGATCACAAAGAAAGATCGTCCACTTACCAAAGAACACTTTGAAGAGTTTGAAAAATGCTTTGGTGATGAACCCAACGGTAGGGCGAAGCGTAATGAAAAAGACTCACAGGAAAATCGCTGGCATAAATTCCACATTTCCGAACTCACGGAAAGAAATTACAAGATTGATTCGCTCAAATGGCTAAGGGATGAATCTCTAGGCGATACACAGGATTTACCTGAACCTGAAGAACTTGTAGCTGAGGTAATAGATGAACTTGAAGCCGCAGTAAGTGAGTTGAATGCAATTCTGGACCTAATGGGGAACGGCTATGCAACAGAAGAGTGAACTGCCGGAAGGGTGGGAATTACCTTATTTAAAAGACATTTTAGAAATAAATCCGTCCAAACCTAAACAAGGTGCTGTTCCCTCAGATACTACTGTTACTTTTGTACCAATGCCAGCAGTTGATGCTGATTCTGGTTCTATAAATGCTCCTGAAGTTAGAACATTTTCAGAAGTCAGAAAAGGTTATACTGCTTTTCAAAATGAAGATGTGATATTTGCAAAAATCACTCCATGTATGGAGAATGGGAAAACAGCAATTGCAAGGAACCTACTAAACAATTTAGGTTTTGGGTCCACAGAATTCATTGTTTTGCGTTCCAATGGTGCAATTGTTCCTGACTATCTTCATCATTATATTCGTCAAGATTCCTACCGAAAGCTAGCAGAAGCAAATATGACTGGTAGTGTTGGACAGAAGCGTGTACCCAAAGAATTTGTTCAAAAAACATTAATCCCTCTTCCTCCTCTTTCCGAACAACAGCGCATTGTTGCAGTAATCAAGACACTTTTTGCCCGTTTAGACGCAACACGTGAGCGACTTGATAATGTACCAAAAGTTCTGAAAACTTTCAAACAGGCGGTATTAGCTGCTGCTTGTGATGGACGGTTAACAGAGGATTGGAGGAATTCCAATGAACATGTTGAAGCATTATCATCACCGAAAAACACTACTGAAAACAATGACATGAATCTCCCTATTAGTTGGACATATGCAGCGTTTAAATCAATAGTAAATAACCTAGATGGTAAGAGAATACCTTTAAAGTCTGCTGACAGGAAAAAAAGGCAAGGTTCATACCCTTATTATGGAGCTTCAGGAATTATAGATTATATAGATGATTACATTTTTGAGGGTAAATTTTTATTGATATCTGAAGATGGAGCAAATCTAGTAGCAAGAAATACACCTATCGCGTTTATTGCAGAAGGACAATTTTGGGTAAACAATCATGCACATATTGTTCAAACTATTGACAATATTCCACTAGAATACTTAGAAATCTTCTTCAATGGTTTTGATTTGCAGCACTATATTACTGGAAGTGCTCAACCAAAGTTGACCCAAGGAAGCTTAAACAAAATACAAATCCCTCTCCCTTCTCTTCCTGAGCAAATAGAAATTGTCAGGAGAGTTGAAGTACTCTTTGCTTTTGCAGATTCTATTGAAGCAAAGGTTGCAGCAGCAAGAGAGAAGTCAGATCAACTCAGGCAATCTATTCTTGCAAAGGCTTTTTCAGGGGAGCTTGTACCTACTGAAGCTGAGCTTGCCAGACTGGAAGGTAGAGATTATGAGTCTGCTGAAGTGCTGTTGGAGAGAATTAAAGCTGAGAGAGCGAGCAGTATGAAAAACAAAAAGAAAAAATAATCTGTCTCTTAGTTGTCTCCTGAGTCTGTCGCTTTGTCCGTTGTGTTTGTTTCTTGTTTATCGTCTACATTTGTCTCCTGTGTCTCTTGGAATTGTCTCCTAAATATAGCACGAAAAGACAAAGGAGACTACATGTCTCCATCAAAATCAATCATTTGCAACGAGCTTTTCCCACTTATCCAAACGCTCTTTATTATGTGCATTAAGCGTAAAAGGAGTATCCGCTTTCGCATTTTTCTTCATATAATGCAACGTTCCTTTTGAAAATCCTAGTTTTTTCCAATCGGAATAGGAAATACTGAGTATTTTCTGTCTTATGTCGTTTGTATCCTGTCTCTTTGTCTCATATTGTGGTTCTACAAAATCTGTCTCCTGTCTCTTACCAACTAGATACTGAGCTAATTCCCTAGTTTTCAGGAACATTACATAACTCCACATTGTCATATTCCCTTTGTAATTAACTCTCTTGTTGAGCCATAGATTGATCTCTTCAGTTAGTTTCTTAGCCCCAGTGGGCCTCAGGCGCAAGGAATAACTTTCAGTTCTAATGAAATCTTTCTTCTCCATGCAATCTCTTTCTATGAGGTTTAAAACAGCAAGATCTACTAAGAACCTGAAAGGTTCTTGTAAGTCATAAGCAAGACTATTCTTGCTAGTATTCATTTCATGCAAAAAACCCACGTGGGGATCTAGCCCCACAGCGTTGATGGCCCGGAGGGCCTCTGCCTCTAACAAAGCGTAGCCATAGTTAAGCATAGTGTTTACCATGTCCCCTGCCCCGTTGGGCCTACGGCCCGAATCAATTCTTGATTCATGATCATACTTTTCAGGAATAGCTTGTGAGAATTCATTCCAGTACTTGTAGGCAACACCACCCTCAACACCCATTATTTCCTTTATGGTCTTGGTTTTCTTGAGTTTCTCCAAGTCTTCTGTGAAATCGTAGTCAATTTCAGGATATCTTTGTTTAAGGTGTTCAAGTACCACTTGGGTCTTATCAAACTTGGCCTCAATAAAGTTCTTGGCTATTTTGACTCTTGCTTTTTCATCTTCAAAGGCATGATACTGAGAAAACCTTGTCTTGACATTAGTACTCTCAGGTGGAAGCATTGTTGTCAGTAATTTTCCATCCCAGTTGAGAATTGAGATCTGAACATTGTGTTTTATAAGCCATCTTATAGCATCCAGTGTAAGGTTTCCATTCTGAGCGTAGATAATGATGCTATCAATATCCATTCTTTTTGGAGAGAACACATATTCCTGAGGTTCTTCAGTTGTCGAGAATCTCCCATCTTTGACACACATTTTGGCATTATTTACACGAATATCGATGCCGTTGCCATTCAACAGTAAAAATCTCATTTAAGATCACTCCCCAGAGTATTAACATTTCCATCAAGCAACGCTATATCTATACCCTTTCTTGCCTGATCCCTTATTTGAGAAAGAACTTTGGCATTATTGTGCTTACCCTTATTTCTCAACTCAATTTCAAGATTGAAAAGCTTCGTTCTATTCTTTTCGATCAACTTGGCAGCATATAGTTTGTCATACTCGTCTTTTACATCTGCAAAGTTTTCCATTGTTTCGGCATCTTGGACAAGTTGTTCAATTACAGTCTCATCATTATACTTGCAAAGTAAGGCAACAATATTTCCTCGAAGAACAGGACGTTGTTTAGACATAGGTGGTATGTTTTTCAAAAGCGATCTCAACTTGGTAAGCAGTAAATTGATGTCGTTTGGTTGAATATTTTTATCCACAATATAGTGGTGAATAACTACCATTAGTTGATACGATAATTCAATGTCCTTTTCACTAAGATTTTTAACCAGAATATCTAATTGCAAAGGTTCTAAAATGTAATAATTTCTATAAGTATCCATTTCCCCTAAAGCAGCTATTTTAGCTTCAGAATCACAATCATTAAAGAGTTTGAAGACAGCATCAATATGCTTTTTTATTTCCGTATTCTCCTTTAGCAAAAAGTACTTTTCACGATAATCTGTTGGATTGATACCATATTTTTTGACTTGTTTAGCAGACAATTTTACTATGAATCCAGCTTCATTCAAGTATTCTAAGTGTCTAATAATTGTTCTTTCGCTGCGCTCACCTCTAAAGGCATCTATAATATCTTCCCTCTTTACAATTCCATAGCTAGAGAGGTATTCTTTCAAATTTTCATCTAAGTCTTTGCTTTTTCCTTGTTTACTCATGTGAATACATCTTTTTTTACAAATGTCATATTTCTTGAATATAGGACAAATAGCTCCAAATAGGAATCATATTTTCTTAATTAGATGCCAAATTACATCAAATTAGATGTTATATTGTATGTCAAATTTGAATATAAATCATGCGGTAATTTCAGGTATTGGTGAAAAAAATGACACCTAGAAACCGCTTAACAATAACATTATCTCCCTATTACAGAGAGAAACTCGAATTGATGTCAGACTTCTTTGGATGTTCCCAAGCTGAAGTTGTAAGAATTGCTTTAATGAAGCTCTGGGAGGAAGAAAGATGAGCAGGCCAAGATTCTCTAAGGAGTATAGAACCTATGGTGAATGGCTCAAAGCCATGCCAAGAGATACCAGGTATGCAAAAGAAATCATTAGAAAACATAAGCTAAACCCTTCAGCTACACTTAGCACTCTCCGTAAAATGAGAGTATCGGATGTATCTCCAGCTCTGAAAGCTTATGCTATGCTTTCTCCTGAAGAGGTCGACATGAGAAGTAGAGCCCTTCTGGCTCTGAGTGATCTAAGAAAAGGCAAAAACCTTACTTTAGCTGCAAAGCAGCAAGGAATCAGCTTAAAAGATGCTCTAAGACATCTTGGTAATGCTGTATTCAAAAAGAATGGCAAATGGGTTGCAACAAAAACAGACAGCATTGAAAGAGGTAGATGGATTTACTCGAATGGTAAAAGAATCAGTGTTGTAGTCAATAGCTCAAGGGATGGATCTCTTATCAGTAGATATCTGGCTATTGTCAAAATTGCTGTGAAAAACGGGGATAAGAACCTACTTGAACCATTTAAAGATGTCAAGATAAGGGGAGTAGATGGTAAAGAATACTCACTTGAAACTGATCTTGACAAGTTGTATGAGCTTAAAGAACAGGTAGAGGATTCTGAATCTCTTCCAGTATACGACAACAGAATCTGAGCCTTTTAAATTGCTGAGGGTTAAGCTTGTCCAACGAAGATTTCATTATGCAGATAAAACAGCAAGCTAAGGATGAACAGCTTGTTAAAAATGGTATCTGTGAAATCTGTGGAGAAACCAACCCTTATGCACTGAAAATCTACGAAAATCATCACATTTCTACAAGAGGCTTTTCGGATGAAACAAGGGTTCTGTGTCTGAACTGTCACGCTGCTGTAACGCATTTTCAGAATGAATTACCACCTAAGTTCAGATCAAGCAAATTACCTCTAGAGAAGAGAATAAACTACATTTTGCTTACACATGCAGCATTAAGAAAACGTATGGATGAAGTTGAAATTGATCTTTTAAAACAAAGTTATGAGGGAATTGAATGAATAAACTAGCTTTGCGAACATACCCTACGAAAAAAGAAACTAAAAAGAAAAAGAAGAGTAATTTTAAATATGAGAAAGAAATTCCTGAATTTACCAGAGTTCTTACTTTTGATACAGAAACAACGGCTGATGAATATCTTAACTTAAAATTTGGTTACTTTGATGTACATGAGAATGATGTTTTTCATTATGGTGGACTTTTCTGGGATGAGAGACATGTTTCAGAAAAAGAACATAAGGAACTAATAAAATTCTCTGAAAAACATAACATACGCTTGTTTCCTCTTGAAGAGTTCGTTAGACTCTTTTATCTAGAAGTTTATGAAAGAAAAACTCTCTGTATCGGTTTTAACCTTAATTTTGATCTATCACGGATCATTCTTGACTATGGTCATGGAAGGTACTCAGGTAAAGATGGTTTTTCTTTTTTACTCACTGAGGATACAACATACCCTAGAATACGTATAAAGCATCTCACAGGGAGATCTTTCAATATTGAATTCACAAGAGCAAAAGGCAAGTATAGGAAGGGAAAAACATTCAAAGGACATTTTCTGGATGTACAGAAGTTAGCTTGTATTTTGACAGATAACAAATCTCTTAATCTTGAAAATGCCTGTAAGATATTTGATACACCAATAAAGAAGGAAAAAACAAAGAAACACGGTGTGATAACTCAAAAATACATTGCTTATAACATTACAGATGTAAAATCTACATACGAGCTATTCAAAAAAGTAAGACAGGAGCATGAAAGATATCAATTAAACATTTCAATGACTGATGTTTACTCTGCTGCTTCTCTTGGGAAACAGGCACTCAAGCAATGCAACATCACACCTTTCATGGATCAAAATCCCGAATTTTCTCCTGAAATCCTTGGAAAATTGATGAGTGGATATTATGGAGGACGATGTGAGTGTAAGATAAGAAAAACACCTACAAAGGTTACTGTGCTGGACTTTTTCAGTATGTACCCAACTGTAACACTTCTCCTTGATCTCTGGAAATTTGTTGTAGCAAAAAGTGTTCAATATACAGATGATACAGAAAATGTTCGTAGATTAATAGAGTCATCCACGTTAGAAGATACACTTAATCCCGATATCTGGAAGAATTTAGTTGTTCTTGTTGAAATTGAGCCTGAGGAAGACATTTTTCCCGTTAGAGCAAAGTATAAGGAAAAGGATGCGACCTTCAATATTGGTATTAATAAAATAACATGGGACAAAAGCCTGTTTTACTTCCTCCCCGATGTTTTAGCTTCAAAGTTGCTTACTGGTAAATCTCCAAAGATTAAGAGGGCTATTAAGTTTATTCCTGAAGGCATTCAGGAGGATCTCAACGAAACAGAGGTCTATGGAGTTCATGTAAATCCAAAAGAAGATAATCTTATCAAAGTCCTTGTTGAACGTAGACAAGAGATTAAACAAAAAATGAAAGTAATCCCTAAGGATTCACATGAGTATGATGTTCTTGATGGTCAACAAAAAGCAGTTAAGATTCTCAATAATGCAACTACATACGGAATTTATATAGAAATGCATCCAAAAGATGAGGAGAATTTGACTGCATATAGCAATATTAACTATGAAACAAAAGGGAAATTTGAAGAAACTGCGGCATTTTTCAATCCAATTATCGGTGCATGCATTACAGCAGGATCTCGTTTGTTAATTACGATTGCTGAAAGATATGTGATGGATAAAGGGGAAGTTCATGCATATATGGACACTGACTCTATATTTGTTCCTCCACATCTTGCAGACGAATTAAGCCACCTCTTTGATTCATTAAATCCTTATGATTTTGAGAAACCAATTCTTGAGATAGAGGATGGAATGGAAGACATCTGGTTTTATGGTATCAGCTCTAAGAGATATTGTTTGTTCAGGAAAGAAGGAAACAAAATCATCATTCCTGAAGGTAAGAAACTTTTCTATAAACTACATGGTTTAGGGCATATCACAAATCCCTTTAGTCTTGAATTGAAGGAAGGAGATCATTGGCACAAAAGATTTTGGGATGACATTCTCAAGGTTCACTTCCATCCTGAGGAGTTGATTGATGTATTGGAGAAATATGACAATTATGCCGTTATCTCTAACTTCACTGTATCAACTGGAACTATTTGGACACGCTTCAAGAAAATGAATGAAGGTAAGGGTTTTGCTGAGCAAATCAAACCTTTTAACTTTATGCTTGTTGGAAGTGGTGCAAAAGTCAATGAAAAAGGAGATCATATTAAACCAGTTGCTCCTTTTAATAAAAATCCCCAAGTGGTACTTGGAAAAAAATTCATAGACTACAAAACAGGAAATGTCCTACAGGGTAGACATTACTGGAAGCCGTTGAGTGATGTTTTTCTTAGTTACATAAGCCACCCAGAAGCCAAATTTGAAGGGGATATTGGGATTCTGCAACGGAGACATTTGAAACCTAAAGGATGTGTTTATATTGGCAAGGAAGCCAACAAAATTGAGATGCAGGAATTGGATGGTATTAATGTTGAGGTCTATCCTATCATTGAAGAGGTGAGGGAATTTATACTCAACTTAATTCCGTCAGAAGCTAGAGAAATAGGGATTAAGCACAGGAGTTCACTGAAGCAATTGAAGGATAGGGTAAGAGAAGGTGACTTTAATATGAGTACTAAGGAGATGAAAAAGGTGCTAAAAACATTGTACTATTAATTTTTCATCTTTCCTTTGTTTAAACAATATATAAGTACTGTAAGAGAATAATAGACAATACTAAGAAAAAATGTGAAGTGATTAAAATGGGTGAAACATTAGAATTCTTGGAAGGTATATGTGAAGGCTGCGAGCATTTTGACAACTGTAGATGGGACTACAATCCTGAAGAATGCCCGCACGCGGATTTCAGCTAAATAAATGCATATACTGTGCAGGAGTTAGGAGAGTTTCTCAACCTAACTCTTCTAGGAAATAATACTTTCAATAAATTAAATAAGTTAATGATAAGTTTAGTTTATTAACTTCCATCATCCTTGAATATCTCATATACTAAGCACATTGCTACGACTTTTTTCATTTCATCAACATAATCAGATAATTCATGATAATTTAATGAAGTGTAATCAATATTTTCATAATGAGTGAAAGTATCACGATGATTTCCTATATACTGGGCAAATGAATCCCTTTCTTTGCTTTTCCACTTAAGTAAATCCTTATCATTGAGACAACTCAAAATCGTTCTAATTCTTTTTTTGAATGTATGCTGATTCAAGTATCCTAGCTTATTAATGAAAGTATTAGTTACAGGCTCTTCTACATTCTGCCTAATAGATTCAGATAGAATAAAATATATTTCTTGAAATTCTTCTGCTGATTCGAGATAGGTTCCTCTAAAGCATTTTCTGTGATAAGATTCAATAGCTTGAGCTAAACCTAAAAATTTAAACTCTAAATACATCTCACTACTGTACAAATTTCCACAATACAAATTGATTATTGGTTTCAACTCTTTCGATATACGAAACCAACTACTAAAACATAAATTAGATTTGTCCTTTAAATCTTTGTAAGTAAACAGGATATTTGAATCCTTTACTTTTTCTAAAGTAGGGTTTGTTTCATAAAAGACCTTAATATCAAGATATATGTCTTTTTTAGTCTCAAAATGGGTAATTTTATGATTTTTCTTTTTTCCAGTAATTGAAATCGGGTAAACGGGTATGTCTAATGCCAAGGATAAAAAATTCCTCAAATCAAATAATACCCCTTCCATTAAATAATTAAAATGAACTGCTTCATTTAAAGCAAATTCAAAATAGCTATCTTGTTTTAATAGTAAAGACCTAGTGCTTGGTTTAATAAGCAATTTGCTTATTAAGGATAAAGTGAGTTCAGATGATTCATATAACTTTTCTTTTTTTCGTTCTAAATCACAGTTAAGAGATATACTTGCTTTTCCATCATTGTTTTTACGGAAAAAATCATTAAAGAAAGAGGGAAATTCTGAAAGCCAATAATCAAGATTGGAATAACTCACTAAAATCTCATCAAAACAGATATCTTCTTCTTCAAAGAAATGATATCCATCAAATATGAAGAGAACTTTGAAAGTTGCATTATCACTTTGTTCTATATGTAAGCATTTATAGCATGTAACCTTACGACCGCCTACCAAACCTAGTATAATATCATGATTAACCAAAGCATTCTGCGAATTCAAAATTTTGGTTTCATATTGAAAAGAACCAATTAACTCTAAAGATCCACCATCTGAAGAATTAAATTGCAAAATACCACTTACTTTATCTTCTTCCTTAGTAGGCAACCACCAAGTTCCTTTCATCTCAAAAGAGTCCATGTAAATACTATACCAAATCTAACATTATAAATTTAATTGCAACAAAAATTATTGAAATAAATTTGCAAAATAACATACAAATTAAATTTTGAATCTATGCATTATAAAGCGTACACTTTTTTTACGTTATATATATCCCAATGCGCAGGTGCGAGGGGAGGGATTTGAACCCTCGAAATCCTTCGATACTGGATCTTAAGTCCAGCGCCTTTGACCAGCTGGGCAACCCTCGCAGGAAGAATAAGTGACGACTGCCGGTCATACGGTTTTAAACACCAGATAATAACAATTAAGTTACTTAAGTCTTATTATAGCTATTATGAAAATCACTTTTCTTGGCACAGGTACCGGGATACCACAGGATGGCAGAGTTCAGTCCGGTTTGTTGATGGATACAGGAGATTCCCTTCTGCTTTTTGATTGCGGGTGCGGGGTTCTTGGAAGGATTTACGAAAGCAGGCACGACCATAGGGACATAGACGCTATCATAATCACACATCTGCACCTGGACCATGTGGGTGATATACTTGCCCTGCTCAAGGCAAACTGGCTCGTAGGAAGGACAGAAATGCGCATATACGGACCACAGGGCATAAAAGAATGGTATACAAAGACAATGGAGGTCTACGACTATCTCAAGGACAGATTTTTCGTAGATATCACAGAACTTTCACCAGGTGAGGAGTTCATCCCTGAAGGTACGGATGGAAAATGCAACTGCACCATCAGAACCGCAAAAACCACACATACGGAAGAATCCCTGGCATATCGTGTTAAAAGCAACAACAAAATTGTAGTTTACACAGGTGACACAGAACCATGCGAGGAAGTCATGGAACTGGCAGAGGATGCAGACGTACTCATACATGAATGCTCTTTCCCGCTGGGATTCCCCATGACCAATCACACAACGCCTGATATGCTCACCCTCATGATGGAAGAGCACCCATTGACCTCAAAGGAGCTTTACCTCACACACCTATATCCTCAAATGCAGGGACATTACAGGGAAGCTGTGCATCATATCAGTAAATACTACAAAGGGAAAGTGGTTGTTGCCAAAGACCTCATGTCAGTTGAAACTGAGGATTAAAGGTAAAAAGATCACAAAAGAAAAAAGGATAAAAAAAGCCGGAAATCCGGCTTACATATTCCCAAGGGCTTCTACAACAGCCTCACCAAATTCCTCGGCACTTGCAGGATCCCTTCCGGTGACAACATTATCAGTGACGATCACACTTTCATTCTCATAGATAGCGCCACCTTTCTCAAGCTCCTTTATAGATTCCGGATCCTTGAATACAGTAGCTCTTTTATTCTCAAGAACACCTGCCCTTGCAAGGACCACAGGGGATATGCAGATAGCAGCAACAACCTTTTCCTGCTCAAAAGCATCCGCAACCAGTTCCTGAAGATCCTTATCAGACCACAACCGTTTTCTTGAACCGGGACCACCTGAGATAACGATGGCATCATAATCCATTACATTCGCCTTAGAGATTGCAACATCCGGCTTTACAGACCTTCCAAGCACTCCCGTAGCCTCATCTGTCGTGTTACTTGCAATAGTGATGGTTATACCTTCATCCTCAAATACTTCTCTTGGTTCAAAGAACTCCTCATCCCTGAAATCTTCCTGTGCAACAATCATCAAAACTTTTTTGCTATCTAGATCTGATCCTGGCATATTATCACTTTGCTATCAACTTCTCCAAATCACTTTTAAATTTCATACTCGATACTGAACAGTCCTTTAGGACATTTTATTTTTATACTGCTAATTGGATAATTTTTCATTTCAAATACTTATAATTGACGAGCAATATGCAAAATAACAGAACAGCAATATAAAATCATTGGCAGGAAATCATTCTGACAAAATTGATCATCAGATTAAAACTTAATACTAAATTAAAGAAAGAACAAAATAAAAAAAACCGGAGTGAAAAACGTTCACTCCTTATTCGGTAATATATTTGGACACAATCTCCTGCATATCAGAAGCCATCTGAGCAAGTTCCTGGGAACTCTTGGATATTTCCTGTATGGTAGCATCCTGTTCCTGCACTGCTGCAGAAGTCTGCTCAGTACCTGAAGCAGAACTCTGAGAAATTGTTGCAACCTCATCTACCGTGGCAGTAACCTCTTCTATGGAAGCTGATTGTTCCTGTGCCGCAGCAGCGATATTCTCTGCCATAAGGGCAATACGGTTACTCTCTTCAACGATCTTCTGTACTGCTTCAACAGTACCTGTAAGTGCAGTCACACCTTCAGCCACGGTCCTGGTACCATCCTCCATTGAAGACACAGCTTCATGAGTGCCATCCTTGATCTCAGTAAGCAGGTCAGCTATCTGTGATGCCGCAGTTCCTGAATTCTCAGCAAGCTTCCTTACCTCATCCGCAACAACAGCAAACCCACGTCCGTGCTCTCCTGCCCTTGCAGCTTCAATGGCAGCATTAAGAGCCAGCAGGTTGGTCTGGTCTGCAATGCTGGTAATGATATCAACGATCTCTCCTATCTGGTTGGATTTTGATTCAAGGTCCTTTATGACATTTGCAGAGCCATTTGTAGCTTGCTGGATAGCATCCATCTGTCTTAGGAGGTCCTGAGACTGGTCTCCCACACTGGCAATGAAATCCCTTGAGGAATTTGCTGCTTCTGCTGCATTCTGCGCATTGTTTGCAATATCCTGTATACCTATAGTCATATCATTCATTGTCCTGGAAATGTCATCAGTCCTTGATGACTGCTCTACGGATCCTCTGGCAATCTCATTTACAGTAGTTGCTACCTGTGTTGAAGAAGCTGTCATTTCTTCAATTGAAGCTGACATCTCCTCAGCAGTGGATGCCACATTATCAGCACTTTTGCTTACAACATTAATTACCGACGAAAGCGAGTTCAATATCTCATTCAGTCCGGCAGGAATAGCTGTAAAGTCAATATCCACATCTGTTTCAGCTCTTGTATCTATCTTACCTTCAAGAGCATCATCTGATATTTGCTTAAAGTCTGCGACAATATTCTGTATTCCACCTGAAATTGACCTGCTGATAAGTAGTGCAGCTCCTGCTCCAAGTATAGTGAAAGCCAGAACTGCTGCAATAAGACCATTCCTGATGGCTCTTACAGGAGCCTCAAATTCATCAACATAGGTTCCGGATATAATTATCCAGTCCTTTGCCTCATAATAGGCATAACCCATAGCTTTGTCACGGCCTTCCCAGTTATAGTTGATCCTTCCTTCTTTATTTGCGATGATTTCCTGGGCAAAGTCATGCTGAGCAACATTATCACCTTCAATGTTCGGGTGAATAATAAGATCACCATTAGAATCCATCACATACATATAACCCGTTTCACCAAAGACAATATCACTCATCTGTTCTTTGATTATTTCGCGATAATGTTCTTCAGGAATACCGACAAAAAGAACACCTATCACAGTTCCGGAATTGTCAACAACTGGTTCATAAAGGCTCAAATACCATTCTCCAAGTACATTTGCCCTTCCTTCATATGTCTGCCTGTTTTGCACAACAGCTCTGTAAATATCATTGTTCAGGCTGGTTCCGACTACACGATTACCGTTCTCATTACGAATTGTAGTACTTACGCGAATTGCTTCACCGTTCTGAACCTGGAAAACAGTTACATCACCGCCTGTTTCCTCAGCAATCTTGTCAAGAACAGCATAATTGCCATTAATAGTGTACTGATCACCAAACATCATGTTTCCATTAGCAATAGACGGATTACCAAATGAATCGAGAGTATTACCTGCAACTTCAAGATTTGATTCCAGTTGTTCCTGACCTATTGAAAAAACAGCATCAATATATTGTTTTTCCATGAAAACCTGTTCGTCAAGTCTTTGATACAACTGTTCGTGAATTGCGTTTGAAGTCTGATCATATGCAAAAATTCCCACTGCCGTAACCGGCAATATAGTAAGAATTAATGCAAATATTATTATCTTTTTACTTATAGTAACGTTTTTGAAATTGAAAGATTTGCTAAAATTCAGATTACCACATCCTCAAAGTCTCTGGTATTTAGTTAAAATATACCAAATTTAAAGTGTATATCTTGCACAATAATCGCTTTTATAAATATCAAAAATATATAAAACTAATGTATATCTAACAATACTTCTATCAAAAATACAATTAAAAATAAAAGTATATAATTGAAGAATAATAGAAAAAGAAAAAATTATTAAAAAAAGGAGAGGGATGCGACCCTCATATTAACTACAGAATTTATTCTGTCACGTACTTTCCAACAAGTTCCTGCATCTCGGAAGCCATCTGAGCAAGTACCTGGGAGCTTTTTGATATTTCAGTTACTGTAGCACTTTGCTGTTCCATGGATGCAGATGTTTCTTCTGTACCTGCAGCAGCTTCCTGTGAAATGGATGCGACCTCATCAACCGTTGCAGTAACCTCTTCAATAGAAGCAGACTGTTCTTCTGCAGCAGCAGCGATATTCTCTGCCATCTGAGCAATCCTGTTACTTTCCTCAACGATTTTCTGAACAGCTTCCACAGTTCCTGTGAGAGCCACAACGCCATCTTCAACAGTCTGTGAACCGGTATCCATGGATGATACTGCTTCATGAGTTCCACTCTTGATATCATTAAGTAGTTCTGCGATCTGTGCAGCTGCGGTTCCTGAATTCTCGGCAAGTTTCCTTACCTCATCTGCAACAACAGCAAACCCACGTCCGTGTTCTCCTGCTCTTGCAGCTTCAATGGCAGCATTAAGAGCCAGCAGGTTGGTCTGATCGGCAATACTTGTGATAATATCCACAATTTCTCCGATCTGGTTTGATTTGGCTTCAAGATCCTTAATGACATCTGATGAGTTATTGGTGGCGCTCTTGATTGCATCCATCTGGTCAAGCATATCTTTTGACTGAACACCTACGTTAGAGATAAAGTCCCTTGCAGCAGTTGCTGCTTCAGCTGCCTGCTGAGCACTATTAGCAATATCCTGAACACTCATTGTCATATCATTCATTGTCTTTGCCACATCATCTGCCCTTGAAGACTGCTCCTGTGATCCTCTGGCAATCTCATTGACCGTATCTGTAACTTCAGCGGAAGCTGCTGTCATCTCCTCGATTGAAGCTGACATCTCCTCAGCAGTAGATGCTACATTATCCGCACTGTTTCTCACAACATCTATTACCGAAGTGAGCGAATTCAATATCTCATTCAGGCCGGCAGGGATTGCTGTAAAGTCAACATCCACATCCGTTTCAGCTCTAGTATTGATCTTACCTTCAAGAGCATCATCTGAGATCTGTTTAAAGTCTGCAACAATACCCTGAATTCCACCTGATATGGATCTGGCAACAAGGAAAGCAGCTGCTGAACCAAGTATTGCAAATACAAGAATTGCTGCAACAAGACCATTCCTGATAGCTCTTACAGGTGCTTCGAACTCATCAACATAAGTTCCTGAAGCAATTATCCAGTCCTTTTCAGGATAATAAGTATAACTTATTGATTTTTCACGTCCGTTCCACATATAATTGAGTCTTCCTTCTTTGTTTGCCACTATTGTTTTAGCAAAATCATTCTCAAGAAGGTTATCTCCCTCAACACTTGGATGAATAATTACATCACCGTTTGAATCCATTACATACATGTAGCCGGTTTCACCAAAAGTGATTGTAGACATCTGTTCCTTTATCTGAACACGGTAAACTTCTTCAGGTATACCTATTGAAAGAATACCTATAGTATCTCCATTCAAATCCTTAATAGGCTTGTAGTAAGCCATGAAGTATTCACCAAGAACATTGGCACGTCCACTAAATATGTTGCCATTAGTAACTACTGTATTGTAAACTTCATCGGAAATCCTTGATCCCAGGGCACGACTGCCATCGGAATTTGTAGTTGTTGTAGCTATCCTTGTTGCATAGCCATTCTGTACCTGGAATATGGAAACCTCACTTCCGGTTTGTTTTTTAACACTATCAACTATAGTGTTATCTCCATTTACAACATAATCACTACCAAGGACCATTTCTCCATCAGATACTGACGGATCACCATGAGAGTAAAACACTTCATCAGCAACACCCGCACTTGAAACCAGATTTTCCTGAGCTATAGTAAAAATAGCTTCAACATATTGCTTTTCCATGGCAACCTGCTCATCCAGTCTTTCATGCAGTTGTTCCCTGATTGCATTTGCAGTTTGATCGTAGGCAAAAATACCAACTGCCGTCATTGGCAGTATTGTAAGGATCAATGCAATAGCAATGATCTTCCTGTTAATTGTAATGTTTTTGAAATTCAAATGATCGCATCCCTATCTCTTTTATTTAAATATGATAAAATTCTTGTTTCTGCATTTAATGTGGTATTATGTTACACACTTGCACACAGTATTATATAAATACTATCTATATAAAAGTAATGTTGTAAAAATAGAGCTGGATATATTTTTCCAGCAGATTCTTGTTGTGTTGAAATAAGCATGCGCAGCTGCGAAAATTAATAGTTTCTAAAAAAAACAACACGTGATTATATATATTAAGTTTTTATAAAATACATAAAAGCATCATTTATGATTTGGGAAAATACAAAAATTATTTGATGTATTTTTCATCAAATAAAAATTAATATTCGCAAATTAAGTCAAAATCACAGAGTCACCTGGTAGATACTTCCTGATAATATTCATCCCTGGAAGCTACAAAAGCCTTTATGTTATCAACTGGTGTTCTTGGAGCAATTCCACAGCCCGGTGCAAGTATTCCTGCACCATCCCTGATGCATTGCTTTGCCTCTTTTTTGATCTGGTCTGCAGGCTTGCTTAATAAAGTCGCTGCAGGTGAAACATTGCCTATAAGACATGCTCTGCCAGAAACAATGCTTTTTGCATATGAAAGATCGGTTCTCTCTTCAATGCTAAGTCCTCCAAAGCCTGAATCAGCCATCTGATCCATTATATCTGTTGCATCACCGCAAATATGGAGGATGCTGTGTCCTTTCATGTTGGCGGTCAGAGACCGATATTCCGGAAATACAAGTTCACTGAAAAGTGGTGGTGGTAAAAGGTCTGGGCCTGCTTCGGAATCTATTATCACAACGGCGTCAACTCCCCTTTCAAAAAGCAGATTCGCATATTCAACACACACTTCTGTTCCTAGTTTAATCAGACGCTTAAGAAGTTGCGGTTCGGTTATACACCAGCGCAGATAATTCTTTGCACCACATAAATAAAATGCAATTGAAGCAGGTCCGATCATTCCGGCAATAACTGGAATATCTTCCTGAGATTTGTTTTTAATTATCTCCGCAGCTTTGAGCATGATACTTATTCGTCTGCTGTCAGCCAGGCTATCGGGAAGTAAAAATTCCTCTGCGTCTTCCTTGGTTTTACATGGAAAATCAAGTTGATATGGTTGAGTATCAATGGACCCTTCATTGAAAGTGCAACCCAGTGTCTCAGCTATCACAGTAGTGCAGAACGGAAATCTCACTGCTTCAAGGCCGGCAACCTCATTACCTGCAATTGCAAGGGTTGCCATGCTTTCTGGATCGTAGTGAGCCTGTGGCCATTTAGCACCTGTTATTTCCATGAGTTCCACTACTCCTGTTTGTGTTACAGAGCAAACAGGAACCTTATCTACCTCTTTCCCTTCAAGACAACGAATAAAACGTTCTTTTGCAGTAATACCAGACATATGGAAACCTCAAATCGTAGCTGTTTATGTGTATATGAGTCCAGAGCATATGAAATTAATTCAGGGAACGTTCTGTAATTGTAACATCTGGAATGAGTGAAGATGAATTATTGAACTTTTTAGAACAACAGGTACTTACAGCTTATTTTTAATTAAAAATTAATATATCACTACAAAAAAATATCAAAGCCTATTTAAACTTTTAAGTACTTTCAAAAGTGAGGTACTTATATATGACAGAACTAGTCCGAAAGATGATTATAGCGATGTCCATACTGGCCATTGTGCTGGTATCAGGATGTACGGATACTACGCAAACTGCTGATCCGGTAAGTACTGACAATGTTTTTGTCAGCATCAGTCCTGTGGTTGTTAAAGAATTCCAGGATCAGGACATATCGCTTGTAGTAACGAACAATGACACACAAGCAATTGACTCCGTAACGGTATCGAGTTTCATTCCATTAACAGTTTCAGGAACAGGATCTGTGAATATAGCAGGAAAAGAAACTACTGCACAGTCTTCAGCCCTGAATGCAAAGATCACAGCACCTGCATTTGACACAGATGTTAACGATTCTGCAGTCACAGTAAGTTATCTTTCAGGAATGGATGAGGAAGGAAAACAGATCACCAATACTAAATCCGTACCTGTTAATGTTACCATAATTCCTGATGTAAAGCTACAGTTCCTTGGATTTGTCGAGGATATGGACTCACTGCGTACAACATCAGCCGAAACCTGGGAACTTAAGAAAGGGGAAAATGCAACTATTAGTTTCTCTGTGAAAAATCACGGACAGAGCACAATACCAGCAGGTCTACTTACAGTTGTATTTGATGTAGACAATGAACTCATCGCTGAAGATGCTTCAATGAATATTAATGAATCCATGGCCAGAAGCGGAACATCATACACCAAGGGTATTCAGATACCGGTGAAAGATGATGCTCCTAACGGGGAAACGGATGTATATGTAAAACTTATGTACGACGATCATGTCGTAGATGAGCAGACACTGATACTAACAGTTAAGCTGTAGGCGATAACATGAAAGTTATGAACCTTCTGCTTTTCTTTTCCATTTTTGTTTTTTGTGTATCCAGCGGATGCATTAATCAGGATGTAATTGAAGAGACGCCACACCCGAGAATCACCAATATGGATGTGATGTCCACACCGGCCAATGAAGAGTTCGAACTTAAAGTGACAGCTTATATACAGAACCCATTGAACACTGACACCGGTTCACTTTCCCTTAAAGTGAAAGCAAAGGATCCATCTACAAATCTGATCATAGCTGAACATGAAGAAAGTGTTGGCTACCTGAAAGCAAATGAACAATCATACAAGACCATTTCTTTCAATGTGGCAGGAGACGGTGACAAAATTGTACTTATCGAGCTTTTTGAGGATGGCAGTCTTGTAGATGAATCTTCAACCCATGTAAGACTGGTAAGTGAAGTTACAGAAGAAGTACCAAATGTAATACTTACTGACCTTATGATAGAAACCATTCAGGCAACGAACTATGGAGAAGATATTATATTCGAAGCTTCACCTGGACTTTATAATCAGGGAGAAGAAGCGAATAAAATAACGGTTGTTGTTACTGCAATTGTAGACGATTATACAAGATACACAGGCAGTGCGATTGCATCCAACCTGGAGCAGAGTCAGAAAACAAGAGCTACTGTCAGAATGACAGTTCCAGCAGATAAGTCTTACAGTTTCAATGTGGATGTTATTGTGGATGGCGAAGTCACTTCCAGTGCACAAACAACGTCTTCGATAAAACTGCATGACCTTAAACTGGAAACTCCTACAACATACTCACTTGTTGAGTCTTCCTCCCCCATAGCAGAAGAAATGCCTGCTGAAGAAGAAGAAGAATCAGTTGAGGAAACTACAGAAGAAGAGAGTCCTGGATTTGAGACACCACTGTTTGTTGTGGCCATTCTCTGTGCAATGGGAATTCTGAGACGCTGGAAAAAAGATTGCTGATCATTAAGATTGGCTCTCTTTTACTTTTTTATTGAATGATTTTGTTTCCCGCATCATTTAGTTAGTTTTCAACGTATAATTTAGTTTTAGTAGCAATTGTTATCTAAAACATTAATCCCGAATTTCTCAAGCATTTTTGACAATCTGAAAAGCGGAAGTCCGACAACATTATAAAAATCACCTTCGCTCCTTTCAACCAGGATTGCACCTTTTCCCTGAATTGCAAACGCACCGGCTTTTCCTTCAGTTTCACCAGTATCGATATATTTTCTGATAAAAGAATCTGACATTTCACGCATCCATATGTCTGTTACCTCATGTTCAGTTATCTGTTTCCCGGTAGCAACATCCATCACAGTTATTCCGGAAATTGCCTGTATTTTTTTCCCACGCATCTTCTTAAGCATCTTTGCGGCATCTGCAGCATCGACAGGTTTCCCCATTACATCCCCATCATAAACAACAACAGTATCGGCAGAAATAATAATTCCTTCCTCCATTTTTCCTGCAACATCTGCGGCTTTTTCCCTGGAATGATACATAACCAGATCTGCAGGAGTTAGATCAGCGATTGTTTTTTCATCATATGAACTGATAACTACCTCAAAAACCGGACCAATAAGCATGTTAAGCAGTTCACTTCGTCTTTGTGATGCAGAGGCAAGTATAACCTTTTTCATATCACCAACAAGGCTGGAAAAGAATATCAGTTATCCGGTAAACCGGGATAAATAATAGAAAGAAATAATAGAAAAATAGTTGATGGCAAATATTGTTGCCATCCTTGTATGAAATTATTCATCGGATTTTATTGTCCCTTCAGACAACTGTCCTGTACTGATAGCGTAAAAGACCTGTTGCTCGTCAAACATTGGCATTTTGAGATTATACCATTTTTCCATAAAGCCCAGCATGTGGTATTTCATGAAAACGGAAAATGGCATACTGATCATAGCTGACACGAAGATAAGTAGCAAAATCTGCACTACCAACACTGCTACTACAAGTGACCATAACAACAGTTCAGGCAATATTGCTTTGAGAATAAAGTAAAATGCCAGATCGATCAGTCCCAAAACTAACAGCAATATCACGAGTATTATAAGAGACAAAATACCTGCAATAATAGCAACAACAAGTCCCAGAACAGCGCGTCCTATCCAGTAAATAATTACTTGTTTCCAATCAGTTCTGAATTGTCTGAAAACGCCTCCAAGTGCAGATAAGATACCGGAGTTAGGATACATGGATACGGGAATTGCCATGTTAATGAAAGAACCTAAGATCCCTAAAACAATGACAAGTAGAACAACTGCGGTAATGAACCCAAAGATCATGCCAATTATCGCCAATGCTCCTCCAGAATCGAATCCGCTTTCCCCTATCACAAATATGAAAGGTAACGCCACTATAGCCATAGTTAAAAGAACTAATACCATCAACACAAGGCGCAGGATATAAAGTGATAGACCTTTACCCATATATTTTTTGAAATATTTACGCACTCTGACATTGTTACTTACCAGAGATTCAACAAACACGAATTCCATTACGCTGCCTATGTACCCCAAAATAATAACTAGTACAAAAATGATTGCTAAAATACCCAGTATTAAAGCCATTTCGGAATATGAAGATAAATTGTGAGCAAAATCACTCATAAAATCTGTAAAACCATTGGGAACCCAGGAGAAATCCGCATTACCTGAAGATGAATCAAAAGAACTACCGTTTCCTCCACTGTTGAAACTTCCTATTCCACCAATAAAAAGAACTATAATTGCAAGTTTCAGCCATTTCATGAAATCTAAAGGCTCAAAAAGACATGTACGTGTTCTTTCAATAGCCCTGTCAACCGCATCTATTACATACCAGCTCATGTAAATAAATAGAAAGGGTTTGCATAAATAACTGATGATTTGAATAAGTTGAGGACTCAGTTGAAAAACGAATTTAACTTTCTGTTGTTCAAAGCTCCTATTATAGTAGCTTTCAACATGAGAAAACCATCGTCATCAGGATAATAGCTTATTGCCATATCAAGTATTTCCAGTGACTTCTCAGGCATTGATGCGTGCAAATATGCATCTGCAAAAGTGATAAGAACCTTTTTAGAGAATGGATCAATAGACAGAGCTTCTTCCAGTAGATCAATTCCCTTTTCGTAATCACCTTTAAGACAATAAGCAAGACCTTTCATGGAAAGGGCTTCTTCAGCATCCGGTTTTTCTTCAAGGATCATATCAAGACATGATATAGCCTCTTCATAGTTTCCGTCAGCTATCAGTATGTCCGACTTTCGCATCAGAAGACTTTCGTCTATGGAAGAACTTCCCATAATAAAAAATGGATGTTTATCACTAATAAATATTTCAGTCCGAATAAATCAAAATAAATTTGAGCATAAGGCAGGATCGGAGTTCTGCCTTATGCACTCATGGCTATATTACCGAACATTTTCAGGTCGAATTGTTTTTCATTTGCACAGCATTTGAGAAGGGAAATACCCTTTTCCATTATTCTGGAGGCGGCGAATATATGCAAAAGAGGGATGTCACCCTTCTCATATCTGTCACCCATTTCTTTCATTCCTTCAATAAATCCAAGTTCAATAAGATCGACAGGATCCATGCCGGCATCAACCGCTTCCCTGACGGCAGATTCAGCCTCGTTACTATCGAAATTCAAGATAGATTCCCGTGCCCTATCCAGTATTTTCTGGAACATTGGTTTTTCAGATTTCATTTAAACAATCCTTTGTTGATAATTTATCTCTCGTCCAAAGAGACCTTCTCAATAATGGTTGCCATGATTTTTGGATATAATCCAATTTAATTGTTTTAAGACAACTGAATTTGATTACAACCATATACTATTTAAAACTCACGCCTATAGCATAATATATAGAAGCTAATGAGGTAATACAACTCGAATACATATAATTTCAGTAAAGTATCAATCAATCAATCAATCAAAATTATCCATCAATCACTTATCAATCACCTATTAATCAACTATCAATCACCATATTTATCATGGGGAACAAGCTATGAACTCATAATGTCAGACAGGGAGATCATATCCACATTCAAGTATGTTTCACGTATGAAAAAGGAATTCATGTTATCGGAATTGAAAAATTATCTGAAAGAAGAGGCTTCGGTCCGGGAGATCTACAGAGCTATCAGACCTCTGCATTTTGATCTTGGTGTCGACATTATAGAAGAAAAAGATGATTACCGTATTCTTCGTTCACCATCCGGAAAACAAATGAATCTGAGCGAGGAGGATATGAGGAAAAATGACCTTTTCTTTAAGTCTCCTGCTGTGTCCAGAAAACTTGAGCGCCTCATTGAGAAATACATTGAGAAGAAGACCAGTAAAGAATGGGATGATCCGCAGATACTTGAAAAAATAAGAAAAGCCATAAGAGTGCAGAAAAACAGTTACTGGAAAGAAGGCAGTGGCAGGAAGATCAGCTATGAAAAAGGGTACAGCATACTTGGCTATCTGGCATACCAGTTTCCTGTGTATTTCGTGCAATTCCAGTATTTATTCTATGAAATGGCAAAGGACGGTCTGCTCAAGACCCGCATAAAAATACTTGATGTCGGTAGTGGTCCCGGCACTATACCCCTGGCTATTATTGATATTTATAACCGGCTCGAAGATTACAGAGCTGAAATACATTCTGTTGAAATATTCGATGAAAATATAGAAGCCTACAATTTCCTGGTTCCGGAGTATGCTTCATTCAAATCAAATGTTACTGTGGAAGAACCAATCCGAAACGACATCTCAAAGCTCGATATTGAAAACTTACCTGATAAAATAGATCTCATGGTTTTTTCCAATGTTCTCAACGAGGTCAAAGACCTGAATCTCCGGGAAAAGACCGAGCTTATCATAAAAATGTCTGAAAAACTTACAGAAAATGGCAGTATCATTATAATAGAACCTGCTGACAAAGTAAATTCAACAGGGATGCGCAGACTTAGTATCGAACTAAAGAAAAAAGGCTTGAAGATATACAGTCCATGCACATTCCTGTGGTCAGGAGAATGTACTCTTAAAGATTGCTGGAGTTTTGAACATAAAAAGGACATAAAGCCTACAAGACTAATGGAAGCGCTTTCCCAGTGTGACGAACCATATCGCTACATTAATACTGACATCAAATATTCCTATGTCATACTTAGAAAGGACAAGCTTGCAAAGCACTTTATGGAGTTTCCTGCAAAATCAAAGTTTGCCCGTTTATCACATATCTCGAAGCATAACAAAAAGCACATCAATGTAGCATGCTCGGTTATGTCAGAAGATCTCGGGGATGAAAAATATAAACTTTACAGGATATGTGACGGAACTTCTAAAAAGGCAGTTTATGCTGTGATCCCATCGCACAACCTTTCTGAGCATAATGAAGCCCTTACAAAAGCCCGATATGGAAGTATAATCAAAATATACAATGTGCTTGTCAAATACAATGAAGCAAATGATTCATATAATCTGCTCGTAGGAAAAGGGACTGTTATTGAATCAGAATAAATTACAGGAACAATCCATAAAACCTAACGATCTGCATGTACATTAAGACCTATTCAGAATGCACACCACCGGAAGTACTGGCCCCCGCCGGTGATCCTGACGCTTTGAGAGCTGCTATTAAAGGTGGAGCTGATGCCGTTTATCTTGGCGTGGGAGAGTTCAACGCACGTCAGGGTGCTAAGAATTTTGAAATTGACGAGCTCAGGGAGAACATAGAACTTGCACATTCATACGGAGTCAAGGTTTTCCTGGCGCTGAATATTCCCCTGAAGCAGGATGAGATGCAATCGGCTATTGATGTTGTTCACAAAGCCTATTCTTATAAGATAGATGCTATTATTCTCGAGGACCTCGGACTTTTCTTCCTTTTGAAAAAACACTTCCCTGACCTGCCACTGCATGCAAGCACTCAGATGACAATTCACAATCCACAGGGAGTTGATTTCATTGGCAACGCAGGAGCTTCAAGGGTCATTCTCTCAAGGGAGCTTACAACAGACCAGGTCAAAAGTATAATTGACAGGACGAACATTGAAATTGAATTGTTTGTTCATGGTGCTCTTTGTTATTCATTTTCAGGAAGATGTCTTTTCAGTACAGCGATCACAGACAGGAGCGCAAACCGTGGAGCATGTTTCCAGCCATGCAGAAGACCTTATAAAATGTCAATTGATGGTGAGATAATTGACAGTGAGATCGTCGGGGAGTACCCAATAAGCTGTGCAGAACTTTGCACCTTCCCGGGTCTTGCAGACATAATAAAGACCGGTGTTAAAAGTCTTAAGATCGAAGGCAGGATGAAAAAACCCGAATATGTAACAGCAAGTGCCAGAACCTACAAAGCTGTTGCCGAAAAGATTTGCAAAACAGGAGAGAACTTCAGTGATGAAGAACTGGAGGAAATGGAAACTGAGCTTGCAAAATTGTTCTATCGGGGATTTACCAGAGGTTTTGTACTTGGTGAGAAAGACGTAACCCAGCGAAAATACAGCGCAAATTACGGAGCCTATCTTGGAAAAGTGACAGACATTGTCAAATCCAGAGAAGAAGGAAGACTTACTATTGTACCGGAGCAGGATATCAAAGTTAATGACGGGATCAGCATAAACACGAAGATCAGGATAATCGGCTGCCGGATAGATGGAATTCTTGTTGATGATAAGCCCGTGGAAATCGCACATAAAGGCGAAACAGCAACCCTGCTGATAAGTCCCAAAACAAGCAAATCTGTAAGGAAATCTGACGAAGTATACGTGTCCATGGACCCGCAGATGCTTGAAAGGTTGCAGAACATGGAGTTAATGACAACTCCTCTTACTATAACCATCCATGCACGTAAAGGAGAAAAACTGAAGGTCGAAGTTGAAAGCTACAATCTGAAAACTGAAGCAATCGGAGATTACGTTGTGGAGGAAGCTAAGAAAGCTCCTACCGACAGAGAACAAATAATAACAACTCTTGCCAAACTCGGTGATACAACTTTCCACGCAGAAGATATAATTCTGGATATTGATGACAATATCTTTATTCCACTCGGAGTGCTTTCCAGTACCAGAAGAGAAGCTGTTGACGAGCTTTTCGAATCCAGGTTCCAGATGCATGGACGTAACCGTCCATGTCCTGATGTTTCAGCTGATCTCAGCCACAAAAAGAAAAGAAAAAAAAAGAACTTGCCACTGCTGAGTGTTGAAGTTGCAGATATAGACTCGGTCATTGCTGCATCCAAATTCGGTGCTGACATAATTTATGCTCCCATCAGGCTCTTTGATGAAATGATGAACGAGGAAAATATCCTCAGAACAACCGGACTGAAAGAGAAGAACATCGAACTGGTTTTAATGACACCGGCAATCAGTTTTGAAGAAGAAATGCCTGAAGTTAAAAGATTGATGCAAAAGGTTATTGGTGCAGGATTCAAAGTTGCATGTTCCAATTACGGAACTATCCAGCTTGCAAATGAACTTGGAACTGAATTTGTAGCACAGAAAGAGTTCAATCCTTTCAATGCATGGACCTTGAATGCATTTAGCAATTCAGGAGCTTATCGCGTTACCCTTTCAACTGAACTCAATCTTAAGGAAACAAAAAGTGTTTGCAGGAATATAAATCCTGATATTCAGGTGGAAATCATGGTTTACGGACGTGAACTTCTTCTTGAGACAAAGAACGACCTGCTGGGACCACTTTTCAAAGACGGTACGATCAATGAGAATAGTGAAGTGTTGCTTATTGACAATACCAAGGGTTCGTTCCCGGTCAAAAGAAGAAATGAGCGTACTCTCATTTACAATTCTACTGTTCTGGATCTGATGGACAATATTGATAAGTTAACAGAAACAGGTGCAGATGTGCTGAGACTTGATCTTTCCCTCTACGGCAGAGATAATGTAAAAGATATTACACGCAATTTCAGAAGGGCACTTGAAGGAAAACAGATCAAATTGAAGAACACCATCGATGAGGAGTATGATCAGGGACATTATTTCAAAGGTGTTCTGTAAATACATATCAAAACACAATTAAAAAACTATCAGGTAATTACCATGGCAAGAGAACTTTCCCCAAAAGACATAGCAGTATTGAAAAAGGTAGCTCCGGAATGTGAGGGACTGGAATGTGCAGGATCAAAGGCACCATACAGGTCAATACTTCCTCCCCTTTCAAATCACTATGCGAAAAATGAAGATGATTTCAGGAACAGAATATCTGCTCTTGATACTGACGACCTGGAATATCTTCTGTCACTTATAAAGACCGGGGAAGAAAGCCTCGGATGCGTTCAACCCCATTATATGACTATTGTTCTTGAAATAATAGCTGAAAAGCTTGGAAAAGAAAAGGCTCAGGAAGTTATGGCAATTTACACAAAATGGAAGGAGTGCGATTGAAGCTAAAAATAACTTAGCTAAATACTGTTGAGCTTCTCAATAAGCTCAGCCATTCCTTTTAGTGTCATGTGGCCTTTTCTTGTTATCATATAATCTCCACGTTCACTTCTCTGGAGTATCAGGCCTGTGTCAAGAAGTTTTTGAATATGGAACAGAAGATTGCCGCCTCTTAAACCTGTACTTTTTGATATGTCTGAAAAACTCCGGGTTGAGAAGTTCAGCAAACGGAGTATGGCAAGACGTTGTTTATTGGCAAGGGGCTCACATATCTGGCTTACTATATCATCCGATACTTCTTTTATATCTATGGTACCCATAGATGATTGTTCTTCTGAGGCTGAGACATTGAACGAGCGTATGAGGTCCATTTGTTTATCGAAGATTTGAGAGGCAGTTTCAATGCATGAATCACAATTTTCAAAAGCTGCTTTTTCTTTTAGCTCATTGAACCTGTTCCTGAATTCAGCCAATGAGTCCTCATTAACCTTATTCTCCAGCAAAAGAAGCGCCATCTCCTGTAGGAGACCGGAAAAAGAAAGTTTGCAAAAAGCACCTTTATCGCATTCATTATCAAAACCCATATTAAGGCTTTCTTTTGTGTCAGCCATCATGTATTGGACCAGTGGTCTGGAGAGGCCGCCTTTCATTTCCATGAAAAGGGCATCGGCATGCCTGTGACCTGAAATCTCAAGTGCCCTGTTGACATCTTTTTTCAGGGATTTGATCTCAGACCTTAGACTCCTGAACTCTTCCAGATAGATGTTGTCTTTGGCAATTTCTCCACTACTGATTATATTGCTGCTCAAGATTGATACTTCCCTTTTGGATAGTACATAATACTATTAGGAAACTATATTAATATGTACCGTCTGGAATTATGGATTATTCTTGAAGAAATAATGAAGAAATGAAGTGAACACAATCAAACATGATATATAGATGGAGAGTGTAGGCTAGTTAGCAGCTTTGCAGCGATTACTTATTACACACTTAAAGGGATGAATCAACTTGATTTGCTCAATACTGGACAACGATCTTTACAAACTGACCATGCAGATGGCAGTTCTTGAGTTATTCCCCCAAGCCTCTGCAGAATATCGATTCACTAACAGGGGAAAACAGCGTTTCACACCTGAGTTTGTGGAAGAACTTAAAAGAATAATCAAAGAAGATATACCCTTACTTCAGCTCACAGATGATGAATACAGGTGGCTCAGGGAAGAATGCCCCTATTTTAAACCCAGTTACGTTGAGTATCTCAAAAACTACCGTTTTGATCCTTCTGAAGTGAGCGTATCACTGAATGAGGAAAATGACCTTGATCTTGTTGTAAAAGGGCCCTGGCACAGCAGTATTCTCTGGGAGATAACCCTCATGGCAACCATTTCAGAGTTGTATTTTGATATGATCGAAACGGACTGGAAAAACTATGATAAAAATACAGGAAAAGGTTACCATGAGCTGCTGAAAGATTACGGCAAGCTAATGGAAAAAATAGGCGTGCAGCTTGAACAGAACAATTGCAGTTTTTCGGAATTCGGAACCCGCAGAAGGCGCAGTTCTGAGATACATGATGTTGCTGTCAGGGTGTTACATAAATGCAAAGCCTTTTCAGGAACAAGCAATGTCTATCTTGCAAAAAAATACGGGGTTAAACCCACAGGAACCATCGGACATGAATGGATAATGGGTAATTCAGCACTAATCGGCATGCGTAATGCCAATCTTTTTGCACTTGAGAAGTGGGTAGATGTTTATAAAGGCAATCTTGGTATCGCACTTTCAGACACTTTTGGTTCAGAGCCTTTTTTCAGGAATTTCAACCTGAAACTTTCCAAGCTGTACGATGGAGTACGTCATGACAGCGGTGACCCGCTTGTGTTTGCAGACAGGGTTATTACGCATTATAAGAAAATGGGCATTGATCCGCTGAGTAAAGTTGTGGTATTCAGTGATTCACTTTCTGCTGCTAATGCCATAGAGATAAAGAAAATGTGCGAAGGACGAATAAACAGCATTTTTGGAATAGGGACCAGTCTTACCAATAATCATGAGTTCTTCCGTGAAAGTCCGCCTTTGAACATGGTAATAAAGCTCCATAGTGTGAACAACATACCTGTTGTGAAACTTAGTGATGATGAAGGAAAAGAGACAGGGGATAAGGATGCTTTGCGTGTAGCTAATTACATTTTTGGTCGGAAAGGACTTGACGATTAACAGGACAATGAAAATGAAGTAATTTCCTGAAGGTCATATATCAGATAAAACTGGTCCATTGTGACATGAGTCCCAGTAAGATCATTAAAGAAAAATATACCAGAAATATCAAAAGACCTTTTTTGATTTCGATATAAGTGCTGCTTTTCATTAAGGACTCACCATTACAATATTGGCTTCTGTACTATATATACATTCTGAAATAATAACATGGAAAAATTTAAAAATTGCATAATGCAAGTATTTTTAGTTAGAAGTTAATATGAAATTGGGGCTTGAAAAGAGAGACTTTGTCTCCTGGAATACCTCATGAGATACATCAAAGTTGGTAGTAAAAAGACAATAACCCATCAACAAACACAATCAACTGGCTCATACTCCACTTCTACCTTTATTATAAGATGTAGAATTATATCATCCTTTCGGATATGGTCTGAGGGAAAGAAATGAGACTAAGAAATCTACATCTTACATTATATACGTTTTTATTTTGTGTTTGTTGACTGAAAACCAGTTGTTTTCAATACTACATAAATATATCCACAAATTAATATATCATTATTATGAGGTACATTTCTACAAATGTTCCCCAGTTAACGTACTAACTTTTTACTAATCCATATTTAATAGGAAATAGATTTCTTAGATGATAATACTTATATGTTGTTATTGCTATTTTGATACCTGAGAATTAAAAACAGACCAGAGAAAGCCAGGCTGTACGAACAAAAAATATCAATAAAACACCAAGAGTAGCAGGGAAAGGAATTATATGAAGAAAATTGACGAAACTATGAGTGTATACCAGATTTTGAACGAATATCCCTTTTTACTGAAACTATTCAAACAGCATGGAATGGAGAAATTTGAAAACAAGGAAGTTCTCGAAAAGCTCGGACCTCTGCTTAAATTAAAAACTGCCCTTTCAATGGTATCGATAAATAAGGAATCGTTCATTGAACTTCTTAATCAGGCAGTGACAGACAATGAATCAAGAGGGGATTTCACACTTGCTGATTCTCCTGAAAGGCAAAAGGAGCTAACACTCCTTGCGCTTTTACCATGTGGAATGAAGATGCCTTTTAACAGGGCACTTGATGCATTTTCGGCTGGATACAGCAAACAGACCGGTAATGTGCTCCATTCTCTTGTGGAAGGCAATGTCAATCATGAGCTTTCATATTATGCATATATGGATTCGGTCACATCCATAGAAGAACTACCGGACATAATCATCAGTTCGGACATTAACAGTTTCTACCACAAACCCTTCCAGGAGAATTTCCTCAAACATGAATATTTCGTTGATCTTGGTTCATCGCCCATGAACGGTGATTTTGCAGAAATTGATTTTGCAGATCCGCAGGGTCAGTTTACCATGCTCTCCGGAAACCTTCTCGTACTGGTTACAATAGATGAACTCATGGAAGGACAATCAAAACCAGATTCATGGGGAGATATCCTGAAAGATGATTTCAGGAACAAGGTTGTTATGAGAGGACAGAAAGGCTTTTTCTGTAACGGAGTATTACTTCCTTTCTACCAGATGTACGGTAATGAGGGTATCAAAAAACTCGCATCATCAGTATATATGGGACTACACCCATCCCAGATGGTAAAAATGATAGACAGCAAGAAGGATGATGTGCCTCCAATTTTCATCATGCCACATTTTTTTACCCGGAAGATCAAGGACAAATCCCGTGTAACAATAACAATACCTTCACAAGGAGCCATCGTAAGTCCTGTACAGATGCTGGTTAAAAAGGATGCAACTGAAAGAGTTAAGGAAATCACAGATTTCCTCTGTGGAGTGGAGTTCGGTAAAATATCTGCAAATGCATACTTCCCCACAACAAATCCAGAAGTTAATAACAAGCTCGAAGATGTCGATTCACTTTACTGGCTCGGATGGGATTTCCTGCTGAATAATGATATCGGTGCTCTGAAAAAGGACATAGCAGAGATATTCAACAAGCAGTTCATGACAACCGGAGGTGTCGTTTGAGACTTGTTACGGTAGCAGGTCCTCCATCGTCTGGAAAAACCAGTGTAATTGTCAAAACCATTGAAGAGCTCAGGAACAAAGGCTTCAAGGTAGGTGTGGTTAAATTTGACTGCCTGTCGGCCCAGGACGAAGAAGTCTATTCTGCTTACAGTATTCAGGTCAGGACCGGCCTTTCAGGAGGACTCTGTCCAGATCATTTCTTTGTCAGCAATATAGAGGAAGCTCTTAGCTGGGCCAAGGAGAAACAATTCGATTTCCTCATTACAGAGAGTGCCGGTCTCTGTAACCGTTGTTCACCGCATATCAAGGACATCCTGGCTATCTGTGTCATTGATAACCTGAGTGGTGTTAACACACCGAAAAAGATTGGACCGATGTTAAAGCTTGCTGACATTGTTGTCATTACCAAAGGAGATATCGTATCCCAGGCCGAACGTGAGGTGTTTGCGTACAGGGTCAGGCAGGTCAATCCCGGAGGAATGATCGTTCATATCAATGGTGTTACAGGACAGGGTAGTTTCTACCTTGCAAAAATAGTGGAGCAATGCTCTTCAGTTGAAACTCTCCAGGGTGAAACGCTCAGATTTACAATGCCTGGAGCCCTGTGTTCATATTGTCTTGGAGAGAGAAAGATTGGTGATGACAGGCAAATAGGTGTTTCAAAACTTGTGAATTTCAGAGGAGAAGATTAGAAGGAGAGTACCTGAATGAGGACAGATATGCTTCACAAGACAATAAATGAGCTTATGGAAATGATGCCATGGATAGAGGATTACTTCTCTTCGTTCTCCATTGACCCTGAAAAACTTGGTGACAGCAAGCTGGAAGAACTTGGAACGATTCTTGGTGAGAACTATTTCGAGGAGAACGGAGGCAGTTATAACACTTTTATTGATGGATTCTTCCTGTTCATTGAACAGGTCAGGGCTCTTCAGCAGGATAGTGGATTCACTGTTAATTCCCTGAAAGTTCTTCCCGGAAAAAATAAGAACGGAGAAAAAGAGACTTTTTCAGTTGAATTGAAAAAAGGAGAGGTAACAGCAATTGTCGGTCCCACAGGGTCAGGTAAATCCCGTCTGCTTGCTGATATTGAATCCCTGGCACAGGAAGATACACCTACAGGAAGACGAATACTGATCGATGGTCGCTCTCCCGGTGATGAGGAACGTTTCTCAACTGAAGGACGCTTCATTGCACAACTTTCCCAGAACATGAATTTCGTCATGGATCTCAGTGTAGAGGATTTTTTGACATTGCATGCTGAAAGCCGTATGGTTGATGAGGTTTCCCACATTGTCCGGAAGATATACGATACTGCAAATATCCTTGCAGGCGAACCTTTCAGCATGGAAACGCCGGTTACCGAACTCTCAGGAGGACAGTCAAGAGCACTGATGATAGCAGACACAGCACTTCTAAGCCCTGCATCCGTTGTACTTATAGATGAAATAGAGAATGCCGGTGTTGACAAAGTAAAATCCCTTGAACTTCTGGTAAGTAATAACAAGATCGTCCTTATCAGCACTCATGACCCGCTTCTTGCACTGTCGGCTGACCAGCGTATTGTCATTAAGAATGGTGGAATCTCAAAACTCCTGAAGACCACAGATGATGAGAAAACGCATCTGGAAAGCCTTGAGAAAATCGATAGGAAGATCACACTTATGAGAGATCAGTTGAGGACCGGGGAAGAGATTGATTTGAGTGATTTGGTGATGTAGGTATGGTTGAGAAATAAACATCGCCAGAATTGTCAACTAAATAAGGAAAAAGAAAAGTTTAATATTAGAAAATTAATCAAGCTTTTCTTCTATTATTTGTGCAATTCTGATTGCTTCTTCTATACTTTTATCTTCCTCACCATTAGTAACAATCTCTACAACTTCATGATTAGAAGTATAAAATCTCAATGTAGTAATTGATACATCTTTTGATGTTGGTTCCGTGAAATAAAAACAATCCACTCCAATGTTACAAGTTCCATATTTCCAACCTTCTATAGATGAATCATCATCTTCTTCAAATCTGTTCCTTAAAGGATTTATGAGTCCATCAAATCCATCTTCCGAATCATATTTGAATAAAGTTATGGATGTAACCTTTAATGAACCGGAGGAAGATGAGTTCTCCAACCATCCAGAATATTCTCCAACATTGCGCATATCCACAGGTAAATTATCTGTGAGATATGTTTCTGGTCTTGCCCCTACATAAAAAGAGTCAGTTTTTAGTACTGCAAAAATTCGATACTCAAGGAAAACAAGTTCAGGAACATCAATGGGTTCAATTATCAAATCAGGAAAGGAAATAAATTCAGAATCTGGTTCTAGAGGCATTGAATCATCAGCTATTTTAGTGGATTCTGAATCTGATTCTACAGTAAATGAATCTATAGAAGAGTTTTCATCGGACATTCCTGTAGTATTTCCATCTTCATTACCTACGCAACCTGATAAAAGTAGGCATCCAATCATTATACAAATAACTAGGATTTTTTTCACACCAACAACCTCATGATTTTTCTTAATATGAATACATACAACTTTATATGTATTTGTTATTTTCATTCAGGTTTGAAGTTTTAATCAATAAATATAAGTGCAGCTTCTCACCATACTACTAATTGTTCAAATCTTTTTGAAATAGCACATTACAAGGCGAAAACATGGACAACACCAGAGATACAGGTTCATGCTGCAAACCTGATAGTAAAGCGGATACAGATCAGTTCATTCAGATGATAGGTCTGGACAAAAACAGCCCTGCACCGGTAATCCGTGAAACAACAAGTACGTTAACATTCAATGACAGGTTTGACCATTTCCTTGCACGCTGGGGAGTAAAGCGTTCAGGACACAAAGTAAAACCCGGCATCTACAAACTTGGCACTCCCAATACTGACTCTCCTGTCTTTGTATCAGCTAACTATACACTGAGTTTCGATGCACTTCGAAGTTCACTGAAAAATATCGACTGTTATATTCTTGTAATTGATACAAAAGGTATCAATGTCTGGTGTGCTGCTGGCAAGGGAACATTTGGCACTGATGAGATAGTATATCGCATCAGGTGGTCAGGGCTCGATAAGATAGTCAACCATCGTAACCTCATATTGCCACAGCTTGGTGCACCTGGTGTTTCTGCACACGAAGTAAAACGCAGGTCAGGATTTAAGGTAGAATACGGACCTGTACGTGCAGAAGACCTGCCGGAATATCTCAGGAACTACACCGCAACACATGATATGAGGAAGATCAGGTTCACTTTCCGTGACCGGTTGGTACTGACACCAATAGAGTTCATCCATGTCATCAAACCGACTTTTATCGCTGCAATAATCCTCTACCTGTTGTCCGGTCCCTTTGCAGCGATTCTGGCAATCGTAACAGCATTTGCAGGAACAGTTTTGTTCCCTGTTCTGCTGCCTTACCTGCCTGCACATGACCTCAGTATCAAGGGAATTGTTTTAGGATGGCTTATAGCATTGCCTTTTGGGATATTCCATGCAGCAAATACTAACATGCCCCTCTGGAAGGAGATACTGGTATTGATGGCAATGTTTCTGATAGTACCGGCAGTTACAGGATATCTTGCTCTTAACTTTACAGGTTGCACAACCTATACATCAAGGACCGGTGTTAAGAAAGAGATATTCAGATATGTGCCCTATATGGCATTGAAAGCGGGCATAGGAATGCTTTGCCTAATCATTCTTGGAATCATACACCTGATGGAGATGATCTGATGTTGAATTCATATATTGAAAATACGCTTCAATTCTATCAAGAGAAATGCATCAACTGCCTAATTTGTACGCAGGTCTGTCCCCATGGAGTGTTCACAGAAGGAAAAGAACACGTAGAACTCACTAAACCCTCAGCATGCATGGAATGTGGAGCTTGTGCAGTCAATTGCCCTGTTGAAGCAATCGATGTCCAGAGTGGTGTTGGCTGTGCCTGGGCAATGATAGGTGCAGCCCTGAAAGGCAAAGATATGGATAGCGATGCATGCTGCTGTGGTGAAGATGGATGTTGCTAATGACAGTCTAAAAAGTATTAATAAAAAGAATAAGGTTTTCAAAAACAGAAAGCACCGAAGAAGAAAGAATCGTGCATAATCCTTTTATAGAAACAAACCTATGATAGAGTGCTTTAAAATAAGGTTGTTTTGCTAAACGTAGAGGCACTAATGTCATTTACTTAAATTGTAGATTACTATTTTGCATTATGTTTTCAGCTTACTCTTATATTTTAGGCTAAATTAAAAAGACGTGAATTTAAAATGTTTAACAGAGAAGAATCAACAGCGCCAGTAGATGCAGGCGAGACATACGACGTAACAATTGAAGATATCGCAAGAGAAGGCGACGGAATTGCAAGAGTAAGCGGTTTTGTAATCTTCGTACCAGGCACATCAGTCGGTGACGAAGTAACCATCAAGGTAACAAAAGTTCTGAGAAAGTTCGCATTCGGCGAAGTCGCAGAATAAACACCTATCTTCTTATTGAAGTATCATCTACGATACTTCAACTTTTTTTCAAAACTTAGATTTGAGTTTTTTTAAACTATTTTACTTATACAGCATATTTTACATTTAGTTCATAACCATGACCTTCGGTCAGGAACATTCAGAAATATAAAGGAAGTATAAAAACTACGTAGAATGTAATTTCAATTTGTGGTTAAACTCTAAGTTTAAATTAAAAATAGGTTTTAGAAAAGATGAATTTTGGAATTCATCTCATCTTACTTAAGGAAACCTTTACGATCCAACCAGTTTACCTGTGGACGTGTGTACTTCCATATGACATCAGCTTTCTCATCCTGGATCTCCCAGGGAGTTGCAATAACGATATCTCCTTCACGTACCCACATTCTCTTCTTCTTGGAACCAGGTATCCTGCCCATACGGACAACTCCGTCCATACACTGCAGTCTTACCCTGTTAGCTCCAAGCAAACTGGAAACCGTTGCCAGAACCTCACCATTCTCTTTACGTGGGGTTCTTACCCTGACAACTTCACCGTCTGTGTTTCCGCCGTTTGCGTTACTTTTCCTTTTTTTACTTCTATAATTAGCCAGATTAATACCTCGATTGTGTAAACTTTTATTCCTGCTTTATTCAAAAAGAACTACATTTCTGATAAATGCTGTCAGCTTTTTCACGGCATCAAAATATCCAATTCAAATAAAACGAATATTCGACTTTATCTTATTACTGTAAAAATAAGTTTTTTAAACAGTAGGTGGATAATTGGTTCTAGCCTATATGATAGGCTCAAAGTATATAATATGTACCATGTAACTGGTAGGTTTATTCAGGAAAAAAGTTTTCTTTACAAGTGTTTTTCCTGAAAAATCCCATATTATCCTAATATACCAGAACAATCCTCATTTATTCTCTGAAAGCATTATCTTTACAAGACCAGCAGCAACATCCATGGAAGTACAATCCTCGTCCAGCATTTTCTCAACCCAGTGGATATACTTTCCAAGGTGCCCTTCATCAACTGTCTCTTTCACCCTCTTTGCCAGCATATTTGCCTTGAAATCTTCAGCATCACTTCTTGTAGGCACCTTGCGGCACTTTATTTTGGTTCGTGTATACTTCTGGATATTCTTGATCTTGTATATTTCCCTTGCAGTGACAAAAGTGAATGCTATACCCTGTCTTCCTGCACGTCCGGTCCTTCCGATCCTGTGAACATAAGATTCCTCGTCCTGCGGCATGTCAAAGTTGAACACTACTTCAATATTCTCAACATCAATACCACGAGCAGCCACATCAGTAGCAACAAGAATCTCTATCTCACCATTCCTGAAACTTCCCATGACCTTCTCTCTCTGGTTCTGCTTCATATCACCATGAAGGCCATCTGTCAGATATCCCCTGTTCTTAAGTTTTAAAACAAGTTCATCCACCATCTTTTTGGTATTACAAAAAACAAGACATGATTTCACATCATGAATATCTATCATTCTGCAGAGAATGTCAGGTTTCATATGATGTTTGACCTCAAAATATGCCTGCTCCATATTAGGAACAGTAACCACTTTATGGATTGTCTTGACAAGTTCAGGATTCTGCTGATATTTCTTTGTCAGCTTCATTATTGGCTTTGGCATAGTAGCTGAAAAAAGAATTGTCTGTCTGCCTTCAGGAATACTGGCAAAAATACTCTCAATATCTTCCCTGAAGCCCATATCAAGCATTTCATCAGCTTCGTCAAGTACAAACATCTGCACACTGTTTAGATTTAAAGTCTTTCGTTCAATGTGATCCAGTACTCTTCCCGGAGTGCCTATTACTATCTGCACACCTCTTTTAAGAACCTTGATCTGTCTGTCAATGTTCTGTCCGCCATAAACTGCCAGTATCTTGGTACCGGTGTATTTTCCAAGTTTTCCTATTTCGTCTGCAACCTGGTTTGCAAGCTCCCTGGTAGGACAGAGCACAAGAACCTGGGTCTTTTTGCTTCTGGAATTTACCATTTCAAGCGCAGGTATGCCGAATGCTGCTGTTTTACCTGTTCCGGTCTGTGCCTGACCGATAACATCCCTGCCCTCAAGAATAAAAGGAATAGCTTTTGACTGTATTGGTGTGGGTTCCTCAAAACCCAGTTCTTTAATTGCCTTTTCAAGATTACGCGATAAATAAAGGTCTTTGAAAGTTGATGATTCCATGTTATATTTCCTGTGATGGTATGGCATTTATGTAAAACATAGAATGTGATTTCTCATCTTCAATGATTTTAACCAGCCATGTTTTAAAATTAAGTTTCAAACGTTCCAAATTGTTTTGGTAATACAAAACAAAAAAGATCAGTGCTCCTTTAACAGCAACACCGGAATTAAGCTTGTCGGTGTTAATACCTTATTATTCCTGCTTGATAGCTGCCATTATTTTATCTATTTTAACACATAAACGCCTATATTCAGGAGTTGTTTCAAACTCCATAGATAATTTAAGCGCATCAAATTGATCCAAAGCCTGGTTAACTGAACATTGCTTATCATTTTCACTGGCTCTCAAACCAAGTCTGCTGATATAAACAATTATATCTTCAATAATCCAAGGTTCAATTCGGTTTCCTACACATGCAATACCTATTGAACCAATGGAATTGATAATCCTTGATGTTTCACCATCGAACTCTTCATCCAGTCCATGCTGACCAATGTCATAAAGGTAATTTATTACAGTAGAAAGAATATTTTTCTGATTGACATCTGCAGCAACAACACCTATTTGTTCCATTGAAGATGCCGCCTGTAAAACTGCTTCTCTGCTATCTGTCTTTTCAAGCTTAGTCCATAAATATTCAAGATTTCTGATAACAATGAAAGTAGCATCTTCATCGTAGTGATTCAAGGTGAATTTCCCGAATCTCGCCAGTCTTGAGAATATGTAATTAGCTATTATTTTGCGCTCAGTAGTTTCAAGACTGGTATTTGAAAATATTTCTTTTGACCTGATACCTATGATGTTCAAACCATTCCTTGTTGTTTCAAAATCATGGTTCAACATTGAACTGCTTACGATATCTATTATTGGCTGTATCGGGTCTTTTTCGAGAGGATCTGTTGAATCAGAACTTATAGCTGTTGTAATATTAACGGCTGTAAGTTTCGTTGCCTGCATGTTCAATAATGTTGAAGGTTTAAGTGTTTTAAGGGTTCTGAAAAGATACGGGAATAATATTACAAAGGAATAGATTCCTGTATGATATACAAACGATATGTGCATGTTTATCTCTTCATTGCTTTTATCCGGAATTGCCTTTAAAATAAAAAGGCTGTAACTCATTGATGCAATATAGATGATCATCAATATCCAGAAATCAGGGTTGTATGATTTTAGCAGGTCTATCATTCTCACAGAATATGAACTGGAAGCCATTTCCACAGCAACAAGACTCAAAGTTACAATTATTGCCATTATGGCAGCTTCACTCTGTATCAGAGCGCTTATCATGTAACGGGCACTTGCCATGCTATAGTCCGAAGGACCGAACATATAAACAAAGTAATGAGATATTCCCAGACTTAATAAAAACAGAATAGCATAGAACATTATGCGTTTTGACCATAACCGCAGAACATCTACCGGTAACCTATCGTTAGCTAATATTTTTATTTGTTTTATTGTATTGATGATTTTCATTCCTGAAATTAATTACAGGCTTTATGAATGAAGCCTGCTACTGCTATTTATTGCTAAATATATCTGTTTTGTCCGTTTATGTACTTTGGGGTTAATCGTAAATTAATTGTCAGCCTGCCAGGAAATGACTGGAAATTTATTTATAAACGAAGATCAGAGAATCTTATAGGAGAATGTTTCAAACCATCACAGATTGGAAACAATTCTTTCTTCATAAAATCAAAGGTTAAAGAGGTTAGAAAATGCCTGAGTGGGTAGCTGCTGTTAAGGAAGAAGATCTTAAAGATGAAAAAATTAAAGTTGTGAACACAGGGAACAAGCAAATAGCTCTTGTTAAAAAGAACAATGAAATATACGCACTTGATAACGAATGCCCTCATGAGGGATGCCCTCTTAAAAGCGGAACCCTTGAAGAGTACACACTCAAATGTGCCTGTCATAACTGGGGTTTTGATATAAGGACCGGAGAGAATGTAGACACTGGCGAATATATCGATATGGACGATCCAAAAGTTGAAACCTACGAAACAAAAATTGAAAACGGGATGATAGAGATCCTTGTATAAATTCTGAGCTCTAGACAATTACCATAGTATTATTTTGTGTTCTTCTGGAAGATGAGGAACACATAACCATATTCATCAGGATACTTTTTGAATATATCTATCTCTTTTCTGGCAAACTCAATTATCATTTCCGCATCATTTTTCCCTTTTAACTGTTCACTGATATCATCAAGCCTTTTTTCCAAGTGAACATAGTATTCATCCCACCAGGCAGTTGCAGGAAGCTTAAAACTTGAGATCAGATCATATCCACAGCCCGTTATCACTTTTTCAGTGTCAGGTATATTCTTTATATCCGGATAACATTGCTTCCAGAATTGTACTGCTTCCTCTGCCGGATTGTCTATGAACCATGCAGCTTCTGTCAATGCAATGTATCCCTCATTTTTAAGGAACTGTCTCCATTATTCAAGTCCTCTTTCAAAACCCATGACAAATATAGAACCCTCTGCCCAGATAAGATCGAATTCCCGGGTTTCAAAAGGTAGCTTATCCATGGAAGAACGGACTGTAGTAATCCTGTCATCAACACCTTTTGCCTTTGCATTCTCCATTAGGGTATCAAGATATGGCTGGTAAACATCAACTGCAGTTATGTGACAATTGCCGCAGATCTCTGCAAGGTGTATTGTCTGCATACCAACCCCACATCCAATATCAAGGATCTTCGAACCTTCAGGTAAGTATGGAATAGACCTGAATGCTTTTTCAGTACATTTATTGCTGCAGGGGCCTTGTCTGGGTAATCCATCAAATATCTCAAAAATAGTTGATTCTTCCATAAAATGGAAAGGAAAAATGAATATAAATATTTTGTGTGAGAATCCAATTTTTGTACTGACAAAAAAACCATAATCATACAAACAAAAGCCAGTCCGAAATACCCGAATTTAACTTCAAGTCAGTTTGAAGTTTTCAATATTGTTTAATAAATTGAAAACATGTTCCAGACTAAT
This sequence comes from Methanolobus bombayensis, assembly GCF_017873415.1. Taxonomy (GTDB): domain Archaea; phylum Halobacteriota; class Methanosarcinia; order Methanosarcinales; family Methanosarcinaceae; genus Methanolobus; species Methanolobus bombayensis. The sequence goes on along the minus strand of NZ_JAGGKD010000002.1, from coordinate 152,535 downwards.
CTTCAAGATAGTACAAAACTAGAAATAGTAAAAACAAACCAACTAATAACGGGAGGGTTATTATTGAAGAAATTATTTTCAATTTTCATATTAGCATTATTTCTTATAAGTGCTGGCTGTGCTGAAGTGCAGGATAATACTGATGAAAATACCATTTCCGATGATGCAACAATTGTGCATCTTTCATACGGTGCTTTCACATTACCTGAAATGGCAATTCAGAAAATGGTTGTAAATTCCACATCAGTGAATTTCAGTTATTACAATTACCAGAATGAGTTAACAGCCAGATATGTCAAACCCATAGATCAGGAAACAAGAAATGAGCTGATTGCTCTTTTCAACAACAATGATTTCATGGAACTGGATGAACTGTACGAACCACAGGAAGGACAACCCATTATTGCAGATAGTGGCACCGTTGAGATTCAGGTTATGCAGGATGGTGTGACTAAAATTGTTAAGGTGGAGCCTTATGCATCAGAATATATGCCGGATAACCTGAAAGAGATCAATGATGCGCTCCTGGAACTCAGACAATATGCACTGGCACCCACTGAAGATGAAAGAAAGGAGATTGCCAGTGAATGGATCATGAACGCACCTACATACAGCTTTGATGGTTCTGACCTTGAATTTGTAAATTATCAGGTAAGTGACGAAAATCCACGTGAAGCTATGTTGAACTACACATTCATAAGTAATCATGGGGGTTATGGTAACAGGTCCGACCAGATGATAATTCAGGTAATTACAGAACACAACATTGAAATTGTACTTTATAACAGAAATGTGAATTCTGCAATAATTGATGGAGTATGGGATGAAATGAATCAGGTTATGCTGGAAGAAACTGTTACAATGATATCAGATGAGATGAATTGCAACCAGACACCCTGGCAAACCTGGTACAGTGAAGGCAACATCAATTTCCTGAAAGAACCGAGTGAAGAAGAACTTATAGTTGCATACTTTGCTACAATCTACAACATTGAAGTTTCAGATCTAAGCTCTGTCAGCCTGGAAGACGAAATGTGTCAATTTACAATAAAAATCAAAGAAAGTGACGTAGAAACACTTACAGAAATAGGATGGCATAAGGCTTAAAGCCCTCCTACATCATTTTTATTCCATTGAATACCATGATTATTTGAATTTATCAAGATAATATTTGAAAAAATATTCAACAGTAACAGTTGTTACATCAGTATCAATATTACCAGCATTATCCATAACAGTGAGTGTTACTGTATAGGTACCCGCTGTGTTATAGGTGTGGAACGCATTTTCATCGACAGCAGTGCTACCATCACCGAAGTCCCATGTATATGACATTATAGTTCCGTCCGGATCATGAGATCCTGTGCTTGATAATTTGATCTTTTTTCCAACTCTTGTTTCATAAGGTCCATTTGCATATGCTATCGGTGGAAAATCAGAAGGAAAAACTTCAATTGTTATGACCTTTGTATCGGTCAGATAACCATCGCTTACTGTGATCTCAAATAAGTTATCACCTATATTAGAAGAGTTAGGTGTCCATAGAAAGGTACCTGTTGAACTCTCAAAGGATGCACCTTCCGGAAGGGAAGTAGCTGAGAATGAAAGTACATCGTTGTCAGGATCAGTTGCCTGGAACCTAAGGTCAAGTAGATTATTTTCAGTCACCTGTACAGATTCAACATCTTCCAGCACGGGTTTTGAATCTACCAGAATAGTTGCTGGATCACTCACGAATTCTATAGGGTTTGAAGATGTGTCACTCATTATAACATTAGCAAGTCCTATATCAAAAAAACCTGTATCCTCTCCTGCCACAACAGTCATTTCTGCAACCGTACCTGCTTCACTTGCAGATACATTTCCAAGAACAGCAGAATAAACCGTTCCGGAAGAACTGGAAGAAGGAGTATTTTTTAGTTCAAATGCCACTGATGCTCCGGACTGTGAGAAAAGATCACCTTCACTAACACTAAGTACAGAAAAATCGGAAGATGGGAGTAAAACATCAAACTGCACACCTGATATCGGTGTAACCGGAGCTATATCAATATCAATAGTGAAAGTGCTTCCCGGTTCAACCTGATAACCGGAAGGTGTTACACTTATCTCACTGACAGAAAGCTCTGTGGAGCTACTATTATCTATCAAACCGGGTAGAGAAACTATAGCTATTAGTGTGAATATAGCAAGTAAATGAAATCGTTTTGAAGAATCCATAAAAGGCACCTAAAAGATTGAATCTTTGTTTGTGCTTATTAGTATGATGTACATGGAATCCATATCCATGTACATGCAACTTGATAGTTCAATATCAAAAGCAGCATTTGAAAATAATAGAAATGTGGACAGATATTCTCAAAATAGAACATTTCTCACACATTAAGATTCATTTTGTCAATTATATCTGACTCGGTAATCACACCCTTGTAATTTCCTCTGTCATCAATTATCAATGCCTTGTATTCATGTTGTCTTTTCATCATGGAAATTACTTCCTTTAATGGAAGTCTCTCTTCTATTTTCAATATTGGAAGTAATTTTATAGCTTTTAGTTTTTCATTCAATGGTATACCATCGGCAAGAAGGTTGATTATCATTTCAGAGGAAATAATACCAGAAGGGTCTTCATTTTTGTTCAGGACCGCAAGAGAATGAATGTGTTCTTCATCAAGTAGTTTTATCGCATCATGCAGGGTCGATTCATCATGCAGTGCAAAAATACCTTCTTCCATAACATCCTTTGCTCTGTCTATAGACTCTCCAAATATGATATTTGTAAATTTAACATACCACGCAGCAGACTGAACCTGAATGATATAGGCCAGTGCAATGATCATAGCAATATCAGAGCCCTGTGTTCCAAATACAGCCATTGCAAGAGCAAGAGCTATTGAAAGATTACGCATGACAGTACCATATACAAGAGCAATACCATCCTCACGGCTGAACAAAAATTTGGCAACCAGTGTACTCAATATAAAGTTTAGGGCATAGAATATCGCAAGTGGAACCAACAGGTCTACGAGCATTGAAGGCTGGGATACTATTGTTTTGGACTTAAGGGACATTGCAACGAATACAATACCCAGAACACCCAGAGTAGAAAGCATAGGGAACTTCTTTTTAATATCCTTTTGATATTTTGCCTCTCCATATTTCCATATAATATATCGCTGGGTAGCATAACCTGCAATCATAGGCAGAAATACAATCAAGGCTATTTGCTTGAATACATTAAGCAACGGAATCTCAATAACCGCACCCATCAACCACTTTGCATACAGAGGAGTTGCCAACGAGCCTGCAACAAGACCTATTACTGTCATTTTGATTGCAGCATTAAGGTTTCCTTTCGCAAATCCTGTCCATGAAATAGTCATTCCGCTTGTTGGAAGCAAAGATGCAAGAAGCAGTCCCAATGCAACCAGAGGATCATCTGCAAAAAATATCCTTCCCAGTCCAAAAGCTAAAAATGGGATTATTGCAAAATTTATCAACTGCGTTGCAAACTGTACCTTCGTATCCCCTCCGGAAAATACTTTTTTAATCTGGAGGTTAACCATCATCGGATAAACCATCAGAAAAGTAAGAGGAATAATAAGAACTTTCAGAAATGAAGGATCATAATTATAACCGAATACAATTCCAAGCACCATAAACAAAGGTATGCTGTATACAAGGTTTTTCTGCAAATAGGATATTCTTTTCCACATTTCTTCACCTCAAATGAATGCAATAATAAATTATTCAGTACATTATGAAAATTAGAATGTAATTTAAACACTTTCAAGTGCGGACATTTCTCACTGTGAAAAAGAAGTACTCTTTTCAGTGAAAGTGAATATAGAAAAAGGGAATCTGAATAAAGATGAGAAAAGTATCAAAGGCTTTACAGGAGAAGTGACAGGTACTTGCCATAAATTGAAGGTTGTGGAGTTGGAGGTAGAATTGATGGCGTTTGACCCTTTTTACTGTAAAGCCTATGATTTTTATTGTGGAGTTAATTTGTAAGTGATAATTGTGATTAAGTTTCGTTTTTGAAATATGAAAGAAAGAAGTTTTCGTAAAGAAAACTTCTAACACTACATTTAGAGAGCGTAGTTCTCTGGCTTGAATACTGGTACTTCCTTCTTGAAGCGCTCCATGCATTCGCTCATGAATGTCTCGGACTCTGAGGTGATTGCGTCGAGTTCTGCGGTTGCCTTCTCGAGTGCACCGAGTTCGAACTTTGTCATCTCAAGACCCTCTGCGTTGTTCAGGAGGTCGCAGCATGCTACTGCAGCGTTCTTTGCACGGAGGAAGACGTCGTCTGCATCCTTTACGATTGCTTCACCGACGGTGTATGCGTTGTCGTATGCAAGGACATATGACTGTGGGTCTCTGAATCTGTCGGAAGCCATGAGGAGGTCTCTGAGGATCTTCTCGTTTCCTGACTTAAGAGCTGTGTTCATAAGAGCACAGTCGTAGTTGAGGGATTCTGACCAGCACTGTACTGTTGTACCACCGAATTCACCGTGGTATTCAACGGACTCGTTTGACCAGAGGTCACAGCACTGCATGATAAGGTTACCCATTACATCTGAGTGTGCACAGGTTGATGTCTTACCTTCAAAGGACATTGGCATACCGGAGATTGCCTTTACGATGATGTTCTCGTATCCACAGTCCTTTCCTGGACCTACTGCGCCAGCTTCGTATGCTGCGAGTGATCTTGGAGCGGAGATTGCTCTTGCGAGGATTGCGAGTGTGTGTGCAAGGTTCTTGTCAAGAAGTCCACCTGCAATGAACATTGCAGTATTTGCCTGTGCACAGTCTGTGTCACCAGCAGCTGTTACGCCCTTCTTCTGTGCTACACCTGCGATTTCCTGCCAGAGGTATTCCATGTCCATGGTACCGAGGCAGCCTATTGCGTAAAGCATACCTGGAACGTCGTTCCTGAGTACTGCGTAGTCGAAGATTTCCTTTCCACCCATTGATTCGATGGAGAGAAGGTCTGCACCGCTTTCTGCAATCTGTTCGAAGGACTCCATGACGGTTGTCATCTTGTCGCCTCTGAGTTCCATGAACTCTTTGTGCTCTCTGATGTCACCAGGGGTATGTCTCAGTGCACATTTGATTCCGTATTCTTCATGGTACTCTTCCATGATGGTCTTCTGTGCGTGTGCTACAGCTGCTCCCCATGATGGGTTGTTGGTCATCTGCTGTACGTGTTCTGTCTCAAGTACTACGGATGGGAAACCGACCTGGACCATTCTTGCCATAATGTCTTTTGTGATCCTCTGGTACTCGTTTACGAGTTTCTCCATGGACTCACCGGCTTCTGGCCTTGGTGCGTAGTTTACTTCTGCGGTTGTGTATCCTGCTCCGATCTCAAGGTCAAGACCTGCTTTTACAGGTTTCTTTGCGTTACCGAAGACCATTTCATCTGCTTCGGAATATGCCATTGTTGTGAATCTGTTAATTGCCATTTTTAATCACCTCAGTGCTGGTGGAATTTCTCTCTCAGTGCTGCAATGTCTGCGCCTGCAAGGATAGCGTCTGCCATCTTTGGTGCGTCTGCTGCTTCTTCTCCGTATACACCAAGTGAGTAGGTTGAAACGAAGTCCTGGTTTACTGCTCCGCCACCACATGCGAATGGCATTGTGATTCCGCTCTCGACGAGAAGGTCGTTGACTTCCTTGAATGCATACATGGTTGTTGTCATGAGTGCAGTTCCGGTCATCATGATTGGCTCATGTTCCTTTACAGCTGCAAGTGCTTCTGCGGATGGTACGTCTCTTCCGAGGTCGATAACTTCATAGCCGTTTGCTCTGAGGAGAGCTGCTACGATTGACTTACCGATGTCGTGTACGTCACCTTCTGCGACCATACAGACAACCTTGCCCTTCTGGACAGGTGCTTCGTTGGACTGGGTCTTACAGAAATCGATACCATCAAGCATTGCGTCTGCGGACATCATTACGTTTGGAAGGAAGATTACACCCTGGTCGTAAAGGTCTGTTACTACCTTCATACCTACCATAAGTGCATCGTCGATGAGTGCAATTGGGTCCTTGCCTGCTGCGATTGCTGCTTCAAGACCTTCTACTACATCATCTTCTTCACCCTCAAAGATCGCTTCTGCGATTGGCCTGTATAACTCCTCTTTTGGATAGAGTTCTGCTGCCGCCTCTTCAGGGGTCATTGATTTTTCCATTTTAACGTTGTATCTGATAAGGATACCTTCTTTGTCTACTATTAACATTCTATACCTCCTTCAATTTGGATAGTCTAGTTTATTGAACTTGAATCAAGTTCAATCCAATCTACACAAAAAGGTTCTTCCGAACCTCAAATCATGCACTTTTTTTATCATATATAAAGGTTGGCTTGGATACATACACATATATAAATATAACTATAGACAGGATAGCAAACGAACTCAGAAAAATAAAATAAATGAGCCCATAGATGTTGTTTTTACAATAAATATGATTTTATGAATTTCGTTGACTAAAAAATATAGGCAAAGACTTATGAATAATGAATGGAAATTTATGGAATGAAAGGGCATATAAAAATAAATGTATTGCAAACAATATATGTTATATGTTCATTACAAAAAAATCAAATATATAGAGTCTATTGAGGCTGTTTTTTAATATTATACAATTAACATTGATTTAAAATTGGTTAACACAGGAAAACACATAAATATAAGGTCAGTTTGAATTTTAGATTTAAAATAAATGAATTTATCAATGTGAGAGACAAAATATCAAATTAAAAACCAGATATGAATAAAAATAAAAGTAGATGATATTATAATAATTACTAAATAAAATATTGCTGATTTGTTAGATAAAATTTTCTTGAACAAAAAACATTCATCCAACAACTATATATCATACCCTTTCCCGGGTGACGCATATTGTTATTGTTTCATCCTCAAGTTGCCCCATTGAACAGCGCATTTCAACAGGGATGAGCTCACCTGAAACGGTTTCAAAGGGGTTTGTACAAACGACTGCCCTGCCATCCAGGATTTCCTTGAATTCAGCTGCAGCTTCAAGAAGCATTTTTTGTGGATAAAGATTAATAAGATTCATCCCGATCAAGTCATTTTTGGTGTAACCAAGTCTTTCAAATGCATAGGGGTTAGCATAAAGTATGCACCCGTCCTCATCAAGCATGAAGACCATGTCTTTCATAACTTCAAAAATGACCTGAAGGTTTCTGATATTTTTCTGTACATCTACCTGCTCACGCATACGCCCTATAACGGGACCTATTTGAGAAGCCACAGCCTCAAGGGAATCCCTTACTTCAAAAGGAACAGCATGTACACTGTGAGATGAAAGCATCAGTATAGCTACAAGTTCCATGCCATATCTGATAGGAATTAACGCTGTTGCTTCCAATCTTTCATGAGCCTGTTTTTCACCAGGAATCATGGATGTAAGCTCATAATATCGCGTGTAAAGAGGATATTCTGTTTTCAGAAGACGTGCATAGATAGACGAACCAGAATAATGCCTTGCATTTTTAACAAACTCATGAGAAAGACCTGAATGTGCCACTATATTCATATCCCCTGTGACATCATCAACCAGATAAAGGGCACCACAATCCAGGTCATCCATCTGTGTAGTGAATTCCACAAGCTGGGAGAACATGTCACCAACATCACCCATAGGACTTAAAAGCATACCCACATCATTGCCAATCTGCATAAAATTCTTGACATTTTTACGTTCGGTAATATCTACGATGATACCCTGAATATACTTAAGATTACCTTCAGCATCACGTTTTATGACAGACCTCTCATCTACCCATCTGACCTCTCCTGCCTTTGTAAGTATACGATATTCAAATGAAAGATTGTCCTCACCAGAGAAAACATCATATTCCATAGTTAGCCTTTCAACATCAGAAGGATGGATGATATCACCATAAAGGATCTTTCCTGACATAAGGTCCTCTGCCTGGTAGCCAAACTGCGATATGTTCTCGGAAACAAACTCAACTTTCCAGTCTTCATCCGGTTTCCAGAAAAATACAACTGCAGGACTGCTCTTGATTACAGTTTCCAGGACCTTTTGAACCTCAATCAGCTCAAGGAGTTCCTTTTCTTTTTGTTTCTGATCGGTTATGTCCCTGATAATAGCCATTATAGCCGGACTGCCTTCATGCTCTATTATAGAAGAGTTGATCTCAGCTGGAGTAGTTCCTCCTTCTTTTGATACCAATTCAATCTCATATTTCAGGGAAGACTTACGATTCTTTTCAAGACTCTTTCGGAATTTATTCATAACCATTCTCTTATATTCAAGGGAAAGAAAATCTTCAAAAGGTCTGCGAAGTATCTCTGTTTTGGAAAAGCCTGTGATATCGCAGAATTTCATGTTAGCAAAAACAAGAATTCCATTCTGAACAATTATAATGCCGTCGTTTCCTTCTTCTACAAGAGATGAATATTTCTTTTCCGAAGCTTTAAGCTCTGCCTCGGCTTTTTTTCTTTCGGAGATGTCCCTGACAGCCATCATTACAGACGGTTTATCCTCGTGCAGTATGTAAGACAAACTTATTTCAGCAGGGAAAGTATCACCAGATTTCCCCAGAAACTCGATCTCATCATTGCGACGAATGCTATGCTTATCTTTAAGCACTTTTTTAATTCGTTTTCCTACCATACGCTGGTATTCGAGGGGAACATGGCTGGTGAAGGATTTTCCAAGTAGTTCCTCCCTGGAAAAACCTGTAAGCTCTGAAAATTTGGAATTAATGAACTTAAAATTCTCATTGTTGAGTATGATGATACCATCATTACCTTTCTCCACAAGGGTGGAATACTTCTCTTCTGAAGCTTTTAACTCTGCTTCAGCTTTTTTTCTTCCGGAGATATCCCTTACAGTCATCATTACCGAAGGTTGATGCTTATACAATATGTAAGAAAGACTTATTTCAGCAGGAAAATTACTGCCATCAGCTTTCAAGAACTCTATCTCATCATTTCTCTTAATACCACGCTTGTCTTTCAACACTTTTTTTAATCTCTTGGAAATCATGCGATGGTATTCAAAAGGAACACTGGATAATAGATCTTCACCTGAAAGGGGTGGGTTTTCAGCACCAAGCATCCGGATGAACTTTGAATTATTAAAAACTATTTTCCCGTTCTGTAGTATAAGTATTCCGTCATTTCCTTTTTCTACAAGCATGGAATATTTTTCTTCAGAAGCTTTAAGTTCAGCCTCGGCAAGTTTCTGAGATGTTATATCTTCTATTGAAACCAGGATCAACTTCTGCCTGTCCATTCCTGTATCAAGAGGACGGGCAGTAAGCCTCATTGTCCGGTTACCAAGACCACTTATATTACATCCAACTTCAATAGAATCAAAAAAATATTCTTGCTTCAAAGCCTTATCAAAAAATGAATTTATTTGGTGTTTATTTGCATTATTTAAGCTTAGGAAATGTTTTCCTTCAGTATTTTCAGGCTTTAACTTAAAAAGCTCATAGAAATACCTGTTAGCAGAAAAAACATGAAATGTGCTATCAAGGATCAGGAGAGGGTTCTGTATACTGTCAACTATACTTTTACAATAAATCTTTTCTGCATTGGTATCGAACTGAAAACCCTTTTTTACAGATATTATCCCATGATAAAGATAACCATTATCCCGGGAAACCTCAGCTGTTCTTTCGCTGACTTCGCATATAGTGCCTTTTTGGCATCTCAATCTATAATCTGCAACGAAAAAAGGGCTGTCAGCACTGTTGACATAATCTGCATAGTCCTGTTCAATATCATCAACATCAGATGGATGAACAATATCCATAAATCTGATTTTTCCGGAAATCAGGTCATCCGGATCGTAACCTAAAAGTGATATGTTTTTGGATACCGAAACAATTTGGTTTTTGTCAGTACCTTTCCATAGAAAAGAAAGAATAGTATCTGACAAAAGGCACTCATTATTTCCCTTCTGGGATGAATGCGCCTTTTCCTGTTTTTCTTCAGTAATGACCATATATTTCCCATCCAATGTATTGTTTCCTTACGACATCAGACATAATAGTATTTAACTTATGAATGTAAACATATCTCAACCTTTTGTTATTATTACATGCAAAACTCTCTTTCTCACACCTTTTTAAACACCGGAAAAAAGGAGATGTTAAATACATGGAGATGAAAGCATTAATTGGCTCTCATCTGAATATCATACTTCCTTCAATCCAATCTACACAAGAAGGATCTGTGTTTGGATGTGAGCCACCTTTTTTAATTGTACGGCACTGCAGTAATAGTTTCAATGTACATGAAACTGTTCCCTTATTTCCTGTATATTTTTGTTCTTGAGAATAAGATCTGCGATCTTAGGTACAATTGCAGCATCTTCACAATATATACCCAAATCATAATTCATAACAAAGTCCTGAGTTACAGCTCCACCACCACATACCAGAGGAATCATGATATCATTTTCAAGAAGCCGGTTGTTAACTTCCATGAAAGAATACATGGTTGTTGTCATCAGGGAGGTTCCTGTGATCATTATAGGTCTGTATTTAAGTACGGCACTAATAACCTCATCTGTTGGCACATCACTACCAAGATCGATTACTTCATATCCATTTGACTTCAAAAGTACGGTCAGTATTTTCTTACCTATATCATGGATATCTCCTTCCACAACATAGGATACTACAGTACCCTTGAATTCATGAGCCTTGCCTGATATCTGCTTACAATACTCAATGCCGTCAGTCATTGCGTGTGATGAAATCATCACATCAGGAAGGAACAAGTCTCCATCCTCATATAGTTGGGATACTATATCCATCCCGACCATCAGTGCATCATCGATAAGGGATATGGGATCTTTTCCGACACTAACTGCTTCTTTAAGAGCGAAAATCACTTCATCCTCATCGCCTTCAAAAACTGCTTCAACAATATTGCGCAACAGTATGTCCGAAGGGAAAAATTCTCTTGCTATCTCATCGGGAGTTAGTTCGCTTTCAAGTTTAACATTATATCTAACAAGAATCCCTGTTGGATCAATATCCAGCATTGTGCCTCCTTTTTTCAAAAATTGTAAAGTGCATGTGTGCAAAGTGCATACAAAGTATTTACAATAATAAATATTTATTGTATATACACCATGTTATTGGGTACTAAAATTGCAAATATGATATGTAAATGTAACGTTTAAAAAAATATAATAATATCTTTTTATTAAGTTCTATCCCAATATAAAAACAATAACAACAAGCTACTTAATATTTTATTGTAAAACGATACTCAGCCTGAAATTAGATTTATTGATTTATTCTGGCAAATATATTTTTTGATTCGTTGTCATTTACTTACGATTCTAATTCACAGGATAAGCATAGTGGATACAATATAAAATTGCAGTTATTATCATTTCACCCGTTAAATGTGCAAGAGAAAAAAAAAATAAAAAACAGTATGAACGACGACTTCCAAATCATATACTCATTTTGCATCAGGGTCCTCTTCCCATATACCAAAAATATTCCCTTCGGTATCCTCACACATTGAAAGATAGCCCCAGCCGGGAACAGGCATAGGCTCTGAAGCTTGTCCGCCTGCATCTTTTATTTTTTTAATGTATTCATTCAGCGATGGGACACCTATAAAATTTGTAACGCCTTGTCCAGGTTCTTCCCTGTTACCCATGCCGCCCGCAATACCTTCATTTCCTTCCAGATCTTTAGTTGTAAATATATAATAATCCATATCAGGAAATGGTTTTTCGAATGTCCAGTCAAAAAGTTCAGAATAGAATTTCTTTGACCTTTCAAGATCTTCTGTTGGTATATCTATGTGAACAAAAGTTGCCATATGTTAACCCCGTTAACAATAAGCTATTTGGATACTTATAAGTTCGTATCACCATAAAAAAGGTATTATCTACATTTTTGCTTTCTGCCTATGAATCCTTAATAAAAAACTAAAAACTTTTATTTTACTTCGATAACCAGACCCACAATTAAGCTTAAATAGCTATTTCAACATATTTTGAAGTAATTGTCACTTAACCAATAGGGCCAGTGTCACATTAACACTGTTAACTTGGACAATAAAGGAGATTAAACCATGAGGATGCTAGAGGAGTTCTTCCCGGAATTTACCGAAAAACTTGATGAGATCGACAAACTGTACGCAGAAAAAAGACCAATAGATGAGAAAACATATCAGTTCCTTTGCTTTGCTCTTTCCATCAAAGCCAGATCAAAACCCTGTGTTTTAAAACATTTTAAGGGTGCCATGGACGCAGGAGCTACCGTAAAAGAGCTTTCCTACATACTTGCACTCACCATGAGAGAGGCAGCAGGTGCCGATGACTGCTGGACACATGATGTACTGGGAGACTGGCAGGAGATACTGAAAGGAAATGTCTGCTGCAGCTGTTCAGGAGATAAGGAATAAGAACATATGAATGTGTCATAAGACACATTTTGTTTTTTCATTATCAAGAAAACAGAACTGCGGAAAAACAAGCTTTTTTTGATTTTAACAAAAACTTTTAAAGCCAGCCTGGTTCAATCCATTATATTAATAATTGAATAACAGCACACAAAAAGACTGCTATCCGATTAAATCAACAAAGGAGAAAAATATGACATCTAGTGTAAAAGTTAATTCAACAATATGTGGTTTTAAGCATAAGATCAGCGGCGAGCTTGATGGGAAAACGGTAATAACAGATATACAAACTGATTGTGACAAAGTAGCTAAAATATCACATATGGAAATTCCAAAAAAGCAAACTTTTGGAATCAAAGAGAATTACGCAATGGATCAGGCTGAGGGGAAATGCTGTCCTATATGCATTGTTCCAGCTGCAGTCATGTATGTGTGCAAAATGGAACTGGGGATGCTATCAAAAAATCTGGCGAAACAGGCAGGCACAGTCGGCATAGATTTCAATGAAGATTAGCTTTTATCGTAAATTGATTTTGTACAACTAGAATTTGAATTAAAAATATAACCCTGGCATGATGTGCCAGGGTTATTCATCAATAACCTAAAGTCAGGCTCCATTAATTGATTCCAGTTCTTTTTTAGAGTATTCAAATTATAAGTAAGTTACTTACCCTTCATTCATTTTTTCGTTCAGTAATGTCCTGGATAACACCCATATAATGTGTCACAACCCCTTCATCATTACGCTGGATGAATGTTTGCTCTTCCACCCATCTTTCATCACCGGACTTGGTTCTAATCCTGTATTCTTTGACAAAGACTTTTCCACCTTCTTTGACAACATCTGAAAGTTCTATCTGAATATAAGGTAGATCATCAGGGTTAACTATGTCACCATAAAGTATTTCTCCTGAGAGGAACTCATCAACTGAGTATCCGAACTGGTTGATGTTGTCTGAAACAAATTCAACCGGCCATAGCTCATTTTCATCTTCAGGTTCTGCTTTCCACAAAAAAGCCACTACCGGGCTGTGGTTGATAATTGTTTCAAGAGCTTGCTTTCTTTCCAGAAGTTCATTCTGCTTTTCAAGTGACTGTTTGAGCGCAATTTCATTTTCTTTCTCTTTTGTGATATCCTGAACAATTCCCTGAAAATGAGTTACATTTCCATCCCTGTCACGCAGGATAAAAGTTTTTTCACTTACCCACAATGTCTTATTGTCTTTTGTTATAAGGCGGTATTCCTGATTGTAATAGTCACTGCCACTATCACACTGCTCAGCAAGTGTGTTTTTAACCATTTCATAGTCATCCGGATGTATCAGATCACTATACATGATACGCCCCTCTACAAAATCCTCAACTGGATAACCAAGTTTTGAAACATTATCCGAAGCATAATCTGCAGGCCAAAACTGCTCATTCCTCCACAGGAACACCATGATAGAGCTATTATTGATAATCTCTTCCAGATGTTGCTTTTTCCTCAATGCATCCTGCATAGTTTGCTCTTTTTCTTTTTGCTCAGTTATATCGAAGATCGTACCCTGATAATGTGCAACATTGCCGGCTTTATCCCGCAGTACATAAGTCCTCTCATTAACCCAGCGCACCTCACCGGATTTTAATATTATTCTGTATTTGTGGTCAAAGAAATCAACTCCTTCGTTGCACTGTTTCGTGAGAGCTTCCCGCAACTCTTCCAGGTCATCCGGATGAACGATGTCAGCATAAAGGATATCACCCGAAAGAAACTCATCTGCTGTATAACCTAAAATTTCAACGTTACCCGAAACATATTCAACAGGCCAGTTTTCCTCTTCATAAGGAACTTCAGCTTTCCAGAGAAAAGAAATAACAGGACTGCTATCCCTTATCCTTTCAAGTTCCTCTTTTCTTTCAAGGACCTTACCTAATGCACTTTCAGAGTATTTATTCTCATCTTGAGATGATTTATTCGGCTTCATATTACCCCCATTTTATCATTTGCCTGATTAGTTAATAAGACTAACCGCATAGTTCCTTAAAGAAAAAACAAAAACAATACTTCAAATTGAAATAAAGTATTTGATTGAATATTTAGAAATGTGTTTCTAAATTTTGTATATATCAAAACAAAAAAAGATACTTTAGGTTTTTTAATTGTTGACGATCAGGAATATCATCCTTCTTTGAACTCAATTGTCATTGTTTCAACCTGTTTTGCCAAGGTCTTTGAAATCATTCCCGACTCCAGCCTGCACACGTGCAATACTCCTGTAGGCAAGATACAACCCGGACAGCAATGAGCTTCCTGTGCCCTGTCCATCACATAATTATCCTTTATGTCAAGGGTTTGCATCATTGGGATTTCCATACTTGACATTTGTTTGACCTTTGAACAGGGTGTTTCAATATCTATAATGATATTCTTCCCGTCAAATTTTCCTTTTATTATATGAATGAAACCGCAGATACTTGAATTTACGTGTACGACCGATTGCATGCGAAATCTCCTTTTTTAACTTTCCTTCATATCTTTATATCTAAAAATTACAGGCATCCTTAATTCAGTTATTCTCAAAATACACTATATAAAGATAGTTAACACCGTGAATATATCTTTTTCTCTCAAAAACATTCGACCTCCAAATATAATGCATGAAGTTTTGTTTTTTCTTCATTTACTGGAAAAGTGAAAAGAATTGAATTAATCATGATCTACACCTCCCTTAGAAGGCGGAATCCTGTAAATCCAAAAGGATCGTTGGCAATGTTAGCACTGCGGAGTGCTGAACAGCAAAATCTGGAAAGACTGCTCCAGCATCCTCCACGATCAACACGAAGAGAACTGGGACTATATTCCCAGGCACTGCCATCTGCAGGAGCATCTTCAAAATTTGAATGCCATTTGTCCTCACACCATTCCCACACATTACCATTCATATCATACAATCCCCAGGGATTGGGTTTTTTCTGACCTACCGGATGAGTTGTTTTTCCTGAATACCATCCATAGTCATTCAGATCTGATTCATCATCTCCAAAATAATATTTACTAGTTGTACCTGCCCTGCAGGCGTACTCCCATTCAGCCTCAGATGGTAAACGGTATTTATGGGTTCCCTCTTTAGAGTTCAGTTTACTAACAAACTCCTGTGCGTCATCCCATGAAACCTGCTCTACAGGATGGTTGTCATGTCCTTTAAAGAAAGATGGATTGCTTCCCATTATTAAGACCCACTCTCTCTGTGTCACCGGGTATTTTCCAAGATAGAATGGTTTTGAAATTGTAACTTCGTGGATGGGGCTTGAAGTAGAATCCTTTTTTGAACCCATCATGAACTTACCTGCCGGGATTAGCAAGAATTCAGTCCCTATAGAATTTGTACAAACTTCACATACATTCTCATTTTCATGGGCTTTGATAGATCCGTTATTAATTTTCTCATTTTCTTTTTGTTCATCATTATGGCTGTAATTATGTTTAGCAATTTGATTTGCTGTTTCACAATGAACCATGTTCAACACCTATGACCTTATATCGGGAAATATTACTATGGCCATTTCATGCGTCAGGAATCAAATGAAATTCAAACTATACAGAAAACACTATGCAAATAAAAAATACTGAAACAACATAAACTTAGAATTCTTTCTAAGATTCCCCTGCAAATTGACCTCAAATAATGACAAACTCCCAAATCGCCATTATTATCCTATAAATTATGGTATATATTCCATAATTATTAGTTGTTGCGCCTTGCTTGCAACGAAAATTTGTTCTCAAAACTATGAGACTTTTACTTTTGAAAAATATATTTGATCTTAGAAGTCCTGACACATTTGCATAAAAAAGATCAATATTAATTTGATAGGAATCATTCGATCTTTTCAATGGAAAGCTCAACTTTACCTATCTGTCTTGCAAGAGCTTTTGATACCTTTTCATTTTCTACCCAGTATGCATTCATAACAGTAGCAGGCACATAACAATTGTCGCATATGCTGTTCTTCATTGACTTCATTAACAATTCATAATAAGGAATATTCTGCTGTGACATTTCAGCATTTGGCAGATCGAAATCACATCCCCACTTTTTCAATTTCTCACAGTCAGTTTCTATATGCACATGCGTCTTTCTGCCTTCAGTAACAGCTGTTATATAAGTTTTATACCCACAAAAAGAATCCACTGATATTGTTACCACCATAATTTGCCCTCCTTTTCAAGATGTAAAAGATTTCCCTATAGCTACTTCGTAATTAATACCTTCATTTGACTTCTTCGAATGTGATGTCAACACCTTCGTATTTCTTTGCTACATCTTTTGGGATCTTCTCATTCTCTATCCAGTAGGCACTCATTACCGTTGGAGGCACATAGCAGTTACTGCAGATTGAATACATTTCCCTTTTTTTGTTAAGAAGATCAAAAGCTACATCCTTGTCCATGAGATCTATTTTCGGAAGGTTGAACTCATTGCCCCATTTTTTGATCTTTTCGCAGGTCGTATTAACATTAATTCGTGTACTTTTACCTTCATGCTGTGCCAGAACCGTTGTCCTGTTTCTGCATATGTTTTCCAATGACATGATTACTGTGATTTTACTGCCCCCGACAAATTGAGAAGAATAAACGGGAATCACTTCCCAATATCTTATATTTATTCAATATGTAGATACCAAGCTTAAACCTTGCGTTTTGGATTTGGAAGAAAAGATTCCTGAACCTGAAATGAAAATAATTTGTGAAAATAATTTAAAAATGGAGGAGACGGGGTGCATTAAGCACCCACATAGACTTCATAAACTGAAGGCGGCAGTTTTCTATTGGAGAGATGGCAAGCCGTTTTTCGCGATAATAGAACCTATACTATAGAAGATGATGAACCTGCCGGCTTCATATTGAAAGCAGGGATATCGCCGTCTTTTTTCCAGTATGATGAAAGCTGATAGGTCATTCTGCTTATCATACATCTTCTGAAATGGTTAATGTTTATCAAACCATATCTCAGTGTTGTTGCTATATCCATGTTTTCACCTTTTCCTTTGCCTTAATCGGCAGTCTATATCTGACTTAATATTATTTAAAGCTTTTTGTATGTTGTATTTAAAACAAGGAAAACAAAAAATACTAGATTTAAACAGCCACTTCTAAAATCCACTTCACAACAATTCCCACAAAAACAGCTATTGTAAAACTTAACAAAGTGCCTATCAAAATATATTCGCTAACCTTGCGGTCGGTTGTGAACCTGAAGATCGATTTTGCAGTTACAAGCAAACCTATTGCCTGATATTGTTCAAGTAATACAAATGTCAGGAGCAGGAATCTCTCAAGACGGCCAATCCAGAGACCCGCATTAAAAAGGCCTTCACCTTCTTCGCCATCCTTATCATGATGCCAGGGTTCCGTAAATTTATCAATTAATATTCCGCTTGGCCAGATTACAATAAAGTATGCCAGGATCAGAATCCAGGTGTTTGTACTGTTCAATTGATTAAATGGAATACCTGAAATTATATTTTCAAATCCTATAATCACTGCCCAAACGAGTACTATTGTCAGCAGATGAGCAAACTGGTCAAGAATGAACCACTTCAGATTATCCTGACGTGTGGACTTAAACCCATCTATTGCAATATGTGAGACAGTATAGATAAGGAAAAGCCAGATAAAACCGTACTCTCCGGAAAAGATGTATGCAAGTAAACCCGCAAGAATTCCATGTATGTAAAGCCATTTTGAATGCCATTTATTTTTAAATCGATCACTGACCATCTTCTGATTCTGGAATACAAAATCTGCAAGTACATGAGAAAGAAGAAGTCTTGCAAGCAGTGAAACATCCAGATTCACAAAGGCGGTATCCATTATTCATTCCCCATAAGGAATATCTCCGGATATTCAAATAAGCTTGCATAGTTGTCCAGGAACTTTCTCAGGACATCAAACCCTGCGGCTTTAAGGCTCTGGGAGATAGTTGACTGGGATTTTCCAAGTTTTAATGCTATCTCATCCTGTGTCAGGCCACTGAACTTCTCAAGAAGTATCCCTTTCTGGACACCTGTCCATCTGGCAGCCATGTTATCAAAAAAAGCGCATTGTGATTCCAGAATCAAATTCAATGCAGGATTTGCAGTTGTTATAAGAAGGTGTTTTCCCTCCTCTTTCATGTTGTCCAGTTTCTTACCCGAAAGCCTGAAAGCCTGTCCGTCAGCCTCCCCAACATTACCTGAATAAGGAAGATATTCCACACTACCAATTCCGATTGAGATTCTGGCTGCGAGTTTGTTGTTCTTTTCACTGAAAACACCGAATTTCAAAAGAAGAAGAACCGATGCAAACAATGCATCCTCCGGCTCATCCAGCATGATCTGGAAACTGTCGCCCCGGGATATATCAACCGGCAGGAGAACACCACTACCCGGATCCAGGCAGTTACTTATAAATGAAAAAGAATCGTGAAGAAAAGTCAGGACTGAGTCCCGGTCACTATAATTCATATCAGACGAACTTATAAGATCACCTGTTATAACCGCATATACTTTTCTTTCACCAGTCATCTCTTTCTGTCCTTTCACTTTCTGCACCCCCAGAAAGATAATCTTTAAAACTTATAATCTAATTATATCATATTATAAACTTATTATTTATTAATATCGGTTTTTAAACTTATATAATATTGACACTACTCTGATTACCCTATTATTTACAGATCTCACATTTAAAAAACACAACAAAAGGATATCTTACTTCAACAATAACCAAAGACAAAACCGAACTTAAATAAATCTGTATATATCTGAAAAACAATCCTGTAATTAATAAATACAGGAGATGAATGTTTACAATGAATATAAGATTGCTCACAGTTGCTGCAGTTGTCTTGCTGGTTTGTCTGGCGTCTGGATGCATATCGGACAGCAATAATACCAGTAGTAACAATACAACTATTGGTAACAATGCCACTGCGATAAATGTTGAAGAAGAGCAGGCAGAAAGAACAGACAACGATATCGGTACAATTGGTACAATGACAGCGATTGTTCATAACTTTTCAGAGAACGACAGCCAGAGTACTGTCTATGCTATTGCTGGAGACATCATTACTATTGAACTTGAAGAGAACCCTACAACCGGATATTCATGGAAAATGACATACAGTGAAGGACTTAAACTTGAAGAGGACAAGTTCCTTGAAGCAAGTACAAATGTAAGTCTTGTTGGTGCAGGTGGTTCTCATATGTGGATTTTCCAAGTCATTGAAACAGGTGAACAAAACATATCTGCAATTTATAAACGTCCGTGGGAAGAGATAAAAGGAACCGAGGACAGCTATGAAATGACAATCGAGGTAATTCCTGAAAGCGAGCTTATAATTGATGACGGAACTGTAATATACAACAATCTTGAAGGCGGCTTTTACGGAATAGTGGGAACGCAAGATGCAAAATATGACCCAATAAACCTGCCTGATGAACTCAGAACTG
Organism: Methanolobus bombayensis; assembly: GCF_017873415.1. Taxonomy (GTDB): domain Archaea; phylum Halobacteriota; class Methanosarcinia; order Methanosarcinales; family Methanosarcinaceae; genus Methanolobus; species Methanolobus bombayensis. Next base: position 132,611 of record NZ_JAGGKD010000002.1, on the reverse strand, counting down.
ATGGAACAAAAATTAGATTCACAGCCTATCCACGTGACGATATGGTAAGTTTCCACATGTGGGGAAAGATTGTAGAAATAAGGACAATTAGTCCGATATTGTAACTAGACTTTTATCTGTACTTTAAAATAAAAATAACAAAAGAATGTTCGGAGACTACGAAAGTATCATCTTTTTTCATATGAGATACTTTCCAATCTCTTGTTTTGGCATCGTAGTTGAACGGTAAAAACATTTTTTAAGCTTCAGAACTGATAGAATTTCAGGAAAGTACATGACATGCTTTGAATATATAGTGCAATGAAGAACAACACAATACATGGGGTTTAATATGGACAAAAAGAATGCTAAAAAGAAAGAGATTGAAGATATTGAAATACCAAGTCTTGATGAACAGATAGATACGTGGTGCACAGTACCTGAATCAAATGATGATACAAAAAGTGCAGCAGATCTTGAAGTTGATGCATGGTGTGACAACACTACTGTGGAAGAAGAGAAGAAAAAAACAGAGAAAAAAGATTAAGTCCTTTACTATACTTTTAATTTATTTTAAGATAATAAATAGACTTCCAGAGCAAACTTTATAGATTATTAGAGGGAAATTATAATTAGGGTACTAAGCAATAATAGATTCTAAATCTGGCTGGGCTGGGGAGCCTCAGGAGTGGTTTTTAATCTCATTCGGGTACCTGTATATGAAACAATAGTATAGTGAAAACTATAAAGGGGAGATAGGGAATGTATGAACCTGCCAGGAAACAAAAGGATATACTCGATAAGCTAAGAAGTGTCGATGAGAACGTAGATGTTAAATGGGACGAACGTACCGGCATTCCATTAAGACTTAAAGGCTTGCTTGCAAAAGCAGAACAAAAGGATCCGGGAAGAGCTGCCATAGAATTTATGGATGCTAACAAAGACCTCTATCTGCTAAATTCTGTCAGCAAGGAAATGCTTGTTAAAAGGATCGATACTGACCGTATTGGCAACAGACATGTGCGCATGCAGCAGGTCTACAGGGAACTGCCTGTTTTTGGCAGCGAGATAATAGTCCACATCGATGCAGATGATAACGTAAAAGGAACAACCGGAAAGCTGACTCCAGACATCGACCTGCCAGATGAAGCAAAGATCACAGGAGAAGAAGCACTTAAGTTCGTTCTTGAGGATGACAAGAACAATTCCAGAAGAAAACTGCATGCTGAACCAAAACTGATGATCCTTTCACAATTTGTGGAAAGACCCCATCTTGTGTGGCATGTTTCAGTTGATGGAATTGATAAGGATCTTGGTGGGGATGACACACCTGCCAAATGGGAATATTTTGTTGATGCTCTCACCGGAAAAATTGTCTGGAAATATAACAACGAACAGGGACACACAAGGACCACAGGTTCGGGAATCGGAACTTATGCAGGTTCTGTAACCATAAATACACTGCACGATCACGGCACAGCCAAATACCTGCTTGAGGATCAATGGGTACCAAGTTCTGCAAGAGTAATCACCCATGATGCAAACGGCAGCTATCCTCCTGCCTCTGTATCGGAAGATAGCAATAATAACTGGTCTGCTTCCGGACAGGGGCCTGACGTTGATTGCCACCTTTATACAAGAATGGTCTACGACTACTACTTTACCGTACACGGACGTGACAGCTATGATGATGCAGGAGCTGACATGCATATTTATGCAAACTGTGGAAGCGGCTGGAATAATGCTACATGGAACGGAAGTTATGTCAAGATAGGAAATGGTGACGGCTCAAGATATAATTCTCTCTGTGCGCTTGATATTATAGCCCACGAGTGGACACATGCAGTTACAGAACATACAGCCGGACTGGTCTACAGTAATGAATCAGGTGCACTTAATGAATCAATGTCAGATGTCTTCGGTGCTTTAATATCAGGAAACTGGCTCATAGGTGAAGACGCCTGGCTGCCTGCAACAGCACCTGCCCTGCGTAATATGGAAGATCCGACAAATGGCGGACAATACGACCCTGCAAATCCGATAGACAGTTGCAGAGATGGTCACCAGCCGGACCACACAAGTGATCAATACACAGGATACTCGGACAATGGTGGAGTCCACATCAACAGTGGAATCATGAACAAGGCTGCTTACCTGATAACCACTGGCGGAACACACAGAGGAATCAGAGTATGCGAGGGACTTGGACGTGATGTGCTTGGACTACTATATTATCAGGCACTTACGACCCATCTGGTCTCAAGCTCAGACTTCAGCGATATGAGAGATGCGGTACTGGATTCACTTGATGATCTCTACTCGACCAATCCGCATTATTCACGCTGGAGAGCAAGTATAATAAATGCATTTGCTGCTGTGGGAATAGGTACAGCTGTGACATGTCCGTTCACATGCTGGATAGCACCGATGATCTGTCCGCCATCTCCACATGTGCTATGTCCGCCATCACCAGGCTTTGTATGCCCGCCTGCACCATACATATGTCCGCCTGCACCGGACTTCGTTTGCCCTCCATCACCAATGGTAGTCTGTCCACCCTCACCATATATAGCATGTCCGCCATCTCCGGGACTTTCATGTCTGCCCGGACCGGACCCCCTGCCATATGACCCCTACATTCGTGTTAAAAAACCGGTCATAACACTGAAAACTGATATCATAGAGATCGTAGGCATCGGACCGGAAATTGCAACTCTGTTCAAGGGAAGGTCAATTTCAACACTTGGAGACTTCCTGAAGGCAACAGAGAACACAAAGAAGATAACTGAGCTTTCAAAAGCACTTGGAATCTCAGAAAACAGGATACATGACTGGAGAAAGAAGACACTTGTGATGCTCGGGGAAGTCAAGTGATAGAGAAGGAATCCGGCATATTGACAGCAGAAACATACAATGTGGATACCGGAATAAACTTTGACAGCAGGATTCCGGACAAATCTGCTGTCCCTTATTTTCCTTTCAGAATAAATAAGGAAGATGACATCTGGATAACAGAAGACCCCCTTAGTTCGGAAGTTCAGGAACTGAATGAACCTGCATACTGGCTGCTTAAAATGTGTGACGGGTACCGGACACTTGAAGACATAATCACACAATTGAGTACATCTTTCCACTCTGATAAAGAAACTGTAATGGAGAAAAGCATGCCAGTACTCGATGAACTCACAAATCGCGGACTTTTGTGGTGGCGCAGTGAAAGAATGAATTACTGGAAAGTCCCTGCTCCTGCTGGTGTTCTCTGGGACCTTACATCAAAATGTAATCTCAGATGCAGACATTGCGTTGTAAGTGCCGGAGAGGAATGCAGCGATGGACTGTGTTTTGAAGATTGCTGCAGGCTTATCGATGAGTTTGCTGATTTTGAAGTCGGACAGCTTATACTAAGCGGCGGCGAGCCTATGATAAGAAAAGACTTTTTCGATATCGCAGAATATGCCGCTTCAAAGGGTATAATGATACAGGTAGCCACCAACGGAACACTGATAGATGAAGATGCTGCTGAGAAGCTTGCAAATATCGGTGCAAGGGCACAGGTGAGCCTTGATTCAAGTGTACCTGTTATACATGATGATTTCCGCCAGTCTTCAGGTTCATGGAAAAGGACAGTGGATGGAATAAAGTTGCTTGTGAGAGCCGGTGTTCCGGTCACACTGGCGGCTGCAGTAACCACAATGAATGTCGACAATATCCCTGAACTCTATGAACTTGGAAAAGAACTTGGAGTGCAGACATTCAGAATATTGCCTTTTGTCCCTTCAGGACGTGGAAAAGGTGCATTTGATCTGGAAGTAAAACCAAAAAGAATGCGTGAACTTACTGAATTCCTTCTCAGTAAAAGGTATTCTGATGGACCTGAAATTGCACCAATGGAATTTGAATGTACTTTCCAACCAATTCCGGAACAGGGGGTCGAGACTAATCCGGATACAAGAATTGGATGTGATGGTGCTATCGGATATTGTACGGTCACTTCAAAAGGTGACGTTCTCCCATGCAACTATTTTGAGGGAGCAGATGTTGAGAATGTGAAAGACAGGTCTTTCCGTTGGATCTGGGATAATTCACGTTTTCTTAATTATTTCAGGAGCCTGAAAGCCTCGGATATGAAAGGGAAGTGCAGCCGGTGCCAGTGGCTTCCTGTATGCAGGGGAAGTTGTATTGCGGCTAATTTCACAAGAAGGGATATTTTCCAGGCTAACTGTCACTGCTGGCTGGTAAATGAAAAATAAATTTCCATTTCGTTTTTAGTAGAGGATATTTTTGCAGAGCGGAAGCTGTGAGTGATAAATAACTGTATTGTCTTCGAATGAAAACTTAAGTGGAAATACTTTAACACCGGCTTCCAGTGCTTTTTCAAACGTTTGTGCAAAGTCAGGATCAATTATACCATTTGCAGTGAAGCATTCTGCTTCAGGTCTGAATATAAGGATCAGAATTGCAGCTTCGTGACCCTCTGACCTGGCTTTGATAAGTTCATCAAGATGACGTTTTCCGCGGGTTGTCGGAGCATCGGGGAAAGATGAAATTCTTCCTTCTGCCAGCGTACAGCCCTTTACCTCTATCCAGATATCCTTGTTTCCTTTAACCAGTAGATAATCAAGCCTGCTTTCACCATACTTCTGTTCTGGCAGAACGGCATCGACATTGCTGAAAAGATTAATAATGTAGTTCTCAATTATCCATCCTGATATCTGCCTGTGAAATGCTGAGTTAATAAGGATCCAGTTATCACCGGACTTTCCGGCTATCATATCCCACCCGGTTTTTCTTTTCGGGTTACTGGCTTTTCGAAGTAATACCCTGTTTCCCGGATATAGAATATCGAGAAGCCTGCCCGGATCATGCACGTGTACCTTTTCCTGTCTTTTGGTATCACCATCCTCAATTTCAACAATAGCTAAAAAACGATTTGATCTTTCAACGAGGATGCCTTCAACGTCGGTTTGGATACTGAGGACTTTTTTAGATAAGGCGGAAGAGGAAGAGGTTTTCTGTGTCATAATTATTTCCTTGAATTATCGGAGTATCTGACTGCTAAACAACTGTTAACTGGAAATCGTTTGTGCCTTTAACTGTGAATCAAGCTGTGAAGCAACGGAATTTGCAATCTCGCTTTCAATGTGATTCTGGTATGACCTGTAAGTGAAAAGTCCTTTCGTCTCATCGTGCAGGTTTATATCTCCCTGTATAAGTAGCTCAGAGTCATCGACATCACTTGATGAGAACACAACTGTTTTTTGCGTGTCCTTTCCTGTGATATCAAGATACTGAGTCTTGCCTGTTGAAGAAAATCCGAAGCGGACCTGAGTGTCAGAACTAGAATACACCGGCGTATAGGATTTGCTTATACTGATGACATTCACAAATGTAAACTGTGAGGCATAATCATCCTTTATTTCATCCACAACTGTTACTGAGTAACCGTATTCCTCAAGGGAATTAACAACTTTCTTTTCCAGCACATCGATGTCTTCGTTGTCCTGATGGACATAAAGAATAAGATTACCGGACAGATCAGTTTTGTTCCCAATAGAATATGCACTTACGGATGAATCAGAATTTGTGGCACTTGATTTCAGACCTATATCCAGATATATAACTGAAACAAGTGCCAGAACGATCAAAAGTACAAGAAATGCATATTTTCTTATCAAGCTCAACTGTAACCCTCTCTTTAATGATTACAGAAAAGGTATTTAGTAACTCTGCCTGAATGTAAATCTTTTTTTATAAGTTTGCATAAAACATGAAATGAGAATAAAGATGAGTGGATACTACATCTATTCATCCTAATGCTTTTAAAGTCGACAATGCTGCTTTTTTAACAAAACCCCTGCATTCGATATTTATGGAACCCTGGTTCAGTGATGTTATGAAATATCCCAAAGGATCATTACTTTTTACTATTGTGTGAATTGTATTCTCATTGCTGGTGAGTGTTACTGTTGAGTCGATTTTTTCGTCTGATGTCAGCTTGTTGAATTCTGTAACCAGTCCATCCTCTGTACGTACTTTTATCCTCAGTTCACTGTTGTCATTCATAGATATCTCAAGAAGAATGACATCATTACCGGCTATTTTTTTGACAACTCCCGGAACCTCCTCTATTCCGTCATTGTAGTATTCGGTGTATTTTTTTAGCAAACTGAAAAGATTGGTATTAACTGATTCCTTCTTAGCTTGCGATGGAGTTGTATCTGAGGATGAAGCAGTGTTGGAAGTGGCATGTGAATCTGTACTATAAACTGAACTACTGCCTGAATTATATGTTTTTGAGGATTTTGCGGATGTGTCCTTTTCAGAAACTGCGTCATCCAGTGAGCCCAGAAGATCATGTTCATTAATCTCAACTTTGATCTGATCTACCACTTCTGCCACTGACTGATTGGAAAACAGTATCAAAATCATCATTATGGCTATAATTGCAATAGCTTTTTTTGACTCCGGTCTCTTAGTGTCCACTCTCATATAATGTACTATATGTGTCGGGTTTAAAAAGTATATGTTCATGGAGAATTGTGTTTGTGGACAGAACAAACAGGATGATGATTTCTCACTATAAACTTATTTATACTTAAAAATAGAATCTGTTTTACAGTTTAATTATTCATATGTGGAGATTTCTATGCTCAATCTCAACGAGTTACAAACACGGAAACAGAAGATCGATGTTCTTCTCAAAGAACATGGATGGGATATTTCTGATAGGTCAAAAGTCATCGATGAGGTTGATACAAAACAATCTGATTTTGAAAAACAGCTCTACAAACAGGTAAATGAAACCCTGAAGAACGATTTAGAGAGCAAATATGTTGATTATCTATTACTTGATAGTCTGGGCGATCCAATTGCTATAATTGAAGCTAAGAGGACATCTAAAGACCCAACCATAGGACAAAAGCAGGCTGAGCAATATGCCGATGATATCAAGGCTCAGACGGGTAAACACATTTTCATTTATCTTTCAAATGGCTATGATATATGGTTCTGGGATAGAGAACGCTATCCTATGAGACAGATAAAAGGATTCCATTCTCAAAGAGACCTTGAGAGAATGAACTTTCAAATTCAGAGTGCCAGAATTGAGCATGATATTGAAATTAACAAAAAGATTGTTGACCGTCAAAAAAGCGTAGAGGTCTCAAAGAGGGTAGTTGAACATATTCGCAAAGGACACAGAAAAGCTTTGATTGTCATGGCAACTGGTACGGGAAAGACCCGTGTTGCAATGGCTATAATAGACCAGTTGATGCGTGAAGGACGTGTTCAGAATGTTCTGTTCCTGGCTGACCGTAGGGAGCTTAGAAAACAAGCTTATGAGAAAGGGTTTATGAAATTCTTCCCTGACGAATCAAAGGAGAAGATTCTTTCTGGCAATTATGATCCAAATAAAAGGTTATATGTTTCCACTATTCAGACATTTCAGGAGATTTACAACCAGAAAGATAAGAATGAAAAATACATTATTTCACCGGGAGAATTTGATCTCATATTTTCTGATGAAGCACATAGATCAATCTATTCCAAGTGGAAAGGTATATTCACTTATCTTGATGCTATACAGATAGGATTAACAGCTACTCCGGCTGATATGGTTGACAGGGACACTTTCAGATTCTTTGAGTGTGATGATGACTCGCCTACTGCCCTTTATGCTTATGAGGATGCTGTAAGAGATGGCGTTCTATGTGATTTCAGGAAAAATGTATCAGGTGCAAGAACACATTTCCAGATAAATGGTCTCAGACCTGATGACCTCACAGAAAGTGAGCGAGAGGAATTAATTAACAAAGGCATTGACCCTGATACTATTAACTTTGAAGGTACTGAGCTTGAGAAAAAGGTTGCTTTGAAAGGAACATCTGAAGCTATTGTCAGGGAGTTTATGGAAAACAGTCTTACAGACCAATCAGGCACATTACCTGCAAAGACTATTTTCTTTGCCATATCAAAGCTTCATGCCAAGAGACTCTGGGAAGCTTTTGAGAGACTCTATCCAGAATACAAAGGTCAGCTTGCAAGGATTATTATTTCTGATGATTCCAGAGCATCACAAGGTATCGATGATTTCAGGGACAAATCATTTCCAAGGGTTGCTATTTCAGTTGACATGATGGATACTGGTATTGATGTGCCGGAAGTCTGTAATCTGGTTTTTGCAAAACCTGTGTTCTCAAAGATAAAGTTCTGGCAGATGCTTGGCAGAGGTACCAGGGCTGATGCTGCCTGTGAACAAAGGGACTGGCTGCCTAACGGTAAGAAAGAATACTTCAAGGTGTTTGATTTCTGGAACAACTTTGAGTATTGGGACATGAACCCGGAAGGCGTAAAGAACGAGTCGCCTGAGGCTATTACAAACCGTATATTCCTTTTCAAGCTCAAACAACTGAATGAGTTGATGAGTCGAGGGAATGATGAACTTGCAGATGAGGTTAAGACTGGCATTATTGAAGATATTAAATCTCTGCCTCAGGATTCTATTAGCGTTAAGGAACATCTTCAGGATGTAGAAAAGGCATTGTCGCCTAAACTATGGGATAATATAGGACTTGACCCGGTTGATTTCCTTCAGAAGAAGATTATGCCACTGATGAAGTTCAAGCCAGGTGTGAACCTGAAAGAGGCTACATTCTCCCTGAAATGTGAGAAACTCGGCCTTGCGATACTTCAGAATAATACTCATGAAATTGAACGCCTGAAGGAGTCTATTGCTGAGATGGTGGAACATCTTCCAAGGACTCTGGATAAGGTGCAGGATAATGAGGAATTCATTGATGAGATTCTGTCCCGTTCTTTCTGGAATAGTGTTAGTTTTGAGGATGCTAAGAGAATGGTGGATGAGATTGCACCTCTTATGCCTTATATGTCCAGAGAACCAAGAGAAGCCATTGTTATTGATATGGGAGATACCATTGCAGAAAGGAAACAATGGACTATCAAAGATGATGAAGCCGAATATGTGACTACATACAAAGCTAAGGTAGAGGTTTGGATAAAGGAACTTGCAGAAACTCATCCTGTTGTCCATAAGATACTAAATGATGAGATTCTTACAGAAAGTGACCTTCAGCACCTTGAAAACACTCTTTTTAACTCAGAATTGACCCTAGACGAGTCAAGATTCAAACAGATGTACCACAGGCAGAATACAAGCCTTGTAGATCTCATCAAGCACATCCTAGGTCTCTATGACTTCCCGTCCCCTGAAGACACCATCAAAGACGCTTTCCAGACCTTCATCATTGAGAACAACAAGCACTACACAGCCGACCAGCTTAATTTCATCCGCACTCTCCAAACCGTTTTCCTTAGAAAGAAACACATCGAGTTCTCAACCCTCTGGAACGCTCCCTTTACTAATTTTGGCACAACTGCCCCAATGCCTATGTTCTCTCAGGAAGAATTAAATGCCTTTATCGATATCTGCAATGGAGTCGAAAGAGAGATTTTTGGTTCAGAGGCATAACGGATGAAAAAAGAGTTACCTGATGGGTGGGAATGGAAGAAGTTAGGTAATGTAGCAACCGTTGGTGCTGGAAATGGAGCACCACAGGGAGACAATTACTACGAAAATGGTGAGCACCCATTTGTAAGAACTTCTGATGTGGGTCAATATGGCCAAACAATCTGTTTAAAAAGTCCAAGGGATAAATTGAATGATATTGCCTTGGAAAAATTTAAATTAAAATTTTGGCCAAAAAATACACTTCTTATTCCAAAAAGTGGAGCATCCACATTTTTGAATCATCGTGCGCTTTTAGGAGAAGCAGCGTATGTTTCCTCACATCTTGCAACAGTAATTCCTAATAACTGTTTATTGCCAGAATATCTATATTATTGGTCTTTGAGTCTCGATGCTAAACATTTGACACCAAATACAAATTATCCTTCTTTGAAGTTATCAGACATTGAAAGTGCTAATATACCAGTCCCACCTCTTGAAACCCAACACCATATTGTATCCATCCTCGAAAAAGCCGAAGAAAATAAAAAAATGCGGGCACAGGCTGATGAACTTACACAGCAACTCCTGCAAAGTGTGTTTTTGGAGATGTTTGGAGATCCTGTTACCAACAATAAAAACTGGGATACTAAAAAACTCAAAGACTTATGTCTTGACATATATGGTGGAGGAACACCATCAAAATCCAAATCAGAATATTATGATGGCGAAATACCTTGGGTCACTCCTAAAGATATGAAACAGGATTTCATATCTGACAGCATTGATCATATAACAGAAAATGCCATCTCAAACAGCTCTGCAAAAGTAATACCTTCTGATTCTTTACTGATGGTAATTAGGAGTGGAATTCTAAAAAAGAAACTACCTGTGGCAATTAACACTTGTGACGTTACATTAAATCAAGATATGAAGGGGTTTGTTTTTGATAAAAAAATTGTAAGCCCTTTGTTTATGCTTTATTACTTCAAATCCTACCAAAAATATCTATTGAATCGTGTTAGATCTGTTACTGCTGATAATTTAGAGTTTCAACAAATCAAAATGATTGAGGTAATTCTTCCTGATATTGAATTGCAAACCAAGTTTGCAGCAATTGTAAATAAATTAAAGCAAACAAATGAACAGCAAAAAAAATCATCCACAGAAATCGACACGCTTTTCAACGCTCTCATGCAAAAAGCCTTCAATGGGGAACTGATAGCGGAGTAATGGGATTAACTCTTAATATCTTGCAAATATATCTTATTTTTAAGAAAAACCAGAGGAATACAATTGATAAGAGAGTTTACTGTTGTAATAGAGCAGGATGAAGACGGTATTTATGTTGCATCCGTGCCCGAACTTGAAGGATGTCACACACAAGCCGAGACTCTTGATGAACTCAATGTGCGGATAAAAGAGGCAATCGAGCTTTACATGGAAGTCACATCAGAAGATGATATCGGGAATCATCTGGACTTCATAGGCATTCAGAAAGTCAAAGTTGGCATTTAAATGACAGAAATAAAGCCTCTTCCTGCAAAAAAGGTCATAAAGGCACTTGAAAAGCTCGGGTTTGAACAACTCAGGCAAAAAGGAAGCCATCTTTTCATGAGACATCCTGACGGCAGGACAACCATAATTCCCATCCACTCAAAGAAAGACATAGGAAAAGGGCTTATAAGAAAGATAATCAACGATGCAAAAATAAGCCGTGACGAATGGATAGAGCTGCTAAAACAACTTATTATCTTCTAATCATCATCCTCTAATTACCATTTTCTAATTATAATCTTCTAATATTGTCCGTCAGTTCTGAAAAACAAAAGTGATACAATGAGACTCTCACCTGAAATCAAAACAAAGATAGACTCACTCTGGGACAGGTTCTGGAGTGGCGGTCTGTCAAATCCACTGCAATCCATAGAGCAAATGTCCTACCTCATCTTCATGAAAAGGCTTGAAGATATGGATGTTCTGGAGCAGAGACGTGCTAACTCTATGGGAAAAGAGTACAAGTCCATCTTTGAGGGAAACGAAGAATGCAGGTGGTCAGTCTGGAAACACAAATCTGCCGAAGACATGCTCAAACATGTAAGAGATGTAGTATTTCCTTTCATAAAGAACATTCATGACGGTGAGAAGACTCTGTTCTCGGAACACATGAAAGATGCAGTATTCATTATTCCAAAGCCTACGCTTTTGCAGGAGGCTGTTGGCATTATCGATGAACTCAATATATCAGCTCAGTCAGCAGACGTGCAGGGTGATCTCTATGAATATCTGCTAAGCCAGCTTGCGACAGCCGGTAAGAACGGGCAGTTCAGAACACCAAGGCACATTATCAGGATGATTGTTGAGCTTGTAGACCCTGACATTAATGACAGAATATGCGACCCTGCATGTGGTACAGGTGGTTTCCTTTTCTCAGCCTACAAACACATACTCAGGAATTATACCTCTCCTGAAATGATAGAACAGGACAAGGAAGGAGATTATCACAACCTGATAGGTGACAATATTGCAGAACAGGAACACTGGGATAAGCTGCATAATGACACCTTCTACGGCTTTGATTTCGATTCAACAATGGTGAGAATTGGACTCATGAACATGGTGCTTCATGGTATTAAGTCCCCTCATATTACCCTTACAGATACTCTCTCAAACCTATATACTGAAGAAGACCGCTATAATGTGATCCTTGCAAACCCACCTTTCAAGGGTAGTATAGACAAAGATGATATCAATGACAAGCTAACACTGAACACAAAGAAGACCGAACTTCTCTTTGTAGAAAACATGATTCGTCTGCTTGAGATGGGTGGAAAGTGTGGTGTAATTGTTCCTGATGGTGTGCTCTTTGGAAGTTCCAAAGCACATAAAGACCTTCGTAAGATGCTCCTTGAAAAATGCCAGCTTGAAGGAATTGTTTCCATGCCATCTGGTGTATTCAAACCCTATGCAGGAGTCTCAACTGCTGTTCTGATATTCACCAAAGGCGGGGACACAGAAAAGGTCTGGTTCTATGATATGGAAGCAGACGGTTACTCTCTGGATGACAAAAGAGCTCCAATTGATATGAAGGGTGATATTCCTGACATATTAGAGAGGTTCAGGAACAGGAAAACAGAGAATCCGGAAGACAGGAAGGGTAAATGCTTCTATGTTCCATTCACTGAGATTAAGGAAAATGGCTATGATCTCTCAATATCTCGATACAAAGAGATAGAATATGAAGAGATTGAATATGAAAAGCCGGAAGTTATTATCCAAAAGATAGAGCAACTGGAAGATAAGATAAAGGCTAATGTTGCAGAATTGAAAGAGATGTTGAATTAATATACTGCTTTCACATATAAACCCAACAACAATAATTAAATATCCAGAGCTTCAAAGGAAGAGGGTGATACATATGGATTGTCTATTCTGTAAGATCGTTGCCGGTGAGATTCCTTCACATAAAGTATATGAAGATGATTTTGTTTATGCGTTTCTGGATATATACCCCTGTGCAGAGGGACACACAATCGTTCTTCCGAAAAAGCATTTTGGTAAATTCACTGACATGAGTGAAGAGGATGCAGCTAAACTGTTTGCTTCAGTCAATAAGATCGCAAAGACAGTTGGAAAGACTCTTGAACTCGAAGGGATGAATATTGGAATCAACAACGGAGAAATAGCCGGGCAGACAGTGGCACATGTTCACGTTCACATAATTCCAAGGCGAGCAGGTGATGGAGAAGGTAACATGCACACCATCGTGGAACTGCATCCCTCCACGGAAAACATTGCTGAACTTGCTGAAAAGCTCAGGAACTCATTTTGAAACGAACGTTTAATCATCCGATTCAGTAAAATAAAAAGAAACGCTATCTATTGCATCAATTATTTATTTCACAATTCCCTTTATAGTAAAATAATTGCAGGAGAATAAAATATGGCAGATGATGAACAGAAAGTACTCGACGCATTAAAAGACTCAGGAAAACCAATGAGACCCGGAGAAATCGCTGAAGTAACAGGTATGGAAAGCAAAGAAGTCAGCAAGATCCTTAAGAAACTCAAGAGCTCAGATGCGATCTGTACTCCAAAAAGATGCTTCTATGCACACGCTGACTACGAGAAGTCAGAGTAATTAGAAACAAGATCCAATTACTTTCTTTTTTTCACTTTTTTACCTCAACTATATGCTATATTATGGACTTATATTATTGGCTCTTTGGGTCATGGATAACTAAAGTGATCCCGGAGGGTCCGACGAAGCCGGAGCTTTCCTATAAGAAAAAACAAAATACTCTGTATAATACCATGAAATACATTCTTTGCAGAAATTCTGTGGAATTAATAGCAGGACTGCAATAGTGTTTGGAACTATCTTCTGTGTAGCAACATTGAAATGAGCCGCCTTCGGCGGATAGTTACTTTGTTTTTAGATTGTGACTGTTTCATTCACTACTGATCACAGTAACCGTTACCTCTCTTGTTCTCGGGCCATCCATTTCCACAAGGAAAATGCTCTGCCATGTTCCAAGATGCAAACCTCCATCAATAACAGGGAGTGTTTCACTGCTTCCAAGCAACATTGCTTTTAAGTGCGAATCTGCGTTATTGTCGATTCGGTCATGAGCATAACCGGCATGTGCAGGGACGAGTTTCTCCAGCAATCCGAGAATGTCTGACACAAGACCGGATTCATTCTCGTTGATAATTATCGATGTTGTTGTGTGCTTTGTGCTTATCACACAGATGCCTTTCTGAACTCCGGTTTCATCCAGTTCTTTTCTTACTCTGTCTGTAATATCAATGAGTTCCATCCTTTTGTTCGTCTTGATCTGCATAGTTGTCACTATTATCTGATATTATTCTGGCTGTTAATAGTATTGTTGTAATATTGAACTGCATGAAGAAAAAAGGATGAAAAGTGAAAGAAAAAAGAGAATGAACACTTCAGCATTCATTCAAAATCTGCAAGACCTTCAAAATCAAGGGTTGCGAAATAATCCTCTATTGTCTCGGCTCTTCTGATCTGTACAAAGCTGCCGTCCGGTCTCAGGAGGAATTCTGCTGACCTGAGCTTACCATTGTAGTTAAAGCCCATGGCATGTCCGTGTGCTCCTGCATCATGGATAGCAAGTATGTCACCTTGCTCTATTTCCGGGAGGAGCCTGTCGATTGCGAACTTATCGTTATTCTCACAGAGAGAACCAGTTACATCATAAAGCATCTCATGTTCCTCATTCTCTTTGCCAAGAACGGTAATGTGATGGTAAGCAGCATAGAGAGCCGGACGCATGAGATTGGCCATACATGCATCAAGACCAACATAGTCCTTGTAGATGTGCTTCATATGGCGTACACTTGACACAAGATAACCGTATGGTCCTGTGATGACCCTGCCACATTCCAGGAATACCTTCAGTGGATGCAGATCATTTGCCCTGATGGTCTCATCGTATGCCTTTGCAACACCCTTCGCGATAACATCGTATGGTACTGGTTCCTGGTCAGGTCTGTAAGGAATGCCGATTCCACCTCCAAGGTTCACGAATTCGAATTTGATGTCAAGCTCCTTTGAAAGCTCGGCAATAAGCTCAAAGAGTATCTTTGCAGTCTCAATGAAATAAGTAGGATCAAGCTCATTGGATGCAACCATGGTATGCAATCCGAATCTTTTCACACCTTTCTCCTTCATCATGCGGTAGCCTGTAAAAAGCTGCTCTCTTGTAAATCCGTATTTGGCTTCTTCCGGATTGCCTATGATAGCATTTCCTTCCTTCAGAGGTCCGGGATTGTAGCGGCAGCAGACAATCTCAGGTAATCCGGCACATTCTTCCAGAAATTCGATGTGGCTTATATCATCAAGATTAATGATAGCTCCAAGTTCTTTAGCCTTGATGAATTCCTCTGCAGGAGTATCATTGGAACTGAACATGATATTCTCACCTACAATTCCCGTCTTTTCGGAAAGCAGAAGTTCAGGTAGTGAACTGCAGTCAGCACCGAACCCTTCTGTCTTTAGCAACTTCATGATATATGGATTTGGAAGTGCTTTTACAGCAAAATATTCCTTGAAACCATTGACAACACTGAATGCCTCCTTGAGTTTTCTGGAATTTTCTATAATAGCCTTCTCATCATATACATGAAAAGGTGTAGGATAGTTTTCTATGAGCTGTTCTATTTCTTCCTTTGTGAATGGAACTTCTTTTGAAACCATATATTTTCCTCGTTAATATCTGGTTCCTTAAATCTCGGTACAAAGATAAATAGTTGTTTGGAGAAACATTATATAAGTTGAATAAAGCAAAAAAGATGAAAAAACAAAGGTATTCGTTCATATTTGTCTGTTACATTGATACTTCTGACCGAGAACTTAATAGTAAATAAAAAAGATAGATAGATATGCAGAAAAAAGAGAGAATTAAATATCACTTGCTCTCTTTTTTCAGGCAGCTTCATTCAGAACGCAGGATATATATAGAACTTGTTCGCATATGATAGAACAATTGAGGTTACACTAAAAGACCAACAAATTGTTAACCAGGAATAGTCCGTTACGAAACCCGTTTCAAAAAGAGGATATAGGAATGAACGACAAAGATCATTACTCCGGTGATGACGAAGCGCCTGACAGAATAACAAGTATCGATGAACTGATAGAGCACATCATGGAAATGTTCTCCGAAAGCATCACAGAAGAAGATGGAAAAGCTGTGATACGCGGATTTACAATCATCGGTCAACCAGGTAAAAAACCTACTGTATTCGGGTTCAAGGGACAAAGCGAAAGTGAAGTTCCTGACTATGAAGAAGATGAGAGGACGGGAGACTTCTATATTTTCAATCAGGAGCCTTTCATAGATTTCTTTGAGACCGAGGACAAACTTGTACTGCTTGCAGACCTTGGTGTTGAAGAAAAACATGTGGAATATTATCCATATTGTTCCCATGTCGAGATCGGTGTCATAACAAATAGCACCGGTTATTCAAGAGTGATAGACCTTCCATGTGACGTCGACCCGAAAAGTATGGTCACAAGTTACAGGAATGGTGTACTGGAACTTACATTCGATCGTGCCGCTGATGAAGAATAAGCGGCATTGTTGTTATTTTTGATTTCATTATCTGGTTTTGACTTTTAATTTGCGGATAGCATCGGGTTTACAGTCAAGTACTTAAACACCAATATCAAATTATCCGAAAAAAAGGAAGATAATATGATAAAGGTAGTTAGAGCAGATGAAAGGCATTTCGTTGAAAACGATTCAATAAACGGTTACTGGATTTTCTCATATTCGGATTATCTGGATATGCAAAACACACACTTCGGAGACCTTAAGGTATTTAACGATGAGATACTGAAGACAGGAAAATTGTACAAACCTGAATCTGTTAATGATAAAGAGATCGTCACCATTGTCCTCGAAGGTGAACTTAGTCATGAGGATAGCACCGGTGCCAGGGAAACATTGAAAGCTGGTGACGTTCAGGTGCTTTCAAGTGGAAGCGGAGCTACTTTTACAGACATGAACCTGTCCGGCAAGGATGTGCATCTCTGCCGCATGTGGATCGAGCCGCTCATGCAGAATATGAAGCCTGCCTGCAGGCAGGAAAACTTTGACCTGGACAACCGAAAGAATGAACTTGTTCCCGTCGCTGGTCAGGGATATCCTGGAGCAGTTAAACTCAGAGCCAATACTACGGTATATATGTCAAAAATCGATTCAGGAAAAGTTGTTGACATACTTACTGATGTCTCAAGGTATGTATTCATTTACGTGCTGGAAGGAGAGATCACAACCTGTGGTGAGAAACTTGGAAAGAATGACCAGATACGCATAAATCAGAATGAGGAAATTGTTATTGAAGCAAATTCAGATGCTTGTTTCGTTCTTGTGGATTCCACTGGAATCTATTGATATCTGAAAATTGAAGACTTAAAAACGATTACTTGTCATTGAGATAAGATGAAAGGTGATTGAAAAAATCACCCAGTTCATCATATTTCAAATATGCATATCCATCTAATGGCGTTGGCATATTATTTACAATCACAAGTTTCCCACCTCTTTTCAGTGAATAAAGAGGGAGACTGGCTGCCGGATGAACTACAAGTGATGAACCTATGACCACAAAAAGGTCAGCTTTTGAACTTGCTCCCATTGCATTTGTAATTGCGCTCTCGTCCAGCATTTCACCAAAGAATGTTATGTCCGGTTTAATGAGTCCATTACATCTGGTGCAATAAGGAACCGTCTCTTTTTCCAGAAGTTCACGAACATCAGCGTAGGAATAGTTCTCTCCACAGGAAAGGCATCTGTGATTTGCAGGTGAACCGTGGATCTCTATCACATTAGATGATCCTGCTTTCTGGTGAAGCAAGTCTATGTTCTGGGTAATCAAAGAATTGATGAAACTTTTTTTCTCCATCATTGCCAGAGTCCTGTGTATAAGGTTTGGCTCTTTGGTATCCAGGTCATAAATGAATTCCCTTGCATGGGTATAAAAATATGCAGGATCCTTGTGGAAATATGCCAGATCAAATATCTTATTGGCATCATACTTTGCATAGAGACCGTTACTACCTCTGAAATCCGGAATTCCGGAAAAAGTGGAAATGCCGGCTCCACTCAGAAAGACACAATTCTCAGACTTTTCCAGAAGGTCAAGAAATCTCTGCATAAATGTAGTTTATTTCCTGGAAATATAACGTTTTCTTCAACAATTGACTTTTCATAAAACTTTTTTTTATCAAAGGCATTTGAACATAAATGCTAACGTCGGACATAGTAACTATAAAAATATAACGCTTTCTATTCGAAAATGTTCAATTATTTGACCAAGAAGTAAATAGATCCACTAACTAATTTACAATTGAATATATTTTGATTGAAAATATATTTTTGTTGATTCGATTTGAATAAATATATATACTAAAAGGATTAAGCAATGTTATAAAATCATTAGAATGTTGTAGCTGCAACCATATTTATGCATTAAAGATTGTGATAAGGATGAAAAACATAGCCACAAACAAATTAGTATTACTGATTTTATCTTTTTTGATCATTTTGGCTATTATCCTGTTCCATCTATACATTCTTGAAGGTGAACAAAAAATTATCTGGATCAGCCTGTTGATAATACTTTTCTGTTTTGTAATAGCTCATAATCTCAAAATAACAGCATTGAAAAAAGACCTCGAAACCGAAGTACAAAAAAACAAGGATGCTCACGACAGGCTCATGGTGAAATACCAGATAGAAAGTACCCTATCTAAAATATCATCAATGATCTCATTTGCCGACAATCTGGATGAGAAGATAGAAGAGTCACTTGGCATGCTTGGTAAACTTTGCAGTGCTGACCGTGCATATGTATTCAGAATTCTGGATGATGAATATAATGTAAGCAATACACATGAATGGTGTGCAGATGATGTCGAGCCACAAAAAGAAATACTTCAAAACTTATCTGGTTCTGATTACAAATGGTGGCTTGATAAAGTGGCACAAGAAGGATCCATTCACATAAAAGATATTGAAAAACTGCCACCTGAAGCTAACTCTGAAAAAGAGCTCCTGATGAGCCAGGATATAAAATCACTTATTGCACTTCCATTCTTTATAGAAAATGAAATTGCCGGTTTTATAGGCTTTGATAATGTAAGGGAAACCGGCGAATGGACTAAAAAAGATATTGAGGTACTTAATACATATTCAAATATACTTGCAATGGCGTTCAGGAAAAGATCCATTACAGAAGATCTGAACCTGGAAAGAAGACAACTGTTGTCAATATTTGACAGCATTGAAGAACCTGTATATGTATCTGATCCTTATACCTATGAAATATTATATGTTAACAAATTCCTGAAGCAGATACTTGAAGAGAATCCAATTGGGAAAAAATGTTATAAGGTACTCCAGGGATTCGGTGAACCATGCGACTTTTGTACAAATCCCCTGATACTCAAAAATAAAGACCGTACATACAAATGGGAATATCATAACCCAATATCAGAAAGAGATTATCTGATCATGGACAGGATAATAAAATGGATTGATGGCAGCGATGTACGTTTGGAACTGGCACATGATATCACAGAAATCAAACAGGCCGAAAGGGCCATAAAAGAAAGTGAAGAGAATTTCAGAAAAATAATAGACAATTCACCGCTTCCTATAGCTATTATGAATTCTCTTGGAGAGTTTGAATATACGAACCACAAGTTCACTGAAATGATAGGTTATACTGTTGATGACATCCCCACAATCAGTAAATGGTGGGAAGCAGCCTATCCAGATCCTGATTATCGCAGGAAAGTACAGGAAAACTGGAATGATATATCAAAAGAAAAGGATTCCGGAATTAGTGGAGAATGGATAATAAAATGTCTGGATGGAAGTGAAAGGCAGGTTGTTTTTTACTATGCGAAAACCAATAGCAGGATTGTCTTCATACTCAATGATCTGACAGAACTCAAAAAAACAGAAAAAGCTTTGATGATTGATGAATCATGCCTTGAAACATTACATGAATTAAGTTACATGAATGGTTTTTCCATTGACGATATTTGCAATTTCGCACTTTCAGAAGGAATCAAGTTAACAGGAAGCGAAGCAGGAGTTCTTGGTTTCTTTGATGAATATAAAAAGCTGTCCTCCGTTATTATAAAACCTGAAAATATGTTAAAGATGCATGGTTTTACCGATAATGATCTGATATACGGATTGGAAAGTTGTCACAGATGGACAGAATTACTGGAAAATAAAAAACCCCTTGTAATGAACAAGCCAGATGAAATAGAACTTGAGAGATGCCCTGACATATTCAGGAAAATGAGAGTCTGGTCATATATTGCAACACCCATACTCTATGAAAATGAAGTTGTTGGTTTCCTTGCAGTTGCAAATAAGAAAGATGATTACACTGAAAACAATATCCGACAGCTATCCCTTATCACCCAGATGGTGGGTGACATGATCCTTCTTAAAAGGTCAGAGGATGAACTTAAGAAATACAACATGAAACTGGAAGAGATCAATGATGAACTCAGGGAAGCGAACGATGAACTTCATTCACTGGATGAGATGAAGAGTAATTTCCTTGCAACCATGAGTCATGAACTGAAAACACCTCTTATCTCAATAATGGGCTTCAGTGAACTTGTAGGTGATGAAACACTGGGTCCGCTTAACAAAGAACAAAAAAGAGCTATGAAAGTTGTCAACAGCAATTCAGGACAATTAAAACGTCTTATCGAATCGTTACTTTTCATGAGCACACTGGAAGCGAAGAATTACGAATATGAATACTCTGAGTTAAGAATACCACAGATCGTAGAAAAAACGCTTTCCATAATTTCGATGGAGAATACTGATAAGAACCTGACAATAGAAAATACAATTCCGGATTCCCTGCCCTTTGTAAATGGTGATTCAAATTATCTTAGTGAGGTTTTTATTCATCTGATAGATAACGCTTTTAAATTTACACCATCAGGTGGCAGGATTTCAATTTCAGCAACAATGGAAGAAAAGAGAATACATATAATCATTGAAGATACAGGAATTGGAATACCTGAAACAAAGATCATAAAGACATTTGATAGCTTTTACCAGCTTGACAGTTCCCTTACAAGGAGATATGGTGGTGCTGGCATTGGTCTTAACATTTGCAAGAGGATTACTGAAGATCACGGAGGAAGGCTCTGGATCGAAAGTGTGGAAGGTTCCGGAACAAAGGTCCACGTTACTCTTCCTGCAATTAATTGAAGATTGACTTCTCATTCCTTCAATATCATCATTGGGTTGCCAATACCCACAACTATCACTTTTGTTTCCAGTGGTGGATGAGACCAGTTATCTGGAGACACGGTTTTCTTTGATACTGTCACTTTAGTATCCTGTTTTAAGATCCCACAACGCATTTCATAATCAAGTACCAGCTCGTTACCGACATTTGTTGCAAATTCAACTGCATCCCCGTAACTTTTGAAACGCTCTCTACTAACAGGAGAAAACACAAGGAAATCCTCATCCGGATTTTCCAGAGATGCGGGCCTTATCATGATCTCTATTCTTTTGACACCTTTACCTGCAAGTGCTCCAACTGCATTTCCAACATCTGCAAATTCAGGAACCACTACTTCGGCATCAATAAGAGAACTAAGTTCACTGTCATAAGCTCTTGAAGGACCTCCAAGAAGCACTACAGGAAGCTCAACCTTGAATTTTGCAGGATATTCATTGTCAAGCAGGTCAGCGATCATCTCCGGTGGATGATGTGGAAGAATATAGGACATAAGATCTGCTGCCATGTTCTTTGCCACAAGCTCCCTCACATAAGTACAAAGATCGTATTTTCCCTTTGTAGTATAGCGTGCGAGATTCATGGCACCTATCTCTGAAGCCTGTACATTCCATTTATCATAGATACCAAGAACGTGCAAAGCATCCGTGGGTGTGAAACCTATTCCCTGTACAAGCCTTTTTTGTATAAGAGAATTCAGAACATCAGAAGGAATATTCTTTCGAAGAGCAGAATTAATCTCGGAAACTGACACAGGTTCACTACCGATCATTGATAGGAGTCGACGTGCATCAGCTTTAAGATCAAAAGCTTCATAGGCTGTTCTGACAAAGAATTTGGTAGGCTGGAAATTCTCATCCATTAAATTTCTTGAAACAACCCTGTTTCTTTTGAGCTTGTTCAGAAGATCAGGATACATTGTGGAAGCAACACATAGTGGAAGAACTCTTCTGGGTCCCACATGTACTTGTGAATCCTGAACCCATATGTGACTGTCACCTCCTGTTGCAGAGGTTTCCATTTTCATAGCTCTTACACGGGTCTTCCATCCACCTACAACAGCACCGGAGCTGCTTATCTCAGGCACTCCGTTGTGAATCATTGAAACATCAGTGCTGGTTCCCCCAATATCAATAACAGCACATGTTTCCATTTTTGAAAGATAGGATGCACCAAGCAAGCTGGCAGCAGGACCCGAGAATATCGTTTCTATTGGTTTTTCCAGTGCATCCTCTATATTGTAAACCGAACCATCACATTTGAGCATCAGAAGACGTGCATCAATTCCACGTTCACGGACATCTTTTACAACAGAACTTACAAACTGGTGAGTGATAGGGATAAGCTGGGCATTGAGGATAGCAGTTACAGCTCTTTCATAGGCACCGAGTTCCTGTGAAAGCTCATGACCACACACAACCGGCATTTCGGTCATATTTGTGATAATTTCTTTCACCTGAAGTTCATGCTCAGGATTTCTTACACCAAAATATCCGGAAACCGCATAAGCAGAAACCTGCCTTTTTGTGCTGCGGATGAAATCCTCAACAGCGCCCACATCAAGTTCACTGAACTGGTCACCTCTGGTGTCATGTCCACCCTGCACGCATATCATATATTCAGAGGGGAATTCGGTTTGAGCAGGTTTTTCACCTATAATGATAAGAGCAACTGAAGTTCCAGTTCCTTCAAGTAACGAATTTGTGGAAAGTGTTGTGGAAACTGAGACAAGATTCACGTTTTTAAGAAGTTCCTGATCAAGTGAATCCAGCACGTTCTTTATACCTTCCTGGAGATCAGGATATGTGGTGAAAGCTTTTTTAGAATCAACTATCGCACCGTCTGAACCTCTTATGAGCACTGCATCCGTATATGTTCCGCCAGCATCTATTCCAAGACCGAAATGCATCTCTTATCACCTGTTTTGAAATAAATTGAAATACAATTATAGATTGGTTCGTAGCTATTTAAACATATCCATTTCAATAATTGTTGAAACAACTTATACATTATTTAAGATAATATATTTAGGATCCTGGAAGCAAAAAGAAGCAGACTGTTCCGGTTCTAATGTTCATGATAAATCAATACTTTTTTAACTGAGCATACCATAAGCCTAAGAACACGTTTTGTGACAAAAAACAAGAGGATTAACGATGGCAGATAAGAACATACTAGGTGACAAAATACGCCAGATACGTGAAATGCAGAAAATGTCTGTGGAGGATCTTGCAAATAACAGTAATACAAGCACAGAACTGATAACGCAACTCGAAAACGGAGCGCTTGTTCCTTCTCTTACTCCGGTCATGCAGATCGCAAGAGCTCTGGGAGTTCGTCTTGGAACATTCCTGGACGATGCACCACACACAGGACCGGTAGTTGTTAAAAATGGTGAATCTGACAATGTTGTGAGATTCTCCGGTAACTGCGACACATGCGAAAAAAGCACACTGGACTTTTTCTCACTGGCTAAAGACAAGGCTGACAGACACATGGAACCTTTCATCATAGATGTCCACCCCAGGTCAGGTGAGGCAAAGCAATCATCCCATGAAGGAGAAGAATTCATTTACGTGCTCGGCGGCGAGATAGAGATACTTTACGGAAATGACAGCTTCACACTTTCAACCGGTGACAGCATATATTACGATTCCGTTGTTCCGCATCTTGTTCATGCAACAGGAAGCGAAGATGCAAAGATACTGGCAGTGGTTTATGCACCTTATTAATTAAGATCAGAAGTAGATGAAAATGTTCAAAACAACTGTTACTCCAAGATTCGGCGACATAGACGGACTGAAACACGCCAACAACATTGCGATTGCCATCTGGTTCGAACAGGCCAGAAACCCGGTTTTCAGAATGTTTACACCTGACCTTGATCTGAGTTATGAGAACTGGAAACTCATCATGGCAAGGACTGAATATGACTATGTAGGTGAAATGTTCTACGGATACGATGTTGAGATCATTACCTACATATCAAGGATAGGGAACTCGTCCTTCGTAGTTACACAGGAAGCATGGCAAAACGGGACAAAAGGAGCAGTAGGCAGGTCAACAATTGTGCATTATGATTTTATGAACAAAAAGTCTGTGCCAATTCCTGATGAAATCAGGAAACAACTGGAAGAACACCTGCAGGAAGAAAATAACAGTTGTAAATAAGATTCCGGAGATTTAATCATGCCATTTACAAATGAGACCATCGGTGATTTTTTTGAGAATACTGTCAGGAACGATCCAGACAGGGAATTTGTCGTCTATCCTGACAGGGACCTGAGGTTCACCTATAAAGAATTTGATGAACGAGTTAACATGCTGGCTAAAGGCCTGCTTGAACTTGGAATAAAAAAAGGGGATAATGTTGGTATATGGGCTACCAATGTTCCCGACTGGCTTACCTTCCTGTTTGCCACTGCAAAGATTGGTGTCGTACTGGTCACTGTGAATACCGCATATAAGATCCATGAAGTCGAGTATGTTATGAAACAGGCTGACCTGAAAGCTATTGCTATTATCGATGGGTTCAGGGATGTAAGTTACATTGAGACAATCTATGAGCTTGTTCCTGAGCTAAAGACCCAGAGCCGTGGAAACTTAAGAAGCGAAAAGTTCCCACACCTGAAGAATGTTATTTTCATTGGCCAGGAGAAACATCGTGGAATGTACAGTACCAGAGAACTGTTCCTCCTTGGACAGCACGGCAGTGATCAAAAAATCCGGGACATAATGAAGACACTTGATAAGGATAATGTCATTAACATGCAATACACCTCCGGTACGACAGGTTTCCCAAAGGGTGTGATGCTGACGCACTACAATATTCTTAACAACGGTTATTACATCGGTGAAAGACAGAAATTCACAGAAGAGGACAGGCTTTGTCTCCCGGTGCCCCTGTTCCATTGTTTTGGAATAGTGCTTGGTGTGCTTGCAACTCTCACACATGGTGGTACACTTGTTATGCTTGAGCTCTTCGACCCACTTATGGTTCTTGCAGCAGTACAGAAAGAGAAATGTACAGCCCTTTACGGCGTGCCAACAATGTTCATTGCAGAGTTCAGCCACCCAATGTTCAAGATGTTCGATCTTTCATCACTCAGAACAGGTATAATGGCAGGCTCACCATGTCCGATAGAAGCCATGAAACGCGTCATCAATGATATGCATTGCAAGGATATTACAATCGCCTACGGACTTACAGAAGCATCACCTGTGTTCACCCAGACAAGTACGGATGACTCAATTGAGCGCCGTGTCAGTACTGTTGGAACTGCAATGCCAGAGATCGAAGTTAAGATCGTTGATCCGGAAAGTGGTGAGATCGTAAAACCGAACGAACAGGGAGAGATCTGCTGCCGTGGTTACAATGTCATGAAAGGATATTATAAAATGCCTGAAATGACAGAAAAGGCAATCGATAAAGATGGATGGCTTCATAGTGGTGACCTTGCAACTGTTGATGAAGAAGGTTACTACAAGATTACAGGCCGTATCAAGGATATGATCATTCGTGGCGGAGAAAATATCTATCCAAGAGAGATCGAAGAATTCCTTTTCACCATGCCTGGTGTTAAGAATGCCCAGGTTGTCGGTATACCTGATGAGAAATATGGTGAGATCGTTGGGGCTTTTATAGTCAAAGCCGAGGATTCAGACATCACAGAAGAAGATGTCAGGGACTTTGGTCTTGCAAGAATAGCACGCTACAAGGTCCCAAAGCATGTTTTCTTCGTGGAAGACTATCCACTCACAGCAAGCGGAAAGATCCAGAAGTTCAAACTAAGGGATCTTGCTGTGGAACTTCTTGAACAGAAAAACGACCAGTGACCGGATAATCGGAAAAAAATAAGAACAAAAATAAAATTTAAAAAAAATTAAAAAGGAAAATGATGTGTTCTCACATCACTTTTCTTTTATCCTTCTTTTTTGAATATAGGAAACTACCAATACACCGACAATTCCGGCTATTGCCAATGTTGCTGAGAATCCCGGAATACTGCTGCCGTCACTTTCAGTTTCTTCTGCAGTGTCCTGAATGCTTGCATAAGCATCATATTCTTCGTAAACAGCAATTGATGTTCCCACAAATGCACTGTCATCTGCATAATAATCCTCAAGCTCAGAAAGAAGACTCTGCACATCAGCATCTGTCAGGAAATCCTCATTTACTGAAATGCCGATAAGTGCTTTTCCTTCTGATGCCCTTATTTCACCCATTCTGGATGCTACAGAATCAATGATATCTGTCCTTGTTTGCGGATTTGTTTCTCCGAGTTCGTATGTCTGAAGGATTATCAGATCGGCTGTTTCCGAAACTCCTGAAATGTCAGACAGAGTATAAGATGTAGGAATATCAACTGCAATTGCAAGTTCATTACCTGTTATTTCCCTGGTATCTTCAAGCAGAAGAAGATTTAAAGCACACGCATTATCAAGGTCATCAGTGCATGGATCAAGAGCAATATCAACACCGTCAAATGCTGAAAGTGATTTGCTGTTGTAGTCGATTACCTCTTCAAGCACATTCTTCACGTAAACAGAGTTATCCTCATTAGTGTCACTGTTCGGATCGTTGAATATCATTGCATAGACCTGCATATCATGGTCGTGTGCTGTCTTAACGAATCTCTCAAGGTTCCAGATGTTATACTCGTTTGTCAGAACCATGATTGTGTTAAGTCCGCTTTCTTTCAGTTCAACAATGGCATCCTCGTCATAATCACTAGTATTGAAGATGCGTATTGCGGTCATGATACCACTTGCAGGAGTTATGTTAATTCTGACAGGAGCTTCTGCGGTAACTTCCTGTTCCTGCACTGAACTTTCAAAGCTTACAGTAGGTTCTTCAGGAACAAAATTACGTACATAGGCATAGTCTATAGATACATAGCCGGTATTATCTGAAGCGTCAGAGTATGAATTCGCAGATATGTATACTTTCATATCCTCAACAGGAACATAATTGTACTCTTCAGTTGACACAATATCCATTTTACTGTCCCTGACGCCATCCTTATACCAGGCAAGGTTTCCAAGTTCATCATCCATGTACCAGGTAACTCCAATGGTGTACCAGTCACCTTCGATCTCGTCAATATCTGTCAAATCAGAAGGATAATAGCGTACATCTTCCTTATCATTTTTAATGGTCCAGCTTACCTTTGTTTCATTTTCAAGCTCTGATACAGCAAGTATCTGATTTTTAGTTTCCTTCTGAGGATCAACAAATCCCTGAGTTATAACAGGGCCTCTGCTATCTTCTCCGGTAGTTGTTTTTGACCTTTTTACTACGAACATGGAATTTATTAAAAATTCATCCTTGGATTTAAGACTTGAAACATCCTCCGGATGGAACTTTGGAACTATGAGTTTACACACTCCACTGGAAACTTCCTGCTCACCACCACCGGTTGTAAATGATTCCCAATTACTGAAAGTACTTCCGCTGAACGAATCAAAGAACTCAAAGGTTCCCGGGCCACTTGCAATCTCGCTAGCTTCGGGATTTCCATAATGCATTATGATTTTAGTGTTACTATTGGCAGGAATCGAAGGTACTTTCACCCATAAGGTTGCTGTCTCTTTTCCAGAACTCCACTCCTCGACCCAGTGTTTAAGTTGTGAATCACCGGATGTAAAACGAATGTCCTGTCCCTCAGATTGAGCAAGTGAAAAATCAAAGTTAGAATTATTCAGAACTATAGGAATCTGATAATTTGTAAGACTGCTTCCTGAGTTCTCCTTAATGATAATCTCTTCAGAATAATTCCATTCACCACCACCTGAATATGTTAATGCTGCGCATGTTTGCACAAATGTCAAACTGGCTACTAATATGAAAATGATATAGATTTGTCTGTAAAATGACATCCTAACGCCGTCCTCATGTTTTTCTATTAAGTTTGAAAAATAAAGTCCTGAGTATTATTTGCTGTGCGACTGTATAAATCTTGTGCATTTAAAAATAACAAATGCCAAACAAAAAAGGAAAGTAAAATTAAAATTAAAATTAAACTATCAGGAGTGCCTGCTGATGAAATGTTGTATCAGTTGTCCTGATATGCTATGAGTTCCTGGAATATTTGGAATCTCATCTTTAGTATACCACCCTGCGTCTTCTATTTCAACGCCATCTATCTGAATGTCACCTTCTGCATGTTCAGCAGTGAACCCTATCATAAGCGAATCCGGGAAAGGCCAAGGCTGGCTTCCAAAGTATTTGACGTTCTTGATATTGATACCTACTTCTTCCATTACTTCCCTTACAACAGCCTGCTCTATTGACTCCCCGGGTTCTACAAATCCTGCAATGATACTGTATCTTCCTTTGGGGAAATGAGGAGAACGTGCAAGCAAGAGTTTGTCTTCTTTTTCAATTAATACTATTATTGCCGGTGATATTTTAGGGAAAACTGTAAAACCACATTCTTGGCAATGTTTTGCTCTCTCTTTTTCTTTAAGGTATGTTTCACTGCCACATCTGCCGCAATAAATAGTATTTTTATCCCATTCCATTACGTGAACAGCTTTTCCTGCAAGCGCACTGAGGTTTTCTTCAAGAATTCCATGAAGTTCCCTGAGACCTGCAAAACAAATTTTTTCACTGATACTACATACATCTGTGGAAGATGACTTGAAAGGATCACCTGATACTATCTCATCAGGACATTTTGAACTGTCAAGTTCCATGGAATAACAGGAAGTATCCCTGAGTTCTCCCAGATACTGAGTCCTTATACCTGAAAAATCAAGTCCCTCCACTTCAGACAGGAATGGTAATCTGTAACCACCTTCATCATAGATAAGCAATAATTTGCGGTTTCTGAATGCAAAACAAAGACTGTCACTGTTTTCATCTTTCCGGGGTGGCTGGACCAGTGGCAGGAAATCCGATGCCTGAATTGTGTCCTCTGAGTTCATAACTGGAACAATAGATGTCCGGGTACATTTATGAATATTACCTTAGAACCTTAAGCTTTTAATATGCAGGCTACAAAATACTATTCGGTTTATGGGAATGAACGGGAATGATTCGATGAATTATCTGATACTGTTAAGACACGGACAATCCATATGGAACCTTGAGAACAGGTTCACAGGGTGGGTTGATGTACCACTTAGTGAAAAAGGGATAAAGGAAGCAATGGATTGTGCCACCGAACTTGAGAATGTAGAGATAGATGTTGCATTCACATCCAAACTCATAAGGGCGCAGGAGACTCTTTTTCTAATACTTGCAAAGCAGAAGAAAAGTGGTATTTTCCTGCATGAAAGTAAGAAGAGAAATGAATGGTCACTGCATCCGGTCAGATTCGAGGAAAATGAAATTCCTGTCTTTTCAAATGATGCACTGAATGAAAGATATTACGGAAATCTGCAGGGACAGAACAAACAGGAAGCAAAGGAAAAGTTTGGTGAGGAACAGGTATTCATCTGGAGAAGAAGTTACGATGTGCAACCACCCGGTGGTGAAAGTCTCAAGGATACTTATGAGCGCACAATACC
Source organism: Methanolobus bombayensis (assembly GCF_017873415.1). Classification (GTDB taxonomy): domain Archaea; phylum Halobacteriota; class Methanosarcinia; order Methanosarcinales; family Methanosarcinaceae; genus Methanolobus; species Methanolobus bombayensis. The sequence continues at coordinate 102,835 of NZ_JAGGKD010000002.1, read as the reverse complement.
TTATTTTAAAGAAAAAATAGTTCCACAACTTGAAAACGGAAAAAATGTAATAGTTTCAGCACACGGCAACAGCCTGCGCTCTATGATAAAGTTCATTGATAATATCAGTGACGAGGATATACCAAAACTGGAACTTGCAACGGGGAAACCACTATATTACCGGTTTGAGAACGGTGAATTCATTAAGGATGAATAAAAGTGAAACTTATTCATCTATTATTCTTTTACTCATATGGTGAAACCTCGTCTGGCATCGGGGATGTGTGTAGCACACATTCATCACCGTGTCTTATGAGTTCTTCAATTGATTTCCTGAGAATTGAAGGGTAAACAAGACCAACTTCTTCCTTAATGGCATTGCCCTTGCAGAAGAACTTAAAAGTTGGTGTTCCACGCACACCATATTTTCTTGCAGTCATTGGACTGTCAAGTCCGTTCATCATTACAAAAGTGCATGACTTGTGGAACTCAATTGAGTAGTCCTTAAAATATGGTTCAATCTCCTTACAATGAACACAGGTTGGCAGATAGAACATTACAACCATTGGTTTTTCCTGATTTTCAATTAGCTCTTCCCAGTTGGAATCATTAGCTTCTAAAATGTTGCTTTCAGCCATTTTTATCCTCTCCCATAATAAAAGGGGGCTTTCAGCTATTAAAAACTTATCTTCAAAAAAAGAAAAGTAACAGGCGAAAACTACCTGTTTAATTTTTTGATCTTTAAATTTAAGACTTTAATAAATCAGATATTCTCTTTTGCCCATTCAGCAGCCGCTTCAAGAACTGCATGATTCAGAGGAATGAGCTTTGGTTTCTTTGCAAAAGTCTCTGCAAGCGCTGACTTGAAATGCTCCTCTTCAAGTCCTGTAATACCAAGTGCCATGATAACTCCCAACATTACGGTGTTTGCAGCCTTTTCAGAACCTGCATCACCTGCAATCTTTACAGCAGGAACAGCTATGCCTTTGACACCTTCCGGAATATCACATTCTCCTATTGTTGAATCATAGAGTACGTATCCTCCTTCCCTGACATCATTAGCAAACTTTTCCAGTGAAGGACGGTTCATTGCCACAAGGACATCAGGTGTATAGACTACCGGAGAACCAATGGATTCGCCTGATACGACAACTGAACAGTTGGAAGTTCCACCACGCTGCTCAGGACCATATGATGGATACCATGAAACAAAGCGCTGTGCATCACAACCAGCGTGTGCAAGGGTCAGTCCCATACTAAGGACACCCTGTCCACCGAAACCTGCTGCCTTTATCTGAACTTCAGGGAATGAAGGATCAAGTTTTGCGTCAGGTGAGGATTCAGTCTCAAGGTTGAAGAGGTCATCAATTGACTTTCTGTCAAATACACTGTCACCTCTGCAAAGTGATTCGGTCTCATCTGTAAGGTCCCTGTAATTTCCAAGCGGGAATTCCTTTTCCATCTGCTCATTGACAAAAGCAGTACTCTGCTCGGAGTTCTGTCTGAGATTTGTCGGGCAGGTGGAAAGAATCTCCACAAATGCATATCCTTTACCGTCACGCTGTATCTCAAGAGCCTTGCGAATCGCCCTGCGTGCCTTTCTGATGTGTGAAATATCGGAAATTGAAACCCTTTCAATGAAAACCGGAGCCTTCAGGTTGTCAAGAAGCTCACACATGTGCAACGGATAACCTGCAAATCCTGGATCTCTTCCTTCAGGACAGGTTACGGTCTTCTCTCCAATGAGAGTTGTCGGTGCCATCTGTCCTCCGGTCATACCGTAAACCGTGTTGTTGACAAAGAATACTGCCATTTTCTCACCACGGTTAGCTGCCTGGATTGTCTCGTTCAGACCGATTGATGCGAGGTCACCGTCTCCCTGGTAAGCAATAACTACTGAATCATCCTGAGCCCTTGAAACACCTGTTCCAACAGCCGGAGCACGTCCGTGTGCTACCTGGATGTTTCCGCAATCAAAGTAGTAGTAAGCAAAAACAGCACAACCTACAGGACTTATCATGACACTGCGGTCCTGTATTTCAAGATCGTGCATTGCCTCACCGATAAGCTTGTGGATAACACCATGTCCACATCCGGGACAGTAGTGGGTTGCGGTTGGAGCTGCACCACCCTTACGGGTATATTCTGAGTACAGGCCAGTGCTCTTTATCACTTTTTCTGCCATTGTTACTCCTCCCCTGCGATCTTTCTGATGCTGTCAAGGACCTGGTCCATTGTGATCAGGTTTCCACCCATGCGGTGTACAATTTCAGTCGGCCTGCTGCATTCAATTGCCAGTTTAATATCCTCAAGCATCTGTCCGTTGCTCATCTCAACGGAAACAAATGTACATTCCCTTGAGTCTGCAATTGCCTTCAGTTCTTCCTTGGGGAACGGGAACAAAGTCTTTGGCCTGAAAAGACCGACCTTGATACCTTCCTTTCTTGCCTGGTCAACAGCAGATCTGCAAATACGACTGCTGATACCGTATGAAACAAGAATGATTGAAGCATCCTTTGTCATATAATCCTCGTAATCCACTTCCTGTTCCTCAATTGTGGCGTATTTTTCCTGGATCTCATAGTTGAATTCTTCAAGCTGGTTGAAGTCAAGGAAAATGGACGTTACAAGGTTCTCTCTGGTTTCTGCTGTACCACTTACAGCCCATTCATTGTCAATCTCAGGTTTTACTGAAACTTCCGGGAACTGCAGGGACTCAACCATCTGTCCGAGTACACCGTCAGCCATTACAACAACAGGATTTCGGTATTTGCAAGCAAGTTCAAATCCCTTGATAACAAAATCACACATTTCCTGCACTGAGTTTGGAGCCAGTACTATGTTCTTGTAGTTACCGTGGCCTCCGCCTTTGACCACCTGATTGTAGTCCCCCTGCTCAGGACCGATATTTCCAAGTCCGGGGCCTGCTCTCATGATGTCAACTATTACACATGGAAGTTCAGCTCCTGCCATATAGGATACTCCTTCCTGTTTCAGACTTATTCCAGGTCCGGATGATGCGGTCATAACCCTGTGACCTGTGGATGCTGCACCAAAGACCATGTTGATAGCAGCTTCCTCTGACTCTGCCTGTACGAATTTTCTTCCGAGCATTGGGAAATACCTGGAAGCTTCCTGCAATATCTCACTTGCAGGAGTGATAGGATAACCGAAATAACAGTCACAGCCAGCGTATAGTGCTCCTATGACAGCTGCTGTGTTACCTTTTACTAATTGTGTTGCCATGTTCTCACCTTAAGTTCAATCGTCCTTAAGCGGAATGTGTATCTCTATGGCAAGTGGCTCAGGACAGGTATAATAACAGTTGGTACAACCTGTGCAGCCCTCGCCTGCATATTCTATGTAATGGTATCCTCTCTCGTTGAGATCGTCGCTCATTTTCAGGACACCCTTTGGACATGCTACAATACAACGTCCGCAGGCCTTACACTCTATGATATTGATAACCGGGTATGGTTCTTTTTTGCCTGACATAATTCAAATCCTCATTTGAATGAATAAAAATAATATCCCGGATAAGGAATAGTCCCTAAAGACGTTAAATCCCTATTTACTTTATGGTCCGGAACTTAAATGAAAAATGAATGAAAAGGAAAGTTACTGACCTTCCTTATCATGGTCACGTATCTCAACACGCCTTATTTTTCCGCTGATCGTCTTTGGAAGTTCAGGCACAAATTCCACAACACGTGGATATTTGTAAGGTGCTGTGACCTTCTTCACATGATCCTGGAGTTCTTTCTTAAGCTCATCGCCTGCTGTGTAGTCCTTTGTAAGAACGATGGTTGCCTTTATGACCTGTCCCCTGACAGGGTCAGGAACACCTGTGATCGCACATTCAAGAACTGCAGGATGCTCAATAAGTGCACTCTCAACTTCAAAAGGACCTACACGGTAACCGGATGTCTTTATGATATCATCGGCACGTCCTACGAACCAGTAGTAACCATCCTCATCTTTCCATGCCATGTCACCTGTGTGGTAATAACCATCATGCCAGACCCTTGCAGTAAGTGTCTCGTCTGAACGGTATCCGGTGAATATTCCTGGTGGATTTCCGAAGCTTGTGTCAATGCAGATCTCACCCTCTTCACCTGCTTCACATGGCTTGCCTTCGCCATTAAGTAGAATGATATCATACTCAGGTGATGGTTTGCCCATTGAACCTGGTTTTGGTTCAAGCCAGGGATAAGTGGCAACTGAAACAACAGTCTCCGTCTGACCGAAACCTTCCATGAGTTTGAGGCCTGTTATCTTGTAGAACTGCTCATAAACTTCAGGGTTAAGAGGCTCTCCTGCTGTTACACAGTATTCAAGCTTGCTGAAATCATAATTGCTTAGGTCTTCCCTTATAAGGAATCTGTAGATGGTTGGTGGAGCACAGTATGTAGTTACACCGTACTTGATAGCTTTCTCAAGCATTTTATCTGCACTGAATCTCTCATAGTCATAGACAAAAACAGCGCTGCCTGCTATCCACTGACCATATATCTTTCCCCAGACACACTTTGCCCAGCCAGAGTCTGCAACTGTGTAGTGGAGACCATCATCTGTTACATTCTGCCAGTATTTTGCAGTTATAATGTGCGCAAGCGGATAGGTGAAACTGTGCTGTACCATTTTGGGAAAACCGGTGGTTCCGGATGAGAAATAGTTCAGCAGAATATCATCGTTAGTGGTGGATTCCTCGCCTGTTGGGCGTTCAAATTCCTCTGATGCCTTTTCCATTTCCTCGGTAAAACCAAGCCAGCCTTCTCTTTCAAGACCGATAACAAGACGATTCTTGAGGATGCTGCTCACCTCATCATAGGCTTCATCCACATAATCGAGGACACCTTCATCAGGTGCGCAGATTACTGTATTGATGATTGCACGCTCTACTCTGTACGTTATATCCTTCTTTGTGAGCATGTGTGTGGCAGGAACTGCAATGGCACCTATCCTGTGAAGAGCAAGGATGCAGAACCAGAATTCGTAACGGCTCTTGAGCATGAGCATAACGTTGTCACCTTTCTTTACACCCAGGCTCTTAAGAAGATTTGCAGTTTTGTTACTATAATATTGAAGGTCCTTGAATGTGAATATCCTTTCATCACCGTTGTCATCGCACCAGATGAGAGCCTTTTTATCAGGCTGTTCTGCTGCATAGACATCCACAACATCATAGGCAAAATTGAAGTTATCAGGAATGTTTATTTTAAAGTTCGTTTTGAAATCCTCGTAGGACTCGAATTCTACACGTGAAACATATTTATCAAGTAATGAAGTCATGCTACCTCCGATAAATCAAAAATCAGTTACAATATCACAGCCAGGAATTTCGCAGGTTTTCCACCCATTGCCTGCATTCCGTGTTCATAGCCGGAATCAAAGAAGATCGAATCTCCTTCTTCAAGGATCAGTTCGTTGCCATGAATTACCACTTTAAGGGTTCCTTCAAGGACATAATCAAACTCCTGTCCGGGGTGTGAGTTCATTGATATTGCTGTTCCTTCTGGTTTGGGATCAACCCTGACTACAAAAGGTTCAGCCTTCTTGTGAACAAAGTTGGCAGCAATATTCTGGTATTTGTAATCCTTGCGGCGTTCAGCACTTACACCTTTGTCCTTACGTGTGACTGAGAAAATGTTCATTCTTGGAACATCTCCGGTGAGCAGTACAGACATATCTACATTAAGGATCTGGGCGATCTCAAGCAGAATGCTTGCAGGTATGTCTTCTTCACCGTTCTCATACTTAGAATATGTATCAACGGACAGTGCCAGTTTTCCAGCTATTTCCTCAATGGAAACTTCGGAAATATCACGTAATTCCCTTACACGGGCTGCAATTTCTTTGATCTTTTCCTGCATAGAAACACCTTCCTAAATGAAAATGTAAATACATCACGAGAAAGTCCGCAAATCACAAATGATAAAGCGGTATATTATCGCAAAAAGGGATACTACTCCCCGGTATTCTCCAGATAGGTCTGTGGGATTAAGGCTTACTATTATTTTAATATATTTGTTTTAAATGTGTCATGTGTTATCATAACACAGTAGACAGCATTTGTTTTTGTTTAATTACTACAAAAAAGATACACAAGAAACAGGAAAATATATTAATATTATAATAATGGAATAATCATTATCAATATATAGCTTAAAAATTATCTGAAATACTAAGCATATCAAAAATTACCATTCAAAAAACCAGCGATGAATATGGCAGGCATTCCGAATATATTTGAGAATATGGAACATGAATACAGGAGGCAATTACTTCATGCTGCTTTTGGTTTCCTGGTACTATTATTCCCTTTTATCGGATCTGAAATATTGCTTATCCTGAGTTTTCTTATGATCTTCGGGCTCACATTCCTTCCTGAAGACTGGTTCCTTAACCGTTACCTGTACAAGAAACCACTCCCTGGCTCCAGGGAAATGCTTAGTGATAAGATAAATGAAGGACACAAAAGTGCCAGGAACCTTGCATTTTCTGCATTCATCCTGATGCTGATAAGTGCATTACTTGAATTCACTCCTTACAGACTTCCTTTATATGTGATAGCCGGTGCAATAGCAATATCTACTTTTGGAACAAGTTCTGCTAACTTCATAAGACATCGTAAACAACTGGAAATTCTTCGTTGTGGTTCCAACTCTGAAGAAGCTGAATGTTGCCTGCTCCCATCCAGTATTGTCCTTCTGGGCGTAGGCATATTAACAGCATACATAGCAGGAATCTGGCTAATGCACTGGCAGGATATGAGTATCGATCTTAATATGCTTTTTTTCCTGGCAGTTATCGGTTCCATAACAGGCGCATTATTTGAGTCGATCCCATCAAACATTGACAACAACCTGTCAGTACCTCTTGGTTCAGGAATGTCCATGTGGCTATTCAGCTCTTTCGGATACTCAGTTCCACCGCAGCAGATGTTCTTTGCACTTATTTTTTCATTAATTCTCGGTTATCTTGCATACAGAACAAAAATAGCGGACCTTTCAGCACTTTTCGGTGCTGCTCTTCTGGGAGTACTTATAATTGTTTTCAGTGAACTGTTCTGGTTTATTCTCCTGCTCACCTTCTTCATACTCGGAGGAGCCTTTACAAAGTATAAATACAGATACAAGGAATCCATAGGTCTTGCTCAGTCCAAAGGCGGTGTCAGAAGCTATGAGAATGTTTTCAGTAACAGCACTGCTGCGCTTGTTCTTGCAATATGTTACGGGATATATCCGCAATATGCCGATTTGATAATATTCGCATACCTTGGCACGGTGGCCACTGCAACCGGCGATACCCTTGCAAGTGAGATCGGAACAACCGCAAATACTCAACCTATAATGATAACAACGCTGAAACCAACAAAGGCAGGCGTTGACGGAGCTGTTACCGTACTGGGTGAGTTTGCCGCTCTTTTTGGTTCCATGGTCATTGGTTTTCTTCCTGTTCTCTTTGGAAGAGTAGAAGAAGCAGGTATGGCCATAGCCGTGACAACTGCAGGAGGGTTCCTTGGAACGAATATTGATAGTATTCTTGGTGCAACAATTCAGAAACGTGGCTTACTTTCTAACAGTGGTGTCAATTTTGTTGCAACTTTTGCAGGAGCAGGCGTATCAGGAGCGATCTATCTTTTACTAAACTAAGGAAAACTCTGCTCTGTTTTTCTGATAGATAAAATATTCCAAATATTAATATAAGATTAATTAATATAAAATAAAATAATAGATGGAATCATCAGGGATACTAAAAATGCCAAGCGTGAGGAGAAATGCACTGCAAGGGAAAAAATTCAATGGTATCAGAAGGTTTGTATGATATTGAAAGGAATGACAACTTTCTTTGTGATACTGATTATATCCGACTATACAAGGAACTCCCGCTGGGTGTTTTGCTGACAGACAGGGAAATGTATATTCAATACTGTAACCCGGAATTTACAAAAATCACAGGATTCACCATAGAGGAGATATATGGATCATCTATGGATGATATCTTTTGCTGTAACCATAGTGACACAGAAATTCCGGGAAAAAATGATGAAAAAGAAAACGGACAGATCTTTAACTGCAAATGGAACACAAAACTGAATATTGAAAAAGATATCAGATGCAAAAAAGTTAATGTTCAACTTAACGATGCCAGTCAGATTTCAATTGCGTGGTATGTGGAAGATCTCAGTTTTTCCTTTGACAGAAAAGATTTTTGTTCAAATTTGGATGATAATGGTTCAAGTATCCTTTTACATAGAAAACTGGAGATAGAACGTGCAATCTCTTTTGTTTCCTCGGCTCTTGTTGCACCTGAAAATTTAGATAATGTGATAGAAGAATGCCTTGGAAAAACAGGTACTGTATGTGGTGCCAGTCGTGCTTATCTTTTCCGCTTCGACGATGAAAATGATACTATGAGCAATACGCATGAATGGGCCCAAGGAGAGGTTGAAGCTCAAAAAGATAATCTTCAGGATCTACCCCAGGACATGTTCCCCTGGTGGATGAAAAAACTCGAAAATGGTGAGATAATCCATATAAAAGAAGTGTCGGAACTGCCTCCGGAAGCAGCTGCAGAAAAAGAGATACTGGAAATGCAGGACATTACTTCAGTTCTTGTGTTGCCGGTATACGTTGCAGGGAAAGTGAACGGATTTATTGGTCTTGATAATGTAAAAGCCACCGGTAAATGGAGCATGGAAGATGTGACTGTACTTGGAGCAGTTGCAAATATAATAGGTAGTGCCATTGGGGAAAAAGAGGCACAGGATAAGTTAACTGAACGTAATAAAAAGCTCATTATAGCTTATGATGAACTGAAATCCATGGAAATGATGAAGTATGAATTCATATCAAATCTAAGTCATGAGCTTAGAACTCCGCTTAATTCTATCCTTGGATACAGTGAGATACTTAATGAAGAACAATTAGGATCATTGAATATAAAACAAAAAAAATCGGCTAACTCAATATTCAATAGTTCCAGAAAACTGGGTACCCTTATTGATTCATTGCTTTATATGGCAAGTGTTCTTGCCGGTAAAACTTGTTATCAATTTGATCCCATACAGATGGAAAACGTAATTGACAATGCATTGAAGCATCATCACTTTGAAGCTACAAAAAACAAAATATTCTTGAATAAAAAAATAAACGGAAAACTTCCGATGATCAATGGTGATGTTTATTTCCTTCCCCAGCTGCTTTACAAACTGATTGATAACGCCATCAAATTTTCACCGGAAAACGGAGAAGTTACTGTTATGGCAGAGGAAGAAGACCACGGTGTACATATAGTGGTAAAGGATTCAGGAATAGGAATACCTGATGATAAACTTGAAAATATTTTTGATATATTTTATCAGGTAGATGGATCTTCAACCCGCAGATACGGAGGTAACGGTCTTGGACTCCATATTGCAAAAAAAGTTGTCGATGCCCATAATGGCAGAATCTGGATCGAATCTACTAAGGGAAAAGGAACCGATGTCCACATATCCCTCCCTGCTGACCCTAAAAATAAATGCGATCAATAGAATAATATCTACAATAAATTTATATGTTCTCCATGTGTAGAAATTAATGATGGGTGAAATGATAAAGGGAATTGCAAAGGAAACACTGGAATTTATACTTGAGGTTAGCAGATCAACTTATCCTAATGAATTTGCAGGACTCTTACAATCAAAGGATGGAGTCATCACTGACATACTAATCCTTCCAGGAACAGAATCAAGTGAGATAAATGCAGTGCTCAGGCTTTTTATGATGCCGAATATCTCTGCAGTCGGATCTGTACACAGCCATCCAAGTTCTATTATAAGACCTTCAAAGGCTGATCTCAGACTATTCAGCAAAACCGGAACTCATCATATAATAGCCGGTCATCCTTTTGGCCCGCATAACTGGAAATGTTTTGACGGAAGAGGGAAAGAGATTTCATTAGATGTACTTGATGTTGAAATAGAGGATGATGAAATTCTGTGAATTTTTTCTGAAAACTCATTCTGAAAATTCAGTGCTGTTACATATATCCTCAAGGACAGTGGAACTTTCCGAAGATAACATAGGTAATATGACTTCAAATATGCTTCCTTCGCCAGGCTTGCTTTCAAGGCATATCCTGCCACCCTGAACTTCGACAAATTTTTTCACTATGCTCAGACCAAGTCCTGTTCCTTCGAATTTGCGATTAAGGGACCAGTCAAGTTGCACGAATGCATTGTACAATTGCTCCTGATCTTCATCGGATATGCCAATCCCGTTATCTTTCACTATCAAATGTAGTTCATTTTTATCATCCTGAGTGGCGGAAACTGAAACTTTTCCACCTGAAGGAGTGAATTTTATAGCATTACTGATCAAATGATGCAAAATTGTCTTTATCTTGGATTTATCGGCATAGATAACTTTAATCGATGGATCGATATCAAATTCCAGTTTTACACTTTTTTTTAGTGCATGTGAACTAAGTACCTTGTTGATATTAGATATGAGGTTGGGCAGGGAGAACAGATCAATATCCAGCTCCATTTTCCCCTCTTCTATCTCAGCTATATATATCAAAGAATCAACAAGTTCGATGAATCTGGATCCTGCAAATTTGATGATCTCAGCAAAGTGTTTTTGTTCTTCATTCAATTCTCCTGTTTCTTCTGTCAACAGCAGATCGGCATAGCCCAGTATAAGATTAAGGGGTGTACGAAGTTCGTGGTTCATATTACAAAGGAACTCACTCTTTGTGCGTGAAGTGTTCTCTGCCAGCATTTTCGCATCAAGGATTGCCTGTTCAGCCTTTTTTGAGAGAGTAATGTCCTGAAGGGTTTCTATTGCGCCTATTATATCGTTGTTATGATCCCTTATGGGAGCAGCAGTAAAAAGTATCCATTTGTCAAGTGCAGGGAAGTAGTCTTCAGCTTCATAGCCACCTTCCACAAAGGAAGGTTGCAGTTTTTTATCACCATATACCTGTTCGATCCCACTCAGAGAATTATCAATTATCAAGTCTGCAAGTACCTGCCTTTTTTCGTTGTAGAAAGCCATCCATGTGTCCCTTGTACCTATAATATCATTAGCCTTGACACCTGTTGTCTTTTCGCATGCCTTATTCCAGTATATTATCTCATGGTCCTTGTTGATAACAAAAGCAGATATTGGGCTGCCATTAACTATCTGGAACAATTCATTCTTTTTGTCCTGTAATTCAGTCTCAGCAAGCTTTCGCTGGGTTATGTCACGCCCAACACCCACTACACCGATAATCTCATTTTCTTCAGTGAAAAGCGGAGCTTTAAATGTTTCGAGCAGGATTTTCTTACCATCCGCACGATCCATCCATTCAACACTTTTGTAAGAGTGACCGGATTCCAGTACTCTTCTGTCATTGGACCGGAAAAAATCAGCTCTACCTCTGTCAAATATATCATGACTTGTTTTGCCTATTATTTCACTCGTGGGCTTGCCAACATATGTTGAAAACATTTCATTGCATGAAAGAAAAACACCATCTGAATCTTTAAAAAAAACAAGATCCGGAACCCAGCGGAGTAAACCCGACAGAAGAGCTGTTTTCTGGAACAATTCCCTTTTTACAGAATCGGGAATGTCCATCGATTCAAAATCAGTAGTTTCATTTATGTTATCATTACCTAACACACCTAATAACCCCTACTATAGTTTACCAGTTTATAACAACTGACTAAATGCACTCTTTTCTATTTTATTTTGCACCTGTCTAAAAGTTACAATCATTATATAATATGAAATAAAGCAATTACCTTTGTAGATATAAATATTTTGCATTTGGTTTTAAAATTTAAAAATGTTTTATAGAAACAAAACTATAGAAACAAATCAAACAATTTTTGTCCAAAAAAATACTATTATAATTGAAAAATAATATAAAAAATCCTAAAACTTATATAGTATTATGCAATTCAGCCCTTTTTGACTTACAAAACATTGAATAATAAAACAAAATACCTGAAGAATTGTTTTTGCTTTTAAGCAGAAGTATGAAGGGAAAAGAGCACAAATGGACACTGTTATCCATTTGCTCTTTTCTAAACTATCCCAAAAATGGGAATTTCTTTTTGTGGTACAAATCAGACTACACCATGGTAGCTGAGGAATGAGTAGTATGCCATCAGAGTGATCATCAGTGAAAGGAGAAATGTTCCAAAGCTGTATGAGTTAGGATTTACGTGATATTCTATCATGTTTTATCATGATAGACTATTCTCCTATAGTATATATAGTTTGCTGATATTTGTCATGATTAATCATAACATTATTTGTGTAATTACGAACAGTTAACTTGATAATTTAACAATAGATAAGTAGCAGAAAGACAAATTTAAAGGACAATATTCAAATGAGGGTAAATATGGAAAATATTGATGACATACAGAGATATTTCGCACAGGAATGCTTTGCATCAAATTCAGGAATGAAATTGACCGAAGTCTCAAAAGGCTATGCTAAAGCAGAGATGAAGATTGAAAGAAAACATCTAAATGTTCTGGAAACAGTACATGGTGGAGCCATCTTCACACTGGCGGATATGGTATTTGCTGCAGCTTCAAACTCCTATGGAAACGTTGCTGTGGCAATCAATGCAGATATATCCTTTGTTAAAGCCGCAACGGAAGGTACCCTTTATGCAGAAGCTAAGGAAACTTCCATCAATCCTAAAATATCAACCTATGTAGTAAACGTAACTGACGACAGAGGAGACATCGTTGCAATATTCAACGGAATGACATACAGAAAGAAAAACAGGCTTAAAATTCCTGAAAAATGAAATATGCAACCTGACAATAATATCCAAAAATAAAAGAAAAAACGGTTAATCAAACCAGTTTTTTCGGCTGTTTCTTTTCAGGTAATGAAGGAAGCTTTGAGGAACTGACAAACAGCGGCGATTCAACTTCTTTTGCCCTTTCCAGAAGCAACTCCTTTCCACGCTGTGTAAGTCCAAAAAGAGGAACCGAACTGCCTACTTGCACAAGTGGTTTTACCAATTCACGTACATGTTTCGAAGCACAGCTCGTTACAATATCCGCAGAATCCAGCAGATCCTGTGCCATCTGCCTGTCAATACCTGTTACATGTGCACCTATAATAACAAGCTCAAGGTCAAGTTCCTTTTCAAGCTTACGCAGCTCTTTTGCAGTTTCAGGGAAAACAACTGTAACTGCTATTTTTTTGTAACCAAGCTGTGCTGCCTTCCTGGCACCTGCAACAGGATCAATATTTGCATTTGACGGATCAAGAACAATTCCACCACGCTCATTAATTCCATTTATGGTCTCATCTATAGGTTCTGTTTCAACAAGACCTGAAATGCGTGCACCCATTCCCTGAACAAGGTTTGGATTGTTGGATATTACAGTTCCTGCACCATCGCATGCAGTGACAGTTGTATCCAGCAGACCACGGTTAAGGCCTGTCATCATCGTCTCGGAAGCACCAAATCCTACGAAAATATCCATATCTAACTGACGTTTATTTGTGAAGAGACCGAAATCTTTGATGCGGAATTCCATATTCTTCCTGATCTCATCCTTTGTGATCTCAGTTATGCCACGGGCTTTGTCAAAAATAGGGCACCAGCCAATCAAAGGTTCACCAACTTCAGTGACCTTTCCATCTTCTACAACAACTCTGGCCTTTCCGAGAATTTCCATTACATGAGCCATATTTTCACCTTAATATATGAGATTGAACCAAAGTAATCAGATAGCATTCCTTCTGTCAACAACTTTCTGTGATTTACCTGCCGTTCTGGGAATAGAACCTTTTTCAGCAAGTTCCACATTCGTCCTGATGTTGAGAACACTCTTGAGTTCATTCTCAACATGTTTGCGGACTGCTGCAAGGTCTTTTAGTTCACCTGTAAATGCATTTTCCTCAAGTTCAACCTTAACAGTTATTTCATCCAGCATCTTGGCATTCCTGTCAAGAAGTACCTGGAAATGTTCTGTAACTTCAGGAATGTCCACAATGACATCCTCAATCTGTGATGGGAAAACGTTGATACCTCTTACAATGAGCATGTCATCTGCCCTTCCAAGAAGCCTTGAGATACGTGGTGTTGTACGACCACATGAACATTCACTCTCAAGAAGACGTGTAATGTCACCGGTTCTGTATCTTATGATCGGAAGGGCTTCCTTGGTTAAGGATGTGAGTACAAGTTCTCCTTTTTCGCCTTCTGCAACCTGCTCACCGTTCTCATCCAGAACTTCAACATAGAAATGATCACTCCATATGTGAAGACCATCCTGTTCCTCACATTCAAAAGCAACACCAGGACCCATTAGTTCTGAAAGACCATAGGAGTCGTAGGCTTTGATGTTCAGAGCACTTTCAAGCTGTTTCCTGGTATTCGCAGACCAGGGTTCCGCTCCAAAGCAGCCAACTCTCAGAGAAAGCTTATTCACAATATCCATTTCAGCAGCTGTTTCTGCAAGATAGAGTGCGTAAGATGGAGTACAGTGCATTGCAGTGACACCAAAATCCATCATCATTTCAAGTTGCCTGCATGTATTACCGGTTCCGCTTGGAACTGCCATCGCTCCCATTCTTTCAACACCATAATGAAAACCAAGTCCACCTGTGAAAAGGCCATAATTCACAGCATTCTGGAAAACATCGCTTTTATCAAGACCTACCATGGTAAGATTCCTTGCCATAAGATCTGACCATGTATCAATATCATTCTGTGTATATCCTACAACTGTTGGCTTTCCGCTGGTACCCGAGGATGCGTGTATCCTTACTATTTCCTCTTTAGGTACTGCAAAAAGACCAAACGGATAATTGTCTCTGAGGTCGGTTTTCCTTGTGGATGGTAATTTACTGATATCATCTATTGACTTGATATCACCAGGATTTATACCAAGTTGCCTGAACTTCTCCCTGTAGAAAGGAACGTTATTATAGACTGCCGCAGCCGTCTTCTTCAAGCGTTTTAGTTGCAGTTCGGCAAGTTCGTCTTTTTTCATGGTCTCATATTTTGGCTGCCAGTATCTCATTGGAACATCTCCGCAAAATATCCTCTCATGGTAGTACATCTTTAAATGATTTGCTATTATGGCACATGGTAACAGTGACCTATGCAAAAATCAGCAATTGATGATTGCACATAAGAATACATAAAAAACAAACAGTTGCACATAAATTTATAATTTTAACTGAATTATTATAATTCCATGTACAAAATTCCTATTTTCATGTACACGATTTAAATTTTGATGTCATAACGCATTAAATAGTGAACATTAAGTTCTACACATAGATAGTAATGGGATCTTCTAAAAAACGTCAGATACTTGCAGGAACCATGCTCTTCTTATTCCTGTGCACTATTAACCTAACAGCCGCATCAGGCAATAATATTTTCACTGATGTAAGCTCCAGTTATGAACTTATTCCAGAGGAAGGAATAGTCAAAGTATCAAGAGAGATCACATTCCATAACAATAATCCTGATACAAAATACTGGAGAGGATACTACTCCAATTACAATGCTTATCTTCCTGATGGAGCAAATTGCATCAAAGTTTTCGATGATGAAAGAAGCATGGCTTTCAACATGGTTGATGAAGGATATTATGTCTTTTATTTTAACAACAAGGTCTGGTACGAAGACAGTTACAGATTTTATGTGGAATATGAGATCGAGATTAATAAGAATACAGCTGTATTCACAATGAATGAATATGGTGACAACGTTGAAGTAACCCTTGAAGTTCCTTCTGAATTTGAAACCCATCTTAGCAGGAATGATTACAGAGTAGAAGATAAATTGTATTCAAGTGTTTACATATTCGAAAAGGGACAGGATTGGAATAAAGCATGTAAAGTAAACTCAGTAAGAGCTTCACAACGCCTCACATTAAAAGATACAGCTCACCTTACAGAACGTGATGTTGATATTGAGATCAGGTACTGGGAAGGAGAAGAACAGTGGGCACAGGACATAATGAAGACAACAATTGAAAGCCTGAACCTGCTTGAGAAAAACTGGGGAATTGCATACCCACCTGAGTATAATATAACCATAACACAGGCAAACCTGACAGAGACAGGTGGCTATGGCGGTTATAATCAGGGAAGCAACGGAATCTGGCTACTTTACACTTCAAACCATGGAATTCTGGTTCATGAGCTGGCACATTACTGGACACGTGCCTGCAACTTCGACCAGCTATGGATGGATGAAGGTTATGCTGACCTTTATGCATACATAGTGCTAAGCGAAATTGAACCGGAAGAAGCTGAATCAAGGCGTGACCGTTTTCTCAGAAAGTACGAAAACCTATATGGTGAACATGATTTCCCTCTTTCAGACTGGAGTACCCCGAAAACTCTCAACACTGATACTGAGGAACATGTGGATTTCGGATACAAGAAAGCATTTTCTCTGACATACACATTATATGAAACAATCGGAGTAGAAGCATTGCAACAAGCAAATAAGGAATTTGTTGAAAATTCAGATGGTATTGATAATGCAGATTACCTTGAGATAATAGAATCAGTATCTTCTGCAAACACATTTTTTGTTGAAGAATATCTGTACAATTAAAATGAAGAAAAATATAACTTTTTCCTTGTTAGTATTTAAAGAATAATTCTGCGATCCAATTCCGTTTTCGTTTCAGATAGTATAATTAGTCTCAAATAAAGTTGAATATATTTATAAAAATACTTTTTGCAGATATATTTATAACATAAAAAAGCATAAAATAGATAGGTTAGTGTGGAGATTTACTAATTTATGCATTTAGTGAATGCACCTGCCATTTGTTCGCTCATGGGGAAAATGGGAGATGAATGGATATACAAAAAATAACGAAAGCGTAATTACCAACGTTACGAATGTCTTTGAAGTTTTATTAAATGAACCAACTTTAGAAAAATCCCTGAAGTTGCTTACAGACAGGGTCAAATATCTTTTTAATGGACCGGAATTTGTATCGATCAAGATCGGATTACTTGGAAAAGAATGCAAATATTCGGCTTGTGCTAACCATGATATGGTACTTGTTAATGATATTGTTATTAATGGAAAAAATAATGGGTTTATAGAGCTTAGCCTCAAAGGACTGCAACCTGATGTTCATGATAACAGGACCAGAATTGAAGAATACGAAAAAATACTTGGAATGATAACAAAGCTTGTAACGCTTGCTTTTGAAAAAAGGGAAGAAATAGTAGAACTTAAAACCTTTGAAAGAAAACTGAGGGATTGTTACAATAAACTTGAAGATTACATTTTCATGGTTGACAATAAAGGAAACATAGTTGATTTTAATGTTAATTTTGAAACCTGTACAGGACACTCATCTGACGAGCTTCACAAAATGAACATATCAGAACTCATTAACCAGTGTGTCACCAATAATGAAATCCCTTCTATAATAGAAGAAGCAGCTAAAAAAGGACGTTCTGAATGTGAGTTAGAGCATTTGTGCAGGAACGGGGAAAAAGTTCCTATGAATATAACATGCAAGCCTCTGGATGATGACAACAATGACATGTTTATCTGCGTGGGAAAAGACATATCTGAAACAAAAATTGTCGAACAGGAACTTCTGGAATCCGAAAAGAAATACTCAACAATTGTGGAAAAAGGAAATGACGGAGTTCTGATAATTCAGGACGGGATAATAAAATTTGCAAATTCAAAGATGTCCGAACTCACAGGTTACACCCTTGAAGAGATTGTCAACCAGAATTATATGAAATTCAGCCCTTCAAATGATGAACAAAAAGCTTCAGAATGGATGAAACTATGCAGCTTAAAAGTAGCTGACAAAAAAATCTTTGACATGAATATAACAACCCGGGAAAATGAAAATATTTCTGTTGAGATCAATGGCTCGCTTATCGATTATGAAGGAAAGAAGGCAGAACTTCTCATAATAAGGGATATAAGCCAAAGAAAACGTACTGAAGAGCTTCTTAAAATAGAAAGGGATAAACTCTACAATTATCTTGATGTGGCAGGTTCTATAATAGGTATTGTAAATCCCGATCAGGAAGTAATCTTCGTTAACAATAAAGGAGCTGAAGTCCTCGGATATGATAAAGACGAAATAATAGGAAAGAAATGGTTTGATAATTTCCTTCCTGAAAGTGTCCGAGATCTAACAAAAAGTAATTTTGTTAAGGTTATTAACCACGAATTAGATCCCCCACAATATTTTGAGAACTTTATACTTACAAAAGATGGAGAAGAAAGACTGATATTCTGGCATGATGTTCCTGTTGAAGATGAGAACGGTAAACGTATTGGAGTTATCAGCTCAGGTGAGGACATAACCGAAAACAGAAGAATGGAATCAATGCTGATCGAGTCCGAGAACAACCTTAAAACAGTATTCAATAACGTTGACGACCTCATATATATCTGCAGTCCTTATGGTAATTTTATAGATGCGAACAGAGCTATGGTCTCTTCAACTGGTTACACAAGGGAAGAAATGCTTGAAATGTCTCCTGATGATATTGTAAAACCTGAAATGAAACTACTGATGGATAGTTACACAGAACGCATAATGAAGGAAAAAGGCGTTATTTTTGAGATCAGTTTTGTGCTTAGAGACGGATCCGTGCTTCCGCTTGAACTCAATTCCAGACTTATAGAATACAAAGGCGAAAAGGCCATTCTTTCTGTAGCCAGGAACATCACTGAGAGAAAGAAAGCTGAAGAAAGACTAAAAAGATATGCATCTGAACTCAAAAAATCAAACGAACTTAAAGACCTGTTCACCGATATCATACGTCACGATCTGCTCACTCCGGCCAGTGTTGTCAAAGGTTACACAGAAGAACTTCTTGACACAACAAGCGATGAACAATCAAGGATGCTGGCACAGAAAGTCAAGGAAAACAATGACAGATTGATAGAGATGCTTGAAACTGCCACCAAGCTTGCAAAACTCCAGAAAGAAGAGGACATTGGTTTTGAAAAGATAGACGTGGTACCTGTGTTTAAAATGGTCATTGATAGTTTCAGGGAAACAATAGAAACAAATGATCAGACAGTGAATATATATGGAATTAGTGCCTGTCCTGCTGTAGCTAATCCGATCATAGAAGAGGTTTTTGCAAATCTATTGTCAAATGCTATCAAATACAGCCCTTTAAGAAGTGCCATTGATATAACTTTCAAAGAGCTTGACAGGATGTGGAAAGTCACTGTTACAGACCGGGGAGCAGGAATCTCTGATTCCGATAAAGTCCTGCTCTTTAACCGTTTCCAGCGTGCAGATAAAAAAGGAATAAAGGGAACTGGATTAGGCCTTGCTATTGTAAAACGTATAATCGAACTGCATGATGGAGAATATGGTGTTGAGGACAATCCTGAAGGAAAGGGAAGTGTGTTCTGGATCACACTGAAAAAAGCTCTTTGACTTTTTAACTCAGCATTTTTTCCTGAATCTTTCCCATATGCAACTGTAATCTTAAAAAATCAAATCATTCATCTTTAAATAACAGTGGTTCAATAGTAATATTCGCAGGGTTGGTTGCTGTCAATTAAAGGCAGGAAATGCTTTTGAAAAGATAGAGATTTTCAAATGATTTTGTCTTCTGGTATGTTGTCTGATACAATATTCCGGATGTCTTTGCTGTTGACGGATCTGACTTTAAGACAGGCTAGATGATCCTATGGGAAAAAAAAGGTATCATTGGGAGCAGACCGGAGATAATTCATCTCTCTTTTGCTATGAAGAAACTTTGATAGACTATTTTCTCAAAAATGAAGAAACCTACAGGGACCTTTTTCAGAATGACAGAACAGTGGTACTGTTAATTGACCAGAGTACTTGCAAGATCATTGATGCAAATCATACTGCTTCTGAATTTTATGGATGGTCACTGGAAGAACTGAAGAAAATGGATATCAGTGATATAGATGCCGTAATTATGGAATCAAGGAAAGGAAAGGAAAATAGTTCCATTGAATGCAAGAATGCAGGTGATAAAAATTACTTTTTTTCAAAACACATGCTTTCAAGTGGTGAAGTTCGCGATGTAAAGATTTACAGGAGTGACCCACTTAAAAAAGAAAAAGATGTGAATTATGTCGTGGTTCGTGATGTAACTGAACAGAAAAGAACTGAAAAAGATCTGCATCTGGCATTTTTTGCACTTGAGAATGCTTTTGATCCGGTAGTCTGGGTTAAATCAAACGGACAAATGTTTTATGTCAACAAAGCCGCATGCAACCTTCTTGGTTATACTGAAGAAGAACTACTATCAATGTCTGTATCAGATGTGAATCCAAATTTTACTTCATCCATGTGGGATGAACACTGGATAAATGTGAGATCAAACAAAACATATTTTAATGAGTCCAGTGTCCGCACCAAATCTGGAAATATCCTGCCTGTAGAAATAACGGTCAATTATCTGAACTACAAAGGAGAAGAATATCACTGCACTTTTTTCAGGAATATAACGAAAAGGAAGAATGCAGAAGAAGAATTAAAAAAAGCAAGTCACTCACTTGAAAATTCTAAGGATGCTGTCGCATGGTTAGAGAAAAATGGAAATGTATTTTATGTTAACAAAGCTGCGTGTGATCTAACAGGTTATTCTAAAGATGAAATGCTGTCGATGTCAGTATTCAGCTTTGATCCTGAACTTACACAGGAATCATGGAAAGAACACTGGGAAAAACTATGTAATGAAAAGACATCACTTGCAGAAGTTGATGTTCGCACTAATTCAGGTGAAATGTGCCCTGTTGAAATAATTTCCAACTACATGAATTATGAAGGTAAAGAGTACGACTGTACTTTCATAAGGGATCTAACCGAACGTAAAAAGACTGAAAAAGGATTGAATCTTGCTTGTTTTTCACTGGAGAATTTCAGCGATGCCGTATTCTGGACAAGGAAAACCGGAGAATTCTTTTTTGCCAACAAATCGGCCTGTGATTTGCTGGGCTATTCAAAAGAAGAACTTTTGACCATGTCAGTACCGGATATTGATCCGGTTTTCACAGAAGATATGTGGAATGAACACTGGAAACTAGTCACAGAAAAAAAGAGTTTTACTTTCCATTCCATGCATCTGACAAAAGAAAAAAGATTGCTACCTGTCGAAATTTCTGTCAATCACATGATCTATGGAGAGGAAGAATATAACTGTGCCATCATTAAAGATATTTCTGAACGCCTGAAATCGGAGAATGCACTTTCTGAAGAAGTTCACTGGCGCCGTCTTCTAATGGAACAGTCAAGGGATGGAATGGTCATACTGGAAATGGATGGAAGTGTCTTTGAGACAAATCCGGCTTTTGCTGAAATGCTTGGATATACTGTCAGCGAAATTCAAAATATGTATGTGTGGGATTGGGATGCTAATTTTGACCGCGACCATCTTCTCAATATGATCCAATCTTCAGATTTCCAGGGTATATTGTTTGAGACAAAACAGAAATGTAAAGATGGAACTATCCTTAATGTTGAAATCAACTCAAATCTTATGGCATATAGTGGCAAAAAACTCGTGTTTTGTGTCTGCAGAGATATTACTGAAAGGAAAAAATATTCGGATGAACTGCTGAAAGCTAAGATCACTGCAGAAGAGGCAAGCTTAGCCAAAAATGAATTCCTCGCAACCATGAGTCATGAACTAAGGACTCCCCTTAATTCCATCATCGGATTTTCAGAAATTATAAAGGGAGGGGATTTCGGAGAAATAAATGAAGCACAGACTGAATATATAGATTATATTTCAAAAAGTGGAAAACACCTCCTGAATGTAATCAATGATATTCTGGACCTTTCAAAGATAGAAGCCGGAAGAGTGGAACTCAACTATGAAAAATTCAACCTTTCAGATAGCATCAACGAAATAAAAATGTCAGTGACGCCAATGGCCATGAAAAAAGGAGTAGACCTTGAACTTAAATATAATTCTCTGCCAGAGATGATATTTGCTGACAGGACTAAATTCAAGGAAATTATCTACAATCTTGCAAGTAATGCCATTAAGTTTACTCCGGAGAATGGAAAAGTTACAATTGAAGCAGGTACAGTGGACAGTTCAGTATATCTTAATATACAGGACACAGGTATAGGGATTTCACTGAATGATATGGATAAACTTTTCCAGCCTTTCAGGCAGATCAAACCATGTTTAAATCATGATTTTAAAGGAAGCGGACTGGGACTGGCTATTGCTAAAAAATTCATTGAAATGCATGGAGGCAGTATCAGTGTTCAGAGTAATCCCGGAGAAGGAAGTAGTTTTGTTTTTAGGATTCCGAAAGAACCTGAATATGATAATATAAATATTGAACAAACGGATTAAATTTGATATAATCCACACAAGTGTCAAGGACAACGGAATTGGAATCTCCAGTGAGAACAAAGCCTGTCTTTTTGAACCTTTTTAACAAATAAGTAAGTACAGTATCAGAGAGCAGGGTGGAATCGGGCTTGGTCTTGCAATTGTCAAAAAATATGTTGAAATGCACAAAGGCAATATCTGGGTCAGAGCAAACCCGCAAAAGGGAACACTTTTGCATTTGTGATCCCTGTTGAATAACAAATAGAAGGTTTGAATCTGGAATAATCTAATCGTTAAAAATGAATTTTCTTTATTTGCCTGCCAGTATATTTTCTATAGATAAACTCAACTGCAAAAGCAAGGAACACCATTATTATTAATACATAGATATCTGCAGGAGAGTTGGTCAGTACATACCAGATAAGTGCCAGAAAAGCTACGATGCATGCAACAATGCCAGTTATTGATATCCATTTTTTACTTTTGGTTCTCTTATAGACACGAACATTTGCAGCATTTACTGCTCCGAATATCAGAAGAAAACCCGCACTACCCATGATTGAAATGCTGGACAGGTCAAAAAGATTTGCCACAAACAGTGTCATAATTGAAGTCAATAGCAACCCTTCAACAGGTTTGTTCCATATCTTCTTCTCTAATAATTCCGGCAGTTCACCATCTTTTGCGATAATATAGCTCACACGTGAAGCTCCATATAATGTTGCATTGATCGCAGATGTTGTGGATAAAAGAGCTGCAACAGCAATAAGATTGAAACCTAAACTTCCGAGGAACGGTTCAGCAGCAACTGCAAGGGCATAATCCTGTGCCTGAACAATGGTGTCGGTTGAAACACTTGCAACGGTTACGTATGCTATCAACACATAGAGCAGGATAACAAAAAGAACTGCAGAATAATAGGCACGTGGAAGGGTCTTTTCAGGGTTCTTGATATCATTTGCAGTATTGGCTATGAGTTCAAATCCTTCATATGCCAGGAAAATTATCATTCCACCGGCAACAAGTTGGAGTGGATCTGAACCTAAAGTTACCTGGGCAGTTTGTGATCTTATACTCCACAGCCCACCTCCTATGAAAATGGTGAGAATTGCAACTTTAAATGCTACAATCCATTCTTCAGATTTGCCTACAACTTTGGAGCCAATAACATTGATCGCAGTCATCAATACCACAATCGCACTAATGAGAATATGTCTAGAGACAAACTGCATGGAATCAGGGAAAAATGTTGAACCGTAGCTACCAAACGCATAAGCATAGAGTGAAAGCATGACAACATAGCTCAACCAGAGTAATACATTCAGTCCTCCGGTTATCATACCAGAACCAAATGCCTGATTAAGAAACTCCACAGTTCCACCTTCTGATGGATAACGAACAGAGAGTTTTGCATAAGAATAAGATGTTATTAATGCCACCAGACCTGCAAGTGCAAAGGCAATAGGTGTCCCACCTTCTCCGAGTTTAACAGCAAGTCCGAGAACGGCGAAGATTCCTCCGCCGACCATTCCACCAACTCCTATTGAAACTGCGGAAAGGTAGCCTATATTTTTTGCTGAAGAACCTTCACTCATAATTGATTACCACCATTGCTTCTTGTTTTTAGTATTCTGTTCGAACATTTTCTGTAAACCCATTCAACTATAAAACATAATGCAATGATAAAAGCAAAAACCACCAGTGTTGGTATTGAATTCAATATTTCATAATAAACCAGTATCCCAAAAAACACTATACTACTGAGAAGAGATGACCATATAAGATAGCGTTTCGCACCTGTTTCAGCTACCAACCTCATATGAGAGACATTAACTGCAACATAGATCACCAACAGAGATGCACTTGCGATCATACTTATCCCTTCCAGATTTAGAAGATTAATGCATAGAATCACAAGACCTGATGTAATGAAAAGTCCTTCTGTACTTCTGTTCCATACTTTCCTTTCAAAAAAAGCAGGTAATTCACCTTCTTTTGCAATAAGATAACTTACGTTTGCACCCCCATACAGAGATGCATTAATGGCGGAAGATGTTGAAAAAAGAGCTGCAACTGCCATGATTGTAAATCCTGAATTTCCCAGAAAAGGTTGTGCAGCGGCAGCCAGAGCATAGTCTTTGGCTGTTGATATTGTGGAAATGGACAGGTTTCCAATAACTGTGATACTTACAAGAACATAGAGAAAAATTACAATTATCACACTCAGATACAATGCCCGAGGGAGTGTTTTTTGGGGATCAATCATGTCTTCTGCTGCATTGGTAATGAGCCCGAAACCCTGATATGCAAGAAATACTATGCCAGCTCCAAAGAGGATATTTGAGGTTGATGGAAATCCTGTGATTGAAAGATTTGATGGTTCTATGAAGAAGAGACCGGAAACTGCAAAAAGCAGAAGGATACCCACTTTAATTGATACTATAATAAGTTCTGATTTTCCTACAGCCTTTGCACCGATAAAATTGACGGCTGTAAAAACTACTATTATTGCTGTGGCAAAAACATTTGTCCAGATACCTGTAGAATCAAGTGGCACTAATGCCAGTGCATAGAGAGAAAATCCTTTTGCATATAATGCCAGTCCAAAAATGTAGCCTGTCCATAACAACAGATTCAGAGCACCGGTGAGTATTCTATCACCAAACCCATGGATCAGAAATTCAACGGGACCACCTGCGGAAGGATATCTTACTCCTAATTTTGCATAGGAATAAGTACTCAGCAGAGCTATTGCCCCGGCAATTATGAAAGACATATAGACTGCATTACCGGATATCTGGGTTGCCGTTCCAAATATTGAGAATATCCCTGCACCCACCATGGCACCGACACCAATTGATGTGGCTGACCAAAGTCCCATTGATTTGCTTTCGGCCATCAAGAATCCCATTGTTTTCTTGATGACTTGTTATAAAAATTAGTCCCTTGATTATTGTTGGAGCAAGAGCATGAAATTAATAACATTAAAAAACAAGCAGTGATTTATATAATAATAACTGCATGTAATTGAGTAGTAAAAATTAAAAATCTCTCTATTCAAATAAGATGATAGATTTCCTCTTTGTTAAATCTAATTCATAAAGAATAACGAGGAATAATTGTGGGAATTAAGGAAACCGGGTACAGGACATTATTTGACAACGCACATGTCATTATGTTACTTATAGATCCTGATACCCTTGATATCGTTGATGCAAACCATGCTGCATGTGAATTTTATGGCTGGAAGTTAGAGGAGTTTATAGGTAAGAAGATCTTTCACATAAATTCAATGCCTGAAGAGGAAGTCTCAGCAGCGGTCCAAAAGGCAATGAATGAGATAAAAAATCACTTTTTCTTCAAACATCAAATTGCTAGTGGTGAAATACGAGATGTCGAAGTAAATACCTTTCCTACCAGCATCGGAGAAAAAACCCTTCTTTGTTCTATTATTCGTGACCTTACAGGGACAAAAAACTCTGAAGAGATATATGAAGAGAAACTCCAGAACAGTGAAGAGCAGTACAGAAGTCTTTTCACAGAAATACCCATTTCCACAATAATACACGATAAGGACAGTGGGGATATAATTGACGCTAATCCTGCAGCTTATACTTCTTTTGGCTTTTCTTCACTCAAAGAATTACAGGAGAATGATATCTGGTATGAGCATCCATACTCACTAGCAGAAGCTCAAGAATTGATACATAAAACTGTTTCAGGAGGGGCGCAGGAGTTTGAATGGCTTCACAAAAAGAAGAACGGCGAAGATCTTTGGCTTTATGTCCGATTGAGTCCTGTTATGATCAATGGCATTCAGAGGGTCATGTCAGCATCCATCAATATAACTGATCACAAAAATGCAGAAATAGCACTAATGAATAGTGAGGGACAACTACGTACACTGGTAGATACTATTCCTGATCTAATATGGCTGAAGAATCCCGAAGGAATGTACCTTAAATGCAATAGTAAATTTGAGCGTTTTTTCGGTGCAAAAGAAGCAGAAATCATTGGAAAGACGGATCATAATTTTGTTGACAAGGAACTTGCAGACTTTTTCAGACAAAAGGATATGGAGGCATTAGAAGCCGGTAAACCTTCAATGAATGAGGAATTAATCACTTATGCCGACGACGGACACAAAGAATATCTGGAAACTATTAAAAGTCCTATGTATGATTCCAGTGGAAAACTCATTGGAGTATTGGGAATTGGCAGGAATATTTCCGAAAGGAAGCAGGCAGAGAAAGAGCTGTTAGAAGAGCGCAAACGTCTTGCGAACATCATTGAAGGTACAAATATCGGGACATGGAAATGGAATATCCAGACTGGTGAAACTTCATTCAATGAACGCTGGGCAGAGATAGTAGGTTATACGCTTGATGAATTAGCTCCAACCAATATACAGACATGGGCAGAATTATCCCACCCGGACGACTTAAAAGAAGCTGAAATGCTTCTTAGGAAACACTTTGAAGGCGAGCTTGATTATTATGAATATGAAGCACGCTTACAACACAAGAATGGAGAGTGGGTATGGGTACTTGATCGTGGAAAAGTGATCGAATGGGACGAAGAGGGAAAACCACTTCTTATGTATGGAACTCATGCCGATATAACTGAGAAAAAAAGAGCTGAGGCCAGGTTTGCAGAAGAGAACATAAGAACACGTATTTTCTTCGAGCAGGCAAACGATGGAATTGTTGCCATTGATCAAAATGGAAAAATAGTGGAAGCTAATCAGAAATATGCGGATATGCTTGGCTATCCAATGGATGAATTGCTCCAGTTACACGTTTGGGATTGGGATAGATCATTCAATAAAGAGAAGCTAATTGAAGTAATTAGAACTAATGATAAATCATTTACCCATTTTGAAACAAAGCACTTCCGTAAAGATGGGAGCTCATTTGATGTGGAAGTCACTACTAACAATGCAATAATAAATGAACAGAATCTGGCATATTGCATATGCAGAGACATTACTGAAAGAAATAGAGCTGCGGAAATATTGAAACAAGCCGAGCAGAAATACAGACAGGCATACCAACTACTTCATGAAGTTATTGAAAGCCCTGAAGATGTGATCATTTTCGCCCTTGATAGAAATTACATGTATATTGCTTTTAATGAAAATCACCGGAACACTATGAAAAACATATGGAACGCGGACATTGATATTGGCACCTGTATGCTTGATTACATCACAGATTCTTCAGACAGAAAAAAATCAAAAATGAATTTTGACAGAGTACTGGCAGGCGAAGCTTTTACCACTATTGAAGAATACGGCGATTCATTACTTGAAAGACGATGGTACGAGAACGTGTATAGTCCTCTTGAAGATGAGAATGGGAATGTCATCGGTCTTACTCTATTTTTAACAGACATTACTGAACGAAAAAATACAGAAATGGCCCTTCTAAGAGCTAAAGCCCTTGCTGAAGAATCAAACCAGATAAAATCGGAGTTCATTGCCAATATGAGTCATGAGCTTCGAACACCACTTAATTCAGTTATCGGTTTTTCCCAGATATTAAATGATAAAATTTTTGGAGAACTTAATGAAAAACAACTTCATTATGTTTCAAACATACTGAAAAGTGGTAATCATTTGCTGAACCTTATCAATGATATACTCGATGTTTCAAAAATTGAATCAGGCAACATGGTATTCGACCCTGAACCAATAAATATGTCAGAGGTTTTGGAAGAAAGCATAATGCTAATGGAACCTCTTATAAAAGAGAAACATATCGATTTTAAAACCAATATTGAATTAAAGGGTCTTGAAATAAATGCTGACAGGATAAAAATCAAACAGATATTATACAATCTCTTAAGTAATGCAATCAAGTTCACACCTGACCATGGTAAAGTAAGAGTTGATTCTAAAGTAGCAAACGGGAAAGTACACATTTCTGTATCTGATAATGGCATCGGTATTCCCTCTGAACAAAATAAAGCTATTTTTGACCCTTTTAAACAGATCAGCTCATCGATAAGCCGAACTCACGGAGGAACCGGACTGGGACTTGCTATTGTAAAATATTACGTGGAAATGCATTCCGGAGACATAGAAGTGGAAAGTGAAGTAGGTAAGGGAAGTACATTCACATTTGCAATACCAGTTGATACCACCAAGTGAACTACCAGCCAATAAATTGGGTGGCTTCCTGCTTCATCCAGCTTTCTCGAGTGAAAGGTCTGTCCACAAGCTTAAACCGAACATATAATCTCCCATATAACTCAAAACAATTTAGTTAAAATAGTTAAAAAATAGTAACCTGTGAAAGATCCATAGGTTCTCACAACCAGAAATGTTTCACAGATTTGAGACGTTCACATTCAACGAGTTTATTCACAAACTGATTCAATAAAAGATATGCCTAAAATTTCATTCATATTTAGAACATATTTCTATAGTACTCATCTATTTCGCCGATAATCTTAGAGTAAAGCTCCATATATTGTTGATCCGGTTTCATTTCATATTTGGAATTGACAGTGTAACATGATTCAAAATCCTTTCCATGAGGAGCGTCGGAAAGCCTGTCCTCGTACTTGGAATAAAGCATTTCAATGACCTCATTTGCTTCTGCCAGATCTAAATTAAGAGCCATTCTGCTCACCTCTCCCATGAATCTTGACTCAAGACCAGTGGACATATCAGTTCCCTTACTGCCTCCTCCCAGAGGACCTATTAACATTTCTCTTCCACAAACCGTATCTCCTATTGCCTGGGCTGCAGTTTCATAAAACATCATGTCGGTACAACAACCTGCAAGATTCCTGTAATATCTTCCAGTACAATGGTTCATATTGCGGGAGATGGCAAGAGACGCCATATTGGATGACCATATTATTTCTTTAGAAGATGACGATTTAGTATCTGAATCAACGGCTCCAGAAGCATGCAGATTCGCACCTGTTACCAGGCGGGATTGTATGGTCTCTGCAACATCGATAATAGCCAGAGCTTCAGGAGATTCAATGTGCTTTTCACCTAAAACCGGACATTGATCACTAAAATAATTATTTCCGTTACCTTGATGGAATATAGCCCTATAGAATGTCTCGAAATTTGTTTTCAAATTCTCAAGTTGATGGGTTTTATGAACATCATTCTTTGTGTATAATTCATTTGAAGATACTAGCATATAGGCCTGCGACACTGTCGGAGTTGAGGGGCCTATAAGAGTAAGTCCTTCCCTTCCGGCAACTTTTGTTGCAAGTCTTTCAAGCCGTGCTTCCTCAAAAGACACAAACATTTCCTCAGGGCTGTCAAATTTTATGGGATCCTCATTAAAAGTTTGAAGTGAGCCGCCATAGATTCCCTGAACAATAGGTTCACTTGCAGAACTTATGTGTATGTTCAGATAATCCTTTTCAGAAATCTTGCCACCCATTGGTCCACCAATTATTACAGGTGCCTGAGAATCCATTACACACCTTCTTACAACTTCAATTCTTTCTTTAAACCTTCCAATCTCAAGGGCATTGGGAGTTCCGAGAGCCTGTAATACTTCTTCATTATTTACCTGTATCGATCTTCCTGTATCCGTACAATAAACCCCGGTGGTGGTCAGAAGTTCGATAGCTGCTGAAAAAACAGCATCTGCCATATCCATATCATATGGTACAAAATCCCCTTCGTTTATTATGTTATAATCCTCAGCAAGTTCCCGGGATATTTTGAAAACATCCATGTCGTGTTCATTTTCTTTTTTCTCTTCACCCGAAAAAGAACTTCTTAAATATTTATATATATCTGACATACATGATACCTCTTATATTTCCTAGTAGCTTTTAACTTATAGCAATAACTGATAACATAAAATACATAAGTTAATATGATTTGTAATAAAAACCAAATATTATTACTAAGTTACAATATACTGTCATTATAATATATAACCACAAATAAAATACAGATGTTAACAGAAGAGTTTTTAATTTATAGGACAATAAATAAGATGCTTGATGATTAACAATTGAATAATGATTGTATAAATCTCAATCGTGTTCTATTAATGCTACTTGAAGTGGAGTTTTTATTATTAGATATGATATGAAGTTATTTACAAGGGTATCGTTTCTTGATCTTCTTAAAATGATGAAAATCTTTATATTAACTTCTAAGACAGGAAGCCCCTTTCATGTGATCAGAACGAAAGGTAAGGGTAGTTCACCTGCAGCATTTTTGCTTAATTGTAAACTCACTTTTTTTCAAAGTATAAACTGGAGGTAAATGAATGAGAGAAATGCAAAAAGGACTTACTGAATTTTCTGAAACGTTAAAAACACCTACATTATTGGTATCGTTATTTCTGACTTTAGCGTTTGTTTTTGCAGGTACGTTTTACGCAGAGAGTTTTGGTCAATATATGGATAATACTTTTAACTGGATGGTAGGAAATCTCGGATGGTCATTTTTACTTGGTGGAAGTATTTTCCTGTTACTGATTATATACCTGATGTTAAGTCCGCTTGGTGATATCAAATTAGGCGGAGACTACGAAAAACCTGCATATTCCGACCTCTCATGGTTTGCCATGCTTTTTAGTTGCGGAATGGGGATAGGTTTGCTTTTCTGGGGTGTTTCAGAACCTATCTGGCACTATATGTGGCCTCTTTACGAACAACCAAATACAGCTGAATCCCTGCATGCAGCCATGAGATATTCATTCTTCCACTGGGGATTCCATCCATGGGCAATATATTCTGTTGTTGCCGGATCACTAGCATACTTTTCTTACAGAAAAGGATTACCTATGTTATTGAGTTCTACTCTGGAACCCATTCTCGGAAGAGAAGGAATCGATGGTAAGTGGGGAGTTGCAGTAAATACTATCGGTGTTCTAGCAACCCTTTTCGGTATAGCCACAACCCTTGGTCTTGGTGTCATGCAAATTGGAGCAGGACTTGAAGAACTGTTCGGATATGTGAGCGGACCTACATTATGGGTTTTAATCATAACCGTAGTTACAATACTGGCAGTGATGTCAACCAGTTCAGGTATTGACAGAGGAATAAAATGGTTGAGTCAAATAAATCTTGCAGTTGCATTGATTTTAATGATACTCATATTTGTACTCGGACCTACATTATTTACACTTGAGCTTTTTACGCATTCTGTTGGGGGTTATTTGCAGAACCTGCTGCAGATGTCATTCGGAACTGATCCTGCGGGAGTAGGTGTCGAAGGATGGGGAGACTCATGGACGATCTTCTACTGGGCATGGTGGATTGCATGGGCACCTTTTGTCGGCTCTTTCATCGCCCGTGTGTCAAGAGGACGAACTATCAGAAGTTTTATAATAGGAGTTATGCTTGCACCTACCGTTGTAAGTATGGTATGGTTCAGCATTTTTGGCGGGTCTGCCCTTTTTATTGAACATTTCGGAGCAGGCGGAATCGCCAAAGCTGTGGAAGTTGATTCCGCACTGGGCTTTTTCAGTATGCTCAGCTTCTTCCCGTATTCTGATATACTTATCGGAGTCGCAATGTTCTCTGTAGCTATATTCTTTATAACCTCTTCTGACTCAGGCACTTATGTTATCGGAATGCTTACATCAAAAGGTAATCCGAATCCACCACTTCCACTCAGGATCATCTGGGGTAGTCTGGAAGGAGCCGTTGCAGCAGTTCTTCTACTTGCAGGCGGTCTGGGGGCTCTTCAAACAGCTTCTATAATCGGTGGTTTCCCGTTCATGCTTGTCATGCTTTTGATGTTATACTGCCTGATAAAAGCACTTTTCATGGAATTACAGGAAGAGTCGTTACCTCTTGAAAGAGCTAAATTAAGGGCAACTATTAAGGAAATAAAAGAAAAGTATGAACAGAAGGGCAGAGACTGATAGGCAAAAAGCACGGATTTTAAATTATCGGGGTAAATACTAAAAAATACCCCGATCACATTTCTGAAACAGAATTATCTTTAAAAATATCAGATCGATATAAGAATAACAGCAGTCAGGGATGCTACCACCCCCACCCACTGACGCGAATCGAGTTTTTCTTTTAACAACAAACATGCCAGCAATACTGTAACTGCAGGACTAAGTGATGAAAGTATCGTGGCAATATCCAGTCTTCCGGCTCCTGAAGCCAGGGCAAATAAAGTGACTCCCCCAGTATTGAACAATCCTGCAAGAAAAACTATCAGGATTGAATTGTAGGTAGGTTTGGTGACGTTCTTTGTTAGCATCATGAATCCTGTGAGCAAAATCAATGCTGTAATTCTTGAAACTGTTAATGGCCAGTAAATTGCATTGGAACTGAAATGGTCAATAGATATAAAGAACAAGCCAAATAAAAGACCTGCAAGTAATGGATATTCCAGATCTTTGGCTTTTAATTTAGACCCACCTCTCATACTAACAATAAAGCGTATTCCAATAAGTGCAAAAATAAAACCTATTACCTTAATAATGGAAGGAATACCCTCGTTTAAAACTGAATATATCACAGGTATGATTATTGATATTACTGCAGCCAGAGTAGCGACTATACTCATTTTTCCTCTGGCCATACCAATATAGAATACTATCAACCCGGTAGCTGCAAAAAATCCTCCAAGGCCACCCCACATAAGATCTTTTAACGGAGGCAGACTCTCTGAAAATACAAATGCAAGGATCGGGAATGTAATAATACCCATGATCTGTGTGCCCAGAACCACATAGTAAGCACCTGTCTTTCTGGTAGCATATCCTCCTACAAAATCCCCTGCACCCCATGACAATGCAGATGTAAGTCCAAAAAAGATGGCAAGGGTTTCGACAGGTATCATTTTATATCTCCGGTGACCAGGATCTAGATTTCCACATTGAATATTCTTGTGAACATCCAGTCTGTATGTGCCATTACCTTATAGTTGTAGCTACAATTCTTGTTAGAAAGATTATTTAACTTGATAAGGTTTTATCTTGCTTTATTAGTGAGAAAATTTTACTTTTATTATAAAAAGGAGATTAGCGAATAATAAAACACCTGAATAGCATATCTACCGAAGACTGATTGCCAGGTTTTTACCAGCTTCAAATGCCTTTTTTAGAATTGATTCGTCCTTTAAGACCTCACCTTTACTGAAGTAGCCTGTAGCTTCAAACTTGTCAAATATCTCATAACCAAGTGCCTCAAGGGGCATTCCAAGGGCTTCAAGGGCAAATCCCATTTCTTCAGCTTTTACCTGTTCGCAAACTGTAAAGATAAGCGCTTTTCTACCCTGATCTTCAAGTTTACTTGAATAAGGACCCGGACGTTGTTCAGTGAACACGTAAAAAGGATAAAGACGGTCTATAAACGTTTTCATCTCTGCCGTTACATTGTAGTTATAAACGGGAGAACCAAGAATAATACCTTTGCATTCTTCTATTTCAGGATAAAGAAGCTCCATACCATCGTGGAACCTGGTACATGTTCCATCTTTCCTGCAGGCTTCACAACCAATGCAGGATTCAATGGAATACTCCTTCAAATGGATCTTCTTTGTATCGGCACCTTCCGATTCTGCTCCCCTTAAAAAACTATCAAGCAGGACATCGGTATTTCCGTTCTTCCTGGGACTTCCACTAACTCCAAGTATTTTTACATTCTTCATCTTATAACCTCATGCTATTGAATTCATTTGCGGAAAACACCTGTATAATGTGGCCAGAGAAAATAAGTTCCATACACATCGGATATCTTCGTCAGACCTGCATCTTCCATATGCTGTTCAATTTCTGAAGGAAGCATACCATGGTCTTTCCTTGTAGGCTCCCGTATGTAGATGAGTCCTTTTTCTTTGAGCTTGCAAGCAAGAGCATCTATAACTTCCTGTCTGTCCTTTTCAGCTATATCGTGGAGAACAAAATGAATGAACACAGAATCAAAATGATTGTCAGGAAGATCTGCATCTTCTATAGTTTTACAGACGTATTCAACGTTAGAAAGACCAGTCATTCTTTTTTTCGCTTTTTCAAGCCAGAAAGCAGAGGTATCAAGGCAGACAAGACTCCCGTTAGAAAGTTCTTCTGCTATGTATTTAGAAACTGCTCCGCCTCCACACCCAAAATCAAGGGCATTTTCATCAGGTTTAAGTCGTAGTTCTTGAATGTACTTCTTGTACCTTAAACTACCTAAGCGGTTCCAGAGCCATTCCATCCTCAACTCCTCAAAAAAACCAGGATCATTAAAGCTCATAGGGTAATATCAATTACTTATTCCATTAGTTTTTTTCTATTGCCGTAGAATAAAAGATGATCTGAGATTTATCTGTTGACGTTTCGACAAAAGAAAAACGGCTCTGTAGAAATCCTATTGAGATCAATAGCAATAAGTTGAAATTAAGAAATATATTCAATAGCATATAACACTTTATGAATTATTGTTAACTTCGACCTCCATTAGAATACCAAGAATTTGTACAGAGCCGAGATTTTATGAAAATAAAAGTCGTTGCAAAAAACTACTTTAAACCTGAGAAAAGCGAGGATTTCATTGATTTATGCAGGAAACTTGTTGAAGAGACACTGAAGGAAGAAGGCTGCATAGAATACGGATTATATCAGAATTCAGAAAGGTCAGATATCCTTAGCATGATAGAGGAGTGGGAAGACGAACACAGTCTGAAAAAGCACTTTGAATCCGGACATTTCAAGGAAATTGTCCCTTTGGTGGTAGATTTTCTTGAAAAGGAAGCGGAGGTCGATAAATATAGTAACAAAATATTGTGATTACTCTACCTGCGTTCGGAAAGATAAATTCCTGCAAGTACCAGGGCTGCACCAAGCAGCACATAGATATTTGGCACATTTCCTATTACCAGGGTATCACCAATGATCGTCACAAGCGGTATCATGTATATTCCATTAGTCGTGGTGGATGAACCTGCAAGATGTATCGCCCTGTTCCAGAAAAGAAAGCCCAGTGCAGAGCAGAATACACCAAGGTAAATGAGAGCTGCAACAACCAACAGAGCATCATTTTGTGAGAATATCTCTATCCGCAGGTTCTGTGCCTGAAAGACCATTAAGGGAAAAAGAAATGCAGTGCCTGCAAGTGTGAGATCACGGGAGACAATGAACATATTCCTTGAACCCATGCGTTCAATGACTATGGTGTAGAATACCCAAGAAAAGACCGCACCGAACATGAGGATATCACCCAT
Source organism: Methanolobus bombayensis (assembly GCF_017873415.1). Classification (GTDB taxonomy): domain Archaea; phylum Halobacteriota; class Methanosarcinia; order Methanosarcinales; family Methanosarcinaceae; genus Methanolobus; species Methanolobus bombayensis. The sequence goes on along the minus strand of NZ_JAGGKD010000002.1, from coordinate 67,378 downwards.
AGGATTCAGATGAAGATTGAACGCACCGTTGAGTACCAATAAGCCAACTCCGATAAAAGCTATCAGGGCGCCCGCATATTTGACCCGGTCCGATAATTGCCTTCTGGAAACATCAAGTGTCAGAAGCAGAACCACAGGCACGGTAGCGCTTATAAGTGATGAATTGGTGGCTGTTGTGAATACCAGTGCTACATTCTCAAGCATCTGGTAACTAGTGATACCAAGAAATCCTGCAATTGCAACATACATGACCTCGTTTCGGCTGTAATTCTCTCTTTTCCTGCAGATGGCAAACATTAGTATGGTTGCCATGAAAAAGCGGACAAATACAACAGTAAGAGGATCCAGAAAGTCAAGCAATATTTTTGTGGCAACAAAGGAAAAACCCCATAGGACAACCACTGTCATCATGTAAAGAAGTCCTTTTTTGCGTTTATCCATTTTTGTCACCTTTAAGCCATCAAATTGAAGACTATCGTGATGATGTTTAGCTATAAATTAATTTTGATAAGCATTTTTTGAATTAAATTCGATGTTTTCTTTGATGAAAATTGGACTCTGTAGAAACCCTCATTTGAGCGACTCATACGATTATGCATGCTTATCATGATTGAGACTATCAACTTTTTGGGATTTATGAGAAAAGTCGCAGTTTTTAACTACCGGTATGCAGAAAATGAGTTGAAGGCAATAGATTATTTTCCATCTTTTCGGATCGTACAATGTTTGCAGAGAGATGACGATGTAATTACATTTCGTTATGTAATAATTTACCCCTAACCAGTTGGAGAGGAAAATTTAGGTTAACAGAGTTCTGATTTTAAATTAAGTTAGATGGTCAATGGGAAATTTAAAGAGTAAGTAATTTCATTTAGTGTTATCAATGGTTCTTCCACATGCTGAACAAACTCCTTCTGTATTTGTCGCATCCTTACAATAAGGACATGCTCCTTGTTTAGAACCAATATTTGTGCGCTGAACAACGGAATCTCTTATGTGCGTTTCTATATAATCCCCATTATGTATGTTATTGACTACAGTTTGATTTTCAATGTTTGTTGTTGCTTTATTCCTGCTTTTAAGCACTTTTCGAGTAAAAATGATTGATATGATTACCAGAAGTACTACGAATACAGCTTCTAATATTTGTGCATTGAATTCAGTAGATTCTACTGTAGAAATTTTATTGGAGGTAATACTGGATGAACTCTTACCATTGACCTGTGTAACCACTTTTTCTGCAATGCTCAGTTTCTCCATAGATGCAGACACTGAAGCTGTAGAATCATCTTTTACAGTAACTGTCCGCTCTAGGTCCTTATATCCATCCTTTACTAATTTGATGGTAAATGTGCCTGGGGGTATACCATCAAGATAGAGGGGGGTAACTCCTTTATAGCTGCTTCCCAAATAAATGCTTGCACCGGAAGGTGTAGAATCAATATCTATGTTCCCATTTTCCTTGACTAATGACTTCTTGTAACTTGTCGAGACGCCTGCACTGATATAAAAAGTATCAGAAACATCTCGGTAACCATTCATACTGATGGATATATCATGTGTGCCAGGTAGGATTCCATTTTTAGTTAGTGGACTTGTCCCTGCATATTTGCCGTCTATATTCACCGTGGCTCCACTTGGAGTGGTGGACACACTAACACCACCTGTTTTTTGAGAAAGGGTTTTGCTTACTGAGCTTTGAGAGTCTGCTGTGACTGTAACACTAGTGCTCACATCATTGTATCCTTCTTTTTTCAGAAGCAATGTGTATTTGCCTTGTACTACATTAGAAATGGTCATGGGGGATGTGCCAATATATTGGCTATTAAGATAGATATCAGCATTCTGAGGATTGGTACTTATGGATATCTGTCCATATGGATTGTCAATATTGAAATACTGGCTGTCCTGTAAGTAATAAGGTCCAAGCGTATTAATGTTGAGCAAATCCATCTCATAGTATTTGACATTGATAATTATGTTACGACTCCCTGATGAAGCAGCTTCTGTAACATCAATAGGAAAAGTGAATGTATAACTGGATTTTTTGTTGATTCTGGATACACTTTGACTAGAAGGGCTTATAACAATCCCACTACTAGGTGAAACCTGTACTGATACTGTAACGTCTTTTACCCAATCATCTCCACTAACTTCTGATACGAGCACTTTCAAGGAAGAAGATTCTCCGGGGTATAAGCTAGGAGTGAAACTAATTTGTGTGTCCACTACAGGCGTTCCTGCATGCGCCGGAGATGTAAAAAATAATAAGAGCAACAACAATGTAGTCATTAGTACATTACTTTTGAATATATCCATGAAATATTTTCTTGTAAGCATAATATTTTCCTTACCCGAACAGCCATACTTCCCAGGATAAGTAAATATATAATAAATGTATTTATAATTTTTGAAAAGAAGGGATAAAGAAAAAATGTTAGATATGACGACAATCCTGACAGATTATGGCTACATTAGTCTATTCATTACAAGCTTTCTAGCTTCAACTATCCTCCCTCTTGGTTCTGAAGGTTTGGTGGCACTGATGATTATTGATAAATTCAATATCTACACAGTAGTTATTGTAGCATCTGTAGCAAATTTTCTAGGAGCGTGTACTTCCTACTACATAGGTTTCACAGGAAGAGGATTTTTCATAAACAAATATATGCGTATCTCCGATGAACAGATTCAGAGAGCTGAGGGCAGTTTTAAGAAATATGGAGGCTTGTCTCTGCTATTCACTTGGCTGCCAGGCATAGGAGATGCCATAGCTGTTGTCGGAGGTCTTTTAAGATACAGATTTACGCAATTTGCTGTATTGGTATTTATAGGAAAAGCGTTCAGATACATGCTTGTTGCATACATTGCCAGCCAGTATTGAAACTTTATGGGTTGGAGTAATATCTCTTCATATTGCTCATCATTTTCAAGCCCGTTTTCATCATAAGGGTGAGCCAGTTCACAACAGATGTCCTGAATAATAGAAGTAATCATGATTGAAAACTGTCATAGACAACTCTAAATTCCAATATTTTTAGCTTCATGCCACCCCGAAAACACTCATTTTATACTCAAATGAATAATTTTATAATGCTTAATAATCAGTACAATATAGCAAATCATCTCAACTAATTATTTTAAACCTTCATCAAAGAGATAGTTAACATGGTCAACGTAACCGAAAACGCCAACTTTATATGGAGTATCGCAGACCTTTTAAGAGGAGACTACAAGCAAGCAGACTATGGTAAAGTCATTCTTCCTCTTACGGTATTGAGAAGGCTTGATTGTGTTCTTGAACCTACAAAGCAGAAGGTTCTGGACTACCTTCCTAAAATGGAAAGCATGAATATCGAGAATACTGACCCTGTGCTCAACAAGGTTGCCGGTTTTAATTTCCATAACCAGAGCAAATACGACTTTGAGAGTCTCAAAGCAGACCCTACAAACGTTGCTGCCAATCTTGCAAATTACATCAAAGGCTTTTCTGAAGATGCCAGGAACATCATTGAGTACTTCAACTTCAATGAGCAGATCGATAAACTTGATAAAGCAGACCTTCTCTATCTTGTTGTCAAGAGGTTTGCAGAGGTTGACCTTCACCCTGACAAGGTCAGTAATGTTGAGATGGGATACATCTTTGAAGAGCTGATACGCAAGTTTTCTGAACTTTCCAATGAGACTGCTGGACACCATTTCACTCCAAGGGAAGTAATCAGGCTTATGGTCAATCTCCTCTTTGTCAATGACAGGGATATACTCACACGCCAGGGAATTGTCAAAACCCTCTATGATCCAGCCTGTGGGACCGGGGGAATGCTGTCTGTTGCAGAAGAATACCTGAAAGACCTGAATCCTGATGCAAGGCTGGAAGTGTTCGGACAGGAACTTAACGATGAGTCTTATGCAATATGCAAGTCTGATATGTTGATAAAGGGTCAGAATGCTTCTAACATTAAGTTTGGTAATTCCTTTACTGTTGACGGACTTGAATTCGAAAAATTCGATTACATGCTTTCAAATCCTCCTTTCGGCGTGGAGTGGAAGAAGGTCGAGAAGTTCATCAAAGACGAAAATGAGAAGAAAGGATATAGCGGTAGATTCGGTGCAGGTCTTCCAAGGATAAGTGATGGTTCTTTCCTTTTCCTTCAGCATATGATATCCAAGATGAAGCAGGATGATAGCGGCTCACGTATAGGAATTGTTTTCAATGGTTCTCCTTTGTTTACCGGAAGTGCCGGAAGCGGTGAGAGTGAGATACGTAGATGGATTATTGAGAACGATATGCTTGAAGCTATTGTAGCTCTTCCTGACCAGTTATTCTACAACACAGGTATCTACACTTATGTATGGATAGTCGCTAACCGGAAGAATGACGAAAGGAAAGGAAAGATACAGCTTGTCAGTGCCATTGATTTCTACTCCAAAATGAAGAAAAGTCTTGGTAACAAGCGCAATGAAGTCAGTACAGAAAATATCGATACAATCACAAAGCTCTATGGTGATTTTGAGGAAAACGAGTTCTCAAAGATCTATGACAATGAAGACTTTGGATACCAGCGTATAACAGTAGAACGTCCTCTGAAGCTTAACTTCCAGGTAAGTGAAGAACGCATCGAGAGACTGAAGGAAGAAAAAGCTTTCATTAACCTTGCTTCAAGCAAGAAAAAAGGTGAAGCAGGTGAAAAGGAAATTGAGGAAGGTAAACGCTTACAAGCTGATATCCTTAAGATGCTCTCATCAATGGATCCGGACAAACTGTACAAGAACCGTGATGATTTCACAAAGGTTCTAAAACAACAAATCAAGAACTCAGGCATTAACGTTAAACCTGCATTCATCAAGACCATTATCAAAGCTCTTTCCGAACAGGATGAAACAGCTGATGTCTGCAAGGTGAAAAATAAACCAGAACCTGATTCAAATCTCCGTGACTATGAAAACGTCCCATTAAAAGAGGACATTGACACCTATTTTGAACGTGAGGTCAAACCTCATGTTCCGGATGCCTGGATTGATGAAAGTAAGACCAAGACAGGTTATGAGATTAATTTCACAAAGGAATTCTACAAATACACGCCTCTTCGCAGTCTCGATGAAATAAGAGCAGACATCATGGCTCTTGAGGAAGAGATGGAAGGTCTGCTCAAGGAGGCTATCAGTGAATGAAGCCATATCCTGCATACAAGGATTCAGGGATTGAGTGGATAGGGGAGATACCCGAGAATTATGTTGTTACAAACCTAAAGCATATTTGCGATAAAATCACAGATGGTTCTCATTTTTCTCCTGAAACACAAGATTACGGGATTCCATACATTACAGTTCAAGACGTGAAGGATGATTTTATTGATTTTGATAACTCAAAACGTATTTCAGAAACAGATTATCTTACTTTAAAAAGAAATGGTTGTCAACCTTTGGAAGGGGATGTACTATTAACAAAAGATGGAACCATAGGTAAAGCAGTAGTAGTAAAAAATAAAAATAACTTTGCGATTCTTTCTTCATTGGGGCTAATAAGACCTTCACCGGCAAAACTTCTACCTGAATATTTAAGGTACTATTTAACTTCAGGATTGAATATTGACCAAATGTTTAGTTTTATAAGAGGCTCTGCACTTACACGTCTGACAATAAAACTAATAGAGCAACTTCTTATCGTCTATCCATCTATCCCGGAACAACAAGACATAATCACATTTTTGGATAAGAAGACTTCTCAAATAGATGCCGTCATTGAAAAGAAGCAGAAGCAAATCGAACTACTCAAAGAGGAACGCACTGCAATTATCAATCATGTAGTGACAAAGGGACTTAACCCAGATGTGCCGATGAAGGATTCAGGTATTGAGTGGTTGGGAGAAGTGCCGGAGCATTGGGAAATCGCAGGATTAACAAAATATCTGGAATCTATTGTTGATTATAGAGGAAAAACCCCTCAAAAGACTGAAGAAGGTATATTTTTAGTAACTGCAAAAAACGTTAAAAATGGAATTATAGATTACAGTTTGTCACAGGAATACATAAACACTGCTGACTATGAGAAAGTAATGAGCAGAGGTTATCCTGAGATAGGGGATGTACTTTTTACAACAGAGGCTCCTTTAGGAGAAGTTGCAAATGTTGACAACGAAGATATCGCATTGGCACAAAGAATCATCAAGTTCAGAGCCAATAAGAACTACCTTGATAATTATTTCTTAAAATTTTGGTTATTATCTTATTCGTTCCAGAGCGATTTGCAACGTTATGCAACTGGTTCAACTGCTCAGGGTATAAAAGCCAGTAAGTTAAATCATCTCAAAGTTGTTTTGCCACCTTTGGTTGAACAAGAATCAATTGTATCCTTTATAGATACTTCTTATTCTGAAACAGAAATCATAATTGGGAATATCCAAAATCAAATCTCTCTCCTACAAGAATACCGCACATCACTCATCTCAAATGCAGTAACAGGCAAAATTGACGTAAGGAATGAAGTGGAGTTAGTTGAATGAAAACGCAAAAATATGCCGTAAATCAGCATCTGATTGAGACAGTATTGAGTTGGGTGAAATCTGGTGAAATAGCTATACCGGAGATACAGAGACCTTTTGTGTGGGATTCTACAAAGGTCAGAGACCTAATGGATTCACTGTATCAGGGTTATCCTATAGGTTACCTCATTGCATGGAGAAATCCCAATGTAAGACTTAAGGATGGTACTGTTTCTGAAGGAAAAAAGATTCTGATTGATGGTCAGCAAAGAGTGATGGCTCTTAATGCTGCTATTCTTGGTCAATACATAGTAAACAGCGACTATAAGAAAGCAAAGATAAGGATAGCTTTCCACCCTATTGAAGAAAGGTTTGAGGTATTTAATACCGCAATTCAGAAAGACAGTTCATGGATTCATGATATAGCTCCATTAATCAATGGAGATGTCGGTTTTATTCGCCTTGTTAAAGATTATTGTGAGAAAAACCCTGATGTTGATGAAGGTCATGTAGAGAATGCTTTTGAGAACCTTAAGAACATCACCAAAAAACAGCTTGGTCTAATAGAATTAGATTCTGACCTTGATATTGAAACAGTAACTGAGATATTCATAAGAATAAATTCCAAAGGAGTACCTTTAAGCCAGGCTGACTTTGCAATGTCAAAAATAGCTGCAAATGAGATTCATAACGGCCCTACTATCAGAAAAGCCATAGACTATTTCTGCCACATGGCAATTGCACCTGAATTCTACGAGCAGATAAGAGATGTTGATACTGATTTTACATCAACCGATTACTTCCAGAAAATGTCATGGTTGAAGAACGAGAATGATGACCTATATGACCCAGGGTACACAGATATGCTGAGGGTGGTCTTCACTTCTGAATTTGAAAGAGGCAAACTGTCAGACCTTGTCGGTTTGCTCTCTGGAAGAAATTTCGAGACCAGAACCTATGAAGAAGACATTGCAAGGAACTCCTTTGAGACACTGGAACAGGGCATTTACAAGTTTATGAATGAACATAGTTTCAAGAGATTCCTGATGATAATAAGGTCAGCAGGTTTTATTTCTTCAAAGCTGGTTCGTTCACAGAACTCCCTTAATTTTGCCTACATTGTTTATCTCAAACTCAAATCACTTGGTTACAAACCTGCTGATATTGAAAAATATGTACGCAAATGGTTTGTGCTTTCAGTTCTTACAGGAAGATATTCAAGTTCTCCAGAATCAGCATTTGACCGTGATATTAAAAATATATCTAGCAAGGATTTTGGTGAGTATCTGAATAGTGTTGAACAAGCAGTGCTTTCAGACACCTTCTTTGATGTAGGACTTATACAGAATCTTGACACATCAGTAGCAAGTAGTCCCTACTTCAACGTATATCTCGCATCACAGGTAAAGACCAAGGACTTAGGATTTTTATCAAAAGACATCACAGTGGACGATTTAATCAGCCACCACGGTGACATCCATCACATATTTCCAAGAGAATATCTGAAGAAAAACGGTCTCAAAAGAGGACGATATAACCAGATTGCCAATTACGTCTACATGCAGAGTGAAATCAATATACAGGTAGGTAGCAAAGCTCCAAACATCTATTTCAATGAATTGAAAGAGCAATGTGCTACAAGTAACACAAAATATGGTTCAATATGTGATGAAAAAGCTCTATTTGAAAACCTAAGGATGAACTGTATTCCCGAAGACATTTTCTCAATGGACATCAAAGATTATGATGAGTTCCTGTTAAAAAGAAGAGCTTTAATAGCAAAAAAGATTAAGGAGTATTATTATTCTTTGTAATAGTATACTAATATAATCTACTTCATGTCTGGAGCACATAATAATGACAACAACAGAAGTCCACACAGAAAAAGCCTTTGAAGAAGCCATCGAGTATCATCTTGTTGAAGAAGGAGGTTACCATAAAGGCAATGCTGATGACTTTGACAGGGAGCTGGCACTGGATAAAGGTGTGTTGTTGTCGTTCCTGAAAGATAGTCAGCCAGAAAAATGGGAAAAATCTGTTTCCATACATGGTGGAGCTGTCGAATCTAAAATTCTGAAAAGACTTCAGGTTGAACTTGACAACAGGGGAATGCTGGATATCCTTCGCAAAGGCTTCACAGATATGGGAGTAAATTACAAAACTGTTTTTTTCAAGCCTGTAAGTGGTCTCAATCCCGATACTCTGAATTTGTACAAGAAAAATAAACTTACAGTTACAAGACAGGTTCATTACAGTCCTAAGAGTGAGAAATCTATTGACATGTTATTGAGCGTAAATGGTCTGCCTGTAGCAACAGTAGAACTGAAGAACCAGTTTACAGGACAGAATGCTGATAATGCCAGAAAACAGTTCATGTTTGACAGGGAACAGAACGAACTGCTTTTCAAATTCAAGAAGAGAGCTCTTGTACATTTTGCGGTTGATACCGATGAAGCATACATGACCACAAAGCTGAATGGCAAGGAAACTCGCTACCTGCCATTTAACCTTGGATGTGACGGAGGTAAAGGAAATCCGGTCAATCCCAATGGTTACAGAACATCATATCTCTGGGAACAGATATGGGAAAAGGATAGCTGGCTGGATATAATTGGACGATTCATGCACTTGCAGGTGGAAAAATACGAAGTCGATGGCAAAGTTGTCAAAAAAGAAAGCATGATCTTCCCAAGGTATCATCAGCTTGATGCGGTTCGTAAGCTCACAGCAGATACACGTAAAAGTGGCACTGGCAAGAACTATCTTATAGAACACTCAGCAGGTAGCGGCAAAAGTAATTCAATTGCATGGCTTGCATATCACTTATCCAGTCTGTACGACGACGATGATAACAGGATATTCGATTCAGTAGTCGTAATCACCGACCGTCGTGTACTTGACAAGCAACTTCAGGACACCATATTCCAGTTCGACCACAAGCAGGGTGTTGTTCAGAAGATTGACAGGGACTCAAAACAACTGGCATCTGCACTCAATTCCGGTACAAACATAATCATCACCACATTGCAGAAGTTTCCATTTATCCTTGACAAAGTAGGCGATATGCCTGCAAGAAAGTACGCTATAATAGTTGATGAAGCTCACAGCTCACAGGGCGGCAAAGCTTCGGAAAAGATGAAAGAGGCACTCACAGTCATCGACATGGAGGACATCTCTAAAGAAGAAAGTGAAAGCTATGGAGATGATGACGACAACGATGCTGAGGACGAGATGAGAAAAGTAATGGCATCCAGAGGACCCCAGGAAAACCTCAGCTTCTATGCATTCACAGCAACTCCAAAACCAAAAACACTTGATGTATTTGGAACAGAGGATACTAACGGACAGAAAAAACCTTTCCACATCTATTCCATGAGACAGGCAATAGAAGAAGGCTTCATTATGGATGTTCTCAAGAACTATGTCACCTATAAGACCTTCTTCGAGCTTTCCAAAATCATAGAGGATGACCCCTCTCTGAACAAGAAGAAAGCAAGGCGTGCAGCTGCAAGGTTTGTATCCCTTCACCCTCACAACATAGCACAAAAAACAGAAGTCATGGTAGAACACTTCCGCCAAGTAACTATGGATAAGATTGGTGGACAGGCAAAGGCAATGGTTGTAACCTCTTCACGTCCACATGTAGTCAAATATAAGCTCGAATTTGACCGTTACATCAAAGAGAAGGGATACAGTGACATTAAAGCTCTTGTTGCATTCTCAGGAACTGTAAAAGACGAATATGGAAACTCCTTTACAGAACCTGAAATGAATGGTTTCAGTGAAAAAGAATTACCTGAGAAATTCGATGCAGAAGAATATCGCTTATTGCTTGTAGCAGAGAAATACCAGACTGGATTCGACCAACCTCTTCTTCATACAATGTATGTAGACAAGGCTCTTTCCGGCGTGAAAGCCGTACAGACACTTTCCAGACTGAACAGAATACATCCCGGAAAAGAAGATACATTCATTCTTGACTTCGTAAATAAAGAGGAAGACATTCTACTATCATTCCAGCCCTATTATCAACAAACAGTTCTCACTGAAAGTACCGACCCTAACCTCCTATATGACCTCAAAGGAAGACTTGATTCAGCACAGGTATACTGGCAATCTGAGATTGACAACTTCTGTAATGCCTTTTTCCGCTCAAAGAACAAGCGCACTCAAAAGGATAATGCAAAACTGAACGCGTACATTGATCCGGCAGTTGAACGTTACAGAGGGATAACAGCCGAAAAAGAGCAAGAAGACTTCAGGCACACCCTCGCATCCTTTGTTCGTCTTTATTCATTCCTTTCACAGATAATGCCATTCCAGGACATAGAGCTGGAAAAACTCTATGCCTATGGACGATTCCTTTTGAAGAAGTTACCAAGAAAAGATATCTCTGAAATCCTGAAACTCGATGATGAGGTAGCATTGGAATATTACCGTTTACAAAAGATAAGTGAAGGCTCAATCAGTCTTCAAAAAGCGGATGGAGAACTGGAACCACCTTCTGAAATTGGCATGAGAAAAGAGAAAGAAGAGTCAGCTCATCTGTCCGAAATCATAAAGGTACTAAATGACCGCTTTGGAACTGATTTTACTGATGCAGACCGCATTTTCTTTGAGCAGATTGAAGCAGATATCATGGCAAATGAAGGACTTTCAAAGCAAGCAAGGAACAATACAATTGATAATTTCAAGTACGGTTTTGATGACATTTTCACAGATGCTTTGATTGGTCGCATGGACCAGAACGAGTCCATCTTTTCAAGGATTATGGATGATGCTGGTTTTGCTACCATTGTTAAGGATTATCTGCTAAGGAGTGTCTACAAGAAACTGAATGAGGATATTGTGGAGTCTTCTGTATGAACAGGGCGGGAATATGAGCACAGAGGTACATGATAATGAAACTTGGTGATGGACAAAAAATAGTAGCTACAATAAGCTACATTAGAGGACTTTCTCTCTTTTTTGCTAATATTGCTGACACTATGCGATATGCTCCAAGTCCCGTAAATATACAAAAAATGAATTGAACAATTCCAGTATCCTGGGTTTCTGGAATAGTCCATATCCCAAAAAAGACAAATATAGCCATTATTCTTGCTATCTTTATTCTTGCGGGGTCCAGAGGTTCATTTGTCCTGTCTCCAACACTTTCTAATTTACCCGGCCATATGATGACAGGCAGGAACAATATGATTGCAAACACAACAAATGATATACTTCTGGATGAATGGGCAAATATCATCCCTCCATTTTGAATGTAAATGATGGCTGAAATGATCAGCATCATTGTTCCAATGGGTAGGTGGTATTTTGCCGGATCATTTAACCGGCTGTCAAATATAAACCCAAAAGCTGTAAGAATGCCATATATCCAGGATATATGGTATGCCAATATTAGCCCCACGGCAATGCCTAAAAAAGAATCCATTATCCCTGCAGGCATACCACTTGAATGGTTGATGATTCTCAGGATAAGGAGGAACCAGACAAAAGGCAGGATTTTAGGTATTTCAAATATAATTATGAATGCAAGTGCCAGAGATACAGTTACAAAAGCTCCCCATTCTTTGTCTGGATCAAGCTCTCTTGAGATTGCCCACAGAAGAAATACAAGCAAGCCAGCTCTTATTCCTGTTATCAGGCTTATGTTGTTCGTCTCTCCCCGGAAGTAGTTGAAAAATGTGATAATGGTGAAAATAATAGAAGTGAGAAATGCAATGCTGATTATTAATTTATTTGTGAAATAAGCAAAATTCAGGGGCCTACCTATAGTAGTTATTTTATGGATCTCCATCTTGCTGAAAGTTGGTACTATTTGGTTTAAGTTTTCCTATCATTTTGTAACCAAAATTTTAGTTTTTTTGTCAGGAAAGATATCTGACAGTTTGAACAATTTCATGTAAATCATTACGATTTTGCCCATTTTGCCTTAAAATCAGTTAATTTATGTCATAAAAGTTAGCATACATGTACTTTTTTGCTTAATTTTTATAAAATCTACAGTCACTGTCAAATTCAATAGACTATTTTTTTATAGGGATTTATGAAATAGAACTCGTTAAATTTTGTTGACCTATGTTTGAGTTCATTGAACTCATATCTCATCAGTGATATGAAAAGCTGTGCAATGAACCCAATGATTACCGCACCATATATACTAGCATCTGTCCATACTCGTAGTGGTTTATCACAATTTCATTCTTCAGCGAATTGATAATTTTCTCGATACTATCCTTTTTTCGATACGTCTGAAGAGCTTGTTTTAGTGTCAAATTCTCACTTGACTTCAAGCAGAAAAATCCTTCTCTGCCTGCAACTATCTTTTCTTTCAGTAATTTGATGGTATCCTGTTCATCAGATACCATCATTTTTGTCTGTAGGGAATAAGTCACATCAACAAGGAAATTGTTAATCCTGAACTTTTTTGGCAGCTTCTTTATTCCTGTCAATTGATCCCTGTATAGCTCTTGATTCCTTCTGTTGACTTGTTGATATGTTTTTCTGAAGTGTTTCTGGTCATTCAGGAAAGCATATATTCTCTTTAGGTGTAATTTTATGTGTTCTTGGTTTTGTTTGCATTTTTGGTCGAATACAACATTACTAAGAACACTTTTTTTACTTTTAACTATCAAAAGTGGATAATAAGCAAAAGTTGAAATTTATATATTATTTATATATTATAACATATAAGAGGGAATAACAATGGAGAACAAATTAAGTGGGGAGCAGCTTTCTAAAATCAATAGTTGTCTGCTAAAACTGGGCGCTGACTATGAAGCTAATATTAACAGCTTGACATCTCTTTGCGGCGAACTCTTAAATGGTACATGTGCCCTATACAACCGACTTAATGGTGGCATGCTATATTCTGTTGGTCAATGGCATACACCTCCAAATCACCTGTCTGAAGATCAAAAAGAAGGACACATATGCTATGATATCATCAAAAACGGCATCTTAGAACCATATATTGTGCGCAATCTAGGTGAAACGTCCTATGCTAAAACAGACCCAACTGTGGCATCGTATAATCTGCAGACCTATATTGGCCATCCTGTTGCATGTCGCAATGAACTTGTAGGTTCTCTTTGTGTTGTGTATCAGGATGATGCAGATATCAGTGAGGATGATAAACATATCCTTGGACTCATCGCCTCGGCCATAGGCAGAGAAGAAGAACGTAAAAATGTAGAAGAAGAACTGTACAAAAGCCAGCAGCAACTATCCAATGCATTAAATATCGCAATGCTTGGTCATTGGGATTTGGATGTTGTCAACGGTATATTTACTTTTTCAGACGAGTTCTACTCTATATTCCATACTAATGCTAAAGAGATGGGAGGTTACAGGATGCCAATAGAGGATTATGCCAGACGTTTTGTACATCCAGATGATCGTCATATGGTCGCTGAGGAGGTGCGCAAGGCACTGGAGGCTGAAGATCCAGATTTCAGTCGTTATCTTGAACACCGCATATTATATGCTGACGGGAGTACAGGTTACCTTGCAGTCAGATTTTTTATCATAAAGAACAGTAAAGGTGAAACTGTCAAGTCATATGGTGTTAATCAGGATATTACTGATCGCAAGTTGTCAGAAAAAGCTTTGATGCACTCGCACGATTTATTGAGCTATATCGTGGAACACACAAGAAGTGCTGTTGCGGTTCATGACCGTAATCTGAATTACATATATGTCAGCCAGCAGTATCTTGACGAGTATAAAGTCAAAATGAAAGATATCATAGGAAAACACCATTACGAAGTATTCCCAGATCTTCCCCAGAAGTGGAGAGACGTTCATCAAAGGGCACTTGCTGGTGAAGTAATAAGTGCTGAAGATGATCAATATATAAAAGAGGATGGTGCCGTAGAGTGGACCCGTTGGGAATGCCGTCCCTGGTATGAAATGGATGGATCTATCGGTGGAATTATTGTTTACACAGAGGTAATTACCGACCGCAAGAAGGCAGAGCTAAAACTGGAAGAAACTTCCAATATCCTGGAATCTATGCTGGATCAATTACAGGATGTAGTAGCTTTCCAGCAAACCGACCTCACAATAACGCGTTATAATAAAGCTGGTTATGAATTGCTAAACAAATCACCTGAGGATGTATTAGGAAAGAAATGTTATGAACTGATTGGGCGTCAAGACGAATGTCCAGATTGCCAGGCAAAAAAAGCTCTAAGGACAAAAAAGATCGAGACTGCAGAAAGATATGTGCCTGAACTTAATAAATACATAAGGGCAACAAGTAATCCTATACTTAATGAAAATGGAGAGGTTGTCTTCATAGTAGAGCAACTCCAGGACATCACTGAAAGTAGAAAAACGGAAGAAGAATTAAAGCGACGTGAAACACTCCTGAATAAGGTATTTGACATTATACCTGTTGGACTGTGGTTTGCTGATGCTGACGGAAAACTTCTGCGGGGAAATCCCGCAGGAAAGCGTATATGGGGTGCTGAACCTCTTGTTCCTCCTGAAGAGTATGGTGTGTTTAAAGCAAGAAGACTTCCTACAGGTGAAGAAGTACTTCCTGAAGAATGGGCACTATCCCAAACTATCAAAGATGGTATAACAATAGAGGATGAAGTTCTGGAAATTGAGGCATTTGATAATAAAAGAAAAGTCATACTCAATTATACAGCTCCTGTGCTAAGCGATGATGAAGAAATGTTGGGAGCAATAGTGGTCAATAACGATATCACTGAACTCAAGAAGACAGAGATGGAACTATTAAAGGCTAAAGAAGCTGCAGAAGCTGCTAATTTGTCCAAATCAGAGTTTTTAGCCAACATGAGCCATGAGATCAGAACCCCCATGAATGCAATAATCGGGTTTACCGATCTACTAATGGAAACCGAAATGAGCGATGCACAAAGACACTATACTCAAATTGTGCAAAAAAGTGGGGAAAATCTTCTTGATCTTATAGAGGATGTACTTGATATCTCAAAAATAGATGCTGGTAAACTGGAACTGGAAAATATAGACTTTGATTTACAGACTCTTCTAAACGATTTCATCGAAACTATGAGCCTGCGTGCACATAGTAAGGAGCTGGAACTATCTCACGACCTCACAAAGGATGTTCCCTTGCTGCTTCGTGGAGATCCTGGAAGACTCACCCAGATTCTGACCAATCTTACAGGAAATGCAATTAAATTTACCTCAGAAGGTGAGGTGACTATCTGCATCTCAGTTGAATCCCAAAAAAGCGACAAAATCCTGCTACGTTTTTCAGTAATAGATACAGGAATCGGCATTCCTGAGGAAAAAATTGATCTGATTTTTGAAAAATTCACTCAGGCAGACACCTCTAACAGTCGTAGATTCGGTGGCACAGGTTTGGGACTTGCAATATCCAAACAACTGGTCGAAATGATGAATGGTGACATTGGTGTTATCAGTAAAGTTGGAGAGGGATCAAATTTCTGGTTCACCGTACAGCTGGAAAAGCAATCTAAAACAGAGTGGGTAGAAAAACCTGAAAAGGTGGATTTTATTCAAACAAGCAATAGTGTACTAAAGATCTTGCTGGTCGAAGACGATATGTTCAATCAGGAAGTAGCTCAAGCTATGTTAACTAATTTAGAATTCGATGTGGATGTTGTTGGTAATGGCATAGAAGCTATAAAAGCTCTTGAGACAAAATCATATGATCTTGTGCTTATGGACATTCAAATGCCGGAAATGAACGGTGTGGAAGCTACTAAGATCATTCGAAATCCAGAATCAAAAGTGCTCAATAAGGATATACCTGTAATTGCATTGACGGCACATGCAATGAAAGGTGACAGAGAGAAGTTTTTTGAAATTGGAATGAATGATTATATTTCAAAACCAATCTCATTGAAAGCGGTCAGAGAATTATTGGACAAATGGAATAATATTATTCTTAAAAGTAGAGAATAAACTCAATCTTGATTTCCAGAACATTGAATCATCGCTTAAAAATCCTTTTTACATCAGCAATGTAGGGTGCCAAGAACCAAAAAAGCAATCTTAGCCAGAATTATCAAGGATAATATTTATTTCTCTTGAACGCAGAGTTTTGGTATACAGTGGTGATGGGGAAACCTTGTGGAACAAAGAACTGCATTAATCAAGCTTATTGTAGTAGTGACCTTCTTGACAATGGTTGTTATGAACTTACTGGCGAACATCCTGCCAATCAACGGTGTCACCACAGGCCAGGTTTCGGACTCCTTTGAAAATCTATTTGCTCCTGCAGGAGTTACCTTTTCCATATGGGGCCTTATATATCTCTTGCTTGGAGGATATACACTTTACCATCTCGGCCTTTTCAGGGACCAGCGGAGTAACTCCACAACTGCACTATTCAAAAGAATTGGAATACTGTTCTCAATATCTTCACTCGCCAATGCATCATGGGTCCTGGCATGGCACAATTATATGATACTACTATCTCTACTGCTTATAGTTGTAGTACTTGTCTGTCTGATAAAGATCAATGAATTGACAGCCAGGGAAAGCTTCACTGGAAGGGACTATTTTTTCATCAGGCTTCCTTTCAGCATTTACTTTGGATGGATCACGGTCGCAACCATCGCTAACGTAACTATTTTTCTTGTAAGTATCGGATGGGGAGGCTTTGGCTTAGCTGAAAGCACTTGGGCTGTTATTATACTTGTAGTCGGGCTTACAATCGCAACAGCAACAATGATAAAGAATAGAGATATCGCTTATGGACTCGTTATTGTCTGGGCCTATGCGGGTATCCTGCTAAGGCATATATCAGCTGAAGGTTTCGGAGGACAGTACCCCGCCGTAATTACTACAGTAGTTATCTGCATAGTCCTTTTGTTCCTGACCGAAGGATATCTGTTGATTTCAAAAAAGAAATGGAACACGTCATCGATGGGTGATTGATATATTCAAAAATGGAGACGCTATATCAAAATAAAGAAATCCAATGTCTTTGAAGTCTATGTTACTGATGAGGAGATTCAGGAGGCTTATGAAAGCTATCCTGAAGACTTAAAACCTATCTATAAGTTGCTGATATATTCAGGAAATCGCCTTTCTCATATTCATAAGATGTTGAAACCTTTGATGAACGCAATATTGTTGTAGATGGAGAAGTAGCACATTATCCATCAGCCACTTTCTCCTCAGGTACAAAAAAGACTTTCCAGATATACTTCCCATCTTCTTTCATTAGCACACTGAAAAGTGTAGGTAATGTTTACGGATACGATTACTATGCAAAGAGAATCAGGCATAACCGTGTGTGCAAAGACAATCCGTAAGTGGCATCTTAACTTGATGATTAAAGAAGGAGTTACTGAGAGCTTAGCTGATTTTATACAGGGCAGAGCACCTGCGACAGTAGAGAGTGCTCATTATCTTAACAAGGTTCAACAATCGAAGGAAGCGTATAGAAAAATAGTCGGGAATTTTGGGGGTTTGAAAAAGTAAAATTATGTATCGAAGTGCTATTTTCTATTTAGAACAGGATACTGAAGCTGATTAAAGATTTATTATTAATGCTCATGTTGGAGAAAGGTTGGATATTTGGGAGACAGTTTTAAACGAAAATGTGTTTATTTCAAAAATGATTTGTATTAGGATATGACCTGCTTTTTATGAGCAAGTCACTCCACATATACACTATTAGAGTTTGTTCTTCTGAAAAATGTAGAACGCATAACCATATTCATCCGGGAGTTTTCTGAATAGTTCTATCTCTTTTCTGTTAAACTCAAGTATCATTTCTGCCTCAGTGTTTCCTTTGTAGTTATCATTGATTTCATCAACTCTTTTTTCCAGATTGTCATAAAACTCGTACCAGACAGAAACTGGCAGTTTAAAGTGATCAATGACATCATATCCTGCTGCTGTGATAACTTTTTCAGTGTCAGATGTGTTCATTATACCAGGATATATTTCCTGCCAGAATTCTACAACTTCCGGAGAAGGTTCGTCTGTGAACCATGTATTCTCTGTCAATGCCATGTAGCCACCACTTTTAAGGAACTGTTTCCAGTAGCTGATTCCTTTTTCAAAACCAAGGATAAAGATGGAGCCTTCTGCCCAGATGACATCAAATTCTTCTGCTTCAAAAGGCAGGTCATCCATGGAAGCACAAACTGTGCTAATCCTGTCATCAATTCCTTCTTTAGCTGCATTTTGTATTAGTTTATCCAGAAAAGGCTGGTAAATGTCAGTTGCAGTGATATGACAGTCCTTGCAGATACTAGCAAGGTGTATTGTCTGCATACCTACACCACATCCAATATCAAGGATCTTAGCACCTGCAGGAAGGGAAGAAAGCATATTGAATGCTTTTTCAGTACATTCGTTACTACCTGGCCCCTGTCTGGGTAACCCATCAAATATCTCAAAAATTGCTGATTCTGATTCCATATTTGCACCTGTATTCATCATTTATTTTGCTTGATATAAATATGTAATAAAGTCAATATCATTTTTTGATAATTGTATTGATACTTACATTGATACTACAAATTTATATGTTCAAGCAGTGGTTCTTAATACCACGCAGAATAGATAACAATTTTACTTTACGATAAACTAAAAAGTAGTGAAAAGATGGATGAAAAATTACTTGCAAATATCGGTTTAAACAAATATGAAAGAACCGTTTACTGGACACTTTTGAAAAAGGGAGAACTGGAAGCAAGTAAATTATCGCAGTTATCACGAGTTCCTATTGGAAAGATCTATGAAGTTTTGAGTGATTTGAACAACTATGGCCTCGTGGAGATCAAACCTTCAAGACCACGAAAATACAGGACTATTGAGCCCAAAATTGCTTTTGAATCTATGTATAAATTAAGAGAAGAAGAAGCGCACAATGAGCTCAAACTACTCAGGGAAGCATTCGATGAAATTGAACAGCAACTTTCTGGTGATGATTCTCCAAAGCATGTTGAAACAATATTCTGGCCCGACAAATTCCATGATGATGAACTACAAGAAACGGTTAATTCATTTTTTGAGGATATTGAACATGAAATATGTGTTGTTACTCCAAGAAAGTATAAGCCAGGAGTATCAGAACAATATGATGACTCAATGTCAGTATTCAGCAAGGCTTATTTAAATTTGGCACAGCGTGGCATTCATGTTAAAATTCTGGATTCCCACTCTCAACTGCTACCTTCAATAAAAAAACTTGTTACTTCAATAGAAGATGAATCAGTCAAAAGTAATTTTTACAAATTCATGGAAATAAGGATTTTGGAAACAAAGCATGATTTTGTAATCTTTGATTCAAAGACGCTCTTGCTTGATATTGAAGATCAGATCAATACGGGTACAAGTCTTGGTATGACGCAAATTAATGATGAGTCATATACAAAGCGTTTCAAGGCTAAATTTGACGAACTCTGGACTAAGGGAAAGCAATTCGATTTCACATAAACTGGTCCAGGTTATGAGCTTCTTATTGATGCCTGCTAGTTTGTAACCTCATTGAATTGTTGAATGATATTTTATTAATGAATTACAATTAAATTGATGGTCAGATGATTTTGAAAGAGATTCTTTTTTACAAATTAACTATATTCTCCCAATTTATTGAGAAACGCATAATTTGAATCAGATGTAATGTACAAGGTTGAGAATAGACAAATACCAACTTAAGAGAACGATGGCTTTACAAACCTCCGCCTCTTTTAGATGTATGTGTAATTGACGAAACGGAAGCCTCTAAGAGCTTAAATCTGAAAAGAAGAAATTTGGTGGGCCCGATGAGATTCGAACTCATGACCCCCGCCGTGTAAAGGCTCGTCAGATAGCGATTTTACCCAGAAATCAGCGTGCAGAGAGCGCGTGTTACTCACTGAACGATTTGTGGTCGCTTGCTCACGTTTTGTTCAAACAATGGTTAGATGCAAAAGATGTATCAAAAGTTACAAAAAGAGATTATTATAATGCTTTAACACGGTTCTTTGAAGCAACAACTATTACAAGACCACAAGATTTCCGTACACTTACATTGAAAGACAAAGAAGAACGTGGATTGCGGAACCTTTTTAACTACTGTGAAGATGAAGATATCGATGATGTGGCAGGATACAGTATTCACAAGTGGAGACGATATGTTAAGATTAAAAAGTCTGGTGTCACCGAGATCTATGTCTCGGATGATGAAATCAGAAATGCCTACAAAAGCTATCCTGAAGACTTAAAGCCTGTATATCAATTACTTTTGTACTCAGGCAATAGACTTACACATATTCATCAGATGTTGAAGAATTTTGATGAAAGGAACATTGTTGTAGATGGGGACATTGCTCATTACCCAACATCATCATTTTCAAGTGGAACTAAAAGGACATTCCATGTCTTTTTCCCTGCATCATTTGTTCCAACACTGAAAAGCATCAATCAGATTTATGGCTATGACCATTATTTAAAGAAGATACGACGTGGACGTGTTTCTGCAAAGACTATTCGTAAGTGGCATCTTAATATGATGGTGTCTGAAGGTGTAAATGAGGGCACAGCAGACTTTATACAAGGTCGCGCTCCTGCTACGGTTGGTAATGCTCATTATTTGAATAAGGTAAAACATGCCAAAGAAGCATATAAAAAGATTATATGGCGATTTGACTCACTAGAAACAAATTCCACACATACTGAGGCTTTTACTCAATCTCAGTATATCGAGTCTGAGAGTGGTGTATGAATCCTTAATGTCCACATAACTCTAATTGAGGAACATGCAGAACAATATTGCTATCGTGTCGCAGTTTAAATAGCAAATCTTGCAGGCATATGGTTTTAAATCATATCCATTTATCGACTGTAAGATTCTCTCTACGTGTCGCTAGTTAGAACTTAACTCCCCAGGCATAAGATACTAAGTATACGCTTTAATTGGCTTTAAGGGGAGTCATTGTGTCGCAAGTATGGGTTTATGCGTGCAGGCATATGATTATAGGATTTTGCCTTATTCAGTTACTTTATTCCCCAACTTTACATGAGATTAATCTTGATTTTCTTGAAAAAGTCTTATGGTACAATATCTAACATTTCAAAGTGCAGTTGTAAACATTCGGCCGAAAGATTGTACATTAGCATGGAAATGTAGGATGAGGTCCTCCCCCGTTTGCACAGGATAGATTTCCGTATAGACTTGCCCAGTTTTATTAAGTGTAGGTGTATTTGTTAAAGATGCAATGTGTCGTACGCCAAACTTATCGTATTAATCTGGTCATATTTGCCTTCTGTAGTGCTTGGAGAATTATCATGCCATTATACCTTAATCGTCTGATTTGTGTTATACGGACGAAATTTGGGCATAAATCACAGGTATTTGTCACGTGTCCTATGTGCAAAAACGTGGTACATGAATCTCTGACTTTGTCATGTGTTTTATGTACTCAAATCTTCATAAACCGCAATGTAAATGCCCCATCGTCTGTAAGATAATATTCAATATCCCTACTACTATCACCAAACGATCTCTTGCCAACCAGTTTCCATTCAATCAAACTTTCAATTAATGAAGTAAAACCACCGTACGAAAGTGATCTTTTTTCCTTACCTGAATCATTAATAGGAATGTACTCTTTATCCAATAATCCTTTTAATTGCTTTCTTGAAAGATGTTTACCATTAGATTTGTCTAGAATTTCAAGGATTTTCACACGATTGGGATTTTTCTTAAAATTACCCATATGAACCTGTGGAATTGGTATAAATCTAGGATCGCCTTTTTTACCAATATGATATGGTATAGCCTTTATCCACATCGCCATCATAAAAAGTCCAATTGAAAGACCCGTGGTTCCGCTAGAGACATTAAAGTAATACTTAGCAATCTTATCTTTTTCATATATCGAAACAACAGCATCCCTTATGTAATCTAGAGTGTCATCAATAATCGGGATTACCTCAATTCCATCTTCTACAAATGGGCCTGCAATTTCTTTCAGTTTTTCTATTGAACTGCGTATTGCCACTCTTGTCTTCTGTTTTTGCTCATCATCAGTATCTTTAAAAATATCTTCCTCTACAATTACGTACAATTTAGTAGCGTACGATATATATTTGCTCGAGGTTGGAAATATTTCATGGATACTTTCTCCAGCAGTTATTATGTGAACTCTTCTTTCTTGTTCCATAGTAGACCCTCTGAAAAATAAATCTATTAATGAATAAATTAATCTATTACATAATAGTTTTTATCTAAATTAAATTGATATTAAATATTCTTTATACTACAGTTTGATGATAGAAGAAAAGATAAAATCCGTAAATTGGCACATAACTGGAAAATGCAATTATTCCTGTAAATTCTGTTATGTTCAAAATCTCAACGCTGAGATCAGAGACTTAAAGATTGTACATGAGATCTTAGATAAATTGCACTCCACTAAGAATGATCAACTCGACATACAGAAAATCAATTTTGTTGGTGGTGAGCCTTTTCTCCATCCTAATTTTGACAAAATCCTATCGATGGCACATAACATGGGATTTGTTACATCTATTGTCACAAATGGCTCCTTTATTAACAAAGATAATATTGAAAATATTTCCAGATATACTGATTGGATTGGTATTTCTGTAGACTCTATTGATAATCAGGTTGAAGCTGAACTTGGGAGAGGCAGGGGAAAACATGTAACTCATGCTCTGGAAGTTGCAGATCTCGTCCACGATTATGACATGAAGCTGAAAGTGAATACAACAGTCACAAGACTAACCTACAAAGAAGATATGCACCATCTGATTGAATCAATGAATCCACATAGATGGAAGATTTTCCAGATGCTCCATATCAAAGGCCAGAATGATTCATATGTTAATGATTTATCCATAACTGATCAACAATTTGAATCTTTCAAGATACATCATCAGGATATCCGCCTACAGAACAACAAAAAACCTACTTTTGAATCGAACGATGATATGATTGGTTCGTATTTGATTCTTGACCCTGCAGGGAAAGTATTGTCCAATAAGGATGGAAAATATACTCCATTTGAACTTGATGAATTCCTCTTAAACCCTGCATCAATAATCGATTCTAAGAAATACATAGAAAGGGATGGTGTCTATGCCTGGTAATACAAAAACTGACCTACCCCATAGAAGATTCTGTTTTACAGGAGTCAGAGGTGTGGGAAAGAGTACAGTAATTAATCGAATACGTTCAAGTGTTCCAGATATAAAATTCATTTCTGGATCTGACCTGCTTTACGAAATGATGGGAGAGAACTACAAGCATTTTGAATATCTTCCTGAAGCGGAAAAGTATGCCTTAAGAATAAAGCTCAACAGTCTGCTACAGGCCATACAAAAGGATACATCAAAAGATTTGGTTGTAGATTCACATCTTACAGTTTTCAATCTTAAGACACATGCAATAGATACGATTTTTACTGAGAAAGATTTTGATTTTTATACAGACATTATTTTGCTGGATTCTTATCCTGAGCGCATTCTGGATCACAGACAAAGGGATACTGAAAAGGAAAGGATTACCAATCTGGATGTCATCTGCAAGGAGCTTGATTTTGAAAGACAGAAGGCTGCAGAGATTTCAAATAAGTATGGAATAAGGCTTCATGTAGTTGAGATAGGCGTAGATACTACTGAAAAATTGAAAAATGTTCTCCAATGATAATTAAATCAGTTGTTTGTTTTTAAACAAGAATAATTAAATAATTAGAAAGTATTTATTATATGTATTTACAGGGAATGTTGGAAATGCAATTTGAGAAAAATGTAGTTGAGTATTTTTTATGGGAATCCTATAATATCGATTCGAGAAAGCATTTGTACAAAATAATCAATGAAGCAGAGGATGCTACCCGCAAAGAGATTGGCAAACATCGTATTCTTCAAAACATTTTTCTTCTTAGAAGAGGAAGAGATCCTGGATTTGCTTTACATATTTACAATATGATAAAAAAAGATGCAAATGCTATCCAAAATACTGCTCTTTATATCCAGAAATTATTGTTGGATGGTTCATATTATGATGTAAACAAAATATTCAATCCTTATTTATCGATTAATAGCCAGGCAAAGAAAAAATCAATCGTGGATAAGGATTTGAAACATACTTTTCGCCTTCCTATTGTCTTTGAAGAACGTGGAGATGGCCTTTTTAATATTAAACAAGAGGATTTTCTTGAAGAATATTTCCAAATGCACCTGAGAAGCCTAAATGAAAGTCTTGAATATTTCAACCAACGATATGAAATTGCTCTTGAAACAAAAGATGATCAAGCAGCAAATGCTATTCGTGATGTAATTCAGGAATATCAAACAAGCCATTTCGATCTTGAATATTTTTCAAGGAAGGGAGAGTTTTACTGGGATTCAGATACTGAAAAAAAAGATAACTTTGAATTTCAAAAATATTTATCGGAAAATATTACAAACTCTGATTATTACAGTTCAAATCCAGCAAATGCAGAATGGCAATTAGCAATCAATATTTTGACTTTAGGTTTTGAAGAAAAATTGACAAAAATATTGAATGATTATGACATCGGAATAGTTAATGAGTTTTCTGAAGAAGAAATTTCATTAAAATATATCAAGTTTTTAGCGGATGCGTTTTCAATCACTTCTGTAATATGGTTCAATTCTCTATCTTTAAATGAAAAGCAACAACTATTGAATGGTACATATACATTAGACAACCAGAACTTAACTGATTATCTTGCTACTTTCAATCAAAAAAATAGAAGTATTCTGTCTTTAGAGTTATTTGCAGATAGAATGTATCTCAATAAATTCTTAG
Source organism: Methanolobus bombayensis (assembly GCF_017873415.1). GTDB lineage: Archaea > Halobacteriota > Methanosarcinia > Methanosarcinales > Methanosarcinaceae > Methanolobus > Methanolobus bombayensis. Next base: position 42,127 of record NZ_JAGGKD010000002.1, on the reverse strand, counting down.
ATGTTGCTGAAACTACATATTCATTTTTAAGTGAAAATACTGAAGATGACTATAGAAAAGCAGGATATCTAAGCAAATTAGGAGACATCAATAGAGATAAAATGGAATTTGAAAAAGCATATTCTCTATATAAAGAGCTATTCGATTTTGCATCTAAAACACTTAGAGTCAATAAGAGGAAAAGAAAGGGAGGTAGAAAAACTTTTGAACAATACGAAAATCCCCGTATTGTAACTACGTTATCACTTTTGAGAATGGCAGAAATGGATTTTCTGCTTGGAAATAATGATGCTGAAAATCACATTAACAATGCTAGGGAAAGAATTGAAAGGGCTAACAGAATTGAAAAATTAAGCTTGATGTGGAACCTTGCTTGCACATATAGAAGAACTGAACAGTTTGATCGGGAATATGAATGTTTACATGATATCATTGCTTTAGGAGAAAATCAAAGAGATGATCTAGTAGATAAAGCGGATGAACGAATAACCCAAATTGATAAGCACTTTTCATGGACTGCAGAAAAACTAGATGATAAAAAATTGAGTGAAGAAGAACAAAACAAAGAGCAGTATAGACTTGTGGCAATTGCAGAATCTCTGAGAAATTCATTCCAATTTGAACGTGAATCCGAATATCTGAAAATGGCATTAAAGATTAAAGAAAATGAGCAGCTAAAATTAAATCTTGCAATTTCTAAATATAATCAAAGTAATGTTCCAGAAGCAAAGAATGATTTTGTAAAATTGATATTATCATCTGATAAAAAAATTGTCACTCAATCGTATCTTTATTTAGCTTTTATTGATTTCCAGCAAGACAACAATCAGAAAGGTCTTGAAAATATTTCAAGAGCAATTGTGCCTCTCATCAAGACTCTTAGTCATTTAGACAATTGTAAGCAAGAAGTTGATGATATTGAACACCAATTTACGCCAGAAGAAGAAATTGAAGCGATTGAGATTCTCCCTCCTGCTATTAAGTTGTGCATTGATAACTTAATTCCCATTAAAAAACCTAATGTACTTAAAGAAGTTTTAGATAATATTTTTGACCATAGTGCCAAATTGTCCCAACCAAGCATCCATCATGACATGATTTGCATTGCATGTAAGGTCTTATTTGTCAAAGGATTAGTGGAGGAAGCACTCCTTCTTTCTGAAATGTCAATTGGACAGCTAAGTGCGGATAAACAGCTGGAGATTTCAGCAAATGAATACACTGCTCATATGTATTTTGATTTAGGCATGCACGATAAGTCTATAAAATATCTAAAAGATGCACTGAAGATTGATTCTCAATACCCCGATTTGTGGAAAAATTTGGGCTTAAATTATGAGCAGCTATTGGACTTCAACAATGCTGAAAAGTCAATCGATAAAGCAATGGAAATAGAAGCTGATCATCCAGGTCTTGAAAAGCTTAAGGAAAAATACAATCGTTTAAAGAAGGACACAATTAATTTTAATAAAATAAAAGATGACAATATTAAAAAATTCTTTATGAGTGCAGAACGTCTAGTGTTGGATATTCCTAAGTCAGTTAATGAGGATGAATTTGATTTTACAATGGCTCTGGTAAGTTATGGAAAAGGAGTAGAAAGCCTTCTTCACAAAAAAGTTTCTATTAAATTGAGGAAAAAAATTCATAAAAAACATGGATTCCCCATTCCCGATGATTATTTCAGGAACTTACCTGCTAGCTTGAAAAATATTCTTGGAAAAAAAGATAGGACTATAACTTTAGGGTCCTGGCCGTATATCTTTGATGATTGTAAAAATTACAGCTTTAATCCAATAGTAGAAGAGGCAAATAATTATTTTTTGGCTAGATTTCACAAAAACAAAAATATAGTATTCAAATCATGCAAAACGGTTTCAGACTATAGAAATGGTTCAGCACATTATACATCTAAAACAATGAATGAAATAATGAAAGATCGAAAAATAATTATTGAACAGGTAAATAATATTATTGATGTATTGTATTAAATTATTGATTATATCCAAAGAACAAAACATATCTATAGATTTATCTTGCCAGTTCTGCTAAACTTAGTTTCTTCCATTTTATTGCGTTGAACTACACGACCCAAAGTTCAGATGATATAATCCAATTGAAAGTTCAAGTGAAATATATCGACTGAGTATTCAGGATATATACATCAAATGAAAAATTCAGCTTACCAATGAAAGAATAATAACATGAATATTCGTAAGTTATCAATCTAGATGTTGTGTTCAATCACCATATATTGCAAAATTCATTTTGTTTTTTATATTTTTGTTCTTTAAAGCATTCATTTCGTCATCACAAAGTAACTCATCCGTATCAAGGTTTATTTTAGATCCGACACCTCCTAACATAGTATCAAAAAGTTCGATACGTTGTGCCATTATCTTAACCAACTTTTCGTCCCTTGTACCAATAAATGCGGGATATCCTATACATATTGGTTCATTGACCTTCGCTGCCCAACTGTTGACTCTTCTTATACGACCATTTCTTTGCATAACTTTTATAGGACTGGTGTTTAGCTCATAGTGTATTAAATATCGACAAAATCCATGTAAATCGATACCTTCTGAATATTTATCTGTAACAACCAAAACATCAGGGCCGAATGGGCTATTAAAAATTTTCGTGATTAGATCCGAGTTATCTTTTTCGTAAACATATTCATCTAATCCTTCTTTTAAGTGATCAGGTATACCATTTTTTTCGATTGCCGAAACTATCTGAGTATTTGGCATCTTGGAACCAAAACTACCTTTCTGAGCTAGTGACCTCAAAATTGCTATGGTAGACTTTGAATCTTTATGAGTAAGGTCTTTAAAGAGATTTAATGCAGCATCAGCGATTCTAAGCTGATACTTATCCTGATGATTTTTTACATATGTATTTTTTAGACACTTACATATTTCCTTTTCATTATTGGTAGGATACCCAATCCACTTTTCAATTTGATCAATAATGTACTGACTTGACATCCACCTTATAAACGCTTCTTTGTATGGTATTGATGAAGAAGGTATTTTACCCCTTTTATCTGCGTTTGTGAATATATTATCCCACGCTTTTTTCCAATCTGGATTAAACTCACCTTCAGTATACATTTTTGGATTCAGCTTCTCTACAATAGCTGTAGTAATCTCAGCTGCTGTGGCATGATGTTCACAAAAAACAAGGACTTTTTCATTTTGTTTTACTATCTCATTTATTTCGTTTGCAACATGGAATGCTTTGGGATGGATGCTTTTCATCCATTCGTTTTTTTCTATATCATGGCAATATTTTTCAATCAATAAATTTTGTTTTCCATTTTCATCGCAGAAATCTCTAATCTTTTTTAGATTATCCTTTAACATCCCCAGACCAACATGATAACGTGGATCGTTCGTATTGTGATGATCCGAAATATTCAAATTTTTGCATAACCTCAGTAACCTATCAGCCTGCAATAGCATTTTAATATAATTATCATCAGCGGATTCATTATTCCCCATATTATAATCTTCATCAAGATTCCCAAATACATACGACTCTTTTCGCAAGTCAGAAACTCCATGTCTAATTATGTATTTTCTCAAGAAATTATCTGTAGCAACCATATCAACATCAAGATCTTTGTTTTTATTAGCCCAATATTTCTCAATGTTCTCTATAAATGAGGTGTCAATATCCTTTGCTCCTATTAAATTCAATATATTTTCTAACTCTGATAAGTTTATACTGAATGGTGTTGCAGTTAAAAATAGAACTTTTTGGTTATTTTTTATATTCTTCTTTAATTTTTGCGCAAACACACTTTCTGAACTTTTTGCACGGTGAGCTTCATCGATAATCAATAAATTACATTTTAGACTCTCTGAATTCATAATAATATTGTTATGCGTAGATACATATATTCCCGAAAACGTTGCTTTATCTAATTTTTCTTTATGAACCTTGACATGTCGAAAATCTAAAGATTTTGCACACCCATCTATTACATCTTTATGGTTATCGATCTCTTCCAACCACTTACGTTTCATAACTTCATTAGGTGCAAGTATTCGGACACTTTTTCCTTTTCCAGCATATACCCATGCAACAAGGGCAGCAACTGTAGTTTTACCTAGTCCTACATCATCAGCAAGTATAACACCTTGTTGTTGGTTTAATCGATTAAGAATTTCTGAAGCCGTGAAAAACTGCCTTTTGGTAGATTCTGATTCCAACTTCTTATATTCAGTAGAATTCCATTTATCAACATATTTTTGAGAATCATTCAAAAATCGCCAGGATCTACCATCAAAACAATCCGAATTACTCATTTTATCCCTCAGAAAGAATTAGATCAATCTCAGATTTGCACAATTCTGCTGCAATTCTAGTAATCTTATTTTGTTGGTTTTCTGCCAATCTTGCAAAGTAATTCGACAACTTATATCCATCGACTCTGTAATACTCATCCTTTTTTCGTTTTTCATTCCAATTATCAACAAGCTTAAACATATCTCTTGATAATAACACTCCATAATCATAATTGGAGGAATCCCTGGATTCCTTTGTTTTATTGTATGAAACGGTTCTATGATATTTTTCTACAACTTCAACATAATTAGAAGAGGAATACCTTTTGTATACTATGTCATCATAGATATTTTTCTCTTCTTCATCTGAAAAACCTAGTTCAGGAATACTTTCCTTTATCATATCTTTACTATCTCTCAGATTAAGAATAGGGATTAGGTAATCTTTTCCAATATTATTAATAGTAACAATATGTGGAACACCTTGCTTCTCAGACCAATTCTTTGACCAAATCCAATGCTTTCCTTTATTTTCCCAGGTCGAAGTCCGTTTCCTTTCCTTTCTATCGAAACTGGCAATTTGAATTATTACTTTGTTATTGGGTTTTATATCTGAACGAACCAAAACTTCTAATTTTTGACCATCCCATGTTGCTTCCGACCATACATATTCATCATCTGGAATGTCATAACCTTCATCTTCTGTATAATAACAATCATTCTTCATATCAACCGTTTCTGGAGGCCATCCATCCACGTTTTTTAAGGCTACACCTAATTCAAAATTGTTAATTCTGATTTGTTTAGGTGTAATTTTCCCCCATGCAGCTTGTGTGAAATTCGCAGAAGTTAGTATTAGCCAGTTATCATTTTCATTTCCAACAAAATACAATTTTGCATGGCTCCAGCGGTTATCATTTGGCTCTTGATCACAATGAAGATATCCATTCTGACCTGAGATTTCTAGTTCTTTAAATTTACAAATATTACTTAAATTTCTAAAAGTATTTTCTGGCATTTTCCAAACTTCTTTTTCTGCCCACTTATGATTTTTATTTATCCAGATTAATTCCAGATTTTCTTCTTTTTTGTTCAGACGCTCTTTCCAATTCTTCAACTGTTTTTTATCCCAAGAACCAACGAATGGACTAAAGATTGTAATCCTTGTATCATTGTTTGAACGGTAATTGATTTTTTTTAATCCGTTACTACCCCAATACTCATTATTATCATATGTGCCTGGCACTGATGCCAGAAAAATCACATTTTCAGGAGGTTTTGCCCTTTTTAGCAATTTTATAAAGCACTCACATAATTTTTCATTTTGACCGCATGATTCACTCAATTTGCTTAGAAACCTAGGAAGGACCCCCCAAGAGCGAGAATATGTATTTTTAGAAGAGAGTTTTACAGAATACTTCCATGCAGCTTGCAGCTGATCTTCAAACGCAGATCTAGACAAATTTGCAGATGAGATTGCAATATCCAAGAATTCATTCTCTTCATCTTTGCTATAGATTAGGCAGAGTTTAGAATGTTGAACTTCATCTTTATTACACCCCACTTTACAAAGATTTATTTTTCTAAAAATGTAATCATCGGGTCGTTTAGAAAATGAACTCACAGATGAAATAATCTCAGCGTCAGTACGCTCCAGAGCATCATACACATGATATGGAAACGTTTCTTCATCAATTCCATTTTTTTGTAGTTTCAAAAGTTTTGGAAGTAAATCCTTCAACAGAAAATTGGGATCTGGACTATCAAATGTGGTCATTAGGATTTTAAGTGGAATTTTTGATGGTCCTTCAGAAATAGGATATAATGATGTAAAAAGGGGATTCTTATTCATCATAATCCTCCATATAAAATGATTCTTGTGAAAGGATACCTGGAATATTATGTATAAAACCACATTGTAATGCCAACCTACTCAATTGCCAAAGACGGAAACGATAATAAGAGGCTTCTGTAGTATTTGAAAATAACAAAGGTTCAACGTACTCATTGTTTATTTGCATCCATTTACGACCTCTACAGTTTTCTGAGTGATAGTTCACAATACACCTGACAAGATCTGCATCTTTCATGTTATCAATATCTGAAATCATAGAAACAAATTGATCAATTATTCTAAAGTTGTTGGCTAAAGAGTCATTTTTGGCTTCAATCCATAAATCCACTGAATTTTTTAATTGCTGTCGACAATCTCCAGTAATATGGACTTCAGAAAGAGTTACTCGTGGTTTGTCCTTTATACAATTCCAGATATTATTCAAAAGATCGATTGCTGAATCAGAAAGCCTTGAAAATGGGCATAGCAGGTATGCATCTGGAATATCTTGTAACTTTTTAGAGACATCATTGCAGAGATCCGCATAAGATTGAGCATTTGATTTTTCGATGGCATTTGCTACAATTCTACGTCTTTTACCATTCCCATCTTTCGAAAAAAGAGCACTAATAAGAATCTGTTCTTCCTTTTTTGTAAGATTACTCACACTCTTTTTTGAAGTTGGCAGCCTGCTAATTCTTTGACTCCGTATTAAGTCCCATAATGACTTCTCATCACTATTTTCAATAGATGTTTTACCAAGCCAATATGCATTTGGTTGAGGATTACCTCTAGCAGAGATATTTTTTTGATATGGGATATTATATTGATTTGCAAGGTCAGTAGCTACAATATCTGGTGTCCAACCATCACAATCTTCTGTGAATCCAGGTACATTTTTTAAAATAGTCCTGTATGTACCATATATCCCTGAATAACGAAAATTATCCAAGTCATCAAGTAGTTCTTTGAGATCATTATATTTTCCAGACCACTCTTTTATTTTCCTGCGACCTGGAAGCTGATAATCACTGTAGTTTCCGTATTTATTGTCAGAAGCTATTTTTTCAAGAGTAGCTTTTATCCAAAATACTTCAAGAGGCTTTAACCACTTGTACAGTTCTGACCGATCAAAATCCTGCCTAAGCGGAATTGTATTTGAAACGACAAGACACCATGACAATATCGAGATCCAACGTGCATCATGAGTTCCATTATTAAGATCAGGGGCGAGCATATCTGAAAAATCATTTGCGATCTTTTGCCAGCCTAAAACATCCCCACGTTTGATAATAGAAGAGTTCGAAGGCGATGTAAACAGCCATTCACCTTCAAAAACAGATTTTGCCATCTTTATCACCGTTATTGAAAGAAGAAGAAGCAACTAAAATATCACATTCTTCAGTAATAATACCCTTTTATTATAATCTAATCCATCCAAATTATGTAAGAAGTTAGATTGTTATTTCAATATAAAAATTCACCCCTACTTCTTTCTTTGGCTCAGGTACTAATTATTTAGTATAGATAAAACCAACCATCAGCCCCATAACTTATTGAGAGGAGAATAATTTGAACAAACATATTATCCCGTAAAGTTACAAATACACAATTACTGAATTATGAGATGAAAGTATCCTATAGACCCCACCCGATTCAGGCGTATAAATACTGTTCATTGATTACATTATGGATATGGAGCTGTTAAATTGTTGGTAACAGCTCATATCGAAATTAAAAAACAATCCTCAGGATGATAAAAGCATACGGTTAATTTTAGAGACAAAATAAAAGTTGTCATGATTTACCCTTTTAGACCTTTTATCAGATTGAATTTCATTAAAGCTTTTGTATGCCTTACCAGTTTGTGTCCTAAAAGGATAAGAATAACTGACATCATTGCATTTAACTCCCACCACATTCTTAGTTTGTGCAATTGCAATGATTAAACAACTTTCTGTTGCATTTCCATTTTCAATGATAATCTGTTGTATGTGGGTAAAATCATTGTCATAGTCAATGTACCTTTGAATTGTCGATTTTATTGATTGTACTTTGTTTTCTAAATCTGCTATATTTACAAATTCTCTTGGTTCACTATCAGTGATTCCAACAATTAATACCCCCCCTTCATTATTTGCATACGCAGCTATATGCTTGCAAAAATCAACACATTTTTCCTCTTTAATATTTTCTCCAACATGCCACATTTCAAGTGTTTGTTTGAAATCCCATAAGGGAGTTTCTATTCTTCCTGGTTGTATTGATTCTTGGATAGCATATTCCCAAAAAGATGAGTCATATAGCAAAAAATCACTTGAATTATATTTCTTAATATCAATTTGGATGTTTCTTAGGCATGTTCTTATTTGTTCAAAGTACTCAGCAAGTTCATCCAATATTGCATGAGAAGTTTTAACGCTTAATTCTTCATAAGATACTTCTCTTGGCATACTTAAATCTTCAACATATGCATGTAATTGCTCAATAGAATAAGGTAAATTTGTTTTAGAATCAGATGATTGATCGACTAAATTGTATATTTCATTTACAAGTGCATGTAATTCTTCACTAGAATAAGGCATTTCATTAATAGAATAAGGTTCATCTAAAGATGCACATAGTTTATTAAGAGAATTATGCAAATTTTCATGCTTTTCATTGTATATATTTTCATCAAGTTCCATAGCCGTATCATAAAGGCTGTATCGTCCTTCCGAATATAATCCTAGAGCAATTTCAATACACATTTTTATTATTTCATCATCCTCATCACTATCATTGGCATCTATTTGTAGTGTTCTAGCAGAAAGTCTTGTTGATCCCCATACCCGATAATTAAATAACATGCTTGGAGCCAAGATATCTTTACTGTTAAGCCATAAAACGTATTGGTATAAATTTTCAATTTCGTTGGCATTAGTTTCTAAAAAATGGATAATTTTGTCTATTGTAGTTTGATAGGTCTTGTTATAAAAATCATTTTTTAATTTATCAGAGCTTTCTTTTAATTTTTGGGCACTTATTAAGACCTCTGTTGTCTTGTTCATCAATTCATCTCGATGTTGCTCTTTCTTAAAAACCCACCAGTGAATTTCATCAGATTCAACTTCATCTCCAAAAGTAGTCGTTTCTGGAGTGGAAAAACAAGTTTCATTAGACGTATTTTCTACCCAACATCTTTTTTGCATTTCAGTATCAGCTTTTAATAAGTAAAAATGGATTTTACCAACTTTTAAAGCTTGATCATTAGTAAATAAATTTTCATGATATTTTATTTCATTTCCAAGTTCTGTCATAAGTATATACTAAAGAATTTTACACATATAAATTTTTTCATATATTATTAAATCTTAAATTAACTATTAAGATTTTATCTCTATTATAAATCGTATACAGTTTCCTAGAAATCTAACATTTGATTTTTGTTTGACATCTGCAAAAGCGTTGCAAAAATTTGAGTTGTATATATCCCCATCCATCTTACGAGAGAGAGATAATTTGAACCAATATAACAACAGTAAAGTTGCAAATATACGATTACTGAAACGAATGTATCCTATAATCTCCGCCTATGTAAGGCAGAAATGTTTTAACGAATTCCAAGTTTAGATATTGATCAATCAAAACAAAGGAAAAGAAGTTACTACAAATTCATAATATGATTATCTGACCTTCATTCCCGTCAATCTAACATTTTCTTCATTATCTAATGACTCAATCTCAAATGTTTTTTCCAGGCCATTTTTCCTGCAAAAATCTACCAAATTCAACATGTGGTTAAATCCATCTGCACTATTAGTATTCTGCAAGATATCCAGTGGTGGTTCTAACAATTGTCTAGATAAAAACACTATGGATTTTGCACGAGCTCTTGTTATTGAAACATTCAGTCTATTTAAACTATAGATGAAATTTGCTTCATTCATTGCAGTTTCTGCATCACTTACACCATAACTTACAATTACTGCTTGCGCTTCCTGTCCTTGCATCTTGTCAACAGTGTCAACAAATGGTTGGAAATGCCATTCTCTCAGTTTGGAAAGACTATCTTTGATCGCTCTGATCTGTGCGTGATGTGGACTCACTATGAACAAACCATCTTTCCAGAACTTGGAATCACCTTGTTCTGTATCTGGATACGGACAATTATCATCTTGAATTAGACATTCTCTTAATTGAACAGCTATGTTAGCAACTAATTCTGCTTCAATAACATTCTTTGTTGTTGCTCTAACATCTTCAAGAATACAAACAACCAATGGATAATCGGAATCCAGTACCCAATCTACGAACTGGTCGTTTATCTTTTTAGGAATTAAACATAACTGCTGCATTGCTATTTCTTCAGTGGATGGCTTGTAGTTCTCTCCATATAATGTTTCAGCAGGGAATTTTGATAAAGTTTGGTTCATTCTCCAATTTTCAAGAAGTTGGCAGGTATAATTAGGATCGGAAATGTCATCTCGCTGGCGAAGATAAGTGAATATAGAATCATGCAGCCCTGGTAATCCATCTTCTGATTCAGGATACTCTCCAGATATGATTGGAGGTAATTGGAGATCATCACCCGCAAGGACCAAACGTTTCCCGTCATTGAAGACACTCATACTTAATGCCAATTCACTAAATTTCATCTGAGAAGCTTCATCTACAACTAATATATCAACGGAATTCATGTCCTTGCTTATTTTATTAAAGCTATAAACAGTCCCTCCAATAATAAGATAAGGGTGACTCATTAGGTCATATATTCTGGATTCAGATTGGGTTTTCAAGAGTTCTTGTCCTTTTCCAGTCCTTGCAGAACCAAGCTTATAAATTGATATTTCATCTGCAAGCTCTTCATCACAGGATACTTCCTGTATCTTAACTAATAGATTTTCAATAGCTGCGTGCGTAAATGCGGTGACTCCGATACGAACAGCCTTACCATCATCTCTATTTGCTTTTATATAATTCAGAATCGCTTTTGAAAGAAAATGTGTTTTACCAGTACCTGGCGGTCCCCAAACAAGAGTTAAACGATTTTTAAGCATTTGATTAAATGCCTTTAATTGACTGTTAGTGAAATCACTTTCATTCGCATATTTTTGAGCACTATTGTAAGTGCTTTCAATCTCATTTACAGGTTCCGAAAAGACTACAGGATTGCGTAGTAGTTTAATGAACTCATTATCTTCAATTTCTTTGTCAAGTTCTTTAAGTCTTCTAATTAGACGTATTGATGTGAAATCGGTGAAACGTGGATGAAATACCATCCTATCTCCAGTCTCAAACTTTTTTTGCCCTGCTGCATAATGAACATCTAGATGAAGCAACTTCAGTTTATCATCCTTAGGATCTACTTTTTTATCCTCTATCATAGCAAAGGAGATTTTACTTCCCCAAGGAGGATCAAGTGCCGAACGATATTTGTAATCATCAAAAGCTATTTGCAACTTTTCACCTTCTTCTCCTTCTGGAACAAGAAGATTACTGAAATGTTCATATTGTTCAAAGAGGCTTGAATCAATAGGTAAAATTAATCTCCATATATTCAATCCTACATATTCTAACGGAATACTAAATCCTTCTCGTATTCTTTCTTTCAGCAAATGGGTACGCATCTCACGTAGGTCAATTGCTGTTTTGTAAGATTCATATCTTGTAATGAAAATTAGTCTTGAAAGTTCAGGATAGTTAAAATTATCAGAAAATGGGATTACAAATTTTTGTGGCCAAGTGACAAGTATTTCTTGTGCTTTTTCACGGAATCCACTTAGAACACTGCTATAAGCCAGAAGTCGTCTTGAAAGTTCATCTTTTACCCAATCTATAGCTTCATTTCGTCCCCCATCCCATGCCATTGATATTGCATCGAATCTTAAAATGTTACTGTGCTCAAACCAGAATAAAGAATTTGGTTTAATGCTATAATCAAAATTAGATGAAGGAAATGCATTAAGAACTTCGGGTAGACGGTAACTAAATATGACAGGCAAACTTGCTACTTTCTGGATTTCATGGACGAGAACAACTAATGGATGTGATATTTCTTTAGATGGATGTGTTTCTTCTTCAGATAAAGATGTATCTTGGAAATAGAACAATAAGTTCAAAGCAACAGGCGCAGTTTGTGAATCTTTCAATGCATCGTTTAATAATTTCTTGAAAAGCCGTTGTTCATATGTATCGAATACATATGTCTGTAAAGACTTCTGGTCTCCCCATTCCTTATTATGATTAAAGTCGTGTAATACCTTTAATTCATCAAATAGGTCTTTTAAAAATGATTCTTGTATTTTGATACATTCATCTGGATGTTTTGCTATATGGAAGGTTTCCCTCGAAGTATTCCCATAAATATCTTTACCTTTTAACCGACGGAAACCTGCTGCATATATATCTCCTGAAATTGGATCAGATTGAAATGTCAGAAAAAGACTTATATCTTCATTAATTGGAATGGATAACGATGTGGCTCCATGAAAAATGACTTCTCCCGTATTAAAAGCAGTGATAGTGCTTCGCAAAACATCTCTTTTATTTCTAAGAGATCCACATTTTTCCAGAAATTCTTCTGATTTTTGCTCATTGAGTAATATTTCTAGTTCTCTCAGTGAATTTACTCCACCTGGTACTGGTGCATTTCTTAGATACTCTCTTCCACCAACTGATAAGGAAGGGATTTGTGAAACTAGATTTTTTTCAGTTGCCTCTGATCTACAATAATTATAAAATTCACAGAACTCGCAACGGTAGTAAAGATGCCACGATAAATCTTCTATGGGAGATTTTAAGATATCTGGTAAACGATATGTCAAAAAGTCTTCTACTACTTTAATAATAAGACTTTGATCGAAAAGATCAGGCTCGTTTTGATCATAAAGCCATATACCTGCTTGCTCAAAATCAACTTTATGTTCTAAATCATTCTTTTCCAATAAATCCTGTAACATTAAAGTATACAATGCAGTTTGTATCCTATGACTAACTTTTAGCTTTTCATTTGCTTTTATATCAATTACCTGAAGTACACTTTTACCCTTGTCGTTTAGAACTGATCTTATAAGATCGGGATATGATGTCTTGAATATACACAGGTCTGGAGAAAGATTATATTTTTGTAGAAAATCAGGTGATGTTTTCAATGAAGGTTGAAATACCGCTTTTCCTAAGCTTAAATTATCAAGTAATATCAATGTCGATTCGATAGTATGCTTTCTTTCATGTACAGCACCAGGTCCATCAGGCAGTATTACATCATCTTTTAGTATACTAAGAACTACCTCTTCTTCCCACTTGATTCCTGCATGTAAAAGCCTTTTTGATATTGGGCTCTCTGCTATGTTAACAAGCGGTATTCCATTACTGCTCCACTCTTTTCTTGGCGTTGCATGATAGCGTAAGTAACGGTCGCAATCATGATAGAAAAATCGTGCAATCATTGAAGGACTAAGATTGTATCGTGTCATGGTAATCAGAGATATGGTTATAATTTGTATCTAATAGTTAAAAATATGTGGCCTAATCTAAAAATCCGTTTTATGGATACTGATGATATCTTAAGCTGAATTAAACAGGACAAACTCTAATTATATACAAGTGAGATGACATTTTGTGTTTCCTCATACAAAAGAGAATTATCTATAGATTTTTCTCGCTTGTTCTGCTAAAATTGATTACTCTATTATGCTTGAATTACATCATTCAAAATTTAAATGATATAACTTAATTAATAAGTTCAGAATTATTAATTAAACTAAACTGCTACCACAAAAGGTTCTGTACTAGGCCAACTTTTACCGTATTCATCATATTTGTGGATGAGGTTTATAACTATCAAGTTTTGCATGGTTCTTGATATTGCTGTGTATATTTCTGAAGGGTTATTTACTGTTACAACGACTATAACATTTTTTAGTTCCCATCCTTTGAAACTATGAATTGTACTCATTTTAATTCTAGGAACACCCATCCAAAAAGCAGTCTTATGGTTATCTTCAAAAACATCATTTACTTTTAAATGTTTGTCGTTTTCAAACTTCTCAACCATATTTTTTCCAAGGGTTGTGCTTTGGAAAAGTATAACAATATCTGTTGGCTGTTCCTTTATTTCATTTACTAAATAATCATATGCTGCTTCAACTTGATCATTTAATTCATCCTTGTTTTTACAAGAAATCCACCTTAATATAGGATCAAATTCAAACAATTTTGTTTGGGTAGGTACTGGATGTAATTTCACGTCAGGTACATAATCTTTTGCGAAACGATTTGCCTCTTCAGCTATTAATTTAGGAAGACGGATGCAATTCGACAGTTTGCCCCATGGGCCAACAAAACCTTTTTTAGCTCCGATATTTTCAGTCCAACCCATATCGCGTCCATAAACATTCTGGGCTTCATCACACACGATTAAAAACTCTTTCCTTCCTTTCAAGAATTTCCTTAATAAATCAATCCACTCTGCCTCAAAGTCCTGAGCTTCATCTATCAGAATTGCATCATATTTATGTTCTTCAATATTTTTTCCATTTTGAGAAGAGCTATAAAGTGCTTTGCTGACAAAAGAAACAATATTCCTAAAATAAAAATCTTTTTCATCTTCTTTATATGGTTTTGGATAATCAAACTCAGTTAAAATGTCATTGCAAAACTCATGAAAATGGGTATAAACAATATTTTTCCGTTCAAAATCAAAAGGAGCTTGTGCTACCCTATCATGAATATAATGCCACAACGTTTTATTATAAGTTACAATAAGAACTTTATGTTCTTTGGCTAATTTTGCTGCTCTATATGCAAGTACTAATGTTTTCCCGCTTCCTGCAACTCCCCTTATACGATGTGAACCTGGATTAGGCTCAGAATGTTTCTTTATTTCTTTTCCGTTTGGTATCACATTAAAATCAATAGGCTTGCATTGTTCTTTAAAATGAAAAGGCGGTTGAACCCATGTTCTAATATATTCAAGGGTTTCTAAATCCATCAAACTATAATTTTTATTAACAGAATGGTAAATGAACTCATCTAGTTTATTTAATCCATCATTTCCAGCTAATCTCTTATTGTCCCATTTCTTTATTTCTGGAAAAAACTCTTCAACAGAAGACTGTGTTTCTTTATGGAAATAAATGATTTCACGTATTAATTTATTGTCTTTCTTGATTTTTGATTCAAGAGGTGAAATAAGTTTTTTCAATTTCTTGCTATAATGTTCCGCTTGATCAACGGGATTTAATTGTTCATGTTTCCCTTTTGTTGTTTTTACATATAACTTATTATTTTCAAGACAATAGCTTTTAAGCGACCAATCTTTGACTTCAATAACAATTATTCCATATTCTTGGCTTAATAAAATAAAATCGGGTCTAGATCCATTTAAAAAAGGTTGAACATAAATTTCCCATTCATCAGAGAGATTTGAATGTAGATATTTCGCAATATAACGTTCTCCATCTGTAAGTTTGTTATGGAATCTATCGATATCTTCCCACTCTGGATGTATACTTGCCAAATTTATCTACTCCTAACATAGGATGAATTCAGTTGTATTTATAACTTCCTAAATTTTCATAATTGATTGCAGTCGTAATCCCTTTAATCACTAATAGATGCAATAATTATTCAGAAAACTGTTTATTGCCATCCCCGCCCAATTCAGGCGCATTAAAATAAGATTCTATGCATTCAAATCCCTTCTAGTTATGAACTACTTTTCATCTGAAATAAACAGGCAGAACTTTAATCATATAGAAAAGGATTCTGTTTTGTGATTCCTTATCCAAAGAAGAAAATATATCTATAGATGTGTCTGCTTGTTCTACGAAAATTAGTTTCTTCCATATTATACTTTTAATTCACATGATCCAAAGTTCAGATGATATAACTCAATTGAGAAGTTTGGGTGGAATATATCAGATGAACGTTCAGGCCATATACATTAAATGAAAACTTATTTACTTTGTTACGCATATAATATACTGGGTTGTTAAATTGAATTGCAGATTTGCAAAATTAATCGGAAAGAGTGGAGCTGGAAAT
Source organism: Methanolobus bombayensis (assembly GCF_017873415.1). GTDB lineage: Archaea > Halobacteriota > Methanosarcinia > Methanosarcinales > Methanosarcinaceae > Methanolobus > Methanolobus bombayensis. The sequence goes on along the minus strand of NZ_JAGGKD010000002.1, from coordinate 25,969 downwards.
AATCTCTATTATTGTGAATTAAAAGATAGAAAATTTGGATCTCTTACTGCCAAAATGTGCATAGAATGTGATGACTATGAACGTGATTATTCAGAACCTTCATATGATTTTTTAGAACTTTCTTATACTGGGAAAGGGGTCCAAAACTGTTGTTGGAGAATGATTTGTTCAGATGAGTTTATTGAGAAAAATAATGTAGAGGTAATTTATAACTGGACTTTCAGAAAAGTACATTATACAAATGGGAATATATCATTAAAGAAACTTGATCATAGAATATTTGAGCTAACAATAAAAGGCAGGGGGAGAGATGATAGATGTAGATTTTGTAAATCATTTAGGACTGCATTGAACACATCAACAAATGGAATATCAAGTGTACTAAAGGATTGTCCCTTTGGAGAAATAGTATAATTCATTGAATGTAGCTTTATCTTTTATCATATCAGGCTTAAATCTATTAAACTCTCTGAAACAAGGCAAATCAGCTCACGAATTCATACCAGCAGATGCCTTACCTATGCAGGATAAATAAATAAATCGTATTCTTCAAAGAACATCCGTAAGTGGTATTTTAACTTGATAATCAAGAAGAGATTCTGGAATCTAACTTGACTTTATTCAAGAAGGTACCTGCAACGGTTGAGAATACATATTATCATATGGATTTCCTCAAGATTGAGTGGGTTATTTAATATTTACCTTTTAGTTTGGCTCAGTACAGAACCATTAATTTTACAACATTTTTAATAAGATGTAACCAAATAAATCTTCAAAATGAATACTCTCGTGTTAAGTCTCATTCTTTTAGCTATTGCGCTTATATTTATAGTCACACATCTCCATGCCCTTAATGAAAAAGAAGTAAGAACACTGGCAGACAAGAGACGAAACAAAGCAATTAAAAAGTATTATACGTTTCATGAGGGTGAGACTACAGTAGATATGGAGTTCAAAAAAAGGATGAACCCAAAGGGAGCATTTTATTATGTCAATGAAAACTTGTCTGATTTTCCATCTGTTGCTGCTGGCCTTTTGAAGTATAAGAAACATGAGTGGGTGATTCTTGGTTTTGAAAAAAACAAAACCGTTGAGCTCATGTGGACCAATAAAGGAATAAATAAAGAAGCAGTTACCATTCATTTAGCAACTGAACAGATTCTAACTAAATGCAATGATTATGACTATTCGTCTGTTCTTATATTTCACAATCATCCAAACTCTGACCCTCATTATCAAGACTGTTCCAGTCCAAGTGAGCAAGATATAATATCTGCTCAAACATACTCAGACATTCTTAATAACTGTGGAATTAATCTTGTTGAATTTGTATGTGAAAGAGGAGCACATTATAAGTACCATTTCTCTGAATCTGATATTTTTCTACCTGCAGCAGAATTTGCTAAAAAAATCCATGAGATAAATGGAACTTCAAAAATCCATAATCTATCTTTGCACAGCGAAAGAGTATTTTCATTTATTCTATAGGTGATTTGTTGGCTTTGTTGAAACTATTTTTTGTGCTTGTGCTTTTTAAGCATGTTTTTTGTAGGGAATCTTGTTCCACATAACTCACATTTAGGATGCAAATCATCTAGATGTTTAGCCAAATCTGATTCACTTTTAAAAGCTTCAGGGCAAAAACTACATTTAAGATGAGTTTTAAGATGCTCCTTCAAATCTAATTCATTAATAAATTTCATTCCACATACAGAACAATTAAATTTGAAATGGTTATTTCGATGTTCAATTAATTCTCTTTTGTCAACAAACTGTTTACCACATATGTCACATTGGTGATCTTCACGCAAGTGCTCTTCTAATTTCTTCTCATCATAAGCGAGTTTACCACATATTTCACATTTAGGGTGAGATTTTAAATGTTCATTAAGAGGATGGAAGAAATTCAAACAGACAGGACACTTATGATTTTCAATATGTGTTTTCAAATCGATTTCTGATAGACGTTGTTCCCCACAATACTTACATGTTGGGTGTGGTTCTGCATGCTGTTTAATATATTCGTCTTTAGTTAAAAAATATTTATTGCAGATTTCGCAAAACGGATGTTTTTTCATGTGGCTTGCAAGCAACTTGTAGTTATTGCCACATACTTTGCAATGGTGTTTAATCCTAATATGATTCTCTCTTTCTTTTTCTGATTTGAATACTTTTTTGCAATATTCGCATTCATAATGTTCATTCTTAACATGTTTTTTTAGTTCAGATTTAGATTTACATATTTTACCACAGAATTCACACCTTGGATGTGTTAATAAATGTTCTTCATAATCTTCAAAATTTGAAAATATTTCACCACAAACATTGCATTTTGAATTTTCCATTTCATAATTCATACAGAAAGCGCAATATAGGTTTGTAGGCAAAACAATTTCTTTGCATATTTTACAGCGGTAAATTGGAGTTTGATTAGCTTTTTTTAATATATCTTTTTTCGTTTTTAGAGACTTTCTAACAGAAAAATATGGGCAATGAAGAAAATAACTTTTACAGTCACTATTGAATCCACATATATCACATGAACGTGGATTCGTATAACGTGTTTTGTCTTTAAATTTGCGTAACAAATCGTCTATTATGTGATGATTTTTTATTTTATCAGCTTCACTCAATGTGAAATTAGCTTCGATATCCTTTTTATGACTCTCTAATATTTTGACAATGCCTTTAGCATCCTCTTCTTTGTCTATATTTCTTTCTAATCTATCAGATTTAGTCCATGGAACTTTTTTTCCAGTAAATACACAGTAACTAAAATAATCAGTACAATTGGCGATATAATAGCACTCTTCACACAATTCAGACTTATCCTTTTTTAAACTAGAAACCATTGTATCTGTCACCATCGTAATTCTACGCAAAAACTTTTCGAATTTATACCATCAACTTAAGTTAGCGAATATTTTTGATTAAGAGCTGATATTAAATCTTCAACTTGGTCACCAGAATTCTCATTTATTTCGTTGTCCTTTTCTTCAACCAATTCCATAGATGGATCTAACTTCTTTTCAGCTCTTTCTTTGCATACAATAACACGCTGTACACCAGGTTCCAACTTCAATGAATTCTTATAAGCTGATATTGCTTCCTCGTATTCTTCTGCATAATGATGAACAACACCTTTGTAGTACCATGTTTTTGGGTTAGTCATTTTAAGATCCAAAGCATCTTGTATTACTTGAATAGCAACATTTTTTTCACCCATTATTGCAAGAATATATGCCTTCTTGGTCAGTGCTTTTACATTACTTGAATTCAAAAAAAGACTTCTTTCAAAATATTCTAGTGCCTCTTGGTATCGACTTTGTTTCTGATAGATGTAACCTTTTGTGAAAAGAGAATCTGGATGTTCTGGGACATGAGATAACACTTTGTTGATACATTTCATAGCCATAACTAAATTATCTTGTTTAATTAGAACAGAGCTTTTTTTAGATAATGCATCCCAATCTTCAGGATCAAGATTTAGAACCATATCATAAGAATTAATTGCAGAGTCATATTTTCCTAATCTAGATAAAGCAAATGCTTTTTGCTCCCATGCATCTTTATAATCAGGTCTGGCACCTATTACATCTTCGCTATGTTCTATTGCTTCCTTATACATTCCTAAACGGTTATACGCAATACTTATTGCGTGACTTGCATGATAATATGTGGGATTCTTTTTAAGTGCTGTAGTCAAACATTCAATTGCCTCTTCATACTTTTTAGTTTTCAAGTAGGCAATGCCTTGTCCATACCATGAACTAGAAGATGCTGACATGTTTTCAGAGGATTTGTTAAAAGCCTCTATAGCTTCATCATGCATTTCCAGGTTAAGTAAGAAATCCCCCATTGCTTTCCATTCAGAGGGATTTTGGGGCTGAAAACTAATTTTATCAACATGAACCTTATACTTGTCTTCATAGAGAGTTGTCCATCTGTCTTTTAGCTTGTTTGCTTCTGCATTGTCTGGGTCATACTCAAGCACATTGTCTAATTCAAGAATAGCATTTGGATAATCTCTTTCCTTAGAGAAATTTTGTGCTAAATTGATCATATTGTCTAGCAAATTATAAGAACAAATGAAGCTTGCAGTTTCATCGGTAGATGAATTTGCTAGCGTACTGGGTGTGGATTTGAAAAGTACAGGGAATAGATTATCCTCTGTAACTCCATCCAGATATCCAATGTTATCAAAAATAGAATCATACTTAAAATGATAGTTGATGCCGTTTTCATCTTTTAAGAAACCATACTTATATGGTGGAATAACTCGGTAAATGTGGCCACGCTTTAACGATGTGGAACAATGTCCTGTAAAGAATATGTCTTCTTCGTCTTCTTCAAGCTTAATATTTAGTGCTGCTTTCGCAGGTGGTTGAGGAAGTTTATTGGCATCTTTGATATTAATTCCGTTTAGCAAAGAGTAAATATAATCAAAATCTACATTTGATTTGTATAATTCCTTTTTATCTATCAAAAAATTGTACTCATCAATAAATTGATCCAACTTTTCTTCAATTATATCATTGTCTGCATTTTCGATAAAAGTAAAGAAAGTGATAATTTTATCCCTTACATCTTTTACATCAGTAAAAACATACAGTGCTGATTTAAGTAAAAGTTCCAAAGAATTATCTGTTCCTGCATCCAGCTGATAATATTTACTTATAAGTTCATTAAAAACAATGCTGAAAATATGATATTCTTCTTTATCTTTGGCAATGCTGCAGAATCTATGCCACAGGTTTACATCTTGAGTAAAATACTCCATGCAGAAGTAAATTCCTAAATATGCCAGTGCTTTACTTTTATCTCCACCCAGAAGATATGCGCAAGCAGTATTGTAAGCATAATTGGAGTATTTATCAATTTTTAAGGCCCTGTCAAACAATTCACTGGCATCTGGATAATTATGCCCCTTTACTTTAAAGCATGCAGCATTATAATAAAATATTCCACATCCTGGATAACTATTACCAATTGCGATTAATTCATCAGCTAATGCTTCAATTAAATCTAAGTTGTCATTCTTTGAAGCATTCTGGTATCGGCTTAGTATGCTATCCCACTTTTTCTTATCAGAATCATTTTCCACCTGAAGTAAGATTTGAGGTGCTTTGTTGATATGCTTCTTTAGAGTTATTTCACTATGTTCGTCTTTTTCAGGATGAAAACCATCTAAAATCTTTGCAATATCATCTGCAGGTACATCTTCGGAAATGTTAGTTCCTTGTTTAGTATACTCGTCCTCGACTTCTTTAATGTTAATTTCTTCTTCTTCTTTATTAATAAGGTCCAATTGCCAGGCAACAATTGCTGTCAAAGCTGCAGCTGCTAATTTATCTTTATTCCTGAGGATTACACCATCGCTATCAATATCAGTTATTTCTCCGCTCAGATTGAATCCGTTAATTAACGTAAGCTGTAAACACATACCCTTTTTAGCTTCAGAAATTAATGTTGAAGTGATGTCCATTTTTCTCCTCCAGAAAACGTTAATTTATGCAAATGAAGATACATATCCAAATTTCACTTAAATCTACAAGTGCTCAAAGTTTTACAACGCTTAAAGATTAGGTATTATTGTATAAGTGTAATATATATAACCATTTTGTGTTAAATTATTATTAGACAAATTTATAATTTCTTCAGGGAATCCTACAATATTACAGTCGTGCCCATAGGCCAGATAAGAAAATAGTTATATTATGGGAATCTCCTCATGAACTAATAGATTCTGAAAACAGGATATATGGTATATAAGATCGTTAATCCACTAGTGTTAAATCCTCTTTTTTCTGAAAAACATCTCTATAGATTTGTCTCGCTTGTTCTGCTATATTTAATCACTCACATTTCATTATGTTAGATTAGCATTATATAAGTGACACCTTAACCTGATGAGCAAAGAAAATATTACTTAGAGCTTAACAGATTTATGCAACATAGCTTACCGTGACAGTTGGAAGTTGAATATCCTGTGTACAGCAGTTTAAACTCATCTCAGCTCAAAATTACCTTACAGTAACTCGAATAAGGCATACACATGAATGATATAACATCTCTATTAGTACTTATTGTGATACCTTTTGCACTTGGTGAAACAAAAAAACTTTAATCATAACATGTTTGGAAAAAAAAGGTAATTAATTGAATATTTACCATATAATAACAGTTTTATGAGGGAAATGCATAATTAATAGCAAATGAGTAAATGCACAATTTTTGTTGATGATTATTACAATCGAATGGCTACATTTGGTGATATTCTTAATTTTGGTACATATCAAACCCCCCGCCGAGGTTATAATCCTAATCCTTACTTCGATGATTTTTCCCAACACATCTTAAATGTAAAGAAAAGTTCAAAAGAAACAGACTTATCTGAAAGAAGTAAAATTTCTCTAAGTTTTTTTCTCTATAAATTTGAATTAATACTTGATTTTTGCTCCGAATACACGATTTGCGTAATGCCTTCTAGTGAAGCAGGTTTACAAGATTCTGGAATAAGACAAATTGCAAGTATGTTAGCTGAGTATCCTTATTATGCAAACTGTGATTGTGAAGAGAGTCTTCTTTTTACATTTGCAGATGTATTTGTTGAATCCCTTGAATATGAAGTAGATTATCTAATAAGAGATGGCACAGATGTTTTGCACAGGACAAAGACAGTAACTCCAAAACATCTTGGTGGCAGACGTGGAGATATTAATTATGAAATGGAATCCTTGGATATCATAGAGGATATTATAGATGAAGATTTAATAAGAGGTAAACAGGTTTTGCTATTAGATGATATCGCAACATCGGGTGCTTCACTAAAAGCAGGAAAAGAACTACTATTAGAGGCAGGTGCAAGAATAGTTATACCTTTTGCACTTGGAGAGACATGGAGCTACAGGATGAAAGGACGACAAATAGATGTATAGATTAATAATTTTAACACTTCAGCAGACTCCAAAAATAGGACACACAACCATTGAAAAATTGATGACATTGTCTGACTTTTCTGAAATCGAAACTCCAGCTAATATAGTGGATTTGCTTGAAAATGCAAAAAAAGAATATGGAAGAATAGTAGTACCAAAGCTAGATACGGTTGCGGAAGCTTGGGAAAAAGCAGAGGCTTTAATTGAAAAATCTGATAAATTAGGTATAAAAATTGTCTCAATATTCTCTGATGATTATCCTCGTAAACTTCTCCAAATAAAAGATCATCCCCATATTTTGCATGTTAAAGGAAACGTAGAAGCACTCAATAGTGATTGTATTGCTGTAGTAGGTTCAAGGAAGGCAACAGACTATGGGATATCCAAGACAAAAGAATTAACTTCTATTCTTGTAAAAAATGACTATTCTATTGTTGCTGGACTGGCAGAAGGTGTTGATGCTGCTGCACATGAAGCAACGCTTGATTCAAATGGTACAACAATTGCAGTTCTTGCACATGGTTTGGACAGCGTTTATCCAAAATCAAATAAACATCTTGCTAATGCTATTATTCAAACAGGTGGTGCGCTAGTTTCTGAGTATCCTATTGGAACTAAAGCAAATAAAAGCAACTTTGTAAATCGTAATAAAATTCAAAGTGGCTTATCAAGTGGAGTAATAATTGTTCAATCATCCATAAAATCTGGAACAATGCATACTGCAAAATTCTGTAAAGAGCAGGGAAGATTGTTGTGTGTACTGGTTCCCTCATTAGAGTTACTTGAAAGTTCAAAATTTGCTGGAAATCTCCAATTGATAAATGAACATTCAGTTGATGTTGTCATAAAATACACACAAGATGATGATTTTATCAGTAAACTGAAGTCAAAAGAAAATGAACAAAAGCCGAAAGCTACTCAACAGTTCTACTTAGACTCATTCTAAATTTTCATGTTCATTTTTATGTGTGCTTTTAATATGCAGGTTTAAATCTCCTTTCGTTCTAAACTTTCTACCACAATAATCACATTGAAATTTTTCATTTCTTGTTAGGCACTTAGTACATTCTGTTAAATGAAATATCAAGCCATTATATGTATCGTAGTCATTCCCGCAGTAATAACAACTATAGTGCTTGTAAGTTCTAACATGAAGCTTAAACATATCTTTTGTTATAAATTTAGCACCACAAGAACATGTAAAATATTTATCTTTAAAAGATGAAGCATCATTAGGCAAACATGGTGAAGTTGTTTTTTTAGGTGAATATACTATATACCTTCCTTCGTTTTCTGCATGAAGCGTTGGTAACGCTGGTCCAGCATGCATATGTTTTTTTATACTTTTTTTATAATGGTTTGTCTTGTGCGTTTCAGGAGTTTTAAATGAACTTTCATTACATGTCACTCTTATATTTCCATTATCGTCAAGAAGTTTGTTATAATTTCTGTATTTCCGTGGTTTTGCCATATAGAGATATCCTAATCAAATTATGTTATATTCTTTAGTTAATTTGATGTCAAATTACTTAAAAATTTATTATCAACTGCAATTGGTTCGCAGTCAATAGATTAATCTTCTAATTTATAGTAATCACGGTAAATAAATCGGTACTATTTATAGTTAAATCAATGGTATTTAATAATATTCTCTCCTAAACTACGATACAAAAAACTTAGAGATGATTTCTTTTGGTATATGTATGTAAACATTGCAAAAATCCAGTAAATTCCTTCACTCATTTTTGTACTCATTGTGGGCAAAGAGTAGAGGTTATTGATCCTAATTCCATCAAATCTGAAAATAAGCAGTATGCTGTAAAGCCTACAGGCATAAGAAAAGGACCACATTACAGATGTAACGCATGTTTTGCTGTTTTCAAAGATAAAAGCAAGTGTATTTCACATATTAAAAGACGTCACCCTTTGCTATATATAAAAAATAACAGTTCCTTTCATGAGTTATATACCCTTAACGGCATACGTGCCAGAAATCATAAAAAACGAAAGAATTAGACTAAATTGCTTAAAAAATAAAATATTTTGTGTTGACAATCATTCTTGCTAGAATATTGATATACTTGCCATAACATAACGGACATGTACTCACACCGTTGGACAGATTGAAATACCCAATTTTGCATAAAGCTGACAATATCTATGATATTGTTTATCCTTGTCAATCGAAATACTTAATTGATGTTCGCTACAAACACGATTCCTGAAACATACAGTCACGGTGTATATATGACAGAAGTTACGAAAGCATTGCTGCTTCTCAAGGATATGGTCTACGAAAGCACCAGTCCCATGGAAATCCTTCGTTTTTCAAATTACTATTGCAATAAAGGTCTTGATGTAATGGTTATCATATTCGGTCCAATGGGTGTTATCCTTGGAAAAGCTGATAAATGTGGTTCTCCTGCCTACGATGAAAAAATAAAAGAATGCATGGAACTGAGCATACAATTCAGGTGCTGTAAACTTGGAGCATCTATTATAGGAATGAAAGAGGAAGAACTTATCCCAGGTATTGAATTCATTGAGTCACATGAAATAGCAGAAATGCTTCTAGAATACTGTCGGGAAGGCCAACTGGTCGTTACGTTATAGACCAAATTGACATTTTCAGATTGTATCTATTCAACTCAAAGGACAGTTAATTTGCAGAAACCATCATTAAAGCCATGAAAGGGACTTTCCACCAGCAGAGCAAAGCCACAAATTGCTTTAATCTATCAATGTCGATTATTTTCTATAGACCCCTGCCTATGTAGGGCGTAATTCTTAGAACATTAGTTATACAATCTACGCCACTGATAAACGAATTTTTTAGAACAATGGTTATGCAACTGTTATACAACTCTCGTTCCATTCAGGTGTATAAATGTAGCAAGCTCCTATGCACTAAGAGTCTTTCAAATTATAAAGAAATTCTAATCTGAAATATCCAGGATGAATTCTGAGCATACAAAAGATTTTGATTTTGATTCCTTGTTCCAGCGAAATATCTCCATAGATTTGTCTTGTTGTTTTGTTAAACGTGATTATTTCTATTTTTTCACATTTAATTTTTATGACCCAAAAGTTCAGCAGATTTTTTTATCCAGTTTATATCGGTTGAACTTTTCATTCAGTTTAATCACCTGAAAAGTTTGAGTGAAATATATCGTTTAAATATTCAGCTTCATCCAGTAATAAAGCAATTGTAATTTTTGAAAATGAGATCATTACTGCATATTTTTTCACTTGTCTTATGTTAGAATTACATTATTTAGTTTCATAAAACAAATAACTAGCACAAGTAATAATGCAAAAGCATATGGGCATATAGGTTATACACATATTTGTAATCACTAACGAAGATACAGATAATATTGCCTATTTCGATGAAGAAGATATTTTGATTATTGGATAAAACTCTACAAGAAATAAAGTAAAAACGATGATGTGATAGTAAAAGGATGAACATGAAAAAAGAAGAATGGAAAAAAGCAAGGTTTAAAACATATTCAGATAAGGACCTTATAGAAGAACTGAACAAACGTGGTTATATAGTTCTGAAAACATCAAAATAGTGTGATGGGAATAAGAGGCATAACTACGAATAGACTGGAATGACATTAAATAAAGTATCATTCAAATATGCTTTTCCAATTGATGTTAATTTAACTAAAAAAGAGGGGGACCACTATGTGTGGTCATCTACCTCTATAATAGGTCCATGATTTGCACGAATCTTTGCCATCTGCTGTAAGAAGCATAGATGGTTCAAAAATTCGTCATCATTTTGTTCCAGATTATCAAGATAAACACTTGCAATCGCACGTGCTATTGGATCGTTACAAAGTATTTCCTCCATTTGTTCAATGTCCATATGAAGAGATGGTCCAAACTCTGCGTATCCGCTGCAGTGGTATTTTGGAACCACAATTCCCAATTGTATACATCGTTCTATTATTCTACTGACACAATTGCCTGCAACTGAGTAGGGCAATGTGCAGTCAGCGAGTCCCATCATAAGGAAACTAGAAATAGTCAATCGAGGTAGAATCTCGAAGGCTATTTTAAGGAGTTCAGGTGCAAGCTCTCTCGTCTCCGATGATGTTGGAATGTCATCATGTATTTTTTTCTGTGTATCCATGTTTATTTTCCTATAGGTATCATACAACTACTGGGATGGGATATGTCTTTACAAGGATTTCGTGGGAAATCATCCTTTGGAATTCGGATTTCTGTTCTTCCGACAAAGGTTTTAGTGTATATGGTGTGAATGACTCAATCACTTTGCTCCATGTGTTGAAATCACGTACACTATTCTCGTCGATAGTGACATTATGCCACTCCTCTTCAACAACATCGATAATATCAAACAATAATTTATTCGATGGTTCTGCATTCTCTACTTCGGGGTAACGTATAATGCTAGGGATCATATCGAATTCAATTTCCGATCCGACGGATATGTTAGGAACATCTGGTAAACACCTCCCGCATGAAACGATGAGTGATGTCAATCCCTTTCCAACTTCGTAAAACGGAATCCTATTTTATCAACTGTGAATCTCTTAGCATGTACTATAGCTGCCACCTGGTCGAGAGCATAGTGATATGTGGTAACCTGAATATTGTTACTTTTATAAAACGAGAGCCAACTACTCAGATCATTTATTGGTTTTTCCCTCACAGCTTCTACAAATTTGGATACTTTTTCCGATGCTTCTATTGTTGTTATATGCTCTTCAGTATAATCCATTCTCAATATGTTGAGGATACTGGTAAGCATTGTCTCATCCAGATGTTCGTCTATAATAGCTTTTAAACACAGGGCTATTTTGTCATGTTTTATGGTAATGATGCCATCAGTATCGACAAAGTTGTTATCACCGTTTTGTCGAACGAGTTCCTTTAAGGTGGGACTCTTTACTCTGATTGATCCATCCTGTCTCTTTACTATACATGCACCGTAGTTCATTCCATTTTTCGTTTTTGTATTTAAGACCATAAATAATCATTTTGTTTTTCTGTTTTCAAATTCATTAAGGAACTTAACACTTCTATTATATAACAGATTATATATAAATATATCTAAATAATATTTTTAACGATTTATTTTAATAGACCAAATTAGCGTAAAGTATACTTTCCGTATCAATAGCACTATTTTATATGTTAGACAACACATACAGTAGATTAACATAGAGCTTTCGAAAAAAAGTAATAGTGAATTCATTATTTAGATACTTCTAATATTAATTTCTGGAAGTGGTTGTAGATATTATTAATTTATAGCTCCATAACAGTTGAATTAATAAAGATTCTCTTAAATACAAGATCATCTATGGCGTGGAACTTCATCAAATAAAATGAAAAATGGATTTGCCTTAATAATGTTAGGTAAAAGTATCCACATCCAATATATGTCCATGCCAAACATAACACCTAAACAGCATGCAACCTTACTTACAATTGGGATAGAATTAGAAATCTACTGGAAAAAACAGATTTGTTTTTTTTAATAAAAGGGAATAGCATATACAAAGAAGTCATTTTACTTGATTGCATGCAGAACGATGGGACATTTAGTTTATACCATGAAATGATGTACTACTCTACATGATATAAATTTTTTTGTACTTTGCACCACGAGATTCGAACCTATGCCTGCATAATCTGTCGCGATTTTGCACTTTAATCAAGGGGTTTATAAACACATCCATCACACTCGATTTCTTTTAATTGACGGAAATATTTTTAATACTCCAACTTATAATGTAAATTCAAGGGACTGTCATTATGGCAGCCGCAATTTCCTGCAAGGATGATTGCAGTTGGTATTGACGTGAAATCATCCTTGCATATTAGCATCATATCCCTCGCACCACGAGAATTAGTTCTATTCCTGCATAATCTATCACGATTTTACACTTTAGTGAAGGGGTTTATAAACACATCTGAAAGAGACACTATATAATGTCACTTTTTATATTAATAATAATTATTTATATATAGTTGTTAATTGCATCGTAGTATTCATGTCAACTACGAGCAGAATAATCGGGCCACACGAGAAGTACACTACGTGGAGGGTTGATGGTGTCGAGTTCGATAAGCGGCAGTTTACCGATGACACTATTGAATCACTTATCGCGTTAGATGCATCTGTGCCCTTTGGTCTGAACTTAGATGACATTGATCTAAAGGAGATAGTCACCAATTTGGAAAATGTCCGTGACCATTATCATGCTCTTTATCGAGAGACTAATTCTCGTGCAAATAAACAATATAACAACCGTAAGAAGTATGATAAGCTCAAGGTGCAAAGTCGTGAGTACAAGGATATTGTTGAACGATGTAAATATTGCCTAAATGGTGTGAAGCGTGTAATGGTCAAGGGCAATGCTTCACATAAGTACATAGCATCCATCAAGGGTAAAATATCAAGTGTACCTTATGCTGAAGATGTTCTTCGAATCTTACCAGGTGAATCTAGCTTGTCAATAGCTACGAGAAAACTGGTAGTAAATGGTGAGAATGTTGATATTTCAACTGATCAGCTTACCAAAATACGTCTAGCTCTTATCAACAGTCGTATCGTGAATTGGAAGTGGATGGAATATCAGGCGCACGATGGTGCTTGTGCAAACGCGACACCCTACTTCCTGAACACGCTTGGCAAATATTTTTTTGAGAAAAAATTCAATCGTAGCCCAGACAGTATAGCCAAATCACTCTACGGAATGATGTCGATACAGAACTGTGCATTCTCAACAATGCATCTTGAACTACTTGAAGAATTTTATACAAACAGTGGACATGATGTGAAAATCGGACAGTATCCCTTTGATTTGATAGTAGACGATAAACATGCTTTCCTGCTAACTGAATTTCATGAGAGTAGTGTTGGGATCGAGATGAGAATATCCCAAGCAATGTTTGAATGTGCTCAACAAGATATGGTCTTATATTTACCGATGATGAACCCTGCACACTCACGAAGGATACAGTCTATAGTTGCAGGTATCCTCTTTGAAGGTAGGATTGACATGTATACCTATGTGACTTACCTTGAATCACAGATATGCTCTGATGTGAGAGCATCTAATTGGTCATACGTTAGAACTAGAACAGACCATAAGACAATTTCTCCACTACCTGACAATGTACTACCGTTCCCAAAGCTTGGAATAAAGTGTAACGATCACGTAGAGAATGAAATGGTGTGCGTGGATGTTGACGAGGATGATGTAATGTTCAATGATGCTACACCTAGCAGCTATAGTTGTGCTAAGATAAATACAACGTTCAAAATGCCTACACAGTACATAAACGGTCTAAAGGATTACCAGATACACGATGGTGTCCATGTAACCGTGGGTGTCGGTCACATCGGTGATCTGTGGAGACAGATATCCGTTGGAGCTGATGTCTTGGTCACTGGAACATGCAGACCTATCATCCGAGATGGGATTAAGTTGTCTGACCTTCCTGATAATGAGAAATACCCTGGTCTTCTTATCGTGAACGATGTGAAAAATAGCAGGGTACACGATAATGTCATCAAGATATTCGAGTCACATGGAACTAAGGTTAAACATCTCCCAAGAAACCACGGGAAAGCTGTCCTGAACAAATACAAGCTGCTCATACATTCAATGACAACTACTGCATACGTTGGGAATAACCGTGAGTCATACTGCCTTATCGATTACAGTTCTCATGTACAAAGAGACTTTATCCGAATGTCTCTTATCCAAATGTTCAATGCCTATGGTGAATCAAATATGGGAGATTTTATCTCTATATGGAAGTCAATATCCCATTATTTCGGTGGAAATTTGGTTATTTTCGGGCATTTCGGTAGAGAAGGGTATGATAACCCTCATGCACGTAAGAGAGCTACTAAAATAATCAATTGGGTGTACTACAAAGAAATCGTGAAGTTCGGCATAAAAGAACCCCTTACCGTCTATACTTCACACATGGATATGCGTAAGATAGCCAAGTGTTGCAAAGAGTTAAGGATACAGGCAACCAGCCGCTATGTGAACCATCTTTGCAATAGTGTCGTTGACGGCAAAGTTATACACGAACGAATGTGGCATCCAAGAATAGTTTTCAATTCCCACATTGTAGGTGTAGGAAGTTGGGATTTCGCGGCAATAGTCGATCAGAAAGAACTCCAGGTGCTCATCTACCTGGATTAATTTTTCTTCTTTTTTAGGTACGAATTCTACTATAGACTGTCTCGTTCCATCCGTGTTGAGACTCTGTCCTTCTGTTCTGTGGTTCGTTACACATCCGAAAGAGTCTATATTTAATGTTGCCTCTTACAAATTAAAAAATGGATTCTACCCTGTGGGCATTGGGCTAGATATTAACCCCATGTAACTTTTTAAAGAAATCTGAACCATCCATGTGCAGAATCGCATCAAAATCTGCAGGGAACTGTTCAAAATTTCATGAATTCCTTGTCGGTCGGGAAGGGATCATCTACTCTTTGACGTTCTGTGAATAGTTCAACAAATATAACTTATCTGTATTTTATGAAATGTTGAAACTAAAATCCTCTGAAATCTATACAGGTATCAAACATGAGATCTTACAATCACAAATTCAAGTCTTCTACAAAAAAGGATAACTTATCAAAGAAAAACAATGCCAAATTCTAATACCAAAATCAAATGTGTATTAACTAGGTTTGGACATATTGGAAAACTCCGAGAAGTTAGGTTCACTGCACCGACCCAATTCACGCCAGATGTTCAGGTCTAAAAGTTGGAAAAATGTAAATATTATCAACTTACTTATTATGAAACATTGAAAAGTCCTGCGCACCCAACCCGATTTTTTCGACGGGAAACACTGTTTGTTTAGGTGAAAAAACTGCCCTTTTATTTATGCCTGATAAATTATATTTAGAGATATCTATATATATGAATTAAAACTATATCTATACGTAGATGAGAGTTAGTCATTGGAAACCCCAATACAAAAATTCTGAATTATTTTTCACATAAGCCATAAGGCTTCGGACATCGTGATGAATCATGGCATAGTCATTTTTCCATTTCATTTTCTTAGCTCTACCATGTAGCAACATGGGTCATAGAACTTTGATCAATGAAGCAAAAAACAAATAAGTCGAGTTAGACACAGAGTCGCTATTCACTGCACCGATTCGACCTCTATCATATTTTTGTAAGATCCAGGCACACCCAGATGCCGCCAAAATATTCACTAAAATCATGGGTATTTTTGCTGTTCTGGCTTAGTGCACGCTCTCTTTGAGCAAACCCTGTTCAGCGATTCGTTCAGGTTCTCATGGGGTGTATGCAATCGGGAAATCTTTTGTATGCTCTCCACAACTCAGATAGTATATGCAATAAGTCGAATGACTTCTTTGTATATGCTATCCCCCTTTATTAAAAAAATACAAATCTGTTTTTTCAGTAAATTTCTAATTAAAATGTTCATTCAATTAACTCAGATAAATGAAATTTTCAACGTATTTTATTGAATTGAAAATCCCATTCGAATTTTGTCTACAACTTTGTTTGCAAACTGCCATATTTTTAGTTGTATATATCCCCACAAATTGCTAAGGTGATATAAGGTGAATAAAGGTAATATGTAACAAAGTTGGAAATAAACAAATACCTAGTATTACCAACTTTTTTAAAAATAAGATATTAGTTTGAAATTCCTTGTCCAAACAAAACACATCTATAGGTTTGTCTTGCTTGTTCTGCTAAATTAAATTTCTTCTGTTTTAATATGTGTGAACTACATGATCCAAAGTTCATATGATATAGTTCAATTGAAAAGTTCAAGTGATATATATCAACTGAATACTCAGGATAGACATTACTAGAATGTTCAGCAAGTTTAAAGTAATTGAACTCTCAGACACAAGACAAATCGACTCACGAATTCACACCTATAAACCTCTGCCTATCTAGGGCAGGTCAAATAAAGTACAGATGCTCCAAGAATTTAAAATGGGAATTAAACTGATATCGGAATCAGTTAATATTATATCAAAATAGAAGGCAGGATTCGGATGATATAAGGCAAAGATTCTAAGTATTTCATATTCAGCCTGGAAAAGATTCTCTAAGGAAACACTGTATTATATGAAGATAACTATACGCAAGGGATAACCGTTTACGCTCAATACTCATGCAAGAAAAAGCATGAAACAATTATGTAATAGTTGAAAAAAGTAAACAGTAATTGTCACTTAAAACGACTTTATAGAAAAATTATTTTCTGATGAATGTTCCATCCTATACTTCGGTGGTTTTCCATCGCTCCATGGAGCATCACCTTTACTTATCATCCACAGACCTATATCTTTACTTATAAGTTCCCTGCAGGTTCCATTCCAAAAAGAATCTTTTTTTATATTTACTTTTATTAATTTAGGATAATCTGGCATCTCCAAAACTATATGTTCCCATTCTTTTTTGAAATTTTGATTTCTATCTGCAAGACTTATTTTCAGACCATACCCTGCACCAGACTTGTGGTGTTGTCCATTATTCCAAGCAGTTACTATCATAGTTTTTAAATCCCATTTCCAATTAGATAGTTTATCAAGTTCACGTTGATGGATTTTCTTTGCTTCAGAACCTGTAGCAGGTCCATTATAACCCAAATATGTTCTCGTTTTATTATCAAAAAATCCCTCGCCTGGTAGATTATCATCATTTACAACTATAGCTGAAAGAAGTGGTTCGTTTCTTTCGATACAATCCCTTGATATTTGCTTTAGTAAGTTAAACGTTTGAATTGTATAATCTAAACCAAAATCATCTCTAAATTTTGCATAGCTAACTAATTTTTTATCCAGGACTTTTCTTATTAGATAATTCCTTACTTCCACAGTGTCTATTACTATTTTACCCTCTACCATGTGATTATTTTCACTTAGAGAAAGGAACGTAAGCTCTTTCCCACAATTAGAGCAAAACTTTTGTCCTCGTTCGGCTTTACAACCACATTTGTTGCACATGTTTACTTGCGTTTCAGCGTTAGATTTTACTAATACTGAATCCTGTATTTG
Source organism: Methanolobus bombayensis (assembly GCF_017873415.1). Classification (GTDB taxonomy): domain Archaea; phylum Halobacteriota; class Methanosarcinia; order Methanosarcinales; family Methanosarcinaceae; genus Methanolobus; species Methanolobus bombayensis. The sequence continues at coordinate 7,963 of NZ_JAGGKD010000002.1, read as the reverse complement.
TGTACCTATTACGTCTCCGTAATGGTAATAGTTATTTGTAGTTTGTTCGCTGTTATTGGGCATTTCAGACATCTTTTGGCGAACATGTTCTGTTAATGCTTGCAATTTCTTTTTAAATGCACTTAAGAATTCAGTATTATTGCCAAATGATAAAATTGTCACTTTTCCATTAAGAATGTCTGATTTAAAATGAATGGAATCTATTTTGCTATAAGGGAATTCTTCAAAATGAGAGGCAAAAATACTTTTCTTAACAAAAATCAATCGTTTATTTGTAGCAATCAATAATCCAACACTTGGAGCACCTTCTTGGTTTGCTGTGCATAGATTCTCAATCAGCTCATCATCATCTAATATATTAGGTAATTCTTTAATTGACTTAAGCTTTAAATTGAATTTATTATCTATAGCAATAATTTGATCTTTTATTGTTTCCAAAGAAGGCATGAAGAACACTCCAATGTATTTTATAAAAAGAAGTAATGAATTAAATAAATTATTGTTTGATGCTACTAGACTAATCAATTTTGTTTCTCAGCTAAAATCATCTTCTACAAAATGACAAAAATAGCGTATACTTTTTTTCAGTTTTATATATCCCCCTCTTGGCAAAGAAGCTAATAACATAGACGAACAGGCTTTTGATGTGAAAAAAGCTCAAGAGTTTATCAATGAGAAAGCTGTCCATGATTTTATCCTACAACTAACTCCTGAGAAAGCAAGGGAACTAGGAAATCAAGCATAGGAATACACTGAAAAGAATCAAAGACAAAATCAAGCAAGGAAAAAACTGAATTACAAGCACGGGGCGGTGAAGGTGCTGGCAGGGAATTTCATGATATAATTAAAGATTAGACGCTGAAGGTTTTATAGATGCATCAATCAAAGCTATTTCAATGTGTAAGCCTTCATTTGTCATTATTTTTTTAGCTGTCTCATTAACGAATTCTAACATTTTATTCTTATCCCTATTTTTTGGTTCTTTAAAATATGTCTCATCCTCATCTTTGAACCACATCACAATATATGCACCCGTTGTGGATTTATTTGCTTGCATGTAAGCAGGTAATTGTCTAGTTAAACCCTTTTCAATTCTTTTATTATGTGCTAACTTAAATTCGGCACACAAAGAAATAGCTTTTTTGTCTTCAGTTGTATAAGCAAACTTAAAATCAAGACTTCCAACACCTTCATCTGTTTCTCTAAAGACATGTATTCCCAAAGGATTCATAATCATAGAAAATAAAACTTCTAATGTTGGTTGTATATCTGTTTCTTTCTTTGGATGTGCAGGTACTTTTGTTTCTTGTCCGTTTTCTTTTATTGTTCGCTCTCCATCCCAAAAAGCACTAGTCCATCTTCTATATTCGATATGATGAATAAGTACTTCATTAACTATTCTCATGAAAATTGCAAGTAAATCATTTTCATTTTCGATATTGATATCCTTTGTTTCATGAACTAAATCATCTAATGATTTTTGAACTGATGGTTCAACGAAATAGTCACTAATGGCATTTTGATACGCATCTTTGGATGAAAGAAGATTTACTCTTTGGAGAAAAGGAACTTTATCTTCCTTTAGGAAATAATTTTCAACAAAAACAGTTACATCGTCATAAAGAAGCCTTATCCTACTTGAACCGTAATCTTTACTCGAAAATAAGGTGTTTAATACAATTAAAGTTTCAATTTTGTCTTCATTTTCAAGTCTGCCTGTAATTTGTAATTTATCATAGTCATAATCCATTTTCATGCCAGTTGGATGGCTTGAATCGGCCCACTTAGCCAGAAGATAAGGGAAAACAACCTCTGCATAATAATATGGATATTTACCTCTATTATCTGTAAAATGCTCAAATGATAGAGAAGGAATTTCTTTGCTAGGGGTACCGATACTAACATCTTTTCCGAATATGTAAATAGGATCTAATTTTTGATTTTCAACTTTTAAAATTCTTACAAGTAACAAGTTGTCTTTAAAGTTGACTTCAAAGTCACCTTCTAGATAGTGATCATAATTTGTAGGTAAAGCCAAGCATATAGTAGTGGTGTAATCACTTTCGTTATTCGTATCTATTTTTCTAGCATCACCTTTAGTGAATGATGTTTCACTCATATCAATATCAAACTTTTCTAAAGGCATGATTATGAAATAGCTTTCGTTACAAATATAATTTATTATGTCGATTTAAAATAGTTGCCATAATTTGAGTTGTATATATCCCCTCATCTTATTGAGAGGAACATAATTTGAACCAACATAATATACAGTAAAGTTGCAAATATACTATTACTGAAAAGAATATATTCTATAACCCCGCCTCATCTAGGCGAAGTAAAAATACTGATTATAGATTACCATTCCCAAAAATAGGCATCTTCAGCATGATCATATTGTCGCACTTGGAAGTTGGGATTTTCACAGATATTGGACCCGAAAGAATTGCAGTTTATCATTTTCATGAGTGAGTATTTTGTATATTGATATGGTAAGATTTAAGCCAGCAGACTCTGCAGACATTGTTATCTTTCACTTATTCATACAATATAGTACACAGGATTTGTATGGGTACTTTACTCTTTGCAATGTGATGAGAACAATCTATAAATCACCCTTATTTCCAAAGTAGAATCCTGAAGCGTTGGCTTAAATGGACGGAGACCGCAAAGTCTCAAAGTCTCATATATCGTGTATTAGTGTCTAATCTGTAATATGTGGGAACATGACATTGATTTCATGAAAATTGACTCTAATTTTCATCCGATGTTTTGTATAAAATCGACATCAACCGACATAAAAATATCCTTAACCGATGACCAATAAATCTGTATATATAGGTTTAAAATAAACAATGCATCTAAAAGGCCTCTATTTTTAGTAAACCTTATTCCTTTAGTCATGAATCAAAACCTTCTGAAACAAAGGAAAGTAATGCCTGACATGAACAAATACAACAGTGTACAGGAGTGTTGCTATCCTAATACACCCTCCATTTCCTTTGCAACTTTTAATTATCTTATCATTAAACGCTATAGACTGTCGGAAAAGTCAATGCATAGCACGTATATGAAAACTTCCCGACAGTCTTAACAAGCATTATTTAACCCTAAAAAGAATATCCCTATTCATCATCGAAGATTTATATGTGCTGTTGGTGCCAACTTAATTGCTTTTCCAAGTATGATTTGTACACGAGAAGATTATTATTATCAATTATCCTTTTATCCAGTTCGATGATACGTCTATTTTTCCCCCTACCTTCCTTTTTTATTGAAATTACATAATTTGATTCAAGATTAGTCAGTAAATCTAATGCACGTCGTTCACCCAGTACCGAAATGCCATATCTTCTACATATGTCACAATATGCTGGATAAACAACATCTCTTTTGATAAGACCACCAGATCTAAATAGAGGTATCTTTAACTTCACAAGTGCCAAGAGCAATGATTTTTGTTGGACAGGTAGATCCTGTATTGTTTCCTCCAAGCTATAGTCATCCATTCTATGAGCAGAAATTAAATCCATAATAGTAATTTTTGGATCTTCCTCTTCAGCATTTTTCAATCTTTTGTTAGCTTCATTTCCAGCATTCATCAATAATTTAATAGCTTTTCTAGCGTCACCGTCTTCTTGAGCAGACAATTTACTACACATAGATATCACGTCATCACTCACGACACCATCTTTAAATGCAGCCCTGCGTTCATTTAATATACCAATTAATTCATCCTCACGGTATGCATTAAATTTAATAGGAAGCATATCAAGAGAAGACAAAGTATGAAGATGGCTCGATTTATTATAATTTACATCATTTGATGTCCCTACTATCATAATTTTTGTGTTTTCGTGAAATGCATTAGTCTCGTTTTTTCTTGAGAACATGTACAGAATCTCATCATCTTTCAAGGAATCAATTTCATTAAACTCAATAATAATCAATCGGTGAGAATCGTTTGAAAAGAGATTTGCAAAATGCATGAAATGGTCATGAGAACTAATACCTTTTTTTGGTAAACATCTACTAAGTTCAGCTTGTTGGATCAACACACGCATTACTGTAGTACTTGTTCTTGCCTGCTTACACGGAACCTTAAAATATTTTACTTCATGATCTAGCTTTTGTTTTTTAATTTCTTTCTTCAATTGGTCAATAACATATGCGTGTGTAGCATTTTTCCCAGTTCCAGGTTGCCCATATAAGATTAAGTTACGTGGCTTTCCATTCATGAATATTGTTTGGTATATTTCGACAAGATCTTCAGTTTCAAACTCACGTCCGATTAATTTTCGTGGGACGTATTCATCTTCAAGAAGCGTCATATCGTTAAAAACGGACTTACAAGCGTTTTCAAATATCGTCAAATTTAAATTCTCCAGTAAATATTAGCAAGCAAACAATCGTCAGTTGTACGATATCATACTTTATAGCACATAGTAAGACATTATAGCAGGACTTTATACTGCACATATACATAGAAGTTGGAAAGCTTAAGTAGTTTCCGCATTTATATACGGAAATCAAAGATTAAGAGGTAAACTTTTTCATTATTCTTCCCAAATATCGACAAGTAAAATTATCGTAAAAATGGATATCCGTAGCGTCAGCATCATTCTTTACGATAGCTGGACACACAGTAACAATACACAAAGCTTTCACCAGAAGATATCACAAAATTGAAACTGCACTCAAAGCAACCCAACTCGAACGCATACTGTGTAAATATATTAATTAAGCTACAGAGATTCATGATTGAATCGACGAATAGAATTGTACATTAACTCAAAATAAAGTAATGTTTGGTCTATTAAAAGCAGATGATTCAATAATTCCGTTTAGAATCTATCATATGAAGAGAAAATAAGTGTTATATGTGAGGCTAAATAAATTGATTATGTACAGATTTAAAAGAAAGAATCAACAGAAACGATCTCATTTAACTATTTTTAAGAGGAGTTCATTTTTCTTTTTGATTGGATTAAATTTCAACTATAGATTGCCTTGTATTCTTAGGAAAAAAAAGTAATTGTTGATTGGGAGCATTGTAGAGCCTAAGAGAAGAGTGAGATAGAGTACGAGAGAAGAGTCATGTTGTTATGTTATATGAATGATCGTATATATATGTATCTTAATAAAATAAATAATATTCTTTATTTGCAAGAATATTAACGCGGTTGTATTCCACAATATCTTTACTGAAAAATTAATTTCAAACTATCCCTACTTATTATATTTCAAAAAAATGAATATCAATACAACATTACCTATGGACTTGAATCGAATACATTACAAAAAAACTAATTTTTTTCAGATGAAAATAGGCATATCTATAGTTAAAACTAATCCTATATAAACAAAATGAAATCAAACAAAATCATGAATTAATATGAATTGCTTCCATATGTAAATTCTAAATAAACCCCCATTATTTTTCATCAGGCTGAATTATACAATAGATTGTCTTGTTTTTAATAGGAAAACTCATTGATTATGACCGTTGTAGAGATTGAGAGAACAGGCATATTGTTCATGAGTATTGACCATATTATAGATTCATACAATAAAATCATCTGCCGTTAGTTTTGTAAGAAGTGCGACGCGGTTATTTTTCAGTATGCTTCATTTAGAGGGCTTGTGTATCATTACTGTGTGTTCAGCTAACGTAAAAAAATCATGCCATTGATACGGAATGAATATAATACGCTAGCGTTACTTAGATCAAGATTATCATAAATAATATTCAGTACATCCGAAAGTACCTATCATTATAACTAATTTCGACTAGTTCAATATATAATCCCGTGAATTGCAACTTTACATGTAACAGTATTTCTAAAAGCTAATTAAACTTGTTGTGATAATTGTAAAAAACTTATTGAATAAAATGTAGACTAATCTACAAAAAATCAATCCAGGATTTACCTTAGAAATATCAAATCAAGAAAAATTGATAAAAATGAATCAAGAATAGATGTATAATTAATGATAATCATAGAGTGTTTGTTGAACAACTTTTGTTTCTGGAATGAATGGAGTTGGTCTATAAAGAATCCATTTTTCTTTTTCCTTGTCAGAAAGTGCTTTAAAATGAGAAGCATACATCCAATATACCCTATTTCCTACTTCTCTTTTGTAAACATAACCTTCTTCCTCTAAAATATCCAAGTATTTCTTAACAGTTGCCCATGCAATGTCCGCTTTAGAAGCTACCTGAGAAGTCGTTAATTCTCTTCCTGCCTTAAACAAAACGAACATAACTGCTATTTCATATTTGTTAAAAGACTCTTCAAGTAATGACATCTTCGACTACCTTTAATGTAATGGGGACTTCTCTGATGGTTTCATTCGTATTTTTTGTTTCTTTAATTATTATCTCTACTTCGTCGCCTTTTCTTAAACTATAGTATTTACTGATTTCATTTGGTATGCGAATCAAAAACTGCTTCCCATCATAACTAATTTTGACTTTCTTTTTGATTTCATTATTATTTTGCAGGATAACCGTTTCTTCGATGTGTGATTTTCTTTTTTTAAGAAATTCTGCATCTAATTCATTGATTGGTATTCTATGGCTGGGGTGCTGCGTAGTTTTTAATGATCTTTTTTGATTTTCCATAGTTTCCACTCAAGCATTTTTTGCTCATAATTAAGTGGGTGGAATCATATTTATAGTTTCGTACGATAGTCAACATTATGTCTCAAATCGTACGATTGGATTGGAAAACGTATAAATAGCAATAAAACATTGCTAAGTTCGGTGATTCAAATGGAAATAGATAAAAAAATATGATGAAAATTAAAAATGAATGAAAAAACAAAACAAAAAAAGCTAGATGATTTCTATTTTGGTAATCATGAAAATAAAAAAGTTATAGGATCAAAAGTAGGACATGCTTTTAAAAGCATTATAAATCCTTCTATTTTATTTAATATGAGGCATAATTGTCTCTATTCAGATAGAGACATTTTACATGTAGTAATGAGAGGAGCATTAACTAATAATTTTATAGAAAATGCTTCTGAATCATTAATACTTGATGGATATTTAAATGTTCCAAACGGGGATACTGTTCGTTATCACATCAAAAAAAATGAAATAGACGAAATACTAAAAAGATTCACATTTGTTTTTGATTCAATTTTTAGGGAAGCAAAAAAACAAGGGTTACTTAATGGTGAAGTTGATCTTGCAATTGATTGGACAAGTGTAAAATTTTATGGCAAACGTGATACTAAGATGGTTGTTGGAACAAAAGCTGAGAGAGGCACAACAAAAGCTTATCAATTTGCAACCGTCACCATTGTCGAAAAAAACAAAAGGTTTGTTCTAAGGGCACTACCACTTGAATCGCGTGATAGTGAACATTTAAAAGCTGTAGTTGAAAATCTATTGAACTATGCTAAAACAAAAGTTAAAATTAACAGAGTTTTTTTTGATAGAGGCTTTTATTCGGTTGCTGTAATTTCAACATTAAAAAAAATGGATATACAATTTTTGATGCCTGCAAAAAAATCTAAAAATATAACAAAAATGGCAGAAAAAGTTAAACTACCTGCAACCCGGTTATATAGATTGAAATCAAAAAATAAAGGTACTTTAGTTAAATTGATTTTTGTAGAATCAGATAAAAGGTCAAAAAACAATAGCCAAGCAAATGACGAAAAAGAAATAGGTGTATTTGCTACAAATATGTCTCTTGGACCAGATGAAATCAAAGAGTTGTACTCATTATATTCTAAAAGATGGGGTATTGAAACTAGCTATAGAATGTGCAATACATTTAGAACAAAAACAGCTGCAACAGACTATAGTATTCGCCTATTTCTTTTCCTATTTTCAATTGTATTATACAATTTATGGCTTTGTAGAAAACCTACTTTCCATTTTATTTTAACATAATAATTTAAAAAGGATTAGTCCCCTTAGCATTATCTGCTACCGAAAACACAAAGG
>NZ_JAGGKD010000001.1 GCF_017873415.1 Methanolobus bombayensis | reverse complement strand
CTTGTTATAAGGCGGTGATTGTAAGTGTTTTCGCGCGATTTGCGCGGACTCCTTCAAAGGTCATCATCGTATATATACCTTCCGAATCAAGAGATTCGAAGGCAAAGGATGAGCCTTTGATCACACCTGCCTGATGAAATGAAATTATTACTTCATCTTTGGCTACACGATGAACTCATTTTCGTGATGCAGTAACCGCATCACAAGGCTCGTCGCGAGCACCCTTACATAACAGGCTTACTATAAAAACATTGCGGAGCAGTGACTAGAAACACCCCCCACATACAGAAGAAGTTAAAAATAGAATTAAACAATTGCCGGAAACTAACAATAACTAATACATTATAATCAAAGAAAAAAGAATGGATGTCCTTACTTTTTAATGACATCCATAAGTTTGACCCACTTTCTGGTCATTATAACCGTAGTATCCGTGTTATTGATTATTTTTTCAGGGAACAAACCCATGAGGAAATTCTTCAGGAAAGGACGCGTGGTAGAACCAATAAATACTACATCATTATCCTTTGCCTCAGTTGAAAGACTTTTCTCAACATTATCAGAAACAACAAACTTCTCCGAATACTCAACACCTTCAAAGAAGGGTTCAAGGTTCCTGAAAGCTACCTTTGCCCTGCTCTCATCACCGGCAGATCTCCCAACATTGAACATAGTCACATTCGCTTTCTCATTAACTGCCAGATCCCTGGCAAGCTCTGCAGCAAGAGAAGCATGTGGACCTCCTGCCGTAGGTAACAGTATATTCCTGGTATCCTCCAGCTTCTTACCAGGATTAAACCTGCCAACCACCACATCACAAGGTGCCTTGAGCAGCAGAGGATCCAGAGTACTTCCCAGGACAAAATCACGACGGAAAGTTCGTCCCCTCCAGCCCATGACAAGCATATCCGGCTTTTCCTCATCGATAGTATCAAGTATGGAATCAGAAGCATTTCTTCCAACCTTAATGATACCCCCTGCTGGCACATCGACAGAAGATATAAGATCCCTCATCATTGACTTTCTTTCCCTGACAATCTCATCTGATGCTGACAGAGGAGTCTGCTCAGGGAAGGTCAGAACTTTCAGGAAAACAATGTGACCATTCTTTTCTTTTGCAATAATATTGGCAAGCTTTGCAAGATCACCCGCATTAGCAATATTCTTTATTGGAACCAGTATTTTGTACCCTTTTTCAGCAAATGGTTTTTCCTCATAAACCTTTTTAATTAAATGCTTTGAACGCCTCTTGATCTCTTTCTCAGAGTAAGAGAAATAGAAGAAAGAACCTGCAAGTACCCAGAATACAGTAATTCCCGCAATAAAAGTTGTGTGTTCAATTGACGTTACAAGATAATAACCAATAACAAGCTGAACAATTATTGCAATTACAGGAAGATAAGGAGCAAAAGGCATCTTAAAAGCCCTTTTTAAGTCAGGACGCCTGAATCTTAGAATAATAAGAACTGAATTAACCAGAATGAAAAGAATCAGGAACATTATGTTCGCTGCAGAAGCTACAGTTTCAATTGGAGCAAAGGTCATAGTTGCAATAATGAAATAACTGAAAAGAATGGCATAATGAGGCGTTCTTCTCTTTTCATTGATCCTGGAAAGAGCTTCCGGCAGATAACCCATCCTTCCAAGTGCAAAAGCAACCCTGGATGAAGAATAAACAGTAGCATTCATGGCGCTTATCGTGGAAACAAAACCACCTGCAATAATAAGTATAGAACCAAATGCCATTATCTGGTCTGCAACCCGTATCATACTGAATTCACCGAGTTCTCCAAGATAGATCCAGCTTGGTCCATCTACCTTAATAGCACCTATCAAAGCAAAGGCCACCATTATATAGACAATGACAGCAATCCACAATGAAAGTAATACAGCTCTGGGTATATTCTTTTCCGGATTCTTGACTTCCTCGCCACTCTGAGCAATTATCTCGTATCCCTCAAATGCTATGAAAGTAAGCCCCATTGCAACAAGAAGACCACCAAAACCATTAGGCAGGAATGAAGGATCAGCAAGAAATGCAGCAGACCAGTCAGGCGTCAAAAAAGTTCTGTAAATACCAAAACCTGCAAACACTGCGAGAATAGCAACTTTAAAGAGGGTGACCAGACCACCAATTCTTCCACTTTCCTTTGCTCCAAGATAATTGAGGTAAGCCATGAGAGTGACAATACCAAATGCAGAGACAGTCATCAAAGTGGCCTGAGAGATATCATCATATCCTAAAAAATGAATAACAAATTCTGAAAAGAATGCACCGAATGTAACTGCATAAAGGGAACATGCTATAGTATGGGCTGCCCAATCAACCCATCCGGCAAGAAACCCGAAATGGTTACCTATACCCTCTTTCACCCAGAGATAACTTCCGCCAGCTTCTGGAATTGCAGAACCCAGTTCAGCATATGCAAGACCTGTAAATGTTGCAACGATACCATTTAGCAGGAATGCAAGAAGGACTGCAGGTCCGGCAATTCCTGTGGCAATACCAGTAAGGGCAAATATACCTGCACCTATCATGCCGGCAATACCTATCATCGTTATATCAAAAAGCGTTAAGTCCCTGCTTAAGCTTACCCGAATTTCATTATCTCCTGACACACCTTTTTAGAGAAGCAGCTTCATAGATAATATTTTCCATCTGAATTTAGATATTTGTACCATTTTAAAATTAAATTTAAAAATACAAATGGATAAAAATAAGTTGAGTTCATACCTCATCATCATCACGATTAGCAGATTTTTCGACACCAGTAACCTATATATACCCATACACAGGATTTAAAAAATTATATCAGGTATGCAACATAACTTGTGCATTATAACGTGATGTTTCCAGATCATCCTTTTGATGAATCTGAACATACGTCCTGAAAAACGTGACCAGGAGTCAAACGGAGTATGAGCGGATCGGGGGATCCACACAACATCTATAGCAGTAGCTATGCATATGCAGGCAAAGCAGTGACAACGTTGCTATGCATTTTGATATTATGTACATGCAATGTCGCTTCAACTGAGGAGACAGGTATGTTACAGGGTGTTAGCCACTCATTGACCACAGACATAATACTTGATGTGCCATACTATAACCAGGGTAACACGAACTGGTGTCTTTACTATTGTCTTACCATGATGTTCAATTACAACGGTCAGAATTTAGAAACATGGGAGATGGCAGATTATTTTGATTCCGGATATTACGATACCTTTTCCGAACAATACAATCCGGCAGATACAGAACTTGAAGAATACGCAGAGCAAATATGCACCCTCAAAGTCAAAAAAACAATATGGGGACTGACCATCAAGGATTTTGATAACGAAACCTTTGACGACATTATTAAAAGCAACATCAACAACGGACAGCCAGTCCTCATGGCATTCCAGTATATGAACTCAGACGGAGTAAAAGAAGGCCATGCAATACTCGCAGTTGGATACGACGAGCAGTTCGTCTACCTGACAGACTCCAGCGGTGCGATAACAAAGGGACTCTTTGGCAGTGACAACGGTTACATTGCAGTACCGATAAGCTGGCAGGATTTTAATGAAAAACTTGTCAACAACATTTCACCCTCGAACATGGCATACACCATTGAGATCATAAGCGAAGCGCCTGAAAACTCAGCCGATGGCTCCATCTATCTGACAGATCGCAGTGACAGAGGATTCAGCTGCCTTACCTTCACCAACAGATACGAAGAGAACGACATCGGATTACTGAGATTTGACGGAACCTACGAAAATGGATATTGCATCGTTGATGGCAACGACCTGAACAATACCAGAAAGCCTGAAGAATCTGACAGTATGTCTGTATATTTCACAGTAGGAAATCCCACATCAGAAGAAAACAGATATACAGTGATATGCCAGCTTCAAGATACTGAAACGGGAAAGTTCATAGATGGTTTTGATTATACAACAAGTTTTGATTTATCAGCATACAATACCATCTCAAAAGGTGTGAATTACTCAAACCGGCTACATTCCATAGATTCTGTCAATTATAGAGTTGTAATCACTCTTTTCAATGATGATACGGAAGAGATTGATAGTATTGCCATTGACGTTTTTGATTAAGTTTTTCAAAGAGCACTGTATTAATAAAAATGATTTAGCGAAGTCACTACTTTGTTCTGAAGACTTCCTTTCACTAACTATTTATCCCCTCAGGCAAACCTTATAAGTGGGAGTATAGAGGGAGTGAAGATGACTCAAACACTTGAGGCATCATTTAGAGAAATTGAAAATATCTGGATAACAATGCCAGATGGATGCAATCTTGCAGCAAAGATATGGTTACCTGAGGATGCAGAAAAATATCCTGTTCCTGCAATCATAGAATATATCCCATACAGGAAGCGGGATTTTAAGGCATTAAGGGATTCCCGGATCCATCGTTATTTTGCACAACATGGATATGCCTGCTTGCGCGTAGATCTCAGAGGTAGTGGAGATTCCGAAGGTATCCTCAAGGACGAATACCTTAATCAGGAACTAAAAGATGGCATAGATATACTGAAGTGGACAGCAGCACAGTCCTGGTGTACAGGAAAGATTGGAATGATCGGGATCTCATGGGGAGGATTCAACGGGCTTCAGATAGCAGCGATGAACCCACCTGAATTAAAAGCTATCATAACTGTATGCTCGTCCGATGATCGCTACACAGACGATGTGCATTATATGGGCGGATGTATGCTAACAGACAATTTGTCGTGGGCTTCCACCATGTTCTCCTACAATTCCCTGCCACCTGATCCAGCCATTGTCGGTGAAAGATGGAAAGATATGTGGCTGGAGCGGCTTGAGGGGAGTGGACTTTGGATTAAGAAATGGCTTAGTCATCAGACAAGGGACGATTACTGGAAACATGCCTCTGTAGCAGAAGATTATGAAGCTATCAAATGTCCTGTATTTGCGGTAAGTGGATGGGCAGATGGATATTCGAATACCGTCTTCCGACTTATGGAACATCTGAATGTACCGGGAAAAGCCTTGATCGGTGGCTGGGGACATAAATATCCTCATCTGGGTGGTCCCGGACCTGCAATTGATTTTTTAAACGAAGCAGTAAAATGGTGGGATAAATGGCTCAAGGATATCGATGAGGGGGAAAATGATGAACCGCTGTTTCGGGCATGGATGCAGGACAGCATCTCTCCGATAGTTGCTAAGCGTCCGGGATGGTGGGTAGCAGAAGACCAGTGGCCTTCACCCCGGATCAGGATGCAGGAGTTTGTACTCTCTCCGGGAAAGATACATCTCGAGCCGGAAGAGATTGATGAGGGAGAAATGAGAATTACCAGTCCCTTAAGTGTCGGCCTTTTTGCAGGTAAATGGTACTCTTATTCAGAATCAACGGACCTGCCCAATGACCAGAGTGAAGAGGACGGAGGAGCACTTGTGTTCGACAGTCCTGAACTTGAGGAGGATATCGAGATACTGGGAGCGCCAGAGATCGAACTCGAAATAAGTTCTGACAAACCCATTGCCATGATAGCTATCCGGCTTAATGATGTATGCCGGGAAGGTATATCCACCCGCGTGACCTATGGACTCCTGAATCTCACCCATAGGGATAGCCACGAACATCCTCAAGAACTTAAAGTGGACCACACCTATAAAATAAGGATGCTTATGAACCACGTAGCACAGCGGTTTCCCGCAGGGAACAAGATCCGTGTTGCTATCTCGACATCCTACTGGCCTCTTGCATGGCCAAGCCCTGAACCCCCAAGTTTGACAATTAGGTCAGGAGGAAAGTTGTTCCTTCCCATCCGTCCACCCAGCGAAATGGACAGTGAACTTACGGACCTTGGAGAACCGGTGTTTGCGGAGCCGGTAGCCTCAACACTTCTAGAACCGGCACACAGGGAATGGACGGTCACACACAATCTGGCGACCAATGATGTGACGCAGAGGATCATAAACAATGATGCAAGAATACGCCTGGATGATATCGACCTGGAAATAAAAAAAGATACAAATGAGATCTACATGTATTGCAACAACAACTATGCCACCTTGAGGGGAGAAGTGGTGACAACACGCAGTCTTAAGCGAAAGGATTGGCATACTACCAATATCACCAGAACGGTCCTTACTTCTACAAAGACCCACTTTTGTATCCGAGCAACTCTGGACGCATATGAAGGTGATGCACGTATATTCAGTAAAAGCTGGGACGAGAGGATTCCCCGTCAAATGATGTGAGGGCTGTAATATGAGACAGAACGTTTTTGTTGTGGGTATGGATTCATTTAATTTCGAAAAATTAAAGAGAATCCCTGAAGCAGCTGAATTCGACTTCCATGCTGCCCTTGATATCACCGAGATCCGGAATATCCCCGGTTATAATATGGATGAATTGATCTCTACTGCAGAGCAACGGATCAAAAACACCCCGGGGACCGTCCGGGCCGTAGTCACCTACTTTGATTTCCCCGCAACTGACCTTCTGCCTATCCTTGCCAAAATCTTTGATATTCCCGGACCAAGTCTCGAGAGCATCTTCAAATGTCAGCATAAGTACTGGAGCCGGCTTGAACAGCAACAGGTGATCCCAGATAACATCCCTGCTTTCTGTGCGTTCAATCCCTTTGATGATGAAACACTTTCATCAATCGATATGGAACCGCCATTCTGGATAAAGCCATTCAGATCTTTCCGGTCTTTTCTGGCATTCAGGATAGAATCCAGAGAACAGTTCCATGAACATATCAATGAAATCCGTGAAAATATCAATTTTATCCATGAACCATTCCTCTACCTGCTGAGAAGATACGATATGCCACCAGAGATCGCATACATGAAAGAGAGTTGTCTTGCCGAGAAACCCATCACAGGACATCAATGTACTCTTGAAGGCTATGTATTCAATGGTAATGTTGTCATCTACGGAATTGTTGATTCGATCAGGGATCAACACTTTTCCTCGTTCTCACGATACGAATATCCATCTTCTCTACCCAAAAGGATACAGGGTCGCATGGCAGAGGTATGCCGGCGGTTTATCAAACATATAGGATTAGATAGATCAGTATTCAATGCAGAGTTTTTCTACGACCCCACACTCGATAAGGTAAACTTGCTGGAAATAAATCCCAGGATCTCCCAGTCGCATGCAGACCTTTTTGAGAAGGTACACGGCATATCCCATCATCGAACCATGCTTCAGATAGCTCTTAGTAAAAAACCACGTCCGTTTGCACAGCGTGGAAAGTTCAAGTATGCTGCAAAATTTATGCACAGAACCTTTGAACATGGAAGGGTGACAAAGGTTCCTTCCCGAAAGGAGATAACATTAATTGCAAAAGATATGCCAGACACCATAATCAATCTGCGTGTAAGAGAAGGTCAACATCTTTCAGATCTACAGATGCAGGACAGTTACAGCTACGAACTGGCAGACATCTTCATTGGTGCAGACGAAAGAAAGGAATTGGTGGAAAAATATAATTCGGTCCTTGAAAAAATCTCCTTTTCAATCGAAAGAGATAGATGATATACACTTTTTCTCATCGTTAAAGGTTAAATAAACTCTGTGAATGAAGGACTAGTTGCCAGAATATATTGGAAAAATACATAGTAACATAAAGTTAAATATGGATATTCGTTGCGGATATTCGTTGCTTGAAGCTGAATGCTTAAGAACCACCAATACAGGAGGGTCTTGATTCTCATTTTAGAAAAGAGTGTAAATGTTGAACCGATGTTAAAGACATGCAAAAATTGATAAAAGAAGGGGTTTAATCCCTCTCTGAAAAGTGCATAGTTAAACAAACAACAGAAAATTCAGGCCCATCCAATCTGCTGGAGAGTAATCGTATCATTCCAGATCTTGGTCATGTGCCGGATCAGATCCCCTTCGAACTCCATCAGATAAGCATAGTCTGCAGCAGCAGTTTTCCCTGTTGGCGGTACCGGACCTCCGGGACCTGTCTGTGTTCCATGGAACACGGCACACGCTGCAACTCTGTTTCTTTCTTCATCTGCTGCAAAGAAGAGCAACTCATAATGTCCATCTGGAATTGGAGTCAGTAAGTTCTTCATCCATTCTGTGTAACCTTCTACTGTATCTATTCCATCCAGTGCTCCTGTCTGGGCAGAGAACGTCGCATCAGGATGACAGTACTGCTTACAGCCTTCCCATCCCTTTCCATTTTCACATGCTTCATAGAACTTCCTTGCAGGTTCTAATATTCCACTCATTAATTATCCTCCATCTTCTATAACTTAAGGTATATTTTTGTTTCGAGGTTTTTGCATATATAAATATCTCGTTGCAAAAATACAACACTAAATCACTATTATAACATGGAAATATTCATTGACAGCAGAGTTGAAATGGGGTTTATTAAAAGCACTCTTCATTACATTGAGAAAATTTAACTTCGATATGACATTTACTTAAAAATCTTATTTTAAGGAAAGATTGTAGATGTGAGGGAATTAGAAACTGTTTACTTCTATATGATATCACATAAGAGTAATTGAAAATTTAAAGTTTAAAACAGTAGCATTTTTCACCCTTAACTACATACCTAAAAATTGGTGCGGGAGGTGCGATTCGAACGCACGAACTCCTACGAGACAGGGTCCTAAGCCCTGCTTACAGGGCTACGTAATGTTTATAATATATAATAACAATATATAATATATGAAAAATCCACCTGTCTTTGAAGAAGAAAATAAGGAAATAATGGAAGATTATGCACGCAACCTTGACCTCAACAATTTTAAAGAGGCAACCATCAACACTAAACTATGGAAAGTTTACACTTTCTTAAAATACCACAATAACAAAAACATCAATGATATCACAAAAAAGGACATTGAGAACTACATCCTTTATCGAAGAAAGAACAACAGACAAAAAACAGTCCATAATGATATTGTTGACCTGAGACTTTTCTTCAAGTGGCTAACGCCTGATAATGATTTCTTCGAGAACATCAAATCAAAGGCACCAAAGAACCACCTGCCCACCAAAGAGCTAATTGTAGCCACAGATGTCAAGAAATTATTGCCTGCCTGCAAAACACAACGTGACAGAGCTATTGTTATGTCCTTGTGGGATAGTGCCGCAAGAATTGATGAGATAATGAGTCTTAACCTTGGACATGTAGAGATAGACAAGTATGGAGCTGTTATTGTTGTTGAAGGCAAGACCGGAATGAGAAGAATGAGACTCATTGAAGCGGTTCCAGATTTACAGGCATGGATAAATCAGCATCCATGCAAAAATAATCCAAATGCACCTCTATTTGTTACAATCAGAAAGAGCGGAGAAGGATATAACCGACTAGCAACACGTACCGTTCAAAATATGCTAAAGACACTCGCAAATGATGCAGGTGTAAAAAAGAACATACATCCACATGCATTCAGACACGGAAAAATCACAGATCTTGCCAAGCGTGGTTTCAAGGAAACAGAACTGAGGATTATTGCAGGCTGGGAAGCAGATTCCAAGATGCCCGCCACTTATATCCACCTATCAGGAGAAGATGTTGAAAAGAAGGTCCTTGCTTCTTATGGAATAATAGAAGATGAAACTAAAAAAGAGAGAATGGAGCTAAAACCAATAGAATGTCCGCGTTGCAAGACAAAGAACCCATATGATGCAAAATACTGCAGTACTTGCTCGATGGTCCTTGATGCTGAAACGGCTATGGAATTAGACAATGAAATTGAAACTAAGGATGATATGCTTACAAAAATTGTGCAATCTAGAATTGATGAACTCGTTGAAGAACGATTAAACGAAAAATTAAAAAACATGAAAAATAAAAAATGATAATTCAACATTTTAGATTAAGAAGGGGCAAATCTCTACAACATTGAGTGGATAACTTATTATCCTGTAGAATTCAATTCATATTTTATGATGGCAGATTAACTCAGGTTGCCCACACGATGTTGAAGAGAAACTAAAATATTATCCGACTTTTATCCTCGTTAACGACAGTAACAAGTTTTTTAAAAAATCTAACAATTAACATCAATCAATAACTGTAATTCTTTCTGGTCTTCTATTTGAGCAAAATCCCAGCTTCCAAGTCCTACATATCTGTCATTGTAAAGCATTCTCGGATGCCACATGCGTTCTTTGATTACCGGACACTTTGCTGACATCAGACTTTTATGGTTGGCAAACCTGCTAACTCCCTGGACCTGAATCTTCTTAGCCCTCTTGACAAGATCCCTATGGTCAATATGAGATGTTAGAATATTATAATCCTTTTTCCTGCCACATGCCATGAGTTTTTTGTAATACACCCAATCAATAGTTCTCTTTCCACTAAAATGACCATACATTCCAATTACATCACCAAAATAGTTCCTTATTGAATTCAGACCTTTAACAAAATCTCGTGGATTGTCATGTCCAAATGCAATTAACATGTCATGAAGAATATTGTGAATATCTTCCTTTTCCAGATGCTCAGAGAAATCTATTATTCCAAATGACTCTCTGTTATTTCCCATGAAATGTGTCGTTGGCATTGAATGAACCATCAGTCTATATCCATTAAGGACTGCTTTTGCGTGATTTCTTGATAACATAATTATTTCAACGTTCTTTCTTTTAAGCGTCCTATAGACCTCTGTTTCTGTTTTTGTTTTAGCTTTTTCTTCGTCATCTTCTGGATTATATTTTATGTCTTCCTCTGGTTCAAACTTATTAACGATCATCACTTTTGGATAATCCGAGATGTTGTCAATTATCGGAGAACGTATTTTTCCAGTGATAAGAATGTCTGCACCGTTAGCCATCTCTTGCCAGATCTTCCTTATCTGTCCATAACCTGCAGTTACTTTGATTCCTGGAATTAGCTCTTTTTCATTGAGACTATTCACATATTGTAGAGGAAACTCGTAACTTATCTTGGTATCAGAATTTTTCTGGTTACGCTCACCGATATTTGTGAGCTGTGTTCCTATGAGCTTTGATGATTCAAGATATATTTTTGGAAATATCAAGGGATTCTCATAAATCTCTCCATTGAGTCCATCTTTTGTTTTAGTAATGTAATAAGACCAATCATTTACCTTATGGTCAGAACAGACCTCTGACTCAAAATAAGTTGCGAATGAATATGAAGGGAGCTTGTACTCAAACAAAAGACCTGCCATTAAACTACAATTCCTGCCCCTATGTTCTAAAGTCATTGCTGGAAGGTATAACTGAATGCCATTTTTAATCCCTTGATAAATAGCTTCAGACAATCTCATTTCAATGCCGATGCTATTCTCATGCATCTCAGTCGAGATGAAACCATGTTTATTGTCAATGATCATATCAAAAGGATACTTTCCCATGACAACATCATGACCCCTATTGATGTAGAATTTGCTTATGTGCTCTAAATGTCGGACAGAATAATCTCTGTTAGAAATTACTCGATCCCGATAGAATCCTTTTGACATCGTATCCGGACTGGTGTTAAACCTTATCTGATAGTAGTATTTTCCAAGAGCATTCAGGAAATGAGGAGTCGATTTGTAAATAGTTCCATCATATTTTACAAAATCTATCCATTTGTAGTTCATTATTCGAGCATTTAAAAGATTCAGCCGGATATTGCCGTAGTGTTCCGGAGTAAAATTATAATTCTTCTTTCCCCCTACGATCTTAGCTAAAAGTGGGAAAAATGGTTCAGCTGGTAAAAATTCAAAAAAATCAGCAGCATATTTTCTTTTAGATAATTGATAAGTTATTGCATTAATAAATTTGATAGCAGCAGGACTATCAACTTCTCTTCTGTTAAAGTCGATTCCTTCAATAATATCCCATCGAGCATATTTCTCGTTTGGACCAGGAACTCTTTTTTTCAAATCCATTTGTAAATAACATCCTTTAAAGAGTAAAGAACTGAATACCATCAACGGTATAAAAATATAAAAATCATTTGTATATAACTATTTTACAAAGATATGTATCGTTTTTTAATTTAAAATGAGAAGTTTCTCATTGAAAATAAGAATTATACTTTGAATCAGGAATATATGAGTCAAAGACTTGAATAAACAATATTACATTTAATCTATCCGGAAATTATCAGAAAATTCTATCCAAACCTCACAGGAATCTAGAGGAATTTTGTAGAAAAGAGATAGTTAGTCCTAAGATAACATTGTGAGAATCCAAATCTATGAAATAATCTTTTTAACAAACTATGTTTCATTTACATTATTATCTTTATTACTTAATACGCAAAACATGTTTCTAAGTAGGTCAGAACAATAATTCAAACCTCAAGGGTAGATGCCCTTCCTCTGTTATATGATCTATAAGAAACTAGATAATGTTAGGTCGCATAATGGGTCAATTCTCCCTCTCAAATGAGAAAGAATTATATGCTAAAGTCGATAATGTTATAACACTAACTGAATCAAATGTGTTACTATTCTCCCAAAGAAAACCTACTATTTTTGCAGGGACATGTAGAAGATTGGTAGACATGATTGATTAGAAAAGAATCCTGAATTTTAAAATACTGACATATTCTAAGTAATTGACATTGTTAAAAAAGAGATCTTTTTAATTAAAGACTTCAGGAGATTATTCTCCCGAAGTCTGAGAGTGGATTTGTGGAATCCACTCAATATACTCCTCCTAAATGGTGGTAAAACCGAAATTATACCAGAACCTAGGTGGTCGTATAGAACACATCTTCTCGATATATTGTGAAACCGAAATGACACAAAAACCGATAGTTTTGCGTTTGCAAGCTCTCCTCAAAACACCAAGAAATAATCCGGTAGAAATCTAGTTTTGTAATGAATCAGGATGCAGATCTTTGTGTAATTAGTCATCGAACCCCGGGATATATCGGAATATAACATATTTCCGGTATTAGAAATATTCATTTTTTTAATATATAAATATTTTGTATGGTAATACCCTCTATGAAAAAACGTATATGGGAACTTCCCTAATTTAGTTAAAATATTATAATTTACAGCGTAACACTGTGAACATTGCAAAAAGACCCCACGTAATCTAGTTAGTGAGAGAGCAGACAGAAAGCAATTTTTTGGGAGGTTATTTAACCCTGACTTGCCATAGTAGTTTAGATTGTCAGACCTGAAAATGTGAGAAATATAAATACGTATGAATTTTAATGTTTTTCCAGATTTTTTAGAATGTTTTTTGTGTATTTGTGTGAGATTTGTCCTGGGAGTTTCAGGGATTTGTCCGTAGGAATTTTGGATCTGGCATGTTCTTCACTTTGGCGAATTATGTAGACAGTTGTGATGTTACATTTTGAACTTATTGTATATGTATGAATGTGGCCGAAGGCCCAGTTGAATTTATTATTTTAAGATTTTTTGTTACTCTTTTTATGATGTAGTATTTTTTAACGTTGTGGCATTTTTTAGATTAATTCTAATCTTTGTTATAGCAAGCTATTTCCCATATGTGATATCTTTTTGTACATCTTTTCACTGAAGTTATAGATTACATAGATTTTTTTAACAGTTGTTTTTTTATTTTTGTTGTATACTTTTAAATACTGTAAAGTTTGACCTTTGATGATATGTTCAGGATAGAATTTTGCAATATTGTGGATGATATTCTCTTCGGGAATACAGCATAAGTTTTTTTAATATCACGGAATGAGTAATAATTTTATCAGAACATATCAAATAATTGATAATAATTAAATTTTAAAAAAAAAGCATACCTTTTGTGTAAGTTCAAAAACAATGACGAATATATTTAGCCAATTAAACCTTCAATACTTCAGTCCAAAATCTAAGTGTTGTTTGCTTAATCTCTCCTATCTTAATGTCAGTCTGGCTGGAGATATACTATCTCTTTTGTAAAATCTTTTATGAGGTTCTATGAAATAACAATGTTCGATTGTTGATAGGTATAGTCACTCTTTTTACAAAGAGAACAGATATTAAATTGACATATGTTTTTGCTGATCAGTTCATATTTCAATCAAAAATAAACACATTTTTTGTCTGCCTTGAAAATGTATATTTTCATTGCCACTTTACACTAATTCTAAACATTCTTCTAACTCATGCCAGCATAAAAAGGATGTTTTTTAGATATAAATAAAATAATGTGGATTAAATACTAACATTTGCGGATTTTATCCAAAGTTAGAAAAGTATATATAATAACCAGAACTATATTAGTATGGTTGAAATAATGTATCAGAGTTTAACTCTGCATTAAAAGACCTATAGCTTATGTCCGAGATACTTGTTCTCGACATGATGCTATGATATGAGATAGTACAATCGTATATTCAAATATACCCTGGATGGGATCTAGAAGTAGATCATGTTCATGCTGTACGTGGTTTAGAACTATGAGAGGTTTCGACTTCTTCCAAAATTTACACGCTTTGATATCTGAGCTTCCAGTCAGAAAGCATTAGTTCACACTGTGTTTGGATGACCAAGTTCAGGAAAAGGAAAAAATGCACACCTTTCAGGACATCAAAGTGAGAATGTCAAACTAAAGAAAAACAGACAGTACACTCTGATAGATAATGGGTGTAACTAGTTACAAACCACGAGGTATGAATATGGATAAATTTACATCTGGTGATAGCAATATCTCTGACGATATAATATCTCAATTACCAAAGTCATTACAACTAATGGTAGAGATCGAGGACAGAGCAAATGCTAAACTTCGTTTGATACTGAAAGATATTGAAGAAGGAAAAACCACCCTTGAAGAGGTCAAGAAAAAAAGAGGGATTTGACCTTCATTCCTATTTTTCTTAAATAATAAGGTTCTCTAGAATATTTCCTAACCGACATGCGGAATACATTGTCCAGTATTCCGTAAGAACTTTCTTTTTATTCTGGTAAGTTCTATGAAAACTTTTCATTACATATTGTTCTTTTAGTGACTGCAAGGTATATTTCATTGTTTTCTCTTTTAATTTTCCTATAGACCTTTTGCAGTATGGCCTGAATGATCTTACATAAAGTAATTTTACTAAATGATAAAAGTTATAACAATATTTGTAAAAATGGATTAAGGTGTTTTTCAAATATAATTAAATCAATAGCAATAACCTCTGAATCAAACGTATAATTAAGCATGTAAACCTCTAACCTTGTAATATTGTAAACTCGTAATATTGTAAGCTGGTAATGTTATAACATTGTAATTATATTGATTATTAAATAATTATTTATACTATATGTGTTTACAATAAAATACCTGAATAAGTTAGGTGAACAATATGAATATAAATTCACTTTCAATGAATACCACTGTCCATACGGATGGAAGAATAATATGGGTAACTAGAGGCGAGGAATGCGCAGTTCGAATTGAAAACATTGATAAGCTCATGCAGTATCCCGATTTAACAAAAATACACTGCACAATTTTAAGCCAAACTTCAAAATATTTAGATGTCGTTATAGATGAACCATACAGTGAAGAAGAATTAGTGCGCCTTACTAAGGAAGCAGTACAAAGTGTTAATGAAAAAATACAACGTTTAAATGACGGCATTTATGAAAAAACAGAAATGACAAAGGAAGAAATTCTAAAAGATGTCTGCGTTGAGACCAATGGAAAGAAAATATGGATAAATACCGGAAAAGGCTGTGCAGTCCGGATTGCAGACGTTGATAAGCTCATGCAATCTCCTGATTTTACAGAAATGGATTGTATATTAGATCAAAATGCAAACTTTGTACAGATCTATATAGGATACACTATGAATACATAAAGTCTAGAGTAGATTCGAGTTATTTAGATGAGTTGTTAATAACTTATATTGAAAATACTTAGGCTTTGTAGACTAATGATTGGAGCTACCATCCAGAATTACATTACATAAACCTTAATTCTGAATGAATTGGAGAGATTTCTACAAAGCCAAAGCTCTATTTTACTTTTAAACTTC
Source organism: Methanolobus bombayensis (assembly GCF_017873415.1). Classification (GTDB taxonomy): domain Archaea; phylum Halobacteriota; class Methanosarcinia; order Methanosarcinales; family Methanosarcinaceae; genus Methanolobus; species Methanolobus bombayensis. The sequence goes on along the minus strand of NZ_JAGGKD010000001.1, from coordinate 459,422 downwards.
AAAGTAAACTCTCCATCAAAGTGGGAATCCAGCTCTTTCAGAGATAATTTAAGTTCTGGATACGAGCTACTCTAGCTTTTGTTAAAATAATCTATTCACTTTCACTTCACTTGGCTCATCAGAATATATATTCAAAACATACCATATTACATGAGTGAAAAACCAATTACAAATGAACGTGAGTTGTACATTAGAATCAATGAGTATCGTAACGAACAAGGAACAGGTGCTTTAACATCATATGACTTGTATCCATTCATTGAAACACAATCAAGTGATCTACCTCCTGACATTGTACTTAGAATCATCATTCTAGGAAATGCGTGTGCCTGGGGAATATATGATACAGCATGTCAGCATCTCAAAAATTATATACAAGCTTTCAGACATTACCAAATATTCAATATCTAAAAAGTGAAGAAATATGTGGGAATTCAAACAAGTAATTGTGATACCTGAAGATGTGGAAATGTCTCCCGGGAAACTTGGAGTTCAGGTTGCTCATGCATCTATAACTCCAATCCTCAAAAATCTGGACCGTCTTGATGATATTAAAGAATGGTTCGATGATGGAAAACAACAAAAGAAAGTTGTTCTGAAGATCAAGAATCGAACCAAATTATTGAACTTCAGAGACAAAGCAATTGATGAAGGATATATCTGTGAACTTATACGCGATGCGGGAAGGACAGAAGTGGAACCAGGGACAATTACAGCATTGGGTTTTTTCCCTATGAAAAGTGAAGATATCGATAAATTAACAAAGAAACTGAGTTTGTTCTCTTGAAAACAGTAGTATGCAAGCTATAGACTGTTATTTCTCAATGCTAATTGTTATGGGTTGTGCCGCCTGCGGCGGATGGCTGTACTGTTTTTAGTTACTAAAGAGAATTATAGGTTTGAATCCACTTGTTTTTTTCTTTTGATTATGAACTTATTTCAAAACTCCTCTTACAGCTTTTTCCAGAACAACCTGAAACATGCAATATCTAGTATTCTTTTGAAAACAACATTACGCTTTTTTCATATTTGAGAATCCTGACTATCTTCTGACATACCACGAATACGCGTAAAATACGCGCAAAACGCATAAAATACGTGTATATCAAAAAGTTCATTCATTCAAAACTAGAATGTGCCTTTTGCATGTCCTTTATGAATGATGGATCCATTCCCCTTCAGCCGACGTAGTAAAGTATATGCCAGGTATTTTTCTTTGATGAATTTCCCCTTTGCCTGAGATATTGCGAGTAGTAATGCAGAGTGAGAAGAAAAGAGAGGTACTTAGCAAAATGGAGATGGAATAACTAAAAAAGTAGTTGGTGTTGTTTCATGCAACAATGGCCAACGATTCTGAACCAGCGGGTAAATTCATTGAATTGAGTGTAGATACACCGGTTTCACGAAGAAGCTTGTGGTTTCTTTTTTGAACACTCATTGTTAACTTTAATTCGATTGTTTTTGGGGAAATATCAATGTTTACATTCAGATTCTGACATTTTTGAACATCGAATTTCTTAACTCCAAATCTACGAGAGGCATCAATAATTTCCACACCCATGATAGAATTGTCTTCGCCGATATCCAAAATTATTCCATCTACATCGATGGATGACTTATATTTCACACCTTTAGAATATGCGAAAAAGCTGTCATTTTGATAATCATAATCGGCTGAACCATCACGCTTAATCTTGCGCTCGCTCATCGTCTCTCATTCTCCTCTTGGATGCTTCTTTAAAACATGTCACTAAAGAATATTGGATAGGATCTAAGTCCTTTACACCAAATATTATTATTAAATCGTAATCTTCATTATATCGATACAAGACTTTAAACTTTTGCTCGTTTTGTTGCAAAATACCTACTGGTGTGCAATCGAAGATTGTGTGGTAAACTTCTTTTGAAAACTCCTCTCCAAAACGAGTCTCAATCCTTTTTCGGAAATGCATTGTTTCATGGATATTTTCCACAGTGATAGTGGACAGATACTGACCAAATGCGTAGATATCCAATGATTCCATATGTAACTCCTCTGTATTAAGTATGCTAATTAGGTATATACGTTGTCATTTTTAATGATTCCCACATCAATCATGCTTATATCGCTAGTTCCACTCGAAAATAGTCTTTTGTATCTGCATTAGTTCAATAGCGGTCATCATGGACTGTGCCGCCTTCGGCGGAATGGTTGTGCTGTTTTAGTTATGCATAAGAGGCAATTGAGCCTTATCATGTTGTTTTTCTTTAAATTATTCTGTAGACCTCTTGTTTTCTTCATTTTCCTATCAACTTTGAAACATAAGTAAATCCGCCGACAATTAGCCCTACTACAAACAACGTTCTCAATAATTGCTTTGCAGCTGTCATGAAATGATATAGGGCAATACAGAGATCCCATGCCTGATGAGCAGTAGCTCCAGCAACAATTGCCACTACTCCTATAATGACTATTTTAATATAATCTTCCATAGTCATTGAATCACATGATGTCGTGCTATATTATATTAAAAATAACTTGCCTGCAGTCATTGTGGCTATTAAATTGATTAGAATGGAGTTTGTTGTGAGAAATCAAACATGTCTTTCTGCTTGAAGACCTCTTCGACTTCTTTATCTAAATACTCATCAATCCCTTTTTTTTTAATCTCTTGAATCAGATTAAAGGTTCTTGCATGTGCATTTTGCAATATTGAACTATATGAATTTGGATATATTTTAATCTGTTTTTGTCCCCAATCTCAGTGAATTCACAACCAAACTCCACGTTTGTCCCAAGAACAAAACAATTTAGTATTGTATCGCTCTCTATTCGCCCGGCTTTACGTATCTCTTTTGCATAGTATTGGACTTGGTACAAATCTTCATCACATATGGTGTGTCCACCCTTCTTCAAGAAGATAAGGAACAATACCTTTCAGCTCTTTTAATATCTGCTGACCTGCACGACCACTTCAAAGACATTTCTTTTTTCAACAATCATATAGAGGAATTAAAAACAAAAGGATTTGTAACAAGGAAGTTCTTCCAATCAAAAAGCATCAAGTTCTTTGATAACAACGTTGGTAAATCGGAAAACTTTGAAAAGATGGGGCGAGGTAAATACAGATTAAAACATTGAAGCGGTTTAGAGTCCATCTTGAATGACTATGGAAAACTCAGAAATGCATTGTACCTGGAAAACTAGTGATATAAATAAAAACAAGAGATGAACATCATGCGATGCTCATCCATCCTCCTAGCCAACCCGAAGGGTATCCCTAAAACAGCCTAAGCGGCGCATGAGCGTCAACTACAACCTGCGTTTCCAACGCACCACCAAGCCCAAGTGGCGTTTGAACGTACTTATAATATGAGCATCGCATTTTTTGAATTACTTTTTTTGCACGGATGCGAACCTGGGAGCACCGGTGCACCAGCCATCTTGAAGCACTGTGGTCCGAGCACCTACCGGAGCAGAGGACGACAGTGTGTCCAATACCAATGCAAGGCGGTGCGCCGCCCGCAGTACCGCGAAGGCAGCGAGGACGGAAACCGCCAAAATGTCCCTATCCTAAGGATATATGTTACTTTACTCCTTTTATGGGTGTTGATGGTGATTAATTGATAAACAAAACCAACACATACATTCAAATTTATTATATGTGTAAGTGAAATGGAGATAGTAACAAAATAGAATAACTTCAAATTAATTTCGAATATTATTTAAAGGAATATTACAAATATAACATAAATTTATTGTATATGAATTATGCCGAGTATCAAATTAATCAGTGGGAATTAAATGATCGAACTTGTATCAAACATAGGACAAGTGGTCCGAAAAACCGAAGGTGACAAAGACTTAATTGATTTATGGCAAAAAAACGAGGCTGATGATTATGAATTTACACTAATTGTTAATATCAGCAATCAGAAAATAGATTTAGACTTGAAAGCTTTTGAAAAGAAAATATTTAAAGATGGTCTTTTTTACCAGCAAGGCAATTGGAGTATAGGTTCTATAATCAAAATTAACAAATTCAAAGATACAAAGGAAAATAAGAAAAAGATTGTAACAAAAATATTGCGGGCTTTGGATTTCTTAGATATTTCCGGTGACGCTATAATAAATGAAATAAATAATTCTGTATTTTCTAAAGTTTCTGAATATGAAAACAAAAGTTTCGTAATATTGTTCACTAAAGATAGCGATCTTCCAATTAATTCATTGAAATATAAATTTGTTGAAGCGATTGAAGACAAGGGACTAAAGAAAACAGATTACTCTGGAACCTGCCAGATTTGTGGCACTCAATCAAATGGACTTTACAACAGTATTGTTTACAAATGTTTCACAAATGACAAAGAAATTTATTCAAATACTGATTCTTCGCCATCACATGGAATCTGTAGAGAATGTATTTATGATATACTTCACGGAAAAAGCCATGTTGACAAGTATCTAAAAACGTGGTGGAGTGGAAGTGAAGTTTTATTTTTACCACACAAATACAATGCTGATATTAAAAAGATATATGAAGAATATTCTATAAATGAATCTAATAGTACTACCCTTTTATCCAAAATTCGCGAAAATGAAACAGATGTTCTATACGAAATTGGTGATTGTGGTGCTTTAGTTGATATTTTATTCATTAATGACAATAAGAGTAATTCTGAATGGAAAATAACCTATCATATAAGAAATGTTATTCCATCTCGTTTTAATAAGATTTCAAATTTAGAATATAAATATAAGAGTAAAAAAGGCACCCCATTGACATTTTACCTAATAATAAATTATCTTCTTAATGGGAAGATAAAGAAAAAAGAAATGTTCAAAACAGGAGAAGCAAAGAGCTTTTTGAAAGATATTTTTTATGGCAATAAACTCAACAGAAATTTATTCTTTTACCGTGCAATGCAAAAATATCGCCTTCAGTACTTCGAAGATGAAAATAATGGGAGAATGCCGAGTCTAATCATGATTCATAGAATTTATAATTTTTTAGTTGATTGTGGCTGTTTAGAAAATGGTTGGAACTTAGTTGTAGAAAATGAAGATGGTGATTATAGTATGAGCGAATATGAAAGCATAGATGATTTCTTTGCAAAGAACAGCGATTTTTTTTCTAGTGATACTAAGAAAGCTTGGTTTTTACTTGGGCGTTTGTATAGCAATATGATCTATGAATCAAAAAAATATAAAGGTGGAGAAAATAATAACAATGTTGAATCCTACCTCGAAAAGAATTTTTTCTTTGGAAGAAAATATGATTTTACCACTTTTGTCTATCTATCAAATCAATGTTCTGAATTGATGCATAAATATGGCGTACAAAACAAAATACATTTGAAGAATCTAGCATCAGATACAAAGGGATTAATGGGTTCCGGTTTAGAGAAACTTTCAAGCGATGAAGCAAAATATATTTTCTTTTGGGGAATGCAACAATGGATTGCAAATCCAAAAGATGCAGACAAAATTGCTGAAGGAGATGAGGAGTAATGGCAAATACAAGGGAATTTTTACTTTTATGGGATAGTACGATGGCTAATCCGAATGGAGACATGTTAAACGATAATCAACCAAGACATGATGAAATAACAGGACAACTAGAAGTTTCTGATGTCAGAATTAAGCGCTTTGTAAGAGATGAATGGCAATCAAAGGGATACAATGTCCTTGTTCGTACGAAAAGAGATAATAAAGGAAAAGTGATGTCATGCACAAAATTGATAGATGAACTCAAAAAGGAGAATAACCTGAAAGATGAAAATCTTATAGCTCATTTATTAAATGAATACATAGATGTGAGACTGTTTGGTGCTGTAATTACAAAACCAAAAAATGATATTACTGGACCTTTGCAAATAATGTGGAGCAAATCTATAAATTCTGCTGAAATAAAATTCATGCAAGGAAATTCTGCTTATGCCAGTGGAGAAGACCGAGGTCAGTCATCAATTTGGTCCAAACATATATCCCCATATGCTATTTTCAAAACCTATGCTGTTTATAATGATAATACTGCAAAGAGGCAGGGTATTGAAGTATCTGAAAATGATTTGGCTGCCTTTACTGAATCACTTATAAGTGGATTAATCAATTATAGGAGCACATCTAAGAACCAGATGCCAAGATTGCTTGTAGAGGTCATATACAAAGAACAAAGAATTGATGGCGAATTAAATTATCTAGATGTGAATTATGACATTCCTGACAATGAATTAAGGGATGTATCACAAGTAGACATAAACCTTGAAAAGCTTGTTAATTACTATCACAGTAAGAAAAGCGATATTGAAAAAGTGCGAATATATATGCATGGCAGTATAACTATAGAAAATCTGGATAAAGATTTTGAAATAATCCGTTTCTAAAAAAGAGGCTCTTACATGGATTGTGTTGTATTTCGAGCAAGAAGTGGATTTGCAAGATTTAGAAAACCATATACAACCACCTCAGCACTTACTTTTTTGTGCATCCATCCAGTAGCTATTAAAGGACTTGTTGGAGCAGTAATGGGTATCGATAAAGCTGAATTGCATAATCTAACTTCTAATATGAAAATTGGAGTACAAGTAATTTCATATGTTAGAAAAGATATGCAAGCTTTGAAACTGCTCAGTATGAAATCAGGAGATAAATTTTTGAATTTCCCCGCAAATGTTGAGTTCTTGAGAAATCCTGAATATCGAATTTTTATTTCATGGGATGGCGATAAACTTGATGAATTTGAATCTCGCCTTATAAACCAAAACCCTATATTTACTCCGTATTTTGGTACAAGTGAAAATATTGCAAAGCTTGTTTATGAGACAAGAGATAATGCACAATTAGTTGACAAAACTGATAGAATAGATAGTATAATTCCCTCTAAGTTTATAGATTTGAAATATGGAGATTATCAAATATTCATGGATAGAATTCCAGTTTTAAATAATGAACAAAGAGAATATGTGCAATATGAAAAAATTGTATTTGGATTTAAAGAAGGAAAATGTTGTAGTTTAGTAGGGTCTGTTAATAATGTATATGAAATCAATGAAAAATATGTCTACTTCTTCTGATGGATCTTTTTCACTTCGATCACATCCCCACCAAACACTAAAAGAACATCTGGAAGGAGTAACTCAAATTGCACTTCAAATTTATGACTCTAACAATACAAATCAATCACTAAGAGAAATTGTTAGAAAAATATGTATGGCACATGACTTTGCAAAATCTACAAGTTTTTTCCAAGATTATCTAAACTACCATGAACTTAAAGAAAAAACGGACTTCGAAAAAACTGATAAACGAATTTTTGGCAATGAAAAAAACCATGCTTTATTATCTGCCTTTTTTGCTTATTGGTGGCTTCCAATTGAGTACAAGTTTATTGGATTTTTAATTGTTAAAAGGCATCATGGTAGCGTAATAGATGCTCGTGATGAAGTGAATTTACAAAATGATTATTTTAATCTCAAAAAACAAGTCGATGATATTAAAAACAATCATAGAAATGAAGTCGAAAAAATCTATGGTTTTGATTTGAATGATTTCTTTGATTTTATAAACGAAAAAAATATTAGATTGCTTCGCAAGCACTTCAGGGATTTAGATGACGTAGATATTTCAAAAATCATGGAATTTAATTATCTATATTCTTTACTTCTAACAGCAGACAAACTTCAATTAATAAAAGAAATCCCAAACATCTCAGACCAAAAGCCTGCTTTTTACGTTGAGAATTATAAAAACGATTTGAGAGATGAGATTCTAAAAAAGAACCCACTCCTTGTTGGTTCAGAAATATTTAAAATGCGAGACATGATGTTTCGCGATGTTAAAAAGGAACTTGAAAACACTGATTTGAAAAAGGAATCCTTTTTTTCAATAAATATCCCTACTGGCGCAGGAAAAACATTTCTTGCATACTATTCCGCACTGTACATTGCCGAGAAAATAAAAAATGATTTCCATCACGATTCACGGATTATATATGCACTTCCATATATGAGTATTATAGACCAAAACTACGCTGAGCTTGAAAAAATAATAAGCTATAATGAAAATGGTGTTAACAATTTAAAAAGTACAGAAATTCTTAAACATCATTCATTTTCCGAAATAAAGTATGAAAGCGAAGATGTTGTCTATAAAAACTATGATGCACGATTTTGTTTTGAGAATTGGCAAAGTAGAATGATCACGACTACCTTTGTCCAATTGTTTAATACTATTTTCAAAATTGGAAAAAACTCAACATCTCATCGTTTCCACATATTGAAAAATTCAGTGATTATACTAGATGAAGTTCAGATTATAGAAGAGAAATACTTCCCTATTATAAAGTCTTTTATGGCAACCCTTGCAAATGATTATGGTGTTAAATTCATATTAGTAACTGCAACCATGCCCATATTGATTGAAACGCATGAGCTTATTCCAAACAAAAAATATTACTTTCAAAATTTGAATAGAATTAAAATTTATAATAATACACATGAAGAAGTTACAATTGATGATTTTAAAAATATTGTGCTTAATGACATCAGTAAAAATGATGATAAATCTTTTCTTATAGTATTGAATACAATTAAATCTGCAAAAGATGTTTTTTTGTATCTTCGGGAAAAAACTCATAGAAAATGCATATATCTATCAACTGAAATTTATCCAAAAGCACGACTTGAAAAGATAAACTTCATCAAAAATGCTTCTGAAAAAACAATAGTCATTTCTACTCAATTAATAGAGGCAGGTGTAGATATAGATATGGATATTATATATCGAGATTTTTCTCCACTTGATTCTATAAACCAAACTTCGGGTAGAGCAAATCGAAATGGTGGAAATGAAATAGGTTTAGTTAAAATATACAGGTTAAAAGATGGACCAGATGGTGCATATTTCCATAGTTATATTTATCCTACTTTTTTAACTGAGATAACTAGGATGGTACTTGAAGACAAATATGAAATCTCTGAAAACGAAATATTTGACCTAAATGAATCTTATTCTAAAGAAGTAATCAAAAAAGCAAGTTTTGACATTTCAGATGATATATTCAATTATATGAAAAAATTAGATTTAAAGAAAATGCGCGACTCTTTTGAATTAATAAACAGTGATTATAGGTTTAAAGAAGATATTTTTATAGCAGCAGATGATGAATTCAATCGTAATATTAATGAACTTATTTTAGTAAAAAAACAAATTAAGAAAAATGGCAATAGTATCGAAAAAAATACTGCCATTAAAAACTTAGTTCGTAGTCTAAATCAATACAAAATTTCCCTTAATAAAAAAACATACGATTCCATAAAAGACTCGCTTTATGAGATAGAGGATTTTGACTTAAAGTACCTACCCTTAAAAGTTGGTTCTTTGTGTGTTTATTCTGAAGAGGAAGGTATCATCTCCAATAACCAATCTATAGAGATATTCTGAGGTATCCATGATTAAACTTAATTACACGTGTGTGCGCTATCCTGATATAAAACTAAGAATGCGCGATGGTGCAAAGCTTAGAGGATTTTTTGCGAATAAGTATACTTGTGATGACATCATGCATAATCATGGAGAAGAAGGCACAGTTTATCGATACCCATTAGTTCAGTATAAAGTTATTGACAAAAGTCCAATTATTATTGGTCTTAATAGTGGTGCTGCAACAATTATGGACATAGGAATATCTGAAGACAATATTATAATTCAGGGTACTCATTTTAACCTCGAAAGAGCAGAAATCATAACAGAACAGGTTGATTTTGGACTGGCTAATGATAATTATGAATATCATTTTAAGACACCTTGGTTTTGTTTAAATCAAAACAACATAAACAAATATAAAAAATCAAATGAAAATGAAAAACAATCACTCCTATGTAAAATATTGATTGGAAATATTCTCTCAATGTCTAAAGGTTTCGATTATTGGATCAAAGATGAAATCATAGTTGAATCTTCATTTAAAGAAATACCTGTCAACTTTAAGGGAAAATCGATGTTGGCCTTCAAAGGCTCCTTTGTCACAAACTTCCAGATCCCAGACTATCTGGGATTAGGCAAATCAGTATCACGTGGTTTTGGGACGGTGAAAAAATGCAACTTGTAATTAATTCACGTGGATCATACCTCAAAAAACAACAGAACTGTTTTCTTGTCAAGAACGAAGACAAAGTGTTTGAGGTATCTGCCAACAAAGTTGAAAGTATTCTCATAACCACATCAGCAACCATTACAACCGATGCCATCAAGTTCGCTGTTGAAAATAACATTGACATAGTGTTTCTAGACCATTTTGGTGACCCATATGGAAGAGTATGGCATTCCAAATTAGGAAGTACTGTACTTATCCGTAGAAAACAACTTGAAATCGCAGACAAAGAGAAAGGCTTTGACCTTGTAAAAGGTTGGATTGAAGTAAAAATCAACAATCAAATCGAGTTCCTAAAAGACCTAAAGAAGAACCGTCCAGAAAAACGTGAAGAAATGGATGAATACATAACAAATATAGAAGCAATGAAGGATAAGCTCCTTGAACTTGACGGGGTTCTCGATGAAGCAAGAGAATCTATATTGGGAATAGAAGGTATGTCTTCAAGACACTATTTTAATGCACTTAGCTATATTACGCCTGAAAAATGGAAATTTGAAGGAAGAAGCAGAAATCCTGCAGTCGATGAATTTAACTGTTTGCTTAATTATGGATATGGTGTCCTTTATTCAATGGTAGAAAAAGCTTGTATCCTCTCAGGACTTGATCCTTATGTGGGTTTCATACACACTGATAACTACAACAAGAAATCACTTGTATTTGACCTTATAGAAATGTATCGAATCCATGTTGACAGGACCGTGGTCAACCTATTCTCAAAAAGAAAGATCAAAGAGGATTATTTTAACAGCATCCCCAATGGCCTGAGCCTTAACAAAGATGGTAAAGCTGTGCTTATCCAAGCGCTTAACGAGGTTTTAGACCAGAGTATCAGCTATCATGGCAGGAATATCAAAATCAGAAATACAATACAAAGTGATTGTCATAAAATAGCTAATTCACTTATCAAATGAAAAGGTGAAGAAATGTTAGTGTGGGTAATATATGACATTGCTGATGATCCAATCAGAAAAAAAGTCAGTGATAAATGCAAGAACTATGGCCTTTACAGGGTTCAGAAAAGTGTCTTTTTGGGCGATCTTAATACAAACCAAAGGGATTCTCTTGCAATTGAATGTGAAGATCTAATAGACCCTGAAGTAGATTCAGTTTATATTTTCCCAATGGATGATGAATCATTCAGAAAGGTCAAACTGATAGGACAGGCTTTTGACAAGGAACTTGTTAGCGATGAAGTATTAACAACTTTCTTCTGAGGATATTATGGAAGAAACAGAAAGTAAAAGTTCTACAATAATTACCATTTCAGATGTACTGGAATACCTGTTCTGCCCCAGATTTATCTATTTTATGTATTGCCTAGATATACCTCAACACGAAGAAAGCAGATTCAAAGTCATCAAAGGAAGAGATGTTCATAAAAAGCGACAAATGACAAACAGAGAATATGTGAGGAAGAAACTGAATTGTATTAGCAAAGAATCCGAAGTCTATGTAGTTTCCAAAGAGCACCACATAAAAGGAATAGTAGATGAAGTTCTTTTTTTAGAAGATGATACTGCTGCCCCATTGGAATATAAGTTTGCAGAATATAAAGACAAAGTATTCTCAACTTACAAATATCAACTTGTTCTACAAGCATTGTTGATAAAAGAAAATTACAACATAGAAGTTGAAAAAGGATATATCTGTTATACTCGTAGTAATAATATGATAAAGGAATTGGCTTTTAAGTTATCAGATTTTAAAAAGGCTAATGACATAATCACAGATATTATACAGATAGTTGACAAAGGAAAATACCCTAAAGCAACAAGATCAAAGAACAAATGTATTGATTGTTGTTACAGAAATATATGTGTATGACATAATTTTCTTATACTTATAAGGAGTTCAATAATTTTGCAACAAGAATTAGCGTGTTCTGAAAGAAGCAATTTAAAGCTTTATTTTGCTAAAAACAGGAAATATTTGCGCTATTCAAAATCAAGATCCACTAAAACAAGGATTGAAACTTGAACCTCTCCGGGTCACTTGTTTGAAGATCCATCAAATTCAAAATCAAGATCCACTAAAACAAGGATTGAAACCTGTAAGGGTGCAATGGGGTAATGGTATAAGTCAAAATTCAAAATCAAGATCCACTAAAACAAGGATTGAAACATATTTCCAACCCAGCATTTATCTGTATACCCTCCATTCAAAATCAAGATCCACTAAAACAAGGATTGAAACCTATATGAGCGTTCAAAAGGCTATAAAGAATTATGATTCAAAATCAAGATCCACTAAAACAAGGATTGAAACCCAGTTGACCGATAATGACGGTAGTGACCTTTTTACATTCAAAATCAAGATCCACTAAAACAAGGATTGAAACATAAGGCAGATATTACGCTACACAGGCAATTATACTGATTCAAAATCAAGATCCACTAAAACAAGGATTGAAACATCTCCCAAATCTCTCAACTGTTCAACATACCAAAATTCAAAATCAAGATCCACTAAAACAAGGATTGAAACCATTCACATCTGTGGTAGGACGATTGCTATTCCATATTCAAAATCAAGATCCACTAAAACAAGGATTGAAACCTGTTCACAGTTCTAACTTCCTTCTCCAACATTCCGCATTCAAAATCAAGATCCACTAAAACAAGGATTGAAACTCAATTATTATATCTATTGGAATATTAGTCCAGTAAATTCAAAATCAAGATCCACTAAAACAAGGATTGAAACTCTTTGCAAGTGAAGATGTAACACTAACCGAAGCAGGATTCAAAATCAAGATCCACTAAAACAAGGATTGAAACATCGAACTTCTGGAATGTTGGCAGCAGTATCATCCGATTCAAAATCAAGATCCACTAAAACAAGGATTGAAACATGCATCTATCAGTAACCCTGCACCAGTGAATATAGAATTCAAAATCAAGATCCACTAAAACAAGGATTGAAACATTCTATCGATGGAACAGGAACTTGGCAAACTGATGATTCAAAATCAAGATCCACTAAAACAAGGATTGAAACAGTTCCAGAAGTCAAGAAATGTTATGTCAGGAGTTGATTCAAAATCAAGATCCACTAAAACAAGGATTGAAACTATTGTTTGATGTTGTATATTATATCATGGAGTAAATTCAAAATCAAGATCCACTAAAACAAGGATTGAAACCAAGATCACTCTGAATATCTGCGCTATCTGGAGAATATTCAAAATCAAGATCCACTAAAACAAGGATTGAAACTCAATGTCGCCAAACGTTGTATGTGCAGCAACTATATATTCAAAATCAAGATCCACTAAAACAAGGATTGAAACATATCATGATGATTTTTCTATACGAATTATGGTTAGATTCAAAATCAAGATCCACTAAAACAAGGATTGAAACTCAATAATGAAGATGAAAGTACCTGATGGATAGCAATTCAAAATCAAGATCCACTAAAACAAGGATTGAAACAATGGTTACGATATTGAAATATGCAATGAGCCATTTATTCAAAATCAAGATCCACTAAAACAAGGATTGAAACTATTTCCTGACGTTGCATTTGAACCGGCAGTATGATTCAAAATCAAGATCCACTAAAACAAGGATTGAAACTCTGGTTCTTCTGCAAGCAAACGGCCGGATAAATCATTCAAAATCAAGATCCACTAAAACAAGGATTGAAACTGACTGCGTTTCGTTGTTTGAACTGCTAGAAAAATATATTCAAAATCAAGATCCACTAAAACAAGGATTGAAACTTTAGAACTGATATACTAACAAAAGGAACGAATTCCTATTCAAAATCAAGATCCACTAAAACAAGGATTGAAACATTTTCATCATATATTCACATCCAGATGTGAGATTGTTATTCAAAATCAAGATCCACTAAAACAAGGATTGAAACATAACCTCTTGATTTAGCAAAAGCGTTATACCTACTATTCAAAATCAAGATCCACTAAAACAAGGATTGAAACGAGATGATTACCACGGAACAGTAGATATATTGCTACATTCAAAATCAAGATCCACTAAAACAAGGATTGAAACCAATATCAAACAATCCATGTTTCTATGGACAGGCATTCAAAATCAAGATCCACTAAAACAAGGATTGAAACAACAGTTCAATTGAAAAAAGAAAAGCCATATATGAATTCAAAATCAAGATCCACTAAAACAAGGATTGAAACTTCAGATGCATCCATTTTTGATCTGTGCAGGTGCAACTATTCAAAATCAAGATCCACTAAAACAAGGATTGAAACGTTCAAAAATACGATACAATATAGAACATCTCATACAATAATTCAAAATCAAGATCCACTAAAACAAGGATTGAAACTCAATAGTAAGCTTCTCACTGATAGTGCTTGCACTAATTCAAAATCAAGATCCACTAAAACAAGGATTGAAACTATTAGTTGCATATTTTGAAATAAACTGCTGCTGTTATTCAAAATCAAGATCCACTAAAACAAGGATTGAAACTCCTCATCTTATCACTAACGAACCGTCTAACAGTCTCCGAATTCAAAATCAAGATCCACTAAAACAAGGATTGAAACTCAATCAATTCATAATCAGGCTGTCTGTCATGAACTCATTCAAAATCAAGATCCACTAAAACAAGGATTGAAACATTGAATCATTTGATGATACATATGTATATGAAGAATTCAAAATCAAGATCCACTAAAACAAGGATTGAAACTGGTATATCCGGTACTGTCAGGGAAGAACGTGTAAGATTCAAAATCAAGATCCACTAAAACAAGGATTGAAACGTCATCCTCTACTGGCGACACTGACACCCACATTTTGATTCAAAATCAAGATCCACTAAAACAAGGATTGAAACTATTATATTTTATTCCACCATGGCCAGAATCACCGAATTCAAAATCAAGATCCACTAAAACAAGGATTGAAACACTCTATGTAATCCCGGTCATTTAGTTTTGACGCATAATTCAAAATCAAGATCCACTAAAACAAGGATTGAAACTATACAAATGAACAAGTATTTAATGCTTTATTCCATACATTCAAAATCAAGATCCACTAAAACAAGGATTGAAACAACGTACTGCAACTGATAAAACAAAATATATCAGATTCAAAATCAAGATCCACTAAAACAAGGATTGAAACGTATAATATATGTATGTACATACTTACACAAGAGGACAAATTCAAAATCAAGATCCACTAAAACAAGGATTGAAACTTTTTTGAAAGATGATGGGGATGATAACAATGAGTATTCAAAATCAAGATCCACTAAAACAAGGATTGAAACAAATTAAACCAATCTATTACAATCCCAAAAAAGAATAATTCAAAATCAAGATCCACTAAAACAAGGATTGAAACTGTGAAGAGCTTGCAGCTAGTGAAGCAAAAATTTTATTCAAAATCAAGATCCACTAAAACAAGGATTGAAACTCCCATAAAAACAATATAATAACCAATGACAGCAGATTCAAAATCAAGATCCACTAAAACAAGGATTGAAACTTATAAACGATAAATCTATCATCTAAAATATTTTCTAATTCAAAATCAAGATCCACTAAAACAAGGATTGAAACATATCATGATGATTTTTCTATACGAATTATGGTTAGATTCAAAATCAAGATCCACTAAAACAAGGATTGAAACTCAATAATGAAGATGAAAGTACCTGATGGATAGCAATTCAAAATCAAGATCCACTAAAACAAGGATTGAAACAATGGTTACGATATTGAAATATGCAATGAGCCATTTATTCAAAATCAAGATCCACTAAAACAAGGATTGAAACCATATACATTATCACTGCCCCAATTGTTCTTAACTGATTCAAAATCAAGATCCACTAAAACAAGGATTGAAACTATAAGAAAACTTATCACATGCCACCGTTTACAAGCATTCAAAATCAAGATCCACTAAAACAAGGATTGAAACCTCAATGTTAAATGTGTATATACCGATGAAAGAATTCAAAATCAAGATCCACTAAAACAAGGATTGAAACTTGATACTAGAAACGATATTAATATAACTCATTTTATTCAAAATCAAGATCCACTAAAACAAGGATTGAAACTATCATGTCTAAACTTACTGAAAATGTTCACAATTTATCATTCAAAATCAAGATCCACTAAAACAAGGATTGAAACTTAAGGAACAGAGAAGATTAAAGAAGATAGAATCAATTCAAAATCAAGATCCACTAAAACAAGGATTGAAACTGGATTATCTCATATGGTTGCGGTCAAGATAATTGATAAATTCAAAATCAAGATCCACTAAAACAAGGATTGAAACAATGGAGGTATATCATATTCAACACCAATGGAATAATTCAAAATCAAGATCCACTAAAACAAGGATTGAAACTTATCATAGCTGCTATTGCTATGTTATTCTCGTATCATTCAAAATCAAGATCCACTAAAACAAGGATTGAAACAAAAGAATGGTACTATTAAAATGGAATACATTAACAAATTCAAAATCAAGATCCACTAAAACAAGGATTGAAACGATATCAGCCTAATACAGCAATTAATGAAATGGAGATTCAAAATCAAGATCCACTAAAACAAGGATTGAAACAATTATGCTGGTTCTCAACGAGGAAAAGCATATTATTCAAAATCAAGATCCACTAAAACAAGGATTGAAACATGTAACTGTTTCACCGGCTGCAAATACCTCTGATATTCAAAATCAAGATCCACTAAAACAAGGATTGAAACTAAAAGTAATGAGTTAAGGCTCATTACTGTAAAATAATTCAAAATCAAGATCCACTAAAACAAGGATTGAAACTAAAAGCTGTTGAATTGGGATACAAAATTGTAATAATTGACGGATTCAAAATCAAGATCCACTAAAACAAGGATTGAAACAAAGGTACAATCACACCATTCCTGAAGAACTCCATCATTCAAAATCAAGATCCACTAAAACAAGGATTGAAACACTAATCTCGTGGCGTAAGAATCGGCAGAGAATGTATTCAAAATCAAATTGTAATATACCAACGCAAGAGGAGGTGAGAAAATAAGTTTGCTAATATGCAAGGGTGATTTTAAGTTCGAGCTAGAAATCACCCTCGCGGAAATCGTGGCTGCCATTATGGCAGTCCTTTTTCTAATTAGTAGATTATTTTTGAGCCATAAAAGCCTTTTGCGTTGCACTTTTCCAGGTGACATTATGACAAGACCAATGTGTCCAAGGTGTAAACAAAAAATGGTATCTGCATACATTCAGTAACTTACATTCAGGGAACTTGAAAGGTAAATGATGCGGGGTAATAGGTAAGCCCAAAAAACCGAACTTCCATAAAAAACTCTAATTTTTCCTGTCAATTTGAGAAAAACGGAACTCCTAATAATAATATTATGACATATATAATACGAGTATTAAAATAAAATTCAAAAATGTTTTCTTTTTTATTCCGTAATATTTATGTTATAATGAAGTTTTGTTATTGCAAGATTATGGTTTTTGGGTGAGCTGATGGAAAAAACCGAAAATGATACAAAATATACAATAAAGGAAATTAATCAATTTAGACATGAAGTTTTTAAAATTGATGAAACCGAATCACTTGTTAAGAAAACATCAATTGTTTGTCCGTATTGCTTTAAACCATCTGTGGAATTTTTGGGAGAAAGGAATAAATGGTTTTGTAAAGCATGTAAATCAGATGTAAATTTTATGTCACGTTTTGTAAACGGAAATATCCTTTTTTATAATTATGAAAAAATTAGAATTTATGAAATGTGGGGTATTCAGGCTCTTACTAAATTAACAGGAAAAAACACAGCTAGTCTTCAATATTTTGTTCATAATTACTTAAATAATACATACACAAATATTGAAAAACTTAGTTGGGAAGAAAAAGAAAGAAAAGAGCACATCAAGATTTTAAAAGAGAATGTAGGAAAGGAAATACAAGAACAAGAAAGACTAGAAGCAGAAAGGTATGCAGTATATAAAGAAGGTGGAATTAATGCTCTTGTTCAACTAACAGGACAATCAAAAGAGAGTGCAGAAAGGTTTGTTGCAAGATATTTTGAAAAATCTTGTTTATCGAAAGGAGATAAATGTTTATATCATGGTCTGTTCCAAGAATCAAAAAAAGAAAAAGAACAAATTCGAAATATTAAATTATTATTTGCAAGTAGAAAAAGAATATTAAAAAATTTTTATCAGTTGGTTAATTATAATTCAAAATTATTTGAAGAAAAGTCTGCTTTTTTAAGTAAAGAAAAAGAAATCAAGGATGAATATATATTTTTTAAAGAAACAGCTGAACAAATCTTATCTCAATTTGATGACTGTATTATTGCACTTGCAACCGAAGACTTACATGATAACCAACAGATTAGTATAAAAAACTCAGATGAACAGCTAGTTGCAGGTTTAAATTTTAATATTGGAATTGAGGGTTTTGCTTGGAATGACGCAAAGAAGGGTGAAATGGTAGGTGTTCTTCCCATAAGTTATAACTTTTGTCAGGAATTAATTGACTTATATGCTAATCTTCTAGTCAAAGTGGGAAACATTCCTGTAAAACCTATTTTAACACCATCTGATAAAAAAGGTTTAACACAATTAGAGAGGGTTGCGTTAGAAATAATCATCGCAGAAGATGATATTTATCAAAATCAACTTTGGAAGAAGCTTGAGGTTGACTCACGTAAATGTTCAAGAATTGTAATATCTTTGGTTGACAAAAAATTAGTAAGCAGAGAACAAGCTGTTTCAAATGGAGCCCGAACATATTTACTAAAATCCAGAGTTATTATTTAGCAACAAAACAACTCATATCATCTTCCTCACAGCAGGAGTACCCAAATTCAATTTTCCTGTTTCCCTTATCCTTTTCTGCATATCCCATAATGTAGTCTTAGGAACTCCTAATTCCTTAGCTTCAGATACAGAAATATTGAGTATTTTCTGCATGATCTTCTCCTTATTCCTGAATTCCTGTGCTTTCTTGACTCCAAGAGACTGCTCATCTATGCTGTTAGCTTCCTTTCCTATCTCAATAGTATCCTTAGCATGAACGTGTTTTCTTTCCAATACTCCTATGCCTCCTTCAAATTTATGTTCTGGATGCTCTGCATACTGAGATATTGTCCTACTCAATGGCTTAAAATAATGTACTCCTTTTTTCCTCTCTCCTGTTTCATAATCTATGAAATACTCATAGACTATCCTCTGATAGTCCTTTGTAAAAGGAGCTAAAGGCTTGACAGCTTTATTGTTCTCTTCTTTTGTCTGGAAGCCAACAAGGAAGAAATTAAAAGGTTTTATCATCTCTTTCCACTCCTTTCCTTCATTTAACTTATCAAACCTATGCAGAACATTAGGAGTACTGACAGTAAGCCTAGAAATTGCATACATAGTAGAATACTTAAGCTCAATGTCTTCAGGTTTTACAATTCCATAACGTACCATAAGAATATCTAACCATATTTCCTGTTGCCAATCATCTTTATTTGAAAATGGGTTTGTTAAATGACCAAGACCATGCAACTTGTAATCTACTAGCTCAAACTTCCCATCAATAATCCTGTAAAGAACATAACGCTTTGAAGAGATACCATAGAACCACACATCTTCTTTCCCGTCTTCTTTCTTTAAAAGAGGAATATCAAGTTCAGGATTGTAAGGATTTAGCTTGTTGAAATAATCAACAACTTCCTGAGCATGTTCTGGAATGACAAAAATACTATCAGTATCCATGTAAGCATGAACAGAACCAAGTTCCTTTACTTTAGCTTCAGCCATAGCTAAGAATAATCTTGAACCCGACGTAATCATTGAAGCAAGCAGAGGATGGAAATATTTTCCTTCTTTCTCATACTTGTTATCTGTTGTTTCAAAACTATCTAACCCATGTACTTCAATAGTGCTTTTCTTATCCTCTGGATTCAGTTCAATAAAGATTCCATAACTCATTGAGTTAACTAGAATCTTAATAGCCTGTGCCCTGCTCTTAAGGTGCTGATAATCAGGGTGCTCTTTATTTAAAGTCTCTAATTCCTGTTTTATCTTTTGTCTTTCCTCAACAAGAACCTGAACTAAGTTCTCCTTTCTAGGATTAATCTTAATTCCAAGAATCTCTGTTTCCTTCAAACCTTCCTGAATGCCTACTGGAATAAATTTAACAGCTTCCACAATCTCAGGTACTTTTCCAGTTAAAAGAACTGAGCTTATAACATCAGGTAAAGCATACCATAGTTCAAAGTCAGATGTCAGATTATTGACACCCACATTATACGCACTTCCATCTCCCTTGTAATTCTTCCTTACAGGCAAAATGTCCTCATCTGGATGTAACTTAACCATTACAACAAAGTCCTTCCAATTATCCTTATTTTGAAAGAACTCAAGGTTTATGTTTGAAAGTAACTCTTTAATTTTCTCTGTTACATCCTTTGTTTCAATACTTTCAGCAATAATGAACTTCCAGAGATCAAGAAGCATTGTAACCGTTGGATACATGCTTGTAAAATCAAGGACTGTAACCTTAGTAGGTACTTTTCTTATCTTGCATTCGCATCTCCCTCCATAATAAGAAGACATGATGTTTCCAAGCAATACAGGAGAGAAATCAGGATTCAATTCAAGGAAAGGTTTTACTCCTAACTGCTTTAATGCATATTTACCAACTGAAGCATTACTGTATATTTTCGTAGGTGGGATATTGATTTGATAAATCCTTAATTCATCTATAAGTTTCTCATATACTTCCCAAGTTGCGCGAACATCCGTGATAAGATAATCAATATACTCGTCAGTTACTTTTCCATGTTCTACGCCTTCTATTTTCTGAGTTTTTGTTTTGAGGAACTTGCAGGCTTTTTCAAGGGAAATATGCTTTTTTTGAAGTAAAACCTCAGCAAGCGTCTGAGCATCGATAAAATAACCATTATGCCTGTTTTTGCCCTGATTCTCCTTTGTTCCATTCAACTTGAAACTGTATGCTGAGCCAAGTTTTTTAATGACAATTTGAGGATTCTCTTCTTTATCGGAGAGAGTAAAAGTAAAACCTCCTTTATTATATCCTCTTGAATCCCCAACCTTTTTAGCTATCCTGCTTATGTCAAATGGTAAATTGAATCCTACACAAAGAGCTTTGAAACCCAAGACCTCTGGATAAAATACATCATCAACAAACTCTTCAAGAGTGTAAAGAGAAATGTCATTCTTGAGAGAATATTCCTTAAAGACCTCAGTTTCCTCTTCATCAAGCATAGAAGGATCATAAAATAACCCTTCATGCTGTATTCCTCCATCCTGATAGATTTGAAAGAAACCTATCTTCATGTTTTGGTATTGATCTGTTGTAGTTTCAGTATCAAAGACTAATACCCTTCTATGATGAAGGATGAGGTCTTCTTTAAAAGTAGAAGGCGTGGTTTTTTTCTTACCTGCCTTCTGTGTATAAACCCTAAGTGCTAGCTTATCAGACATTTTCAACCATCTCATATCCAACTTTTATCAAGCGGTTTCCAAGTTCAACAACTAAAGCCCCAATAGAGATTATATTAAAAGCTCTAAGGTTCTGCAAAGAAGTGTCTTTTGACCTTGCTTTTGGGCTTACTTTATTTTGCTTCATTGTTACCTTGAAATGATGATTCTTACAGAGAGGTTTTTTCCACTCTGAATTATTCCTTCCATCAACATGATGCATCTCTATCAAATCGGGATCATCTTCCCCACATACAACACATGCAAGGTGTGGTATCTCTCCTTTTTTACTTCTCTTTACGGTATTTGCATAGGTTTCTTTACTCATAGTATCCACTCCTCAGTTCTGATAAATCTCCAAAAATTCAGGCTCTTCTATTGTTTCCTGTATCTCATACAGTTTGTCAAGGTCTGTTTCAAAATGATGTTCATTTCCTTCAGCATCAATGAGCTTCATTCTCTTGTATTTGGCAAGTATTGAGGAATCATTATTCTTCAATGCCTTCTGTACATCATTGAAGTATTTTGCAATCCTGCTCCTGTCTTTAGAAGATGTGGCTACAACGGTTCTTACTCCATCTTTTGTATAAACCAACATTTCAACTTCTAAGCTGTCTGTCTTAGTTGCAACCCATTTTCCTTTTGACTTCTGAAGTTGATTACCAAGATTTTTGAGTACGAAATCCTTTCTGAGTCCTCTTTTCTTCAAAGCCTGAGTTAGTGATTCGCCCTTTCTAATAGATCTTAAAACCTCAAGAGCTAGGTTTCTATCTCTCTTCTGTTGAGATGTGAGAGTTTTCCATGCTGTTTGGCTCAGGTCATAGTCACTTATTCTAAGGTTTCTTAGTTGGCTCAGGCTCTTATCTGGAAATAGTTTATGTTTCCTGATGATCTCTTTTGCATACTTTGTGTTCCTGGGTTGAGCTTTGAACCATTCCCCATAAGTTCTGTATTCTCTGGAAAATTGAGGTCTGCTCATGCTGCATCCTCCAGATACCGTATGAGAGCAATTCTCACTACTTCAGCTTGAGAACAGCCATATTTCTCAGAGTACGATTCCACTTTCTCCTTAAGGTAAGAAGAAAGGCTTATTACAAGTCTTTCTTTGTGAGTCATGTTAGTCAAAATACACTATGTAACTCATCATACCTGTACAGAAACTGAGTATAAGATTAGGTATAAATATGATATATTTCTTATATCAAGTAGGGTATAATTATGTATAAAAAAGGGTTAAATTTTGACCTAGAGGTTAAAGACATATTATCAAAACAAGGGTATGTTAGAAGAGCACAACTCATACTAACTCTAAAAAACAGACACAAAAAAGATAGTGGTTATAGTGAGAAGAGTATCAATCGAAAGTTAGACAGTATGGTAAAAAGGGGCATAGTGATTAAACTTAAAGGGGATGCTCTTAAAAAAGCAGGGATAAGAGTAGAGGATGGTAGAGCTAGCTTTTTTACTCTTAAAAAAACAGAGGAAATAAAGAGACATATAGATACGATTATAGGAAAAATAGCCTCGAATAATCCTATTATACAAAAAATGGCTCTTAAAGAGCTTGAAAAATATAAGAAACGATATACTCTTAACCCTAGTCAATTAGACATACTTATAGCCCAACTAGACACAGAGGATATAGACCTTATAGACCATATCCTAAGAATAGTCTATACCTATATAGACATAAAGAATATAGAACCCTATAACAAACCAGAAGCTATTAAGATGCTTAGAGGTTTATTGTCTAAATATCCTAAGCCATTACCTCATAGACATAAGAACCTTAGAACTCATTTTATCTATTTACTAGGACACTACAATGATAGTGCTGTTATTGATTGGCTAAAAAAGGATTCAGAGGAATTAGATAACCTTCATGAAATGGAAGATTATGACTCTAACTATACAGCACATGTAATAGAGGAACATAGGGAAGACCTCTATGAATTTGAGGAAAAATTAAGACTAGAGGGAAAAGAAGAGTCTGCTCAGTTCATTTCTCAGGTAAGAGTTAGAGCCATGATTCATCTTGGAATGTATGATGATCCTTTTGTTCAGAATAATGCTGATGTGGAGGGATTTTAATGAAAATGCTTCTTCTCAATGGTCATGGAATAGATATGCGTGTTAGTGGTGCTAAACTGCATATCAAGAATGGCAGAACTTCATCTACTGAAGAACCTGAAGAGTATGTTTACTCTCCAAAGCGGATGGATATAGACCACATCATTGTTTATGGCAGGAATGGAAATCTGACTCTTGATGCTGTCAGATGGTTGATTAAACACAATGTTCAGGTTACTTTCCTTGATTGGAACGGTAAAATTCTAAGTACCTTACAACCTCCTGAAACTACCAATGTTAAGACTAAGTTTGTTCAGTATCATGCTTTTGAGGATGAAGAAAGCAGAATCAAGATAGCAAGGAAGTTCATTGAAGCAAAGTTTGATAAATCCATTGTAGTTATGGATTATCTGAAGCAAAGGTATCCTGCAATAGATTATGATTTCTCAGAGGATATTGAAAAACTAAAATCTGCTAAAAACATTAGGGAAATAATGGGGATTGAAGGCGGAGTTGCTTGGAAATACTGGAACGAGTTTAACAAAGCTATTCCAGAAGAATATGATTTCTGTTCAAGGATAGACCAATACAGGAGAGCAACAGGAGCAGGAGACAAAGTTAATGTCATGCTTAATTATGGATATGCTTTGCTTGAAGCTGAATGCCTAAGAGCAATTAATACAGCAGGTCTTGATGCTCATGTAGGTTTTTTACATGAGATGAATCCAAGTAAGAACAGTCTAGCTTATGATCTTCAAGAGCCTTTCAGATTCCTTGTTGATATGGCTGTAATCAGTCTTATTGAGTCCAAGAAGATGGATAATACAGACTTTATCAGGACTGAGAGCTATTCACTTAGGCTTAAACCTTCAGGAGCTAAGAAGGTGACTGAAGAGTTCAATAACTGGATGAACAAAAAAGTTCCATACAAGAAGCAGTCTGTTATGTGGAGTTATGCCTTATTGTTGAAAACTAGGGAGCTTGCTCAGTATCTTGTTGGGAAAAGGAAAACACTTGATTTCAGTAAGCCTGCTTATAGTGTTGAAAGACAGGATTCAGATGATATTAGGCAAAAGATATTGAGCATATCATATTCTGACTGGAAGAAAATGGGTTTCTCAAAAGGTACTCTCCATTACATGAAGAAGAATGCTGAGGCTGATAAGCCATTTACTCTAAACTCTCATGTAAGGGAAAGATTGGAGATATGGGACAATTATTGATGTGTTTTCTAACAGTATTTTTCTATGTGCTTATCTAAATCGTCTATTGGCTTAATATAAATACCATATTTTTTTTGCAATTCCTGAGCCTTATAGAAATTAACTTTAAAACCTTCTTTAAGGTATTGTTCGTCTATAATCGTCTTAATCATTTTTATATGGTCAGTAGGGGTATTCAACCCAAAAATAATTCCTTCTAAATCTTCTTTTCTAAATTTTTTAGTATATTGCCCATGAGTATTGAAATCAATAGGCCACATTATCAAACGACGCTCTTTTTCATACTTCCAATCAAAATGTTTGGTGCATAAAAAAGATACCAATTCTTCAGGTTCATAACTGCTCAACATGTTTACTTGTTCAGGCATGTCTTCTTGATATGTTATTGGAAAAAGTAGGTAGGGATCAGGATTAGAATCTAAATATAAAAAATCTCCCGTCTCTATTATTTTAGATTTAAAGCATAAGCATATTCCTTTATGCTCATCTGCATAGTGACTCCACATTAAGATACTATCGTTGTCTTCGCTAAAACAACAAGCTCTCGGAAAATCAGGTTTATTATTAAGTTGAATATTCCCTTTAAGTACCTTAAAAGCAGTTCTATTTGGGTCTAATAAATATTCTCCTTTTCTATTTCTTAAAGACCCATTTTTAAGGTTTTCTTTGATGGATTGTTCGCGTTGTGCATGGTTCTTAATACCCATTCTATATAAAAAGCTCATCCAATCATCTTTATTGCCCCTCCAAATCAAGTCAGCTTTTGAATCAAAAGGATCATTGAAATCTGAAGCACCACTAAAATACAATTCCTGGTTTTCTAGCATTTTAATTGTATTTTCATTAACACTTCGATATTTGTAAAAAATATTAGGATTGTCATTAACCATGTAAGATTTACTTATAAGTTATCCTTTATATCTTTAGTGGGATTAAAAATTGTCTAACAAACAAAGATTATTTTTGATTCTTTTTTTGTAGTTTGAAAAAAGCTACTGTTTGAAATATTCATACATAGTTCGGTTTTTTGGCGTTACCTATTACCCAGGTAAATGATGCGGGGATATATACAAGGCGAAAAAAGTGTACGCTTTTGTAATGTTCATACAAAATCAGATATTCATAACTTTGTAATACCGACTTTTATATTTTTATTAGTCATTCAAAACAAAATAGGCATCTTTTTATAATAAATTCTTGGTATAATATAATAGTAGGAGTGGATTATATGACTCAATTAACGGTAGAGTTGGCAACTAATTACAAAGCTGAAGATTATATGAAATTGAAAGCTGATGAAAGGCGAAATTTTGACGATTTTATCCAAAAACAAATATCATATAACCAGTCATTGTCAAGAGTATTTGAGAGTCAGGCTTCTTCTTTTAAACAGGAAAAAGAAAAAATATCATACGAGAGAGCTGATAAAAAATATATACCTTTCTTGTCATATTGTTGGAGAGTAGCAGCAACAGCAATAAGTGGAAGTGTTTTTTTATTTGCTATCATATTTAGGCTACCTTTAATTGAGGAGACAAATTTAAAGTATTATGCTTTAATTGCTTCTTTTATAACGTTAATTTTTGTTGTTGCGTTGCTCACACCTTTACGTATTCTCCCTAAAAAATAGAGGGATAATATATGCTTGAAAATAATCAAATAACAAATTTGAGTCAAGAAGATATTGATAATTTGAGCTACACAGATAACGATAAATTTTTTACGTTCAAAACAAATATAGAAGAATATTATGATTCTGTGGCAAAAATCCAATATGCTAGTAACCAAGCTTCTCAAGCCTTAAATCAAAAAAACAGTTATATTAAAGCATCTAAAAAGAGTCTTCCTTTCAAAGTTTATTTTGAAACAATTGGTTTATATGTTCTATTTGGAATCTTTTCTTCGTATTATATCTTTACATCAGATTCGATACAAATAACACAATCCTACACAAAAATGTATATCTTTTTACTTTACATTCTTCTTATTATCCTAGCAGTTTTTCTACCATTTCTTATGCTTCCTAAAAAGACATAATCACCTAAACCACTATGCTCACGTAGATAAAGTAGGATCAAACCAGGCTAAAAACAGCAAAACTCCAATGAGTGCAATGCCTAATATAATCATGCATACAATAAATGTTATTATTTTTTCCATATTTGAATATTTCAACTTTTATTTGAGAATTCAACTGTCTTATTGGTATTATCTAGAGAGTTTTCTAAATTACTACTGACTAAAAGAGTGCTTGGATCTAGTTCAGAATTAATGTCATTGGCTTGATTATTAAGAGATGAGAGACTGTTGTTAATCGCACCAAGTTTTGCATCTATACTATCTAGCTGATGTTCATAATTTGTATCAATTACAAGGAAAATATTGGCGATAGTTAACAATATTACTAATATAGTCATTACTGCTGTTATCTTAAAATGATCTGAATTTTGCTTTGATCCTTCGTCTAATTGCTTTTTAATATTTATTGATGCTTTGATTATGCCTGCGTCAGCTGGTTCACAAAAATTATGTAATGGAAGTGATGGGAAAAGGTTAGATTCATAATCTAAACGTTCTTCTCTTTCACAAATCCCTCTTATGTTTTCAAGATCAAGACAGTCATAATAACAAGAACATCTTCTGACCTCATATAGTTCATATTCCTCAATTGTCTCTTCATGTTTGTCAGAAAATGCTTCAAGGCAAGAGCCTGAACAAAAATCATTACATTCAATTAGTTTGTCTTCTAATTGATCCTCTACTCTATATTCCAAATCATCATCTAATTGTACCTCTTCATATTTTCTTAAAGAGTAAAATAGATGACTATTTATTTTTTTATTACATGTGTGGCAAATTTCGTCAGAATAGTTGTTACCAGCTTTTTCATATTCATTTATCTCGGTTATTACTTTTTTTAAAGACTTTTGCCTACCATTATTGAAAGAAGAAGGTAGAATAAATGAACTACTTAAGTTATTTAGAGTTTTATTGATGTTTAGAGAAGACATGATTTTTTTATGATCTTCAATTATTTCCTTGATAGATTTACCAGTCACAACTCTTTTTAAAGATTTTATCTACTATAAATTTTTCCTATTACCATCCTCATCAATTTAGTATTCATATTAAAGTCTCCTTCTCTTACCCTATCCTTCAATTGCTTTAATGCGCTCCTATGCTCAATTCCAATCTCTTTAGCTTTATCAGGCTTTAAACCTAGAACAAATTCCCTTATCTTCTCTATATCGTGGTATATCTCAACTTCATTGCTCTCTAATTCCTGCATTTCAACCTTATTTGCTTCCTTACCAATATACACGCACCCAGTAGGAGTAAGATGTCTCCTTTGCAGTACTCCTATATCTCCTTCAAATTTAGCTTCAGGATGATTTATGTAATCAAGGAATACATCACTTAATGGCTTCCAGTATTCCCTTCCTTGAAGCGTATCTCCTGTATTGTAGTCTATGAACTCATTCTCAATAGCAACTTGTGGATTATTGTTGTAAGGAGCAACAGGCTTGACCTTCTCCCCATCCTCATTGATTGTTGCACCACTCCCAACAAGCATGAAGTTGAAAGGCTTGATTTGTTTATCAAATGGCTTCCCTTCGTTCATTCTCTCAAATCGTCTCAATATTGTTCCTGTTGAAACTGCAAGTTTAGAAATTACAGCATAGTTCTCATATTTCTCCAACACATCAGGAAGCTCTTCAGGATGAAAATGGACTCTGAGAATATCCTCCCATAACTTCTTGTGCCATTGGTCTCCTTCCTCCAATTCCCTTTTGAATGGATTTGTTATGTGTCCTAATCCATGCAGTTTATAGAACAGCTTCTTTCCTTCAGGAATGATGATCTTATTTCCTTCTTCCCTGAACAAACAATATCTCTTGGAACTGATACCATAGAACCAAATGTCTTCCATTCCGTCCTCAATCTCAAGGATTGGCTTATCAAAATCATAAGGATTCAGAGAATCAAAAAGATGACTCAATTCGTCTGCAAGATGCGGAGGAACAAAAATAGAATCTGTATCCATGTATGCATGAACCTCACCTTTATCCATCACAAACTTCTCTGCAATAGCAAGCAATAGCCTTGCTCCTGCTGTAATATTTGCTCCTATGATGGCATTGAAGTATTTCCCAGGCTGTTCATATTTTCCTTTAGAATCAAACTCAACGTTGCTAAATACTCTCAGTTTTTCCTCTTCCTTTGGATGCATCTCAATATAAATCCCGTATGTTGTGGAATTATTAAGAATCTTCAAGGCTCTCTGTTGTGCATCCAGAACATCATAGTCATGAGAGTCCTTTGATACCTTCTTCATCTCATTCTTAATCTCCTGCCTACGTTCAACGAGAACTTTGATGAGATTATCCTCTTTTGGATTCACATGAACTCCATAGACTTCTGATTCTGTGAGACTTTCCTGTATGCCTTCAGGAATAAACCTGATAGCTCTCTTTATCTTGGGAGTTTTACCTGTAAGCAGCTTTGAGGCAAGAATGTCAGGCAAGAAGTAATACAACGATTCATTCATTGTTATGTGATTAATACCGATGTTTAACGTTCCATCCTCTCCTGCATACTTTGTTCTAACAGGTAGAATATCATCATCAGGCTCTATTTCAACAAGAACGTTTAGCTTCTCCCAAATATCACGGTTAAGAGCATCCTCAAACGTAAATTCTTCAATAAATTGCCTGACGTTCTCTGTGTCATCAACATGATGGATTTTATCTGCAATCACAAAATCCCAAAGACCAAGAAGGAGGGTTACAGTTGGGTACATACTGAAGAAATCCAGAACTGTAACCTTAGTAGGTGTTCTCCTTATCTTGCACTCACATCTTCCTCCATAGTATCCACTCATCTGATTACCGATAAGTTCAGGAGGAAAATCATTATTATGCTGCATAAAAGGTGCAATGTTGAACTGATTAAGTGCCTGCTTTCCAAGAGAAGCAGCAGAGTAAATATCAGTCATTGGAATCGCCAACTGATACCTTTCATACTCCTGGCTTACTTTTTTGAATAGCTCATAAGTTGATCTTACGTCTGTAATGTTGTAATCAATATAGTTTGGAGTTATTACTCCATGTTTGCTTATTGATTTCTTCTTTATTGGAGTATCAAATATCTCACAAGCCTTCTCAAGTGTGAGAGATTTATTGTCGGTCAATGTACATGCAAGATTGGCTACATCCAGAAAATGACCTTTGAACGTCCTCTCTTTCCTGTACTTACCCTTTGCTCTTGTAAACTCAACGTTGTATGATCTGCCTGTCAGGTGCTTGATGCGAAGACGTGGATAGGTTGTATCTTCAGTTAGTTTGAAGGAGAATCCATCCTTGCCTGAATACCTGCCATGCCCATAATCTAAAATTATCCGTGACAGGTCGAAGTTGATGTTATAACCAATACAGAGCGTTTTTCTTTCGTAGATTTCCAAATAAAATATCTTGATAAACTCTTCAAGAGAGAATAAGCGTATGTTGTACTTCTCTGCATACGCTTTCAGCACTTTATACTCTTTTTTTGATACATGTCTGTCATCCCAGAACAAGCCTGCATATTGATACACGTCATTCTCATGTACCATGAACGAGCCAAACTTCAGGTTAAGGAACTCATCTGCTGTTGTTTCAGTATCGAATGTCAAGACTCTGGAAAAATCAGGTATCTCTTGTTTATACGTGTAAGGAAATTGTTTCTTCATCTCTTCCTCTTTTGTTGAGAATGTCCTCAATGCAACATTATTCATTTTTAATTCCCTCATATCTCTTTCTTAACAAATCAATCTCAATCTCATCCATTCTTTTCCTGAGTGCCGCATGTGTAAGCAGAACATAGTCAAGTCTCTCCTCTAGCGGTAATTGGCTTGATCTAAACTTAGGAGGGAGTTCATTTTGAAAATGAGTTACAGCAGCATGACAGTTCAGACAAAGCACTCTTGTTTCATCCGAAAAGCCTCTTGTGGAAATGTGATGATTCTCGTAGATTTTCAAAGCATAGGGATTAGTCTCTCCACAAATTTCGCAGATACCATTTTTAACAAGCTGTTCGCTCTTAGCTTGCTGTTTTATCTGCAAAATAAAATCTTCGTTGGACAAACCTATCCCCTGCTTGAATTAAGGTTGTTTAGTTCCTATCATCGTATATTGGCAAGAACTCAGAGTCCTCGATTTGTTCATTTGCCTCATACAGCTTCTCAAGGTCTGTCTCAAGTGGGTAATCCTTCCCATCAGCACCCTCTATTGTAACATTCTTGAATGGCTTGAGTGCTGCTTCATCTCCTGTCCTTAATGCAGTCCTGACAGCATTCAGATACTTACTGACAAGTGATGCATCCTTTGAATTTTTGACAACAACACTAACTCTTTTACCGTTAGAATAGAACCATCTGCCTCTTTCAATGGCATCGCTCTTTGTAGCAACCCAACGTCCATTTTTCTTATACACTGCATTTCCAAGATGCTTGAGAGCGTCCTGTACACTGATTCCCTGCTCTTTTGCCGCTGTGGTAAGGGATTTACCCTTTCTCATGTCATTTACTGCAAGAACAGCTCTTTTTCTCATATCTCGCTGTACGGGTGATAATGCATCAAATGACCTAGATGCAAGAGATGCATCAGATAGTTTCAATTTTCTCAATTGATTCAGGCTCTTATCTGGAAACATCTGGTGTTTCCTGATGATCTCCTTTGCATACCTCGTATCTCTTGGCATTGCTTTGAGCCATTCTCCATAAGTCCTGTATTCTCTGGTAAATTCAGGTCTGCTCATTCTTCATCCTCCAGATACCTTATAAGAGCCATTCTCACCACTTCAGCTTGAGAACAGCCATATTTCTCAGAGTACGATTCCACTTTCTCCTTAAGGTAAGAAGAAAGGCTAACTATCATTCTTGCTTTACCGGACATAATAAGTCACAATAAAACACTATGTACCTCATCATATCTGTACAGAAAGTGAGTATAAGATTAGGTATAAATATGATATAGTTCTTATATCAACTAGGGTATAAGTATGTATAAAAAAGGGTTAGACTTTGACCAAGAAGTCAGACGAATATTATCCAATCAAGGCTATGTTAGAAGGTCGCAACTCATACAAACCCTCAAAAATAAGCATAGAGGGGATAGTGGATATAGTGACAAGAGTATCAATCGAAAGCTTGACAGTATGGTGGATAGAGGTATAGTATCTAAGCTTAAAGGCGATACTCTTAAAAAAGCAGGAATAAGAGTAGAGGATGGTAGAGCTAGCTTTTTTACTCTTAAAAAAACAGAAGAAATAAGAAGACATATAGATACGATTATAGGTAAAATATCCACTAATAATCCTATAATACAAAAAATGGCACTTAAAGAACTGGAAAGATATGAGAAACACTGTCTACTCAATCCTCTCCAATTAGACATACTTATAGCCCAATTAGACACAGAAGACATAGACCTTATAGACAATATCCTAAGAATAGTCTATACATACATAGATAAAAAGGATATAGAACCCTATAACAGACAAGAAGCTATTAAGATGCTTAGAAGCCTATTGAATAAGTACCCTAAGCCATTACCACATGGACACAAGAACCTTAGAACTCATTTTATCTTTTTACTAGGATACTATAACGATAGTGCTATTATTGACAGACTAAAAAAGGATGCTGAAGAGTTAGACAACCTTCATGACCTTCTTGATTATAATTCTAACTATACAGCCTTTGTAATAGAGGATCACAGGGAAGAACTCTATGATTTTGAGGAAAAGTTAAGATTAGAGGGCAAAGAAGAGCCTGCTCAGTTCATTGCTCAAGTAAGAGTCATAGCTATGACTCATCTTGGAATGCATGACGATCATTTTAAAGAGAATAAGGATGCTGTGGAGAAATTCTAATGAAGATGCTCTTACTAAATGGTCATGGAATAGACATGCGTGTCAGCAATGCTAAACTACATGTCAAGGATGGCAGATTTTCCGCAAATGAAGAGCCTGAAAAATACACATTCTCACCCAAAAGAATGGATATTGACAGCATTGTAATTTATGGTAAAAGTGGCAACATCAGTATTGAGGCTATTAGATGGCTTGTTAAACACAATGTACAGGTTACCATACTTAATTGGGATGGCAAATTATTGACAACAATGCTTCCACCTGAAAGTGCAAATGTAAAGATTAAGTTTGCTCAATATCACGCTTTTGAGAATGAGGAAACTAGATTAAAGATAGCTAAGAAATTCATTGAAGCTAAAATATCTAAATCTGAAGCTGTGCTTGATTATCTTAAACAAAGATACTCCGAAGTTGATTATGATTTTACCACCGATAAAGGAAAAATCAAAAATGTAAAATCCATCAGGGAATTAATGGGTATTGAAGGCGGTATTGCTTGGAAGTATTGGAATGAGTTTAACAAAGTCATTCCTATTGAATATGATTTTAAAGCAAGAATTGACAAGTACAGGCGTCCAATGGGAGCAGGAGATAAAACCAATGTTATGCTCAATTATGGATATTCTTTACTTGAATCTGAATGTTTACGAATTATTAATTCAGTAGGTCTTGATTCACGTGTTGGTTTTTTGCATGAAATGAATCCAAGCAAGCATAGTTTAGCTTATGATTTCCAAGAGCCTTTTAGATTCCTTGTTGATCTTGCGGTTGTTAATCTTATTGAAAAAGAAGCAATGGAGGATAAGGACTTCATCAGGACAGAGAGTTATTCACTTAGGCTAAAGCCTTCAGGAGCAAAGAAGCTCACTGCTGAGTTTAATTCTGTGATGAATGGTAAAGTTGAGTACAGGAAAAAGAATACTACTTGGGGTAGTGTCCTGTTGTTGAAAGGTAGAGAATTAGCTCAACATCTCACAGGTAATAGAAAAATGATTGATTTTAGTAAGCCTGCTTATGTTGGGAAGAGGGATGACACTGATATTCTTAGAAAGAAGATTCTTGCTATTGGCTATACCGAATGGAAGAAAATGGGATTCTCTAAGGGTACATTACACTACATGAAGAAGAATGCAAAAGGGGATAAACCGTTTAGTGTGAATGCTCATGTTAAGGAAAGATTGGAGATGTGGGATGGATATTAAAGGTAATTTGAAAATAATTGCAAGTATTGTTTGACAAATAAAGTATGAGCTAATTACCCCTTTAACTTTAAGTGTAGAAATTATTTTTTCTCATTTAGTAATGAATTGAGTTCTTCAAGTGAAGATTTTATTTTCAAACTTACTAAAGCGTTTAAATTATCATAAACAGATAAATGCTCGGGTTTTTTTGACCTGCTGTTCTGTGATAAAATGTCTAAAAAAGAATCTAAAATGGCTCTGGTTTCATTGTCAGCAAGATATTTGTTTTTTACAATATCTCGATAAATAGGATTGGAATTTCTTTTTTCTACCGTGTCAAGACCTGAATCTCGCCTCAATTCTCTTTCATTTGGTTCATCTCCCACGGCTTTGACAGAAAATTTCATGAAATCTTCTAATGGGTAATAGAAGTTTACAAGTTTTTTTTCAGTAAAAGAAATCTTTCGATCAATAGAAGACTGTTCCACAATTTGATATGTAAAATAAACGTAAATACTAGTTACAAATACAAAAACAACCGTAAGAGAAACATTTAATAACTCCATGTTTTCAGTAGTAAAGGGCACAAACATTTTGAGTGTAGGAAACAGTGAAATAGCTATGAATATTATTGCAAAAATTAATATTGTCCCAGTAAGTCCAAATATTAAACCCTGAATTACTGCATTAAAGATATGTGAAGTAACCTTTTTGATATTAAACATTTTATTCATCAAAGAATTGCTTGAGAAGTATTTAAATTTATAGACTTATTCCTTCTGTATTTGTCATATGTGGAATTATTGTATTTCGAAGCAGATGAATATATTAGAAAACTGTGAGTTGTACTTCTGATTTATGCAAATAAAATATTTTCTTTGATAACTCTATAATATAGTTATGTGGGATGCTTGCAAAAGCGTACACTTTTTTCGCCTTGTATATATCCCAGGTAAATGATGCGGGAGGTGAGATTCGAACTCACGGACTCCTACGAGAATGGGTCCTAAGCCCATCGCCTTTGGCCAAGCTGGGCAACCCCCGCATAAAAGAGTAGTCATTAAATATATTGTTCACATATTAATATTACGCAATGAGATATCTATTTTTCATAGAAATGCTATGAAGCCCTATGAATATGGTCCTAAGCCCTGCGCCTTTGGCCAGGCTGGGCAACCCCCGCAAAAAGAAGTAGTGGATAAATATATCCTTTATTTATTAATATTGCGGACTCGATAGAATGCAAAAAGTTAGCTTATTGATTTGAACATTGTCAAAGCCTTCTCTCTTTCATCCTTATGACTGATAATTGTCTGAGGATAATCAACCCCAAGCAACTGCTGACCTTTTTCAAGAGAATGGATTGCCTTTGGTTCAACTTCTGAAAGCTCAGGAATCCACTTTTTAATATAAGCACAATCAGGATCGAACTTCTTCTGTTGCAGCCACGGATTGAATATACGGAAGTATGGTTGTGAATCCGCACCAGTTGATGCAGCCCACTGCCAGTTACCGTTGTTCACGCATGGATCATAATCCACAAGCTTGCTGGCAAAATAACGCTCACCCCATTTCCAGTCAATGTGAAGGTCCTTTACGAGGAAGGATGCAACTATCATTCTTACACGATTATGCATGTATCCAGTAGTGTTCAGTTCCCTCATACCTGCATCAACAATCGGAAAGCCGGTTTGTCCTTTACACCATGCATCAAAGAGCTTTTTATCATCTGACCATGAAAGTGAATCGAATTTCCTCTTGAAAGCACCCTTGAAAACATAAGGATGTGCAACAGCAATATGAGTGAAGAAATCCCGCCAGTGAAGTTCATTTATTAGAGTGTGACCTTCATCAAGTTCATTTCTAACATAATGATAGAACTCTCTTATTGAGACAGTACCTAATTTATTATGAGCAGAAAGTCCCGTTGTACTTTTTATTGATGGATAGTCACGTTCATTATCATAATTTCTGAACTCATTAATATCCTGAAGAATTGAAAGAGCGTTAGTTCTGCCACCTTTTGCGAAAAGAGAAGGATTCCTGTCTATTGAAAGATCAGAAAATTCAATCAGGGCTAGATCCAGATCTCCGGAATAAAAGTTACCTCCTTCCTGCATCTCAGGCAAAGGTATATCTCTTTTTGAAGCTTTTTTGAAGAACTGAGAGAACACGGAATAGCTTTTTCCTTCATTAGTAAGCACTTTACCGGGCTCATGTAGCAAAGCATCATGGTAACTTACAAAATCAATTCCTGAACTCTCACATGATTCCAGGATTGTAGAATCTCGTTTTTTGCTAAAAGGTGTATAATCCTTGTTGAAAAATACAGCATCTATTTCATGTTTCTTTTTCAAATCTGATATGATGTTTTCAGGAAGGCCAGAGAAAAAGAACAGTTTGCCGTATTTTGAATCCAGCTGTAGTTTAAGGTCATCAAGACATTCCAGCAGGAAATGGAAAGCATTGTGATTGAAATTTTTTCGCTTCTCATCTGCAAGTCTTGGATCAAATATAAAACATGGAATTACCTCATCAGAGTTTTCCATTGCAATGTTCAAAGCAGTGTTATCATCCACCCGGAGATCACGTCTGAATATAAATAAAGATAATCCGTATTTTTTTGCCATTATTCCACCTCTATAGCCACTTCGTTCCGCATAAGAGTAGGGGGAACCCACGGAGGATTATACTGCATCAGGAAAAAATCACCTGTAGTTACAATACCATTATCAGCAAGTTGTGAACTGAGAACTGAACGCTTTTTTTCAATGATCTCATCCTTTGCATATCCTGAGAATCTTATCACAGCCACTTTTCTTGCAGGAATTGCCTGAATCGATATTTCCGGATTCTCAGTATCTGGTGCATTATCAATATTGTACTCAGCAGGTAACACAAACGACATATTAACAACATTATCACTCTCTGATGTGATTACCGGAGATGTCATATCGATTTTCTTCTTTCCTGCATTATTGCCGAAAATATAAGATGCAAGTACTGAGAAAGCATCGTTCTGATTATTTGCTGATGTGGAAATAACAGTTAATTCATCATACTTCCTGACCTCAACATCTTCCTCTAATTCATACATTACTCTGTATTCAACCTCTTCCGTTGTCATTGAAACATGCACCCCTGCAAAAAACCATGAACCAAGCATGACAGTAAATACTGTTAATAAAGCAAAAACCACTCCTGCCTTATCCATAAAGATAGATTACTCTGGAAGTCTAAAGAGTATTGTGGTTCCATTTTTCACAAATATATAGATTCTATAATCTATGATTGAACCTTAGATTAACTAGATATATACACATGTAGATTTCCAGTTGTGATCGAAGCTCTGATATTTGATATGGACGGGGTGCTGATAGATTCTATGCACCTGCATGCAAAAGCATGGAAA
Organism: Methanolobus bombayensis; assembly: GCF_017873415.1. Taxonomy (GTDB): domain Archaea; phylum Halobacteriota; class Methanosarcinia; order Methanosarcinales; family Methanosarcinaceae; genus Methanolobus; species Methanolobus bombayensis. The sequence goes on along the minus strand of NZ_JAGGKD010000001.1, from coordinate 422,027 downwards.
GATGCTTTTATGGAGACTGGAATAGAGATCGACGAAAGAGATATATTTGCCCTTGAAGGCGAGAATGATGCAGGGATTGTGAGAAAAATTGTGGAAATCCATGGAAACAATTCCATTGATATGGAAGAATTGCTATCTGATGTTCCTGCAAGAAAACATGAGCTATTTGACAGGGATAGCGTCACTCTGTTCGATGATGTGGATGGTTTCCTCAGAGAGATCAAGGAAAGATTCAGACTCGCTGTTGTTTCAGGTTCCGACAGAAAGATTGTGGATATAATGATGGAGAAATATTTCCCGGGAATATTTGATGCGATAGTCAGTGGTGATGATACTGAGAAAGGAAAACCTGAACCTGAACCATATAATAAAGCAGTTGAAATGCTTGGAATGGAAAAAAATGATTGCATAGTAGTGGAAAATGCAATACTTGGTGTTGAATCTGCAAAAAATGCCGGGATATTTACAGTGGGTTTGCCTACTGATCTCAGCAGAAAAGAACTTGAACATGCCGACATAGTTCTGCATGATCACGCAGAATTGTTCAGATTCATCAGATTGTTAATGAGAAATCTTTCAGCAAATTGAGCGGGAAACTGAGGACGAATAAGCTACCAGTCTTTTTCTTATGTATTCAGGACCATAGCTCAGCACTGCCTGCTCTTTTAATACTGATGCATTCGATCTGTATCTTTCATCATTAATAAGAGTTTTAATTACCTGTAACAGTTCCCCAGGTGTTACTGAATAAGACAAACGTCTGCCATATTCATTATCTTCAATGAACTGAGCATTGTTCTCCTGTTCATTATGAGAGTGGTCCGGGAAAGATATTACAGGAAGACCATAACTGAGCGATTCCGTAATTGTACCATGGCCGCCTGTGCAGATCACTAAATCCACTGACCTGTAATATGGGAAAGGATCAGGGATCAGACGGCGAACTTCCACATTTTCAGGAACATCTTCAAGAAGACTATAATCCAGATCAGGACCACCTATGAGAGTATAATTGATATTGGAGTCCATTTTTGCTGCTTCCAGCAGCTTTTTAAATATCTGAAGACGATAACCGAAACCGCCTATGCTGCAAAGCACATGTGGTCGCTTCAATCCATCAATAGGGACAACTTCATCATACTTTTTTCTCAGGACCGGACCACTGAATTCTATTTTGTCCTTCACATTTTCAGGAAAAGAGAGGTTTGAAGCACATATAGTGAATGGAGGTTTAAAGTCCGGAACGAAAATAATGTCCACTTTTTTGTATATCCATGTATAGAATTTTCTGACAACGGAACCTGCAATGCCTATTAAAAAACCCTTGTTTTTGAAAAAGTCCTGCATACTTGACTGGTTCACTATAATAGATACAGGAACTTTTTTGTGTTGTGCAGCAATTATACCATTATAATATCCATCAGAAATTACAAAATCAGGTTTTGTTTTCTCCACAAGCTTTCTTACCGAACTCAGATTACTGATTGAAATAGTCCTGGCAGTTGAAACTATGGAACTTTTCAGATCAAGAGAACCTTTTTTACCACTGAGTCTGAGCTCCTGGGGAATTTCCTCGACACTGTAACCTGATTCTTCAATTAACTTCCGGGAATATCCATAAGCTCCAATGAAAACATTGTGACCGGAATTTTGTAGCTCGGATGCAAGGGAAATGCATCTCCCGGTGTGTCCAAGTCCTTCTCCACAAACAAAAATCAGAAAAGTCATACGCTTCTCGGAGAGATTCGAATGCTCTGACATATTAATAAAAATGAATGTTAAGTATTTATATGTTTATTATATAGAATACAGGAATAACTATAGATTATGTAGATTAACTATTTATTTTTACTTCAGAACATATACATACATAGAACAATAAGTAATAAAAAAATTGAACAAAACATAAAATTTTGCATTAAACAGAGGTAACAGGATGTTCCGCAAACAGGACAGAACAATGCAAAAAATAATTGCATCTGACAGAGCAACAGAACTTCTTGAAAATGGATGGAATAAAGCAGACCTGCATGTGCATACCTCCTGTTCATATGATGTACCTGCAAGTAAATTCACAAAACCGGAAAAACTGTTCAAAAAAGGGTTAGCAGATGGCCTTGGTTTTGTGACATTTACAGACCATGACACTGTAAAAGCTTATGATTTCATGGGATGGAATAAAGATAAACTGACCACTGGAGTGGAATTATCTATTACTGACATGGAAAACGTCGGGCACACTGTTCATATCAATGCTTTTGATTTTGATAAAGAACAATATTCTCAAATGGAGACAATTGTACAGAGAAAGCAGGATGTCTATATGCTTCTTGATTACTTCCGGGACAATGACATCCTGCACATGTACAATCACCCGTTCTGGTTCAAGCCGGGAGAAAAACCAAATATCATGGCCGTACCTGAGCTTGCAAAACAATTTCCTGTGATCGAATATAATATGCAGGACCTGAAGCAGAAGAACTTTTTCTCAATGGTGCTGGCACAGCGTTTTAAGAAAGGAATGGCTGTGACAACTGATAGCCATACCGGCAGAATAGGAAGAGTTCATACTCTGGCAAAAGGAGACACATTCAGGGATTATTTCAAAAACATTGAAAAAGGTAATTCCTATATGATGATCGATGAACCCATATGGAAGCACATAAGCCATGAATTGTATGCATGGGTAGAACTTATCTTCAATATGGAAAAACGCATGCCACACGAGGGTGATTACTCTACCGGATTGGAAGTGTTCGATAAAGTTGTCAAGCTCGTTGGCGGCGAGAATAAGATGAAACACCCGCACATCTATAATATGACAATGCATCTTACACAACAGTTCTTTGTTTCCGGTTTACCATTTCTGCTTTACAGGATATCAAAACAGCCACAGATTTCAAAGATCGGACGCGTTGTGAACAGCCAGATATTCTGAAAAGAAAATTTTCTTTTTAAAAAACGAGGCATGCAAACGGATTTGTCCCGGATGAAAGTATTTTTAAGAGATAAAAACGTAAATTCACCGGTCAGCTTTTTGATCTGATTATTTTTTGGTGATTATTATTTGGTGTTAAGATGAGAGTAATGATATTTGTCTGCGGCGAAGGTCTTGGACATACCAGCAGATGTATATCCATAGGCAGGGAGCTTGTATCGGCTGGCCATGATGTACATTTCGGAGCTTATGGATATTCCAGGGAACTAATTGAACGTAAAGGATTTAAAACCCATACTGTCCCTTCGGAGATCACACTTGTAGGTAAGGCCGGTTCTCTGAATCTTAAAAGGTCAATTCTTGCAACTTTTAAGAGAGGGCAGTTCCTTGGTCTGATCAAAATACGAAAGCTGCTCAAAAGGACCAAACCTGATGTGGTGATATCAGACAGTTATTTCATGGGAATGATAAGTGCCAAATCACGCAGCCTCCCATGCCATTTGATTGTGAACCAGTCAAATATGGAAGAATTCTTCAAAGGCAAGGGCGCTTCCAGCAAAATACTGGTGGAGCTTGTGAAAAAATCCTATATCGGAATGTTCAAGATGGCTGACAGAATAATCATTCCTGATTTTCCACTGCCTCATACCGTGTGTAGAAAAAACCTTGATTTCAGGGAAGCAGCCTGGAAAAAACTCTTCTTCAGTGGTCCACTTATTGGAAAGACCTTTGAAGAAACAACTTCAAAGGAACTTGAACGCCCTCATGTGCTCTGCACCGTTGGTGGATTTGGATATCGTGAACCTATTTTCCGAAAGGTCATTGAAGCTGCAGGCATGGATAGTTCCATAAATTATACTTTACTTTCGGGCCCAAGTGTTAATCCGGAAAGTTTTGGAAAACTTCCAGAGAATGTTACTATACTGAAATTCATAGATGACCAGTTCCCATATATGAAAGCTTCAGATGTTGTTATTGCCCCAGGAGGCCATAGTACCATGATGGAAGCCCTGAGCTTTGGAGTTCCAATGATCACCGTTCCGGACCAGAAACATAGTGAACAGCAGAATAATGCTTTTGTTATTGAAAAAGACGGTCTTGGAAAAAAACTTGACTATTCCGCATCTCCTGAAGATATCCTGGAGAATCTCAGATTGCTCATTGATGATGAGAAGTACACAAAAAAGCTCACAGAGATGCGGAAAATGGCTGAACAGTTGAACGGTCCCGGAGCTGTGAGGAAAATGCTTGAAGAAATTGTCAGGAATTAGAGACTTTCTAAATTACAACCATACTATCGCACATTATAAATAATTAAATACAAAGTTATTTATATAAAATTTTAATATATTAATTAACATAATCTTGATTTTGGATATTATAATTAGATACCTGAAAAAACAGTAAATATTTCTATTTCGGCTGGCGGTATGTGAATGATATATGGCGACATAGAATTTATAGGGATTGCAGATATTCCCCGGATCAACACCATTTTTGGGATAGACAACACTCTATGGGAACCATGGAAAGTTATCCTTACAGATAAAGAGATGGAAATTCGTACTGATTATAGGTCCATTCATTTGAGTCTGGAAAACATCCTTATCGTCGACAGACCTTTACCACATGCTATTCTCAGTAAGATACAGAATGCCAGCAGACATGGTGCGATCATAGTTATTGATTATAAGAAAGAAGCAACCATTGGAATAGGTGAAGTTGTTTCTTCCATGATAATTGCGGGAAAGAAGTCAGATGTTTCAAATCTGAAATATATGCTGATGAGCCTTTTAGGGGTCAGTGCAGACCCGATTATTGGAACCATGAAACCGGAAGACATTCGATTATTGTGTCTGTTGTCTTCCGGGATAAATAGCCTGGATCTGCTGATTCCTATTTTTGAAGGTGATGACGAGCTGGTTTCCAGGACTTTTGCTTCTTTGAAATCGAAGGGTCTTGTAGATAAATATGCTGCACTCACACCTCTTGGAATTGATCTTGTAGACAGGGTCAGGGGTGTCGACAAGAAAAAGCTTGGTTCAGATATTCAGGAAGATTTCGATAATCTGGCGACTGTATGGAATTGCCTTGACTGCAATATGGCGCCAAGTGATGATGAAACGAACAGGATCATATGGAAGTGTGGGAATTCAAAATTGTGTGGGAATGTGGCTACAGTGGATATTAATAAATTCATATGCCCCCTGAATATAGAAGATATCGAATTAGATATTCCTGAAAATACATGTTTTATGGACCTGATGATACAGACAAAAAATGATGCGTCTATTGTGTTAAAATCAAGGGATTTTTCAGTAATTATTGCACTCTACGGATGTCTGAATCCGGAAGAAGATATACAGATTCGTATTTTATTCAGTTTTTATCTTGGATACACAAATCAGCAGGAAATCCAGAACTGGCTTCAGATATCATCTGATATTTTTGAAAGGCACTGCAAGCTCCTTGCAAAGAACAATTATCTTGAACTGGAAAATTATGAGCTTACTAATTCAGGTTTGAATCTTGTCCACAGGAAGATAATTGGTGATGTCTCTGTTCTGGTCAAATGGACATGCTTTGAATATAAGTCCGAGAACTTCAAGAAAATAGAGACCAGAAAGAAGGAATGTGCTAAAAAGAAGATCCTGGATATACTCCAGAGCAAGCACGGTAAAAAGGTGAATGTTTAGTAGAATAAAAAATACCACCGGAATCAACCGGTGGTTATAGGCTATTGTTGGTTGGTTGGCTATAATTCTTACTCAATGTAGTATGTGACCTGAACTGACATTGAGACTGTGGATTCTCCAGGTTCTATTGGAGTTGCAGGTTTTTCTTCATCCATTTCAACTGCTGCTTCTTCCATTGCATAATAGATTCTTGGGTTACTATTATCGTTTATGGATGCGGTCTGCACTCCTGCGATCTTAAGATCAAGGCTGTCTGCAAGGTCATTGGCTTTTGATGATGCATCAGCTATTGCTTCATCCATGAGATCTGCACGTAGCTCTTCCTGCATGTCATCGGAAACTGTGAAGGAAATGCTTCCGATCTGGTTTGCTCCTGCGGCTGTGGACCTATCGATAATCTCGCTCAGGATGTCAAGGTTTGTGGTTGTGACCTGGACGCTGTTGGATGCGGAGTAACCTGTGATGGTCCTTTCCCCGTCATAGTTGTAGACCGGATACACGGAAACATAGGATGTCTGGATTTCCCTGTCCTCCAGTCCGAGAGCTTTGAGTTCTTCTATTACAGTGCTCATTATGGCAGCATTCTCGTCAGATGCTTCCGTTGATGTCTCGGACTGGATCACGACACCTATACTTAAAGATGCGGTGTCAGGTACAACTTTCTGTTCTGCATATCCGCCCATTGTAATTGTGTCTGCTGTAGTCTGTTCCGGACCATCCTGTGAGATAGCGTATATCGTTAGTGACATCACCACCAGGACGACTGATAGTGCGATTATTGCTAAATATGATTTATCATTTCTTTCAGGTGACATTTTCACTTCCCCTTAAATGGTTATTTGTTAACCGGTTATATTCTTTTATTGCACGTTCTAGAATGACGTATACATATTAAAGAATTGTCTAAACTTCAAACTGGTTTGTAGTTATGTGGGGCGATAGATATTGATAAAAAATTATGAAGGGGTGAGGCAAATTTATGCAGAAATAAGGGAAAGAATAATTATTTTTTAATCATCGGATTTGTAATCATTTCTCGCATCAGTTGCTGACTCATAATGTAATAGAACAAACTGAAAATAAATAATAAAAAGCAATCAAGCCCACTAATCTATAAATCAAAATAGTTCTACATAGATCCCGGTAAACAAACTTAAATAGTATATTTATAGATTATTAGTATAATTATAGCTCACCAATATAATGAGTGCTGAAAATGGATAAACCAATTCTGCTGGTAGCCGTGTTTTTGGTTTTTGTGACAGCCGGATTCATAAAACGTCTGGTTTTAATTGCCATTGTACGCCAGAAGTTGGATTTTCTCAACAGGTACTCATCAATATACAGCGAGTTCACGGAAACTTATTCCACAAACTTCGATTCTCTGCTATACTTATGGCTGACAAGCAAAGCTTCTGAAGTACAACAAACCCTGAGTTATTTCTCAGTTGAAACAAAGATCCCTCTTATCAAACCATTTATAACAAACCCACAGTTGATCACCAGAACTCTCCCTACTATGAAAAACGGAACTGCGAATGCAGGAACTGTCAGTTCATCATACAATGCACTTGTATACTGCAAAAAGACCATGGAAGAACTAATAGAGAGTCTGCACAGCGACCTGCGAAAACCATTCAAATTATCCCTTTCCGGAGTCCTGTATTTTGTATCCCTGCCTGTTCTGATGATGTTCTGGCTCAACCTGATCAACGAACCCATGTTCTACAGGATCATTAGCTCGTATGAGCTCAGGCTGGCAAATCTCCTGATATGCCTTATTTGCTTAATCACATCATCGATCATCATGTTAAACTATCTTAATGCTGAATTACTGGTTTAGTTTCGGAAATCATTTATTTTTGACAATATTAGAAAGATGATAATATAGTTTGAATTATTTTAAAATCTGCAAAGTCCTATATACCAGCTGGTTTATCATTTATTTATGAAGTATACAAGAATAATGCTAATGTGTATTGTTTTAGTTCTGATGAGTTCAGGATGCACAGAACAAGAAGAATTTACGATATCGGACAATGCAACTATAATGTCCATGAAATATGCTGTTACTTCACCAACTAACATGGATACACAGGAGTTGATAATTAATTCAACTTCCATGGACCTCAGTATTTACAATTCTGACAATGAACTCAAAGCACATTACATCAGACCAATGATAGAGTATCAATGGGAACAGCCACCTTACATGCTTACAGGAAAACCGTTTCTGGAAATCAGTTCTTCTTCAGAAGCACAGAAGATCAGATCAGATGATCCAGGTTCCGGCACTCTGGAAGTTACTGTGTTGCAGAATGGTGAAATTCACATTTTAACCATTGATTCGGATTCTCCCGAATACCTGTTTGAAGATTTGTACCAGATTGAAGGTTACATGGATTCCCAGAGGTTACTTGCACTGGAGCCTTCTTCTGAGGAAGCACAGGGAATTGTTGAAAAGTGGATTATTTCAATGCCAACTTACAGTTATGATGGCTCTAACCTGACATTAGAAGAGCATATGCGTCTGGATGAACTGCCTTCAACACATGCATTATTATACTCATTCACCAGCAGTCATGAAGGCTATGGTAATCGCTCGGGCGAAGACTTACCCGAGTCAATCACAAATCACACAATCAGAGTTTCTCTAAGACAGCGTGGAATCATAAAAGCTATAATTGATGATTCATGGGATGAGATGAGACAGAAGCCAGTGTAATCCAGTATCGAAATACTGATCATTGAAATTAGAAAGGTCTTGATAGAGGCTAAGTAGTAGAGAGACTGAAATTAAAAGAGCTTCTTTTATTAGATCAAGAACATTATTAAAAAGTAAAATGTGGATTCGATGTGCATATCTTAATCAACAACATTGTACCCAAGATCTCTCAGCTTATTGAAGATCTTCTTCCCGAATGACGGTATGAATGCAATGTACGGTTTCTCCTTCATGTTATTGTGCTCTATCAAAAAACCGATATGTGTCTGTACAGAACCATCATCCTGCCTGACCTTCTTATGTCTTCTGATGACAACAACGTTCTCCTTTTTGAGCTCCACTCGTGTCAGGATTCCTTTTATGGTGATCTTGTTCTCGTCAGCCTTTAATTTCAAGAACGGTCCTGAAGAGTATGTGAAGTTCTTTTCATCCTTGCCCCTGTAAAGGCCTCCGTATGCAGTATATGTTGTTATTTCATCAACTCCTTATAATTTTAACACCAGGTATGTAGCTTCTGCCATTAAATCAACCATGAGGTTCTGGTAATCTGCGGCATATTAGCCTTTCCCAATAGTCATTAATATTTAAAATAATATCAACTATTATATATAAATATATAGATTATATGCCAGCAAAACGATGCCTAATGGAAACAAAGGTGGTTTAATTGACTCCCTATGCTCATTATACCGAAGGATTGTTCGACGTATGAGTTACTGATGAGTAAAGGATAAAATATCTGTGGTATATATAGCAAATTTTAATACTTCATGAAATACTATTATAGTATGCAACAAAATGAAGAACAAGAAAAAAAAGTTGTACATAAAAAAAAACGTTCAAGATTTGAGAATTAAACTAATTAATACATTGTTAATAATTATTGGATTTACTTTTACAGGATACAATAGTTTATCACCTGGCGTACTAGACATATGGGGAAATCTGGTACTTTATTTTTTCCTAGGTGTATTCATAATATATGCAGCATACATTCAAGATGTTTCGGGTATTTTTTTAGACTTATTTTTTGGACTTACAACAGTACTTTTTGCCTACATAATACTCGTGTTTTTTTATGGAACTGCATTTACAGCATATCCCACATTAACCATTATAATTTGGGCACTTTCATTTGTAGTTATATTATGCATCAGTTTTACGGACTATATATCTGAATTTTATTTATCGAAAATTGGAATAATTTTTTTATTAGTACTTTTCCTGTTCTTGGGAATTTGGTTGTTTATTAACATAACTAATGCTTCATTTAATGAATTAGTAGTGCAAAATTCTAGCTATAATTATACTGAAATAGTGAATGAGGTTTTTTGGTTCGTTGCTTTCAAACAATATCCAAAATGACCAGGAAGTTAATAAAACAATTATACCTAGTTTCCTAATTCCGGAACACAAGACAGATATTCCTTCCTCACTAGTTCCGGGTCAAATTCCAGATAATTATTTGCCCAAGTCTTTTTCTTTAATGAATCTCCCCTGAGCTATTTGATGTAAACTTCCTGCTCAAAAATCAAAAGAAAACAAAGTCTAGTTACAATCTTGATTCCAATAAAAAATGAGAAGATGCGCCGACCGGGATTCGAACCCGGGTTTAAGGCTTGGAAGGCCTCAGTCATAGCCACTAGACCATCAGCGCATTGTGAACAACCAATACAATGCTTTTTCAAATATAATCTTTTCGCCTGATAATGAATATTTCAGAGGGTTGTATTTAAAGGAGGGATATTCACAGGGAATATTCATCCCGTAGTTCTTTTATCCTGTCTCGGAGGTCTGCGGCTCTCTCGAATTCAAGGTTCTTGGCGGCGAGGTGCATATCAGCTTCGAGGTCGATGATAATGTCAGCGATCTCGCGTGTTGAAGCATCCTCGGCGATTGCCATGACACCGGACTTGGGCCGGTATTTCTCTCCCTCCACAAGCTCCTTCTGCAGAGCCTTGCGGATAGTTGTGGGTGTGATGCCGTGTTTCTCGTTGAATTCCATCTGGAGCTTGCGCCGCCTTTCTGTCTCGTTGATAGCTCGCTCCATGGAACCGGTCATGTTATCAGCATAGAGGATAACACGTCCCTCTGAGTTTCTCGAAGCGCGTCCGATTGTCTGGATAAGCGAGCGCTCAGAGCGCAGGAAACCCTCCTTATCCGCATCCAGTATCGCAACAAAAGCAACCTCAGGGATATCAAGACCCTCACGCAGCAGGTTAATACCGATAAGCACATCGAACTCACCTTTTCTCAGGTCCCTGACGATCTCCGCACGTTGAAGGGTATCAATATCTGAATGCATGTAACGAACCCTGATACCCATTTCCAGCAGATACTCTGTGAGGTCCTCAGCCATCCTCTTGGTCAGCGTCGTCACAAGAGTCCTGAATCCCTTCTCAGTAACCTTGCGAATCTCACCGATGAGGTCATCCACCTGATTCTCAACAGGCCTGACCGAAATTTCCGGGTCAACAAGGCCAGTAGGACGGATGATCTGCTCCACCACAGCCCTGCTCTTCTCAACCTCATACTCCGCAGGAGTTGCGGAAACATAGATTACATTGTCAAGTCTTCTTTCGAACTCATCATAACGAAGCGGTCTGTTGTCAAGAGCTGAAGGCAACCTGAAACCATACTCCACCAGCGACTGCTTCCTAGCCCTGTCACCGTTGTGCATTCCACGTATCTGCGGGATGGTTACATGTGATTCATCAATAACCAGAAGATAATCTTCAGGGAAGAAATTAAGCAGGGAAGATGGAGGCTCGCCGGGACGGCGGCCGTCAAAGTGCCGGGAATAATTCTCAATACCACTGCAATAACCAAGCTCACGGATCATCTCCATGTCAAACTTAGTCCTCTGTTCCAGTCTTTGAGCCTCAAGCAAGCGGTTCTCCGATTTCAGCACAGCCAGTCTGTCATGAAGTTCAGCTTCAATAGTGCCAAGAGCTTTGTCAATGTACTCTTCCGGCATAACGAAGTGTTTTGCAGGATAGATACCAACAGACTCTCCGGGCAGTACTTCCTCCAGCACTTTTCCCGTAAGTGGCTCAAAATAAGCTATCCTGTCGACCTCATCACCAAAAAGCTCTATCCTTATTCCGTCATTCTCCTGAGCAGGGAAAATCTCGATCGTATCCCCACGCAGCCGGAAAGTACCCTGAGTAAAATCAACATCATTCCTTTCATATTGTATGTTGATAAGTGATTCAAGGAAAGCCGGACGGTCTATCTCCATGCCGGGTGTCAGCATAACAGACATAGCTCTCCACTCATCAGGCGAACCAAGGTTGTAGATACATGACACACTGGAAACTACGATCACATCTTTACGTTCCAGCAGAGCCTTGGTTGCCGAAAGCCTCAGTCTGTCGATTTCTTCATTAATTGACGCATCCTTCTCAATATAAGTGTCAGTCGTAGGCAGGTAAGCCTCCGGCTGGTAGTAATCGTAATAACTGACAAAATACTCTACGGCATTGTCAGGGAAAAACTCACGGAACTCCGAAAAGAGCTGTGCTGCAAGGGTTTTGTTATGCGCAATAACCAGAGTTGGTTTTTGCACGTTCTGAATGACATTAGCCACTGTAAAGGTTTTTCCTGAACCAGTCACACCAAGCAATGTCTGGTGCTTTTTACTTCCAAGCATACCCTCTGTAAGCTGAGAAATTGCCTTGGGCTGATCACCCTTTGGACTATACTCCGAAACCAGTTTGAAAGGACGCATCAATATGTGTATTGAATCTAAAGCGTATAAACGTATTCACAGACGGGGTGCATACGTATTTCGCTTAAAAAAGCAGAATCATACAGCTTAACACTATCACTACATCACCACACCATTCACATGAATATCAGAAAATACAACACCATGAGCACAATTGCAAGTATGATAAGTGTCTGAGCACTCTTACTATCTGACCCGATAATGATAGGAATTGGTCCCAACATGATAAGACCGCCTCCTTTGACATCTGTTTTATCAGAAACTGACCCATATCCATCATCAGAATATGAAGAGTAATTAGAAGTTGAATATGAATTTAAAGAGTGTTCATCCCTTTTTTCTCCATTTTGAATCCTATTTACACCTGAAATAAAAGACAGTATAAAAACCGCAATGATCACAAACATTCCCAACAATATCAAAATGGTCCCCAGCATCAAAACCTCCTCCTTGCCAGCAGATAGATCACAGCTATCAGAACGCCTGCCCAGAGCATAGATGAAGTAATCCCAGGTGATGAACCAAATGCAATTGGTATCGGACCTATCATTACCAGACCACCAAAACTGCCCTTACTGTTGAAAGAAGAAACTATAGCACCTGCGAAAACAAGGAAAAAACCAGCGAATATAAGTATTGGTCCGAGTTGTGAAAGGTCCTGTGGTAAACGCATGAAAAGCTGTATGTTAAAAGTATATTAAATACCTGACAGTTAACTGCTCAAAAACCATAAAAAACATAGTCAAAATAAGCAATTAAAGAGATCAGTACTGGAATCTGTGATCCAGAGGCATTTCTGACATCTGACCCATGACTGCATCAGATTCCTGTTCAATCTCATCTGCAATATACCTGTACTCACGCTGTGTCCTGTTCCCTCTGCGTGCAAGGATATTCTTGCGGAACATACGGGAAAGGTATGTGGACACCGTACTTTGTTTTATTTCACCGTAGATGCGCTCGTAGTGTTTCTGGATATCCTGCGAAGAGAACCATATCCTTGGATATTCATATTTCAGGAAGAGTTCCAGACGTTCATTTATCGTCAGTGAAGTGTCATTCATTCTGTTATGAAGTGATGGTACTTTACGTGGTGCCGGTGCCTGACCTGGTACAGATTGTACCGGAAGATTAGTAGGAGAGACAGCCGACTGCATCTGTTGGTTAGGATTCATTGTTTGGCGGACCGTAGATGAGATTGGTTGCACCGGCTGTCCATACCCATACTGCTGAACCCCCACAGGAGGTAGGTTGGGTTGATTATACTGCGGTGGTAATTGATGATCGGATATTGTATTTGTATTTGAAACAGGGGGTTGCCAAGGTTGTGGCTGGACGTAAGCCTGCCCGGGCTGCTGTGTTTGTGGCAACACTGGTGGAGCAGGCATTTGAGCTTGCTGCGCAGGCATCTGTGCATATTGTTGCGAAGGATACTGTGATATATGTGCCTGCTGAACCGGTTGCTGTGTATTAACAGGTGTTTGCTGCTGAACAAATTGAGGTTGGTATGCATTCTGCTCAGCAACATTCACCGGAGTAGTAGAAACAGGATTAGTAGCGGGATAATTAGGAGTTCTAGGAGTGCCCGATACTGTATTAAATGAATTGGATGAAGGTTCGGTAATATTTCTAGTCTCGTCTGAATAGATGTCCAAGAATGCCTCCAGGCCATGCCTGTCAGCATACTCAAACTCGGCGCTTGCTCTTTTAGTGCCATCGTCATTGATGATCTCAAGCCGAACCTTCATCCTTTTTGCCTCTTTGCGGATCCATTCATCCCCTCAGATATTGATGGATTCACAAAACCATTTATCCCCTCAGACTCATGGTGTTGCTCTTTTTAATCTTGATCCGTTATTTTGTGAATACATCAGGAACACACTGTTTCTCTGTGCTTCACAATTACTTACATGGTTTTAATAATATATAAATATTTGCTCTAATAATAGTCTGCACTTGTTTTGAAACAAATCAAAGCCCTAATAGAGCTTTAATTGATTATTAAAGTATTAAACACAGACATGACAAAACATATAACTTGTCAACACTAGAACAAGTGCAATAATGATAGATAAATATTTCGTTTTTTGTCGAATTTAACTAGTGATTAGGTGTATGTGGCAGATGAATACAGACATTTAAGAGTTTATTTAATAATTAAAGGATTAAAAATGATTATTACATGAAATAAACAGATTTTATGGCACAAAAATTGTTTTTTGTGAATAAGCCTGAAAAAGCATATTCGCATTCTACAAAAACAAATTACTCAAAAAAAGGATGCTGCAAGCAAAAGCACTATTCAACGATGCAGTTGGTTTTATATCTGATGATATCCATACTAAGTCCCTATGTCAAATAGCAGTGCAGAATCACCAATTGACAGCATTAGTTCAAAGATCAAGACACAGATAGAGTCTGACAGTCTTGACGAAAAAGATGTAGAATCATTACTTCATGAGATAGAATTACTTAAAGTCAACAACGAGAACATGCGGGCAAAATTGCTTGAATCAAGCATGCTTGCAAACAATTACCTTGAAGAAACAAACAAGCTCAAAAGACAGATAGAGCAGCTCACAACTCCACCACTCTTCATTGCCACAGTTATGGAAGTGGATAATGGACAGGCACTTATCAGGCAGCATGGCAACAATCAGGAAGTTGTGACAAAGATCCCTGCCAACCTCAATGTTGAGGCAGGAATGAGAGTGTGCGTGAATGCCGCATTTTCTATTATATCTATAATCACCAGAGCCGCCGACGTACGTGCGCAGGTAATGGAACTTATCAATTCCCCAGGAATCGACTATGATATGATAGGCGGCCTCGATGATGTGCTTAAAGAGGTTATTGAGTCTGTGGAACTTCCACTACTCGAGCCTGAACTCTTTGAGAAGATAGGCATCGAACCACCTACCGGCGTACTCATGTACGGAGCTCCGGGAACAGGTAAAACACTAATCGCAAAAGCAGTTGCCTCAAGGGCAAACGCCACATTCATCAGAATGTCAGGTTCTGACCTTGTTCAGAAGTTTGTAGGAGAGGGTGCACGTCTGGTGAAAGATGTGTTCCAGATGGCCCGCGATAAGTCCCCATCAATCCTATTCATTGATGAGATCGATGCAGTGGGCGGTATGCGTACACATGACGGTACCACAGGTTCCGCAGAAGTAAACCGTACAATGCTTCAGCTTCTTGCTGAAATGGACGGTTTTGACGCAACACAGAATGTCAAGGTCATCGCCGCAACCAACAGGATCGACCTTCTCGACCCTGCTTTGCTTCGTCCGGGACGTTTTGACCGTGTAATCGAAGTTCCACTTCCTGATGAGAAGGGAAGAAATGAGATATTTAAGATCCACACCCGTAAGATGAATCTTGCAGATGATGTGGACTTTGATAAACTCGCAAGAATGACAAATGCTCTCAGCGGTGCCGACATTAAAGTCATCACAAAGGAAGCCGGCATGTTCGTCCTCAGAAGGCGAGGAGAAAGCATAACAATGCAGGACCTTCTGGAAGCATATGAAAAGGTTGTTTCCGAGGAAGAAGAACAAGGCACACCACACAGTATGTTTGTGTGAACTACCACCCTATTCATAGGGTGGTTTCCTGCTTCATTATTGAATCCAACGACTCAATTCCACAGGCTTTAACTGTAGTTCCTACAGCACGATTGAGAATATTGATAGCAGCATTATGGTCACGGTCAAGAACTAATCCACAGTGAGGACAGTTGTGTGTCCTTACCGCTAATGATTTTTCTACCTTTTGACCACAGTTGCTACATAGTTGAGATGTGTTATATGGATTAACTAATTCTACAAACTTACCAGCTTCTTCCGCTTTGTATTTTGTAATCTGAATTAGATCACTCCATGATGCATCATGTATTGACTTTGATAGTCTTGAATTTTTAACCATGTTCTTTACATTCAGATCTTCAAAAGCTATGTAATCGTAAGCATTAATGAGTTCCCTGCTTAGTTTATGGTTAAAATCGTTTCTCTGATTGCGAATTTTACGATGCAAGGTGTTTACCTTATCACATTGTTTCTTCCAATTGTTAGAGAATTTCTTTTTACGACTAAGGTTACGTTGTTGTCTTTTTAATTCGCCTTCCGTATTGCGATAATATTTCGGAGGATTTATCTGAGTACCATCACTCAAAGTAACCAGAGAATTGAGTCCTACGTCAATACCTACAAAGGTAACAGGTTCAACAGGTGTAACATTGTTCTCAACGACTACAGAGAATGTAACATACCATTGTTTCCCATCTTTGCGAATAGTACAGGTCTTGATCTTGCCTTCAATCTCTCGATGCTGAACTATCTTGATCTCTCCAATCTTCGATAGCTTCAACTTCTTTCCAGAGATACTAAAACCAGATTGGGGATAGGTAAAACTGTTATATCGTCTCTTGCCTTTGAACCGAGGATAACCTACTTTTGCTTCTCCGTTCTTACATCGTCTGAAAAAAGCATCAAATGATTTGCCTAATCTCCTGATTACATCTTGTTTTACCTGAGAATGTACGTCTGTATCAAATTCAAGATACTGAACCTGATACAACTGTTCCATAGTAGATAATCCTTGATTACATCTATCATAGGCATTTCTACGGTCTGCAAGAAATTCGTTATAGATATGCCTACAAACATCAATTGTCCTGATTAAAGTTACTTCCTGTTGTTTGGTAGGATACAATCTAAACTTGTAAGATTTCTGCATTAAAAACCTATAGGTTAACAGTGTTTAAATACCTTTTGTAACTATAGGAATGTATGACATATTCAAGTTCTGCTGTATATGAAATTAATTATCATATTGTATGGTGTACTAAATACCGGAAACAGGTTATGAATGATGAATTGAAGGAGTTTCTTGGTGACCAGATAAGAACAATTGCTGATTCTAAGGAATGGGAAATACTTGAACTTGAAGTTATGCCTGAACACATCCACCTTTTCATATCTGCACCACCATTCATAGCACCGACTGATATTGTTAAGATTATGAAAGGAGTTACTGCTAAGAGGGTTTTTCAGAAGTTTCCCGAATTACGAAAAAAGGAATTTTTGGGAAATCATCTTTGGTCACCAAGCTATTATATTGGTACTCATGGTCAAGTATCTGCTGAAACGATTAAGAAATACATTGACGGTAGTTCCAATAAGGGACGTAATTCATCCACCGTTTGAAAACGGTGGGCTTCTTACTCCAACGTGATAAATCGCAAACATACATCATTTTCAGACAAACGAAAGCTTAATATGCTTTGAATGACTTTGAAGGGTGCTGATAAGCAAAGCAGATTGCTCCGATAGTGTAGCACGGCCAATCATGCAGGACTCTCACTCCTGCGACTGGGGTTCGAATCCCCATCGGAGCACCATAATTTTTTTACAAACATAATATGAAGTTTAATAGCTTTGATTAGATTATCAAGATTCTACAAACTATCTACAACTGCAAATACCCCAATCAATTAACTATTTTAACAAGCCCATAATAAGCTTATTTGGGGCTTAAATGTGGAGAAATCAATTCTAATTTTATTCCTTGTAGCTGGATTCTCAATATTAGTATCTGGCTGTGTGAATCCTATGAATGATAATTATAACATGCCAGATCAGGCATATCGCTGGCATGAACCGGGTTACATGTATCCGGAGCAATATAATTCATCATTGGATTCGAATGTTATTACAGAGTTTTCATCCAACGGAGAAATGATATACTATACCGGATACAATGAAGCCGGACAAAAAATACCAATAGATTATGGTCCTCACTGGCTATATGTTCACGGAGGCAGCTGCGTAAGTTGTCATGGAGTAGATGGTAAAGGTGGAGTACCTATAATGATGAGCAACAAAATTCCTCCTGATATAAGCTATGAAGTTCTGACATCCGAAGAAGAGCATGTTGATGAGCATGAGGAACACAACCCTTATACAGATGAGGATATCAAGATTGCAATAAGGGAAGGAAAAGATCCATCAGGAGAAGTATTGGATTATGCAATGCCAAGGTGGGACATGTCAGATTCAGACATAGAAGATCTAATAGAATATTTGAAAACGCTTTGAACTCCTTATTAGAATCACTAAAAAAGTCAAACTTAAACTATTAATATACAACCTTGACAAGTATGCCAGGTTTCTGCATATTGCTCAAATAAGGACTCTGTAAGGCCAAAAAAATAGAATTAAAATAAAATGCAGCCTCATAAACGAGGCTGCGATTCTCCAACCAGTTCTCAATTTCCACCGAATTAGATCAGTGCATCATTTGAAATCCCAGGATATTGGTTTTCTGCAGAGGAAGAATCTGCCCTGTCATCAGCAGTTTCACTTTGGACAACTGAAGCCTCCGTATCCAGTTTGAACTTGGCCACAACCAGTTGCATTCCGGAAGCAACATTCGCAAGTTCCTGAGCAGATTGTGAGAGTTCCTGCATGGAAGCAGTCTGCTCCTCAACAGAAGCCGAAGCCTGCTGGGCACCTGCTGCGGACTGTTCGGAAATGGCAGACACTTCATTAACAGAAGAATTGACCTCCTCGATCGAAGCAGACTGTTCTTCAGTAGCTGTCGCGATTTCTTTCACCATCTTCACTATCTTATTTCCGGCCTCTACAACATCATCGATAGCCTTCACAGAGTTATCAAGAGAGAGAGCACCCTTTTCAACTTCTTCAGAACCTCTCTGCATTGAATGAACAGCATCTTTTGTACCACTCTGCATCTTAATGATCAGTTCTGATATCTGCTTTGCAGCATTGCCTGAATCTTCTGCAAGTTTGCGCACCTCATCAGCCACAACTGCGAATCCTTTTCCGTGTTCTCCTGCCCTTGCAGCCTCAATTGCAGCATTAAGAGCAAGCAGGTTCGTCTGATCAGCAATTATAGTAATAAGATTCACTATCTCACCTATCTGATTAGACTTCTCATCAAGATCATTGATCACACTTGAAGAATCACCTACTGCAGACTGGATGCTTTTCATCATCTGCATCAGGTCCTTTGACATGTCCCCAAGACCCTGTATAAGAGCATTAGATTCAACCGCATTCTGAGAAGCCATCTCAGAATTAGTGGCTACATCCTGAACCATGCGACTCATGTCAGCCATTGCACTAGAAACTTCCTCGGCCTTATTCGCCTGGAGCTGCGTACCCTCCGATATCTCAGTCACAGTATCTGTGATCTGGTCTGCGCTGGATGAAAGTTGCTCCGTAACTGCAGACATTTCCTGTGCAGTATTAGCTATGGATTCTGCATTTTCAGTCACAAGAGCCACAATACCGTTCAAAGAGTTTCTGCAGTTTTCAACGCCTTCAGTAAGCTCTCTGAAATCACCGACTCCGTGAACCTTTACATTCCTTGTCAGATCATTGGAAGCGATGGATTCCAGAACCTCGCATGAATCTTCAATAATTTCCTGCAGAGTATCACCAAAACCATCCAGAGTATCGCTCAGCACCCTGAAATCACCTTTGGTATCTACCTCAACCCTGGTATCAAGATTTCCTTCCGCATAAGAAGTAATAACCCTTGAAGCTTCATTCACAGGGTCAACAACAGCATCAAGACAATTGTTGACACCTTCTACGATCCTAAGATAATCACCCTGATGTCTGGAAACATCAGCACGGATATCAAGCTGCCCGTTTACTCCGGCACGTGCCAGCATATCAGCATCTGCAACAAGATTATTGATAGAATCAATGCAGGTATTGAGATTATTCTTGATAGTGTTGAAATCACCATTGTAGTCATCAGTGATACGATCAGGCATGTCACCACAGGCAATACGATCAATATACTCAGCAGCGACATTCAACGGACCTATTACAGCATCCAGTGTGTCATTAACACCCTCTACAATTGCACGATAATCACCAGAGTGTCTGGAAACATCAGCACGATTATTAAGCTTACCTGCCACTGCCGCCTCAGAGAGCATATTGGCATCAGAGACAAGCAGGTTTATAGCATCGATACACTGGTTGAGATTATTCTTGATAGTGTTGAAATCACCATTGTAGTCATCAGTTATCTTATCAGGAATGGCTCCTCGGGAGATGCTATCAACATACTCAGCAGCAACGTTCAATGGATCAATAACAGCATCAAGAGTGTTATTGACACCATCAATGATAGCACGATAATCACCGTCATGCCTGGAAGCATCAACACGGACATCAAGATTGCCTGCAACAGCAGCCTCAGAAAGCATATTAGAATCTGAGACAAGAGAAGTAATAGCATCAATACAACCATTCAGGTTATCCTTGATCTCACTGAAATCACCATAATATTCGTCAGTAATGTGGGAAGGAATATCACCATGAGCAATACGGTCAACATACTCAGCAGCAACGTTAAGCGGATTGATGACAGCATCAAGAGTGTTATTAACACCCTCTACAATCGCACGATAATCACCATCATGTTGTGAAGCATCGGCACGGACATCAAGATTACCCGCAACAGCTGCTTCAGACAACATATTGGCATCGGAAACAAGAGCATTGATGGCATCAATACAGCCATTCAGATTATTTTTGATCTCATTAAAGTCACCATTGTAATCTTCAGTGACATGTGGCGGAATATCACCATGAGCAATACGATCAATGTATTCTGCTGCCACGTTAAGAGGGCTTATCACTGAATCAAGAGTATCATTGACTCCATCGATCACAGCACGATAATCACCATCGTGCTTTGATGCATCGGCGCGAACATCAAGTTTACCTTCAACGGCTGATTCAGAGAGCAGATTTGCATCGGAAACAAGTGCATTGATAGCATCAATACAACCATTCAGATTATTCTTAATCTCATTAAAGTCACCACTATAATCCTCAGTTATCTGAGGTGGAATATCTCCATGTGCAATGCGGTCAACATATTCAGCAGCAACATTCAACGGATCGATGACAGCATCAAGAGTATCATTAACTCCATCAATGATAGCACGATAGTCACCGAAATGATTGGAAGCATCTACCCGAACATCAAGTTTACCTTCGACTGCAGCTTCCGAGAGCATATTAGCATCGGAAACAAGTGCATTGATAGCATCAATACAACCATTCAGATTATTCTTGATCTCATTAAAGTCACCACTGTAATCCTCAGTTATCTGAGGTGGAATATCCCCATGTGCAATACGGTCAATATATTCAGCAGCAACATTCAACGGACCGATAACAGAATCAAGAGTATCATTAACACCATCTATAATTGCGCGATAGTCACCAGAGTGCCTGGAAGCATCGGCACGGACATCAAATTTACCTTCGACGGCTGCTTCAGAGAGCATATTGGCATCCTTTACCATTGCATTAATAGCATCAATGCATCCGTTAAGATTGTCCTTGATCTCATTGAAATCGCCATAATATCTATCATTGATATGTGGAGGTACATCACCGTGTGCGATACGATCAACATACTCGGCAGCAACGTTAAGAGGACCGATAACAGAATCAAGAGTATCATTAACACCCTCTATAATCGAACGATAATCGCCATTGTGCCTGGAAGCATCGGCACGGACATCAAGTTTACCTTCGACCGCAGCTGCAGAGAGCATATTGGCATCAGAAACCAATGCGGCAATAGACTCAATACACTGGTTCAGGTTATTCTTGATCTCATTGAAATCACCGTGGTATTCATCCGTAATATGAGGAGGGATGTCACCTTTGGAGATGCGATCAACATACTCGGCAGCCACATTTAATGGCATTATTACAGCATCAAGCACCTGGTTAAAACCTCT
This sequence comes from Methanolobus bombayensis, assembly GCF_017873415.1. Taxonomy (GTDB): domain Archaea; phylum Halobacteriota; class Methanosarcinia; order Methanosarcinales; family Methanosarcinaceae; genus Methanolobus; species Methanolobus bombayensis. The sequence goes on along the minus strand of NZ_JAGGKD010000001.1, from coordinate 400,136 downwards.
TGGAATAGCCTCAAAATCAATTCCCACATTTGTATTTGCCCTTCTGTCAAGCTGACCCTGCATTGTGGCATTGGCCATGTCCTCAAAGTCAGTAATTATCTTCTTAATTCCACCTGATATTGACCTTCCCAGAAGGAATGATGCCATAATACCCAGAATTAAAAATATTATAACAGCTGTGATCAGTCCGTTCCTTATAGCCATCAACGGACCTTGGAATTCTTCCGTATAACTGCTTGAAACTATGTACCAGTCGTTCGGTTCATAATAAGCAAAACTAGCTATCTTCTCCCGACCTTCCCAATCATATTCGATAGATCCTTCTTTATTGGAAATTATCTCCCTTGCAAAATCATGCTCATAAATATTTCCGCCTTCCATATTCGGATGCAATAACAGGTTTCCTTCAGAGTCCATGACATATACATAACCAGTCTCGCCTATGACGATCTCACCCATATGCTCTCGTATCGTATTGATAAAAGGGTCTTCAAGCACACCAACATACAGAATTCCTATAATTTCCCCCGCACTGTTCATAATAGGTTCGTATGCAGTAAGATACCAGGCATTAACAACCCATGCTCTTCCATAGAAAGTCTCACCATTACTGACAACTGCGTCATAAACCGGCTGTGAAACTGTAGTACCCACAGCCCTTTCTCCCTCATTATTGATAACATTTGTAGAAACTCTTACAGCTTCCCCGTCCTGCACCTGAAATACAGTAGCTGTTCCTCCTACCATATTCTTGATATTATCAACGATCTCATAGTTGCCGTTGACAACATAATCCTCACCTAACACCAATTGTCCGTCAGCGATTGAAGGATCACCTCTTGAATAAAAAACAGACCTTGCAACTCCAAGGTCACTATTTACTTTGTCCTGCGCTAGAGAAAAGGTAGAGTCCACATAATCTTTTTCAATTAACATTTGACTTTCCAGGCTATCTTCCAATTGAGAAAGAGTCCCTGAAGCTGTTTGTTCATAGGCATAAAAACCAACGATCGTTACCGGCAGTATTGTTAAAAGCAATGTTACTGCCATTATTTTGTGACTGATACGTACTTTATTTAAATCCATCTAACCACCCTTTGAGAAAAATAAATCTGGAAAAGTTTTACCCAAAGATGGACATTGCATCTGTTGTTTCCATGTAAAACAGAGCATGCACATGATTCTCCTAATAGCTGATATACAATTTAATTTAAGAAATGTAAGGAGTAGTAGGCCAAAAATATTGAAGAATACACTGTAAATGATCCAGGATATCCTGATGCCAATATTCGATCTGCTTAAATACAATTTATGCAAAAAACAAGAAACAGAGAATAAACTCTGATACACCATCAAGTCCATTACCTCCTTATCCATAAATTATACAACTGTGAGTGCATGCACTCTTATAAAAAGAAGAATAGATAATATATAAATCCATGCAATAAAATATAAATAATACAATATTGAAGAATAAATTTAGATTTAAACTGAAATTTATAGTGTTTCAAAAAGAGAATTCGGAAATAAAATAAAAAATATTGTTTAAACTAAAAAAAGAAATAAAAGGAAAAGTTTGTTTAGTCTACACTAACAGCAACAAGGGAAAGTCCAAGTTCCTTTTCCAGTTTCTGTATAGATTCGAGGTCTTCTTTTGTAAGTTCGGCATTACTAATATTAATTCCTGAAAATGCAAGCAGGGTAACACCTGTTTTTTCTTCGAGTTCGTTGATAGCTTTGATCTGCTCATCTTTGAGTACGGAAAATCCCCATAACATACTTTTTAATCTCCTGTATTTTTGTCTGACCATTCCTAGTCTCGGTAGTAAAATAACTAATGTTATTTAGTGATTGTGATAATGCTTATGATAATTACTAGAAAGCATATATTTTCAATATTAAATAATAATAATAATAATAATAATACGCATGATAATCACCGAAAAAGATGAAAAGGGAACAGGACATTTTAGAAATATCCTGTTGCCTTTAACTTGAACTTAGTTCAACTCCTTCTTATAAGGACTACACAAAACAATCCGAGAACTCCAAATACCAGCTCAAATCCCGGTGCACTAGCAGAGCTTTCTACACCTGATTTTTCCATATCAGAATCATAGGGAATTTCTTCATCATCGTTAGTAGAGGAAGTAGAGTCCGTTTCTTCATCAATTTCACTTTCATCAAGATCCACAACCACCACTTCATCATCTTCTGAAGATCCAGAATCATCCGCAACTACATCAGGAACAGCCATTGTACATGTCTTCCACAATGACATTTTCAGAGTGTTTCCACTGGTATCTTCTGTTTTAAGATACATACCACTGTAAAGGTCTATCATCTTGTCTGCATCAAGATTAATATCATCATTACTAGACATAACAATAGCATCATCACCAGTATTCAGGACAGTATTGGAATTGCTGCCTGCATAATCTGTGCCATTCATCGCAGAAGGAATTTCAAAACCATCGACTTCAAAGACGCCGTAAGTGTCTCCTGTTTCAATGGTAGTAATATCTCCACGAAGGAAAGCATACTTGAAGACAACAAAATCAGTGTCGGATCCACGGAATATGGAATCTACGTAACAGTAGAATACAGGATTATCATCACCGTCTTTATAAAGATAAGTTCTTTCAGGTCTGGTAAGGTTCGCATTACCTGAGATCACGTCTGAATCTACTTCCTCACCATCACGATTAAGCTGCACCCAGACCTTATCGCCTTCCACATCAACCTGTTGAACAAGCAGAGACCACCCATCGGCAAGTTCCCATTCTTCACCGGAGAACATTTGCTTCTTGTTGTCACTCTTATACTCAACCAGTATTTTTGCGATTTTATCAGGATTACATCCTGCAGAGAGAGAGGAAGAATCTTCAGGCATACAAATATAACTGGAACCGAAGAAACCTAAAAGATAATACTTTTTAAGGTCAACCCCATCCACAATATAACTACTTCCATCATCAGAACCACCAATCTTGGTTTTCTTCATTTGTGGTTTGCTCACATAATATAGAGCACCTTCTGCAACAGTATCTCCAAGCTGGAAGGTTGATGAAGAATTATCATTTTCAAAATAAAGTAACTCACTGGAAAGACCAGGTTTTATCATATACCAGAATCCAGAAAAACTGTTTGCATCCCAGTAGAAATCCCCGCTGTTCAGTGAAGAATCAGTAGTGTCATATATATTACTCCTGATCTTGTATTTTACATCAGTTGCATTTACAGGCACAATTAATAAAGATACAATAGCCAGTAAAATTAAAATTTCCATCATTTTTTTCATTTTGATAGCTCCTTACAAGAAATATCATGACAAAACTTCGTACTTATCCTGTAAAGGAATGCGAAAACAATAAACCACAATAAACCAGCGTGTAGTTTATATAAATAATGCCATATTAATTGTTATTTTCTTGAACTTTTGTGTTACTGTGTTATGCTGACTAACAATGTTATGAGATAAAAAGATATTCATTCGAATATGTAGCACTAAACAGTAATATTTTAATACTAATTTGGCATTAGTCGTGCAAAGATAATAACAAAAGGGATGAAAGAATGACAAACATAAAACTCAAAACAATTGTTTTACTTGTACTGATACTTTGTATCTCAACATTCACATCAGGATGCACAGACAGTTCAACATCACAGGAAGAAAACACAGAATCCACTGCTACTATAATCATTACAGATGCAATGGGAAGAGAAGTTGAAATTCCAGATACAATTGAAAATGTAATTTGCTCTGGTTCAGGATCACTTCGTCTTCTGACATACATCGAATCGGAAGACAGGATCATTGCAGTTGACAGTATTGAATCCAGAGATAATCCATATGATGCAAGACCTTATGCACTTGCAAACCCTCAGTTTGCAACCGATTACACTGTTTTCGGAGAATTCAGGGGGAATGATGATCCTGAAAAGATACTGGCACTTGAACCTCAGCCAGACGTGATACTCAAAACATACTCCGCATCCGGCTATGATCCGGTTGAACTTCAGGATAAAACAGGAATTCCCGTAGTTGTCGTGAACTATGGAGACATGGTAAACAACAGAGAAGATATGTACCAGGCACTCAGAATTTACGGAAAGGTCATGGATAAAGAAGAACGTGCAGAAGAACTTATCACATTCTTTGATGAAACAATTGCAGACCTCAATGAGAGAACATCTGACGTGTCTGATGAAGAAAAAACATCATGCTATGTTGGTGGAATTGCAAGGGCAGGTCCACACGGACTGCAATCCACAGAGCCGACCTATCCTCCATTCCTCTTCACCAATGCACTTAACGTTGCTTATGATGATATGGACCTAAGCACTGCGGAAGTTGCCAAGGAAAAAATAATCGAGTGGGACCCTGAGATTCTCTTTGTTGACCTCTCAACCCTGCAATCAGAAGATGAGAACAGTGCTGTTTACCAGTTGCAGAATGATGAATCATATCAGCAACTCCAAGCTGTCAACTCCGGAAATGTATACGGAGTACTGCCATATAACTGGTACACCCAGAACTATGGCTCAGTTCTTGCAGATTCCTACTATGCAGGAAAGCTGCTTTATCCTGAAAAATTCGAAGATGTTGACATAGAGGACAAGACCGCGGAAATATACACATTCCTCGTATGTGATGGCGATGAAGAACTTGGCAGAGAGGTCGCTGACATGATGATAAACGCCTTTGGTACACCTGCATTCACTGAACTGGATGTCTGAGTTTTCATGTGAAAAACTGTAAAATTAAGACAATAGCAATCAGACAATAGCGTAAGAAAAAAACAAGGGTGAAGAAATGGTGAAAATACCAAATAAAACAACCGGGGATGAAGGCGATATCAGCCGACGTTACAGGGAACATACCGGCAGGAAATACACATACATACTGTCAGGTATTTTGTTTCTCTTTGTGATGCTGATACTTTCGATATCAATTGGATCGGTTGACATTCCACCCATAGAGGTTATGCAGACCCTCACAGGACATACAGTTTCAGTCAGATGGGACAGCATCATATGGAACATACGCCTGCCTCAGGTACTCACTGCCATTGTTGCAGGGGCCGGACTTGCTGTATCCGGTGTGGTTATGCAGTCAATACTCAGAAATCCCCTGGGTTCACCTTTCACCCTTGGAATCTCAAACGCTGCTGCCTTTGGAGCTGCTTTTTCAGTAATGGCGCTTGGAACCGGCTCCACACATAGTAGTGTTGGTGATGCAGTGGTCATCAGTAATCCATATACTACCACAGTAGTTGCCTTTGTGTTTGCACTTGCTGCAACGGTCATCATACTTGCCTTCTCAAGATTCAGAGGAGTGACACCTGAGGTAATGATTCTCGTCGGTGTTGCAATGGGATCCCTGTTCTCAGCAGGTACGATGTTCCTACAGTACTTTGCAGACGATGTGCAGCTTGCATCCATGGTTTTCTGGACCTTTGGTGATGTTTCAAGGGCAAGCTGGAGCGAGCTGGCACTTATAACTTTGATAACATTGGGTTCAGTTATCTATTTCCTGCTGGAACGATGGAAATACAATGCCATTGACGCAGGAGATGAAACTGCAAAAGGTCTTGGTGTTAATGTGGAAAAGGTGCGTGTGCGCGGAATGATGTGTGCATCACTTGTTACCGCCATAATCGTTGCGTTCCTTGGGGTCATCGGTTTTGTAGGGCTCATCTGCCCCCATATGGCCCGCAGGGTAATCGGTGATGATCACAGGTTTTTGATAATCGGAAGTATGATCATGGGATCGCTGCTTTTGCTCTGCGCTGATACAGCAGCAAGGGTTATGATCGATCCATATCAGCTCCCGGTTGCAGTGCTTACATCATTTCTGGGTGCACCTACATTCATTTATCTTATACTGGGAGGAAGGAAAATATGATATTAGAAGTAGACGGAGTGGAATTTCAGTACAAAAGCAAGGAAGTATTGAAAGATATAAAATTTGAGCTTAAAAGAAACGAAATACTCTCGATCCTCGGACCAAACGGTGTGGGAAAAACCACACTGCTCAAATGCATGAACGCAATTCTAAAACCAAAAAGAGGAACAGTTCTCATTGAAGATGAGGACGTTCTCAAACTGGAACAGATAGAGATTGCCAGAAGACTTGGTTATGTGCCACAGCGTTGCGAACCTGCAAGACTCACAGCCTTTGATGCGATACTGCTTGGAAGAATGCCACACATGAAATGGAACATTTCAACAGAGGATGTAATGATAGTAGAAGATACGATTAAGAAACTAAGTCTTGATGACATGGCACTGCGCTACATTGATGAGATGAGTGGCGGAGAACTCCAGAAAGTAGGAATTGCCAGAGCAATCGCACAGAATCCCAAACTTCTGCTGCTGGATGAACCAACAAGTAGCCTGGACCTGAAAAATCAGCTTGAGATACTTGATACCGTAAAAGAGGTTGTCAGAAAAGAGAATGTTTCTGCTATCATGACAATGCATGACCTGAATCTTGCATTCAGATACTCTGATAAGTTCCTGTTCCTGAAGAACGGAACCATATTTGCAGCAGGAAATATGGAAGATATAACACCGGACATCATCAGGGAAGTCTATGGAGTTCCTGTGACAATACAGAACTTTCAGGATGTATCGGTTGTAATACCGGTTTAAGCAGATAAAAAAGGATGATGATCAAAAACAAACCCAGAGGAAAAAAATGGTAATTGACATAGATTGGGGCAATGTCTGGATAGAGCAAATGAAAAGACATCTTGAAAGTGGAAACAAGAAAGAGTGCGCTTCAATATGGGAAGAAAAAGAAAACGCAAAAAGATTCTGGGAGATGTCGCAAAGAAACAACCAGCAAAGAGCACGGGATGTTATCAGTGGTTTGAACATTACTCCAGAATCCAGGGTTCTTGATATTGGTGCCGGACCCGGAACACTTGCAATTCCAATTTCAGAAAAGGTGAAACATGTAACTGCTGTGGAACCTTCAAGCGGTATGATAGAAGTTCTGGAAGAGAACATGGTCGCTTACGGAAGAAACAATATCAATATAGTCAGGAAAAGATGGGAGGACATTGATGTTGAAAAAGACCTTGAAGGACCATATGATGTAATTATTGCCTCATTCTCACTGGGAATGCCGGACATCCGCAAAGCTATAGAAGATATGCTTGCAGTGGCTTCAGGATACATCTACCTCTACTGGTTTGCAGGAAACACATCATGGGACGAACATTCAATTGATATATGGCCAAGGTTGCACGGAACTGAATATTTCATTACACCAAAATGTGATGTACTCTTCAATGTGCTGTACCAGATGGGAATTTATCCAAATATGGAGACATTCACACTTGGAAGAACTGAAAACTACGCAACACTTGATGAAGCAGTCGACAATCTGTCAAGCCATTTCTCAATTGAGAATGATGAGCAGAAGGAAATATTGAAGCAATATCTGGAAGAGACTCTTAAAAAAGAAGATGGTAACTATATTTATGATGCCTGTTCCAGGCGTGTTAAGATATGGTGGGATACTAAGGACAAATGATGTTAGCTTTTATCCGCAAAATTCAGAAAAGAGGTTATAGCATTAACTCTTTCCTTATTTTATTTACAACATCCATCACTTTATCTTTTCTGCCAACCTCAATTATGTGATCTGCAAAGGACAGGTAAAGACCAGTCCTCTCTTCATAAAGACCGTGCAGACCTTTTTCTTTGAGCCCAACAACACCACGGGTTGTGAGGTTGGACAGGCGAGTAACAATAGTTCCAAAGGGAACCTCAAGATAAACAATAACTGAATGTCCTTTCAGGAAATTCATTGCTTTTTCCGAGTAGACGACACTGCCACCGGTGGCAATGATGCTATTGTCTTTCAGGTTCATAGTAACAATACTCTGCTCCTCTGCCTTCAGCAGCGCTACATCTCCCAGGTCATTAACAATGTCCTGCAAACCTTTTCCGGAATCATCGATTACCAGTTTGTCCGTGTCGATGAACTGATAGCCAAGCATAGAGGCCAGTTTGTGTCCTGCAGAACTTTTGCCTGCACCAGGCATACCGATGAGAGTTATTATCATATGATCATCCAGTTTTCTTTTTAAAGCAAAAATAAACAATCAGTTAGTATCAGTTGGTAAGTGATTGTATAGGTGCAGGAATACGGCCACCTCTTGAAATGAACTGCTCTGAACTGAAATCATGAACAGGCATCACCGGAGCACTTCCAAGCAGACCTCCGAATTCTATTGAATCGCCAACTTTTGTGCCCGGAGCTGGTATAACCCTGACAGCAGTTGTCTTTTTGTTTATCATACCTATGGCCATTTCATCGGCAATGATAGCTGAGATCGTTGAAGAGGGTGTATTTCCGGGGACTGCTATCATATCAAGACCAACAGAACAAACACTTGTCATGGCTTCGAGTTTGTCCAGTGAGAGAGAACCCCGCTGCACAGCTCTGATCATACCTTCATCCTCACTGACCGGAATGAAAGCACCACTGAGACCACCAACTGAAGAAGAGGCCATAGCTCCGCCTTTTTTGACAGCATCGTTCAATAGTGCAAGTGCAGCAGTTGTGCCGTGAGTACCACAGCTTTCCAGACCCATGGCCTCAAGGATTGCAGCAACACTATCGCCTATGGCAGGAGTTGGAGCAAGAGAAAGGTCGAGCACTCCGAACTGTGCATGGAGCCTGCGGGCAGCTTCACGACCCACCATTTCACCCATTCGGGTTATCTTGAAAGCGGTCTTCTTGATGCATTCGGAAATGTCGCCCAGTGTAGGATCTTTTAGACCACGCACCGCTGAGTTGACAACTCCAGGACCACTCACGCCAACATTTATAACGCAATCCGGCTCACCGACACCGTGGAAAGCACCAGCCATAAATGGATTGTCTTCCGGAGCATTGGCAAAGACCACCAGTTTCGCGCAACCGATTCCGGAATTGTCCTTTGTCATCTCTGCGGTTTCTTTGATGACTTTACCCATAAGGGCAACTGCATCCATGTTGATTCCTGCTTTAGTGGTTGCCACATTGACTGAAGAACATACTTTATTAGTACTGGCAAGAGCACCGGGAATGGATCTGATAAGTTTCAGGTCACCGGGAGTCATGCCTTTCTGTACCAGCGCACTGAAACCACCTATGAAGTCAACACCTGCATCTTCAGCAGCTTTGTCAAGTGTTTGCGCAACAGATGTAAGATCTGTTGCATCACAACTTTCAGCAACGATAGCTATCGGAGTAACAGAAATACGTTTGTTGATAATGGGAATTCCATAAAGGTTCTGAATGTCATTGGTGGTCTTTACGAGGTCTTTCGCGTAATACATAATCCGGTTGTAGACATTCTCATTGAAAGTATCTATATCAGGATGACTGCAGCCGCGCAGACTGATACCCATGGTTACCGTCCTTATGTCAAGGTTCTCATTACTCACCATTTTGATTGTTTCAAGGATCTCTTCAGGATGAACAAGCATGGCAACACCTCAGATCCTGTGCATGAAACGGAAAGCATCTTCGTTCTGAACTTTTACTTCCACACCGAGGGCTTCTCCTTTAGCAGACATTGCCTGCTGAAAAGCAGCCAGATCGAAATTGTCTTCATTTATCTGCGCCAGCATGATCATGGTGAACAGATCATCCATGATCGTCTGACTGATGTCAACTATATTAACATTATACTGAGCCATAGTCTGCGTGATACCCGCAACAATACCAACTTTATCGATACCAATAACAGTAATTATAAATCGACTGGATGACATGAATTTTCCTTCATTTGTTAATTTTTAATTAATTTTGGATGAACTCTAAATGATGTTGACAACTATAGAGTAGCATAATAGATGAGGTGCTATTTTGTTTTTGCCGATGAAAGTACTTACGCTAAGCTCAGAGAGAACAACGAAAAAGTATATTTGTGAGTGACGGAATTCTCTTAGAGGATATAAAAAAATAAAATCATTCTGATAGCTCTGCCAGCTTTGTAAAATCAAAAGTTAGTAAATAACTCCAATAAAAGAAAAATTTGACGATTGCAGTAACATTAAATTCCGCAATAGAATATATTTTCACAAATATATAATATGGCCTGTAAAAGTCGGATGAACCTTTAAATTGCTTTTGAGCAGGTAACAAAGTTTATATACAATTTTCATTATGATTATAATGATGATGGTTTGAACGGCTAAGTTCATCAGATGATTCAAACAATCAGGAGATACAATGGTTAAAATTGTACATGCACAAACGGTACTCACGGAAGATGAACTGGCGGCTTTGAAGAAGAAATGTAATGAGTCGTCAACAAAAGAAGCCTTGAGTATGGCAGTGCAACATTATCTCGAGTGCGAATATACCGACCTCGACGATAAAATGTGGACCAAGAAACTTGAAAAAGTGGTCCAGAAAAAAAAGCAAAAGAAAGTATAGTTTTTTGAACAAGAGAGGAACAAATTATGAGCAAAGCAAACCAATTCCTTAAGGGAGAGGATGCAGTATCTCCGGTCATAGGAGTAATCCTGATGGTCGCAATCACTGTCATCCTTGCTGCAGTTATCGCAGCGTTTGTATTCGGCATGGGACCACCAGAACAGGCACCACAGGCAAGTGTAAGAGCATCTGCTGCAGATATTGGTGACAACGCTACTATCAAACTTGAGCATCAGGGCGGCGACCAAGTAGTATTTTCGTCATCTAGAACAACAGTTTCCATATCAGGAAACACAACTACAGAAGGCGCTGCAACATTCGATGTAACAGGCGATGCAGCTAACTTTGATGCAGGAGATGTAATGTACATCTATGCTGACACAGCCGGAGACTTATACCTTGACACAAGCAATCTCACAAATGGTGATGGTGGAGCTGTAGCAGTATCCGGTGAAACTATAAATGTAAAGATTATTGATGTCACAAGTCAGCAGCTAATTTCTGACATGGATGTCAGGTTCTAAGCATAATTAAATAACTAATGACGCATCTTGCGTCAACCTTTTTCTTTTTTTAATATAATACTATAGATAAGTATATATACTTTCCAAATCCACACGTCATTGTAAATAATTATATACAGGACGTGGTATGTTGGACTATGAATTATTATTGAAAAATTCCTGGAATGTTGTAAAAGAGAATATTGTTACATTTGTTGTCGGTCTTTTAATAACTGCAATAGGATCTATATTGATAGTTACCATCGCGCCTCTTTTTTATGGATTTACATCCATGGCCATTAAGGGAGCAAGAGGAGAGATGATAGAGATAAATGATGTTTTTGTAGGTTTTAGCAAGGACAATTTCATCCGAAGCTGGACATTTATGATCATATATCTGGTAGTCGCCGGAATACTTGGAGAGATAGCATCGATACTCAGCACCATAATAGGAATACTCTTCATGTTTTCAATGCCACTTCTCGTTATAAAAGAAGGAACCGGTGGAATTGAAGCCATTACAGAGAGTATTGAAATTGTTAAGACATCTCCTGTAGAGAGTATTGTTGTTTATGTTATAACTATCGTACTCAACATGATCGGCGCGCTGCTTCTGGGAATCGGACTTCTCATTACAGCACCTATCAGTACAGTGATCCTTGCTTATGCAACGTTTGAACTGGCAGAGTGAAATCAAGGAACAACTAATAGTATCGTAATAACTATGCTGTGTTGAAACATGATGCAGCATAATTCTTTTTTTAGATAAAAACCAAAATCATCTTATATTCATTGATTCTGAGCTATTTTCAACTTTCAGCATGCAAAGCTTTTGTAAAACATATAGACCTGAAGCAGCCATCAGAAGTGAGCCTATATTCAGGTTTTCCATATAGAAATCAATACATTCAGCATAATAAGAAATGAATTAAATAGATATGTTTAAATATATATAAATCTTACAAATAACATGTCATTTTATTAACAGTTAAGTATGTGGTGAATTAAAGGTCATAAATATATCAATTGTTATTTGTAATCATAAATGAACCATTAAAAAAATATACATTTATATGGAGAGTTACTATGAGCGAAACTAATTTAGGAGTAAGCGAAAATATCGCCGGATTAATAGCCTATGTTTTAGGATTTATTACTGGCATATTATTATTAGTTATTGAAAAAGAAAATCAATTTGTGCGTTTCCATGCAGCACAGTCTACGGTCTTATTTGGTGCCGTATTCATATTAAATATTGTTCTGGGATTCATACCATTCCTTGGATGGTTAATAGCATTTGTATTATCAATGGTCGCACTTGTTCTCTGGCTACTCCTGATGTTTAAAGCATTCAATGGAGAGATATACAGAGTGCCAATGGTCGCAGACTATGCTGATAAACTGGAAGTAATGTTCTAAACTAACAAAACACATTTTAGCAAAAACGATTTGTTTGATGGCCATTTGGCCTCAAACATCTATTGTTCTTTTAATAACTTATATACCGTAGATCTCAGATCCTTTTTTGACCTTCTCAATATCTCTTTCTATAACAGAAAGCCTGTTCTTATCAACCTTCATACCTGCAAGGCTTTCAATGAACCATATAGATTTGACATGGTCATCCGGAGTTAGTTTCCAGTCAGGCTTCTCCATGTAGAAATCAATGCCATCAGCATAATGCAGGAGCTCCATTCTTACTTTCTCAGTGATCCAGCCGAGTTCTTCATAGTAAGACAATATATCCGGCAGGTTGTTACGACCTACAAGTTCCATCAGGAATTCAAGCCATTCCATACAGAGCTTCATATTGCTGGAATTTTTCACAATATTGGAAAGATGGACATTCTGTCCGAATCCCTTATAACTTCGTGCACCAAGTTTTTTTAGCTCGCTTTCCATATATTCAGTAAGAGATTCTATTTTTTCAAGCAATTCTGTATTTTTATTTTCGTAACCCTCTCTAAATTCCCGGAAATCTGAAGAGACCTTTCCAAGATTGTCAACTACAGATGACATAGACCTTGAGAATTCTTTTGAGGTTGACCTGGATTCTTCCTGCAATTTCTCAATGCCATCCACTCTGGTTCCAAAAGAATCGATCTTAGATGACAAATCAGCAAGCACTTCAAATTTAGCTTCATTTTCCTGCAATGATTCGTGTAGTTGAGCAAGAAGAGCCGTATAAGAACCTACAAGTTCAGATACATTTTCTTCTATAAGTGAAAGGTCAGACCTGATGGAACCATTATCAGATTGAAGAGAAGAAACTGAAGACTCAAATTCTGAAACCTGACTTTCTATCAGAGCCATCTTTCCCTCTATTCCATCAAAACGAGCATTGTTTTGAGATAATGCACTCTCACTTGAACTTACAGCAGCAGCTACGGATTCACTGAGAACCATGATTTTCTGAGAAACATTTTCAACTTCAGTATTCAGTGATGAGAATTGTGTGCCAATGTCACCAATATCCGTTTTGAGAGTTCCAAGTTCACCTTCAAAATTCTCAAACTTTTTATCTGCGTCTATTTTTATGTTCTTTAATTCTCTGGAAAGAACCTTCTTTGAGAGTTCCGTTCCTGAAGAAGAAGAGCTTTCTTCCGCAACAAGACCTGTGAACTGCTCAGAAATATCAGAATCTTTTTCAACTCCGGCATCACCAAATCCTGATGTAACGTTCAGACCAGATTCCTCAGAAATAATATCTTTTGAAACAGAAATTGAATCCGGAATTAACTCATCCTTTTCAAAAGTATCTATTTCGCCTGTTCCGACATCACCATCATCTTCAATATCTGCCAGATATTCGTCCTTCATCTCCATAATAGGCTTCTCTATGGGCGTTACATGAACTATATCCTCAATGTTCTCACCTTTTTTGCTTTCTTCAGTTTCCTGAGAGGATTTTTCTGGTTTGGTAGATTCCATAGAGTTCATATTCGTTGGCTCATCAGGAACAGCAAAGGGATTAAAATCTACGTTCTCCGGTACAGCAAAAGGATCAGCATCAAAAGGCGAATCTGATGGGGAACGCCTTGTATCAGGAGTATTATTTACATTCTCGGCAATATCTACTTCCTCGCGCATGTCCTCCATTCTTTCAATAAGGCTCTTGCCTTTTGTGAGATTTTTTAACAAACCTTTTGTGATACCGGAAAGTCCTTCCAGGTTCTTCTTAAGTGAGCCCATATCTATTGGCACCTTTACTGAACCTTTTAGTGCATTACTTTTCTTTTCCGTGGAATTACCCATGTCCGAAATGGGTTCGCCAAATGGATTAGTTGGAGCTTGACCAGATACAGAATCCTCAAAAGGATTAGTAGGAGGTACACTGCCATCGGAAACTTCAAATGGATTGGATTCTACAGCAGACTCGGTAGGAGCAAAAGGATTAGTGGGAGGTGCATTGCCATCGGAAACCTCAAAGGGATTGGAGCTTACAGCAGACTCGGTAGGAGCAAAAGGATTAGTGGGAGGTGCATTGCCATCGGAAACCTCAAAGGGATTGGGTTCCACAGCAGACTTGGAAGGAGCAAAGGGATCAGTGGGAAGTGCATTGCCATCGGAAACTTCAAATGGATTGGATTCTACAGCAGACTCGGTAGGAGCAAAGGGATCAGTGGGAGGTGCATTGCCATCGGAAACCTCAAATGGATTGGAGCCTACAGCAGACTCGGTAGGAGCAAAAGAATCAGTGAGAGGAATATTGTCATCTGCAACTTCAAATGGATTTGGCTCTGCAGATGATTCTGATGGGGGAAATGACTTCGGAAAAGGAGGTTTATCTTCGGACTGCGTGCCCATCGGAGGGAACTGATCTGTTGGAAGAGATGAAGGAACAGGAGGTGCTGTGTTTTCAACTGAAGGTAGTTCTTCAGATTCTTCGTCAGAGAATATCTGTGGTTCAAATAGTGGAGGAGGAGATCTTTTTTTCATAGGATTGCCTTGTTTTGGAGGAACTGGTCTGGCCGGTTGGAAGCCGGGAGAAATAATCCCACCTAGATCAACAGGCTTTTCCGGAGAAGGAATTTTACCAGCACCGGCAATTTCAGAATCCTCCGAAGGTTTCATAAATGGTGGTAATTCAGGAGGGGAAACTTTCTCTTCAGAAAGAGAAGGAACCGGTGGATTACCACTTAATGCGGAAAGGTCTGGTAAGTCACCGAAAGGAGAAGTTTCCATTTGTTGTGTGACATCATCTGCCTGACCCTGTTCGTTTTCATCTACCTCTATTTTTGCCTCTTCCATTGGTGTATCGGCAAATGCATTTGCCAGTATGTCGGGAATAGGTGGTGTAGAACTTTTATTCAGTTCAGAGGTACCTGAAGCATCTGATGAGGACTCATCTTCTACTGAGGCCATTACCTCTGCTATCTTTTTATTCTCCCATGGAAGTTCACTCATAAAAACCAACTGATAAGAAGTATTTGCATTATTATAATTACAAGATTATTATAGGTGGGATATTTATATAAGAGTTGCTCTTGACTGCAAAAGGAATATTGCAGATTATCAAAAATAACATAATTAGAAAAAAAAACAACAAAATTTATTTGGTTTTAAAAAAGAGTTTAGGCGCACGGGAATAATTGAGGGAATGGACGAGAGATAAAGGATGAAATTTGTGCTAAAAATTCACTTTGCTGTGAGTTTGTGCGCCTAAATGTGCATTGTAGATAATAGTATATAAGTATTATGTATTACTTTCAAAAAAGAGAAATATTATGATAGCATGATGAAAACACAAAGCTATAAATGAATAGTAATCAGAATATAATATTATAGCGTTAAAATATCATCCCTTGTTAATGTGCAAAATATGCGCACCCGTGAAAAATAATAAAATAATTATTCCAGATCAATTCTCAAAATATTCGCATTTTTCACTGAGGAATCAACAAGAGTTTCAATATCTATTTTTTCTTCTTCAATAATCATCGAATCCATTCCGGCTTTTACTTCCGGATGTATCGGCACAGCACCACAACCACCTGTCTCACGGATGGAAATATCGTATGTGCCTATTTTTCTTGCAATATCAATAATCTCATTCTTATCAAGACCTATCAACGGATGGTACAACGGAACACAGAGACCATACAACTCAGCATACATGTTAAAAGTTGTCTGTGAAGCTACCTGACCAATTGAGGATCCGGTAACGATGCCTGAAGCACCTTCTTTCTTCATAATCTCCATAGCAATACGATACATCGTACGTTTGCACAAAAGGCAGGTCTTGTTCTTTGAACATTTATCGATAAACTGACGAAGGTTTGCACCATGTGGAACTTCATATAATTTAAAAGGATGCCCCGGACACCATTCCTGAAGAGCTTTGAGGCAATCTATTGTACGCTTGTGAGCACGTTCATCGTTATAAGGAGTGTTATTGCAGTAAACAGGAATTACTTCAATTCCCCTTTTCATCATCATCCATGTGGCAACAGGTGAATCAATACCTCCTGACATAAGTGAGACCATCTTTCCCTGAGTACCCAATGGAAGTCCTCCAACGCCTTCTTCTGTCTCTGTGAAAACATAGGATTTGCTCTGCCGCATTTCCACAAAAATTTCTCTGTCTGGATTAGTAAGATCAACTGAAGGAGTTATCCCCTTAGATTCCAGCATCTTCCAGACTGCATCGCCACATTTCATACCAATGTCACGGGATGAAAAAGAATGGTTCCCGGTACGCCTTGCCCTTATTGCAAAGGACTGACCTTCTGAGATGTAGCCATCAGCAAGTTCTGAGCATAAAGAACCCGCTGCTTCAATGGTGGCATCGGCTACCCTTGCAAATGATGTTGACACTACACCAAAAACATCTGCTGCTGCTTTTGCAGCTTCTGGATCATCACTTTCGATGAATATCCTACCCCATTCCCGGGATATCTTTGAATAAGGAATTCCACGATGATCAAGCATTGAGCCTATGTTCTTTACAAGGGTCTTCTCGTACCAATTACGAACTCCTGTGCTTTTTAAAGCCAGTTCACCATATCTTACTAAGACAACGTTTTCCATTGATTAGCAATCAACTTCAGACTATTAAAGATAAACGGAAAAACTAATTTTGGAATGATGAAATTTAAAAAATGAACCCACAGTTATTCTTTTACAGTGAAATCGGAATAACTGGACGAGTAGGATGACCAGGAAACAATAACATCATCAACTGCGACAGTATCTGCTTTATCGAAAGTCTTATTCATCTCCATATAACCTATCAATGCCTGTATAGAAGATTTTTTCATCCGACATAAAGAGACATACGTTTAGTATGGATATAATATTTTGACATCTGGAATAAATGTGAAAATTAATAAAAAAGATTAAATAAAGAAAATCAGCGCTTTATGGAGAAATCTGTATACTCACCTGCAGGTTCTGACCACTCCACATTGACATCTTCAACATTTGCAAGAGCCGGACCTATATGCAGAAAATCAATGAGTTTATGGATAGAAGCAACTTTACCTTCTGCAAAAACCTCTACTCTGCCATCTGGAAGATTACGGGCAAAACCGGTCAGTCCGAGTTTCTGGGCATTATCTACAGTAAACCTGCGAAAATATACTCCCTGAACTCTTCCTGTTACAAGTATTTTTGCAGAGGAAATATCCTCTGCACTGGACAAGTCATCCTGCATACACTTTAATTCGCAGGGCAACCTTATAAGAATTTTGGCCTCTGTGAAAGCAGCTTTGCAAGACAAAGTCCCTTGTAAGGCATACCTTCAATTTCTGCTGCAACACGAGAATTGAGTTCTTCAGGGGACATCTCAACTTTCACAGGCTTCTTTGGCTGAGATTCAGCACGGATGGTAACATTGATGGTGCCACTTTCAACCTCGCTGTCACCGACAACCACTACATATGGTACCCATTCACGACCTGCCTCACGTATCTTCTTGCCAACTGTATCTTCCCTGTCATCAATGTCTACACGACAGTTGAGTTTGTCAGCAATCTGCATGGCATAATCCATATGTTTGTCACCTATAGGGATTATCCTTACCTGGGTCGGAGAGAGCCAGAGCGGAAGAATCGGAACTCCTCCTTTTTCAGCCTTCATAGCTTCTTTCTCAAGAAGACCATATATACAGCGCTCTATTGCACCGCTTGGTGAGCAGTGTAGAATAACCGGCCTGTTGGCACTTCCATCAGAGTCAATATAATTAATGTCATATCTTTCAGCATTCTCAACATCGATCTGTACTGTTGAGAGTGCACTTGCCTTTGCAAGAGCATCAACGAAGTTGAACTCGAACTTAAGTACAAAATAGAAGAAACGGGTATCCCACATCTCAACAAGTACCGGCTTGTTCACAGTCTTTGCAAGATGCGTGATGAAATCCTTGTTCTCATTATAGAAATCCCTGGTAAACCTGATAGCAACCTCGAAGTCATCAACCTTGATTCCAATCTTATCAAGAACATCGATGCACATGTTATACTGCTGGCCGAACTGATCTATTGCACCCTCCATATCACCACAGAGACTGTGCATATCAGGCATTGTGAAAGCCCTGAGACGTCTGAGACCTACAAGTTCACCACGCTGTTCCTTCCTGAAGCTGTATCTGGTCATTTCAACCATTTTAAGTGGCAGGTTCTTGTAAGAAATTGTCATGTCGTGATTCATAAGGAATTGACCGAAACATGCGGCAAATCTAAGGAACATCTGCCTCTTGTCAGATTCAATTGAATACTGGCGTGCAGGGAACCTGTCAAGATATTTCTTCAGGGTTGGGTGATTCATATCGTACATCAGAGGAGTCTCAACCTCCATTGCACCAACCTTTGAAGTTTCCTCGAGTACATAGTTCTCAAGGAGTGATTTCATAAGACGTCCTTTTGGATAGTAACGCATATTACCGGAATCAGACCCGGGTTCATAGTCAGCTATTTCCAGCCTTCGCATAAGTTCAACGTGTGGCGGTGCTTTGTCAACAGCTCTTGCTTTGGATATCTCATAGTCCACGAACTTTCCGAGATTTTCATGACCTTTGAAATCAAAGGTGGATGCATCGTGCAATTCACCATCTGGTGTCAGAACGTGCCAGTAGGATTTTGCAGTACTTTCTGCTTTTAGTGCCTCGGAGACAACTTCTTCCTTTACAACTTCGCCACAGGCACTGGATTCCTCACCAGTTGATTCATCCGGAACAATAGTACGGGATAACTCAGAAAGAGGGTGTCCTTTACAACTTATCTTGAAAGCCTTATACCAACCAAATGGTGCTCTTTTAACTATAAAATCTCCGGAAAGTGCTGCTTCTATACCTTTAAGAACAGCAACACCTGCTTTTGGAGAAGAAAGATCAGAACTCAGGTGAGCATACGGATATACCATGATACTCTCAGCTTTCACCTGTGTAGCTACATTCTTTATCTCTTCAACAGCTTCGGAAATAGCTCCCTGGACATTTGCCTCATCGACCTTTTCAACTGCGATGAAAGCTGTAAGAGCTTCCTCAAGTCTTCCCTGTTTAAAGGAATCCTCAATCTCTTCAGCCACAGGAGTGCTCTTTTTCACTTCATATTCAATATAATCAGAATGGATAAGTAATAACTGCATAATAAATTCACCTTTGAGATTCTGCTACCTAATTAGGCCAATCCTTATTAACCTTTTTCAAATCACAGAAAAACAAATACAAGCCAATATCGAAATCCTATTCTGTGATGGATTTGGATTCAGCATCATCATTGCAGAGTGATATGTCCATCTGGGAGCATATCGCAGTATTGTCATTTATGTATACACGATATGCAGCAACAATAGCACCAAGCACTATTGGAGCCAGGAAGAAACCTGCAACACCCCCTACAAAACCACCACCCAGGAATGCGAGGAGAATCAGGAATGGATGGATCTGTGATTTTATGCTTGCAAGATACGGACGTAATACAAGTTCCGGTGGAGCATATATGACGATCGATGCAACAATAAAGAACACTGACGCACTTTCAAGTCCTTGCTGAAGGTAACGATATACAGATAGCACAAGCAGAACCATGTAACCGGCAAACATGGGGATCACAGAAGCAACGAATATAAGTGCTGCAAGCGCAAGCACATGAGTGAATCCAAATGCATAGAACACAATAAGAGACAGGACACTGACTATTAGTGCTGCAGATGCATTGCCTACAAAAATACCCTGTAATATCACATCAAGATGCATTACAAATCTTTCAAATGCAGAATCATGTTTTTCAGGAACAATCTTCATTACTGCCCTGTAAAGACCATCCCCATCTGCCAATAGGAAATAACAAAGGAATATTGCCAGGAAGAGATTAATTCCAAACATCACCAGATTACGAGCATAAGAAATGACTCCTATTCTACCGAGCAAAGGCAAAATAGATGTTGAAACATCCCATACAAGCTGCTGCACATCATCGCTGTATGTGGCTGGTACGTCTATGGATCTTAAAAGATCAAGGATTGTGTTTAATACATAAGCCTGATTCTCAACTACCCATACGATCTGACGAAGTATCTCAACTATACCCGAACCAATAATAAATACAACAGGAACTACTATACATAGTGTTGCTATAAGTGCCCCGAGTCTTCTAAACCGCCTTAGTTTCATGAATATAGGCCGGCCTATATAAGCAAATACAAGTCCAAGTACAATTCCGTCTGCAAGTGGAAACAATATGTATGAGAACAGAAGGAAAAGTAACAGAACAACCAAAAAGGAAGCTAGTTCCCATTTTGCAGCAATTATACGCGAAATTCCATCCTTTTCGTTATTAACCATTTTTTCCCTTCTAAGATTCTTTTGATTTTATATAATATTATAGCTATTAATAATTCTTCCCTGTAAATTCAACATCGTTAATTGAATATGAAGTATGATATCTCCGGAAAATTTTATTGTAGCTTGTTTTCATACCTGAGAACAACACAAGAATCAGTACACTTTCCACATCTTATGCATTTCTCACTAACACGAACATGTCCATCATCAATTGAAATTGCATTTACAGGACATGTTTTTACACATATTCCACAGCATGTACACCTGTGAGCCTTTAGTAACTGGCGTGAAACTTCCCTGAAAACTGATTCTGCCGTATCTTTGTCTTCAGAATTTACCACAAGACTTCCCGATGAAAATATCTTGACGTTTGCAAATTTATTTTTTACCATGAGAAGCCCCAGCTCTTCTGAATAGACCATTTCCCCTATTATGTTCATGACACCCTTTGTCTTTTCCATTGAAAAACCATGGATAGAAGCTTCGATACTATAGCCTCCCGCCTTGCATGGAGAAATTCCCGAACTGATATCAACACTGAAAACCGACTCTTGTGAGCTGGATGAAGTTGAAATATCCAAGTCTCTGCAAAGTTGTAGCATTTTAGGCGGTAGTTCCTTCCACCTCCAGAGACCATGTTTTATGTACTTTTCAGACAGACCGTTTTTTTCCGCCCACTGCAAAAGGAAAGATTCCCATCTGTCATACATTTCAGGGTGAAGAACCTTAAGGCGCTGATATTCAGCTGTAAGTGCAGCCGGACACAAGTAACACCCAACTCTTTCAAAACCAAGATCATAGAGACGATTGTAGTCAAGTTTTCTCCAGTAGATGTAGAGCCAGACTTCTATTGCTTTCCAGTCCTTTATGGGGAAAATGTTGAGCTGACCCGGTACAAACGGATTTTTCTCACTTGTGGAAACATTAGCCCTTGAAAAAGACTCATAACGTCTTTTTCCATCCACTGTTATGCACGTTGGGGACTTAGCAAGACACTCTTCTATGGCATCATTTGCAGGTGCAAGTTTGCATATTTTGCAGCACCAGCGAAAATCTTTTGCAGGAGGACCGAATGAGCCAACATTGTCCCAGAAATCAGAAACTGCCTTTTTTTCAATTAATTCAATAGCATTGGCCCTGCAGTAATCATGAACAAAATCCACGGTTTCCGGGAATTCAATTCCCGTGTTAAGGAAAAATGCCGAAACGTTCCTGTTTTTAAGGGCACTTAAGGTAAGGTCAAGAACAACAAGACTATCTTTGCCACCACTGAAAGACACATTTACAGGCAGTTTTTTGTATTCTTTCTGGTTCGCTATACCCTTTATGGTATTAATGGCATTCTTGCCAATCTTGCGTATATATGGCAGGTTTGCATCAATTACGTTTTCCATTGTAGAAATATTTGAGAGTAGCGAAGAACGCTGTGAATCAATTTTTCTGACCCTGATGACAGGACCATCAATTGAATCGGCATCTTTAGCATCACAAAGTGCAATCCCATAACCCGTAAGCTTGCCTGATCTTATAAGAACAAAATCTCCTTTTCTGACATCATCAGACATTGATTCAACTAGATCAAAATTCACTTTTTTACCATTAAGATGCCTGGAATTTTTTTTCAGGACAAAAGTTTTCAGCTCCGTTTGTTTCAGAAGAATATGAGCACCTGAAACAGATGGTTCAAAAGTGTAATCTATTTTCTGCAGATCAAAACGAAGAATTCCCACTGTTAAACTGTCTACTATAACTTCATCGGTTTTGTCGTCTCCAGGAATTTTGTTCAGGAGAATTATGCGATCTGTAAATGGATTGCATTCGTAAGTCGACATAAGAATATCATGAAAAACGCTTTTTTCATACGGAGAACAGAACCTCACATCTGCAGGCTGAGAAAGATCTATCCTTTTGCTTTCTTTTCCACAGATATTACACTTTTCATCAAGAAGCGGTACATTGCACTCCATGCACCAGAAGATATAATCTTTTTCGTTGCTGGCATATCTCTTCTGAGACTTTTTTAGAGATGCATCTTTTCCTGAAATCCTGTTTTCGGACTTTTTACCCCTTCTGGAAACAGGTGAATTATTCACACTCTTCAGATGTGACCTAGCATATCTCTTAGATTTAGATGTGCCGGAAAAAGAACTGCCTTTTTTCATTGATACCATTTAGCGTACTCCAGCTTAAAAAGATGTCCGGGGGGAAAATAGAAAGAGAATCCGGACAAAGCCGGAAATAATTATTTAGAAAGATATTCGTTTATTGCCTGTGCAGCAATCTTACCTGCACCCATTGCACTGATAACTGTTGCAGCGCCTGTTACGGCGTCACCACCGGCATAAACATTGTCAATGGATGTCCTGCCGGATTCATCAACCACAATTGTTCCCTTTGAATTTGTCTCAAGGCCTTCTGAGCCGGAGAAGATCATAGGATTAGGTGATGTACCTATTGCAATGATAACAACATCTGCATCAACCACATGCTCTGAACCTTCAACCGGAACAGGACTTCTTCGCCCGGATTCATCAGGCTCACCAAGTTCCATGTTGATACATTCCACACCATTTACAGTCATGTTCTCGCCTTCGAGAATCCTTGTTGGGTTGGTAAGAAGCCTGAAGATAATACCTTCTTCCTTTGCGTTCTCAACCTCTTCTCTCCTTGCTGGAAGCTCTTCCTCACCACGGCGGTAGACTATGCTTACCTCATCGGCACCAAGGCGAAGTGCACTGCGAGCAGCATCCATTGCAACATTACCACCACCAACTACAACGACCTTCTTTCCTCTTTTGATAGGAGTATCGTAGTCTGGGAACTGGTAAGCCTTCATCAAGTTAACCCTTGTGAGGAATTCATTTGCAGAATAAACACCATTGAGATTCTCACCTTCAATACCCATGAACTTTGGCAGTCCTGCACCGGTTCCAAGGAATACAGCGTCGAACTCTGTTCTTAGTTCATCCAGAGTCTTTATTTTACCAATGACATAATCAACTTTCACATCAACACCGAGCTGTTTGATGTATTCCACTTCCTCTTTTACAATTGCCTTTGGAAGCCTGAATTCAGGAATTCCGTAAGTAAGAACACCGCCAGTGTCGTGTAGTGATTCGAATATTGTAACTGCATGACCTGCTTTTGCAAGGTCTGCTGCTGCTGTAAGACCTGCCGGCCCGGCACCGATAACAGCAATTTTCTTTCCTGTTGATTCCGAACGCTGTGGAGGAGTTACACCCTTCTTTCTTTCATAGTCTGCACAGAAGCGCTCAAGTCTCCCTATGGCAACAGGTTCACCCTTCTTTGCCAGCACACAGTGTAACTCACACTGAACTTCCTGAGGACATACACGTCCGCACACAGCAGGAAGAGTATTTGTAAGTTTAATTGTTTCAATTGCCCCGTCAAAGTCACTTTCCTTTATACAGGAAATAAAACCCGGAATATCAATATTTACAGGGCACCCATCCACACATTTAGGATTCTTGCACTCAAGGCACCTTGAAGCCTCAGCAAGTGCCTGCTCGTCGGAGTATCCCAGTGCTACCTCATCAAAATTATGTGCTCTTTCTTCAGGGTCCTGTAATGGCATTGCCTGTCTGTCAACCATCAGTTTTCACCTCTGCAGGTGCATTTGTGATCGTGATTTTCCTGACATTTTGATTCTTCATCCCTGTAAAGTGCAAGACGGTTCATGAGCAGATTAAAGTCAACTTTATGAGCATCAAATTCAGGACCATCCACACAGGCGAATTTTGTCTCGCCGCCAACAGAGACCCTGCATCCGCCACACATGCCGGTTCCATCTATCATTATAGGGTTCAGACTTACTATGGTCTCAACACCATATGGCTCAGTCATACCTGCTGCCACTTTCATCAGAATAGGAGGACCGATTACAACGATCCTTGCAACCTTCTCGCCACTGTCAAGGATTTCCTTGACTACATCGGTTACAAATCCATGATGACCTTTTGAACCATCATCTGTTGCAACGTGGAACTCGTCACTTGCAGCCTCCATTTCATCTTCAAGGATAAGGAGACTTTCGTTTCTTGCACCGATAATGGAGATTACCTTGTTGCCAGCTTCACGGTAAGCCTTAACCTGAGGGTATACAGGAGCAATACCCACGCCGCCACCTACAAGAATAACAGTACCCAGTTCCCTGACATCTGCAGGTGTGCCCAGCGGACCCACAAAGTCCTGAAGCCCATCAGAGGAACTCATTTTAGCAAGCTGTTTTGTAGTCTTGCCCATTTCCTGGAAGATTATGGTGACAGTACCTTCTTCTGGATCAAAATCTGCAATCGTGAGAGGTACTCTTTCACTGGTCTCGTCAATACGTAAAATAATGAATTGTCCTGCCTTTGCGGCTCTGGCAACGTCAGATGCCTGGATTTTCATAAGATGCACAGAGGGTGCAATCTCTTTTTTCTCTATGATTTGATATGACATGGAATCACATTTTGGAAATTTGAATGGAAAATTGATGGTGAATGTGAGGGTATGATTAGAGTAATAGTACTTAAGAATTGAGATAAGGGTCTGTAATACTTATAATAATAAACTAAGGCCTGTAAATGCAATTTATATTTACTCATATCTATTCAAGTTCTGGCAAATCAGCATCATCCCTGTTTTCAAACTTCTTCCTGTTTAATGCAAGGGTGAGTGCCCCGACAAAAACCCCAAACCACAGGGTTCCGAATCTTATCAACAAAGCCGCACCTGCCGCTATTGCTTTAGAAATACCTGCACTCTGGAGAATTCCCACAATACTCCCCTCTGCTACACCAAGTCCACCAGGAAGCATAGATACGGCTCCTGCCATGGAAGAGAAGGCAAAAGCAAAAGTTGCAAAAACAAGACTTGTGTCAATACCAAAGCCTTTCAGCACATACCACATGGCAATACATTCGAATGACCAGGATAGTATACTTATTAAAATTGAAATGAAAAATGGCTTCATTTCAAGCAAAGAATAAGCACTTTCATAGCTGGCGTATAAATGATGTGCAAAACCAGAAACTAGTGGCATTTTTTCCCCGAATTTTATGAGACTGTGTGATAATGATCTGGACTGAATTATGATCAGAATAATAGCAATGAAAGAAAGAATCATAACAAGGACGATTTTGCCATTATCAAACAAAACTGATCCGGTAGATGCCAGTATTATAAGACCCACCACATCTGTCAGGCGCTCAGCAAAAACAATTGGAGCTGTCCTGCTCATGCTGATATTATCCAACTGTTTAAGAAGATAGGATTTCAGTACTTCGCCAAGTTTCCCGGGAGTTACAGACATTGTAAGCCCGCTGAAAAAGACAATAGCACTATCCATCTTGCTCACATGGATATCCAGAATTGAGAGATAGTAATCCCACTTGTAATATCTTAAGAGATAATTAAGAACTGTGAGTAAAAGAATCAATGGAATGTATTTCCACTCAAAAGCAATTAGCTCAGCAGTTATCTTGTTAAGATCTGCATATATCGAAATAAGGGCAAATACAACTACAGCAAAAAGAGCTGATAACAGAATCTTTGTCCTGAGTTTTTCAATAACTGACATAGCGTTTTTTCCATTTCAGCAATTTAGTTCCTGCATGATTAATCAATGATGATTTTCTGCCAGAGACATCCACGTTCCCGGCCAGGATTGATACCTTAAGGGCCTGCATAGGATCTTTATCATAAGCCTCATTGTCAACATTTATTTCATTGTATGCATGTCCTACTTCATTTGAAAAGTGAGCATCGCTTCCTGCAAGCATTACCAGATTATAGTCTTTTTGTTTCTTCAACGCATATTTCCTTGCATCCTCATTACTTTCATTCTTTAAGCATCTGGAATTCAAAACTTCAATCCCATCTAAAAGATGCACAATACTGTCCACATTATTAAATCTTGATGAACGAAATTTATCGAATGGGTGAGGAACTACTACAATACCACCTTGCTTATGTATTTCACTTATGGCTTCAAAGGGATCTCTTGACTTTATTTCCTCATTCAAGAACAAACCTATTATTTCGCCTTTTGTGGTCATTAACTCGCATCCCACAATAACCTTGAAATTTTCAGTCTCAAATTTTCTGGCTTCAAGAGCACCTTTTATGGTATCATGATCAGTTACTGCTATGCCGTCGAGTCTCCTTGAAATAGCTTTTTTGACCAGCTTTTCAGGTGTCAGGAAACCACATTTTGGTGAATTATTTGTATGAGTATGCAAATCGAATTTTAGTGTTCTCAAAATCATCCCTTCTTTCATATAGAATAAACAGGAGTGAAATGGAGAATGAAAAGTACCATTATCACCCAAATCAATATGCAACCCACCATTCCTGCATCTTTGAACAACATTTCAGGCTCTCCTCCAAAATCAGAAGTATGGATCAAAAAGAGATACCTGAAAAGACCATAAACAGCAAGTGGAATTGTAAGCATCATATAGTACCTGCCTGAAAAGAAAGTGTACAGGGAATATGAGACAACCAAAGATGCAGTTATTATGGTAATCATTTGCTCCAGCATCATTGTCGAATAATCATCCAGTATCTTACGATGAGCAGTGGCGCTATCACCAAGTAAATAAATTTCATGCCTTCTTTTACCAAGTCCCAGAAACATTGCCACCAAGAATGTGCAGATTACAAGCCATGGGGAGAATACAACGCTTATTGCAACGGCTCCAGCTGCAGCTCTCATCACAAATCCTATGGATATGGTCAGTACATCAACTATTACAATCTGTTTTAGTACAAGTGAATAGAGCAAAAATAATACAAAGTATGCTCCAGAAATTATGCTCAATGATGGCGTAAAGTTAAATGATATACCCAGTGAAATGACAAGTAAAATTATTGAAAAAATAAATGCATGTCCTCTCTTCAATTCTCCGGAAGCAATCGGACGATTTTTTTTGACAGGATGCTGTTTGTCTTTTTCAGCGTCTACTATATCATTGATGACGTAAACACTGCTTGAAATGAGACAGAATACAAAAAATGTAATCAAAGAAGCAGACCATGCATCAAAGTTTCCAAGATTACCTGAAAAAACAATTGCAACAAAAACAACCAGATTTTTGTACCACTGTTTAGGACGCATGGTCCTGAATAAAGCTGATATCATAACTCTCTTTATCCTTTTAAAAATCAATTTTTTTTAAATTTTTAAGATTTTGTGTGTAATCCTCTGATGGTACTTGGAAAGTATTTAGTAAGTCGATTATAATATTTAAGGTGATTAGTTAGGAATTTGGAGTCAGTATATAAACTCCCCCAACTACAGATATAACATGGGCATCGGACTGCAGCCAAGATATTGCTGTTCCCTCTGGATTTGCGGCATTTATATCACCAGTCAGTACAAAAAATAATTTATTCGGAGCAGTTTGTGAAACAATTGAATCCAACTCTTCATGAGTGTATCCAGTAGTTTTTACATATGTGCCATCACTGGAGTTATCATAATAATGCTTTAAAGGCTTTGATATATAAGAAGGAAGAGCAACAACTACATCTCCTTGCTGGGTATTGGATTCAATTACTCTTGATACCTCCTTCCAGTCATTTTTCTGTGCTGTTGAATAATAATCAGCTAAAGAACCAGCTGAAGTAAGCACTAGGGAAAGTACAATCAAAATTGTTAAAATTATTTGCTTATTCACAGATTCTTTTTTCATTTCCTTTTTCTTTTTTCCGGAATGCTGAGTTTCTGAAATGAACAATAGAGGTATTGAAACAATACCACGGGCAACCAGTATTAAAAATGCTGGCAAAATAAAAATCAGATACCTTGGCTGGAAAGGCATAACTGAAGAAAGGTAAAAACTTACAAGGATAGGCAAAATAAACCACATTCCCAGTAACAGAGATTGTCTTTTATTTTGCAATATAACAGCAATTGCCCCTGCAACAAAAAGTATTAAGAAGAGAAGAGAGGGGGATGAGGAATAAGTTGTAAAACGTGAAAATAATATTGGAATTAAATAAGATGGTCCAATTCCCCATGTAACTTCACCTCCAACCCTGGATGCAGCCTGTTCGAGGAAAACCTGTATCCTAGGAATTATCAGTAAAACAATGGTCAGAATATTTATTGTAAAAATCCTGAATTGTCCTGCATCCTTCAATGCAATCGGATATTTAATATTGGACTCCCGGGAAAAAGACAGACCTGTAAGCATATAAAAAAGTATCTCTATTGGAAAAATAAAAAAACCAAAATAGTGAGTATAAATATTCAATACAGTAAACAATGAAAATAGGATCCAGTAAATCTTTTTGTTATCCTCAACTGCAAGATAGAAGAAATAAATAGAACACAATGATAAAAACATAAGCATTGAATACATCCTTGCTTCCTGAGAATAATAAATATGCATCAGTGAAATTGCAAGCAGGAATGAACTAATGAGTCCCTCTTTATGACTGAAAAGTCTGGTTGCTAACAAGTACAAAACCGGAACACTGAAAACCCCAAGCAGCATGGATGGGAACCTCAAGGCAAACTCTGAGTTCCCTGCAACAAGAAAAATGTGAACTAAAATGTAGTAGAGTGGCGGATGTACATCGCCAGATGTTGATTCAATAATTCCGGCAAGAGTGTTTGAGGATATTAAATAAGTGGTTACTTCATCAAGCCACAGGGATTCTGCCCCAAGCTGGTAAATTCTTAAAACTGCAGCCAAGCATGTAATAGCGAATATTATCTGTAATTCAATTTTTGAGCTGAAGGAATTTGAAATATGAGATATGAATCCTTTTTTTTCAGAAACCACAGAATTGGTTTCTTCCTTGTTTTTTTCCGGGTAAGCATCAGATGACATAATAATCTCCTGATTTAGTCATACTTCTTGAATAATTGTCCCCATTCTGTTTTCATAAATTCATTCACACGTTTTTTTCCGACAAGTGGATACCAGAAATAGTCATGATAACCTGCTGAAGCCATTATAGGTACTTTGAAAAGAGGAGTGTGAAACAGTATGGGCTCTACAAAACTTAGAGGGCCTTTTCTGAACAATTTATCCCCCTGAATTACGAGACTTTCACCGGTGCTGAAATGATAATTGACATTACTAATGTCTTCACCAACTACTTCTATGTTGCTGACATCACCTACACCCAGACTTTTCCCGTCTGCAAGCCGTATCTGATCAATTGACAATGGATCAAAGCCCATCATCTTGGCGCTCACTGCATCAATTGCAACCTGATCACCACTTGCAAGAATATAATTTTTAATTTCGGGAATCATTGTTCTTGGACCTGCACCGTCACCACATACTGTTCCGTCCATTACTGCAAATATACCTGTGTGAATTTCTTTCTGTATGGATAACAGGTCAACAAGTACCTCATGAATGTATTTATGAGAATGGTGTCTTCTTTCCCTTAGAAGACCACCAAAGGCATTTTTGAGTGCTCCGGTCATGGTTGTATGTCCGTGTGTTTTCTGGGTTGGCAAATGAAGAACATTAGCTCCAATAAATGGTTTTGGTATTTTGAATCCATCTGGAAAAACCTTATACATTGCAAGCATTTCAGATTTAGGTTTATAGTCCACCCATTCCACATCAGTCAATGGAACAAAATCAACATCATACTTTTCAAGAATAGGAATCCACTTATTCTGTCTGGCTCCTTTCATTGGGTTGGTAACTACTGTTTTGTTTTCCATGGCTACAATATCTTCATAGCCATCTTCTCTCATTGTTTTTAGTATTGCTTCAAGCTGCCAGGGTTCTGTGGAACAGGCAGGGAAATAAAGCGACCAAGACAAATTAAGTTTGATAATTGTTTTTTTATCCTTTGGAAGATATTGCTGATAATCAATGCTACGCATCAGTTTACTGTAGTCCTCTATTACAGTAGATGGTGTGGTTTTCCGGACAGCGACTTGTGACATTGGAAATACTATTATCAGGAAGATATAAAAATACTACCATACAGAAAAACAATATTCACTTTATATTTTAGTTCTTTTATTGGGCTCCCATATGTGCACATCTCTCAACATATTGAACAAGCCTATCAGTAGGTATCCTTGATAGATAATAAAGGATGAGACAATATTAGTATGAATATTGCCCATCAGGACAAGAAATACAATGAAAACTATGAAAGCGAAACCATAGATCAAGTTCATTGAAGCAAGTACTAGAGTCCACAATATCAACGACAGGAAAAATGTTGTCGGAACTACAGCAAACATCAAAAATCTCAATGGATAAATTATCATACCAAATTTACCATATTTTGGAGAAAAAACATCATTGTTAAAAATCGTGGCCTCAAGTAATCTTGTAGCCCTGCGGATTTTCTGACGACGTTGTTCACTGAATTCATGAGGAACGAGTTCATAAAACTTTGCGGATGGAACATATTTACATTTATACCCATTACGTATAACAGACAATGCCATACTGGCATCATCGGCACCTCTGCGAGTATTAAGTGAGGAAGCAGCCTTTTTCTTGAAAGCAACTACTGCTCCGTTAAAACAATATGTGGAATGAAGATTGCTTTCCCATGTACATATCCTTCCATAGATGGAGCGATAGGCACTTTCGGACTTGGAGAACAGTGTATCACCTTCTGAATAGGTTATCATGTCACCTGAAACAGCACCAATGTCATCGCTACTTGTGAGTACCGCCATAAGATCAGGGATGGTATTCTCATCGAAAAGACCATCTGCACCTGTTATAACTACTATTTCATTAAATGATTGCTCTATGCCCCTGTTTATAGCTTTGTTTACACCACTTCTTTCATGCGTGATAACTTTTCCATTTAGTGCATAATCATCAAGTGCTTTTTTTGCTATGTCTTTCGTAGAATCATTTGAACCGTCGTTTGAAACTATGATTTCCATCTTATCTTTTGGATATGATTCTGCAAGGTTTTTGAGACGTTCTTCAATGACAAGTTCTTCGTTGTAGGCAGGGATTACAATGCTGACATTAGGTAAGGACTTTAGAGTTTCTGTAAAAGGTGGTTTTGAGATAAAAGATGCAATTATGTAAATGAAATAGACTGTAATAGGGATGGCAGATACGCTTAAAGTGAGGGCAATTGGGAGATTCATATGTACTCCATTGAGTGTGATACTACATTAGATTCAAATTATATAATATAATGGCATTAAGAGATGGATATATTCTTGTTACTGTTGTGCACTAATAGCTACTATCAAACTTCTTTGGTAGATTATAGTATTTTTTAGCCTTTGCTTCTTTCTCATATCTTCTCTTGACAAAGTTTCTATAGTAGTGAACTGCTTTTCAGAGTTCTTGTTCCAATTTTCTATGGCACTTTGCTTTTTATAGAGGAATCATAGTATCGATTGATATTGTTCTTATATTATTAATTCTGAACCATAACCTTTATACATTTCAAAGACTTTGGTTTATTATTTTTGTGGTATTGTTTAAACAATTTATTAACATGCTGATATCATGTAAAGGTTCATCCAAATCTTGAATTTGGTAACAATTATTCATATAGTGTAGTTGGAGATGCTTGCTTCAGGAATGACCATTAGTAGATCCACTTGAATCAATAGAATTAACTTTTAGTTATTACTAAGTATTTCTTTGTTTGTTCCATTTTATTGATTTTAATATTCGAATAAAACTGTGTACAACATTGGTTTTTCTATTTAGGTATATGAACAGAGGGATATTAAACAGTACAAATAATATTGTTTTACTTATCGTTGAAATTATATCTACTTTTTCTGCTAAAAGAACATACTCTATCAAGAAAAGCAAGATAGCAAGATAAAAAAATGGAAGATAAATTTTTGCAAAGAACTTGAGCTGATCAGTGAGCCTACTATATACCTTGGATGTGGAGTATGTTATGACCATGCTTCCATAAACAATATACGTAATACCCGTTCCTAAAGAAACGCCTTCTATCCCCCATCCTATCATAATAAAAGTATAATTTAGAGCTACATTCAAAAAAAGGGCAAATATCTGAAGCATAAAAAGACTGGATTGCTTGTCAATTGCTATTGCAAATTTATTTGATATTGTGCTCAGAGACATAAAAAACATAAGTACGACTAAGATCTTTGCTGCATTGACCCCCGGAATATATTCAGGCAAAATACCTTTGATAAATAAAGGGAACATCAGGTACGTCACCCCAATGATAAGAGGCATTAAGTAAGAAAGAGCAAATGTGGGTTCTATTATATAATTTTTTAAATGGTTTAGCTTATCAGTTGCTCCGCGTATTTCCATCATACTTGGAAATATAACTGACCCTATAACTGATGGGACATAAAATATCAAATTTGCGATAACAACCCCAATACTATAATATCCTAATTCTGTTTCATTGATAAGACCTGCAATCATCAATTTATCAATACTTCCAAGCAACTCATACATAAAAGATATTAATAATAGAGGGAAACCAACTTTTAAAAGTCTTACAATTTCATCGAACCTAATATTCATATGAAAAATATATCTTTTTGTTTTCCTGATAAGTATCAGGGCAATAACATAACTGATAGTTATTGAAAAAATAGCTCCGTTCAATTCATACATCAAAATGAGTGGATATATTGTAATAACACTCAAAAATGTGAAAATCAATGTTATTTTTCCTATTACTATAAAATTACTATTTGCAGCTAACAGACCTAAGTAAAAAGAGTAAAGTTGTTGTAATATAACTACCAGCGCAATTAACCTTAAACCAGTGATAAATACTGAAGAATAAGTATCAGGCAATAAGAACGATGCTAAGAGAAGACTTGCACTAATTGCAAGGGATATAAAAATCATCTCATAATAAACAGTGTTTTTAACCAGTTCGGACCTTTCCGGCTCCATCCTACCTTTGTAGAATGGTATTTCCTTAAGCATTGCTTCACGTAAGCCCAGATGGGAATGCTGACTATAGCTTAGAAATACTAGCAGTATGTTCCAAATACCAAAAAGAGATGGACCAAGTAATCTAGCTACAATTATTCCTCGTAAGATAAGTAGGATTCTTGTAACCAGCCGGACTGCAGAATAGTGAGAAGCATCCAGAATGATCCGTTCTTTCTTTTGCATTTGCTTTCAATTAAAACATCAAGACTTTAAAGCTGTTGGTATCCATTGAGTCGCTTTTAGACCACAATACTTCAAATGCTATTTGATCGTGGCGGTCTTTTTCCAGTTTCTTCCAAAGAATGCACTAAATTTATTCCTTCAATCCTTTACCCCATTTTCCTTACAAATGGAACCTATCTGTGAGCATATGATTCAGTAAAGAGTCGACGATCAAAATGAAAATATCATCATTTCCGTTCTTGTCAATTGGAGTGACTTTGTACTCTAAAGATAGCTAATTTTGAGATCATCCATTAGTTACATGAATATGTGGTCAGCAGTATCCTGACATTGTTCTTATCAGCCACAATAGAGACCTTATCCATGATTTGCATTCAGACAACTATCACACAAAGGTATTTTGTCAAGATCTCCTTTTCTGTGAAGGTCACGAAGTCTTTGGTATTTTTCACCATTCCATATCTCTTCAATGGAGCTCTCATTTACATTCCCGACTTTAAGGGCAGCGTTATGGTCAACACAACAAACGGTCACATCCCCATTCCACAGAATAACCATGTTGGTCCATATCTCCTTGCATAACTTTTTCTGTGATCTTGTTGAGCCGAAATCCTCAATTTGTCCTCCAGCCGTTGAAATCGACTCAATCTTCACATAATCAACAATTGGCTCCCACAAATCAATTCCAGCCTGTATATCCTTTTCATCAGTATCCTTGGAAGTTAGCATTTGGACCCTGATAGAAGGTTTCTTTAATCCTTTTTTCTTTTTCATTTCAACAATATTCTGAACATTTCTTGTGACCTGCTCAAAATCGGAACCAACCCTGAACTTATCATGAATGTCTTTTGTCGATTCAATTGCAATTGTCAGAATATCCAGTCCGGATCCAAGAATCTGTTCAGACATCTTTTCATCAAGAAGCATAGCATTCGAATTGAACTTGACTATTGGGACACCTTTATCTTTTGCGTATCTTATCATTTCTGGTAATTTCTTATTTATAAGCGGTTCTCCGGAAAAGTGCAGGGTCAAAAGATAAGGCTTTTTGAATTTTGTTGTGTCATCTATTACTTTCTTAAATAATTCTAGGTCCATGACACCCTCTTTCCGAGTCATAATCTCTCGCGGACACATAATACATTTCAAATTGCAATGATTCGTGACCTCCATCATCATATTCAGAGGGAAATTTGCAGTCTTTCTTATTTTCTGCAAACTCCCTATCTTGTAATGAACATAATAATACCACTTAAGACTTGGGATCAAACCCCATTTTCTGACCTTATAGATTTTATCACTGATACTGGATTCCGAATTGTTTTTAGAACTTTCAGCCATTAAATACACCTTTCATCATACACCAATGTTTCCGCAATAGTTACTATTCTCTCTGATGCCTTACCATCTATCCTATATAAATAATCATGCAAATATACTTTTTGTTTTTTCCTTAGCTGCGAAATCAAATAATCATCGTGTAGAGCCTTGTCTAAAGCTAAAGTTAATTCATTAAAAGAGTACACACCAATTGCTGCACCTTCTTCAGCATAGGACATTATATCTTCCTGCCCACTATAATTAACAGTTATTACTGGCTTTTCAAAAAACATAGCTTCTAAAGCCACAGTGGAATGAATAGTTATGAGAACATCACAAACATTTACCAAATCAATAATGTCCATATTTTCACAAAACATATAATTTTGTATCTGAGTTTCATGTACCACCTTTTCGTGCAGGTCATTTGATTCAGATGGATGGGGTTTTATCATTAATAATATTTCAGAATTATCTCTAATAGTATTGCAAACTGAATAAATTAAGGCCCACCTTTGATCATCACTGACAGGTTGTGTTGCAAGCAATACTAGTTTTTTGTCCGAAGGCAAATCTAACTCCTGCTTTGTAAAAACACAGCTTTTTTCCATTTTGCGTTGGAACAGGGAATCATACCGGGGTTGTCCTGTAACAGTGATCATATTTGATGAAACACCACAATCAATAAGGAGGCTTTTAAAGAATGGACCCATTACAGCGAGCATATTGACCTTTATGATACCGGGAACATAAGATTTGCCGTATACACCTTCTTGTATCCTTATAGTAGGTATATGCAACTTGTTAGAAGCCAAAACAGCTATTTTCTCTGGGAGGGTATTTTCACTTACGACCAATATCGTTGAAGGCCTATATATCCTCAAAAGCAAGGAAGAGAAGAGAACACAAATATCCAACAGTCTATCTTTTAATAGAGTTCTTTTATCTATAATTCTGGTTTGATATAAACTTGCTGACCCAGAAGTTATACTTCTTTTAGAGCATTTACTGTTTACTCTTTCATAAAATGAGGACACATTCAAATAGATAATCCTCCTACTCCTTTTTTTGAAGGTTTTAACTACCGGATCAAGAGTAGAAACATGATTATATCTTGAAGCTATGGCTAAAAATCGTTGGGTCAATATTACACCATTAAATACGCTTGGAAACACATCGTCAAATAAAGATTTTATCCAATAGTACTTTGATTCCTTCTTTACTTAAGCGATCAGAATCATTAGAATTAGACGAATACACTGCTTTTTGGGTTTTCACAAATCCTTCGGGAATATTTAACAGGAAACTTTCTGCAAGACCCATATTCTCTGTTGGCAAAATAAACATCCTATCATCCTCATAAGCATTTTCAGCCTCGTGCTCGGTCATTAATTCCTCATACAGCTTTTCACCAGGCCTTTTGCCTATGTCCTCAACAGTTATATCTGCGAAGTTGTAGCCATATTCAGGAGCAAATTTTTCGATCATGACCTCTGCCAATTCCCTGATATTGATCACAGGCATTTTCAGAATAAATATTTCGCCTCCTGAAGATATCCTGCTTGCTTCGAATACAAGGTCAACAGCTTTTTCGATTGTCATCATAAAACGAGTCATATCAGGGTCAGTAAGAGTTACCGGACCACCTTTCATTATTTGATTTTTGAAAAGAGGTATAACTGAACCACGAGTGTTAAGGACATTCCCAAAACGAACACATGAAAATGATGTTTTTCTCTTGCCCTTGTAGTAGTTCATTGAAACGGTCAACCTTTCAGCAAGTAGCTTGGTAGCTCCCATTACATTAGTAGGGTTTGCTGCTTTGTCCGTACTTATTAAGATCACTTTTTCAATTTCATGATCAAGTGCTGCGTCCATCACATTCTGTGTACCAAGAATATTTGTCTTTACGGCATCAAGAGGGTTATATTCACAGAGAGGAACATGTTTTAAAGCTGAAGCATGAAATAGAATATCAATACCCTCAAGAGCTCTTGATATCCTTTCTTTGTCTCTGACATCACCTATCAACGGTCGTATTCTGTCTGAACCTAGCTCATTGTAGAGATTGAATATTTCAGTCTCATTATTATCAAAGACCCTAACCACTTCAGGATCGAATTCAAGCAATTTCCTTACCAATACACTGCCAATTGACCCTGCCCCTCCGGTTACCAGGATTGATTTCTCCTTAAAAAAATTATCATAACCCATTTCAATTTCCCTCATAATAGTTTGTAATCTCATCAATCAAATAATCCATTTCATCTAGCTTCAGGTCAGGGTACATGGGCAAAGTAAGAACATTATCTGCAATTTTATCCGTAACAGGCAAATCACACTCATACTTTAATACATTTCTGTAAAAGTGAGACCGGTGTACAGGTGAAAAATATACTTTAGACATTATCCCCTTATTAGCTAGATGTTCCTGCAACCCATCCCTGTCATTTGCAATAACAGTATAAAGTTGATATACATTGACGTGACCTTCTGGCATGTTTGGGAAATAAATATGTTCAGCCACTTCTTTCTTCAAACGTGAGTTCAAGTAAGAGGAGTTGTCCTGCCTCATTTTAATTATAGCATCCACTTTTTTCATTTGTGCAATCCCAAGAGAAGCTGTAAGACTTGACATCCTGAAGTTATACCCCAGAGTTACATAGTCCATAGATATAGTAGAAGAAAAATATTGCGAATTATCTGCCCTTCCATGTGAACGAACCAATTTCAATTTTCTATATATCTCATCGGAATCAGTTACCATTGCACCACCTTCTCCTGTTGTTATTACCTTGTTCTGGCAAAAGCTCAACATTGTGGAATCACCAAATGTCCCTACTTTTTTACCTTTAACAGATGCACCAAATGCCTCAGCTGCATCCTCTATTAAGATTAAATTATAGTCATCGGCTATTTCCTTAAGTTCCCTTATCATACATGGACAGCCACCATAATGAATTGGCATAATAGCTTTCGT
This sequence comes from Methanolobus bombayensis, assembly GCF_017873415.1. GTDB lineage: Archaea > Halobacteriota > Methanosarcinia > Methanosarcinales > Methanosarcinaceae > Methanolobus > Methanolobus bombayensis. The sequence goes on along the minus strand of NZ_JAGGKD010000001.1, from coordinate 362,002 downwards.
CCTAGGTGTTATTTTTTCAAGTACTGAATCAGGATTTAGCCCTAATGTTTGTTCTTCAATATCAGCAAAAACGGGCTTTGCACCAACAAAAAGAGGAGTATTGGCGGTAGAGATGAAAGTAAATGAAGGAACAATTACTTCATCACCTTTAGAAATACCGTAAGCTAACATTGAAGCATGTTGAGCAGATGTACCAGAATTAAATGTCACACAATACTTAGTACTAATAAAATCTGCTATCAGTCTTTCAAATTCCTGAATATCCGGACCTTCTGCCCAGGACATACCAGACTTTATTGAATTGCTAACATTTTCAATATCAGATTCATCCCAGAATATTTTAAAAAGAGGAATTTTCCAGTTCAAAATCATTACTCCTTTATAAGTGCTCTATAAAACTCAATATGTGTTTTTCTTTTGTAACAATTGCTGGTCAAGCCTTATCGTTGCAAGAGCATCTGCAATCCTAACACCAGACTTTCCATCACCATATGGGTTTTTGCATTTGTTTACTTCCTGTTTGAATTTTTCATCAAATAATGCTTTATTAATAGCCCTCAGAATCTTTTCCTTATCATTTGGTACATCAATAACATTATTAGAACGCTGTCTTCCTTCCTGCCTGATCCCAATATTAACAACAGGTAACTTGAATGAAGAAGACTCGATCATTCCACTACTGGAATTACCAATCAGAACACTTGCAATATTCATTAAACTTATGAATTCCCTGCGAGGTATGTTCTTGAAAGTATGTAAAAAATCCTTGTGCTCATATTCTTGGATTACCTCAATTATTGTCCTCCCACCTGAATCCGAATTAGGATAAATCAATATGGTCTGGATATTAAGTTCAGAAAGGGCTTCAAGGGTAATTCTTATTTCCGGCCCTGCTTTTTCGGGTTGAGTAGTTACAGGATGCTGTATTACAAGCAACAAAGGTTCATTTCTTTTTATTGAAAATTTTTCTGCGAGAATATCAAATGGAATCAAATCTGTATTTAAGATCGTATCCAGTCCTGGAGCACCAACTACATTAATTCTCCATTCTTCCTCACCGAGTTTTCTGATCCTTTCCGCACTTTCTTCTGTAACAGGAAAATGAATATGGGAAAACTTGGTCATTGAATGACGTATACTCTCATCTATACATCCTCCGGTAGTGAAGTCACCGCCGTGGATGTGTGCAACAGGGATATTCATATGTGATGATGCTATGGTAGCTGCAAATGGTTCACCCCTGTCACCTAGAACCAGAACAATATCTGGTTTGATTTGTTCCAGCGCCTGAGTTATACTTATTATACCGATACCCAATGACTTTGCCATGGATGCCCCAGAATCATTGCTCAAAAGCATATCAACAGCAACATCTATATCGAACCCGTCCTTTTCTATATCCTTGATGGTATAACCATGCGCATGAGAAAGATGCATTCCAGTAGCAATTATCGAAAGATTGAGTTTTGGATGATATTTTATAGCCTTTATAACCGGATATAATAAACCATATTCTGCACGTGTTCCGGTAATAACACATATTTTTCTTTCCATTATATCATCTATCCTCTTCAATATGTATCTGAATACGGTATCTCTTGCCATCAACTTCAAAATAAGCACTTTCTTTAATGTTGCTGGTCGTCAGAGCCCTGAAAAGCCTTATAAGATCACCTGTATTAACATTTTCACTTAGATCAATAAATTGTATAGATTCAATATCTGCTTTTTTATATATAGTTCCCTTGTTTAAATCCTGTTTTTTGAGAGTATAAGTGTTATGAACTAATGATTCCCAGCTTTCTTTAAATAATTCAAATTCTGTCATTTTAACTTTTTGATATAAGGAATCTGCTGTATCATCAGGCATTATTTCTATCCCTTTTTGGTGAATTATATCTCCTGCATCCATTCCTTCATTCATGAAATGTAATGTTGCACCATAAGGAGTACCATCATATATGGCCCATGTAGGTGTATTCCAACCACGGTTATAAGGAAGATATGCAGGATGTAGGTTTAGTACACCATATTTTGGGATTTCCAGTACCTCTTTTGGCACAACATACGGAAAATGTACACAAATAATATAATCGGGTTCTAACTCCTTGAGTTTTTGTATACTCTCTCCTGTTCTGAACTTGCTCCCTTCCAGTACATTTTGACTTTCAAGGTAATCACATAACTCCAGAAGATCCTTATCATGAGTTGCTTTGTTCTTATCTGAAACCATTAATGCAATGGGTTTGACACCATTTTCAAGAATAAATTCAAGCACCCACTGACTAATATCTCTGTCACCTGCATAAACAATCCTAGGATAATCATTCTTATTCAAGTTTCTCAAACAATATCATCTCATCAGCATGGATATTTTCTTTAGCAACTTTTCCCACTACTTGCATAAGGTCCTTTGGAGGTATACCTATACCTGGTCTTTTAAATAAAAGCATATCTTCCTTTATCACAGTATTTTTCTGAATAGGATTCTTTGCAACAATGCTTTTTCTTGCTACATCCCTTACTTCCAGCTCAGAATCCACAGGCATTTTATCGCCGGAGCCATGTGCTTTCTCTACAATTCTTATAGCTTTGACCATTTCCTTTAATTCAAAAGGTTCAAGGGATGCAAGATGATCAGGACCAGGAAGGCTTTTATCGAGGGTAAAATGCTTTTCGATGACCGGTGCCCCCATGGCTACGGCTGCAAGAGGAACATAGATACCGGGAGTATGATCAGAATATCCAACAGGGATATCAAATTCTTTTTCCATTGTCTTCATGGCCATCAAATTAGAATCTTCTATGCGTGCCGGATAGTTGGACACGCAATGAAGCAGAATCAGATTATTACAGTTCTTTTTTATTACAGACACTGCCTCACGTACCTCTTCAAGGGTAGACATACCAGTAGAAAGAATTATCGGAAGACCTTTTTTAGAGAGATATTCTAAAAATGGGTGGTTTGTAACTTCTCCAGAACCTATTTTTATAAGAGGAACTTCTAGTTCTTCAAGAAGATCAGCACTTTTGTTGTCAAAAGGAGTTGATAAAAAAATAATGTTTTTCTTGTTACAATATTCAATTAATTCATTATGACCTTCTTTTGATAACTCCAGTTTTTTTATCATTTCAAACTGAGATTCTGAGCTGTCAGTATTATCTAACTGATATTCAGCCTTTGGTGCATTTTTAGTTACAAGTTCTTCTGCAATAAAAGTCTGAAACTTAACAGCATCTGCACCAGCATCGCTTGCAGCATCGACTAATTTTTTTGCTAACTCAATGTCACCATTGTGATTTACACCAGCCTCTGCAATGATAAAACATGGACTACCTATACCAATATAGCTTTTTTCAATCCTAATTTTAGTCATAAGTCCCTCATTCAAATATTAATTATACAGTCTTTTTTTGTACTACTAAAAATCCAACTTTACCCTTATAATAAGGCAAAAAATCTGATTATATATACTTTTTCTCATATAATATAGTCTCAACAGTCATAAAGTCGATTTCATTGTCAATATCAATACTTCTCTGTAATGGCATTATATATGGAATTGTTTTTGAACAATAAAAACCATTGAATTTCTTTAAAGTAGAAGGAATTGAAATATAAATAGCTCCATTAGGGAGATAAGTTCGTGGTAAGTCCTGCCGTCTCATTTTAAGATATTTTTCATTCATTAGGGGTTTAAGATATCCTGCTTCAATTTGGGAATACCAGAAAGGAGGATGCTCTGCCTCACAAACACTAACTAACGATTCGCACTTCTTTTCAGAGAAAAGTTCTATAGCCTTATCTATATCAAAAGTAGTACGTAAAGGCGAAGTTGGTTGTAAAAGAACAACCATTCCGACTTCAATATTTTGATTTTGAATCGTATCTATTGCATGAAAAATCGCATCAATTGTTGGAGAGTTATCTTTTGCAAGCTCACTGGGACGCTTAATTACATTTGCTTTGTACTTTTCTGATATATTTGAAATCTCAATATCATCAGTTGAAACAAACACCTGATCCAGATATTTGGATGCTAACGCAGCTTCAATTGTATAGGCAATAAGGGGTTTTCCGGCGAGTTCTTTGGCATTTTTACCAGGAACACCTTTGCTGCCACCTCTTGCAGGAATAATCCCAATTATTTTGCTTTTCATACACTATTACCATAATTATAGTCACTTATATACATATAGTATTGTAATTAGATTAATTGTAGATGTGCATCCTATAAATAAAGAAGTGATTTTATATATTCAATCTGGCACAAAATAGAAATTCAATTATCCTGAATTCTCAATGATGTTAAGTACTCTTGTTGTAGCTTCACCATCCATCTTATACAAATGTTCATAAACAAATATCTCTGCATTTTTGTCTAATGAACTCCTTACACTTTCATTTTCAAAAATAGAAAGGATTGCAGGAACTAACTCTTCTTCAGAATAAACACCAATAGCTGCTCCGCTTGCAGCATATGGCATCATGTCTTCCTTTCCAGTAAAATTAATAGTAATTACGGGCTTATGGAGAATCATGGCTTCAAGCGCAGTTGTGGAAAATGCTGTCATCATGATGTCACATGAATTTATTATTTCATAAATGTCAATTTTTTGAAGGACCTTTATTTTTCCATCTATATTGGAAATTAATTCTTTACTTATGCTTGTTTCAGCTGGATGCAATTTTATTATCAATTGACTATCAGGAAGCTCGGAAATTGCCTTAACCAGCCCCATAAATATTTTTTTATTTTCTTCAGGGTCAATAGGTTGCGAAGTATACAAAATTGTCCTTTTGTTTAAGTCCAAACCAATTTCAGATAATGTTTTGTTTTTATTTAAATACTTTAATTTTTCAGGAACAAGATCATATTTAATAGAACCTGTCACACTTAAAGAATCAGGAGGATAATTTCCGATCTCTTCCAACAAATTCAGATAATATGGACCAAATACAGCTGTTATATCAGCCAATGGATAATAGGGAGTATGATATTCACCTTTTTTTGAGACTTCACTTTGAAAATGAACATAACTTGGCCTGTTTTTTGATATTGCTCCATGTTGCAAAGCTATCGTTCGGACTCCTGAAAGTTTTCCACCAATAATAACAGCTCTTCCAATTGGATTGTACTCATCAATAAGAATTAAACACTCAGGACTTTCCTTATATATTATCTCTAAAACAGTTTCGATAAAATAAATAGAGTTTTGAAGGCCATAAGAATATATATGAAAATCCATCTGTTTATAGAATAGTTTTGTAATATTGTAGGATTTATAATAGACATCCGTATTTTTTAGTTTTTCATACGACCTTTGTAAATTCTTTGTCGCTGCTAACAATTCTCCAAAATTTATATCATATCCTTCTGCAATTCTAAAAAAGATATTATGATATTTCAATTGCTTCATTTCAAGTATATTTTTTAATCCTATCAACGAAAAAACAGGAAAATCAATCCTTGTAACCTTATTTTTTTTGTTAATTCTATGAATCAGCGATTCAAATATGAAATCCTTTTTATTTCTCCAGTTTGATGTCAACGATATGATAACATAGTTTTTGTTGAAAGGAGACATCTGTCTTTTTTTATATCGAGAATAAAGCAAAGATGAAGCAATTTTTCTTGCAAAAAAACGAAAAATTACAAAAAATCGGAGGAAAGTAGGAAATAAACCAGACCAAAAAAAACTGCTAAGGAGTATTTTTTTGTTTTTGATATGCTTGGAATCACAACCCAAAATAGAACATATTTCAGAATAATAAAAATTGTGCGGGTTAAACGTATTTAGATGAATCACATGTTGAGGTTTTTCTATTTTTAGAATTAAATCTAAAAGTTCTAATTTTTCAAGAAGCTTTTTTACCGAAACGGGATTGTTCAAACCTTTATAAGAGTCAAAAATACCAATTTCTAAAAACCACCATAAAGAAATTCCTTTATAGTCAAAAATTTCCTTAATAGTGCTGTTCCCAAAAATAGGTTTATCAGCCCACTGTTTGAACCAAGTCAAAATATCAATATCACTTGATTCACTCAATGAATAATCCCAAATATTTTTATGCTCAATATTTTTTGATAAAAGCATTTTATGGATGTCATGATCAAGGCAAACAATCAAAACTTTGTCTGTTTTTTTTATTACTTTATTCATTATATTTAAAGAGTCTTTTTCACAAAGAACTAAAGTTCTGTCAGTAACCATGATGATCATTGATTGAATAATTTGTTTTTTGGGAATATGAATTTAGATTTAAAAGCATTAGATATGCCTATGGATTTCATCATAAATACTTATGTTATAGAGTAAATTACAGGTATTTAATATTATGTAATAAATAGAAAATTCAATTTGAGACCATCAAATTAGAATTTTGATTTAAAAACCTATCTCTTTTTTCAACAAGACCTACCCAAAAAAATAGCGTCACTCCCTCCAAAACTATAAATAGTATAAATTTGGCCAGTCTCATGGAGGATATTTATACTGTTTATAAAGGAGTCCTCTTTGAGGACTCCATTCGAAACGATATTGGTAAAGAGAATGTATCAGTTTGCCGCTTACTACATTTTCTTAATATTGACGACATCGCACAGCATGTTGAAAATAACCATTATTCCAATAAAGACTGGCATTTCAAATATCGTATTTCTTCTATGATAAAACTCACTATTGTCAAATGTTTCAGAAATCTTTCATTCAACAAAACAATCTCATCTCTTTCAAATGAAGAAGCTCTGCTTCTTCATTTTGTTGATGAACATGGGGATATTGCACTACCTACAGGAGCAACACTTCACCATTTTGTAAAATACAGGTTAGGAAAGAAAGGATTTCAATATATTATGGGAATGATAGCTGAGAGGATCATCAAACTAACTAAAGCCAGAGATCTGAAAACCGATTCTACACCTCTTGAAGCTTCCAGATATGACAAACATAGTGATTATAATCCTCACTATGGATGCAAAATGGACAAAGCTCACATCACATTGATAGGAGTTTTTCCATTGTACATGATGTATACAAATGGATTGGCCAGTGATTCTCCTGAACTAGATAAGCATATTAACTTCTTAGAGAAGTTCAACATCGACATTGATTTTTATGCTTTGGATTCTGGATATGATTCATTTGAAAATCATGCTGATATATGGTATCACTTGAAAGTGAAACCAACAATCCCACCCAAATGTAATGCAGTAATTAACATAGAAGGAACAATTGAAAGAATTAACCACTGGGTCAACAAGCTGTGGAAAAAAGGCGGTTCGATACATATGCCATTAGCAAAAAAACTGGAATTACTATATGAAAACAGAAGGCGAAAACAAGTAGGTATGTATCTGAGAAACAGAATGATGATGGATGAAAAGTTTGAAGAGAAAATTAAGACGAGACAACCTATTGAAAGATCAAATAGACACATCAAAGGTAGAGTAACTTTTGATGTGAGGGAAATACAGAAGAAGAGCAGGGAACTCTATTCAATAGTAAGATTTGTGGCATACCAGTTTATGACACTGACAAATTTACAAAATAAAATTGAAAAGGTTGACTTAGCTAGATATTTTTAAGAAAAATACTCATCAAATTAGAATGGAGGGAATTATGAACTAATTTGATAATCTCAATTTGACGATAAGAAAATAGCAACATTCTGGGAATCTTCGCCTGAGTTAATAGATACTGAAAATGGAATATACGGCCTTAAGATCGTTAAACCAAATAGTGTCAATTACTTCTATTTTTCAAGGAAACTTCAGAAAGAGCAACTTGATTCTAAGGCAAGAAAAATAATGAGACAACTAGGGTAAGCAAGGGCAATACAAGAATCAATCGATAAGAACAAGAAACTTCCAAAAAGATTCAGGATTAATAATGTCCTTGTTGATGTGAGTTATTCTTTGCAGACAAAACTCATGAACTTGATGAAGAAGAAGCTATCAAACTTCTTGAAGAGAAATTAATTACGGGTCGAGAAGGATTTTTCTGTTTGAGATCGAGCAAGAATTTGACACTAAAAGAAGCTCTCCAAACATACAGAAAAAAGGATAGTATCGAGAAAATAATGCATTCTCTGAAGAATGAAATTGAGATTAAACCATTACGAGTGAGGACGGATGCTAGCATTTATGGTGCCGTGATCATTGGGTTCATTGCGCAACTCTTCATATCGCTGATGCGATATGAGTTCGATGAACTCAAACATATGTCTACAAAATTCATTAAAAATAGCTTATTGAATTTGACAGTAACCGTCGATTTCATGAAAAGTCAGGTAAAAAAGTATATTTTCGCCAATTTTGATGACATAAATTCACTGATTTTAAGGCAAAAATGGACAAAATCGTAGCAACTTAGCTGAAATTATTTAAACTGTCGAATAGGTTTTCCTGACAAAAAAACGAAAATTTTGGGTTCAAAGAGAAGACATTCTCTTTGGGAAAGAGTGGAAACTGTCAAACTGGGGGTTACTATCAACCGGATATGAGCTACCACCTACAATATCTATATTTATCAGAGACACTAATTAGTCTGCGCTACAATATATTTAGCAATCATTAAAATAATACTAATTTAGCAGGGGAATAATAATGGAAGACGAGAAAAAAAAATCATTTGATATTAAAAACGGTTTACCATACCTGATAGGTGTGGTAATATCCTTTCTAATAGCATTTTACATCCGAACAGTTCCTAAAGCCGGTGTTTTCATATCTGACACTTTCGTGAGATTCGGTGGCAATGATCCTTGGTACCACTTTCGAAATGTAGAATCAATTATCCATAACTTTCCACATATGTTGTGGTTTGATGCATATACACAATTCCCAAACGGCACTGATCAGGTATTTGCACCACTATTTGACCTAGTTCTTGCTACAATAATATGGGTACTTGGTGTTGGAAATCCAGATCAAAACCTCATTTACACAATAAGTGCATACTATCCTTCCATATTAGGAGCTCTTGTTGTAATTCCTACATATTTTGTTGGGAAATGGTTATTCAATAAAAGGACAGGTTTGTTAGCATCCTTTTTAATCGCAATTTCCTGTGGTCAGTTTCTTTCAAGATCCATAATAGGGTTCAATGACCATCATATTGCAGAAACATTGCTTAGCACTGTAGTGGCCATGTTCCTCATAATGGCAATAAAAAAGGCAGATCAAAATAAAATTACCTTTTCTGATTTGAAAGAAATGAATTTAAATCCAATAAAACCTGCAATTCCCTATCTTATTCTAACAGGAATTGCCCTGGGAGCCTACTCACTCGCATGGAAAGGAGCATTATTCTTCTCATTTATAATTGGCGTTTACATTACTGTCCAGCATATTATTAATCATATGCATGGAAAAAGCACGGACTATCTCGCAATAAGTGGAATGATCATCTTCTTTATTGCATTGATAATGGTACTTATGACACCCTACTTGGGAGGAACAAAATCTCTATACATTAAAGGTCTTCTTGCAGGTATCATAGCATTTCCGATATTAACCGGGATATCTATTGTTTCAAAACATAAAGGACTTAAAAATTATTACTTCCCTGTTTCAATTGCTACCCTTTTCATAATAGGGGTCCTTGCAGCAAAACTTTTCTCAGAATCAGCGTACTCCCTGATCACCAGCGTATTCAGCTATTTCATGCGTACAGGTGGCGGCCTAACAGTAGCAGAAGCCTCCCCTCTCCTCTCCATAGGTGGTCAGTTTTCCCTGCAACCCCTCTGGTACAACTTCGGCGCCCTTGGATACATCTCTTTCATCGCACTTGCAATACTAATCTACAAAGCATTCACCCAGAAGAATACTCCAGACAAAATATTCCTTTTAGTCTGGACACTTATGATAATATGGGCAATGCTTCAGCAGAACCGTTTTGCATATTATTATTCAGTAAATGCAGCAATCCTCAGCGCATGGATAGGTATTGAAATTCTGAATTTTGCCGGCTGGCAAAGCCTGATAGACAGTATCAAATCAAAAACGTTCAATGCTAAAAACATTAAGGCCATGCACATACTCTCAGCCATATTCATATTGCTGATCATGGTATATCCAAGTTATAGTCTTGCAACGCAGCAAAATCAGGGGACAGGTGGACCAAATGGTTACTGGATAGAAGCAACCCAATGGTTAAGATATAACACTCCTGATCCAGGACTTGACTACTATGAAAACTATGAGATTCCTGCTGATGGCGAAAGCTACCAATACCCAGAAACCGCATACGGTGTGATGTCCTGGTGGGACTACGGACACTGGATAGAGGTCATTGGACACCGTATTCCAAATGCAAATCCATTCCAACAGGGAATTGGTGGAAGAAGAAATAGCATAGAACAAGAGAACAGACCAGGTGCATCAACTTTCTTCACAGCACCATCTGAAGAAGAGGCCACAGAAGTCCTAGAAGCAGTCCATCCAGACCCTGACAAAGCAGGGGCACGCTATATAGTCTCTGATGTTGAAATGGCAACTGGGAAATTCTATGCAATGACAGCATGGACACTGGATACTGCTGATTATTATGTACAGGTGCAGACCGATTCAGGATACATGAATGTTCCCGGACAAAGATATTTTAACTCGATGGAAGCAAGACTCCACATGTTTGATGGTAACGGACTGAAACAATATCGTATGGTTCATGAATCACCAATAGGAAACAGTCAGGAAACAGGATACAAGAATGTCTACAACGTTCTTTTTGGTGGAAACCTGGAAGAAGAAAATTCAGGTTATGTAAAAATCTTCGAATACGTTGAAGGTGCCACAATTACCGGAACAGCTCCTGCTAATGAGACAGTGACTATCAGCAACACAATACTGACCAGCCAGATGAGAACGTTCACATACACTCAAACCACAACATCTGACGGAACTTACTCATTCACAGTCCCTTATTCAACAACAGGACCTATTGAAGGAGAAACACAATTCGATACCATGCCAACAGGACCTTATGTGATAAGTTATGGAGACACCACACAACAGGTCAGTGTTAGTGAAACAGATGTTTTGAATGGGAATGTAATCGAAATTTAATTCTTTCCCATTCTCCTCTTTTTTACATTTTTACTTCATTTCCGACATCTACAAATAACATCATGCAGAAGCTAGCCATAAGGTGATATATTGGACAATATAATCAAGGGAAAAGCATGGATATACGGCAGTGATATCGATACCGATGTAATAATTCCCGGAAAATACCTGCGAACAAAGGACATGCAGGTCTTTGCAGATCATGCCATGGAAGGGATCGACCCTGGATTCTCTCAGAAAATACAGAAAGGCGATATCATTGTTGCAGATGACAACTTTGGTTGTGGATCATCCAGAGAGCAAGCTGCTCTGGCACTTAAATATGCAGGAGTAGGCTGTGTAGTCGCCAAGTCATTTGGAAGAATCTTTTTCAGAAATGCCATTAATGTAGGTCTTCCATTAATGGAAGCAGACGTTCAGTGTAATGAAGGCGACGAAGTTGAGATTAATTTACCAGAAGGAATCGTGAAAGTAAATGGCAAAGTCTTCCAGGGTAACAAACTTCCTGACTTCCTGCTTGAGATTCTTACTGATGGTGGCCTTGTAGCACACAGAAAAGCACAGAAGAACAAACAATAATTATGTCTAAAATGATATTTCCGGATGAATACAAATACATCGGGCACAGCAAAGATATGCCTGACGGTGAGGACAGACGAATCTACTTCCTTACCAAATACTTAATTGTTGAAAACTGTGAAAACGGAACCTATTCACTTTTTGAAGTGGAACACCAGGGAGATGGACTGCTCAGGGATGCTACAAACCTGAAAGAACTAGCCTCCGGAGAAGAGATCATACGTTATGAGAAGGAACTTAATATCAAAGATAGGGCGCTTCTCATAGATATAGCAGCAGACATCTGCAATGAAAAAATTAATACGGTCATATTTACAGGGATAGACAAACATCTGACATTCGTACACAAACCTGATCCTTCTGAGATTATTGAGATTGAGATTGTTGATATTTTTCCACCTGAACCTTCCTGGCTTGCAAGTGTTGTTCGCAGAATAGAAAAAAGTGGAGTATGGGGAGATCTGTCTATTCGGTTCACAGAGAATCTTACAGACCTTAGACAATTTGAAGGAGAAAATACTGTATTCCCATGTTCTTCTTCCGGACTGAAAGGAAAATGTCTGGATTGCGATGTTATCGATGAGGATGGAGCTTTGCTGGTGGGTTGTGAGATCTCAAAGAGTCTTTTTGAGTCCAGATTTCCGGGAATCAAATATTCGTTTGTGAATATCTGTCCCTTCAAATCAGATATATTCAAACCCACAAAGATTTTTATCACAAGATGCTGTCGTGCAGAGAATTCAGGAATTGTTACCATAGGTGGCATCAGAGGAGCAGTTGTACACTGGGGTGCTTCGGAATTTGATGTGACAATGGCAATCAGGGATCTTGTCCAGGAGCTAAAGCTTTCTGGTAAGAAAGACAATTTATAATAAAGGAATGATTGGGGATTTGACATGAAACTTGCAGTTGTAGAAGGAGACGGAGTTGGGAAAGAGGTAATTCCTGCAGCCCTTGAAGTTCTTGACGCATTTGGACTTGACGTGGAAAAAATACCTATGGAACTGGGTTATGGCAGATGGGAACGAACAGGGTCTGCAATCACAGAAGAGGATATAGATGCACTGAAAGACTGTGATTGTGTCCTTTTTGGTGCGGTGACAACACCTCCTGATCCGAATTACAAAAGCGTGCTCCTTACAATACGGAAAGAACTTGATATGTATGCAAATGTTCGTCCAATACGCCCTCTTCTATCAGTAAAGGGAATTCATGACAGGACTGATTTCAATTACATTATCGTCAGGGAAAATACCGAGGGACTTTATTCCGGGATTGAAGAGATAGGAGAAGAAATATCCACCACTAAAAGAGTAGTTACAAAAAAAGGCTCGAAAAGGATTGCAGATTACGCAAGCAAACTTGCCAGTAACAGGACCAATAAACTGACAATAGTCCACAAATCCAATGTGATGAAATCCGATAAACTGTTCCTTGATGTATGCCGGCAGTCTGCAACTGATGCAGGTGTCACACATAGCGATGAACTGGTGGATTCCTTTGCATACAACCTGATAAAGAACCCCTGGAACTACGATGTGATTGTCACCACCAATCTTTTCGGAGATATTCTCAGTGATATGTCAGGAGCTCTTGTGGGTGGGCTTGGTCTTCTGCCAAGCGCCAACATTGGCGAAAAATATGCCTTCTTTGAGCCTGTTCACGGCAGTGCACCGGATATTGCAGGCAAGAATATCGCAAATCCTCTTGCTGCAATACTCAGTCTCAAAATGCTTCTTGAATGGAACAAGAACATGGCTGAAGCAACAATTCTGGAAGAAGCTATAGATACTGCCCTAAATCTGGGCCTTTGCACTCCTGACCTTGGAGGAAAGAGCACTACATCTGATGTAGGAGAGTTTTTAGCTAACTACATCAAAACAAGATTAGAATGAAAAGGATATTCTATCCTTTCTACTTTTCTTTTTTGTTTCAGGCCAAACCCAGTAGTGATGATACTGCTGCCATTGTTACAACAGCACTTGCACCGGATATCCAGACCATGATCACAAAATCTATGGTTGCACTGAGCATATGCCCTCCGTCCACTACCCTGATAAGAAGAGCTGACATCAGGGAATGACCTATCATGATGGCCAGAACCATGTTAGAAAGAGTATCCAGATTACCTATATTAGTGTAAAGAATCATGCCCATGGACATACCGGCAGGCATTTCCACTGCTGAGAACATATCCTGCATCAATCCCACCACACCAAGGGAAATGTACATAGTAAATCCTATACCACCGGTCAGACCATACAGAACACCCACAAGACTTCCGGCAGATTGGGATCTTTTTTTCCTGAGTGTTACTATCCTGTGAAAATTGGTTGCGATAATGTCGCCTATAACTTCAGGCTGACCACCAAGATTGGTGGCCTGGACGAACATTCCAGAAAAACGCTGTACAAGATTACTACCGGTATTTACTGCAAAATGTTCCCATGAACTGAATTTGTCTATTCTGGTAACAAGCATTTTATAGAGATTATTCACATCAGTTGTAAGCGGTCCGAAGTCATGCGCCCTCAATGCCTTGAGAGCCTCATCAATAACACCACCTCTTGCACCGGCAGAGCTTCCAAGAGAGCGAATGAATGCAGGGAAATTCTCATCCTTTCTTCTGATAGCTTTTTCAATTTTTCTGGAAACATGTCCTGTGTACACCAGAGGAGTGAGTACCATTGCAACAGCTATACTGGTCTCAATTTTACCATAGAGAAGTACTGCAATAAGAACCACAATACAACCTCCAATAGAAACCGGAATTGAGCGGTATAATTTCAGTTTGTTTTCCGTAATATCGCTGGACTGACTCCATGCAGGATCCTTTGGAATCTTGCTCTTTGTGAACATCAGCATGACGACATCGGTGACAAGGAAAATAACAACTACTATACCCATGAGAAGTTCTGCGTTCATACCGGTTATCACAGGCATGATAACAGCAAAGGAAGCCATGAATATCAGTGACATGACAAGAGAGACGAAAAGTTCCTTTATGATCTCAACAACATAGAGAGCACCATTGTACATTGCCTCATACTCGTTCATCACAACGTTCTGCTCTGCAAAAAGGAAGGTTTTTACATCTTCTCCTGACTGGAGAGCATGTGCAAATCTGTCAAGAAAGTCCTCAAATATTATAGAAGGAGTCCTTTTGGAAATAAAGCGACATGAATCTGCAAGACTCAGATGCCATACCGTTACAAGATCATATATCTTCCTTGTTTCCTCCGCAAGTTCCTGATAATCTTCATTTTCCGACACGATTCTAACGATATCTATCCTCGGAGTTTCTGCTGTTGCAATTGAACCCATCTGGGTGATATAGTAGTGCATATTGTTATCTATACGGGAAGCTTTGGCACCCAGTATCGAAAGAGGATAAGAGAAAGCAAATACGATACACACAAGAGGTATCAGATAGGGTATATATTGTGCAGGTCCTGTGAAAATTGTAGGCAATATTGCAAGAAGAAGTATGGAAAATATAAATCCGAATGCTATGATAGGCAATGCAAATTTCTTGAGATAAACCTTGGGTTCCATTCCAAGATTCTTGAATGCTTTATCATAGCTCACAAAATCACCTTATATTGCAAATGGAAGCCCATCCACACCGTGCTTGTAGAAATTCACAATGATCTCAAGAACATCAAAATAATCTTCAATTCCTCTGGACCTCATTTCTTCCAGTATTTTGGCCCTGAGGAAAAGATCCTGGTAGATCTGTCTTTTATCTTCATAACCAAGCTTTGTGGCTATCTTATCCTCAAGGATGTAACTGTTATTCAGACCACGGAACTTGTGAGTGTCAGTATCAGGCTCCCACTGGAAAACAGCCCTTGTTGCAACACCACCGATCTCTTCATAGTATCCTTCAATTTCCTCAATAGCAAGGGCACGCCTGAGGAACTTACCTTTACGATAAACAGCTGAAAGAATCATTGCAATATTCAGGTTATCGATGAAAGTCACAGGTACATTGATAGGATCAGCCGTAAGACGCTGGATCATCTTTGATACAGCAGATGCGTGAAATGTTGCAAGTACAGGGTGACCTGTCTGCATACCCTGAAAAGCTACATTACCTTCGGCTCCTCGGATCTCACCTACGATAATATAGTTCGGTCTTGACCTGAGAGCCGCTTTTAGAAGGGCAAAAGTATCTACCCTTGATTCGGGCGGACCTTCCTCACGAGTGATCAACTGCTGCCATACAGGTTGTGGTGGCTGAACCTCAGCAGTATCTTCAGCAGAGAATATCTTGGCCTTTGGATTTACAAAAGCAAGGCACGCATTGAGCATTGTGGTCTTTCCACTTGCTGTTTCACCACTAAAGAAAATACTCATACCATTCTCAAGACACATCCACATATAGGCTGCCATTTCTGCATCCAGTGCACCCCAATTTATAAGCTGGATAATACTTACAGGAACCTCACTGAACTTACGCATGGTAAAACTGCTACCACGTTTACTGACATCGATACTGTAAATAATGTTAATACGAGAACCATCTGGCAGAGCACCGTCAGCTATCGGCCTGGCATCACTCACCGGACGACCGATACGCTCACTCATACTGCGAAGCCAGTTGTCAAGACCTTCTTCATCTCCAAATGTCAGGTCAGTTTTAATAGTGTCAAATATCTTGTGGACGATAAATACGTTGTCCACACCTATACTGCTGATATCTTCAAGATACGGGTCCCTGATGATCGGCTCGATTGGACCGGATCCAATGATATCCCTTTCCAGATGGTAGAGAATTTTGTTGTACTCTCTCTGGGTCATGGGAACTTTTTTCTGAACAGGCATGAGTTTCTGGAGAATATCAAATTTTCCTCCTTCTTCATCATCATCAAGGTTGCCACCTGAGCCTATATCAATAGATTCGTTGAATAATTTAGTGATCAGGTCTTTGAGTTCAGATTCAGATTCCGGAACCGGTTCATTGGCAGATTTTTCAAGAATTATCTCAAGAGTAGTTTTGTACTTCTTCTTTTCAGTATCATTAAGTTCAGGCTCAACACCGTAATAATTGACCTCACCCAGCTCTTCACCACCATACAGGTGAATAAACACAGGATCCCCTACGGGAAGAATAACGTTCACTTTATCCCTGTCAATGTCTTTTGAAAGACTTACCATGAAAGTGGGTTCATCTTCTCCCGTCTCGCGCATGAACTTTTTAACATACTCGCCCAGATGAGGATTTCTTTGAACTGCTTTTTGAAATTCCTGATCCATATTATCACGACTCTTACGATTATGATACAGAAGCGATCTCTACTACAAGGCCTACTTTCGGCTCTATTCTGAAACCTATCATCTGACCCACCGGACCTTTTGCACCTGTAAATTTGTTCACAACGATAGTTCTTTTAACTTCACTACCCAGAGGCTTTGACTTCAGAGTAATGTATACATCACAGGATGAACGGAACATGGAAGCCAGGTCCTCTGTGAGCTGGTTGGGTTCGATTGTGAGAATGATAACTTTTCCCATTCCATTAAGTTTCTTGAGGAATGAGATCAGGTCAAGTGTTTTTTCAGTATTTGCACTGTATTTGATAAGAGATGAAAGTGTATCAATAATTATAACATCTTTTTCGAAGAGTTCCTCAGCAGCCATTAACCTCTCAATAAAATCGAAACGTGATTTTGCTGCCTGAACAAGTGGTATCACAGGTATGTATAAAAGAAGGCCATTAAGAAGAAAAGGAGCTATCGGGTAATCCATTGAATACATCTGGTTGATAAAACCTTTTGTTGTCATTTGTGTGGAAACTAAAGTAACACTGACATCATTTTCGTTCAAACCAAATGAAAGTCGCTGGGAAATTGTGCTTTTCCCACCACCACTGCCACCTTCGATAACTACAAGTGAACCGGCAGGAAATCCTCCTCCTAATTTATCATTAAGGTCATCCCTTGGGATTGCAAATGCATTAATTTTTGCCATTCTTCGCCTCTTATTCCGTTTTAAAGCTCATTGCACCGGATTTGCCATTATCTGCTGCAACAAGTACTCTGTGATCACCTGCATCAAGGGGAGACGGTTTTGTGGTCACATTTAGTGTCAGAATATCTCCCGGTCTCCAGACAACATCACCATCAACCAGAGCAATATCCGCATCTGCAGGTTCTATAAGGAGACCATCTACAAGTATGGTCACGTATTCAGGTGCCAGTTCAGTCTTGCCGGTATTCTTGGCATAAAAAGTGTATTTGCCGGTGCTGTTATCAAAAGGAATTATTTCAGGATCATTAACGATTGTTATGTCAGTCCGCATCTGTTCGGATAACAATTTGCTGCCTGCACCGGATGAAGAGACCATTGATTGTACATTGCCAGAGACAAGAACAACTACACTGATAGCCAGTAGCATTGCAGTGATGAAGAAGATCATGTGTGTTACTGCAGTTTCTGCACCCGTATCTTTCAGTAAGGGGTCTCTGTTTGTTCTTAGCATGCTTTTCATGTTTTTCTGCCAGTCCGATGCAAATAGAATTAAGATAGTAATATATAATTAATAGTATATATAGTTGCCATTTATCAGGAAGTATATTCAGACGATATAAGAATTATAAGCAGAAACGCCATTGCGGGTCACTACCTTCACACGGTGAATACCTGTACCTGAAAGACCCTTGACGGTCAGGTTACGCGTTTCAGCCGGAGTCCAGGTTGCTGCAACATCACTATATGTGTAAGGTTCAAGATTTCCATCCACAAGCACGTTAAGTTCATCAAAATAGACATTTTCACTACCAGTGTTAGAAAGAATAACTGTAAGATTATAGGTATCGGAATAGTTCCCGGCGATGGCATCTGTCACTTCAATATTGGTCTTAAGCTTAGAATTCTGCATTTCATATCGTTCTTCAGAAGCATCACTGACAATTTCATTTGAGGTTGTTAGCATCGAGTAGGAAAAAGAACCCAGAACTACAGCGCTTAAAAAGAATATTGCAGCGACAACTGAAAGCTCAAATCCCATACAATTCCTCCAGACCGTGCTTAACCTTTGCCATTTCCCTGTCTATGGAACTCAGCATATTCCTGTCGATCTTACGTCCTGACAGTCTTTCAATAAAGAGCAGGGATTTGGTATGATCCTCTGGAAGGAGGCGCCATGTTGGCTTTTCAACATAATAATCGATTCCGCGGGCATATGCCATGATCTCTGACATGACATCCTCACTTATCCATCCAATATCCACATAATAATCAAGTGCATCCATCAGGTTGTTCCTTCCAACCCTTTCCATAAGGAACTCTATCCAGTTAAGAAGAACAACAACACTTGTAGGATCGGCTTTTATGCATTCCAGCCTTACAAGAGGCACTGCAGCTGCCTTAGGAGATAATTCAGTTTCTGATCCCTTTTCTGATTCAAGCTCTGGTCCTGCAACCTCATCAGATTCAGACTGATTATCACTAGAAAGTGATTTGTCCTTTGTTTTAGAAGAAGGATTAGCCTGGCCTTTTACAAAAGGTTCCGGACGGCTTTCGAGTTCTTCCAGCCTGCTGGTTATGGCAGAAGTTGTTTCTGCAATGTCAAGTAAATTCCGATCAAGGGAATCCGTCCGTTCAGCTAGCTCATCCGTTTTTGAAGTTAGCTGTTCGATACTCTCATGCATCATTACCATAGCATCTGCAAACGCATCCATCTTAGACTCAATATTGTGCATCCTGGATTCCGCTTCTTCTGAAATTCCCTGCGGCATAGTCATTTTCTGGGCAGTCGCATCAAAATCATTTTTCATGAGAACAAGCATATCGCCCATTTCAGTGAGCCTTTTCTCAGTCTTTTCAAATCTTTCGATGGTATCCCTGGAATTGACATCGTCTCCCACAAAAGGATTTACCTGATTAGAGACAATTTCGTAAAGAGACAGAAGTTCCAATACACTCTGATCTATCTTGTCAACTGTTTTTCTGATTTCCTCATTATCTCTCTGGACCATGTTGAGAGTCACATCTGCCTTTGAAACTTTGCTCTCAACCTCTTTGATCTTTTTGCGATTCTCCTCCAGCATTTCATTATCTATTGCAGCAGCCTGTGTCGATGCGCCGGGAGGACCACCAGCATCTACACCGGGAGGAGCCATACCAGGTGGAAAACCGGGAGCATCTGGTGCGCCAGATGTAGCAGGAGCACCAGGCGGACCAGCCGGAGAGGGTGGCATACCTGCAGCCAGATCGGGAACTGAACCCAGATCAGGCCCCCCTTGAAGGAAAGGAGGAGCATCTGAATCAAAAGGAGAGTCTCCTCCTTTGTTCTTTCCTTTTTTAGAAAGAACAGACGTTATTTTTTTTATCTTATCACTAAATCCGGCCATAATTCCACTGGTTTTATTTAATTTATGAGAGATATATCTATACGTTGGACAATATACCATCAATAATATATATAAATTATGAATAAAACATGGCTGGCATGAGATATAAATCAGATGCTTTTAAATCGTTTACATGACTTTTAAAGTTGATCGATTTGGCACGAAAAAAGAAATTCAAAACTGAAATGATAGCAGACAAGGATGGAATACGATTTGCTACACCAGAACCTGTTGCTGAATACAGGGCAAAAAGATTGAAATGCAAAGTAATAGCTGACATCAGTTGTGGCATTGGTGGACAAGCACTTCACTTTGCGAAGTATTGTGATTTTGTTTATGCTATTGAGATTGATACTAAAAAAATAGCATTTGCAAAGAAAAATGCAAAAATAATGGGAGTGGATAACATAGAATTCATTGCAGGCAATTCACTTTCACCTGAAATTATTGAAAAATTGCCTGAACTGGACGTTGTATTTTCAGATCCTGCAAGACCACCTTCGGAAAAAAAGAGAAGCATTGACAATCTGAGGCCTTCTATTCCCGAAGTTATGAAAGCTTACTCAGATATTTCTTCAAACTTTGCATTTGAAGCACCTCCCCAACTCTCCCCTGAAAGCATACCCTTTGACTGCGAAAGAGAGTACATGTCCCTTGAAGGAAAACTCAACCGGCTTAATCTTTATTTTGGTGAACTGAAAAAAGCAGACATCTCTGCTGTTGCACTTCCTGGAATTAATATTATTCGAAAAACAGGCGTCTATGATACAGCCAGTGGAAACGAAGAACCAGCTCGTTATGCATATGAACCGGAAGAATGCGTCACTAAAGCAGGGCTCCTTGGTCAACTCGCAGCAGAGTTGAAAAATGAAGCAGATGATATTTCTGTTTTTGAAATTGATAAAAAAAGAACTCTTCTGAGTTCTGATTCTATGATAAAGAACAGCCTTTTTAAGAACAGATACAAAAGACTTCTTATCTCAGAACCTGATTTTTCTCTGATTAATTCATATCTGAAGAAAAACTCATTTGGAAAAGTTATTGTCAGGGCAGCCATTGAACCTGAAAAATACTGGGATGTGCGTAATGAACTTGAAAGCTGTCTTGTTGGTGAGAGAAAGGCACATCTATTTGTGAAAAATGATAAAGCAATATTGTTTGAAGTGCTGGATGACTAAAGTTTCATTTCCAGCAGTTCTCTTGTTCTCTGGATGAGCTCTTTTCTGCTGAAAGGTTTTGTAATATAGTCGTCTGCCTTAAGGACATGTAGTCCCAGCATTTTGTCAAATTCCTGACTCTTTACAGTGAGCATGGCAACAGGGAGAGCTGGCTCTTTTTCTTTAATCTTATGGAATGTCTCCCATCCATTCATATCCGGCATCATAATGTCAAGTAGAATCGCGTCAGGATTTTCCTTTTCGATGGATTCAAGACATTCAAATCCGCTCTTTGCCCCGACAACGTCTATATCCTCTGATTCCAGGATAAGTTTTACGAGGTCAATGGTATCTGATTCATCATCTACGACCATGATTTTGGGACACATTTTTTATTCACATCTCCTAAAAAAGGAAAGTATATTATTATATTCCCAATATTCATTAAAATATATAATTATTCCTCTTCCCATCCAAGACGACGCATGACCATCTTTATCCTTGCTTTGACCTCTCTTTTGTCAAATGGCTTGGAAATATAATCATCGATACCAAGTTCCATTCCCTTGACCTTGTCCTCAATGGCGGTCTTGGCAGAGACCATGATCACAGGAATATCACTTGCAGCTTTGCTCTTTTTAAGATGTTCCACAACCTCATAACCATCCATGTCCGGCATCATTATGTCCAGGAGTATAAGATCAGGAAGCTCTTTGAGTGTAAGATCAATAGCATCCTCACCATTGTGCGCCACAATGAAATCATATGGCTCACTTATGAGAGAGAGCTTGAGAAGTTCCGGTATATCTGGTTCATCATCAACAATGAGAATCTTCAGGCGATCACGTTTGATCTTCTTCTGCATGGGCTCAAATTCAATGGACCCACCTTCAACAGAGTATCGGAAATCAAAATCTTTCATACCTATCTCAGCATGGATCTCACCCACGTTTGTTATATCAACAACCACATCAAAGAATGAGGTTATAAGAACTTCAGTCTCCGAAGGCAGGATATTCCTGGAAAGCATTGAGACAATGCTACCATTATTCTCAGCTACTTTCTTTTCAATGAACTGGATGAAATTTTCCACCACCTGCATTGTGTCACTTGCAAGTACATTCATATTGTCTATTAGCAGCACTGAGTTCTGATGGTCCTGGAATATGTTTGATATATGGGATGCCATCTTTGTATAGTCAGCAACCGAACTGCAGTAGAATGTATCATCATGATGCTCTTTACCTGGTGCATCAATGTCGATAAAAAATAATCTTCCTTTATAATCAATATCAAATTCAAAATCTTCAAATTTAGACAATATTTTATCCCTTGAAGAATTAAGGCACAACCAGACTATGGTCCTGTCCTTCTCCTCTTTCATTATATCAGATACAAAAAAATATACAAGTCTCTCAATTAAGCTATCCACCGGAGCAAGGAACAATGTATTTTTTTGGGATAGTTCAGTTCTTAGGGTTGAAAGGATTTCCTGAGTTTGAACATTCATTGCCAAGTACCTTTTAATTTTGTTTAGTAAATATTATTAGTTTTATTTTCTTATTAATGTTTGGGCAGAAAATGCACATACGGCATGTAAATTGCTCATTTCATAGGAATGAGACTAACCTGTGGATATCCTGAAACAAATTCCATCTGAACTGCAAAAATACCGGTTTTTGGCACCACGCCGTACATAACAAGGGTCTTGTCAACGTTTTCAAATTTCCAGTGAGTTGTGGCCATATGTGCCACAGATTCCGAAATTCTCTGGCCATACTTTGTCACAGCAAGAACAACATTTTCAGTTGTTTTCGTAATGGATGCCATTTGCCCTATGATAGAGCCGATATTCTCCCATCCATAATTGTATTCCATACTGTCAAGGCCTATATAATCAAGGACAGGTGAACCGTACTGGCGCAGAATTTCATTCTTGGACTTATGGAAAATGTCCATATCTTTATAGACATTGCCTGAGAACGGTTCAATATATGCAGGAATCCTTCCTTTAAGGTCCCTTATCTCAAATCCAACGAATTGTCCATGGAAATGATCATTTCCTGTAAATGGAGATATCATGCGTTTTTCAGTCTCAACGCTGGTACCTTCCGTGGGCATACTGAGAAGACCGCGGGCCAGATTGAGATGATTTATGAATGTAGGCAATAATAAACTGTAGAATGAGTCACCAACACCACTTGTGATCTCAAAAAGGTTGAAACTTCCTTTCTGATACCCTCCGGCAAGTATCTCATCAAAATCATGTATTCCCGTGGATATCTTGTTTTCTTCCGGATCACTAAGAGGATGGGGCACCTGCATCTGTTCCGGGTACGACACTGTGAAAGGTTCAAAGCTTCTGAAGCTGCCACCATCAAGAGTAAATGGATATCTGGACTGAGATAGTTCAACACCACGCATCTTGAGAAGATTGATTTTTCTTATGTCACGCCCCGATAATTCTGCTATTTCAAGAAATACAACACCGTCTACAAGATAGTCAAGAGACGTTACATCCTCCTGCTCGGTGATCATTACCAGATCTGCATTGACCTTACGGGCAAAATCAAAAAGTAAACGCTCCAGTTCGAACTTATTTTGTTTCCAGTCAGAAGATCTTGTCGTTGCAATGCTCAGGGAATCTATGGAATCAACAACAATAACAGGCTTTGTATCACTTGATTCCCAGATTACTTTTATGCGGGATGCAAGCATTCGAAGAAAATCCTCGTTGTTATTGAAATCCCCTTCTATCCAGGGGTATTTACCATACTCCGAAGATTTATCGATACGTGGTGAAATATAAACACAGTTGCCTTCAGAGCAGATATCATCTAACACTCCAAAGACAAAAGTGGTTTTTCCAGTGCCAGGCTTACCCTTTACGAGAAGGGATTTGCCATATTGGGATGAAAAGAATTCTTTGACCTCACCAGGTATCATATTGAGCCTTTACAATTTACATATATATATACATATCTAATTATTTAATTGTGCTTCAAGGAGCTTCTGTCCTGCATCCAGTGCTTCATCTATCTTACTGGCATCAACACCACCACCACGAGCCATGGCAGGTTTGCCACCACCGCCACCACCAACTATCTGGGACATCTCCCTGACGATAGTACCGGCATTTGCTCCGGCTTTCAATGCATCCTCTCCTGCCGCGCCAACGATCTTGACACCACCTGAATCACTTGCCAGAAGTACAACCAGATCATCACTGACAGTAAGTTCTCCGGCAATCTTCACAAGCTCATCAATGTCTGCATTAGGGACGCATTTTGCCACCAGACGCATGCCTGCAACATCTACGGCATCGTTGGCCATCTGAAGCACATGCACATGCGCAAGATCATCCTTAAGTCGCTGGTTTTCTTTCTTAAATTCTTTCCATTCATTGAAGAATCGATCAATTGTAGATGGAAGATGTTCAGGCCTGACACGGAGTGCATCGGATGCCTGGCTGAGATAGGATTCCATTTTCTGTGTTGCTCTGACAGCTGCAAGGCCGGCAGCATATTCAATACGCTCAACACCGTCCTGAACACGTTCTGTCTTTAGCATTTTAATAGGACCTACAAGTCCCGTACTGATACAGTGAGTACCACCACATGCTTCAATATCATCAGCAACCTTGAGCACACGGATGGTTTTTCCTGGAGGGACACCTCCCTGGTAGAGACCAAAACCATATTTCTTCTCAGCTTCTATCCTGTCCATCCACTCAGCAGTAACGCGCTGGTTCTCCATGACAGTACGGTTGGCTATCAGTTCTATCCGGTTCAATTCTTCCTGTGAGATACGCTTATAGTGAGAGATGTCAAGACGTGCCCGGTCCACGAATTTCTGGGCACCGGACTGCCATACATGATCACCAAGAACCTTACGCGCAGCATCATTAACAATGTGAGTTGCTGTGTGATGACATGCATGAGCCATACGACGCTCCTCATTTACATGACCATGAACCAGGTCACCTTTCTTAATGTGGAACTCATCCTCTGACTCTTCTATGATATGAACAACAACCCCATCAACACCCTGGACATCAATTACATTATGGACCACATCCTCTATCTCAAGAGTACCGTGGTCTGCAGGCTGTCCACCCCCTTCAGGATAGAAGAGAGTGCTGTCAAGGACAACATGATTGTCAAATACATCAAGGATAACTGCTTCAAAGTCCATCCTCGTAGGTTCATCATAGAATAACTTCCTGGTTTCCGGGACTTTAGCTACCCTTTCAGCATAAGGGAAGACCTTTACCTCTTTTTCCTCGGCCTTGCTGTGTCCTTCAGCGACTAAAGAATAGAAATTATCAGGCAGGTCTACAGCTACACCTACCTCTGAAGCTGCTTCTTTTGAGATCTCAGGAGGGATACCATGAGTATCATACATCTCAATGATACTTTCAAGGGGCATGTTCTCTCCGGACTTCTTGTAATGTTTTGCAGATTTCTGGATCATGCGTTTTCCACGTTCAAGTGTGTCGCCAAACTTGCGCTCCTCGTGGGTAAGAATATCTTCTATAACATCGAACTTTTCCTCGAACTCAGGATATTCAGGCAGGTTATGTATGTGCATTTTTACAATATCTGACAGTGATACGGATATTCCCATATCCCTCATCATCCTGAGTGTCCTGCGGAGAACAAGTCTTGCAAGATAGCCTGCCTTGACGTTAGAAGGTATTACACCATCTGCAAGCATGAATGTCAGACAACGTGTGTGATCAGTGATAGAATATACAGTCTCAACAGGTTCCATGATGGATGAGAGTTTTTCCACAGTAGTTCCTATACTGGAAGCAACCTGTTTTCTCAGTTCAAAGAGATTGGCCTTCTCGCTTACATCCATAAGACCGGCAAGACGCGCATTCTGAGCAAGGATGTTTGAATATTCAGAATTATCAAGCTCGTGTTCTACTCCTGCAAGGCCCATTAATTCATTGACAATGTCAGGGAAGACCGCATCATATATTGTAGGTGAACCTTTTGATGCCCATACGAATCTTTCAAGACCATAACCAGTATCCACTATGTAGTTGTCCATCTTGTGGTAGTTCTCGCCCTTGATCTGAATGTCACCATCTTTTGATTGCTTCATGTTCATGAATACAAGGGTCGCAACTTCCAGTCCACCGACAAGTGCTTCCACACATGGACCGGCATTTCCTCCGCCTGCCCAGGGTTCTTCCTTATATGTAACTGCAAATGGATCTACCCCCAGGGAGTTGAACAGTTCATCACAAAGTTCCACTGTGCGGTCCTTCCAGTATATTTCTTCGCCTTTTTTGTTAAAGGCGTGGTGAGCCATCATTTCAAACGTTGTCAGATGGCGGCCACTCCTGCCAACGGCATCAAGGTCTGAAAGACGGATGCATGGCTGGGAAATGGTCAAAGGATTTGCGGGTGGAGGTACCTGGCCGGATGTTACAAAAGGCTGGAAATCCGCAATTGATGCAATGGTCAGATAAATGTCATCTCTCCATCTTGCGATCACAGGATATCTTTCAAGCCTTGTATGTTCCCTCTCCTCAAAGAAGTTGAGATAATATTCTCTCATTTCTGCAAGGTCGAACTTTTTCTTAAAAACAGGATTACCGATAAAGGAGTATGGATCGCATGGAGCATCTCCGCATGTGACTCTTTCGAGGTCACGTGTCCAGAAATGTTTTCCACATTTAGAGCATTGTTTGCGAACGAATCCATTCTCTGAAAAAAAATCAAGCTGATATTCGTCTTCAAGCATAAATATTCCAACTGGATGATTGTTTTAGTCTAAATATATCTAATACTAAGTCTGATTTATTCTTCCAACTATCGCACCAATGATTAAAAACGTTTCTTATCGAAGAGCATTGAAAGATGGTACAAAGGTAAAAATAGACAGTATATAAGAGATAATATAAATATACATGAAGAACAATTCCCACAGATAGCTTTTTTCGACAAATCACGAACTCAAAAATCGTCGGTTTGTGAACATAACAGATGTATTTTTTGAACATATGATCAGAAAACCATACATTACGTTTAAGTGTATGACCATAAAAATGGAGTACTGGTGATGACCGATGGAATCAATGCGCTATATGTCATTAGTATTCAGAGGACTTGTTGAAGAATATAATAATACAGGTGTCAGACCATCAATATTCATGGATGGAAGTGGCAGCCTTCAAGTATACCTGTGCGATCCGATTATCGAGGAATTGGACGAAGAATACGGAATTAATATCGAACAGGAATATGATGTGAATGGCGGACAATTCTCAGATACAAACTTCAACAGAGTAATGCCAGTTGAAACAATTAAACACAATCTTGGGAATGAAGCAACAATACAGTAAACCATATTGGGATTATAAGTAGCAGGGCCTTACGTGACGAAATTTGCACGGGATGAGGGAAAAGGCACCTGCGTATAACCCAGGGTGAAAAACATGGATTACAAAAAACTTCTGAAGGTTTTAAAAAACTCAAAGCAGGTCTACAGAGAAGACTATATCAGAAAAATATTCAGAAGCGCACATTACGACATAGGGTTGTTTGAAGAACAGCTCAATGAATTCAACTCTACCCTGAAAGGAAGCGATTCTGAAGTCGCCAAATCATACATGGACCGGACCATCCTGGCTCAAGTAATAGATGACGCATCAATTTTGCTGGAAATCGTGAAAGATAGTCCCTGCCTGGATACTGAAGAGAACAAAGCCATTGAAGAGATGATCTTTACCCTCGATGAAATGAGTGACAAAATAGAAGTCCTGGAAGAGGTCAAGGCACTTGCCGACATGGCTGAACAGGAAGGATTTTCCAATTCATCGCATAGGAAAGACAGGATTTACGCAAACGTGTAAATCCATATAACCTCCATTAGATACATTCTTTTTTCAGAGATTTTGCCTGTAGAGCTTGTGCTACGTCAAGTTTCGATACTAAATAACTGGCATTAGTTTTAAGACACTGACATGCAATTGATACTAGCATGTCAAAAAAGATACTTGTTACCAATGATGACGGTGTTTATTCCACAGGCATACATGCTGCCTGGAAAAGTGTTGCAGACCTT
Source organism: Methanolobus bombayensis (assembly GCF_017873415.1). Taxonomy (GTDB): domain Archaea; phylum Halobacteriota; class Methanosarcinia; order Methanosarcinales; family Methanosarcinaceae; genus Methanolobus; species Methanolobus bombayensis. The sequence goes on along the minus strand of NZ_JAGGKD010000001.1, from coordinate 333,759 downwards.
GGAGATGTTACAGTGTCCGCACCTATGACCCAGCAAAGTGGTGTTGGAAGATCGATATCTATCTTTGAACCACTCAGAATTACACAGACAAACATCAATGGAATAGATGTCAATGGTGTGGCAGGCACACCAACTGATTCTGTGATCCTGGGCATATTTGCAATTATGAAGGAAACACCAGATCTTATTCTTTCAGGATTCAACATTGGAGAGAATATCAGCACTGACACTATAACCACATCAGGAACTATAGGTGCGGCACTCGAAGGTGCAAGTTACGGAATACCTGCAATTGCTGCGTCCATACAGGTGATGGAAGAAGGAGACAAATTTGACGATAACAGGAATTTCCAGCATGATTATAATATTGCCATTAAAGTTGTGAACAGGATTGCAAAAAAAGTACTGGAACATGGTCTTCCTGAAAACGTGGATCTTTTGAACGTAAATATTCCACACCATGCTGAAGATGAACCGGATATAGAAATAACAAGGCTTGCAAGAAAATTCTTCAAGACTGATGTTGAGGAAAGGCATGATCCAAGAGGAAGACCTTATTACTGGATTGCAGGAGATCTGCTGGTGGATGAAGAGGAAGGCACCGATGTCCATGCCATTATGAACAACGGGAACGTCTCTGTTACACCCATATCACTTGATGCAACGTCGCCAATTGATTTCTCAGAAATAGAGCACCTGCTGTAAGATGAATACATCAAATAAAATCGATATTCAGAAACAATAAAATGGTTCCTGACACTTATCTCAGGAACTACTGTTTTACTTTAATAAGCACTTCTTTGCAGTCATCCTCAACACCATGTAATGTTGTGACTGCTCCAATGACTGTGCTGCCAAGTATGGACTGCACGAAATGGTTGATCTCGATATCTTTTCCATCTACTGTAAGTACGACTTCCATTTTTGCTACTCCTTTAACTTTTACAGAACGGAACACGCCTGCTGACAGCCAGTCTGAAAAGGTCAGGTAACTCATCAATGCTGGCTTCTGAAACGTCAACCATATTATCGCTTACCAGAAGGCAAGGCTTTAATTTCCCATCAGCTGTAACCCTCAAACGATTACAGTTTGCGCAAAATTCCGTATTGTCAACCGGCCTGACAAATTCAACTTCTGCACCATTGATAATATATTTTTTCCTTTTATGAAGCTCACGTACCTTTACATCCGAAGAGACTGCCATTAATGAACGTTCAACTTCATTGGCATCTATCCGGTACTGCGGAAGCTCCCTGAAATCCATAAGTTCGATAAGCTGCAGGATAACATCGCCATCATATCTGCGTGTAAATCCCAGCATATCCTGTATCTCATCGTCATTAAGATCCTTAAGCAGAACCATATTAAGTTTAACAGGAGTAAGGCCAGCATCTACGGCTTCATGTATCCCATCCAGCACTTTGTCAAAAATCCCATCCCTGCAATTTGTGATCATGTGATACTTATCAGGATCAAGTGTATCAAGACTTATATTGACCCTGTCAAGACCTGCATCTTTAAGAGAAGATGCCCTGTCTTTAAGCAGGACAGCATTGGTGGTCATGGAAACATCTCGCATTTCAGGGAGACGTACAAGTGCTTCCTCAAGGTCCTTTCTCATAAGTGGCTCTCCGCCGGATATCTTCAAACGATCGATACCAAAGCCCGAGGCAACATTAACAATATTAACAATAGTATCCACTGACATTTCTTTACTGTGACCTATATGGCCTTCATTGTGACAATAGATACAATTAAGATTGCAGCGATCAGTCACAGACATTCTAAGGCTCCTGACTGTGCGCCCGTAAGAATCCGTAAGAATTTCTGTTGCTTCCGGGAAAGACATAGTACTTAGATATACGTTATTTATTTAATCGTTTTGAATCATCTCCCAAGGGAATAATACATATATCCGAACTATACACAATAATCTCCATGACAAACGCGGTTTTGCTTGCAGGTACCAACAGTGGAGTTGGAAAAACAACGGTTTCCATGGGAATTATGGCGGCCCTGAAAAGAAGAGAAATGGAAGTTCAGCCTTTTAAGGTAGGACCTGATTACATAGACCCTACATATCATACAGCTATCTGCGGCAAACCATCAAGGAATCTTGATACCTTCATGATGCAGATTGATGGTGTCAGGAACACTTTTTCAAAACATTCTGATAATGCTGATATCAACATCGTTGAAGGAGTTATGGGGCTTTTTGACGGAATGGGAGCTACTGAGATAGCAAGTTCCGCGCATGTAGCAAAATCGCTTGGAATTCCAGTAATATTAATAGTGAACGTACATGGAATGTCCAGAAGTGCGGCAGCGATTGTCAAAGGTTTTGCTCAGTTCGATCCTGATGTCAAGATTGCTGGTGTGATCCTGAACAAGGTAGGAAGTCCAAGACATGCACAGATGATCATAGATTCAATTCCCGATATTCCTGTTGTTGGAACACTGCCACGTAACAAGGACGTAACAGTTCCATCACGTCACCTTGGATTATATATGGCAAATGAGATGGATTTCGATACTGAAGGTCTGGCTGCATTCATTGAAGAGAACATAGACCTTGATGCCATAATGGATCTTGCAAAAACTGCACCGGATTTCGAAAAACCTGAGGAAGAAGATAATATCGAAGCTGATCTGAAAATAGGAATTGCATACGACAGTGCATTCTGTTTCTACTACCAGGATATGTTTGAGGCTTTCAGGAATGCAGGAGCAGAAATTGAATTGTTCAGCCCGATAAAAGGGGAAGTTCCTGATGTTGACGGATTCTATTTTGGTGGAGGTTATCCCGAACTGTACATTTCAGAGCTTGAGAAGTCAAAAACTACAAAAACCCTTAAAGATCTATCTGCCAATGGCATGCCAATATATGGAGAATGTGGTGGATTACAATATATGTCCACATCCTACGAGATAGATGGAACTGTTTATAAGATGGCAGATGTGCTGCCTGCTGAGACAGTACAGACAAAGAAGCTCCAGGCACTCGGGTACACAGAAGGAGTTGCAAACGGAGAGTTCATCAAAGGAACTATTCGTGGACATGAGTTCCATTATTCTGCAACCTATTGTGATAACGATGCAAAGCTTGCATATGATATGAAAAGAGGAAAAGGAATTGTTGATGGTAAAGACGGACTTACCGAGCACAATTCACTTGCAAGTTATACTCATACCCACCCTGCGACATTCCCTGTGAAGAGTTTTGTTGAGAAGTGCAGGGAATACAGACTTAGATAATTATCAATCGATTTGTTTCTTTTTATAAGTATGTAACTTTTAGTATAAGCTTTGCTTTTTATAAGTTTATACCAAATAATTTCAAAAGATTTAAATACAAAGTACAATGAAAAAGTACATTTGAAATATATACAATATGTATAAGTGTATATAAATAAAATATATGAAATAGATTATTGGTGGTACAATGAAAAAAATAAATTTAATATTGATACTATTGATGGTGTTGTTATCAACAACACTGGTTGCAAGTGCAGTGGCAGAAACAGAACCTTCAGTAGCAATAAATCCATATTGCTATTTTAATCAGTACCAAGATGGATGCTATCAGGTAACTGCTAATGGAAATTATGTAATAGATGGAGAATGTCTTCCTTCTTGCTTTGAAGGCCTTATCCCACCAACTATGAACATAGTCGCTGAAGCCACAGTTAAAAAAGATGGTAATACCATAGAAGTTAAATCATTCACAAGTAACCCCAGCATACCATATGCATTATCATATCCAATTAATGTCGACATTGAGGATCTTAAATTCCCTGATGGCATAGATGTATGGATAGCTAATGAGAAGATCGGATTTACTGCTTACCTTATAATAAATGAGCAAAAAATGCCAGTAACAGGTACTGTAATAGTCACAAATGCTGCAAATGGAGTATACACCTTTGCATTTAATGAACTATACATTAACCAAATTCCAATTACATGTATCAGTGGAAACATGCAGGTGACTGTTGAACCAATTAATTGTGAAGAAGAAATTCCAGAGTTCCCAACAATTGCAATCCCTGTCGCAGCAATTATCGGACTTGCATTCTTCATGCAGCGTAGAAAGGACTGATTCAAAAACAAGCAATGGGACAAATCGTGTCCCACATATTTTTTTAACAAAATAAACTATTTCTTTTTGTCTTCTGAGTTCTTGTCAGAAACATTATTTCCGGCAGCTTTTTGAGCATCCCTTTTTCTGAACCAGACCTTGCGGCTGTAATAATTAAGAGGGTGACTGATCTTTTTACACATCTCATCAGGAGCATAGCAGTTGCCATAGGTCTGCATAGTTGAACATGATGGCGGTTTATAGTGAGTACCTGACGAACCTGCAATATGCTCCACCTGATATCTTGCCTTTTCAACATCAAAATCAGGTGATGCAGTGAAAAGATTCATTATATCATCCACAGTCATCCCTATGGTCAGCAGGAAAGCGGTCATGGCAAACCTCATGGAATGGGCAAGGTTGACACCGGCCTGAGTATTTGCTATGGCTTGTGTTATACACGGAGGGAATAGATCGGTTTCAACGGTCTCAAATTCAGATTCACCGAAAGTGTTCTTTTTTTCCTCAAGATATTCCCGTATCTCTAACAGATATGGTTCACATGCTTGCACAAGTTCTTCATTCACAGGCATAGGCAGATTGTGTTCAACACGCTCTTTGATCAATTCCTGCAAAAGACGGGCAAATTCCTCTTTTGAGACATTCACGTCCCCATGTTGAAGTTTGCGATTAACGAGTTTCCATTCAATGGCTTTGAGTGAGCTTGCCATTCTGATATATGAAGTAAAGTGTAATTTAAAACTGGAATCACCTTTATCAGGGTAAACTGAAAAATCAGAAGCAAATTCTTCAAGAAAATCAAGACTCATTGTCTTTAGAATTTTATAGGAGGCAACAGCCTCTGCAAGACAATACCTTCGGATCAGGAAAGAATCATCAATACATGACACCAGTATTCTTGAAAAAGGATAAGAAAGCAGTTCCAGCAATATTTTTTGCTCATCGGATATCGAAAGAGCAGGCTTAAGTAACTCACCCGAGATCGCCTGCATGACGCGTTCCTTACCACGAATTCTTGCCGACTCCATGGCTCTGGAAGTTACAAGACGATCAAGAGATATTCCGAGGCTTTTTACTTGTGCTGATGCCCCGGAAGTGTAAGGGTATAATGCAAAATCCTTTTCATCCATAGATCATTCAGACTCGATCCTCGGAGCAAGAAGATAACCGATCTTTCCTGCACCATTTGCAATGGAGAAGCCAATCTTCACAGGGAAGTCCTTACCAAGCTCTACAGTAACTTCATTGGAACGTGAAGCAGGTTTAACGATATCAGACAAATAATCCAGTGAGAACAATGAACGTGCTTCCCCTGATTTCATGTCAATAAGACTGTCACGGGCCATATCAAGACGTACACGGTCGGTGTCACCTTCTGCTTCCATATAGAAGACATCTTCATCGACACCAAGCAACATGTGGTCACTTATCTTCTCAGCAGCCTTTACGGCTCTCTGAAGATCCTTTCCGTTGAGGACGACTTCAGCAGGCAACTCAAGCTGTGGTATCCTTGGCTCTGCTCTGATCGTTGAAGGGTCAAGTAGCGCAAGAGTGTAAGACAGACCACCAAGATGTAATGACATCTTCTGGGACATCTCATCGAGTTCCATGACAACTTTTTCATCCCTGCCTGCAACACCAAAGATATCATTTATCTTTGACAGGTCCATTCCAATCTCAGAATCATCAGCATTGAATTCATCAAAAGCACTGGAACTAAGATCAAAACTTACCATAGCTACATTTGCAGGGTCTACAGCCCTGACGGAGATACCTTCAGGAGATAACCTGAAACGTGCTTCATCAACAAGAACCGAAAGAGTCTCAATTGCAGTTTTTAAAATGTCTGCATCAATAGTTGCCTTGAACATCTGGATTCGCCACCAATAATTTGAATTTTTATGCCATTATATCTAATAAGTAATATAAGTTTTCTTTAAAATATCCAAAACCAGAAAAATGTATCAGATATTTTTAGTCATACTCACGCCAGGTGCAGCCACATTTTGTACATTTGAAGAAACGTGTCTCAGATTCATCTGCTGATCTTAGCTGACGCAACCACCAATATGCTATATTGTTGCCGCATTCCTCACATCTGACAGTGGTTGTAGGAAGACCCTGGTCCACATTGCCTTCTAGTACAGTAACATCCCTCTTTTCCCTGGACTCCTTTGACACAAGTGCTTCAGAACCTTGCTGTTTTCCCTTTATATAGCCACATTTTCTACACTTAAAGGAATCACCTGAAGGGAACATCATACTTTTACATTCGGGACAAAATTCCATCAATATCACTTCTCGCATTATCTATTATTAAGTTATGGTCAAAAGCCATTTGCGGTATATCCGAAAGATTGAACAAATGTACCGCCTTAGCATCTGAATCTGCTCTTGGTTCACCCTTCCCCCGAGTCAGGTAAACTACGCTCACCGTGTGCCCGCGGGGATCGCGCGAAGGGTCAGAATATACTCCAAGTAACTTAACTATTTCTATTGTAAGACCTGTTTCTTCAAGAACCTCACGCACGACAGCTTCTTCTGTGGTCTCACCAATATCTACAAAACCTCCAGGGAGTGCAAATTTTTCTTTGTAAGGAGGATTTTTTCGCTGGATCAGAACTATTTTTCCATTTAAGATGATTACGGCATCAACTGTAAGTTTAGGGGTATTGGGTGGCATAAGGAACAAAAAGTTAATAGGCTACATCAAATATATAGAAGCCATACCTATTAAAGGTGTGCTTAAATGATTGAAAATGTTCTATGGATTGCAGTGGCTTTTATGCTGCTTGGGTCAATAATCCCTAATACCGTCAAGGCGCGCAGAGTGATATCTGCGATAGGATGGGGATTCTTTTCCATACACTGGTTCTACCAGCCTCTCCATTATATAGAAATTGGAGATTACTTCAATGTAGCTCTGGTAATTGTTGTAGGAATAGTCTGCCTTATCATAGCCCATACTATGTTAAGAGAATACAGGGAGGATAATATACCTTCACCGGACATTACAAAAATGGCTACCAGCGCAACAGCCCTGGGGTCTTTGTTCTATTTCCCCTTTGCTCAAATGGAAGTTCTGAATGTATGGATCATATCACAGGTGACAGATACTGTTTTCTGGACACTTCAAAATATTAATATGCCAGCTGAAATGGTAACATGGAACAAAATAACACTTAACGGGTATACAGTAGAGATTATTCTTGCATGTACAGCTATTGAAAGCATAGCACTTTTCATAGGACTTATCGCATCAGTGAATGCTCCTTTTAAAAGACTTGTTGCGGCATTCATGGTTTCAGTACCTGTTATATACGTTTTAAATATAATAAGAGATGTTTTTGTAATTATAGCCTATGGATACCAGTGGTTTGGCCCCGAAAGCTTTGAAATAGCACATCATACTATTGCAAAGATAGGATCAGGAATAGCATTATTCGTAATAGCTTACATTGTTATGCGCATACTGCCTGAGCTGGTAGACTTGATTGAAGGGATCTGGTTTTTGGTTACCGGATTTGTTCAAAAGCTATTCTATAAAGTAGTAGGAAACCAATAAATGCTTGCTAAAGGTTCTTTTCCCTGGATACTAACGTCCATCACTATAAGTGTGATAAGCTCCCTTGCATATATACTATACAAAGTTCCACATTCAGGAACTATTGCCATAATTGCACTGTCTGTGACAATTTTCTTCTTATTCTTTTTCAGGGATCCCGAAAGGGAAATAAAGGAACATGACAACCATATGCTCTCGCCGGCAGATGGAAAAATCGTCGATATAAGAGGCAGGAAAATCTGTATTTTCATGAATTTCCAGAATGTACATGTGAACAGAGTTCCAATTAACGGAAAAATACACACCATTGAACACAAAAAAGGTGGATATATCCCTGCATTCTGTAAAGACTCACATCGCAATGAAAGGAGTCATACGTTTATAGAAACCGATCATGGTATCGTTGAGGTAATACAAATAGCCGGAACTGTCACACGCAGAATCGTTTCCTATGTTCAGGAAGGCGATTACATGAAACAGGGTCAGCGTTTTGGAATGATACGCTTTGGGTCAAGAGTTGATGTGACAATCCCTGACAACTTTGAAATTAACATTAAAAAAGGGGACAGGGTTTTTGCCGGTGAGACGGTGATTGCAAGAATTAAATAAAGGAAGTGAACCAGATACTCCATACTTTGAAACTACCTGACTTTGTCACCATACTGAATGCATTGTGCGGAGTCGTTGCAATTATTCTTGTAATTAATGGTTTTACATACCTTGCTCCATTACTCATACTGATTGCAGCAGTTGCTGACGGCATTGACGGACATATTGCAAGGAAATTCACATCAAGTGAAATTGGTGGAAATCTTGATTCACTTGCTGATGCTATCTCTTTTGGAGCTGCACCCGTCATAATTACATACTCATTGACAGGAAATAATGCACAATACATCCTTTTACCTGCAATGTTATTCTACTTCACCTGCGGTATCCTGAGACTTGCAAGATTCAACACCATATACAAGAAAAAAAATGCATTCAGCGGTTTGCCAATAACTGCTGGAGGGATAGCTGTTTCTGCATACCTTCTTATGGGAGAGCAGTTTTTTGATGTTTATGCCATAGCTGCACTTGCACTTGTTCTCGGAATACTAATGGTGAGCAACATAACTTACATTAAAGCAAATAATAAAAAAATACTCATCCCACTAACAATTATATTTGCCGCAACCATTATTTCATTTATTATAAACATAGAATATACTCATATCATGGCATCCATACTTTCAGGAATTATGGCAATTTACATAATTTCACCTATTATCAAAAAGAACAAAGAGGCACATTATGCAGGAAAACGAAGTGATAACTGACAGGGACAACGTACTTTTTGAAGCAGGTATCAAACTTGGTGCTCTTTATCACCAGTTCACCGGATCCCCAGTTAATCTTGATACAGTTGAAAGTCTGGAAAAAGGAATACAGGAAAGCATTTCAGTCCAACCTTGCGTTGAGAATATCAGTGTTTCCATCAACAGAGACATGATCAGGTCAAAACTTAACGGCAAATACGGCTACTGTGAACTTGAAGGCCGTATGCTGGATGTTCATATCACAGCAGTATTCGAAAGTGCAAAAGCAGATGTCAGCCTGGCATTTGACACAGAGCTTGACTATCCGCTTATGAAAATAGAAAAGATATATTAATTTCCCTAATTAGATTCAATTCTAATAGGCCTTTGCATTCTTAAAGGCTGATACTACTTTTTCATTTTGTCCTCTGGTTCCCACGGTCACACGAATCAGTGATTCACCGGCATTCTTGAATGACCTGCAATCCCTGACAATGATACCTTTTTTCAGAAGAGACTCAGAAACATCTCTTGCAATCAGAGGTGAAACATCCACAAGAATGAAATTAGCCTGGGAATCGTATACCTTGAAAGGAATGTTTTCCGTCAGATACTTACGACCTTCCACAGTCATTGAGATACTCTTCTCCAGATATTCAGAATCTGAAAGTGCAGCCATTCCTGCCATAATAGCAGGCAGACTTACATTGAAAGGAGTAGCGATCTTCATGTATTGAGCTTTGAGCCATGCAGGCATTAAACCATATCCAATTCTCAGACCTGCAAGTCCGAATGCCTTTGAAAATGTCCTGCCGATTATGAGGTTGTCATATTCAAGTACCAACTTTGAAAGACTTTTGTCTGCAAACTCAACGTATGCCTCATCCACAAACACAAGTCCCTTAGTAGACTCAATAAGAGAACGAACATCCTCTTCTGAAGTGAGCATTCCTGTAGGATTATTAGGGGAACAGAGGAATACAACCTTTGTTCTGTCAGTAATTGCTTCCTTTATGGAGTTTACATCGAATTCCAATCCTTCGCCAGGAGCCACATGAACAGCAGTTGCTCCGTTTGCCCTTGCTGAAATCTCATAATAAGAGAATGTTGGAGTTGGAATTACAACCTCGTCTCCCGGCTCGATGAGCACACGCATCATATTGTCAAGTAAACCGTCCATTCCAGGACCTGAAGCACATATGTTCTCTGCCGGAAGACCTGTATAAACAGAGATAGCTTCTACAAGCTCAGAAGCATCCGCAGATGGGTATATGTTCACTTTTGATGCGGAGGATACGAGAGCTTCAACTGCCTTTGGGGACGGTCCGAGAACATTTTCATTGGAACCGAGTTTTATGATATCCTTCGGGTCGATGTCGTATTTCTTTGCAATATCTTCTATGGACTTTCCCGGAACATATTCTGCAATTGAGGTTACAGCTTCCTTGATTAGCTCAGGCCTGCTCAAGTACGCCCACCACCCTGTCGATCTGCTCTTTTGTGATCACCAACGGAGGTGCAATACGCAGTACTGTTTCTGAAGTGCAGTTCAGAAGAACTCCATTCTTACGGCCATGTTCCACAAGGTCAGCACACTTGCGGTCAAACTGGACACCTATCATAAGGCCTTTTCCACGGACTTCTACAAAACCATCTGTTGACAATTTGCTCAATTCACTGCGGAAGTATTCCCCCATTTCCTTTGAGCGCTGAATGAGATTTTCATCACGTATAACTCCGATTGATGCAAGTGCTGCGGCACATGCAAGTGGACTTCCTCCGAATGTTGCAGCGTGTTCACCACGGTTGAATGAAACTCCTTCACGTGCAGCGATAGCACCCATTGGAAAACCTCCACCTATTGCCTTGGCCATTGTCATGATGTCAGGTTCAACACCAAATTGTTCCTTGCAGAACCAGGTACCTGTCCTTCCAAAACCGGTCTGAACCTCGTCAAAGATAAGGAGAACTTCATTCTCGTCACATATCCTGCGGACCTCTTTCAAATAATCCGGTGAAGGAACGTTTATGCCACCTTCTCCCTGTATCGGTTCAACTATAACAGCGGCCGTGTTTGAAGTGATAGAATCCGCTATTGCCTGTGCATCATTGAAAGGAACAAACTTTTCTTCCTGCACAAGAGGCTTGAAAGGGGCACGGTAAATATCTTTGTATGTCAGACTCAGTGAACCCATGGTACGACCGTGAAATGAGTGTTCAACTGCTATGAAATCTGTCTTTTTGGTTGTAGCCCTTGCAAGTTTCATTGCGGCTTCAACTGCTTCTGTTCCGGAGTTACAGAAGAACACACGATCCATTCCAGTCACGTTGACAAGTTGTTCGGCAAGCTCTGCCTGAGGCTCTGTGTAATAGAGATTTGAAACGTGAATTAGTTTCTCAGCCTGTTTTTTTATTGCTTCTGTTAATCGAGGGTGGCAGTGACCTATATTATTCACTGCAATACCAGCAACACAGTCCACATATTCCCGGCCTTCGATATCGTAGACCAGAGAACCTTGGCCGCTTTCAAGTACCAATGGCTGTCGGCCGTATGTCTGCATTACATATTTTGAGTCTTTATCGAATATGGATTTAGACCCTGATGATGACGAAGTATAATCCTGTTGCATATTAACACCTTTTCACTATAATTATTAGAACCGTTTTTAAATCTGACTATCGCTACATCGCTACGATAAAAACAAATAGAAAAAAGTAACCATGACCAGCCAGCCAGCAGCCAGCTGAACGCCACTTATCAAAGAATGCGTCTGTCAGGGACCTTTATCGCTACATAGAGATGATAAAGGAAAATCAGCATTGTTATCTGGAAGAGCAGCATCATAATGCTATTAAAATCATCGTTCTGCGTGCTTCCAGGCATGGAATTTATCGTTACCAGTGCTTCAAAAAGATAAAGCACAAAACCAACTGTCAATAATACAAAATACTTTTTCAGATTGTTAAATGATACATAAATTCGTGAGCGTATGACATCGGGATCGATCTTCACCAGGAGATAAGATGTCAGTAACGCCAGGACCACAATACAAAGACGTATTGAAAGATCCAGAAAATTGAACATTGAATTCAGACTCATAGCCATCCCCTCATAATTTTGTGTAAACATATACTAAAACTAAAGCCATTCAGACATCCAGTTCCATCAGTTCATTATCACTAAGAGAATCATCTTCCTCACGCTCAAAGATTATACCTCCGGGAGCACGCATTACACCGTCAACACGAGCACTTTCGTGAATCGTTATCGACTGTGAGTTGATCTCCCCGAGAATATGGGTTCCGGCAGCAACGTAAACTTTGCCTCTGGAAATTATATTCCCGTGAATCACATTATCATTTCCGAGCTTTACATCCTGGATTGTACGTATGCTTCCATATAATGTGGTCTCGTTTGCCATGTCAAGAGAAGTTGCACGTATATTCCCGACAAGCCTGCATTTGCTTCCGATAATTGCATTTGAAGGAACCCTTATGGAATCCATGGATATCCTGGAACCATTAGGAATGATCATGGAATTGAGCCCTATGGACTCCTCATCATCTTCAAAAAGCTCCTCTAATGCCTTTTCAACTTCCTCGTCCTTCCCAAGTCTCAGAAGCTCGCTGATATAAAGGAAAAGATAAACTATGACCGGAACCGGATTTCTTACAACTATCCAGCCCTTGGCTTCAAAACCACCGTTGATCTTTACATCGTTACCAATATCGAGGTCACCTTTAACCACCAGTTTACCATCAATGGTTACGAATTCTCCGATATAGGCATTCTGATCTGTTTTGACGTTACCGCCAATTTCTGACCAGATATCGACCCTGGCATCTCCAGTGGTAATCAGATCTCCTGCGAGGGTGACCCTTTCACCAAATATTGCTGAATTTGCAATGATACCGTACTTTATTTCAGAGTGATTGCCTGCAATAACATCCCCATCTATGACTATTGTACGTTCTTCCATCCTTGTGTTGTCTGGAATTACAAATGTCTTAAACATCTCCTCTTCTATGCTTTCACTCTCCGGTCTCGGATATACTGTATCAAAGGCACTACTATGACTTTATTTTCATCGTATTTAATAGAGATAGATTTATAAATAGTTATTCTAAGATTGTGCTATCCCCCGCCTTACATCAACTGCAGGACCCCTGTCCAAGTGAAGTGCTTCAGCAGGTGAAAGTAATAGCTGCCCTGTTGCAAGGATCTCATCCTTTCCATCAACTATTATAACCTCGTCTCCTGCCCTTAGTTCCGGGTCAACTGCAACTACGTGTTTTGCAAAAGCGGTTTTTCCTTTTGAGACAAATGGAACTGCATCATCACAGATCACAACTCTTGATGCAGGCTTTTCAAGTCCCTGATGAAGTGCAGCAGCTCCGTCTATGCTGAGAGTGAGCATTCCGTCCCTTGCACGAACTGTTGCCATGTGCTTTCCGTTGAACTGGACCTGTCTTACACGTTTTGTCCTGGAAAGCTGGAATGCAACACCGTCAGGAAAAAGGATCTCTCCACAACCCTTACCGAACTGAATGTCGGCCATTGTCCTTACTCTAATGAGATTTTTATCTGCATTGCTCATAGTTGCTAAATAAAGTATAAGTTTTAAAATGATAGCGGTTAAATTGATATGAGATTATCTCATATTTAAGGAAGTGGAACTTATTTGCTATATAAATAATGTCAAACAGATTTATATATAATAATGACCAATTATAAGTTGAGGAAACGGGAACTACTGCTTGTAACTGTATTCAAAGGTATAGTAACTGTAACCAAGCAAAACCATTCATCCCCTCAAACATGTCCCCGTTTCCTCGTTGCTCAATAATGAGCAAGACTTTTCTTATGTTGCTTAACTGATTAGTGTAAACTCTGCATATCAAATATTTTTAAAGTAATTAGTACATAAATATCATCAATATACCATCAATTTTAAAATTAAAACTTATTCTGAGAAAAAAGAGAAAAACTAAAAAGAGAAATTAAGTCAAAGGCAGATCAACCTTTGACAACTCCCATTGGAAGTACACGTGCAACTTTTGTGGCAATGCCGAGATTGTGTACGACATCTACAACATCACTGCTGGATTTGTATACTTCCGGTGCTTCCTCGGCTATGAGTGATGGCTGGGTTGCTCTTACGATAATTCCCTCAGACTTCAGTTCTTTCTGAATCTCTTCACCACGCAGCTCTTTCTTTGCCTTGCTTCGGCTCATAACCCTTCCTGCACCGTGACAGGCACTACCGAAGGTCAGTTCCATGGCAACAGGACAGCCTTTTAGCACATAAGATGCAGTGCCCATACTTCCAGGAATAATGACCGGCTGTCCTATGCCCTTGTAATCCTCCGGAATCTCAGGATGATCTGCAGGGAATGCTCTTGTAGCACCTTTCCTGTGAACATAGACTTCCTTTTCTTCGCCATCGATCATGTGTTTCTCAAGCTTGGCAACATTGTGAGCGACATCATACACAAGATCTAGTCCAAGGTCACCGTGCTGAGCCTTGAAGAACTCATCAAAGACCTCACGTGCCCAGTGCATTATCATCTGGCGGTTCACCCATGCATAGTTTGCCGCACATGTCATGGCCTTGAAATAATCCTGTGCTTCCTCTGAGCTTGCAGGAGCACATGCCAGTTGTTTATCAGGGAGAGGAATCTTGTACTTCTTGGAAGCCTGTGTGAGCTTCTGGAGATGGTCAGTACATATCTGGTGACCTGCACCTCGTGAACCGCAGTGGATCATGAAGGTTATCTGTCCTTCCTTAAGGCCGAAAGCTTTTGCAGCTTCTTCATCATAGACCTTATCCACATACTGCACTTCAAGGAAATGGTTCCCACTTCCAAGAGTTCCTATCTGCGGACGACCTCTTTTCCGGGCTTTAATACTTACTTTTGAAGGATCAGCACCGGACATCTTACCATTGCTCTCACAATGACTTAGGTCTCCCTTCATACCATATCCATTCTTAACAGCCCAGTTTACCCCATTGATAAATACGTCATCCAATTCCTCATCGTTAAGTCTCATACGACTTTTGGAACCAACACCTGAAGGTATTGCATCGAATAATGCATCCAGAAGCTCTGAAAGCCTGGGACGGACATCATCTTCCATGAGATTAGAACGGATGAGGCGTACTCCGCAGTTGATGTCAAAACCTACACCACCCGGGCTTATCACACCTTTAATCTTATCGAATGCTGCAACTCCTCCAATGGAGAATCCATAACCAAGGTGAGCATCTGGCATTGCCATGGAGTATTTCTGTATTCCCGGCAGGGATGCCACGTTTGCGACCTGATCGATGGTTTCAGGTTCCAGCATATCAAGGAGAGGTTTTGATACGAATATCCTTCCCGGAACATTCATTCCAGGTTTGTAATTACCGGGCACCTCCCATGTATTATCATTTACTTTAGTGAGAATATCTGAAATTGATTTTTCATTTTCATGTGACATGTTATTCCTCTTGTTTTTCTTCCTTCTGTCGTCTATAATGAAGAATATGTGTTCTAATCGTATGAATATATTGATTACAAAAAATTGATTGACCTGGTAACCAGGAACAGATTGGAACGAAATTTCACGTATCCACTGTAGCCTGGATCATCCAGCCATCATCTGACTTCTCGATCCTCATGTCATTATAAGTGGCGGCCTTTACCTCAGTATCAAAGACATGAACTGAAAGATCGATTGTTTCTCCATAGAGTGTTGCTTCAAGGGAGCATTCTTCATCATCTTCATTAGTGGTGATCTTACTGACCTCCACGCGGCCAAACACCATTTCATCTACCTCGAATACGAAGAGTATCTCGGAAAGCCATTCAAAGAGCAGGCTGTCAAGGTCAAAGGATTTAAGTTCAATATTTACTGACAGAATGTTGTTGACAGAAGAGGTTTCCACCATAACATTAAGCATGGCAAGGGCGGCATTCTCAAATGCCTGCTCAAGGCTTTTGCCGTAAGCCCGAAACCTTACATCAGCAGTGTGCTCCAGATACTCGTATTCAAGATCCATCTCAGATGACATGAGCTTTAATTGGTCTTGAGATAATTAAACTAGCCCCCTGAATTACCGGAAGTTTACTTGCAGGATTTAATCATTCCAGTTGTTTCCAGATGTGATTTATGCGCTGGAAAGCTGTGATGTGGCTTCCAACTCCAATAATAAGTATCATCCATCCAAGAGATGAGAATCCGAGAACTTCACCCTGATAGAAGTAATAGATCACTGAAGACAACATGATAAGAACAAGTCTGTCTGCTCGACCTATGATTCCACCATAGTAACGTCCGAGATTCAGTGCCTGTGCCTGTGTTCCGAGGTAGCTTGTGAGAAGGACACCAACGATGGTTATGACACCGATCTGCCAGTCCACATAGCCTCCGAAGAAGACACCGCATATGATAAACACGTCTGAGTACCGGTCAATTACATGGTCAAGGAAGTCTCCTCGCGCACTGGCTGAGTTAAGATAGCGGGCCATGAGGCCGTCCATTGCATCAAAGAATGAATTGAACGCCACCATCAAGCCTGCTATGAGTACAAGTAGAGGATCAGAGGCAGAGTAATAATAACGAAAACCGGCAGCTACTGCAAAAAACAGAGAAAGTAGCGATATTGTATTAGGAGATATGCCCATGTCTGCCATTTTTCGTGCCATTGGCTCAAGTATTTTTGATGCCACAGGTCTTAGAGCATTGAATGTCATGAATATTGTACCAAATGAGCATTTTTATGATTTAACGTTTTCCGGGAATTATAATATTTTAGAATAATTTCAGGCTACCTGACAGGCAAAGTTTCATGCTCTGGTGTTTACTGCAAGGTCGTACCAGTATTTTATCTTGCATGAGTGCTCCACCTGTGTGGTGAGTACATAAGCCTCATCCAGTACTTTTCCTATGGCAAAAGTGCCGTGACTGTAGATAATCGCGGTTTTGTTATTCGCAAGGGCTGATGCAAGGTTGCCCGCAAGCTCATCAGAGCCTATGCCGCCCTTTACAATCGGAACTTCCCCCAGGAAATATTGCCCTTCGCTGTCTGCAGGCTTTATGCTTTCACTTTCTTCAAGGAGAGAGAGTGTCACTGCAAATGGACAATGTGCATGAACGATTGCAAGAGCAGGAGTTTTGCTATAGATGGCACGGTGAACAATAGCTTCGGATGAGGCAATCATGTCAAGGGGAGATGTTCCATCGATGCGCACCTCTACTACGTTATCCTCTGTTATCTCGTCCAAGGCGCAACCGCTGCGTGTGATAAGCATTTTGCTGCCAATTCTTACACTGATGTTGCCAAAATGTGATTCTACCAGCCCGTTTGCCACAAGTTTTTTTCCAATCCTCGAAATTTCATGCCACATAGGTATATCTCCGGGTAGTCTGCTACCATAAAATTTATCTGCTATTATGATATGTAAGGGAATGCTTTCCATAAAAAGATGTGGAATGCAATCATGTTGCCTCGATGGCTCAGCCCGGCAGAGCGAGTGATTTGTAATCACTAGGTCGCGTGTTCAAATCACGCTCGAGGCTTCATATTCTCTGATTCTGAAGTATATTACCTAAATTGATTTTTTGTAATAGCTCACTTCAACTGATGTTTTTTCATTTGATACTTTGCCATCATGTTAGAACCCAGGGTATATATCAGAATCACAATCCCCAGCCAGATGAAATGGCTTCCCAGATCAGATCGTCCTACATATTTAAGCATCAAACCCGTACCGAAGATCAGTAAATTTACCATACCTAATTTCTTGTTCTTTTTAACTGTGTCCTCGTATATCTGCCTGTGAACAATATATTCCTTTTTTTCTTTTTTCATACTATCATATCCTGAGTAAAAGAACTATTTAACAAGCTGCACAAAACACTTTTGGAAAAGAATATGCCTGCAATACAAGTTCACAGGTTTTTCCAACTATCTCATACAACGTCAAGTAAATTCATGATACCATGACAATTACACGTAGTTGCAATGAAAAAAACACGATCCTCAACCGGGCAGAAATCCCTTTTTTCGTGTACATACTTCACATACTCCATCAAAGAAAGCATATATTCCTTGAAATCAACTCCCATTATCCCGCCAATTCCCGGTTTCATCTGGCAGCTTTCAAAAACCCAGCCTTTGTAAGATGGTAACAGTTTTCTGACATATGCAGTTATAGTCTCGGGCTTTTCCCTCTTGAAATTGTAGCAATAATCTTTGGGGCCCATGCAGTTATCAGGACATATCTCTCCCGGCTTTGCGTATGAGAACATGATCACACCGTCTTTCAGGGAACTGAAAACAACGATATTTTCAGGTAAAAGAGACAGGAGCTTGTTAAAATATGCCTTCATTTCTTCATCCTTATCATCTATATGGATATCTGAGATCAAGTGGTCTGAAGATGCCGAACTCAGCATATCAATTGCCATATTCACAACCGCATGTGTGGGTACAGCAGGAATTATGAACTCAGGGATTCCAGCCTCAAGTATCTCAGGAACATTGTGGACATCCATGCAATGGAAATAAACATTACCCGAGTTGGCTTTTGATTTTTGGAAATCCTCTATCAGACTAAAAAGTTCTTTGCGATTTATGTTTATTGAATTGTTGGCGGCATTGGCTGACTTATCAACGTCGATAATAACTACAAAAGGGAAAGACTTATCTTTGGCATATCTGGCAAAATCACTTCCTATTTTTCCGCCACCCAGTACCAGATAATAACCTTCTATTACTGATAGTGACTGAAAGCTGTTGATTTTTCGATCCAGAGTGGAAACAGGTTCTTTATTCACAATAATATGAAAAGTGAGCAATCTATATTAGATTTGTTTTAAGAAAAATTAAGATTTCCGGAGAAAAGGAAAAAGAAAAAGATGAACAAGAATCACTTCTTCTTTTCCTTTGTTTCATTGATCTTCTTCTTAATATCCTCCCGGGCCTTGTTGATCTGAGGTCTGGCCTTTTCGTATCCTTCCCTGGTCTGCTGTGCAGCAAATTCCGCACCTCTGGCAGTGCAATTAGCAGCTTTTTTACTGGCTTCTCTTATAGCAGGTATCCCTTTATCATTGAATTCCTGAGACCCTTTTTTGATTAGTTCCTGCGCCTTACCCTGTGCTTTTGTCAGATCCACTGACTTTACCAGATTTCCTGACTTTTTCATGACCAGAAAACCTGCACCGGCTACAAAGCCGACGAGGATCAAAGGTATCAACCATAGTAATGACAGACCCCTGTCATCATCGGCATCAAGTTCATCATCTGAGAACTTTACATCTACTTCCTGACCAAGATCACCTTCATATGCATATGTCGGTTCAACATCATTATACACAATATACTCCATATCACCGGTAACACCCGTACTTTCCAGTGAGAACTCATGTTCATCGAAGTACTCAGAAGGCTCTTCCAGTTCATTTATCAGCTCCTCATTACTGATAGTATAGATTTTTTCAGCAGTATATTCCACAGAGTAAGGTTCAATGCTGATCTGTGCCGGAACGTCTGATGGAAGAGGCTGAACATACAATAGGCCATCTCGCAGGTCGACTACGTATTCATAGTCATCACCATATCCTGGATCAGGATAATGTACTTTTACAAGATACTGACGTATTTCATCATCTTTTACTTTCAGGTAAGCACCATCTATCCTTACGGCAGTGCTCCTGTTACTTCTTTCATAGTTAGCAGCTTTTCCGATAACCATGTTTTTCTTATATTCGATCTCAGAAGTGGAATTCAGACATCCCAGATCAAAGAAGACTTCACCTGAATCATATCTTCTATTATTGTTAGCATCCCTGAAACCTTCAAAAGTGTCCCTCTTACCGTTACCTTCTGTGGTATCAGCAAAGAAACCATGTTCAATGAATATTTTATCAATCTCTGCAGATTTGCTGGGATTTGCTTCTCTGAAAGCAACATAATAATCATAGAAATCTGTTCTCTGAACCTTAAGCACGGACCACATATCATAAAGGGACAGGGAAAGAGAATCACCATTGTCGTTTTTCTTATCATACATATCCCACAGAACAGAGGCAACTGCAAATTCCTCATCATAACCTTTCCCATCCCAGGGATGATAATTGTTCTCAAGGCTACCGAAAGATGCATAGATATCCGATTTTGTCTTGCCGTCAGAAGGATTGCTGTCCCCGAACTTATCGGAGATCACAAGAGCAATGAACTCTGCAAACCCTTCATCAAAGGAATCTGCAGTGTTAGGGTTCAGGAACCCATCATGGTTAACTGTACCTGCCTCTTTACCGCCGCTTGTCCATCCTCCATAGTTAGCATACATCAGATGATGAGCGAACTCATGGTACTCACGGTTCTTCGGCCTGTTCGAGTTGGAGTATCCAGCATCATTACTTGAAATAAGGATTTGTGATTCTCCCGGAGAATAGAGGGTATTGTCATTATTATTGCCCACAAGTATCTCCACAGGTAACTTGTAATCTATGTTGGCCTCAAGGTCAACAAGACAAAAATCTACAGCCTCAGCTGTATGGGCATAAATGACACCAAGACTTTTCATATCAGCAAGATTGCCGGTACTGCTGGCTTTATCCCTTCCCTGAGAACCATCCAGTCTGATATGGGCTTCGATATTTCCCTGATCAACTATAGTCAGTTCCTGGTAATACCAGGCATTTTTGTAAGTGTTTCCATCCAGATCATAAAGTAGGAAATAGTTCGTATCATCTCTTTCGTAGGAAAGAATAACAAAGAATTCCACTTTAACATTCTTTTCTTTATCATCAAGTTCTATTGTAACAGGAATCTGAAAGTCGCCATGTTCATCTGCTATACCTTCAAATACCTCGCCTTTTACCCTTGCTTCAAGCTTTGCATATGATAGTGGGTTTCCATCAGCATCGCTGACCGAACCGCTTATGTACAGAGTCTCAGGCCCTTCTTCAAGGGGTAATTCTGTTTCAAAAACAGAAGGATATGAACCACTGGAAGTACCAACGGGTGTATAATACTGACTTCTGGCTATGTTATGGAATTCATCCAGAGATTCTTTGACAGCAGAATCCACATCTACATCTTTTACACGCTGGATCTCCTTTGCTATCCATGTTTTGTAGATAACAAAATCATTGACAACTACCTCAGATGTATAGCCTAAAGAGATCGAATACTCATCATAAGGTTCTCCGTTGTCGTCATAAAGTGTTTTTTTTGACTTGTCAACACTAAACATATAGTAACCCCTGGAAGGACCTGTATTTCCCGGGCTACCATAATATTCAGAAACTTCCATACCTTCTTTAGGATTATCAAGGTATTCTTTTGGTATGGATGTGCATGATATATAATCGTCATTAACATTTCCATAACATACTTCTCTGCCAAAAGATCCCATGTAGCGCTGCATAGGATCATAAATTGAATTCACATCAGACGCCCTCACATAACCGAAACTGGGAGTATAAGTTACTTTATCCCAGTATTCAGTCTTGAATTCTCCATCGGGAAGGTCCGGAAGATCCGCATAAAAGCTTACAGGTGAAGCATGAACTTCCTTTGAGACAGTTCCGACTGTACCCATATACATGCCCCAGTCCGGATATTTGCTTTTCATTTCTTCAACATCACCGTAAAACCGGAATGATACGGCTGCTTGCTCATCTCCTTCCCTGAAACCTGAAAACATCACAGCATCAAAAACTATCTCATCCTCACCTGAATATTCAAATTCGTTTGGTCTGGAAGTTTCACCAGTTCTTTTTAAATTGATATTTCCATGAGTACCCACACTGATCCTATGTGTAAGTTCCCGTAACATAGGATCATCAATGACCAGTTTTACCTGAAATATTTCACCTGACACCACATTATCTGGCATTTCTATCCTGGCATTCTGTCCGGCAGAAACAAGAGGGCAGAGCAGGATAAGTAACATAATCAGAACAACATATATTCTCAATTTACCACCAACACTTTATTTAAAAAGAATTCAATTATTTGTTGTTATGCATCAAAAATTTATAAACATATATATATATATTAAATGATAAAAATAAAAATTAACCCGAACATGAATTAATCACATGTTCTGGCCTTGTACCACATACCTGAAAGTATCCTGTACTTAACAAAGAACAAGATTCCATGTACTGATCAATTTACCCTGTTGCCGTATATAGCTTGCAAATGCCCCTTTGGATCAAAATCGGTTTTGTACTTCAGTTTCCCTGAATCCGCCTTGATGATAATCTCCCAGGTTGTTTGAGTTATACCATCGTCATCCGATCTGGTCTTTTTCTTGACCTTGACAGAACTTATAGTTGAGTTAGGAATTGCAAAATTTGCTTTATCCTCTGACAGCGCAGTCTGTGCACTCATGCCTGCATATCTTTCTGCATATTTGTTCGCACCGGATATCTGAGCACCCCACTGACCAAAGAAGCCTTTACCTTCAGCTTTGGCCTGTGCACGGGAATCTTTTATAACCTGATTCAGCATTTCACGTGTAACCTTTGCTATGACGGTAGTATCAGGCGTTGCGATCAAAGTGAACATGTCATAGGACATACCCAGCATCTTACTTTTCTTCAAATTCGGAACTATTCCGATGATTTCATCATCCATAGGAAACCTCCTTGCCATCTATTGAATTGAAACCACTTCTGTAACATAGAATTACAACCATAGATGATAATAATAAACGTATAAAGTAATAAATATATAAAGATTGTCTTTTGTTTTTTCTATGAAATCAAATAGCAAAAACGTTTCAGACGTACATTCATCCAATACTGCAAAAGAATTATTACCTCTGGACAAATAACCGGACGTCACCAAGCAGAAAGGAAACATGTGACCAGTAGATGACAGATACACAAAAAAACACAGAGATAAATAGCGAATATATACCTGAATCTCTTGTTGAGATGAAGAATATTGTTGTCAGGAAAAATGACAGACTTATCCTTGATTCTTTATGTTTCAACATTAAGAAAGGTGAAAATATCGCACTCATCGGACCCAATGGCTCCGGCAAGTCATCTATCATCAAAACTATTATCGGGGACTACCGCCCAATTGCAGACACGGAAGGAATGGTTTTCAGGATTATGGAAAAGGACAGATGGGTCATCTCTGACCTGAAAAAACTCATGGGAATTGTATCAGGCGATCTTCAACTGGATTACATGAGGGACATCTCAGTAGTTGAAGTAGTCCTTTCAGGTTTTTTCAGCAGCATTGGCATCTATCCTAACATGAAGATCGAACCTTACATGCTGCAAAGGACAGCAGATATCATTGATTTCCTTGAGATAAGACATCTTGCCGGTAAGAACATATCCCACCTTTCAACCGGTGAAGCAAGAAGAGTTCTCATCGGAAGGGCACTTGTCCACGACCCCATGATACTTGTTCTGGACGAACCGACGAACAGCCTTGACCTGAAAAGCAAGCATGTGTTCAGGGAAACTGTGAGCAAGATCGCAGCTGCCGGAAAGAGCATAATCCTTGTAACCCACGACCTTGAGGATATTGTTCCTGAAATCAACCGTGCGGTTCTTCTGAAGGATGGAAGGATATTTGCAGACGGAGATATTGAGGATATTCTTACTGCCGAGAAACTGACGGAGTTATTTGGAGTTCCTGTCGAGGTTGGGAAGGATAAGGGATATTATCATGCTTGGTGCTGAGAAGGCACATCTATCCTAAAAAACAGTTGTAGCTACCATATTGAAGAATAAGATTGGCATTCTTGCTTAGAAAAGAAGAATTTTTAATAATTAGGAGAAGCGCACAACAGCAAGAATGCAAAATAACATAAGTAAAAAATGAAATCGTCTGAAACCCTATCGGAACAGAGATATGAACTCTTCAGGTGTTAACTTAGACTGCCTGATAATAGATTTAAGAGTGCCCGTTGCTATTTCGTCATGATTTGGGATAATGACAACAGAAGTACTGCAATCCTCTTTTTTCTTCATTTTAATGTGACTTCCCTTTTGGGACACAAACTGAAAACCTGCTCTTTCCAAAGCCTTGATGATTTCACGTGCTGACAGGATGGGAAGCTTTGTCATAAGATACCTCAAAAGTGGTGGTCAGAAAGGTAGTTTCCTGTGGTATCGAAACATCTTCATCTTCTAAGTATAACTCCACAGCTTCCCTTAAATTTTCAAGGGCTTCTTCCACTGTTTTCCCCTGGCTTGCCACATCCAGTTCAGGGCACCAGGATACATACCAGTCATCCTCTTTGTGGATTGTTGCAGAAAATTTGTATTTCATACACTCAAATTAGAATATGAATTTATTTAAGGATTTTCAATGTGGAAATCGTAAATGAAGAAATGATTGCCTAATAAGGAGAGTCACTCGATAATTTCTTTTTCAGATGCTGTGGTAAAAAACCTGTTATTGATGGGATTAATGATATTTCCCATAATTCTCTTAATCTCCGTCTTGCCAGATTAAGGAAGAACTTCCACCCACACAATTCTCTTTTAGTATATGCATTCAAATATAATTGGCTCATATTCTAGCCCAAAAATGAGATTACACTAATATATTACAACTTTTACACGGATGATACCATGAGGGAATTTATCGACCAGCTCAGGAAGAACGGGAAACTTGTTGAAATCACAGAGCCTGTTTCAAAGGTGTTCGAAGCACCGCGTATTGCAAAGAAGACACCCGGACCGGTGCTGTTCCATGATATTGACGGCAACAAAGCCATTATGAACGTGCTTGGCTCAAGGGATGAACTTGCAACGATGTTTGGTGTGGACAAAGACAAGATCATCAAGAGACTCTCAGAAGTATCACCAGACGGTGAGGTAGTTATTGTAGAAAACTCACCAACAATGGAAGTCATCGAGGATGATGTGGACCTCACAAAACTCCCCATAATGACACACTTCGAAAAGGATGCAGGACCATATCTTACAGCCGGAGTTGTTGTAACAGAATACGATGGTGTCATGAATGCAGCTATCCACAGACTTCTTGCAGTGGATAAAACAAGACTTGCAGCACGTCTTGTAGCTCCAAGGCACAGCTACGTCATGCACAAGAAAGCATCCGATAAAGGAGAAAAATTACCTGTAGCAATCGTTCTTGGTGCAGACCCAACAGTTACATTCGCATCAACCACACGTGTACCGGCTGGCAAGGAATTCAACTACGCTGCTGCACTTCGTGGCAGACCCGTAGAACTCTTCGAATGCTCAAACGGAATCAAAGTTCCTCATGCAGAAATTGTACTTGAAGGTTACATCGACCCGGTTGAAAGAGTAGATGAAGGACCATTCGTGGACATCACAGGAACCTACGACCTTGTGAGACAGGAACCCGTCATACACATCACAAGAATACTGCACCGCAAAGACCCGATCTACCACGGAATCCTCCCGGCAGGTCCTGAACACTTGCTCATGATGGGAGTTCCATACGAACCAAGGATATTCAATGCTGTAAGTGAAGTCACAACCGTCAAGAATGTGGTGCTCACAGAAGGCGGATGCTGTTACCTGCATGCAGTGGTGCAGATAGAGAAACAGACAGAAGGTGACGGAAAGAACGCCATTATGGCAGCCTTTGCAGCTCATACAAGCCTGAAGCATGTGGTTGTAGTTGATGACGATATCGACATCTTTGACCTGCATGATGTTGAATTTGCCATTGCCACCAGAGTGAAGGGTGACATGGACGTTATGATAATACCAAATGTGAGAGGAAGTTCACTTGACCCACGTGGTGCATCTGACGGAACCACGACCAAGATGGGTATTGATGCAACCAAGGTTCTGAAAGAAGCTCAGAACTTCGAACGTGCAAAGATGCCTGAGTAAGAGTTGAACACAACGGTGAAAAAATGTATCTTACACCTGAAGAAGAAAAAACACTTAACGGTGAATACGGAGAAAGTCTCCAGAAAGCCATAGAAATTCTTGTAGCACTTGGAGACATCTACGGTGCTGACAAACTTATTCCCGTAAAGAGCGCTCAGATAGCCGGAGTATCTTATAAGACAATCGGAGATGCAGGCCTTGAGTGGATATCCGACCTTGAAGGAAAAGTCAAGATCCCTTCCGTACTCAACCCTGCCGGCATGGACATAGTCAGATGGGAGGAAATGGGAATAGAACCGGATTTCGCAAAGAAGCAGCAGGAAATAATCGAAGCTTACGCAAAACTGGGAATCAGAACAAAATGTACCTGCACACCTTACTATCTTGAAGGTTTCGATGTTAAGATGGATGACCATGTAGCATGGAGTGAATCCTCAGCAGTTTCATATGCCAACTCCGTCATCGGTGCAAGGACAAATCGTGAAGGTGGTCCTTCAGCACTCTCCGCTGCACTTGTGGGTAAGACTGCAAACTATGGATATCACCTTGATGAGATGAGAGAACCTGTAATAGCCGTAGATGTTGATTGCGAACTGTCAGGCTCTGACTTCGGTGCACTTGGCTACGTTGTCGGCAAAGAGATAGGAAGCAGAGTTCCAATATTCTACATGAAGAACGAGCCTTCAAAGAACGAGATGAAATCCCTCGGTGCAGCACTTGCAGCATCCGGTGCGGTAGCACTCTATCATATAGAAGGCGTGACACCTGAGGCGGTCAGGAACAAATTTACAAGACCTGATGAGGTCATTCCTGTGGAGAGAACACAGATTGATGAGGTCTATGAAACTAATAAGGACATACTATCCAGCGAGATCATAACCGTGGGATGTCCACACTGCTCGCCTGAAGAACTGGAAGAAATAGCAGAACTTGTCGAAGGGAAAAAATTGCAAAAAGAGATGTGGGTATGCACTGCAAGAGAAGTTGCAGAAAAGAATCCCGACCTCGTACTGAGAATTGAGAAAAGTGGTGCAAAAGTAGTATGTGACACATGTATGGTAGTTTCACCTGCCACGAACAAGTATGCTTCAATAACCGTGAACTCAGGAAAGGCACTTGCCTATGTTCCAAGTATGTGTAAGGTAGCAGCAAAGTATGCAAGCATTGAGGACTGTATCAAAGAGGCAGGTGTTCTCGATGAAAATTAATTGCAGGACAATTTCCAGAGGTGTTGCAGAAGGAGAAGTACTTCTGACAAACGATGCAATCTCATTCCTTGGAAATGTTGACCCTGAGACCGGAGAGATTGTTGAACCCCAGCACGAACTTTACGGGCAGTCAATTGCCGGAAAGGTCCTTGTATTCCCACATGGAAAAGGTTCTACTGTTGGTTCTTATGTTATCTATCAGCTTTTCAAGAATGGTGTTGCACCTGCTGCAATGATTA
The DNA here is from genome assembly GCF_017873415.1 of Methanolobus bombayensis. Lineage (GTDB taxonomy): Archaea > Halobacteriota > Methanosarcinia > Methanosarcinales > Methanosarcinaceae > Methanolobus > Methanolobus bombayensis. The sequence goes on along the minus strand of NZ_JAGGKD010000001.1, from coordinate 306,485 downwards.
ACCTTGAATCGGAGCCAATCGTAGCTGTTGGAGCTATAATATCTGAAATACCACTTGTTGACAGACTTGAGAAGGACCCATACAAAGTGCTGAAAAATGGGGACATGGTTTTTGTAAACAGCACTGAAGCCTTTGTCGAGATCAACAAGTAAAGAGATTAATTCATGGATGTCTGCTTTCGCTGGAATAAGAAGAACACCTACAGCCTTGCTGCACTGGCACCTCTTGTGCCTGGGGCTTTGAAGGTAAAGAAACCTCAAGATGGAGTAATGATATACAGCTTCGCCACCAGACAGAAGGATTCTATTTTTAGCGAAGTAAAAAAAGCAGACACTGAATCCATATACATAGCAGGCGGTCCTCACCCTTCAGGTGCACCGGAAGAAACTCTTGACCATTTTGATTACGTGGTTATAGGCGAGGGCGAGGAAACTTTACCTGAACTTATAGACACCATTAAAGCAGGAAAAGACGTATCCGGCGTTAAAGGAATAGCTTACAAGGATGATGCTGGGAAAACCATCATTACTGAAAAAAGAGAAACTATTGACCTTGACAAGTATCCATGTTTTGACCCAAATATTGTTATGGCACCGCTTGAGATCAGCAGAGGATGCCCTTTCAGGTGCAGATACTGCCAGACTCCACGTCTTTTTGGAAATAAAATGCGGCACAGAAGTATAGATTCCATTGTGAAATATGCAAAATACTATCGAGATCTGAGATTTACGTCTTCAAATTCAATGGCCTATGGAAGTGATGGAATTCATCCACGTTTTGACAGGGTGGAAAGACTCCTGTCAGCACTTAAAAATACAGGAGATAGAAATATTTTCTTCGGGACTTTTCCGTCAGAGGTAAGACCGGAATTTGTTACAGATGGGTCACTGGAACTAATCACAAAGTACTGTGCCAACACAAAAGTGAGCCTTGGGGCCCAGTCAGGAAGTGACAGAATCCTACGAGAGATATTAAGAGGGCACACAGTAGATGATGTTGTACAAAGTCTCGAACTCTGTTTTGATCATGGAATTACACCTGTGGTGGATTTCATGGTTGGGTTCCCTGATGAAACAGAAGAAGAACAGGACATGAGCCTCGAACTTATCCAGTGGATATGCAAAAAAGGCGGAAATGTGCATTCGCACTATCTCACACCATTGCCGGGAACTCCTTTTGCTGATGTGAGAACATCACCTGTTAGCAAGCGCTACAAAAAAGTGATGGGAAAACTTGCATTGACAGGTAAGGCTACCGGGACATGGGAATAAGTATCATTTCAGTCAATCCAGACTTCTGTAAATATCCTTGAAAAAATAAGCTGAAAGGGAAACCAGAAATGCGAATGTGCAGGATGTTGCAAACACCATATGCATATTACTGTTCAATAAAACAACTGCAAGTACCAGCGGAGCTGCGGTCTGTCCTGCATATTTCATAATATTGAAAACCGAGACAATACTTCCCATCATTCCCGGTGGTGCCACCTGGGTTGCCAGTGTGTTTAGCTGGGGTTGTACCATTCCAAAACCTGCACCGAAAATCAGTAACAAAGCCAGTACATGGTAAAGTGAGCCGGCAAAAATGAGACCACCAATGGAGAGTCCTGTGGTGGCAAATCCTGCCATGAGCATTTTTTGTTTTCCGAACTTTGCTGCCAGCACTCGGGCACGGGAAGAGACCGTTGCCATTGCTATTCCTTCAATTCCAAGTGCAAGTCCTGCCTGGCTGGCTGTGAAGCCGTAATTGTCCTTGAGTATGAACGGCACATATATTACAATAGTATAAAGCAGAAAGAAGATTGAAAAACTGAGGATTATTGTGTACAATACCCTGAATTCTGCAATTGCCTTTATTATTGAATTCCTGTTTTTGGACCTGTTCTCATGAGGATTTGTCTCAGGAAGCACAAATGCCACAATAATCGCAAGTGGAACACTTAGACCATAGAAAAGGAAGGGCACATTCCATGCAAAGGATGCGAGGATACCACCTATAAGTGGTGCAGATACCGCACCAAAGCCAGTTGTCATACTCATTATACCCATTGCGTTTACTCTGTCAAGACCAGTGTAAAGCTCACCTATCATTGTCATGGCTATTGGCAGCATTCCTGCGATACCTATTCCCTGTATAAAACGTAAAGCCAGAAGTGTTGTCATGTCTGTTGAGAAGTAACATGCCACACCTGCGATTCCATTTATTAGCAGGCATGGGACCAGTATTTTCTTGCGTCCCACCCGATCAGTTATAAAACTCACACCTATCATGGAAAGAGCTGTGGAGAAAGTGTACATTCCAAGTATCAGGCCAACAGCTTCACGGGAAGTGTTCAGGGGTTCAACCATGAAAGGCAGTACAGGTCCGAGCAGGGCTCCGGCTGACATTGCGAAAAATGCGACCAGACAGATTAACGGGAGATCGAGCTTTCCATCTTTCATTTTAGGACCCTGTGCTCTGTAAATTCACCATTGGAAAGGACAAATACAGTAATTTCCCCGCCTTTATTGAATTTGCGCATTTCCCTGTCATAAACACCCTTTACATGTTTGAGTTTGTTCTTACTGAAATGTTCCTGTGCCTTTCTGTAAAAAGCAATTAACTGCTTAAGATATGCAGTTTCATAGGACTTGATAAGTCCGGCGATCGCAGTAGCCTCATCATCATTGATATTCACGTGATAGTGGCCGTGCTGGTTCAGGCCGCTTATCTGTCTCCAGTCTACGTTGCCATCTTCATCGGGTTCACGATGTAGCATGTAAGGATAAAGTCTGCAAATGGTCGGCCGCTTATCATATATTGTGCACCTTTTGTTGTCCAGAAAGATGCAGGAACCATCTTCTTTTGCTTTAAGGGCGTAACCGGATACGTAAAAGTTCCCATGCTGATCGCACAGCTCATAGTATGGAGCAGGCTCCAGGTAATCAGGATTTAGTTCCTTCACTCTTTTAGTGTCATCTGTGAGCAGGAACACGTGGTCGTTGAACTCACGGGTGCAGCAGCGTGCACAGAGATCACATTCAAAACCAACTTCCTGTATGATGGACACAAGTTTGTCCATGGGATACTCCTGCACACCTTTAAGCTCTTCAATTACTGTCTCAAGCTGTTTCTCCATTGCTGATGTAACCGTGATCAACTCCTTTATTATCACGCCATAATCCCTGCTGTCTAAAAGTAATTTTGGTCTGATTTCCCGCAAGCTTTAATAATAAGCATTACGTCTAAAGGTAAACTCAATGACTAGATTTATATATCTAGGTTAAACTTGATGTGACTTAAGAAATCGGAAGTTACATTATTTACATAATAATTACAACAAATTTCAATAATATTATTCAAGAGGATTATATCATGGGTAAGACAGGAAGCATTGAATGGGCAAAAGTAAAAGGACGTAAAGGAAGGACAATCAAGGTACCAAAGTGCAGGGAAGGAAAAGCTCACCCAGGACCTGCACAGAGATACACATCATCCGGTGCTAAGAGAAGGTTCCTTAACAGGTCACCAAAATCAATTGTAAAGTGATTAAATTCACTTTACCTTCAATACTTTTTTTATACATTCACGACCTATTGACTTGTTTTTTAGTTTTTTGTTAACTTGTTTTTTCTTCCTTCGGGACATAAAAGGCCCGATACGTTTATATAGAACTACAAACATTAAAAAACGACTTGAAAGTAAATGTCATTCTAATTTCATAACATAGGAGGATAGACAATTATGGCAGGACAAATGGCTGGACAGATGGCTGGACAGCCTATTTTCATATTAAGAGAAGGAAGCCAGAGAACCAGAGGCAGAGAAGCACAGAGCAACAACATCATGGCTGCTAAGGCAGTCGCTGAAGCTGTCAGAACAACACTTGGTCCAAAAGGTATGGACAAGATGCTTGTAGACAGTCTCGGAGATGTTGTTATCACAAACGATGGTGCAACCATCCTTAAAGAGATGGACATCGAGCATCCGGCAGCAAAGATGATCGTTGAAGTTTCCAAGACCCAGGACGATGAAGTTGGAGATGGAACAACAACAGCTGCTGTAATTGCCGGTGAACTCCTCAAGAAAGCAGAAGAGCTTATCGAGCAGGACGTACACCCAACAATTATCGCATCCGGTTACAGAATGGCTTCAGAGAAGGCAGGCGAGATCATTAAGACACTCGCAAAGTCAGTCACCAGAGAGAACAGGGATGTACTCATCAACATTTCCGGAACAGCAATGACCGGAAAGGGTGCAGAAGCAACAAAGGAAGTCCTTGCAAATGTTACTGTTGACGCAATCATCAGCATTGCTGACGAAGACAACAATGTCGACATGGAAAACATCAAGGTAGAGAAAAAGGTCGGTGCACGTATTGAGGATACAGAGCTTATCAAGGGAATGATCATCGACAAAGAGCGTGTCCACACCAACATGCCAAAGAAGATCGAGAACGCAAAGATCGCTCTTATCAACACAGCAATCGAACTTAAAGATACAGAAGTCGATGCTGAGATCTCAATCACATCCCCTGAAATGCTTCAGTCATTCCTTGATCAGGAAGAAAAGATGATCAAGGAACTTGTCGACAAGGTAACAAAAAGTGGCGCAAATGTCGTATTCTGCCAGAAAGGTATCGATGACATGGCACAGCACTACCTTGCAAAGGCAGGTGTCTTCGCAATCAGGCGTGTAAAGAAGAGTGATATGCAGAAACTCGCAAGAGCAACTGGTGCAAAACTCATCACAAACGTTGACGAGATCACAGACGCTGACATGGGTAAAGCAGACCTTGTAGAAGAGAAGAAGATTGGCGGCGACCCAATGACCTTCGTAACAGGCTGTGACAATCCAAAGGCAGTTTCAATCCTTCTCCGTGGCGGAACAGAGCACGTCATAGACAACATCGAGAGAGCACTCAATGACTCACTCAGAGTAGTCGGCGTAGCAATCGAAGATGAGAAGCTCGTAGCTGGCGGTGGATCACCTGAAGTAGAGGTTGCACTCAGACTCCAGGAATACGCAGCAACACTCAGCGGCAGGGAGCAGCTCGCAGTCAAGGCATTCTCAGAGGCTCTTGAAGTAGTTCCAAGAACCCTTGCAGAGAACGCAGGTCTTGACCCAATAGACATGCTCATGGAGCTCCGTGCACACCACGAGAAGGGCGTGAAGACAGCAGGTCTCAACGTCTACGAAGGACAGGTAATCGACATGTGGGAAGCTGGCGTAGTAGAGCCACTCAGGGTAAAGACCCAGGCAATCAACGCAGCAGCAGAATCCGCAGTCATGATCCTCAGGATTGATGATATCATTGCATCCAAGCAGGGACCAGCAGGACCTTCAGCAGAGGACATGGTTCCAGGCATGCCACCTGGAGGAATGCCAGGTATGCCAGGCATGGATATGTAAATATCCTGAACAACAAACAATTAAATGACTCATTTGCGCAGGTTCATTTGAATTCTGCGCAAAACTGTTCTTTTTTAAAAAATATTAAATATCTATATATATATACATATATAAAAAATCACTCAAGACATTTGAGTATATCTTCGGAATCATAGGCAGGTGCTACATACCTGGTTCTTCCACGCATACCCTTTCCTGAGAAATCAGCATCAATCAGTCTTGATACATGCATTTTCTCAATAATCTCATAGAAGCGGGTATATCCAAGTCCCGTAACTTCATGGAATGTCTTGTAAAGCTCACCAGTCGGAAGACTGCTGTCCTTTGCTACCAGACCTAACAGTGTTTTCTCATGATCAGAAAGCGACTTGATATTGCGACACAAATGCAGGAGCCTTGAAGCTTCATATGCTTTATCAACATCTTCAATAGAAACTGTACGACTTGCCCTCCTCTCTGCATTAAGACCGGAACGCTTCAAAAGATCAATACCAATCCTTAAATCTCCTGTCCTGTCCACATGAGTAACAACCTTGTCCAGTGCTTCATCAGAAACAACATCCTTGAAAAAGGCATGTTTCACACGGTTGGAAATAATATCAGCAATCTCTGATATTTCATATCGTGGAAAAGCAATCTCTTCTGGCAAAAATACCGAGCCTACACGTGGGTCGAAACTGTAAGGAATACCCACATCACTGATAATAGCGATTACCGATATCCTTGCCCCAGGATACTGTTCATGAGCCCGCAAAAGTGAGTACATAACCTCATCCGCATGGCCTTCGGGGAAAAGGTAATTGATATCATCAAGGGCTACCACAAGCGTCTTGTTCGAGTCAAGAAGATACTTTATTACCTTCTCAAAAAGTCTCCTGAATGAGATGCCGGATGAGGGGGGTGTGATATGCACAAGTTCTTCATAAATTCTGGATACAACTGCAAACCTTGTTGAATCCATCTGGCAATTAACCTTTACAAAAGCAACACTATCGGTAAATTCCTTCACTTCATTGAAGACCTTCATTACAGCAGTTGTCTTCCCTGTTCCCGGCGGACCTTTTACAAGGCAGTTAACCGGGCGCATGCCCCTTAAGGCAGGTTTTAGACTGAATCGAAGAGCCTGCATCTGGGAATCCCTGTGTGCAAAATACTCCGGCAGGTAGTCAAATTCCAGTATCTCGCCGTTGCTGAAAATTGTCTCATCCCACAGAAGCATATCTTCGCTCAATTGAACTCCTCTCTTTGCAGATATTTAGTCCTCATTACTGATAACCATTGTTAGTTGCCTTTTTTCACAATATGATAATCCGTATGTTTTTTAGAATACTAATTTGCAAGACTAATATAATTATTTGCGCATAATAACTTTTTGCTTTTGTCCCAAAGATCGACCAGACACAACAATGGAATTGCATCATACAAGAGCTGTTATGTCTGAAACTGTTTTCACAAGAGATTCAAGCTCATCTTCCGTATTATATAATCCAAATGATGCCCTCACAGTACCATTAACACCAAGATTATCAATACCTGGCATTGCACAATGATAACCGCTCCTTACACAAATACCGCGTGTCTGGTCAAGTATCATTGCAACATCATGGGCATTCATACCAGTAACATTGAATGGAACAACTCCGGCACGCTTTTCAGGACCATATACATCTACACCCTCTATATCATTTAGACGTGAGGCTGCCTCCCTTGCAAGTTTAAATTCATGTTTCTGGATAGAAGCAACACCTAATTCCGCAACATATTCTACTGCACGCCCAAGACCTATCGCACCGGGAATATTAGGAGTGCCTGCCTCAAACTTTGCAGGGCTTGATTCCATTTTAAAAGTGTCCTTTGTAACAGAACCTACCATTCCGCCACCAAGGAACAATGGGTCGATCTCATCCGGTTCTTTAATATACAGAACACCTGTTCCCTGAGGACCAAGCAAACCCTTGTGCCCCGGGCAGACAAAGAAATCAGGATCAAGTGATTTCATATCTATTGACAGGTTTCCGGCTGACTGTGAGCCGTCTATCAGTATTTTAACACCGACTTTCTTTGCGATCTTACTAATCTTATCAATATCCTGTATCGAGCCGAATACATTTGAAACATGATTTACGGCTATAAGCCGGGTATTTTCCTTAATTGATCTTCTGATCTGTTCCGGATCTACAACACCTGTTTGGCCAACATCAATAACAGTTACCTCAACACCAATATCCTTCAGCCGCATCCATGGTAACAGGTTTGAATGGTGTTCTACAAGTGTTACTATTGCATGGTCCCCTTTTTTCCATGGGAAACCACGTGAAATAATATTGACACTTTCCGTTGCATTCTTTGTGAATATAGTTTTATCAGCATCAATATTAAGAAATGAAGCTACTGATTCCCTTGCGTCTTCATAGTGATTGGTTGTTTCTCTTGCAAGTCTGTGAGCACCACGCCCATGATTTGCTGCGTACTTGAAAAAGTAATCCTGCATCGCAGAAACAGCCTGGACTGGTGTCTGGGTAGTGGCTGCATTATCAAGATAAATAACTTCTTTCAAAACGGGAAAATCTTCCCTTACACTGAGAACATCATACATAGCAAGCCCTATGCAGAGAAAATAAAAATAGTTTTGCAGGCTACTTGGCCTGCACACCGCCTACCATGAAGCGATATAGCTCCATTTCTTCGGCGTTGAGTTTATCGGTTGATATCCCTCCAACTACATCATGGCAGTCTTTAGAAATATCCACATATCTTTTTTTCTTTGTGTCTCTCATAATTTTACCTCCTGTCTCTCTTCGTTAATTTATCCGCAAGCGTATTGAAGATTGTACGATGATATAAAGAGTATTATATCTTCTGAACAATATTAATTATACACCCACGAGTTAAACATATCTATTAGCCATAATACTATAAAAACATACCGGCATATATAGATAAAAAAAGTAAGAAAGAATCAAGCATTATAAAAGACATAGTCAGCAGCGTTTACATCATAATGACAATTGATACAACCATCAACCCTGCCTTCGGCGTTGACACTTCCATCGGGAGAATAAGCTGCCCAGAACCAGTCATTGTTCCCAGGATCGTAATCCTCTATTTTATACATCAGATAGATTCCCGTTAGTTCCTCATCTGCATTGAAACCTTCTTTTACAACCATCGTTTCATAGGGCAGCATCTCACCGCCGGATTCAGCCGAAGATATTGCATTGTCAGAAACATATACAGTTACGTATTCACCATGAACTCCTGTACCCTCTTCCAACGATTCATTACCTGGCCAGATACTCCATTCTTTGTAGCCATCAACATCAGTTATTTTCGAAAAAATAGCTGCAGCATCAGGTTCCGACACCTGAGCATCCAGTTCATCATCTGCCATTGCATCTTCTTCGCTACCATTATAGTCTGCACAACCAGAGATACCAATAGCCGATATCAGGACTAAAAGCATGATTGTTTTGATTTTCATATTATAACCCCTTATAAAAGACTCACCCTGTAATATATAATTATTACTTAGAAAGCTCACTTGTCGTAAAAGATATAATATATGCAGAGACTCTCGCTAATCATGCCAGAGATAAACATTGATAGATCACTAAGCTTTATAGAGGGTACGCAACGAGTCCTTGATGAAAATAACACACTTGAAAGAACAAAAGATAAGCTCAAAAGCATAGGTGTTACCAGGATAGCAAGTATCACTGATCTTGACAGACTTGGCATACCCGTATTCTCAACTATAAGACCAAGTGCTGCAGAGGGTGCTATCTCAGTATACTCCGGAAAAGGAAGCACTGAAACGCAGGCAAGAATTTCAGCCATGATGGAAGGTTTTGAACGTTGTCTTGCTGAAAGACAGGGACTGAATGAGAACGTAAAGGAAAACATCTCATCAATTCACACAATTGATAGTTATGACAATCTTTCCGGAAATGGAAACGCAATAAATCCACCTTCCCTGCTTATTGCGGAAAACTATGACCCACAGGCCCTTATCGAATGGATACATGCATGGGATCTTCTGAAAAATGAAGAAACATTTGTACCGGCAAACTCAGTATACCACCCTTACGACGAACCAGGAAGAACACTGAAACTCTTCAGGAGTAACACAAACGGACTTGCCGCCGGAAATACCATAGAGGAAGCGATTTTTCATGGTCTCCTGGAAGTGATTGAAAGAGATGCACTCAGTACTGCAGAATTTGGCAGAAATCCCGGAAAGGAAATCATCCTTACAGAAGAAGACGGGGAAAATTATGAAATCCTTCGCAAATTCACAGATAACGAAGTTGCTGTTAAACTCTGGGCACTCAACCATGACACAGAGATCACAACGGTTGTTGCGGTAACAGACGATGTAAGGCTCAAAGATGCTGCACTTCTTGTAATGGGAGCAGGCGCACATCTTAAACCTGAAATTGCAGTAAGAAGAGCTCTCACAGAAGCTGCACAGTCAAGGGTCGTACAGATACATGGTGCCAGAGAAGACACCGAACGTGAGAAATTTGTCAGGGAAATAGGATATGACAGGATCAAGCGTATGAATAAATACTGGTACGAAGATGGAGAACAAATATCCATGAAAGACCTGAAGGACCTGTCAAAGACCACACCTGCAGAAAGCATTGATGTGATTGCCGGGCAGCTCAAAAAAGTTACAGATTCAGCTGTTGTAGTGGATCTTTCTCGTGAAAACGTGGCTGTTCCGGTTGTAAGAGTGATAATCCCGGGTTTTGAAATGTACACGCTTGACAGGGAAAGAGTCGGTAAAAGGGCAAAGTCCGGTCCCAGAAAGAAAATGACTCCACAGGAAAGACCCTGGAGAAAAGGACGTAGAAGATGAATACAAAATCAGAGATCCTTGTATTTGCCGGCACAAGCATCAGTCATGAAGATTCAGCACAGATCCTTGATGCAACATACTGGCCACCAATATCCAGAGGAGATATTGAAAAAGCTGCCAGTAAAGGATACAAAATAATAGGCATCATAGATGGCATCTTTTTCAGCAGAGCAGCTGCAGCCCACAAAGAGATAATAAAAGTGATGAAGCAGGGAGTTACTGTTGTTGGCGGCTGTAGTATGGGAGCTCTGAGGGCATCAGAACTTGATATTCATGGAATGGAAGGTGTCGGAACAATATATGAATGGTACAGGGACGAAGTTATCGAGGATGATGATGAGGTTGCTGTTGCCACAAACCCCGATACTTTCGAACCTGTTTCCAGTCCCATGGTCAATATCAGGGAAACGTTGAAAGCTAGCCGGGATGCGGGCATAATAGACGACGATGAGTGCAGGCTTATAACCCAACTTGCCAAAAACACACATTACACGGAAAGAAGCTATTTTGGAATTTCAAGAACAGCAGAAAAGGAAGGAATAATATCAGGAAAGAAGGCTGAAAGCCTCCTTCAATTCTGCAAAGAGAATGAATGTGATATAAAAAGAGAGGATGCTATTCTTGTTCTTGAAAAAATAAAAAAGATGATTGAATGATTGTTGAATCATTATTTTGAAATGATCATGATGCTATTTTTGGTTTAAGGCCGTCATACAGGAAATGAAGTATATAAACTGTTGACATTGACAGAATTATTGTGGCACCTGAAGGTGCATCAAAGAAGTATGACAGGAACAGGCCAGCCAGACTGAAAAAAATACCAAATATAATTGCAAGATACATCATTTTTCCAAGATTGTTGGTGTAATGCCTGCTAAGAGATGCAGGCATGGTAAGAAGTGCAATGATAAGGATGATTCCGACTACCTTGATCAGAAGTACTATGGTAAGTGCGATAAGACAAAGTAAAAGCAAATAAAGCTTTTCTGCTGATAATCCGGATACTGTGGTGAATTCCTCATCAAAACAAAGTGCCATGAAATGCTTGTAATAGGCATAGACAACAAGTATAATTACAAGATCCAGTCCCAGCATCAGATATATATCAGACATCGGAACTGTCAGGATATTACCAAAAAGATAGGTCATAAGATCTGGAGCATAGCCGGGAGTCCAGTAAATAAGAATAATACCAAGGGCCATTCCCAGTGACCATAATATACCTATTGCAGTGTCTTCAGCTACTTTTGCACGTTTGCTGACAAGACCCATTATTATTGCAGAGAAAAGACTGAAAGGAATAAGTCCAAATAGCGGATTGATTCCAAGATAGTAACCAAGACCAATGCCACCAAATGATGCGTGAGTAATACCACCACTGATGAAAACTATTTTTTTAACTACAACATAGACACCTATTATACCACAAGCAATACTTGCAAGGATAGCAGCTAGAATTGCATTCCTCATGAAATCATACTGGAGTACTTCAAGCATAGTTTTAACCTCAGTGCTCTTTCAATACCCTGTGTGGCACACCATGTGCAATTAATTCAACCGGGCACTGATATGATACTTCCAGATCATGCGGACTAATTTCTTTGTCATCGTGATAATGGAACTTCCTGTTCAGACAGCCTATTTTATCAACATAGACCGAGACTGCACTGATATCATGAGTAACCATTACAATAGCAATCTCAGATTTTAGCTTATTGAGAAGCTCATAGAACTCCTTCTGCATTCTGGAATCTATACCAGTGGACGGTTCATCCAGTATTAACAGTTTCGGTTTCGTAACAAGGGAACGGGCAATGAAAACCCTCTGTTTCTGCCCTCCTGAAAGCTCACCTATCTGCCTGTCTTTAAAATCAAGCATACCTACAGTTTTAAGAGCTTCAAGGGCTGCATTGCGATCTTCATCATTATATCGCTGGAGAGGACCTTTGTGACTCAGACGGCCCATCAGGACAACATCCCATACAGTTACGGGAAAATCAAGATTAGAAGAATGATATTGGGGGACATAACCCACATCTTTTCTTGTTTTTGTGGGTCTGCCACCCAATAAAGTTACAGAACCTTTATCAGGTTTGATCAATCCAAGGATGACCTTTAGAAGAGTGCTTTTGCCTCCACCATTGGGACCTATAATAGCCAGGAAATCTTTATCCTTAACAGTCAGGTTCACTGACTCAAGAACCCTGACACCATCATAACTTACCCATACATCCTTAACATCAATCACATTTTCCATTTAAGCCAGTCCTTTTTCAAACGCTTCTGCTACCTTTGCAAGATTGTCTATATAATCCTTTGCCAAAGGATCTATTTCTACAACTTCTCCGTCAATCTCACTTGCTATAGCTTCTGCGCTGACAGTACTAAAACCTGACTGCACGAAAATAACTTTAATACCTTTCTCATTTGCCAGATCAATTACAGCCTGCATGTCCTTTACACTTGGTTCCTTACCTTCGATCTCGACAGCGACCTGATTCAAACCATAGTGGTTGGCGAAATAGCCCCATGCAGGATGATAGACCATGAAGCTGCTTCCCTCTTTGCCTTCAAGTGTAGTTTGGATCTGATCATCAAGTTCAGCTAGTTCTGCAAGATATGCATTCTTATTGGCAAGATAGGTTTCCTGATTTTCGGGATCAATCTCCACCAGTCCTTCATAGATATTCTCAACCATGACTTCCACGTTATCCGGTGAGGTCCAGATGTGTGGGTCAAGACTTGTGTGGTCATGCTCTTCATCTTCAGCTTCATGTTCATGCTCTTCATCTTCAGCTTCATGATCATGTCCTTCTGAAGAATTAATAAAGGCAGACTCATTCATGTGTTCATCTTCTGCGTCATGAGATTCATCTTCGTGATCATGAGCTTCCATTTCATGGAGAATGATACCTTCAGAACAATCGACAATGAGCATATTAGAATTTAAGTCTGTAAGTTTATTCATCATAGTATCTTCAACTGTGATCCCGGAACCAACCATTGCATACATTTTTGCTTTGCTAAGAGCTGTAAGTTGGCTTGGTGTTGGTTCATAAGAGTGAGGAGAGGCACCCGGAGGGACCATTACAACGACTTCAACATTGTCGCCTGCAATTTTTTCAACGAATTCCTGTTGTGGAACAATACTAACACCTACAATAATAGCATCAGTATCGGATACAGTTTCAGAGGAGCTTTGTTCATCTACGCAGCCGGCTGTCAGAACGACACCCATTAAAAGAAAAGTAATTAATAGCGTTCTTATTTTATTCATAGCAACACACCACTTAATGATATAGATTTACCGTTATTTTTGTATTATAACCAAATTATTTGCATATATTCCAAATTATTACCAGATAATTCGACTTACATCAACACAATACCATAATAAAAAAAATCAATGTAAATTACACGAAGAATGTTTAATCTTCCCACAAACACTTACAGTCGGGTGACCCATTGCACCACATATAGTATCAATAGCATCCTTTGAAACAAATGCTTCAAAGCGTGATACTTCAATACAGGCATCATCGGAAGAAAGGCCATAATGACTCAACATCAGACTCAGGATGTTATGACGGTTAACAAAGAATTCTGCAAATTCCCGACCAATTTCAGTAAGACGCACACCACGATACGGAATGTGATCCACATAACCTGATTCTGAAAGATCATTAATCGTCTTTGTAGAAGTTGAAGGATCAACATTTAATTCCGTGGATATATCCGTAGTCTTTACCAGGTCGCCTTTCTTAAGAAGGAACTTTAGATATTCCACTTTTTTGGGAGAGAGCTCCAAACCTGTAATTTCCTGCATGCTACTCCATAATATAGAAGGGATATATATGCTTTTTGAATTTTAGTCAAAAATAGACCATATTTTTGCATATATACCAAACAAATGATATATAGACAAAAGAACAAATAGAGAGATAAAACCGGATACAGCATAAAATACTAAAACTAAAATACCGAATAAATAGTGGGGTTAGAAATGCTAATACAACAGATATTCACTGAAAAAATAGCACATAGTTCATACATACTTGCGGGCGACAAAACCTGTGCCATAATTGATCCAAGAAGAGATATTGACATATATCTTGATATTACAAGAGACATGGGAATTAAGATCACACATATCCTTGAAACACACCTTCATGCAGATTTTATTTCCGGACACATGGACCTTGCAAAACGAACAGGTGCACCTATATACGCACCTGAAAAAGCGAATTGTGATTTTGAACATGTTCCTCTTTCAGAAGGAGATTCCATTGAGATCGAGGACATAAAACTCAACATTATAGAAACTCCGGGCCATACACCTGAACACATATCCTACATAGTTACAGACATAACAAGAGGAAAAGAACCGGTTGCAGTTTTCTGTGGCGACACAATGTTTGTAGGAGATGTGGGAAGACCGGACCTCTTCCCCGGAAGAGCCGAAGAGCTTGCTTCAAAATTATATGACACACTCCATGAAAAATTACTGAATCTGCCTGAATTCTGCGAAATATACCCGGCGCACGGAGCAGGATCTCTTTGCGGAAGGGCAATGGCATCAAAAAGAAGCAGCACAATGGGATATGAAAAGAAATACAACTATGCACTCCTGATGAAGGAGTATCACAGTACAGGATCTTTTCGTGCATGGAGAACCTGTCAATAAGAACGGATGGTTCAGTCCTACAGTAGCTCCTAATTCCACTGCAAGAATTATGATAACTGCATTCGATCCTTCAACAGGATCCGAGATACCTGCAGCTGACATACATGAGGCAGGACTTGTAGAAGTATGGAGTGACAGTGCTTCTGAAGTAGTTACGGAATACATGGAGGATCCGGTACTCGATACTGTGAACGTTCCTTTTGTTGGTGACAAGAAAGTTCTCAAATTCAATGTTACAGATTCCTACCTTGGATTCCACTACGTTAAATTCTGGGTCAATGCAACAGTAGACGGATCTCCAAAGATGGTCATGGGCGATGCCTGGTTCGATGAGAAACTCTATAATATCAAAGCAAAACCGGTGTTTGATGAAGATTCGAACATGTTTAAGGTATTCGGATCGGATGACACAATCGAACTTGCAGTACATGTGGAAGATATCAGTGGAAACAATGTATCAACTGCATCCATTGAAGTTGAAAGCGTGAAGTACGGAATGACAGGAGAAACCATCCCTGTGACAGATGCCACAAGTTCAGTTACTACAAATACCAACGGTAAAGCTACACTGGAAATTTCCCCTGAGAACAGCCTTAAGTCAGGATTCTACAACGTCAGAATAAAAATGACCACCCAAGATGGAGTGACAGACTACGGTAACGGATGGTTCGAGGTCAGTAACTTCATATTCTATCCGTATTCAACATCGTGGGAAGTCGGAATTGATCAACCCATAAACTTCACATTGAACGCCTTTGACAGCAGTTTTGATTCAAAGGAAGTTAATGTGACCCTAACAAAGATCATTTCAATGGGTGACTGGGACATGATGACACCTCCGACAATGTACAATGACACGGATATCGAGATCGGAACTATCAACGGAACAGGATATTACGAATATCCGGGACTTTCCAGAGGTGGTAACTTTGAATTCGTATTCGAGGCAACTGACGGCAATTCCACAGAAGTCGGAAGAGCATGGGTGCACACAACAGCCTTTGTCTCATGGGTGGATTCAAACTGGGAATATGATTTCCCGATAAACGGTTTCATCAATGTCACGGTAAAAGCATCCGATGACCAGATGTGGGGAAGCACGCCTCATAACATCACAAACGTAACTGTGGAGAAAGTGATGCAGGAAGGCATGTGGATGACAAGTTACAAGACAAAGAGCCAGATGGGCGGCATCACTACTACAGAAGCTGGAGGAAATCCAAATGAGATCAACTTATCTGTCAATACCAGCGGATGGTCACAGGGTGCCTACATGATGACACTGAAGGTCACCGATGATGAAGGCAGCGAAGTTTACACTGACTTCTGGTTCCAGCTTGAACTGGCAAGTGTCACTGTGACAAATCCAATGGAGATCAGTATCAATGCCGCACAGTTCTACACCAATGCGACTTCCATCAATGCCACATCTGACATACTCACAAAACAGAGCCAGCTGGCAAGTATTGGCAACATCAGTGCCGGAAAGATAAGCGGAAGAGTAATCGGCGGTGATGATATGTCACCTGTTACAAGTAGTTATGAGATCATGGGCGATGATTCATGGAACCATACTTTCGTACCATATTACACAATGGTTGCAATAGATACAATCCATGATACCGTATACATTGAATATGAAAACAGTGGACAACCACCAGTAGGTAACCTTTCCAACGACACAAGCACACAGGTGTTCAACGTATCCGCAGGTTCTTCTTTCACGGACTACACAGGAAGGACATGGACCATCACCAATATCAAAGCAGACGGAACCATCGAACTTGAAGGGCAGAATACCCTTAAGAACGGACTTCTGCTGAATGATAGCATTATGGCAATGAGCAAGTCAGGGAAATTCCTCATGAGCAATTTCCATGACGAAGAATGGAGGAACATAGACCTTGACGGAGACGGAGAATACTATGATGATAATTACATCATACTCATGGCAGATTCAACTACTGCCGGAAAGTACGATAAGGTACTTATCAGTAATTCATACAACTTCTCCGCAGGTTATATAGACGCAAGTGCCGGAGAACCGATACAGTTCGGAGGAGATCCGATATACCTGCTCAGTAACAAGTATCAGTCCTCTGCATATAACCTGGAGTTCAACACATATGAAGAAGGCTGGAACGGAATGCATATCGGAACATTCCAGAATGGTTCTGTGATAAAGGTACCATTCCTTGTAACAACACCTTCAGGTGAACCTCTTACAAACAAGGAAGTGAAAGTGGATTACCTTATAGACGAAAGTAAGCTGGTGTACAACCTCAATAACGTCAATACAACTACCACATCAAGCGGACTGGCACTCATTGAGATCAATACATCCGAACAGAGCATACCAACAGGCTCATGGATGATACATTATAATGTCACCATCGGAGATGAGTATGCAGTTGCAAATGAGGAGATGTTCTGGGAACTCACTCGCTTTGAGCTGCGTAACTTCGTTGTTTCAGGATCACTTGGAACACCGGGCCAGATAGACCTCATAAAATTGAGTGACGATGATTCCGGCGATGGTATGCCAGGAAATAATATGCTCCTTGCATATGGAGACGAAGTGGAATTCAAGAGAGGTATTGCAGCTTATAATTGGGGATCCCAGGATCTCTACAATATGAACTGGCCTTTCAATGAGTGGTATTACAACAGCACCACAGGTTCATTCAACTATTCCACTGACGAAGGATCCACCCTTGAACCAGGAGCAATCGGTACCAATGCGACAATCAACTCAAGCCGTTCAAACCTTGCACTGGACTACTCTGTGATCCAGGTTAACAACACAGGTGACACGATAATCCTGAACCTGAGTGACAGTAATCAATTCTACGGAAACCTGTGGAACTTTACTCTGACAGAGTGCTCGGAAGGAACATCAGCAACCATAGCCATGTCATATCAGGGATGGCCGTGGACAATACCAGGAAACGACGGAGGTTCCGGACCTGAAACTCAGACATTCTCTCCCGGTGAAACATACTGGATGGGAGGATATGATTTCAATGTCAGCTCGATCAATAATGACAGCGTGGAACTCACCCTCAGGTATCCGTTGATAATTACTTCAATGGAAGCTGCCGGAACTTTGATGGATGACAATACATCCAACGGTGAAATGACATCCTACTCCGGAGCTGCCACACAGGTGAACTTCAACAGCCAGGACTACTACATCTTCGGTTATGAAGATGAATCCGGTACCATGTATGACCTTATGCCTCAATCATATATTCCGACAAAGGATCGTGTGCTTGTGGTCAATGCAAGCGATTCCGGTGATGCGAATGTATATCGCATTGGCGAGAACATCAGTGAATTCAACAATTACTATGTAGCATCTGTAGCCAAATGGGGAGGCAGGTTCATACTGCTTAACGGAAGCGCCACACAGGTGTATCCAATACCGGAATGGACTGCTGACGAACCGGTTTTCTATGCAGGTAAATTCAGTGATCAAGATGTCGAACTGGACCTTGCAACTGCAGGTAACGACTTCGATGAGGATGAACTGCCAGAGGGAGTAGGTGAGATCACTTCTGATGACCGCTATCATATATTGCTCATAGACAATCTCTTTAATGGAGTCAATATACCCACCCAGGCAATATATGACGACGATGCAGATCTTACGACATTGCGTGACTGGGAGAACTATATGGACACGAGTTCAATCTATGACCTGTACACAAATGAGAGTGGATATGGTGACTCTATACCAGACTTCTTTGAAGAATCCATTGTGACCATGAACATGTCGGAAGGTGAGGCATGGGATATTGGTTCAGGAAATATGGAAAACTGGCCACTTGCATTCCCAACCCTCAATATTAACGAAGGTGATAACACTGCGACACTCAAATCCTTTGCACCGGTATATGACTTCGATTCCAACGAAAGCATCACAATATACCTCACAGCAAGGGAATTTGACGGTACACCGATAAACGGTACTGCCGAATTGCAGTCACTGAAAATGATGTTTGGAGGATACTTCGATGAAGGACCTGCTGACAACCTCCCGATCTCATGGGACATGAGTTCTGAAATGATCAATACAACTCTTGTCGACGGAGAAGGTGTACTTGAGATACTGCCGGATGACATGGACGGAATAAACTATGACTTTGGTGAGTTCACAGCTGTTGTTACAATCGAAAAAGAAACAGGAGGATCAGAAGCCCTGAAGATGAATTTCTTCAGAGTTGATGAGGAAATGATGGATATGTATGAAGATGAAGGCCCCGCAAGTGGTGGAGGCATGGGTGATGAAGGCGATATGGGAGGTGAATTCTAATGAAAAAGCTAGCTGTATTTTTAATGGCTATGCTAATAGCAGTCGGGACCATCCCGACTGCATCTGCTGAAGCTTCCCTTAGCATTGGAAGTATCAACTACGATACAAGCGTTGTGAAAGATGAGAGTATTACTGTAACATCAACTGTTACTGCTGCGAGTGTATCCGGTACCCTGACAGTGGATGTGACCCTCACTGACAACTCTGATCAATTCACCATACCAAGTCCAACCCAGCAGGTACAGTTCACAAGTGACGGTACCAAATCAGTAACATGGACCATTACGGCCGAATCAACTGGAACAAGTTCTTCGCCTTTTACAATATCAGCTTCAGGTGATGATGGCAGCAGTACAGCAAAAACCGCATCATCAGCCATTACCGTAAAGGACAGACCGGTATTGACAGTTGATTCCAGCACGGACGTATCGTCCGTCAGTGCAGGAGATGATGTTATACTAAGCTATGTAGTATCTAACAGTGCTTCTACAGGTGCTGCAGACGCTACAAATGTAAAAGTAGACCTGACATTGCCAGGTGGATGGAGTCTAAGCAGCGGAACTGATCCCGTGACCCTGGGAACCATAGCACCTGCAGCATCAAGTTCAGGTTCATGGACAATTACTGCTGACAGCCCTTCATCAACTAATAGCTTTACACTTACCGTCACTTCAACAGTGCCGGGAGGGAGTGTAACAACAAGCTCTTCAGTTACCGGACCTTCTTCCAGCACAGACACAACAAGCTCAAGTAGTAGTAGCAGTGGCGGAGGAGGTGGCGGTGGTGCCTCCGGTGAAGAGTACGAGAACATCGCCTTTAAAGATGTGAAAAAAGTCTATGTGCAAAAGGATGTAAAAACTGAATATGATTTCCCTGAAGCAGAAAATCCTATAAAGGGAGTTTCATTCATGCCACAGGTCAATGCAGGATATACTGATGTGACCATTGAAGTATTGCATGACAAATCCAGTTTTGCAAACACAGAGCCTGAAGGAAAGATCTACAGGCAGATGAACATATGGGTCGGAAAGACCGGATGGGCAAACTCTGACACAATATCTGAATCTGAGATCTCTTTTGCAGTTGAGAAATCATGGCTTAATGAGAATGGTATTGATACTGCTAATGTCAGATTGATGAGATATACATCTCAGTGGGATGAACTTGATACAGAAGTTACGGACGAGGATGAAGAGTATGTTTACTTCACCGCATCAACTCCGGGATTCTCACCGTTTGCCATAGTAGTTCAGGAAGAAGCAGTAAGTACAGAAGCAGAAACGGAGAATGTTGTTGAAAGCGATGCCACTGAGGAGTCAACAATGGAATCTGAAGAAGCAGAAGATGAGACTGCTGAGGAAAGCTCAGGTCTTCCAGGATTTGAAGCAATGACACTTGTTTCAATGCTTGGTATGGCATTCCTTCTCAGAAGAACTAAAGAATAAATAGAATGAATTTTGCCGGAGAGCATTTTTGCTCCCGGATACCTTTCTTTTTAGAATTAGATTTTTACCATTCGTTCATATTGTTCAGTGGTTTCACTGTACCAATTTGACAAGGTCTTTTTTCTCCTGGCGAAAGAGAACATTCATAATTTCATCCCAGACAGACCTGATATCTTCTGAGATTTTACCGTCAGAATACTCAACAACAGTCTTTCCTGCAACCATGGCTTCAATAACTACATCATCATAAGGGAGCATTCCCAGAACAGGAATGCCATTATCTTCACAATAATCATTGATAGATTCAGAGATCTGCTCGTTGATATCACACTTGTTGATACAGACTGCAACGGGTATTCGGAAATGTTTGGCTACCTGTACAACTCTTTCAAGATCATGAATGCCCGATTTTGTTGGTTCTGTTACCACAAGTACCATATCAGTACCCGTGATTGCAGCTATGACAGCACATCCGGTTCCCGGTGGGCCATCTATGAGTATCATATCTTTGCTATTTTGTTCTGCGAGCTCAGATGCACGGTGGCGAACGTCCGAGACAAGTTTGCCACTTGCTTCTTCACCAACTCCGAGCTTAGCATGAACAAGCGGACCAAATCTTGTATTTGAACAATAATATTCACCGGCCTTCTTTGCAAGCATGCTGACTGCATCCATGGGACAGATATACTCACAAACCCCGCATCCTTCACACTTGTAAGTATCAACTACAAGTTCAGGGCCTATTGCAGCGAACTTACAGGAAGAGATACAAGTTCCACAACCAGTACATAATTCTCTATCAATGCTGGCAACATCAAGACCATAGAAATCGTATGTTTCGGATATTTCAGGTTGCAATATCAAATGCATGTCAGCAGCATCAACATCACAGTCAGCGATAACAGCATTTTCTGCAAGAGCAACAAAAGACGAAGTAAAAGTAGTCTTTCCGGTGCCACCTTTTCCACTTATAACAGTCAACTTTTTTACCATTAACTGCTCACCTTTGTACAGGATTGTTGTAATGTGTTTTCTGATGAAATGGAACAGATCTCATGATACAATTTCCTGAATTTTTCTTTCCATTCCGGCATATGCTCAACAAAAGGAATGCCTTCTGAATAGAGAACTGCTATTTCCCTTTTATATGGAATTTTCATCAGTAACGGAATATTTTCTTTATGACAATATTCCTCTACACGATCATCTCCTGAACCATGCCTGTTAATTATGACTCCAAATGGAACTCCAAGTTGCCTTAAAACGTCTACTGCAAGGATGAGATCATTGAGCCCAAATGGAGTGGGTTCGGTTACAAGCACACAGTAATCCATATCCCCAACGGTTGCTATGACGGGACATGCTGTCCCCGGAGGAGAGTCGATGACTGCAACCGTAGTTCCATCTATGTGTGCCTGTAACTGCCTGATTACAGGAGTTGCCATTGGCTCACCTATTTCAAGTGTTCCCTGAAAGAAACTTATCCCGGAATTAGAATCTTCACCTTTTTCAATTTTCCCGATTGACCTGAGTTCTTCTGTGATCGCATTTTCAGGACAGACTATTTGACAGCCACCACAGCCGTGGCAGAGTTTAGGAAAAAGCATGATACGTTGAGGGAGATTTGCTATTGCATTGTAGCGGCAGAATTCTGCGCATTTTCCGCAAAGGCTACATTTTTCAGCATCGATCTTAGGAACAGAAATACTGACATCCTCCTGTTTTTCAAGATCAAGACCAAGGAAAAGATTACAATTGGGCTCTTCCACATCGCAATCAAAAAGCTGAACGTTGCCAATCGCAAGGGCAAAGTTCACAGCCACCGTGGTCTTCCCGGTACCACCTTTGCCACTTGCGATAGCTATTTTCATGTATCATGCACCCATATCAATTTTAGTGGCAGTGACCATCGGGGCCGTGGTCATGACCATGGCCTGCACATGAGTTATTCTGAGTTGCCTTTGAAAGACTGGAGTTTTCCCATGCAGCAACAGCATCCTGAATGCTACCTGTTGCACCGATGAATACATCGATGTCGTACTGCTCGAACATCTGGACTGCTTTTCTTCCAAGACCACCACAGAGCATTACATCAACATTTTCCTTTGCCATGATCTCAGGTGGAAGTCCTGTGCCACCATTGTGTTCGCTTGTATTTGATATTACAGAAGTTTCCTTTGTTTCGGTGTCATATAATGTGTAGAAAGGTACTTTTCCAAAATGCTGGCCTACAGTATCTTCCATTCCGTTCTGTCCCATTGAAGGTATACATAATTTCATAATTCACACCTCTTTTGTGATAATTTGATATACTGATATTGTAATTAGAATTTCAAGCCAGCTCATCTTCTTGATTTACCGGCAGAATTTGGTGCATCTATACTCTCCAGTGACCCTGAGTTAAAAGCATCAATTGCCTCTTTCACAGAACCGCCGGAGAATATATTCATCTCAATGCCTTCGGATTCCAGCAATGTGAATGCATTCGGACCTACACTACCTGTTACCAGTACATTTATTCCTTTACCGATAACCTGCTGGGCTGCCTGGACACCTGCACCTCCTGACGCTGAACCCTGATTATTCCCTATAGCTTCGAATTCCATAGTATCCGGATCCACTATCAGGAAGAATTTGCATCTGCCGAAATGAGGAACCGTCGGGGCATCCAGGTCAGAACCTTTTGATGTAACACATATTTTCATTGATGTACTCCTGAAGACAAATAAATGATTAATACACACATAAGAGATAAAGTATAAATAGATTTTGGGTTTTGTTTATATATTTACTCACAATAGAGTGATAACCGACATCACAATAATAGTAACAATAACCAGGATAGAACCACCTTTTATATATACAAATAAAGCTAAAATGGCACAGGATGTTAACAGTTTTTGAGGCAATCGTACTTGGTATAGTACAGGGATTAGCTGAGTGGTTACCTATCAGCAGCGAAGGTATGACTACACTAGTCATGCTTAATTTTTTTGATAAGCCCCTTAAAGATGCTCTTCCCATAGCCATATGGTTGCATACAGGAACATTACTTTCAGCAGTAGTATTTTTCAGAAAGGATATCAGAGAAATAATCACAGATATCCCTCAATACGTAAAAAACAGAGATATGCAGGAGAAAAAAGATAGCCTGATCACATTCTTACTCGTAGCAACTTTAATAACCGGAATAATTGGACTGCCATTAATTCTCTTTGCCACCGAAATGAATGATTTTTCCGGCAGACTTGCAACTGCAGTTATCGGAGGATTGCTCATATTTACAGGACTACTTCAAATGTCTGCCTCAAAGAATACGATCCACCGGGAAAAAGCCGGGATCAAGGATTCACTGATTGTTGGTACTACACAGGGATTTGCAGCCCTGCCGGGAGTCAGCAGATCAGGAATTACTGTATCCACTTTACTTTTGAGAAACATAGAACCTGAGCAGGCTTTGAAGCTCAGCTTCCTCATGAGCATTCCGGCAGTTATGGCAGCAGATGTTGGAATGGGAGCCATGGGGCTTTTGAAAATTAATGTGAATTCAATACTGGCACTTTTCTGCGCATTCCTTTCAGGTATACTTACAATTGATCTCTTCATAAAAGCAGCCAGAAAGATAGATTTCTCAAAATTCTGTATTGTTCTGGGAGTGATCAGCATTCTGGCATATTTTGTGGGATGATAGACTTTAGATTGAATATCGCACAAAAGAGAATAAATATATAAAGCTATTGGATTACATATAAATAAAACATCATTTATTGAGTTCATAACAATGACTTGCAGAGGAAGACCCAAAGCACCCAGAAGAATAGAGTGCTCCCCGGACGTATTATATTTTAAACCACGTGGAGTGCCACTAAAGGAACTTGAAACCGTGACCCTTGCCATTGAAGAACTTGAAGCCCTGCGTCTTGCTGATCTTGAAGGATTGCAGCAGGAAGAAGCAGCTATCAGCATGGGCATTTCAAGGAGGGCATTCTGGCAGGATCTTCAGAACGCAAGAAAAAAAGTGGCTCAGGCACTCATAGAGGGCAAAGCTATTGAAATTACCGGCAAAAATCCGCTGGACACGGAATAGTTGCCTTAACATTATTTATTGTCCGTAATCGCCACACCAACATTCTAAAGGAGATCATATGACACAAAATATCCAGACTACAGAAGACCTTTTAAAGAAGCCGGAGGAACCAAAGCTTATCAGGAACATGAGAGCCATTAAAAAGAAAATAATGGTCATGAGTGGTAAAGGTGGAGTAGGAAAAAGTACCGTTGCCGCAAACCTGGCTGCAAAGCTTGCTGAACGTGGACACAAGGTTGGGCTTCTTGATGCAGATATACACGGACCAAGCATCCCAAAGATGTTTGGTATCGAAGACATAAGACCTGGTGTTGATGAAAATGGCATCGTGCCTATCAGCGTCACCGAAAACCTTGTAGTCATGTCTGTGGCACTCCTTCTTGAAGACAAGGATGCACCTGTCATATGGAGAGGTCCTGCAAAGATGGCAGCCATCAAACAATTCCTTGAAGATGTCTCCTGGGGCGACCTTGAATACCTGATCGTTGACCTGCCACCCGGGACCGGTGATGAGCCACTTAGCATTGCACAGCTCATCGAAAAAATGGAAGGTGCAGTTGTTGTAACAACACCACAGGATGTTGCTCTTGTGAGTGTCAGGAAATCCATCAAATTCGCAGAGATCCTGAAAGTACCTGTGATCGGCATCGTAGAGAACATGGCAGGAATTATCTGTCCACACTGTGATGAAAAAATAGATATTTTCGGCAAAGGTGGAGTTGAAAAAGCATCCACAGATTTCAACATACCAATTCTTGGTGAACTTCCAATGGACCCAAAGATAGCAGAGATCGAGGACAGCGGAAAAGTCCACACCGATATCAACGAAGAAATGCTCTGGGGCAAGGAATTCGCTTCCATTGTAGATTCTGTTGAGAATTTCAAGAAATGAATTGTCAGGAAGATTTATTCTTCCTGAATAAATTTACATATAATAAAGGAAATATTTCCAGAGGAATACAGGAAATATGCCCGCATTGTCAGAGAAAGATCACTGACAATATATTCAGAGTCACGGGCTACTATGGCCATGTAAATAACTGGAGTCCCGGAAAGGTAAGAGAATACGGAGAACGTCACAGATACAGGGTGGAATACAGGTAGAAAGATAGATAAATCCACAGACCGTCTGAACAATCATGATTTTCAAAAGTGAAGCGTCTTTCAACTGGCTTTATTCACAAAAGATAACAAAAGTGAAAGACCTTGCACGTGTAGTTCAGGCAAGTTATCTCTGGAAAGAGGAAAACGGCTACATGGAGAAACTTCTGAATTTACGCAAGGGAGATTCATGGGATGATGACCTGAGAGATACTTCACGCGTAACTTCTGTTCTTGCACAAGCAGGTACTGTTTTAAATGAAACCGGAGAGTGGATACTGTCAAAGCAGAAAAATGGTTCATGGAATGAGGATGTCTATGACAGCACATATGCCCTTGCAGCACTTGCAGACATTGGATCCTTTAATCCCGGTGGATGCAAATGGCTTGTTGAGAATTACGGGGAAAAATGGGAACATCCCGGAACAACTGCTCTTATAATCAAAGCACTTATCAAACAGCAAAAAATTGAAAAAGTAGATATTTACAATGAGTTTGTTGAAGAGAAGGCCAGATGGATAATATCAAAAAAGCAAAAAAACGGTTCATGGAAAACACCGGCAACCACCAATATTGTTATTCAGTCACTGATGATTGCAGGATATAAAAGTGAGGTAAAAGAACCTGTAAGATGGTTACTGGAAAATCTGAATGATAACGGCTCCTGGGGAAAAGAGAATGGTGATATTAACACAACATCTCTGTCGCTTATCACACTTCACGAATATATGAGTTCAATGATCACTTAACCGGAAGGAGAATGTGAATGGTGGCGCCTTTACTTCCATCACTCTCAGCCCATATCTCACCATTGTGAGCCTCTATTATCTTTTTACATATATACAGACCAAGGCCATTTCCGCCGTATTTACGTGTTGAAGAGCCATCAACCTGATAGAACCTGTTGAAGATGTGAGGAAGATTTTCTTCGGAAATACCTATTCCCTCGTCGGATATCTTTATGTGGATTTTAGTATTTTCCTGTAGCACAGCAGATATTTTTATCTTTCCACCGTCATTCATGAATTTTATGGAATTATCGATCAAATTGACAAAAACCTCTTCAAGGTAATCCAGATCACCATCTATCAATGGAATATCACAGGGAATGGACTTTTCTACTGTGTGAGCTTTGCTTGAGATCTCAGGAGAACGATCATGAAGTGCAGAATCAATAACTTCACATATTCTTAAAGGTACAAATGTGTACTCCACATTGCCACCTTCAGTAATGCTTACATAGAGAAGAGAATCAATGAGCCTCTTCAGCCTTTCAGAGCTCAGCATCATCTTTTCAACTGCATCTTTCTGTTTCTGGTTCAATTCACCAAGCGAACCTTCATACATAAGTTCACTATAACCTTTGATAGGGATCAATGGTGTCTTTAATTCATGCCTGAGGTTAGAAATGAACTCGTCTTTCATGCGATCAAGAGATGTTAATTCCTCATTTGCTCTGGCAAGGTCCTCAGCATATTTATTAAGGGCTTCTTCTGCGGCTTTTCTTTCTGTGAAATCCTCGACCACACAGACTCCACCCATAAATTTGCCTTCATCGGACACCACCGGACTGAACTCTGCCTTTATAGGTATAACCTTATCTGAAAATGGAGAATAGAAGTCATCTTCATATCTTGCAGGAATTCCTGCAAGAACCTGCTTTATAGCTTTTTTGATCTCATTGTCCTCACTGAAAGAATCAATAATATTGAAACCTATTATCTTTGAGATCACCTGTTCCTCAGGGACTCCTAAAATCCGGACCAATATCTCATTGCATTGCGTTATTGTGCCATTCTCATCAAAGTGGAAAATACCAAGAGGTGATTTTTCGAACATCATACGGTATTTATTCTTTGCAATGCTTGTGAGCCTCTCTTTCATTTTCCTCTGAGAAATATCGTTGATGATAGCTCCATGGAAAATATCACCCTTATAGCGGGTAGTAGTGATTGCAAGTTCTATAGGGAATTCAGTATCATCCTTGCGCAGACCGGCAACTTCTATGATCTTGCCAACAACAGGAGACTTTCCAATAGATATTAGTTCCTCCCAGCCTTCATGTGCCTTACGATATCTTTTTGGCATTATACGGGTTATATTTTGACCAACAATCTCATCTTCCTTATAACCAAAAAGTCGGGTTGCGTTGCGGTTCCAGAAAGTAATTTTACCGGTATGATCAGAAAAAACAAGTGCATAAGGAATTGAATCAAGATGAATGAACAATTTTTCAATATCTTTTAGCATTTCATTTTGCACATCATTTTTTTCCTGGATATCTATAAAGGAAAGTAGAAGTGCTTTTTCAGGAGAATCAGCATCTTTTAGGAGACTTACATTAACAAGAAAAGTTGTTATTGTATCATCTGAACCTTTTATTAAAAACTCAGTAGAAAATGAAAGTGCCAGTTCATCTTTATTTTCCTGGAAAAATGAAGATAAAAAGGATGTAGCATATTCTTTTTCGTCTTCAGGAACATATTTTTCTGTGAATTTACCACTTTCTGTACTATGATCAAAACCCAGATAATCCTGTGCTTTTTTGTTGGCCATAATAATAGAGTCATTTTCATCGACAATAAGCACAAGCTGATCAAGCAGGTCATAAAATGTCTGAGAATGTGCGATATCTGAAAAAGAGATTTCACTCACTGGCAACGACAGGGATTCCCCTATGTCTGTTGAATGAGCACTATTGTCATTCTCAAAATCATGTGTGTTTTTGTTTATGACCATCTGTACACCTTTGGATACGTCAGGAAAGCTGTGAAAACTGCATCAACATATCTCAAATATAAGTAATTATATTGAATATATAATATATAATAGTTGGCACCTAATATTCTAAGTATATAAATTATAATAAAATAAAGAAACTTGTCATTCATATATTTGTATGTCAATCTGTGAACAAAATACGACAATAAGCTATTATTCAGAGTAGGATTTATAATCAGAAAAAACTATTGAAGTACAATGGTGACCTTAGATGAGTGAAAATCCAATAAAATACCATGAGGAATCAAACACTTATATTACCCGCAAAAACAGCTATTTTGAGAAGGACATCAATGTAGATGGAAACCTTATAGTCGGATCAGGTTCCAATTTCTGGAAAGGTATCAATGTAAAAGGAATACTGAAACTTGGAAAAGGTACTTTTGTAAAAGGAGATGTCAAAGCAGATGAAGCTATTGTGGGTGCAAGATCAGAGATAAACGGAAGTATAGAAGTAGCCGGGGACCTCAAAATATTCGATTCGGTAAAAATAAATGGATCTGCCATTGCAGGAGAACAGATGTTTGTACGCCCGGGGTCTGATATTGGATTTGCAAAAGCCAGTAAAACAATGGAACTGGTAGGAAAGGTCAGCATTAAAGAGATTGAGTCAGGAACAAAAGTAATTGTGCGCTCTGAATGAACAAATTCTCAATGACCCTGTTCCTTGAGAAGAGATTTTAGAATCCGATCTCGGAGCCTATTGGCTTCGGGGCTTGTCCTGTCCCTTGGTCGTGGAAGGTTCACATCTATTACTTCCTTTACTTTACCCGGACGTGCACTCATCAGCACTATTTTATCTGCAAGGAAAACAGCTTCGTCCACGCTGTGCGTAACAAAAAGAACGGTAATGCTCTTTTTTTGCCATATGTCCAGTAACTCCTGCTGGAGTATATTACGTGTCTGGGCATCAAGTGCACCAAAGGGTTCATCCATTAGAAGTACTGCAGGCTCATTGGCAAGTGCCCTTGCAATAGCAACTCTCTGCTTCATACCGCCTGAAAGTTCGTATGGATAGCTGTCCCGGAATTGCTGAAGGCCAACCAGTTCAAGGTATTTTTCACTTTCAACAATAGCATCTTTCTTTTTTTTCCCACTCATCTGTGGGCCAAATATAATGTTGTCAATAACTGTTTTCCAGGGGAAAAGTGAGTATTCCTGAAAAACCATGCCTCTGTCAGGGCCGGGAGAATCTATTCTTGTACCATCAAGATAAACTTCACCACTGTCCGGTTTATCAAGGCCGGATATTATCCTTAGCAAGGTGGTCTTTCCACATCCTGATGGACCTACAAAGCAAACAAAATCCTTGTCTTCAACCTCAAGACTAACATTATCAAGTGCCAGAGTTGAAGTATCTTCATCCTTTGTGAAATTCCGGGATACATTCCTTACTTTTACACTACCCATTCAGATCACCACACCTTTTCGCCATTTAAGGAGCTTGCCATCAATATAGTACCTCAGCAGCCGGTCAATGAAAAGTCCGAGGAAACCAAGAATAAGCATATACAAAAGCACAAATTCCATTCTGTGAAGATCATAGAAATGCCACATCTGATAACCGAGACCGTTCCTGCTTACTCCAAACATTTCAGCAGCAACAAGGCACATCCAGCCTACGCCCATTGCTATTCTTATGCCTGCAGCAATGGAAGGAAGAGCTGACGGGAAAGCCACATAGCGTATGAGTTCATGATTATTGTTACAACCTAATACTTTTGCTGCTTCTACATATACTCTGGATACACTCTTAAAACCTGTAAAAGTGTTGATCATGATCGGGAAAACTGCACCGATGAATATGAGAAAGCCTGCAGCGAAGGGATTCAGACCTATCCAGATAATTGCAAAGGGTATCCATGCAAGCGGAGGAATTGGACGTACCATTTCTACAATAGGATCAACAATACGATCTATCGTGCGGAACCAACCCATGATCATACCTATTGGAATCCCTATGACAAGAGCAGCTATCAGGCCTATGCTAAAGTGCATCATACTATAGAAGAAATCAACCAGTAACATCGGAAGCTGCATGTTAAGACCCATTATAACCAGGTTTGAATCTCTTGACATAATTTCAGCTAATGCACCGATCACATCCGTGAAACTTGGCAGATAGAACTTGTTACCTACAACATAAACTGCTATTATTTGCCAGAGAACGATCGCAGAGCATATGGATATGATTTCCACGCTTTTATCTTTCAGGACATGGATGTTGTTTTTTGTCATGGATCCTCCGGTTGATCGGAGACTATAAGACTCCGGACAAACATAGAAATGTGTACTTATTATTTAAGTTAGTATCAAAAAAGAAAAAAAAGATTATTGATCCAGAGCATCATAGAAGCTCAGATCAAATATATCTTCCTGTGTGAGAGGTGTGCTGATATATCCAAGTTCATACTGAACCTGTGCGTAATCAACTGTTGAGTTGACTATCAGATTCGGATCAGCTACCCATGAACCATCCCAGTCATTGAGTGACTGATTTACCAGTTCAACGTCCCAGTCCTGATCATCAGCAAATATCTGTGCTGCTTCACCAAGATTCTCAGAATTGTACTCTGTTGCATGCACATGAGTTTCAACTATCTGCTGGACAACGTCAGGATGATTCCTTATGAGATCACCACTTACAGCAACAACACAGCATGCATGATCCTGAAGCATTTCACCTGATGATACCACTGACCTGCCAGTACCTTCACTCTCGATCATTACTGGTGCCGGATGAGGAAGGAATACCGCATCTACCTGGCCTGCAGAGATAGCTGTCATTGCATCTCCAGGACCCATTCCTTTTATGTCTACTTCTGTTTCCGGGTCAATTCCGTTTTCCTGCAACCAGTCCCTGATGAGGGTGTCCTGGATAGTTCCTGCAGGGAATGTTGCTATTGTAAGTCCTCTGAGGTCTTCCGGACTCTCATAAGGAAGATCGGTTCTGAGTACAAGATCTGAACCCTGTATCTGTACAGCAGCTACGATCTTTGCATCAAGACCATTTGCAAGAGCAGCTATAACAGGAGCTGCACCAACATATGCTACGTCTATCTCACCTGCAAGCATGGACTGCATTTCAGGTGCACCTGTTGGGAAAAGATTGTCATCAATGGATTCTATGCCATAAGGCTCAAGGTCTTCAAGCCACCAGCCTTTTTCTCTGGCAGTCATGTATGCTATCTGATGTGTACTTGGCTGATAACCAAAAGTAAGTTCAGTAATAGCATCTGCCTGTTCTTCTTCCTGATCAGCAGTGTCCTCTGTGCATCCTGATACGAATACAGCAAGGACAAGTGCCATCACAAGAAATAAAGTAGAAGCTAATTTAATTGTCTTTGTCTGGTTCACATTACCACCTTAAATAATGTTAGATAATTTGTTTGCATGAGCCTATATATTATATATATTTCCACAATCCGTAAGATATATAACCTAAAAAGGCTAATTTTTTAAATTGATTTGCCTAGGTGGGCTTATAGTGTGTCGGGAGATAAAAGATGAGCACAGTAGACAAAATAATACAAGCTGTTTTTGAATCAGATGAAGATTTCAGGAATGCCCTTTCCAGTACCATAAAGGAAGAACTGAACATGAACATGGCAGAATTTGCCGAGGAGGCAGATGTTCCTGCCAGTACACTTTATAAAATCATGTCCGGTAAAAGAGAACCTAATGTCAAAACATTAAGACAAATAATCAAAACGATCAAAAGGCTGGAAGGATCAGAAAAGGGTGAATTCATAGCAGTGATTGCTGCAAGACCGGTGCTTGATAACATCAGCGAAACTAAAAGAAAGATATCTGGAAATTTATGCACTATCAGAGAGTATTCTGCAACTTCCATGGAAGAAGCCATCATTGCTGCTGTCCGTGCCGAGAGAGAAGGAGCAAAAGCTCTTGTATGCGCACCAATAGTCAGCCCCACAGTAGAGAAGATACTGAGCATACCCGTTGCAACCATTATGCCTAAAAACAGCCTGCTTGAAGCTATCGAACTTGTGGCTAAGAAAATAAGCTGAATTTGGATCTGAATAAAAATAAAAAAAGATAAAAAAAGAGTTTATCGGTATTGTCCGATCAACTCTTTAAGTGCTTCTATTGCTTCTGCAGCCTTGGCCTGTGCAATTTCCACAGTCCATCCACCTGCTGTGAACAGATATGCAACTCCTCCAATGGCTGCAAGACCAACTGCTCCAAGGACATACCACACTGTACCGGATCTTTCAAAGACCTCATAGGTGGTTGTAAGGTCTCCCAGTTCTACTTCATAGGTACCGGGCTCTTCTTCCTCATGTGTGAACTCAACGGTTGTGGAATTACCTACTGAAAGTGTTATTGTCTGTGAATCTACAACTACGCCATTTACCTTAAGCTCAACATTATAGGAACCTTCGGCAGTACCCGTGTTGATAACATCAGCACTTATGATTGCTTCCTGTCCCTGTTTAATCTCAAGAGGACTTATCTCCAGATTACTGAATTCAAATTCTGCGGCAAGTTCATTGACCTTCAGATCAAGTTCAGCATCATTCATACCATCCTTGGTAGCTTCAATAGAATGTGTTCCTGTCTCAGTTGTAGTATAGGTTACAGTTCCATCACTGTCAGTGGTACCTATTGATGCACCATCAAAAGTAACCGTTGCACCGGAAACAGGGTTTCCTCCAATTGCCTGCAGGACAAATATAGTAATGGAGCTTCCCTCATAAACCTCATCAGGAGATACTTCAATGCTCATCTTTCTGGTTTCATCATCAGGATCGATTACCTCAAGGTCTTGAGAATCTGATGTGTAACCATCCTTTGAAGCAGTTATCTCAAAAGTACCAACTTCATCTGCATCATAATCAATTGTACCTTCATCATCGGTGGTTCCAATGGTTGTACCTTCCACCTTGACTGTGGCATCTGATATTTGTGAACCACGTGAAGTAACAGTAATAGTTACCTCATCGCCTTCTGTTACTGTTGATTCACTAAGATCAATGCTGAGTGCCTGGGAAGCTGCTGTTGTAACTTCAACATATGGATAGTATCTTAGTGTACCTGAATCGGCAACTCTTATACCAACTTCTCCCATGAGACTGATATCCTTATCACTTGAAAGGGATATGGAATCCTCATTCTTCATGACAATGGAATCTTCACCGTAGCTGGTGATCTCCATCTCACCATAGGAATCTCCATCCTCGAGACTGATATAATCTTCAGATATCTGGAAAACACCCTCAATGAATACAGCGTTTGACTCAGTACCAGCAAATACCTCATTAAAGTGTACTATGATGATAGGTACGTCATCCGCATCACCAAGATCAGTCTCATAGACATAATCATCGTTGGCAGATACTATTCCTGTATCAACCTCATCTCCATCCTGATACAATTCAATAAGAACACTCTCTCCATTAGTGTCGACTTCAATTACATCCAGAGTGTAGCCTTCCTCAAGAATCAGTGAAGAACCTGAGTAAACAGATGATTCGTCATCATCGTCCAGTAGAACTTTTGAGAGCTGACCATTGGACATGAGACTTATTTCGTCAACACCATCGATATCTGTGTCATCTGTATAACCTGCAAAATACTTCTCAGCCATAAATCCTATTACTTCGAATTCTCCCCAGCTGGAATATTCGAAATCAACGGAATCAGGCGTGCTTGTATAAACAAGGTCGCCATCATCAATTGTCCTTCCGGATATGGCAGTTAATTCAAGTTTTTCAGTCTGTATACCCTCATCGATATCATAGTAGAAGCCTTCAAAATTCAATGGTGTCCATGTGAGAAGGTCATCTTCTTCTGCAACCGTACCACGAAGTTCATAAGTACCTGGGTCGGACATGTCAACATAAGGTGCAAATCTTAAGTCATCATTGTCAGCAACTTCTATCTTGATCTTACCCATAAGGGTGATCGAGTCACCTTTTGAGAGGGAGACCGTATCCTCATTTTCCATTTCTATAAGTTCATCACTTATGGAAGTAATTTCCATTTCACCATAGGTTTCACCGTCATCAAGTTCAATGTAATCATCTGATATCTGGAAGACACCTTCAACGAAAACAGCATTTGTTTCAGTACCACTGAAAACCTCATCGAAATGAACAATTATCAGTGCCACATCATCTGCATCTCCAAGATCAGTCTCATAGACATAATCATCACCACTGGAAATTACACCACTGTCAACTTCATCTCCGTCTTGTGTCAGGGTTACATATACGCTTTCACCATTCACATCAACTTCTATGACATTCAGTTCATAGCCATCCTCAAGGATCAGTGATGAACCGGAATAAACAGACTCTTTGTCATCTACATCAAGGAGAATTTTAGATAACTGACCTGCAGACATAAGACTTACTTCATCAACACCGTCAATTGTTGTGTTACCGGTATATCCCGCAAAGTATTTCTCTGCCATAAAACCAATAATCTGATAAGAACCCCAATCAGAGTTTTCGAAATCTGTCTCAACTGGTCTTGTCTGGTAAACAATATCACCATCACCAAGTGAACGATCGATATCATAAATGGTCATGTTCTCAGAGCTAAGTCCAGATTCAAGATCATAGAAGAATCCTGAGAAGGATTTTGCATCCCAGGTGTACTTGTCTTCTGATTGATCGGCATTCTCGTCCCATATTCGGTCACCGGTGTAATAGGTCTGTGGATAAACTGTGATCGTTGTGACATCAGATGTATCAGCCCCATCTCCATTTGTAGCTTCCAGAGTTACGTTGTAGGTCCCAACTGTATCAAAAGTATGTACAGGATGTTGCTCTGTTGAAGTGTCTCCATCATCAAAGTCCCATGACCATGAGGTAGGACTGTTAGTAGAGGTATCGTTGAAAGTTACAGTAAATGGAACCGCACCAGATGTTGCACTTGTATCAAAAGACGCAACTGGTGGATTGGATGAAGGAGTTGATACTGTAATATAATCTGTTTTTGTCTCTACGTCACTTTCAGTACCATTCACAGCCGTAAGTACAACAGTGTAAGTTCCATCGGAAGTATAAGTGAAAACAGGATTCTGGGTAGTTGAATCATTGGTTCCGTCGTTATCAAAATCCCAGTACCATTCAGTTGCATTGGTAGATGTATCGGTAAACTGGACAGCTAGAGGATTATCTCCGGACGTCACGTTAGCACTGAAATCAGCAACTGGTGTAGCGTAAGTGGAAGCAGTAGTAACAGTAATGTAATCTGTTTTTGTCTCCACATCACTTTCAGTTCCATTCACGGCTGTCAGCACGACAGTATAAGTCCCATCGGAACTGTAAGTGAAAACTGGATTCTGAGTAGTTGAATCATTGGTTCCGTCGTTATCAAAATCCCAGTACCATTCAGTTGCATTGGTAGATGCATCGGTAAACTGGACAGCTAGAGGATTATCTCCGGACGTCACGTTGGCACTGAAATCAGCAACTGGTGTAGCGTAAGTGGAAGCAGTAGTAACAGTAATGTAATCTGTTTTAGTTTCCACATCACTTTCAGTTCCATTCACGGCTGTCAGCACGACAGTATAAGTCCCATCGGAACTGTAAGTGAAAACTGGATTCTGAGTTGTTGAATCATTTGTTCCATCATTATTAAAATCCCAGTACCATTCAGTTGCATTGAAAGATGCATCGGTGAATTGAACAGAAAGAGGATTATCACCGGAAGTTACATTCGCACTGAAATCTGCTGTAACATTTGCAGCCGAAGCAATCGAACTGCACAAAAACATTAATGAAAATGCAATTAAAATTAATTTAAACTTATTTCGCATTCTAAACCTTCCTTAAATATTAGATTGAACTGTATAATTAAATATCGTAAACTAATCCTGCCTAATGTTAATTCCCCAATTGCAGATAACCTTTTCGATTTATCGTCAGGTTTTTTCCGCTATGGCACCTAAGTATAGTACCAACTTCCCGGTCAACTACATTCCCTATAACATTTAAATAACATGCGGTTTGTGCCACCTCAAGCATATCAGGAGAAACTGTGAAGAGAAGCTCAAAATCCCCACCAGTGTAAAGTGCAAAATCAGTAAGTTCTGAACTTTCAGATGTCACATGATCTTCAATTTCTTTTTGTATAGGAAGTGAATCCTCATCAATTCTGAATCCCACATTATTGAGGTCTGCAAGGTCATGAAGTGACATTGCCAGTCCGTCACTTGTATCCATCATACTTGTTACGGCACCTGTAAGGGCAAGTTTCTGAGCTTCGCTTACTCTTGGTACAGGCTCAAGAAGAGTATTAAGAAGACTATCAGGTATGTCTATATCATTTTCAAGAGCATGCAGTGCAGCTCCGGCAGAACCTGCAAAACCGGTCACACATACAATGTCGCCAGGTTTTGCACCTCTTCGGGTCAGAAGCTCTGATTTTTTTACCTTTCCAAGACAAGTACCTGTTATTGTCAGCTCATCATGGGTGTCTATGTCACCACCTATGACAGAAGTTCCACAGAATCTTGCACAATCATTCATTCCCCTTGAAACTTCATCAACAAATGAAAGATCGGTGTCTTTAGAAAAACCCATTGCTGAGAGAAAACCTATCGGCCTGGCACCCATTGAAGCAACATCACTGAAATTTACCGCAGCAGACATCCAGCCGATCTGCCATGGAGTCATGCATAAAGGAAAATCCGTCTTACGGTGAAGCATATCAGTTGTTATTACCATATATTCATCTTCAGAAATATCGATAACAGCACAATCATCAGGTCCGGCACCTAACGGAACATCGGGATTATGAACTGAGCCAAAAACACCGGACAATCGACTGATAAGCGGGCGTTCACCCAATTCAGATACAGAAGTAGGGTCATTCATAGTTATCTGCTATTTTAACGTTCTATAAATAATTACTTGGCAAAGAAGCATTGATACTAAATATCAATACTAAAAACCTGAAAAATTAATTTTGCTGGCATTTAAATACCAGCTTAATAAAGAAATTCAGATTTAAACTTACTGTTTTCTAATTCTCCTCCTGATTAACAAACCGGCACCTCCGAAGAATATTAAAACAATTACAAGTGGCAAAAGATAACCGACAAGTACGATCAGGGCATTGACCATTGATATGAAACCATTAACTGATTCTGATAGTGCATCCCGAATACCCCATGAATGAGCTATTGGCCTTGGTTCTGTTACACGTATGTTGATAGTTGAAAACTCGACACGATCATCAAGATAGTTCAATCTTCCAGTCAGACTTTCAATCTCACCGCGAACCCTTTCAAGTTCCTTTTCAACTGCCAGGACATCCTCAACAGTTTCAGTCATATTGAGAATTTCCTGAAGACGGGATTCCTGCCTTTCAAGATTATCCAGGCGCGCACTTACATCAATATACTCTTCCGTAACATCCTGTGCATTTACACTTTTACTTGTTACTTCACCCAGTTCACCTACATCCTCAAGGAAAGATGAATATTCAGATTCCGGCACTCTTACAGTGATGTATCCTTCTTTAGCTTCAATTGAGTCATAATAAGAATCGTGGATAGAAGAACTGGAAACATATCCACCAGAAGCAACTGCCATTTTAGATATCTCATCAATGCCCTCTGAGGCATCACTTACCTTTATGGTCATGTCCACAGTAGTTATTGTCTTACGGTCTACAGAAACACTTGAAGCTCCGCCGGAATCACCATACTCCGCTTCACCCATAGCATTTCTTGCATAGGATTCATCATACTCTTCAGTTACGACATAGTCAGCTGACTGCACAGTAGACTCTTTATAATTACTTGCACAACCCGATACAAAGGTAGCTGCCAGAAGTATAATTAATACTGCAATGCTACTGAATTTTAGTTTCATTTAATCACACCTTTTTAAGTCTGATTAAATGATTGACAGGAAAGTATTAAAAAATTGTTTAAACTTCAAACAGATTCGAAGTTAACCTTTTCGTTGCCTTTTTCTTTTGTCCTGACATATATGTTATTCAGGAACTTATGAGCAACATCTGCAAGTTCAAGGAGTTCATCCCTACTCAACGGCTTTATACCCCTGAGAGACTCCATCATTGCATTTTCTGCAAAACCCTGCTGGAGAACATAAACAGGTTCACGACTGCCGGTAAGTTCATTGAGTGATTTTGAAATTTCTGAGACTTCATCCGGACTTCCCATAAAATCACGGATAATGGTAGTCCTCAATTCCAGTTCAATATCCTTTTCCAGAACAAGATTGATAGATTCACACACCCTTTCAACCACATTTTGTGGATCAATATGAATGTCATTATAATCAATACATCCAATTGCTTTTGCATACTTTTGAGCATCATCCAGAGGAGCTTTTACATCGATGAAGAATTTGTCCACAAGCCCCTTTTCCATAAGTTCGGCCATTACGTGAGGATAATAACCGTTTGTATGAATACCTACAAGCAGACCTATTTTCTTTGCGAATCCTGCAAGATGCATTACTGCATCTTTCTGCATCAGGGGTTCACCACCTGAAAAAACCACACTGCTTACAAAGGGTCGGGACTTCTTCATCTCAGCTTCGAGCAACGAAGTATCAACAAGATTACTTTCAAAAAGAAGCTCGTGATTCTGACAATAAGGACACAGGTAAGGACATCCTCGTAAAAAGAAAACGATTGACACCTTTCCGTGCCAATCTACCGTTGATATGGGAACGGAACTCCCGTAATTTACTTTCATATTCTTAGGTTCAGATCATGTCCGAGGAACTGTAGCGCATCCTGTCTTCAAGCTCCTGCCTCTTACCATTGTTCCAGCCACCTACTGCCTGAACATATCCTGTTACCCTGGACATCTGCTCGACATTGGTGGAACCACAGTTCTCACATGTGCACTTAAGACCTGACATCATGTGGAAGTCATTAAGACAAACTGTCATATCTTTGGTGAATGCAAAGTAACCGATCTGAGTGTTCTTTGCAATATTCATTGCAAACTCTTTAAGTCCCTTTGCATCAGGTGAACCTTCACCCATCCAGATGTGGCAGATGTTTCCTCCATCAACAATAGGGAAGAACACATGTTCAAGGTTTATCCTGTCAATAAGTGAGACATTAGCCCCTGGTGGTACATGTGTACCATTGGTGTAGTAAACAGGAAGATCCGTGGTCTTTCTGAGATTTGCAAGAGCAGCTTCCTTGTCACCCTTTACAACTTCAAGGACACAGTCCCTGAATTCATCATGGAGCATGTCGGATACAGAGAATCTCTGACCTGTTGTCTCAGCCGGAGTACGTGCAAGAGCGATCTCAAGACCATGTTTCTGGCTGAGCTCGTGTGCATACATTTCCATCTCTGTCATTACCCTGATGGCAAACTTGAACGCATCTTTTGATTCATGCAACTGTGAACCGGTGTGATACTGGACCATCTCATTGATACCTATAACACCGATGGTGCATACAAGTGAATCAATATCCACTGCAACGCATCCTTTCTCACCTGTTATAGGGTCCTTTGGTCTCTGTGTTGCGAAT
This sequence comes from Methanolobus bombayensis, assembly GCF_017873415.1. Lineage (GTDB taxonomy): Archaea > Halobacteriota > Methanosarcinia > Methanosarcinales > Methanosarcinaceae > Methanolobus > Methanolobus bombayensis. The sequence goes on along the minus strand of NZ_JAGGKD010000001.1, from coordinate 266,318 downwards.
GGCATCCTGTTGTTCTCAATTATGTTTTCCATCCAGTTTCGCTTTGTCTTAAAGAGCTGTATACACTGGTCCATCAGTTGTTTGAGGTCAGCAAACAGAGCAGAATCATCCCCGCCTGCCCTGTATGCCGCTCTTGGGCAGTTAAGAGAGACTACCTGCCAGGAACCCATTGAGAAATGTTGGCCATCCTTGAACAGGAGCTTATCCTCAAAACTGTCATCTGCATCAGCATTTGCGGAGAACTGGTATGCACAGCACTGATAGCAGGATATGCCCTCGCCTGCGCCCCTGTATTCTGGTAACTGATTATCGAAATATGGTGTTCCGAACTTAGCCGCAAGCTCGAAGGTCATGTCATAGAGTTCTTCGTATGTTGGCAGGTCAGGATGTGCCATATTGTAGAAATCATCCTCTTCCATGAAGTCAGGTTCAAGAGAGATCTCAGGTTTTGGGAAGTTGAAAGGCTTGCCCCAGTTATCACCTTCGATCATTACGTCCATGAGTGCCTTGAATGCAAGACGAACCTCACGCTCGAATTCACCGTATGTGCGCTTCTGAGTATCATTCTCACCATTGTGGACACGTCCCTTGTACACAACAGGCTTGTCCCTCCAGAGTTTTGGTACACCTGGGGAAAGCTGGACTGATGAGAATACCACCTGTCCACCACGTGCTACCATCATCTGGGTCATCTCATACACGAACATCTGCATGAGCTGCTTTATGTCACCGTAACTCTTACCCTCAAAGTATGGAGCAAGGAATGTAAGGAAGTTGTAGAATCCCTGACCACCTGCGAAATTTGTCTGGGCACTTCCCAGAGCTTTAACTGCGTGGAGGATCGCGACCTCTGCCTTCATTGCAGGACCGGCAACACTTGCCTTTGCACCTGAACCATCCGGCATGAGACCATAGTAGAAGAAATATCTGAGGTCCCAGTCCTGACAGAATGCACGGGTTCCAAGGTATTCAAGATCATGAATGTGAAGGTCACCATTGAGGTGAAGGTCTGCAAGCTTTGGTGGCAAGAGAAGAAGATACTGTTCCTTTGAGATCTTGTCTGCCTTCTTCTTGTGTGAGGTTTCTGCATTTTCCTGAAGATTTGCATTGTCATTTGCCTCGAAGCCGCTTCCAAGGTCAATCTCACATGCATCATATACAGGAGTACCTATTCTGGTAGAAATATTCCTCCATTCAACATGACCTCTCTGAAGGAGTTCCATGTTGACGATCTCCCTGATAAGCGGACCTGAAAGGAATTTGAGGTCAAGACTTCTTATACGGCGCTCTACGTCCTTTGCAATTTCAAGTGCGTCTTCCTTTTCAATACCTGGCTTGCCGTGGAATCTCTCGGCAAGTTTTGTTTCCTTTAACAACTGGTCCACAATAATACTGCGATCCCAGTCCACCATATGCCCTGCAGTGGTACGCACTTTTGGCATTATGGAAATATCATGACCATCAAGCGTCTTCTGTATAGCATGCTGTTTTGTGAGTGTTGTCATACTGGTATCTGTCCTCTCATCTTCCTCTGCGCGAACCTGCATGTCAGTTCCCAAATCTGCATTTTCAAGTTCGACCTTGTCCTTAATATTAGTAGCACATACGTCCATCATTCCCACCTCAGTTAGATTGCACTTATAGTATGCTGCCCAATGCTTCCAGGTTCACGTCAGGACCACTGAACAGTTCCTTATGAGTTAAAAACTCATCGCCGATCTGGAGTACCGGGGCAGTCATGGTGAAAACACCATTGAATTTTAATTCGGTCAAAGCTTCAGGAGTAGACATATCTGCTGTTGCAAATGCAACTCCCTTTGAATTAAGTAGCTTTTTTAATTGCTCGCATTTCGGGCAAGTCTGTGTTGTATATATAACCACTTCAACCATTTTCTCGCGTCCCTCGATTGTATATAAATAAACTATTATATTAGTCCCATTCTGGAGAGGAACAACAATGCCAGATTGAAAAACGCATCCAAAAGGCATTGTAGTCATTGGAACTCCTGTTTCCAGAAGGTAAATTATAGAAATGGCTTATAGCTTAATAATGGTTTTTCAAACTGCATTTGAATATACAGTAGAGTATAACACACCATGTTTGTTATCAAATATGAAACAATGAAAAAACATATATGATAAATAAAATGAAACGAACATGATCCTATATTTTCTCACCAAAGCAGTTAGAAAACAAAATAAAAACATTAAATGTAGAAAATACAAAAACAAAAAAAAATTAAAAAGAAAAAGACATAAAAGAAAACACATTACCAGTGCCAAAAGATGTATATTATAAACCCGATTATAGCAGATAATTCTACCAAGAGGTGTAAAGATAACTGAACAATTAAGTTCCGGCTGCAAGCCCATTGATGATCTTTTAGGCGGAGGATTTGAAGCAGGCGTAGTTACACAGATATTCGGAGAAGCAGGAAGTGGAAAGACAAACCTGTGCCTTCAGCTTGCAGTGGAATGTGTCAAAAAAGGAAAAAAAGTTATCTACATAGATACCGAAGCTATCTCACCAGCCAGATTCAGGCAGATCGCAGGAGAGAATGCCAAAGAGATAGCACAGCAGATAATTATCTTTGAGCCTCATAATTTTGAAGAACAATATGCAGCAGTAAAGGAAATCGAAAAACTCATATCAGATAAGATAGGGCTCATACTGATTGACTCTGCAACTGCATTTTACAGATTCGAACTTGACCAGGAAGAATCAGGCATCAGGACAAGAAGAGAGCTTGCAAACCAGATAGGATTTGTACATGCTATAGCACGCAAACACAGAATTGTGGCTGTCATGACAAACCAGGTCTACAACGACATGGCAGGCGGCGTAAGACCCATAGGAGGTAGTGGGATCGAGCACATCTCAAAGACCATAATCCAGCTTGAAAAAACAGGAGATGGAAAAAGACGTGCAAAACTCTGGAAACACCGTTCACTTCCGGAAGGTGGCACCTGTGAATTTACAATCACCAATGAAGGTGTAAGGTAGTTCCAAAACAACTGAAAAAATAATAGATTTTGACAAAATATTCAGGCTCTTGCTATTGTTATAAAGCCTGTATGACCTACTTTTGAAGTTGAAGGACGAGTTCCCCTTGAAGAAAATGAGATCTCGCGTTCAGAGAATTCCATCGTCATAACTTCATCGAACCCTTCAGCATCAAGTGCATCGCGTATCTCCTTTGTCTGCTCAAAGAACGGAGAATACGTTGCAATAAAGCCACCCGGATAAAGTATTTTCCTGACATTTGGAATGACATCTTTAGTGTTCTGAGTATCGAGGGTTACAACATCGAACATTTCATCGATATCCTTGATCTCATCAACAATATCACCACAGCGAAGTTCCACATTATCAAGACCTGCACTCTGCACATTCTTGGCTGCAACCTTCATGAATTCCTCATTCACTTCATATGTGACAACTCTTTTTGCAATAGAACCAAGGTACATTGTAAGAATTCCTGAACCTGTGCCTGCATCAAGAACAACATCATTTTTGTTAAGTCCGGTGTAAGCAATTATCATGCCAATATCCTTTGGCATCATTGGTGCTCCGGTTCTTTTCGCATGCCTGAAGAAATCAGGCATCTTAGGACGCTGGATAATGAATTCCTGGCCCATATGAGATACAACTGTATCACCTGGTCCCTTATCCACAAGAGATGACAGCTCAATTATTCCGAAATTCGTGTGCAACTGATCATCGGAAACTTTCGCGATGAACTCTTTGACCCTGCCCCTGCTGGAGGTCTTCAGCAAAACCAATTCGCCTGTTAACATTATTTTACACCTATTTACCGTTTTTTAGCTACATACCTGTTTGACGGAATAGTAACTATATCTCTTTTAATAGAATGCTTGACCATCGAAAGATGAGACATCATTTCTTCAAATTCCGGACGATATGCATCTGCAAGTGTCCCTGCATATTCAACCCCTTCCCATGTAAGCACATATTCATAACTCTGCCGGAACCTTCCGTCTTTTTCATAATAGCGAAGGTCCTCGTCAACTATGCCCATAGCAACCAGAACCTGAATATCCTCAAAGACTTTTTCAGAATAAGGGAAACCATACCTTTCATGGAATGAATAATCAAAAAGATTCTTGAGCCTTGAGAAAGTGCCGAGTTTCTGAATTGTGCGATAAAGCCATGTAATATGCCTTAGCCTGGGAATTGAAACGAATCCCGGTTTTTCATCCACAAAAATACTGTGGACTGCATAGAACAGCAGGATAATACCCTCTATTGGGAGATATTGATCCTCTCTTGTATAATGCAGAAGTCTTGGAGAAAGGTCATCAACAACCCTGCGAAGTTCAGAGAGCACAGTGGATGAATCTTTATTGACAACAACATCAGGATGTGAAAATGCTGTCAGTGATAGCTGACGTGATATTGCACGGACAAGTCCATTGGCAAGTGCAGACTCATCATAGAAAAAACCATCTTCATCATCCATTGCAATTCGCATGCTTTTAGGAACACCCGATGCAACTGTGAGATCCACAAGTACGTCTCCAAGTTCATTTGCAAGCCTAGTTTCAAACCTCTTTGTAGCCACACCATGCCGGGCAATTGTTGAGAGTGACATCCTGGTGGATGGCCTGAGTATCTTCTGGCTAAGCCTTGCAACAGGTTCATACAACCTGCCTTCACGAAGATTGTCAATTAAAGCAAGTGATTTTTCAGATGCATTCGACCTTATGAAATTGAGAAGGTCGTTGTCATTATATTCTGTGAAAAAGCGGACAATCTCATCTTTTGCTGCATTGATTCCGGATTTGTCTTTGAATTGTTCCAGGGCGTCTTCAAGTGCATAGAGCAACATCACCCTTGCAGCCTGGGTTTTTGGATTATGAATTATTGCAGTATAGTGGTGAGCACGAGATATGAGCATAGATTCAGCGGCCGTCAATGCCATATCGTTACCATAGCTCGAACCATCTGTGCTTCCAAGAACGATATTTTCATCCTTTATAATTAGACTGCTGATAATCTGATCTACATCTATAAGTCCGAATGAAACACCTGTATGATATGAGTCACGCAACAGGAAATCAATCCTGTCGGCATCCACATCACCTGCAATTACCTGTGCAAGATATGGTTTTGATATGGAACGTGAGTCACCGGTTGCTATTTTAGATATTTCATCAAAAAAGTCGAATGCATCCATTCCGAATTCAGATTCAACGTGTCCTGAGATATAATTATCCTGAGGCAGTATACGAGAAATAATGTCTTTTGAAAAAGCCTCATGTTTTATGAACTTCTTCCCTTCAATCACCGGTTGCAACTGAGGATTGCGTTTGAGTACATTCTCCACGGCATGTGAGAATGCAGAATGACCCACGTCATGCAGAAGTCCTGCAAGTCTTATTTTGCGAATATCCTCATCTTCAAATGACAGGGACTGACCTATGACCGATGCCATGTGCATTGTGCCTATGCTGTGCTCAAAACGTGTATGATTGGCACCGGGATAGACATGATCCACAAGTCCGAGCTGCTGAATATTTCTGAGTCTCTGGACATGTTTTGTATTCAACACCATCTGCTCGAACTCATCAAGTATGATAGTCTTGTGTACAGGGTCGTGAATAATCAGAGGTTTTTGCATTGGCTGATAATATGAAGAGAGAGTATATAAATGAAAGGCAAATGAGCCAGTTATTCTGATAAAATGAAGATTGAACATCGACCTTTACATTTTTATCCCGGTTATGACATTTAGAGAGGCAGATAGCATGAGAACCATAGACTGGAATGATGACTCTAATTCAATTGTAATGATAGACCAGACACTCCTTCCAATGGAGTACAAGGTCATTGAATGCAAAACGCTTGCTTCTCTATGTGAAGCAATAAAGTCCCTGCGTGTACGGGGAGCTCCTGCTCTTGGGGCAGCCGGTGCCTATGGTGTTGCACTTGCCGCAACCCTGAGTAGCGCAAGTGATATGGAAGCACTCATAAAAGACCTAAATGTTGCTGCAAAAACCATTATAGCAACAAGACCAACAGCAGTTAACCTAGCATGGGGTGTTGAAAGGACTATGAGTGCGATCTCAGATGCATACGACCTAAATGGAATCAAAGATGTGGTGCTGGCAGAAGCTAAGAATATTGCAGACGAGGATGTTGAGACTAATAAGAAACTTGGCAAGAACGGGGCAAAACTGCTGGAAGATGGTGACACTGTTATGACACACTGCAATGCCGGAAAGATGGCATGTGTTGACTGGGGAACCGCACTTGGAGTTATCCGCTCTGCTGTTGAAACAGGTAAAGATATCAAGGTCATCGCCTGTGAGACAAGACCACTTAACCAGGGAGGCAGGATCACGACATGGGAACTCATGCAGGACAATATTGACGTTACACTCATTTCTGACTCAATGTCCGGCCATGTGATGAACAAAGGCATGGTAGACAAAGTGATTGTGGGAGCTGACAGAATAACAGGAGATGCAGTTTTCAACAAGATAGGTACATACACACACTCAATCCTTGCAAGGGAACATGAGGTTCCATTCTTCGTTGCGGCACCTATCTCGACCTTTGACCCTAACAACTGGGAGGACACTGTCACTATCGAGCAGAGAGATGCGAATGAACTGCGTTTTTTCAAGGACGTTCAAATCGCACCTGCAGATGTCAAAGTTTACAACCCTGCTTTTGATGCTACGCCAATGGAGAACGTCACTGCAGTGATCACAGAGAAGGGAGTATTCTATCCACCATTCCTGCTGGATGAACTTCTGGCATGAATGCGCAGTCTTTTAAATCATGAAATACATGGAAGGAACAGGTAAATTAATGATGACCACCATAAACGGTTAATATAAAGTTTATATTATTCATTAAACAATCATTAACACTAAATGGAGATATTATGACAAAAAAGAAATCCAGTGGCGGCAACGGCTTGATGTCATCTGCCGGTCTTATGAGATACTACGAAGCCGACAAAAAAGCAATACATATAGACCCTAAGACAGTGGTCGCTATCGGCGTTGTTGTTGGTCTTGCTATTCTTATACTTGATGCAAACTTTGGAATGTGGCCAGTAGTTTAAATCTGTATGTTGCTGACGCAACAGCCACATTAACATTCCTTTTAATTTTAAATTAAAATCAAACAGAGAAAAATAGCTTATGCTATCATGAACGCATTTCTTTGATAGCCGCACATATCCTTCTGCAATGATGAGTTTTTGGCGCAGTGTTATCTATAAGCACTCTGCCCTTTGTATCCCACCAGCTTCGAGGATAGACTTTGTCTGCTTCAATTTCAGGATTCATTCCAAGCTTTGCTGCCGCATGGTTAATTTCATTTAGTGTAGGGGATTCCACAGAGGTCTTTCTGGAAACAATACGACCATCCTTTCTGGATTTAGTCTTATCAATGTATGCCGGCCAGATTACCAGTTTTCCCCTGTCTTTCATCATCATGGGTTTTACAATACAACTCATTCGATTTAAATTTGACCTGAAAATGATATTTCAGTTAAGTCGAAATTTAGGATGGTACTCTTAATAGAAATAAACTGACAAAGCAATAATGCTAAGTACAAAAAATACACATTTTTTAACGAGGGTGGAATGGAAATAAATTAAATGCTGAGAACAGGATTGAGTTACTATAGATATTGTAGCACAGTCAATAAAAAGGTGATAAATATGGGGAATGTGGAAAAAAGTAAAGATAATGTAAGAAAGTGCATATGTATAAAATGTCCAAGTTATTCATTTGCATGTAAAATCAAAGCAATACCTGAAAGTGCTGTGAATATGTTAAAAGGAGACATAGCTAACGCAGAACATATGGAAGGATTATTCTGCGCTTTTGGAAAGAGCAAATGTATTGAAGAGCAGAAAGGGTGCATATGCCCGGAATGTGATGTATACAAGGAAAATGGTCTTAATAATGTGTATTTCTGTCTTTAGATGTACATAAATAAATATAATATACAAGAATCCTGAAAAGAGACAATATAATAAGTCACCCTCACCACACATTTTCAAAATGATTTTTACCCTTTCAGCTGCAAGCTCTTTTCTTTAATATCAATTACACCATATGAAACAGGATTGGATATTTTTAAACTTCATTGAATTCAATATTGATTCCACCGGATTTTTTAACCAGGGATTTCGCAAGGAAACCTGCCTCCATCCTGCATAGATTGATAACTGCGCATGGAACAAGGCAGTTTGCAGAACATCCGGCCTCATGTGCTCTGTCAATTACATAGTTGTTCTTTATATCCAGAATTTCCATCATAGGGACTTCCATATGAGATATCTTTTTGATTTTCTCACAGGGAGTTTCGATATCAATAATGATTGATTTTCCATCTTTCACGCCACGTACCTTATGAACAAAGTCACAAACTGCAGAATTTACAGTAAATTCAGCCAAATAATCACCTTTTTTAATGATTGTATTTCCATAGTATAATAAAACATACAAAACCCTCCATAAAAGAATCGGGAGGAAAATATGATACTGCCTGGTAAAATAATAAGCGGATCACCCAAGAATCTAAAATGATAGATTGAATAGAAATGATGGATTAAATTTAAGTATACTAAATGCTGCTTTGTACCCATGATAGAAGTGCCAAGAGAAATAAAGGTTGAAACAGAGGTAGAAGATTTTATCCGCAAGTCAAAGAAGGACTACAGACTTTGCACCACCTGCGGGGGACCGGCTATTGTTACTGCTGACATGAGCATACCAAAAGACTCCGACATAAAACTTGAAATCGGAGAGAATACACTGCATGTATCCAAAGTACAGGCAAGGTACATTCGACAAATAAATATGAGAATGCTTCTTGGATATCTAAACTACTGTAACAGAAATGGGATCGAACCCTGAGATCACATATTAAGATTTAACTAAATTTTTAATTGTATTAGTAATAATCCTCATCCAGAGATTCATTGATATTTCTCAGCACCTCGGCAACAAGCATCTGAACCTCAGTTGCATGCTCCCCGGGGATTTCACTACCCTCGGTATCCATTAGTTTTTTGATATCCTTTACCATCTGGTGTATAATTTGAAGGATTTCTTCCTGAGTGATAAGACCGGCATAATATGCGTAAAAGAATGTTGTCCCACTACGCTGGACCTTTTTCTTGAATGATGCACGTGCATTCGAGACTTCCTGCCTGGAATATTCCTCATCCATAAATGGAACAAGTTCCGGGAGGTTCTCACCTATCCAGGTCATTTCTGAGTGGTTGGAGAGATTCTTGAAATCCGCACACATTCTGGATATCACCCATTCACGTGCTGTAAGATGAGTAGTTTCTTTTAAAAAACGAGTTACATCGGAGTAACTTTTGTTGTTCATTTTTTTGAATTTCTGATACTTATTCATCGCCATTCACCCATGTCAGAATTTATATGTAGCATACAAATTAAAAGTATTGCAGCCATTGTATTACACAATGAATCCAATATATTTAATAATAACCTGTACAATTCAGCTTTTGAATGAAAATACTCATCCCAACCGATGGCTCAATGTATTCTTCAAATGCTGCGAAAGTAGCTTCAAAGATAGCTCAGAACCATGATTATAGACTTATTGTCCTCCATGTAGTTCCAGACAAGGGGTTTTCCAGAAAGACCTGGCAGAAAGAAGGAGCTGAAAGCGTAATATCAACAATTGTAGATATCCTCACTGAAGAAGGATGTGATCAAGACAGGATAGATACCATAATAGAGGATGGCAGTGCTCCTGAAAAAATAGTGGAAATTGCAAAAAATGAAGGAGTGGACCGCATAGTAATCGGTACGCAGGGAAAAAGCGGGCTTAAAAAAATAGTAGGATCAGTTACCGAAAAAGTACTTCAGATATCTGAGGTACTGGTGCTTGTTGTACCACCCAATTATAATATATAAGCCCGAAATTTCAGAACATTTTTGATGATTTCTGAGCTATGCTTTTAAATATCAATCTTTGAGGGCTTTTTTTATTGTAGCCTTTCCTGTGTGCACGTCATCCATGGAGAAAACCTCCATGTTGATAATTCCCTTATAATTCTTCAGTTCCTTAAGAACAGTGTAATCTATAGTCCCTTTTCCGGGAGCCAGGTGCTGGTCACCGTCATACTCATCTGACCATACTCCACCATTGTCATGAACGTGGACATGTATCACATGTGGACCCAGGGTTTTTACGAACTTCCTGAGCTTGTCACTGTCACCACCACAGGTAAGATTTGCATGACCTATATCGAATGTTGCACCCAGATTATCGGAATTTACAGCTTCAACTGCATTCACAAGTTCTACAACATCACAACACAGATTGCCTCTTGAAGTACCTTCCTTGTTCTCAAGCCCGAGCATCACTCCAGAATCCTCTGCATCTTTTGCCAGAGTTCTCAGATTTGTAACCATCCTGTTAAAACATGATTCACGATCATCCTCGGTACCAAATCTTCCAGGATGTAATACTATTGCAGCAGATCCCAGTCTTGATGCCAGTTCAATGGATTCACGCATCAGACGGAATTCCTTTTCACCCATTGATGCCATGTCAACAATCACATCCTTCGGATAAGTCGGAACATCTGCAAAATAAGGAGCATGTATTGAAGTTTTAAGATCAGTTGTCGACAGTTCATCAAGTAATGACTCCAGAATATCTTTTTGCAATATGGAATCTTTATATATGCCAAGTTTAGGCATGTAGAGTTCAACTGATTCCAATTCAGAAGCGATATCTGAAAAACTTCCTGCAAATGATGAGGCACCCAGTATCATGGTTAAATGGTCATTGTAGTAATTCATAAGGTTTTTGCTTTCACAGAAGGAACCAAAATACTTATCTAAATTAAAGAGAACCAGCAAAGCAATGAAACTGTATGCGCCACATGTAGGACACCTCGAAGCACTTGAAGAGCTTCTTACCGGTTCTAAAGATATCTATGGCATCTATATGGCAGGCACACCTGACTATGTTGGTACCGGAAGGACAAATCTTAGTTCGCCAGGACTTGAAGAGATTGCTGAGCAGACAGCACGCGCCCATGAGAATAATGTGAAGATGGAAGTGGTTCTGAACAGTTCATGTATGGGTGGGCAGCACCTTACTCCTGAAGGTTACAACAGGATTAACTGGTATTTTACACAGCTTCATAACATAGGTGTTGATGCAGTAACTGTTGCCGAGCCTTATTTTATAGAGATGCTTTCTAAAGACTTTGATATGGAAGTCGTTGTCTCGGTCCTGTCCTTTGTAGATTCTCCGCAAAAAGCTGAGTTCTATGAACAACTTGGTGCAGATACTATAGTAATAGATCCTGTGATAAACAGGGATTTTGAAAAGCTTGAAGCGATCAGAGATTCTGTATCCTGTGAACTGAAACTTCTTGTTAATGAAGGATGCCTTTACCAGTGTCCTTTCAGATATGCGCACTTCAATTTCTTTTCCCATGCCAATGGTCCGGGACCAAAACTGAATGTTCTGGATGACTATTATTACTACAAGTGCCTTTCACTCAGGATCAGTGATTCCCAACAGTTGATTAAATCTCCATGGATAAGACCGGAAGATCTGAAAGAATACAAACACATTACAGATATATTCAAGATAGGAGGGAGGACACACTTCCCTAACTGGATACTGAATAATATACAGGCTTATTCAAATGAGTCATATGACGGAAACCTTATGGACTTGCTTGATTGTCCAAAAGATATTCGTGACCTTTTCTATATACCGAATAAAGAACTGGATGGTGCTATTGACCAGTGGAAGCAATGCAATAAAATCTGCAATAAATGCGGATACTGTGAAAGACTTGCAGAGAAGATAATCAAGGTATATACTACTGAAGGATGCGACAATATACTAAAACCCCTAAAAAGAGAAGGAGGACAATAATGACAATTACAGAAACACTGGCAAAGAACCGTGGTGAACTTGAGAATAAGTTAAGGAGCCTTCTTGCAAAGCCTGTTTTCCTTATCGAGATGGATGCTTTTGCTCTTCCATGCGGATGCAAAGGATTAACTATCAACACCAGAGGATTGCAATATGATGACCTGGAGATCTTTGAAGAGCACATTAATGAGTACTTGGAAAAGACATCTGAAGATCTTGAAGTAGAGCCTTCTTTCCTTTTTGCAAGACTTGTGCCCGGTACAGCAGAAGTGGCTTCGCTTAACAGCAGAGTGCTTTGCAATAGATGCTATATGGACTTTTCAAGAGGCAGTGGTAAGAGACCAAGACCTGACATATATATACTTAACTTCCTGCGCAGAGAATAAGATACTGTTTTTTCAATATTTTTTGAAATATATATTTATACCGTTTGTTGCTATCGGAATTTTTTAAATAGTCCAGGCAAAAAGACCCGTATTTTGCCTTGTTCCATTCGAAAGGTTTAAGAAGTATTTAATATAATGCAAACCACCTGACGTTAGTCTACGCCATATTAATTATGATAAGGATTTGAAGTAAAATATTGTAATTTTGGCACGATTTACGCTAATTTAATACAACGTAAAAAAGGAGGAAATGTGAATGGAACCGCTCACAGGTATGGGCGTACTGGCACTCATGGGAGCTGCTGCAACTATTGCAGGAGCCTCTGAAGACCTTGAGTCAGATGTAGGGTCACAGAGTAACCCGAATTCCCAAGTGCAGTTAGCGCCCCAGATGATGTATCCACACAGGATACACAGTAAAGCTGTTTCTGGTGAACCACCATCAAATGCATTAATGTGTGCTATTGGTGGAACAACTGCATCTGTGCTTATAACCACTGGTGCATCTGCTGCCCTCGCACTTGCAATTGGAGCAATTGTGGCTGCAGCAATACACGGTACTTATTCAGCTACTGCATATATGGGCAGATCAGCAAGTCAGAAACGTTTCAAACAACCAGTTTATCTTGATGTGATGAGAAGTCACATACCCGTCATCATGGGATATGCATTTATCACAACATTCTGTATCCTTGTGGTATCATATCTTATGGCAACCGTTTTGGCACACCCATTCCCACTGCCACTTCTGGCATTCATTTGGGGAATTACCGTTGGTGCAATTGGATCATCAACCGGTGATGTACACTACGGTGCAGAAAGACAATTCCAGAACGTCGAATACGGATCCGGCCTTAATGCTGCAAACTCAGGTAACATCGTGAGAAAAGCAGAATCAGGTCTTAGAAATGGTATCGACAATTCATGGTTCTGTGCAAAATTCGGTGGACCTGTAACAGGTCTCGCTTTTGGAATGACCGTTTTCCTTAGTGGCTGGATCACAACAGTTTTCGATGCTACAAAAGGAGATGCAATTGGCTGGGTTTCAGTCATTGCTGGTATAATTATAGTACTTATTTTGATATTGTGGAACAGAAACATGGAAGTTGCTGCCCGTGCTGCATATGGAACATACAAAGAAGATGAAGCAGAAGCAGAGGTGGCTGCATGATTGATGTTGCAGGAATTTTAATGCAGAATATACTCTACGTGATCCTTATCACATTAGGTGGAGTACTTATCTCATGGAGTGTTCACTTCGTACCAGTAGGTGGTGCTCCGGCAGCTATGGCACAGGCAACAGGTATCGGTACAGGTACCGTACAGCTTGCAGCTGGTGCAGGTCTTACAGGGCTTGTAACAGCCGGTGCAATGATGCAGATAACAAACAACGCAGCACTCGTAATTGCATCCGGTGCAGCCGGTGCAATGATCATGATAGCTGTGACAATGATAGTAGGAACATGGGTATACATATATGGTGTCGGATGTCCTCCAGCATCAGCAAAAGTAAAGTATGACCCAATTACAAAGGATAGACAGGATCTCTATGTCTCACAGGGTACTGAAGGACACGGACTTCCAACTGTATCATATGTAAGTGGTGTGATCGGTGGTGCTCTAGGAGGTATCGGCGGTTCAGTTGTATACTATTCACTCATGAGTGTTACAAATCAACTTGCTCTTGCAGACCTTGTAGGTATGGCCAGTGTTTTCGCAGTAGGTATTTTCTTTGTGAACGCAGTAATTCCATCCTATAACATTGGAGGAACCATTGAAGGTTTCCATGATCCAAAGTTCAAGAGGTTCCCAAAGGCAGTAGTAGCATCCCTTGTAGCTACCTTATTCTGTGCACTTATAAGCGTATTAGCAATAGGAGGTCTGTAAAATGTCAGCAGGCGGAAGTGGAGCAGCCGCAGAGGCAATTCCACAGAATAACATAATAGCTTTCGGTGTTGCAGGCGGACTTATCGGAATTTACGCAGCATATTTCCTTGTGGACATGGTCGGGCAGTATATGTCCTTCATCGGTGCACTTGGCGCAATATGCGGTATGATATGGGGCGCAGCAGCAGTTAGAAGAGTAGCAAGTTACGGCCTTGGTACCGGTGTACCTTCAATCGGTATGCTTGCACTCGGTATGGGTGTACTTGCAGCAACATTCGGCCTTGCAGTCGGTGGTGTTGCAGGACCTGTAATTGCACTAATCACAGCAGCAATTATCGGTCTTATGGTTGGTGTCCTTGCAAACAAGGTACTCAAGATGGGAATCCCTATCATGGAAGTATCCATGACAGAGATTGCAACAGCAGGTACAATAACAATCATCGGTCTTGCTATTTCTATGACAGGAACATTTGATTTCCCTGTTATACTCAGCCAGGTAATAACTACCGGATACATTGCAGTAATTTTCATTGCAGGTGGTCTGGCAATTCTTCACCCGTTCAACGCAAACCTTGGTCCTGATGAAGCCCAGGACAGGACACTTATTTGTGGACTGGAAAAGGGCGCAATAGCAATGATAATTGCCGGAATTGTTGCAACAGTTAACGAAGGTGCATCAGGTGCACTTACAATCCTCATAGGACTTGCACTCTGGTATATAGGATTCAGCGGATACTATGACCGTGTAAAGAGAGATGCATATGCTGTTGTTGGAAGTGGACTGCTGCCTTCTAAGGAGGAATTGGAATGAGCATGGTACACGTAGCCCCAGAGGCACACCTTGTACTGGACCCACTAACATCCCTTCTCGCAGAAGAGAGGGAAGACATAATCCAGTATTCAATGGACCCTATAATGGAACAGCTCGATGAACTCGATAAAATAGCAGACGACCTCATCAATTCTCTGTCACCAGACAAACCACTTCTGAACACCTTTGAAGGACGTGAGCATACATCATACAGTGCAGGTTTCTATGGTAACACATTCTACGGAGTGATAGTAGGTCTTGTTATTGCAGGACTTATGCTCCTGGTAATGAGCGCATTGGGAGGACTGTGAAATGGCAGATAAAAGAGAACCAGCATCAGGATGGCCAATCCTTAAAGGTGAGTACGATGTTGGCGATGTAACCAACTGTGTTGCTGTCGTAACATGTGGTTCACACCTTGAAGCAGGCCCTCAACTCGATGCAGGCGCATGTCTGACAGGTCCATGTAAGACAGAGAACCTTGGTCTTGAAAAAGTGGTTGCTCACATAATATCCAACCCAAACATCAGATTCCTTATAGTAACAGGTTCTGAAGTAAAGGGTCATATTACCGGTGAAGCAATTGTCATGATACACAAGAACGGTGTCAAAGACAACAGGATTGTAGGCGCAACAGGTGCTATTCCTTATGTGGAAAACCTTTCAGAAGAAGCAATCGCAAGATTCCAGGAACAGGTCGAATGTATTGATTTCATCGGTACTGAAGATATGGGTGCTATTACTGGAAAGATCAAGGAATATGCAGCAAAGGACCCGGGAGCTTTCGATGCTGATCCAATGGTACTTGAAGTCGGAGAAGGCGGCGATGGCGATGGTGAGGAAGCTGGTGGACTTAAGCCAATGGCAGCTGAACTCTCAACCGTCAGAAGCAGAATCCTGGCCATTAACAAGGAAATGATGGCTATCGGAAACTTTAACAAGTTCCACTCTGGCGTCCACGCAGGAAAGATTGAAGGCGCAATGATCGGTCTCGCAATTACACTGGCATTACTTGGAATGCTACTGTTCGGAGGTCAGTAATATGGCAGAAGAAGAATATGGAAAAGGCGTACCAATGGTCATTACCCCACAGATGGGTGCCATTGAAGCTGTGGTCGAGGATATCCGTTACAGAGCCCAGCTCATTGCAAGGAACCAGAAACTTGATTCTGGTGTATCCGCAACCGGCTTAGCTGGATTCATTGCAGGATTAGCATTTGCAATCGTAATGGTAGTTATCATCCCTATGTTCGTCTGGAAGGTGATTTAAAATGACCGAAGACAGAAGCGACAGGGTACCAAGTGTGGTCACAGACCCGGAAGACTTCCAGGCAGTACTCGATAAACTCAACCAGATAGATGAGAAGATCGAGTTTGTTAACAGTGAAGTTGCACAGCGTATTGGTAAGAAAGTTGGAAGAGACATAGGAATACTTTACGGAGCTGTTATCGGAATTATCATGTTCCTGCTTTATGTACTGTTCCTTGCACCTATGCTCGGTATTTAAAATAAAGAGGTTATTCATATGTTCAAATTTGACAAGAAGCAAGAAGTATTCGACGTCGGTGGGGTCAAATTCGGTGGCCAGCCAGGAGAATACCCCACAGTGCTTATAGGAACAATGTTCTATAACAGGCACAAGATCGTGACTGATGAAGACAATGGTGTCTTCGATGTAGAAGCTGCAAACAAACTCTGGCAGGCAATGGTTGATATGGGCGAAGTCACAGGTAACCCAATAGTAAACCAAATCGTCGGAGAAACACCTGAAGCGATCAAGAAGTATATCGACTGGTTCGTAGAGGTCGACGACAAGACACCATTCCTTATCGACTCATCCGCTGGTGACGTTCGTGCAGCAGCAGCAGAGTATGTAACAGAGATTGGTGTAGCTGACAGAGCTATCTACAACTCCATCAATGCCAGTGTCCATGCTGACGAGATCGAGGCAATCAGAGACAGTGACATTACTGCATCTATTGTACTTGCATTCAACGCAACAGACCCAAGCGTAAAAGGAAAGCTTGAGATTCTCGAAACCGGTGGTACTGGTCAGGAGAAGGGTATGCTCGAGATCGCAAAGGAATGTGGAATCACAAAGCCACTAATCGATGTCGCTGCAACTCCACTTGGCGCAGGTTCCGGTGCATCCATGAGAGCAGTAATTGCCGTCAAGGGCCACCTCGGACTTCCAGTTGGCGGTGGATATCACAACATGGCTTCAGCATGGGACTGGATGAAGGCATACAAAAAACAGTTCGAGACAAAAGAGCAGAGACAGGCAATCTACATGCCAACTGACATCGGAACTAACCTTGTATCACAGATACTCGGATCAAACTTCCAGCTCTTCGGTCCTATCGAGAACACAGACAAGGTATTCCCTGCAACAGCAATGGTCGACATTATGCTTGCAGAAACTGCTAAGGAACTCGGTCTTGAAGTTCAGGACGAGAACCACCCACTCAACAAGCTGGTCTAAACAACCAGCAATTTTTTTCTTTTTTATAATTTGCCTGAAAAAAGAGCCGCAGGCTTGTTAGGGAACCCCACTCTCCAACCTGCATCATTTGTATACAATAAGGAGTTATGTATATCATATATACTATTTAATAATATATTAATTATGACGAGTGCGGTTGGAATTCAGCAGTACTGATGACCTACACAAATTCGTGACAGAAAATAATTAAAGCAACAACTACTATCAGCTAGCATGACTGAGGTAATGCTTATCTGGGACAATCCACTTTTATTCGAAAAACTATTCACAGAACATGGAATCAAATGCCAGAGAATTGTATCTGATTCTATTGGCACTCCATTCATCCCTCCATGCAAATGTGTGGTAATTCCCACAGGTTTTGCAAATAAAACATATACAAACATCTTACCCGGCATTGAGCGAAATGCTAAAAGTTTTGAGAAATTTGTGAGAGGAGGAGGAAATCTAGTGGTATTCAGTCCTGTGGTCCCTGAATATGATTATAAGTGGCTGCCAATGGAACTTGAATATAAACAAAAACATCAGGTCACCAATATATGCAAGAATCAGGATCATGAAGCTCAGTGTCTTGTAGAAGACTACTGCTGTGAAGTCGAATTTGATGGATATTTCTCAAAATCCGATGGTGAAGTCGTGTTCAAAAATGATGAAGGAAATCCCCTTATGGTTGTAAAAGAACTTGGTGAAGGAAGGATAATTGCCACAACGATCCATGAGTTCCCCTCTGGAGAATTCCTTAAGTGGATTAATGAAACTGCAAAAAAGAGTAAGTTATAATAATATAATTAATTACCAAAATCCTTTCTGAGCTGCTCTGCAATATCTGAAGCATCAGGAACCCGTAGTACAAAAAGCCCAAAACAGGGCTTGATGAACTGGAAGAACACCTCATCCCCTTTTACGCCTACGGGCACATTGTCACCCATCAGGGCCACACCACGTAACCTATATCCACCGGGCACATGGTAAACTGTATCGGAATTCTCCTGAATCAGATCCTCACACTGTGCAGGAGTAGCTCCTTTAAGAAGGATTTCAAAAGGAATGTCGTTTATGCAGGCCATTTTAATACCTTAAATATTATTCAACAATTACAAGGTCCCCAACTTTAATACCTTTTTCTGTGATACATCCAACAATTTTACCACCTGTCATACTGGCAGCTTTTTCTGCCTGTTCAGCAGGCAGGATGATAACAAATCCCATCCCCATGTTGAAAGTCCTGTACATCTCAAGGTCATCAACATTGCCTTCTTCCTGAAGGAATTTGAAAATCTTACCTGGCTCAATAGGGTCATAGAAATCAAAGCCAAGATCTGTAACCCTCTTTAGTTTCAATAGACCACTTCCTGTGATATGTGCAAGCCCATGGACATCACATTCCTTTATCACATCAAGTACTTCCATATAGATCCTTGTAGGAATAAGAAGTTCATCCCCGATGGTTGTGGATTCATCGTATGGGAATTGGTCATGATATGAGTACGAAGATTGATCAACTATGTTTCTCACAAGAGTGTAACCATTACTGTGAACACCGGCACTTGGAATACCTACAATGACATCTCCTTCCCTGACATCCTCACCTGTAATGATATCTTCTTTTTTAACCATTCCAAGACAGGTTCCTGCAAGATCAAATCCTTTTATGATATCGGGAAGTGTTGCTGTTTCACCGCCAACAATTGTCATACGGGAAATTTCAGCACCTTTTCTCAATCCTTCACCTATCTGGGATGCAAAATCGGCATTGTGTTTCTCAAGGGCAAGATAGTCTACAAAAGAAATAGGTTCGGCACCTATGGCAAGCAGATCATTGACATTCATTGCAATGCAATCAATTCCAACAGTATTCCAGCGCTTCATCTCATTTGCGATGAGCACTTTGGAACCAACACCATCTGTAGCAAGGGCAAGAGCATATTCACCAAAATCAATTAGTCCTGCATAATGACCAATGCCTGTTAAAGGAGCACCCAGACCCTCACGCTTGTAGTCCATGCTCTTTGTGAGTGCCTTAATGGTCACTTCTTCCTTTTCAATGTCAACTCCTGACTCTGCATACGTAAGGTGTTTATCTTTCATTGCTATCCCTGCTTATTTATTGTTTGTCAAGTTCAAATTCACAGTGTAAGGTCTTAACTGCATCGAGCGCTTCATCAGAACTCACCACAAAGGAAATATTGTGCTGTGATGAACCCTGACTGATCATAATAATATTAATTCCGGCATTTCCGAGTGAATAGAATACCTTTCCTGCAACTCCCGGAATACCATCCATTCCAGCACCTACAACTGCAACCACGCATACATCACGGTCATATGCCACATCACCAACAACATTGGTTGTGAATTCCGATCTCACAGCTGCCACTGCCGCCTCAAGTTGATCCTCATTAACCACAAGAGACAGGTTTGCCTCAGATGAACCCTGACTGATCATGGTAATGTTAACACCTGCATTAGCAAGTGCGGAAAAAACCCTGGCAGCCGTACCAATGGTTCCGACCATTCCTGCACCACTTATGTTGATCAGGGCAACCTTATTAATCAGGGTTACTGCTTTGACAACATCTTCTATCTGTTTCTGTTCTGCAACAATAAGAGTGCCCGGGAATTCCGGCTCGAATGTATTTTTCACACGTACAGGTATCTTGTGTTTAATTGCCGGTTCAATAGTTCTTGGATGAAGCACCTTGGCTCCAAAATAGGATAATTCCATTGCCTCTATGTAGGATATCTGTGGAATAGGTCTTGATTCCGGAACTATTTTCGGGTCAGTGGTCATGATTCCGTGAACCTCTTTCCACAACCAGATCTCGTCTGCATCAACTGAAGCACCGATGATAGATGCTGAGAAATCAGAGCCACCCCGGCCAAGGGTTGTGATAATACCCTGTT
The DNA here is from genome assembly GCF_017873415.1 of Methanolobus bombayensis. Classification (GTDB taxonomy): domain Archaea; phylum Halobacteriota; class Methanosarcinia; order Methanosarcinales; family Methanosarcinaceae; genus Methanolobus; species Methanolobus bombayensis. The sequence goes on along the minus strand of NZ_JAGGKD010000001.1, from coordinate 245,896 downwards.
TGTTATGAGCAATAAATCCCGTAACTACCGGAATATTTTCTTTAAGAAGAGGACCAAGTTTACTTTTTACCAGGGTATAACTGTCTTCAAGTAGCCTTGCATCCCCATAATTTGAATCTGTAACAATGCCGGCTTCTCCTCCCGTAAAAGACTGAGAAGGGATTCCAAGTGAACGAATCGAACCGCTTACAATGGGTGCAGCAAGACGCTCACCGTATGAAGAAATGTAATCAATTGAACGATTGGTCAGTTCACCCAGATAACAGATACCTATCAGGGCTTTTTCAAGTTCGTCGACCCTTGTGTCAATGGAATCAACACATTCAGATCTGATCTTTTCATCATCAATTGCAACGTTGATTGCATCATAATGTTTTTTGGATAAGTCAGTTATAAATTCCTTTACCTGGCTTACTTTACCATTCTTTGATACTTCATTTGCAGTAGTCAACAGGCCGTCTGTAACACCGCCAAGTGCTGAGGTTACTGCTACAAGTTCATTTCCATCCATATGATACTGCTTTAAAAGTTCAGCCACATGGCGGATCTTTTCACCGTTTTCCACGGAAGTCCCGCCGAACTTCATTACGATTCTCATGATACAACCACGCCTAGTTTGTCAGCTAATTGCGTCTATAAACAGTAAAGACTAATATAAAGATTATGTGTAAAACCAGATTCATAAAAAGTCCCAATAGAAGAATATAGATCTATCGGAACTTATTGAAGAATAGGAAAAATATCAGGAACACAGCTACGGTTATTACAAGAGAAACAGCATTTGATACCCCGGTAGATGAAGACCATGTAGCCAAACCTGATGCTGGCGATCCAGAAGATTCAGCAGTATCATCTGCCGACGCCTTAACTGTATCATCTGATTCTGATTCATCAGATGTCGAGTTGTAAGTTTTCTTTATTTCATCTGCTGCTGAACTTGCAATTTCAACAATTGATTCTGTGATATTATCCCTGATATTTACAGAGACAGAGAAGTCCTCCGAATAATATGAAGATTCAGCATCCCCATTTATAGTCACAAGAGTGACTTTATGAATACCAGCATCCAGTTCATCGCTTACAGCTTTATACACACCCGGACTTACATTAGATCTGGAATCCAGAAATTCACCATCCACCAGAATACGTACTTCTGAAAATGAATCATTCAGTGAATAGCTGACAATTGCAATTCTTCCGGCTTTGAGTCCTCCGTCCACAGGAGAGGATACATCAATATCCAGTCCGTCGGGAAGTTCATCTGAAGAAAAAACCTGACTTTGTTTTAATGATACATGATTCAGGAATACAGTAACTTCGTCTTCACTCTCAAAAAAGGCTTTTACGCTGGCAAGGAAAAGAGTCTGCGGATTGCCACCTGAATAAACTGTATAATAGAAGTATTCATCTTCCTTGATATCATCCTCCCTGAGAAGTTTTCCATCGAGCCTGAGTTCAAGAGTGACTTCATCATCATCCACATCCGTGGCGTCCAGCGTGTATAGACCTGCCAGTTCCAATCCAGAGTCCATTTTCAATGAGTAACTTTTGTCAAGCAACAGATAATCCTCAACATCTTCAACCGGATCCATATACTGCTCCACATAAACATTGGAGTATACTACACCATCTTCTTCATCCACATCACCCGCAGGAGTTATTCTCAGAATGAAATAGTCCACTTCCTTCTCTTCGTCATCATCCTCATCTTCAACTACAGAGCGAATATATTCAAGCGGTTCACCTTCTTTAGCAAAATTGTCATCCAATTCTATTTCTTCTCCGTTAAGATATAATGAAATCCAGAGGTCACCACTATTAGAGTTCATGTCCACTACTCTGAACGAATAACCTTGTTCAAGGTATATCTCATCCTGCACAGTTACCTGAGGTTCCGAATAATGGACCATTGTTTTTGTACTTGCGCCAGATGCAGGAGACAGGCAAAGCAAAAAAAGACAAACGAAGATAATTACAAAACGTATATATTTCATCGAAACCTCACTCATAAAACCAATAAAATAACAGGACTTCTGCCATTTCCATGGCATTATTACTGTCTTATGGTTTTTATTGATTTCTATTAATATAGGTGAAAATATGAAATATGTAGTACTAATCGGAGATGGCATGGCAGATGAGCCTCTTGAAGAAATTGGTGGCATGACAGTTCTTCAGAAAGCCAACACATCCAACATGGATTACATTGCCAAACGTGGCAGAGCAGGACTCGCACAGACAGTTCCGGAAGGCATGCACCCCGGAAGTGACGTGGCCAACATGTCTATTGTAGGATACGATCCGGAAAAGTACTATACAGGCAGATCACCACTTGAAGCCGCAAGCATGAAAGTGGAGCTTGAAGAAGATGATGTTGCCTTCCGCTGCAACCTGATAACAATCAAAGATGAGACGATAGCCGACCACAGTTCCGGACACATTACTAACGATGAAGCAAAGGAATTGATAGAAAGTATTGATTCCAAACTTGGTAATGATAAGGTTCGTTTTTATCCAGGAATCAGTTACCGTCACCTGATGGTTGGAAAGAAAGGATTTGGTGCAAATACTGAATGTGTACCCCCCCACGATGTAATTGATGAGAGCAGACATGAACATATGCCAAAAGGAGAAGACAGCGAGCTCATCTGCGAGCTTACTGAAAAATCCATTGAGATACTCAAAGACCATCCTGTCAACCTCAAAAGAATAAAGGAAGGCAAAAACCCCGGAAATTCCATATGGCTCTGGGGACAGGGATTTGCACCCGCATTCACACATTTTAGTGAACTTTATGGCCTCAAAGGAGCTATAATCTCAGCAGTTGATCTTGTAAAAGGAATTGGAATCTATGCAGGACTTGATGTAATCGAAGTACCTGGTGCCACAGGATATCTTGACACAAACTATCTTGGTAAAGCACAATATGCAATCGATGCACTCAAAGACCATGATTTTGTTTTTGTCCACGTTGAAGCTCCTGATGAAGCAGGACACATGGGTGACATGAATGCAAAGATCCAGGCTATTGAGGATTTTGATGAGAAAGTTGTAGGTACTGTACTGAAAGCAGCCAGGGAAATGGATGAAGATGTTACCATTATGGTACTTCCTGACCATCCAACACCTATTGCACTGAGAACTCATACTTCAAACCCTATTCCGGTAGCTATCTACTGTACTTCAGAAAAGGTATCTGACGACGCAGATGCATTTAACGAGGAATCAGTAAAGAAAGGTGCCCTTGGAACAGTTTACGCTGCTGATCTTGTGGGTAAATTAATAGATGGAAAGTGGACAGAGTAGCCCACAATAATATGCCCCTTGGTTCCTTTTTTTGCACACTTGCCAGACTCATCATTTATATATAGAACCACTTAGATACTATTGTTTAGTGGGAGTATCTTCTATCCGGATAGTCCCATCCATATATGAATGAAATAAAGAGAGTGGTAAAAGTGAAATTTGGACTAACTCCATGGTCACCATCTTCGGCCTCGAGATGGGATCCATTTGACGACATGAGGCAAATGCATGAGCGCCTGAACCGCTTATTCGGAGAGAGAGAACAGAGTGCTGAAATGATGGATATTGATACCCTTTCCCCTCTGGTGGACATCAAAGAGAATGACAACAATATTGTGGTTACAACAGACCTTCCCGGCGTCAGCAAAGAAGATGTTGACATAGACATAAAGAACAACAGGGTATGGATAAAAGCTAACACACACAAGGAGTCAGAAGAGGAAAAAGAAGGCTACCTTATGCGTGAAAGAACATACAGCAGATTTGCAAGAGCATTTAATCTTCCATCAATGGTAAATGAAGATGAAGCAAGTGCAAAGCTTGAGAATGGTGTGCTTACAATCACAATGCCAAAGGCAGAGATAGAAGAGAAGCACAGGATAATGATAGAATAAGGATTTTGATTCAGGTCCGAACATTCGGACTTTTATTTTTTAATTACCCCATTTTGTATTATTTTGTTAGATTGCGGCATCAGTTAAAGATATCATCATCCTTTGCTCAGTCGGGGTAACTATCATCATCACCGCAAAAAAGTACAACGCAAATATAGTATATTACTTTTCTCTGAATAAAAACAATAATTATATCATATTAAATCAGCAAATGATAATCAATACTACTTCATCATATACAACAAAATCAGTATGTTTATATATTTCCAATCAGAATTTAAAAAAGGTTTTAAATGGGCGGTTGGGCTCAAGATTAAGTGAAAATGATTGTGTCACAGTTTCATCTATAAATAAATACGCAGTTAAAAGAGTTTTATCCTGAACATAGTCATCACAAAAGAGAATGAGAATCAATGAGACAAGCACTGATTGAAACTATTAGCAGGTCTGAAAAACGAAAGGATGTTTTATTACTCCTGCAGGACGGACCACTGAGTATGTCCACGATTTTGCAAACACTGGATGTTAGCAGAAATGCACTTCTCCCTCAAATGAAAATTCTGGAAGAAGGTCATCTGGTTGAAAAAGATAAACATAATGATGGCTACATGCTTACAAAATTCGGAAAGCTAATAGTCAGTGATCTGACTCCATTACTTGGAACTCTTGAAGTCCTTGAAGATAAAATGGAATACTGGATAAATCATTACACTGATTGCATACCACCGCAATTATTTAGCAGGCTGCGTGAACTGAAAGAATGCAAACTAATCGAGCCTGAATTATCCGAATCCATGGAACTGAGTAAAGAAGCAATCGATTTTGCTTTCAAATCCAAAAAAGTATGTGCTTTAGCTTCACTATATCATTCTGACTATTTTGAAATATACAACCACTATGCTCAGAACAATATCGAATTTCATTTCATTATGACTCAAGATGTCCTTGATAAGTTCATTGCTGAAGACAAACAGATGTTTGATAAACTTTTGAAAACGCCTCATCTTAATTTCTACATATACCCTGAAGATCCCGGATTGTCTACCATTTCATTTGTAGAGGACTGTTTGCTTTTAAAGCTTTTAAGAGAAGATAAACTCTACGACCCAAGATACCTATTATCATACAACAAAGAGGCAATCGCCTGGGGTGAAAAACTTTTTCAGTATTATCTCAAGCAGTCAGAACTGCTGCAAAGGACCTGAAAACAATTCCCACTTGTTTTCTTAACCCTATCTTTTCCCCAATAAGAAACGGAATGTGAAGCAAGCACTAAAATAATTTCCAATTTGCTGGTTGGTTGGTTGGCTTTTGGAACAATATCGAAACAGAGTGCTTACTTCAATAATCCACTCCCAACATATATTATTGGAAGTTTCGGATATAAACTAAACTTGTATGAATTTAACATGGCATTGTTAATTAACATAAGAGCATTATTCACAATAACATAATCATATCTATTGGAGAATCTCAAATTGAAAATACAGGTATTTACTGTAGAAAACATTCCTCTAATAAAAGAAGGAGACGACATTGCATCGATCATCTGTGAAAATACCACCATAGAAGATAATGACATTGTTGTAATAGCTTCCACAATTGTTGCCAAGGCAGAAGGAAGGATGTTCAGGCTTGAAGATATCATTCCCGGAGAAAAGGCACTAACAATTGCAAATAAGCATAATCTGGATGCAAGGTTTGTTCAAGCAGTTCTTGACCGCAGCAAGGAAGTGCTGGTAGATTATCCTATTTTCCTGGTTGAAACACAGAATGGGCATGTGTGTATCAAGGCAGGTATTGATGATTCAAACGTTAACACAGGCTATCTGGCAGACCTGCCTTCTAATCCTGATGAGAGTGCAGGAAAAATTGGAACAAAAGTTGAAAAGATCACAGGAAAAAGGGTCAGTGTTATACTAACAGATACAAATGGCAGAGCTTTTAAGATCGGACAAACCGGAATTGCTATTGGGGTTTACAAAATACATCCGATAAAGAACTGGAAAGGACAGAAAGACCTTTTCGGTAACATATTGGAAATTACCGAGGAAGCTATTGCAGATGAGATTGCAGGAGCAGCAAATTTGCTCATGGGAGAAGGAGACGGTGGATACCCGGTGGTAATTGTCAGGGGACTCCAGTTCAGATCAGAAGAATCATCTGTTCAGGAAATGTACCGCAGTGAACGTGAAGATATAGTTAAAAAAGGACTCCGCTGTTTAAGCAAAGTCTGATATCTGAATGTTTACAACCTCTACACCTGAGTCCTTGAAGAAACAAAGTGCATCTGTGTCAGGATAAGGCTGGATATAAACAACCCTTTTGATATTTGAATTTATTATCATTTTTGCACAGAGTATGCATGGCTGATGAGTGCAGTAAATTGTTGCACCATCTGTGCTCACACCATGCAAGGCAGCCTGGATAATAGCATTCTGCTCTGCATGTACCGCACGGCATTTTTCATGACGGGTGCCTGAAGCAATATTATTCTGCTGCCTGATACATCCTATATCAAGACAATGCTCCATATTTCTCGGTGCACCATTGTAACCTGTGGACAGAATACGTTTATCCCTTGCTATCACAGCACCTACCCTGTTTCGCAAGCAAGTGGAGCGTTTGGCCACAACCGTAGCAATCTCAAGAAAATACTCATCTATACTTGGCCTTTCAGTCATCGTTTAAATGAAGCAGTAAGTGGTATATATAAGTTGTAGTGTAAAGTGGTAATCATCAATTTCAATTATTTATATAGGAAGATTTAGAAGTTATTATTTCTGGAGCATAGAAACATGGAAGTCGGTTTGACTGAACGTTTAGATTCTTTTGTTAGAAAACATAACGATCGGCAGCTTGTAACATTACCTCTTGCTGTATTTGTTATTTCATTAATTATACTTGCAATGACTTTTGCAAGCAGTGGATCACCTGTGAAGCTTGGGATGGATTTTGAAGGCGGAACTATGATCTCTATGGCAACTCAGGAAAGTGTTTCAGCCATTGAGCAAAAGTATGCAGATTACCCGATCACTGACGTCAGACAGGCCGGATCACGCATAATAATGCAATTCGGGCCAATGAATAACGAACTGCAGCAGGAACTCGTAAGCGATGCTATAGATACCTACGACAATGTGGAAATCAATCAGATAGGACCTGTATACGGTGCAAGCCTGCAGAAACAGGCAGTTCAAGCAGTTATTGTATCATTCATAGGAATGGCCATTGTTGTCTTTTTGATATTCAAGACTTTTGTACCTTCTGTGGCAGTTGTTCTTTCAGCATTATCAGACATTGCTATCGCAGCAGCATTCATGAACATTGCAGGAATAGAACTGTCCCTTGCTACGGTGGCAGCTCTTTTGATGCTCATAGGTTATTCGGTAGACAGTGATATTTTGCTTACCACACGGGTTTTGAAACGACGTGGAACACCCCAGGAGAACATCAGCAATGCAATGCATACGGGTATTACAATGACAACAACAACCCTTGCAGCACTTGTGGCAATGTATTTTGTATCAACATTCTCCTACGTTCTCAGCCCTTCATTTTCACAGATAAGCCTTCTTTCAAACATATCCATTGTCCTCATCTTCGGACTGGTGGCAGATATGATGAACACATGGTTACTCAACACATCGATCCTCAGATGGCATGCCACAAATGTTGGAACAAGGAGGAGAAAAGCATGAGGGATGATGAAAAAGAACAAAGCCTGTTCAAAGACGCAAGAGTGATCATATTCATTATTGCAATACTTGCTTCTGTAATATTCATACAACCCTGGTACAGTTCAGACGAGGGGTTCTCAACTAACCTCAACTATGGACTTGACCTTGAAGGCGGTTCCTGGCTTCAGTTAAAACTACAGGGTGCTGTAGTACAACTTGATGCTGACAGCGGTCTTCTGGTAAAAGAGATTGTCAATATCAACCTTGCAGAAGACGTTACTATTACATCTGTGAATGAAGGAGAAGATGATTTAACAATAACTTTCACATCAGGTTCTGTGCTCACAAATAACCAGATGGATCAGATTGGCGTTGGTCAGACAACCATCTCCCGAAGCAACAATTTGACACAGGTGGAACTTCATACCTCTAAAGAAACACTCATCAGCGCCTATATTGCAGATTCCCTAAAAACGGAAGTAATCCCCACACTCATTTCCGATGGTGTGGAATACGAAATCAGGACTGCAATCACACAGGAAGAACTTGAATCTCTGATGGAAAAGGTTGGAGGCTCCATTGTAACTGACATTAATGGAGATCCGATCTATAAGGAAGGAGTATCAACTGAAACAAGGGACCTCACAAAAGAGATTCTCAGTGACAAACTTAATTCACTTGGACTTAAGGACATCCCGGTAAAAACAGTTGGTGATGACTATATTCTTATCGATTTTGCAGGAATTGATCTCGCAACAGCCAAGAATATTGCAGAAAAGCCCGGTAAATTCGAGATCAGAATTATAACTCAGGGCAACCAATCAAAGCACGTCCTTTACGGTGACGAGATAGAATCCGTAAGCATTGTAGGATATCATGAAGATGAAGGTCAATGGTACGTGCCTTTTACACTGACAGAGGCCGGTGCCCAGGCACTTCAGGAAATTGCCATTGAAACTGGAGCAACACTGGATCCTATGTCACACAACCTTGTAATGTACCTTGATGAGAATGAGGTTTACAGTGCACCTTTAAGTTATTCGGCAGCATCCAAACTTGAACAGGCACCAATATACTCATGGCAGGCATCAACAGGTGCAGATGAAGACAGCAAGACAAGGGCTGAAGAGTTACAGATACACCTGCGTGCGGGTGCTTTACCTGTTAACGTAGAACTTATGGGTTCAGGACATGTGGACGCAGCCCTTGGACAGCAGTTCAAGATACAGGCAGTCATTGCAGGTATGATAGCACTTCTTGCTGTTGCATTTGTGGTTTTCAGAAAATATAACAAGCCTGCAATACTGATACCAATGGTCAGCACTTCAATCAGCGAAGCAATAATGATACTTGGATTTGCAGCAGCTATCGGATGGCAACTGGACCTTGCAAGTATCGCAGGTATCATAGCTGCCATAGGAACAGGTATTGACCACCTTGTGATCATTACTGACGAAGTGCTTTATGAAGGGAAACTTCCACCAAAGAAAGTTTATCTTTCAAGAATAACAAAAGCATTCGGAATAATATTTGCAGCAGCTACAACAACCGTTATTGCAATGTCACCACTTGTTGTCATGGGCTTTGGAACCCTAAAGGGATTTGCCATCACAACAATTGTCGGTGTTCTCATAGGAATACTGATCGCAAGACCGGTATATGGTAAGGTAATACACGAAGTTCTTGCAGCAGAAGCAGAAGCTCAGTAAAGAAGGAGAAGTGATTAATTGAAAGATCTGTGGACTGTAAAATACCGGCCTAAGACCTTTGATGATATCGTCGGTAACGAACAATCACTGGACATGATCAGGAAGCTGGCCATGTCCAACAATCTTCCTCATCTGATATTCCATGGACCGGAAAATTCAGGAAAATCAAGCACAGCCTTTGCACTTGCTTTTGAGCTATATGGAGAAGATTATGAGCGCAACATGGCATATTTCAATGCATCCGATTTCTTTGAGCAGGGTAAAAGCTACCTTGTACGTGACAAGAGATTCCTGCGCATCCTGGGAACCGATGATCCTAAAAAGATATCAAGTAGTGTAATTCATATTTTTAAAGAGGTCATAAATGAATACTCCAGCATGGCACCAGTAGACGCCAGCTACAAGATCATATTCATTGACAATGCCGAATCACTGAATTCAGATTCCCAGCATGCCCTCAGGAGAATTATGGAAAAATACACCACAACATGCCGTTTCATTCTTTCCACCACCCAGCCTTCAAAACTGATAACTCCGTTAAGATCCAGAGGTCTGCAACTTTTCTTTACACATGTCTCTGATGATAAAATGATTAAATTCATCTCAAATGTTGCAGAGAGTGAAAATTTGAATATCAGTACTGAAGGAATTGATGCTCTTGTATACCATGCAAAAGGAAATGTCGCCAGAGCCCTGAACACCTTACAGGTTGCATCCATCCAGCCCGGGAATGAGAACATCGGTACACAGCAGATATATGATGCAACTCTTGGCGAGCAATCTGAGAATATCAGTAAGCTCTTTGAATCTATGCTTTCAAAGAATATACTTGAAGCCAGAAAATATATTGACCAGCTTATTCTTGGAGAAGGACTCTCCGGGCAGGAGATTCTCTTACAATTACACCAGGCTACTGTAAATTCAAATGAACCGGATGATATTATTGCCGGTTGGGTTACCAAGATTGCGGATACAGACCTCTACCTTACAGAAAGTGCAAATGAAAGGATACAGCTTGAAGCCCTTGCTGCAGGATTCTGTCAGATAGACACAGATATATGATCTTATTTGATTGCATATGAGTGATAAAGAGCGAACTAACTTTGAAACAGCATGTCGTGAAATACTTGACATGGTACTTGACGGTAGCATCAATGACGATAAAGAACTTAATAATGCCAAGAAAAAGATAGCAAAAAAATTCACCCTTTCAACTTTGCCAAAGAACGCGGACATCATAATTTCAGGGAATGACAAAGAACAGGAAATTGTCAGGGCTGTTCTGCAGCGCAAACCAGTCCGCACAATATCAGGTGTCGCGGTCATCGCTGCTATGACATCACCTGCACCATGTCCCCACGGGATATGTGTTCCGTGTCCGGGAGGGCCTGATTCTGATTTCCATTCACCTCAGAGTTACATGGGTAGAGAACCATCTACCATGCGAGCCATACAGTTCGAATACGACCCCTATAAGATTGTAACAAACAGACTTACCCAGTTAAAGCAGATAGGACATGAAGTTAAAAAAGCCGAACTTATAGTCATGGGTGGAACTTTTTCCTCCAGGTCTATTGACTATCAGGAGTGGTATACAAAACGTTGTCTTGAAGCCATGAACGACTTTTACGGAAACTCATGGAGACTGAACGCAAAACCAATTGGTAAAACAATCCCATATTACACTATTGAGGATGTCCAGAAGGCGAATGAGACTGCAGAAGTAAGGAACACCGGAATCACTTTTGAAACGCGTCCTGATTGGGCGAAAACACATCATATTGACAAGATGCTTGAACTTGGTGCCACCAAAGTTGAGATTGGAGTACAGAGCACCTATGATTTCATACTTGAAAGAATGAAGCGTGGACACACGGTTGCTGAAAGCATAGAGGCTAACAGAATACTCAGGGATAGTGCTCTGAAAGTCGGATTTCACATGATGCCAGGACTTCCTGGCACTGATATGGAGATGGACATCAGGAACTTCAAACGCCTTTTTGATGAACCGGGATTCAGGCCTGATTACCTGAAGATATATCCCACACTTGTCACTGAAGGTACTGAACTTTATCAGATGTGGAAAGAAGGTAAGTATCAGGCTATCGAGGATGATGAAGCTACACTGCTACTTTCAGAGATTAAATCCTTCATTCCAAAATGGGTCAGGCTTCAACGTATCCAGAGAGATATCCCATCCCCCCAGATACTTGCAGGGGTCAGAAAAAGCAATATACGGCAGCTTGCACACGAACATCTGGAAGAGCATGGAGGAAAATGCCGTTGTATCAGGTGTCGTGAAGTCGGACATAATGTTTTGAGAGGAAATGAACCTGACACAGAAAACATTGAATTGACTGTGGAATCCTATGAATGTTGCGAAGGTGAGGAACACTTTATTGCCTTCGAAGATGCCAAAAAGGACATACTGATCGGTTTTCTAAGATTGAGATTCCCGGCCAGTCCACATCGCAAGGAGCTGTCCCATGCTGCTCTTGTCAGAGAACTACACATATACGGTTCAACTGTAGCTGTTGGAAAAGAAGCAGGTATGAATGACTGGCAACACAGAGGTTATGGAAGAGAGTTAATATCATACGCTGAAGAACTTTCATTAAACGAGGGTTACAAAAAACTTGCCATAATAAGTGGTATCGGAGTGCGTGAATATTATAGAAAAGCCGGTTATGAACTGGAAAAAACATACATGGTAAAAAGCTTACAGAAAGACTTGAGCAGAAAGTTTTATTAGTATGTATGACAGATGATTGTATATACAAACAGACATAAAATGGTCTGAATATTCTGATGATGAAATACAGGAGACATAATATTGGACTCTGAACTCCTAGAACAAATTGTCACTAACCTAAAAGATATAAATTCCAAACTTGACAAGCTCATAGTGCAGGTCGAGAACAGGGATGAGCAGGTAAGTGAAAAGGACAGGATTATGGCTGATTCACTGGATGTGATTACACTGTTATCCCTCCCGGACCATTTGAGGACGACTGCCACAACACTGTTTGAGATCGGACCTGCAACTGCAGATGAGATAGCAAAGATAACAAATAAGGAGAGAGCTGTTGAAAGTAACTACCTTAACCAGCTTGTCAGAATGAACCATGTCGTAAAGTACAGGGAAGGAAGGAAAGTTTATTTCCGTATAAACGACAGCTTAAAGAAAAAATAATATATGATGACATAAATGCTTCTTTCTGCCTAACGGAACTTTTGATATATCTAAACAAAAAGTATTACTGAAGAAACATGACACTAACATTAGCAATCCACTCTTCCAAAGGCGGTACAGGAAAAACCAGTATTGCAGTGAACCTGGCAGTCGCTTTTGCAGCTTCCGGGAAAAACACGTGTCTTATAGATCTTGATCTTAGGGGACCGTCACTCTGCTCCATGTTTAAACCCAGAAGTCACTTCTGGATTAACGATTTTCTTTCAGGAAAATGCAGCATAAAAGACACACTCACCGATATAAGAGATGAGGTTGGAACAAAAGCACATCTTTATCTTAGCTTTTCAAACCCTGAAATAGGGGAAATTAGAGATCTTGTAAGCAAAGACCGCGACTGGCAGGCAGGTGCTTTGAAAGCCCTTATGAACGGAAAGAAAGAGCTTGCTGAAAGAGGTCTTGATGTGATAATATTCGATACCAGCCCCGGAGTTGAATATGAATCGATCAATGCTGTGGCAGCATCCGATATGGTAATCATAGTACACAATGATACAAGTGCATGTACAAGTTGTACAGAACAATTGATCACCGGAGTATATTCACTTCTTGACAAAAAATGTGCTATAATAGACAACATGTACCATGGAAATTGCCTTGATCTAATTGATAAAGAGAGATATGGCGTACCGATACTTGCAACTATCCCATGCATGTGTGAGATAGCAACCAGAAGTAAGGAAGAAGTCCTGGTACATACAGATCCTGATCACATGTTCTCAAAGAGCATAGTCTCGATCAAAGATAAAATAGAAATTATGTAATAAGTCTTAAAGCATTTATTTTTCCTTTTCAAGGATATTCATAACATCTTTTTTGATGTATTCATCCATGTCACGAGATTTACGTTCATTTATATCCTGTTCAATATCGTCTGATGAAAGGAGAATATCCTTGAAAACGACCACCAGAACATATACAAGAAATGCAGGGAAGAATGCAAGTATAGTTCTTTCAACAGGATAGACAAGAATTACAGACTCATAAGCAGTTGCAGGAAGATCATACAAAAGATGATATGCAGTGCTGCCTGCCAGATGGTCTGTCAAAACCCCAAGTAATGATGCAAAGAACAAAGAGATGAAGATGAATATTTTAGAAGTGACACTTTTTTTAAGAATGTGACTTTCAAAAAAGACAAAAGCTCCCAGCACTAATACATGATACCATGGATACAGATAGGCTGTTCTACCCACATCAAAAAGATACCATATACAAATGAGAGAGAAGAAAATACCTTTGGCAGCCTTGTGCTCCCTGTTAACAATGAGACCTGAAACTATCGAAGTCATGGCATTGAAGACCAACGAGAGCATTGCAAAGGCACTCATTGAAAAGAAAGTCCCGGCACTAAGCTTATACAAAGAGAATCCCGAAAGAGTTACAAGAGAACCCCAAAAAGGACCAAATAGCATCCCGTTAAGTGCGCTAAAAGAATTTGTGGAACTTATCTGAACATTATCAATACCTACAACTTCCATGAAATCAGGCATGTATATCGAAAAATACGTCAAAACTATGCCAAATGCAATGTAAACTACTTTTACGTCATTTTTTACTCTTAGCTTTGGCAACAGTTTGGGATACACGTCTCTTAAATTGGAATCGTATTTATATAAACTTTTACATCTTGACAGAACTAAGTGACTAAAAAAACGTATTGATAAGCATTTCTTTTTTGAAGATTGAAAATTAAGACATGGATTAGTGTATATACATTTGTATACTTTAAGAGAACATTATGAATAATACTTTTTTGTAATGTTGATATACAGATACACACATGCTGATTTGTTGTTAATCTTTGCAAAGTTTCTTAACGGGCAACTCAATAATACCAATATTGAGTACAAAATATAAAATCATTATTTTTCAGTCATGATAAAATAATTAGATATTTGAATTTAAAAAAACACAACACTACTGAAAAATAAAATTAAATATGAACACGTTGATACCGGTATTGCGAAGTAAACACAATACAATAAAATTAAATAATTATACCATTAAACTACATTATATCATCAATATAATGTTATACTAGCAACCTTTAAATAAAAGTTTGTATATACAGCAATTTTTAGAGAGTAAATTTCTCAGAACGAAATTGTAAAATTTGGCAAAACGGAAAAAATAGGAAGGTTAAACATGAAAATAAGAGTTGTAAGTTCAAAAGAAGAGATCGATTCACTTGGTCCAAATGAAGAGATCATCCACCTGGCATTCAGACCATCAAACACAGACATCTTTTCCCTTATAATGAAATGTCCTAACGTAAAGGCACTGCACATCCCAAGTTCATACAAGAGAACAATATCAAATTCCGCAAAGATGTACCTTGAGATGCAGGGAATCGAGCTCCTCGAAGGAGATGTATGGGGTCACAGAAAGGACATCAATGAATACTCTGAAGTTTCACAGAGTGTATATGACCGTATTGCACAGTATAAGCAGGACGGACTTTCTGATGAAGAAGTAGAAGATAAGATGATCAGAGAAACAAGGCTCAGTGCCGATTTCGTTAAGTTCCTAGTTAAACAGGGATAAACACTCACCCGCTTCCGGCAAAAGCCGGAAATCACTCTTTTCTTTATACAGAACATTAATATTCTGTACTTCATTCTCCGCAAATCTGAACAAATATTTTTCTTGAGCGGGGACGATTATCCATATCCACAAGAATTATTTGTTGCCATGTGCCAAGTAGCAGTTTTCCATCCATCAGTGGAAACGATTCACTTTGCCCGATAAAAGAAGCCCGTATATGAGAGTGACCGTTACCATCATGCCATCTTTCATTATGATGATAAACACGTCCTTCAGGAGCCAGCCTTTCAAGAGTTTCTTTCATATCCTGAACAAGGCCGGGTTCATATTCTATTGTAGTTATAGCTGCAGTCGAACCTGGAACATATACAAGAACAATACCATTGTTTAGACCGGATGAAATTACTATCTCCGATACACCGGCCGTAATATCAATAACATCTGCATTTCCTGATGTATCAAGATCAAAGTTCCCGCTGTAAACTGCCATTATTTTAGTCTCACTGCATTTCATTCAGTTTCATGCCGATAAAAGACATGACAAGTATGAATATCACAAGTGCTCCGATAAAACCATATTCCTGAGTAATGGAATTTTCCATCTGGTGGGAGAGAGCGAACAGTATAATCAATAATATTACTGAGCCAACTGAAGAGATAATCTCAAGGTTTTTCTTATTCATCATTGCTAATTGAGTTCACATATACATGAATCTATCGAACAGGAAACATGCCAGTTTTATGGCAGGAATACTTTCACCCTACAGTGCAATATTAAATATAACATTAAAAATAATATAATTCCAAAAACGTGATTTTGCTATGACAGAATTTGAAAGGGAACTTGTCAAGTCATTCAATGCTTTCTTTGAAGAGAAAAACATGAAAGGTGTAGCGTATCGCCTGAAGCAGCACAGATTCACATCCCAGTTTCTTGATGTACTCGTAGATTCACTTGACCCTGACCATTACATGGGCATTGAATGTAAAAGCATATCCGTTCATAAAGGTGCAAAGGCACTTTATTTCACGCAGCACTTCACAACAGATAAGAAAGGTGTACACCAGATAGATAGAATATCTGATTTCCTGCTTAGATCAGGAAGATCAGGATTTCTTGCAGTGGAACTTAGAATGGGCGTGGGACGTACACGGGAAGCATATATGATTCCATGGACCGAGCTGTGTCGCAGATATCACGAAGAAGGAAATCCAAAGGTTACAGTGCAAGAGATACAGCAATTCCCAAAGATTGAAAGAGAGAGCAACAAATACCTGATAGACCCGAAAGGATGGAAAAAACTCAGGTTGATCGAATAAGAGGATTAAAATGTCTGAAACCATGGCAATTATGGCAGAAAGAGCCAGGAAATGTGCTGAAGAGATTAAGAAATATGATGAGGTGCAACTGGTATCGCACATTGATGCTGACGGTATCACTTCAGGAGCCGTCATTGCAAAGGCCCTTGAAAGAGCAGGCATAGGTTATGACATGATGTTCGTAAAGCAGCTTGATGAAATTATTGTAAAGGACCTTGCAGACATCAATCCGGAACTTACGATATTTACAGACCTTGGAAGCGGACAACTGGGACATATTGCAAATTATGGACTGAATGCAGTTGTTTCAGACCACCACAGACCACAGGGAGATACAGAATTCCACCTGAATCCACATCTTTTCGGTGCTAATGGTTCCTACGAAATAAGCGGATCAGGCACAACATTCATACTTGCAACACAACTGGGAGATAACCGAGACCTTGCAGACCTTGCCATAGTGGGATGCGTAGGTGATATGCAATACAGGAAATTTGGCAAACTTGTCAGCCTTAACAGAATGATACTTGATGCAAATCCCGGAGTAATAGCATCTATTAATGATATTTCACTTTTCGGAAAACAGACAAGACCTGTCTATAAGATGCTGCAGTTCTCATCAGACCCTTTCATACCCGGACTTACTGGCAATGAAGATGCATGCATTGATTTCCTTTCAAATATCGGACTTCAGTTTGCAAATGATGAAAAATGGAGAAGATGGATAGACCTTTCTGAAGAGGAGAAAAAGAAAGTAACATCATCACTCCTGCAGCATGCGATGCAAAGCGGAATGTCCCCATACAATGTTGGCAGACTGGTTTCTGAAGGATATATACTTCTGGCAGAACAGGAAGGCACTGAAATGAGAGATGCAAGTGAGTATTCAACACTCCTGAATGCAACCGGAAGATACATGCAGGCTGAAGTCGGAATGCAGGTCTGTATGGGTGACCGGGACAAAGCATATGTGGAAGCACAGGATCTGCTGCATAACCATCGAAAGAACCTTGTTGACGGACTGAATTTTGTCAGGGACAATGGAATCACACATCTTTCCCATATGCAGTATTTTGATGCAGGAAGTGCAATACCTGAAACTATCGTTGGAATCGTGGCAGGCATGAGCCATTCATCTGCAGGAAATAGGAAACTTCCGATTATCGCTTTAGCAGACAAGGACGATGGTTATAAGGTTTCAGCAAGGGGAACCCAGGAACTTGTTAACAGAGGACTTAATCTTGCAGAAGCATTGAGCATCGTTTGTCAGGAACTCGGGGGTGCCGGAGGCGGACACGATATCGCTGCCGGAGCAACAGTACCTTTCGGCAAAAAAGAAGAATTCATCCAGAGACTTAATTCGGCAATTGCTGCCCAACTAAGTCAATAATAGTAGCAAGTTCCCAAAAGAATTGTGAACCACATCAGACCAGGTCATTGATGTGGGACAATTCATTAATGTCAATAAGAGTGGACATTGCATTTGTTCTGATAGGAATACCGTGTTCCTGAACAATTGCCATTGGATTGGTACCACCGATAACCACAATACCAAGATGATCTCGTTCCACAGGTACATCGAGTATTCTGGTGTTTGGTTCACCAACTTCAAGAATTCCGTTTATTCCTGCATCCACCATATCAGCAAGAGTGCTATCAATAGTGTCCCTTGCAACCATTGGAGCTTCACGCAGGTTTGCAAGTATTTTACCTGAACCCGTCTTCAACATACTCATTACGGAGGTCAGTTCCTGTGACATAAGAACTTCAAGTGGGTCTATTGTAGTACTCTGGTATGTCAGCACATTTGTGAAACGTAACGGTTCACCATCACGAATCTCAACAAGACCACCGAAACGTGGCTTAACCATAACACCTGCTTTGAGAAGAAGACCGTCAATAGTAATACTACAAACAGTTGCAAAACCGACCTCATCTTTGTCAATCTTTCGGTCACCTATTGAATCTCCCTCATGGAGTATCTTAAGTAATGGACTTACAGCAAGTCCGCTGTTTATAGCCATACTGAAGATCTTGAGAACATCATCAAAATCTCTTTTGTCAATAAGGGAAAGGTTCACAATAACATCACCTTTCATAGTTTTTGGATCAAAGGTGGTTCTGAACATCAAATCCTCTATTTTTGATGATGTAAACTGAATACGCTGGTTCATTTGCAAAGATATACCTCTACCGTTTTGTAATTGCTTTATTTCTAAGAACTAGTAACTAACAGGCATTTATAGTTTCGCATATGGAACAGGAAGGTGGCAGGTGATCAAACCTTGCCGAATATCTCCGGATGATCCTGCGGATGTACAAGGAAATCAAGTTTTTCGATTTCTTTTACCATGATATACATGTCTGTTCCACAGAAAAGATTGGCCTCAGGATAATCCTGTGGTTTCACATACCTGATATCAGGAACAGATGGATAATCTGGATTCTTAACAAAACCATCTTTCAATAGATAATAAGCTCCACCGGACATCTTTTTGACAGGCCCATAAAGGGATGAGAAATCACGGCATACCCAGTTGGCCATTTTCAATGTTTCCTGTGAAGCATTGATTGTTATATGTCCGTAATCAGGTGGTACCAGAACAAGATCACCTGCTGTTGCTTCACAGACAATCACATCTACAACTTTTCCATTTTCGGCTTTCTGGAGAAGATATGTTGCTTCACCTTCAAGCACCTGATAAAGTTCGGCATATGAAATATGATGACCTTCCACAGCCGGATGATAGTGACCTGCTGTCTTTACATACTCATCACCAAGCATAGCAGGCGGAATTATAGTTATATCATAACGAAGCCTGTTCTCAACTATTCTTTTATGATCTGCCTCATCTGCAGAAAGATCACGATACATGTAATAAAGCTCAATATTGTCCTGTGAACGCAGCCACTGCTGGTCGTGTACTACTTCGTCCATATCATGCAGCATCCTGATATCAGGATTGTGACTTTTCCCGTAAAACTCCAGTTCATTTCCCATATGATCACACTTTATAATTTGCACAAAATTTTTATAATCAATATTGGAGCCCACAGTATTTATTTTTGCCGCAAATAGAATAATTAGATCTGATTATTTATTGAGATGATCCAGTATCTTCTGAGCGAGATTTCGGCTGATCCCATCAATAGATGCAAGGTCTTCCACTGATGCCATTCTTATTTTGTCGATGGAATCAAAATTCTCAAGCAAGGTCTTCTTTCTTGAAGAACCAACACCGGGAATAGAATCCAGTTTTGAGTGGGTAAGACTTGCAGACCGCCTCCTGCGATGTGAGCTTACAGCAAACCTGTGAGCTTCATCACGAATATGCATGAGCAGTTTCAGTGCAGGAGAACTGTGAGGAAGAATTATAACTTCATCCGGGCCTTTCTTTGTAGTAATTATATGCTCGAATCTTTTTGCCAGACCAATCATAGGAATATCAAGTCCCAGTGCATCCAGGGAAGATTTTGCAGCACCTACCTGCCCCGGACCCCCGTCTATAAGAATCAAATCCGGCAGCTGTTCTTTGCTCTTCAATAAACGTGAATATCGCCTGTACACTACTTCAGCCATCATAGCAAAATCATCAATTCCCTTTACGGTTTTGATGTTGTGCTGGCGGTACTTGCTGTTTGAAGGTCTTCCGTTCTCAAAATACACCATTGAGCCTACAGCATTGGTTCCTGAAATATTGGAAATATCAAAACCTTCAATATGCAGAGGAAGCGTTTCAAGAGAGAGAACGTCTTTCAGAGCCTCAAGTGCTTCAATAGCTGATTCAGAAGGAGTTGATTTCAAGCCTGCCATCCGTTTTGACATCTCAGCATTTCTTGCAGCCATTTCCACCAGTTTTTTCTTGTCCCCTCGCTGTGGAACATGTACACGCACATCCCTGCCAGACCGCTGACAGAGCCATTTTACGATCAGTTCACTGTCAGGAAGTTCGTACTGCACAAGAATCTCCGGAGGAATCGGTGAATCCTGATAATACTGCTTGACAAACTGAGCCACAGATTCCTCGATACTTTCCGAAGAATTGGCACCCAGAAGTGTAAAGTCAGCCTTACCAACCATACTTCCCTGGCGAATATAGAACACCTGAATGTAGATAGTTTTCTCATCTGAAACCGCTGCAATGACATCACGGTCATCTGTTCCCGATGTTGCAATCTGCTGTTCGGATATTGATCTAACAGATTCGATCTGGTCCCTGATAATTGCGGCAGATTCATAGTCCTGCTGCTCTGCAAAAACACGCATCTTTTCTTCGAGCTCTTTCAGAAGACCTGAAGTTTCACCTTTCAGCAGACTCACGGCTTCCATGACTCTTCTGTGATATTCCTCTTTATCTATACCTTCTTTACATGGAGCCATACATCGTTTTATATGATAATTAAGACATGGCCTCGTTTTTCCTGGCTCGATCTTCTTCTTGCATTGCCTGAGCATGAAGATTCGGGAAATAATATCAAGAGTAGTACGAAGACCTTTTACATTTGTATAAGGACCAAAGTAAAGTGCTCCGTCCATGCGCCTTCTGCGAGTGATAAATATGCGTGGAAAAGCAGAGTTTACAGTAACTTTGACATATGGATAGCGTTTGTCATCCTTCAGGCGAACATTGTAACGTGGCTTGTACTTTTTGATAAGGTTTGCTTCAAGTACAAGGGCATCCACCTCAGAATCAGTAATAATATACTCAATATCATCTATGTGTTTTACAAGGGTGATAGTTTTAGGAGAGAGATTCCTCTTTGACTGGAAATACTGACGCACCCTTTTATCCAGAGATTTGGCCTTGCCTACATATATCACGTCCCCGGAAGTATCTTTCATCAGATAGACACCGGGAAGTGCAGGAAGTGTTTTCAGATCGAACTTCATGCTGAGATTATTGAGAGAATTTATTTTCTATAAAACGAGGAAGTGTCAGGTCAATGATGGTTTTGAGATTGACAATGTCCTCACGATTGTATTTCAGGAGAAGGTCAAGAGCCTCTTCGTCACCGCGTTCATACTGGTGCCAAAGACGAACAGCGTCAAAACCACTGATACCTACGGTTTCATCAGCTCTTGAGATGCCCAGGTCACACTCAATCTTTTTGAGACCGCCTGTGAGCTTTATACGGCGCAGCGGATACATCAGGTCTGCATGAAGCTGGTTGAACTCGACCTCAGGGAACTCGCGCTTTATGAAAGGAAGATCGAACCTTGCACCGTTAAAGGTCACAAGATATTCATATTTCGGGAAAATGTCCACAATATCATCAAGGTCAATGCCTTTTACAAATGTCCTGGCTTCCTTTCCGTCATATATCCCTACAACTGTGATATATGAACTTCCGGGAGACAGGCCTGTAGTCTCTATATCCACATAAGCTACTTTGTCAGAGAATTCCCTGAAAGCCCTCCAGTGTTCGGATGAAGGAAGTGATTTTGCGAAAAACTCAAAATCACGGACTTCAAGATGTTCCACTGAATCCCGGATTCCTGTCATTATCATGTCTTTTTTAGAAGGTGGTATCAGGAGACAATCATGATTCCCCATGAACTCGTCCCAGGTTCTGATACCATTGGACCATATCTTTTTTTCCACGGTTGCACCGATCCGCGGCATATGAATGTAAGTACTTGTAAGCATGATGTATTCCCTTTTTTATTTATAACAGAAGGTATTGATAACTATATTTCCTGGCTGCAAGTGCTAAATAAAATAAGCTCCGATATATACATATTGGATTCAATTCCCACAATTTGACGAAGTACATTTATACTACATATTTTATCAAACCCAGCAGGAGATTAACATGAACAAAGTTGCAGTTATCGGTTCAGGCAATGTAGGTGCCACCACGGTCCAGAGACTTGCAGAACTTAATATAACCGACGTTGTAATGCTTGACATAGTTGAAGGACTGCCACAGGGGAAAGCACTTGACATACTCCAGGCAGCTCCACTTATGGGTTACGATGTTGATATTACCGGAACGAATGACTATGCAGACATTGCCGACTCTGATATTGTCGTGGTCACTGCAGGAATTGCACGCAAGCCCGGAATGGACAGGAGTGACCTGCTGGCAACAAATATCAAGATCACACAACAAGTTTGTGAGAATATTGAGAAGTATGCGCCTGATTCCATAATAATGACTGTAACAAATCCTCTTGATATCATCACTTATGCAGCACTTCGCTGCACCCAGTTTGACAGGAACAGGGTTTTTGGAATGAGTGGGTTGCTGGATTCGAGTCGTTTTGCATCTTTCATCGCAAAAGAAATGAACTGTTCAGTGAGAGATGTTAGTGCCATGGTACTTGGAGGACATGGAGACTCAATGGTCCCGCTTCCGGAATATTCAACTGTATCTGGAATACCTCTGAGCAAACTCATGGATGAAGAAACTATCAAAAGAATAGTTGACAGGACAATCAATGCCGGTGCTGAGATCGTGGGGCATCTCAAGAACGGAAGTGCTTTTTATGCACCCTCTGCTGCCATAACAATTATGGTGGAAGCAATACTGAACGATACAAAAAGAATAGTTCCTGCATCTACATTCCTTAACGGTGAATACGGGCAGCATGACATCTGTCTCGGGGTACCTGTAAAACTTGGAAGATGTGGAGTTGAGGAGATCATCGAACTGGAACTCACTGATGAGGAAGCAAAATCTCTTCAAAAGTCGGCTGAAGCAGTAAAAGAGGGAATTGCAACCATAAGGACATAATAAAGTATTCAAAACTCAAGTTCAAAGAAGTGGTGGATTTGCAGAGCTTAAAAGAGGACATAAGACACGGAATTTCCGACTTACATACAAATATTCATATATAAGTAAAATAAAAGAGGGTAGGGATATCATGCGTGCAGACATAACTTCACTTTTTGGATTGAACATTTATACCGAAACAGGTACATATGTAGGTAAAGTCGCTGACCTTGTGTTAGACGTCGATGAGAGAACAGTCAGAGGACTTGCGGTTTCTGACATTAACAGAGATATATTTGATGTCACTTCAAAAGGAGTTATTCTTCCTTACAGGTGGGTTGTAACTTCAGGCGATATCGTGCTTGTGAGAAATGTGGTAAACAAGTTCAGAAAAGCTAATAAAGTGGTTGAAGAAGAAGATTGAGCCATGAAAAGGCGAGAGATCTATTCTGATCTGCGTTGCATACCGCCTGTGATCGTGCGCATTGATGGCAGGAATTTTAAGAATGCGCTGTCACGCATGGGTTTTGAAAAACCTTATGATGAGAAGTTCACATCCGCGATTGTAGAGGCTATTGAGTCCTTTTTTAAGAAAAGCGGATTGAGCCCTGTTTTTGCTTACACTTTTTCTGACGAGATCAGCTTTTTTTTCAGGGATAATGCCTTTGACGGCAGGATAGAAAAGATCGATTCAGTCATCCCATCTTACATCAGCAGCGCTTTTTCACTGGAACTCGATCCTGAAGAACCCGTATCCTTTGATTCCAGAATAATTCCGGTTCATGAAGAAGATGTTCGTGAATATCTTATCTGGAGACAGGATGAAGCATGGCGTAATTGTATCAATTCCTATGCTTACTACACCCTTATTTCCGAAGGGATGGAAGAACATGAAGCTGCTAAGATGCTTAAGAATAAAGTAGCTTCTGACATGCATGAACTGCTTTTTGAAAGAGGAGTCAATATCTCCAAGGTTCCCGCATGGCAAAGGCGTGGAATTATTGTAATGAAAAAAGAGACTGAGATTGAAGGATTCAATCCTCACCTGAATGTTAAAACTACAAGCACTAGATCAAAAGTGTTTACTGACTACGAGATTCCAATATTTTCTTCAGGAGAGGGGGAAGCTTTTCTTGAAAAACTCCTTGCTCAAAAAGCAGACGGGTAAAATAAGAAAAAGCATTTAAAGAGGGATGTGATTATACATTCCACGATTTATAAGGTGAACCTATGGATAAACTTGAGCTTATAAAAAGAAATGTACAGGAAATAGTGACTGAGGACGAACTTAAACAGCTTCTGGAAACAAAGGAACATCCTACAGCCTATGTCGGATATGAGCCAAGCGGTAAGATCCATATGGGACACGTCCTCACTGTAAACAAGCTGCTTGACCTTCAGAAAGCTGGTTTTAAGATCACTGTACTTCTTGCTGACGTGCATGCATACCTCAACAAGAAAGGAACACTTGAAGAGGTACGTGAGATCGCAGATTACAACAAAAGATGCTTCATTGCACTGGGACTTGATGAAGAGAACACTAAGTTCGTTTATGGCTCCGATTACCAGCTAGGACAGGAGTATATCCTTAATGTACTGAAACTTACACGTAGCACAACCCTGAACAGGGCGACAAGGAGTATGGATGAAGTCGGAAGAAAGATGGAAGACCCATCGGTATCCCAGATGGTCTACCCAATCATGCAGGCAGTAGACATCGCGATGCTTGATGTTGATGTTGCAGTTGGTGGAATAGACCAGAGGAAGATCCACATGCTCGGAAGAGAAGGACTCCCTGGACTTGGATTTAAAGCTCCTCTGTGTATCCATACACCAATTCTTCTGGGGCTTGATGGTGAGAAGATGTCATCTTCCAATAACAACTTCATATCCGTTGACGACAGTGAAGCAGACCTGAAGAAGAAGATGAAGAAAGCATTCTGCCCTGCCGGACAGCTTGAAGATAATCCGGTAATGGAACTTTTCAAATACCATATCTGCCCAAGGTATGAAGAGATCGTTTTTGAAAGACCTGAGAAGTTCGGTGGTAATCTTGTATGCAACAGCTATGAGGATATTGAAAAGGTATTCGCATCCGGTGAGCTTCATCCAATGGATCTTAAGAACGGTGCTACAAAGTACATGAACATGATACTTGAAGTTGTAAGAAGCGTAATTTAAAATGAGGCATATCCCCTGAATGGTAATTTATATATTATGTCTGCAAGAATATAAGCATTAAAAACAAGATGGGGATTAGATGAAATACACATTTCAGGACTCTACCGAATTACCTTTACAAAGAGATTTTATTCAGGACCTTAACAATTTCATAGAAATGGCAAAGAAGGTCCTGCCACTTGAAAACTCTGCTATTGAGCTCAGCGAGGAGGAGACAGAAGAGATATCCTCTCTTGAAGCAAGAATCAGGAGCATCGAAGAATTCAGCAAAGATGTTCAGCAATATGTCGATGAGCGTGCAAAAGGCGCAGAGGACAAAGAGATTCTCGAATGCAGGAATTCTGTTATCGATGCATGTGTTGAGACCGCTAATAAAGGACTCAAGGAACTGAACCAGAAACTGGAACAGATAAAGAGACAATCCGAAAGCGGTATCTACAAGATCGAGATGGACCTGCTTAACAACCTGAATCCGCTTTTCGAATCCGGCATATACGGAGCAAGAAAGGCATATTCTGTGACAGCAAACAACGGATCGCTTAAAGGTACCCTTAAAGCTTCATTCTCAGGAATGGAATATAGCTGCGATCTTGTGTATGCTCATGAAACGCTTTCTGTCAGGGAAATGTACGGAGAATTATCTCTGCCGACCTGGACAAAAGCAGGACTTTTTTCCAAAGAGAACAAGGTCAAAATGATCGATGTCTCGGATTACACCATCACTTCAATGAATTTTGATGGTGACGCACACGTTGATATTAGCTTTGTGAACAAGAAAGGTGACCAGAAATTCAAGGTTGCTTCTGATAATGACACATACCAGATTTTCCATGGTGAGTTTGAGATCACAGGTGATGAAAAACTCATACAGTCACTGAATGTCAAAAATATTGCAGGTATTGTGGAAGATGCAAAAAAATACATGGAACTTTTCATCAAGCACCAGAAATTAACCCACATTTTACTTGATGGAGAGGATGCCGTACGTAATAATGAGGTTTTTGACTGCCTGAAACTCATTGCAGAACAATACGGAGACATCGTCAGAGAATCTCTGGAAAAAGGCTACGTTAAGAACGAGATCACCATCAAGATCGAAGCATCTGACGGAACCAGGACTGAGAAATACATAACCAAGGAAGAGGCATTCGACCAGCTCGCAGAACTTGGAAGCGAAGGTCTGGAACTTGCCAGCATACTTGGCGTGGATTAATGCAGCAATCGCTGCAATCTTTTTTTACTTTTAGCTCTATATTTACTTACGCTTGAATTTAGATTTAAGCAAATCATAATAACCATTAAAGAGGGATACTTTTGGAACGTTCAGTAGCTGCTATCAGGGAGAAATTACAAAAGAAAGAAGCTGTGGTTATGACAGCTCAGGAGATATCCGAACTTATGGACAAAGGTGAAGATATCTGCAATATGGATGTGGATGTTGTCACAACTGCTACAAGAGCCATAATGAGCGGAACCTATGCTGTCCTGTCATTCCCTGTAAACTCCCCGGTATGCTTTAAAAGAGCATCAAAAGTGCTTCTGAACGGTGTACCAGCTCATGTGGGGCCCTGCCCGAATGAAAGTCTTGGAATCGTCGATGCGATCGTTTTTGGAACTGCGCATTCCATCCTCAAACACAACTATGGTGCAGGTCATCTTTTCAGGGAACTTGTTGAAGGAAAAGAAGTTGATGTTTCTGTTGTAACAAATGAGGAAGAAACAATTGAAAGTCAGGTCAAACTGGAAGAAATGCCTTATGCAAAACTCTACGCTACAAGACATGCATTCAAGAACTATGCAGCCTTTGTGAATGGCTCCGATAGACCAGTGAACACCATCTTCCACGCAACCCAGTTCAGTCCTGATATGCACGGTGCAACACTTTCCGGATGCGGAGAGATAAATCCTGTGCAGAATGACCCTAAGATGGAAACTATTGGAATTGGCACACGTGTGCTAATGAACGGAGCCGAAGGCTTCGTTATAGGAGAAGGAACACGCAGCAGCCCTGCAAAGCCAAATCTCGCCGGAGTTGCTGATATGCACAAGATGGATGCAGCCCTCATGGGAGGATTCAAAACATCTGCCGGACCAGAGTGTATTGCATCATGGGCAGTTGCAATACCTGTAACAAGCCAGTCCGTACTTGATGCTGCCCTGCAGACAGACAGTGACATTCCAATGGTTGTAAACGATGTCGATAAAAGAGTGATGATCGGCAGCAGCACCTATGCAGATGCATGGAAAAATACCGACCGGACAATAAGTTTCAATCCTGATGCATGTCTTGATTGCGAAGTCTGCAAACCTATCAGAGATTGCCCTATGGAAGCAATTCAGCGCAAAGACGACAGAATGATGCTGAACAGATACCAGTGCTTCAATTGTGGATTCTGCTCAACTGTATGCCCTGGAGGAGTTTTCACTGCTGAACTTGGAACCCTTCACTTTAAACTGGAAGGACAACACAAGGATGTTCCTATTGTTCTGAGACAATCTGACAGAAAGAGAGCAGAAGAGCTGGCAGAGAAATTGAAAGAGAAGATACTGAGTGGAGAATTCAAGCTCAATGAGATGGTTGAGAGGATATATCCGTAAACCGCTCAATAATTCCCTCAGGTGTCATTTCAATAACCGGTGCATCCGTATTCCCCGGCTCTGCTTTTGCAACAATGATACCTTTATCCGTGCTTTTCAGCACATCCCTGAGTTCTTCAGGAGTAGAAACCTCAAAAACATCCTTATTACCAGCACCTCTTGCAACTGCTGCAAGGTCAGTAACTACAGACGTAGCGGTGGGCTGGTTTCCTGTTGAACCGTAAGCACCGTTATCAACTATTACCAGCAGGTAATTTTCAGGACTTTGTGTAGCTATGGTTGCAAGGGTTCCCATATTCATGAGAATGGAACCGTCACCGTCTATTGCAACAACTTTTTTATCAGGGCGTGCAAGTGCAAGACCAAGCCCTATGGAAGATGCAAGTCCCATGGAACCGAGCATGTAGAAATTTGTCGGAACATCACAGACATGATGAATCTCCTTACATGGAATTCCGATATTGCCTATAAGCAAGGCACCGCTTTCCTTTACTTTTGTCGCAATTTCATTGATCGCATCTATGCGTTTCATGCCTGTTTCCTCCAGAATGGAATTGGTAAAAGTACCGCAACTGGTTTTTTCTGCTCTGCTGCCGTGTTCCATGCTTTAACAATCAGGTCTGCCGAGTCAACATCTTTTCCCGGCATGAAATATGGAATCTCCATTGTATCAAGTAACTTTGAAGTGAGTTCGCCCATTGGAACCTGGGCTACAATAGGTTCGCCTTCCACGCCCCTGTGGCTTACTATCATCAAAAGCGGGATGTTGTAAAGCTGATTAAGCGATGCGAGAGCATTAATAGAATTTCCAAGACCGGAATTCTGCATTAGCATTGCAGTTTTTTTCCCGCCCATGTAGGCTCCTGCACAGATTCCCACGCCTTCTTCCTCACGGGTTACAGGAAGATGAAGTATTTCAGGAGCTTTATCGACCATTGGAATCAGTTCCTTGAGATTGGCACATGGAACACTCACTATGAAATCAATTCCTGCATCATTTATACCTTTGAATACAGCTTCAGATGGAGTTAGAATTTCCGGCGAACCTGTCATGAAATCACCTTCTTTACTATACTTTACCATACTTTAAGATCAATAGCTTCGATGCGTACGTTCTTACCTTCAACTCCGACAACCATGCCGGAGTGAACTTTCTGCATCATGCAGTATTCGGGAACGAAACGTACTGTCTGGCCGACTTTAGGGATCTTTCCCTTTGCCACTTTGCCATCAAAGGCAAGTATCATACAGAGGCCAACATCCTTGAACTTGAAATCATCATTTCCAAGCCTGTGAAGCGGCCCTACCATGTGAACTGTGAATATGCAACCTGGTGTTTTGTCAATGACCTTTGCAAAATGAGTTACAGGGCAACCCAGTGGCCTGTAGCGAAGAAAGTCACCAACCTCTATCTCAATGGAACCGTCAAACGGATGGATATCTTCTCTGCATGAACATTCGTCCTTTAGAGGTGCAAGTGTGAAATCGGCATCCAGACCATCAATTATGCCGACTATCTTTTCAGCCATTGGAATCTCTTTACCAAGGAGAAAGAGGATCTTATCCACATTGCCCTTGAAATTGTCACGGGCTAGAAATGGACATTTATTCAGGTCTTCAGCATTTTTAGTTTCTGAAAGTTCCGCTGCAAAGTCCCTGCACTGACGGAAGCCACAGCTTCCGCAGTTGTAGCCAGGAAGCAGGTTTTCAATTTCGCTCAAGGGTTATTCCCCCTTGTATTCCATGAAACCGTCAAGGTTTCTCAGGACTCCCATGTGATGCTTTCTTGCAACCCTGTTTTCACCTGTACAGAGTGAGCAGATTGCAAGTGGCGGATTGTAACGCAGGAGCATGTTGTCACCAGCATCAGGACCTGAACCTATCATCTCTGCAAGTTCAAAAGCACCCTTACCCGTCAGTCCGTTGGCTTCAACGATGTTGCATCCGGGATTGACCTCAAGTACTCGTTCCCTGAATACCTCACGCTCTGCCTGTGAAACAAGGTCACCCTTTGTCATGACAACTATATCGGCAGTTGTGAGCAGTGGTCCAACTTTAAGTGGTGTGTTGGGACCTGTTGTAACGTCAATTACACAGACTGCAAGACACTCATCAGGATACGGGGCACAGCGAAGGCAAAGTCCGGCTGTTTCACTCAGCAGGACATCGGCACCTTCTACCTCAGCCCATCTGAGCATTTCTTCGGTGTTGTAAATTGTAAAATGGTCAGGACACATGTCCTTGGCAAGACCCACATGCACAGGGATATCCAGCCTTTTGAAACGCTGGTCATCATCAGTCCAGAGACAGTCTACCTTGACAACTGCAGGACGTTTCTCATTCCTCATGAGAGCTTTGATGGTATGCAAAAGAACAGAAGTTTTCCCCGAGCCTGGTGTACCTGCAAGTACTACCAGCTTCATGCGACCTCACCTACAATATCTCCGCGTCTGATGGTTTCCCTCAGGGACATGAGCCAGTTATCAACTTCACTTATCTTGCAGCAGACATCCTGCTCTTCCTGGCTTGTGGAGATTATGTCAACCATGCCACCATTTCTGATGACGATCCTGCGTGAGGACATAAGAGCAAGTACAGGGTCGTGTGTGACAACGACAACGATCTTTCCTTCACCTGCAAGTAACTGCAAAGCTTCCTGCTTCTTGATGCCTGCATTTTCAACTTCATCAATAAGAACCACAGGAGAATCGCTTATTACTGCAATGTCAGCTGTCATAAGTGACCTGGACTGGCCGCCACTGAGAGCTGTGAGGTGGTGGTACGGAGCAATAGGTTCTCCTGTGAGTGTATTAGTAAGTTCTATAACTCTTGAGACAAGACTTGCATCCTTACCTCTGCTGCGTGCGTGCATCTGTAGGAATTCCTCAACTGTCATGTCTGCAAGGAAATGCATATTCTGGGAAAGCTGTGCAACAAGTTTCTTGCGTGGATCTACACGTATGTTTGCATCAGGTTTTTCCCCATTGACAAGAATTGTCCTGCCGGTTGGAGTGTCTCCCTGGGCAAGCTGTTCGATATCATCTATCAGAGTACTCTTCCCGGAGCCAGTGGGACCTACAATGCCCACTATCTCACCACTGGAAATCTCTACTGATCTTATTGGCTCGTCAGCTCCTTCCTTGTTGACTCCACCCATTATAGTAAGATTCATTATTTCACTCATATTAACACCAATCATCAAATTCCAAATACTTCTGTTACCTTTTTTACTACCTTGTCCTCGGCATCTTCATCTTTTGCCGATACTTCGAGTGAAACAGGTAATTGTTTCAATTCATAGTCTTGCACCAATCGTTTTTGTCCGCCACCGGTGATATTCAGGACTATCTCCTCAGCCGGTTTTACCGTTCCTGCTTTGACAGCCTGCACAAGTGTTGCAACTGCAACCGCGGCAGCCGGATTGATATCAATTCCCTCTGACTTCTCAAAGAGTTCCTGGGCAGCGGATGCTTCTTCGTTAGTTACAGCGTAAATGTCGCCACTGCTTGCTTCAATAACATCCTTCACACCACCTTTCAGAGCATATGGTGGCTTTCTGTTAAAGAGAACATCATCATACATTCCGTCAGGACATGCAGCATCTATCGAATCCTCATCTTTCCATAGTGAATACAGAGGCGCACATGGCCGACTCTGACCTAAATGAAGCTTTGGAAGTTTATCCCCAAACCTTCCATCATCAAGTAATCTCAGGGATGCCTCCCATGCTGAGATTCCACCGGTACCGCTTCCTACTGCCTGAAAATAATGGTCATAGAGCTTGCCGGATGTCAGTACAGCATCAAGCATTACAGTACCCATACCATCACGTCTTGCTACGTTCCTGGCACCGCCCTCATTTACAAATCCGTCCCTGGCAGCGATCTTTCCTGCAAGAGAGATCGCATCAAAATAATCGCCTTCAACTGTTACAAGGCAAATTGAATGATTGTCATCATGTAAGGTCCATAATCTGTGGACACTTTCCTTTGGGACCACAAGAAGAAGTGGCTGTCCTGTTATACTGCAAACATTTGCAAAAGCCCTTGCAGTGTTTCCTGCGGATGCCACCACCATTATCCTCTTTTCTTCCTGCTCCCTGATCCTCTGCATTGTAGGGAATGACTCAAGATCCTTGAAAGTGCAGGTCATAAGATCTGCACCTTTTTCCGGCCAGTAACCATTGAAGGCTATCCACAGGTCATCGAGGGCCAGTTCAGAAGCTAAAGCCTCACTTTTGTAAGTTACAGTTCTGCCGGAGCCTTCCTCGATAATGCCGTCAACCGGAAGCCAGTTGTAATATTTCCAGATACCTGGCATATCGGTTGGAATTAGCTGTTTTGCTGTGTAATATGCACGAAGAAGAGATTCGTCCCCGTTTTTACAATTCAATGTATAGGGGTCGTGAACTTCGCCACAGATAAGGCATTTCACACTATACTTATTCATATAACAAAGGTGGAAAGAGCTTTTATAAAAGTAACCCTAAAATGAGAATTATTTACCTACAAAGGATAGGAAATTGGAAAATAAAATACAAAACGGACATTAGTTTGCAATTTCCTTGCAAAAACTTGAGAGATAAAGCCTCAAGTTTTTAATTCATTCTTTATTTTCCAGAATCCCGTGGTAAATCTCTTTGCCTGCAAAGTTGCCCATCATATAGAAATTACTGACCTCGGACCCAAGACCATCCATTATATGATTGATGGAATCGAAGCTCTTGGATAATTTCTCTGCCTGCCCTTCAGTAATTGATTTTCCTTTCTCATGCTCAAAATAATCTTTAAGAAGACCATCAATAACTCCTTTAAAGTGCCAGTCCTGAGGTGATGAAGGAGTTATGGAAATTGAAGTTTTGTACAGTTTCAGTATATCACCATGTCTTCCAAGCCCTATCAAAGCAATCAGTTTACCTGAAAGTGATTCCAAAGACTCTGGACTGGTTTCCAGCAATCCCTCGTAAATTGAAAGAGCATCCTCAAACTTTGAAATCTTATTCAAGAGCATACCATGATGATTCTTTAGCTGTGTATCTTCAGGATATTTATCCATGGCCACACCAAGATAAGAGAGCGCTTCTTCATTATACTCTACCATCTCAAATATCATGGATGTCTGAAGCAGTCTTTCTTTTTCGTCCTCTATCTGCATAAGGAATGCTTCTGCAAAACCTATTCCGCGTTCAGCCATATCAAGTCCATGATAGGTGGCAACTATCTGTAGCAGATGTTCCATGCTTGGAGTCTCACGGAAACTTTCTTTCAGATTTTTCAGGTTATCCTCAAGTGCAGCCTTCATATCAGGTTCGCTTTTATCTTCCATGCTGAATAATATAGAACAATGTATTTTAAAAACTTACGAATAAGTTCAAATATAGCATTTCAGAAATATGGTACATCAGGAAGAACAATTATTCGGGATTGTTATTGAGAAGGATTAATAATATGACCATAGAGATAATCCATTAATGAAGCATGGTCCTTCAACACAATATCAGCCCCTGAAAGCCTGTCAGGAGACACATGTGTGGGTACGCCCACACAATAAAGACCTGCCTTTTTTGCAGATTCAACACCAAGGGGAGCATTTTCCACTACAAGACATTCTTCCTTTTCAATAGCTAACATTTCAACCGCTTTAAGATACGGCTCAGGATATGGTTTTCCGTAATGGACATCCTCACCGGAAACTATAACTTCAAATATGCCGGGAAAAAACTGATCCATAAAAGATTCAACGGTTATACGTTCGGAACCTGTAACAACCGCAAGACGGTAATTTTTTTTCATGGCTTTCAGGCAATCTACTATCCCATCAAATGGTTTAACATCAGCAATGCTTGTGAATATCTCTACTTTTTTCTGTAAAACCAGTTCATACTGGTCAGAATCAACATCTCTGCCTGCTTTCTGAAAAAGCCACTGTAAACCCAGTCTGTGATTGGCGCCCTCTACTTCGTATATGTCCTCCGATGTTACGTTGACTCCCATTTCACGGGAAACCTGAATCCATGCCTCGGCATGATAGGGCATGGAATCCACAAGCACGCCATCCATATCAAAAATAAGAGAACTGAGCATGGGATGTAATTGCCTTAATCAACGATAAAGATTGTGTGATAAAGATAGACATGGATCATGATTCTGTAGTTGTATTTACCGAACTGCTTTCTGAAGTGTCAGAATACCACCTGGATGGCAGTTCATAGTCCAGAGTATCACTGTAAGAGCCTGGCAGGAAGAATTTTGTACCCCTGTCATCAAGAGCTGCTGTAAAGCCCGGATCAATGGACTCAAGTTTTGCCTTGGTTTGGTCTGCAGTTACTGATTTACCAATACGATAAAGAGCAAACTGTTTGTTATATAGCGCTGATGCTGAGTCCGGATCAAGTGCAAGGATCTGATCATAACATTCAACCGCATCATCCACCTCACCCATTATGTTCAGGATGAAGCCTTTGTTATACCATGCAGTGATGCATGAAGGATCAAGTTCCAGAGCTTTCTCATAGTAATGAATAGAACCCTTATAACTGCTCCTCATATAAGCAATTGTACCAAGGTGATACCATGCAGAAGCACTTGCCGGATCAGCTGTCGCTGCTTCTTCAAAGGATGAAGTGGCAGCATCAAGATCACCCATCAGATAATAAGTAAAACCTTTCCTGTTCAATGCATTTACATTATCTGATTCAAGTTCAAGTATAGCATTATAGGTTGCAATTGCCTCATCATATCTTTCGAGTCTGTTGTAGATAGAAGCTTGTCCAAAGAGTGCTATGGAATCTGAAGGAGTGACTTCAAGTATCCGGTCATAGTAACCCAATGCAGCTTCATAGTCACCAAGACCCTCTGCTGCATTGCTTTGTATCTTAAGTACTGTCACATTAGTAGGGTCATACATCAGTACATGATTAAAAGAATCAATGGACTTTTCATAGAGTTCAAGCTTATATGCTGCAAAACCTGCCTTGTACCATACATCTGTGTTCTGGGAATCCTGTTTCAGTATAGCCTCATATGATTTCAATGACTCTGCATAAATTTCCAGATTATCGTAAGCCATTGCTTCGTAGTAGAGAGCAGCAAGGTTATCGGGATCATTTTGAAGTACCGTTGAGAAGGATTCTACAGCTAGCTGATTATCACCATTGTTATAATGTGAAAGACCCTTGCTATACCATGCATCCATATCTGACGGATCAAGCATTACTGCCTGCTCGTAACAGATAATTGCATTCACATAGTCCCCAAGCAGATCATAGGAATTTGCCAGGTTCAGCCAGGCTTTAGTTGAAGAGGGGTTCAGGAGCAAAGCTTTTATATAAGATTCTATTGCCTGGTCAGTCATAGACATTCTTTCAAGAGCAGAACCTCTGGAAACCCATACACTATCATATGTAACTACATTTCCCAATATCTCAGCATTACTGAAATCAGTAGAATAAGAATCTCCAAATGAATTTGATGAATACCAGACAAAGATATCAGAGCTGAAAACCTCATCATCTATGACACCAAAATGCGTGGAAACTGCAGGATAACAGAAAGAACTTGTATTCTGTCTTTCAAGAATATCCATGTTAACATCAAGCTGGAACTTTGCTACAGAATGAGTCGGATCTACCTTGAGAATCTGCTCATACGTAGTAATTGCCTGCTCATGTTCTCCAATCTCGGTCAGTGCATTACCCTTTCTGAGAAGTGCATCAATAGATCCCGGTTGGAGTTCAAGAACTTTTGAATAAACATCCACCGACTCATCATATTTCTCCAGATTATCAAGATCAAGGGCTCTGTTATAATAAGCTGCAGTAAAGTTAGGTTCCAGTTTTACGGCACTTGAATAAGCCTTTTGCGCAGAATTGTATTCCCCCAGCCTGTCATAATCAAGTGCAAGATCATAGTAGATTCTCGGGCATGAGTTATCTTCTTTCACTGATTTTTTATATGAATCTACAGCTTCCTCATACATTCCAAGATTCTCATATGATATTGCCATATTGTACCAGAGAATAGGATGACCGGATTCAATTTCTGCTACATTTTCAAATGCTTCGATTGCACTTTCATAATTAGCCATCTTGTAGAAAGCAAGACCTTTATTATACCACAGTAGTGCGGAATCAGAATCAAAATCAGGTGTTTCTGAATAACAGTCCGATACTTCTACAGGCACCCCGAAAAGATCTCCTCCCGAGCCATAGGAACCTGAGGCTTTATTATCAGTACCTACCTGTAGTGCCTTATCATAAGCTTCGATAGCTTCCTCATAACGGCCCAGTAAATCCAGCACGTCGCCTTTGCGGGTCCACACTTCCCCGTTATCAGGCTCATAAACAAGAACCTGGTTGTAAGCCTTAAGAGCAGACTTATAATCACCGAGTTCTTCGTAGGTTGCCCCCATCTTGTACCATGTGTCAACAGCATATGGATCAAGTGTCAGATAAGTATTGTATTCCTGCACTGCAAGGTCAGGATGTCCGGTTCTCTCAAGGTCAACAGCCTTATTGTAGATTGCGTTAATGTGTTCGGAATCATAATATATGGCCTCATCATAAGCAGAGAGTGCATTCTCATAATCTTCGAGACCATCATATGCCAGTCCTTTTCCGTACCAATAATCTGGGTTATCAGGTTCAATCTCAAGTGCCTTGTTATAATAATCAATAGAGTCATTGTACTTGTTAAGCTCATAAAGACTTGCTGCTGTCATTGAGAAGTCCAAGGACTGTGATTCTGCAAGATCAATCAGTTTGTCGTAATACTGCATAGATTCATTATGTCTTCCAAGTTCTTCAAGAGCAACTGCCTTTTGATACCAGAGACTTGGCAATCTGGGGTCATATGTGATTTCAGGGACTTCGCAGTTCTCAGAAATATCATTCAGTGAAAAAAGACCTATATCAAAGACAGTTTCATAATCAAGTGTGCTTTCATTTGTTATCAACACAAGTGATCTGTTATAGTATTCGATTGCTTTTTCATTTTGACCCTGAGAAGCAAGAGACATCCCTTTTTTGAAAAGAGCTGCAGGAGAATCAGGATGAACTGCAAGTATGCGATCAAATACCTTTGAAGCCTCACTATAATCACCCATAAGATAAAGAGTGGAACCTTTGTTATCAAGTACCTGAATAGAATCAGGTTCTGACTCAAGTGCATCATTATAATAAACAATGGCTTCATCATAAGATCCGTTTTCAGTCAGGGAGACTGCTATTGAGTTGAAATTGCTGGCCTCCTGCCCAATGCTCCCGGCTAAGGGACAAAGAAAAACAAAAGCCAACAGGAGTATTATACCAAGTATAGAGTTTTTGAATTCCATAAAATTACCTGATTGATCCAAAGTCGTAACTAAGAGTTATAATCTGATATAGTAATTGAAAGTATTTACATATATCCACTTGAAGCTGACTGATTGCATACGTTTATTATCATATCATATATATATATATATTAATGAGATAGAATGGAGACTGAAAAATTGACAGGTTTTAAAACACTAAAAAGGCCAGGCCAGGCGCAGATAGATGTTAAAAACTCGATATTCATTGCCTATGCTATCCCATTAGAAGACGAAGAGGAAGCTAAATCATTTATATCCTCAATAAAAAACAGGCATCATGATGCAAACCACAATGTATCAGCCTACCTGATAAACAGGGACAACATACTTGCAATGAAATATGATGATGACGGAGAACCTGCAGGCAGTTCAGGAAAGCCTGTTTTCAAAATCCTTGAAATGAAAGAACTTAGCAATGTTGCAGTGGTTGTCACCCGTTATTTCGGAGGAATTAAACTTGGATTCGGAGGTCTTGCCAGGGCCTACAGGGAAGCAGCCATTGAAGCTATTGAAAATGCAGGCATCATAGAAGTGTCTGACAAATCGGTTGTAAAAATAAAGTCAGATTATTCTGACATGGATACAGTTGTCCATCTTGCAGACCGTTATGGAGCTACACTGAAAACTGATTACTCAGAAGTCGTTTCATTTACCGTGGAAATTGATGCAGAAATAAAAGACACGTTTTTAGAAAAGCTTATTAACATAACCAGGAACAGGGTTATTATTATATAAGATACTTCCACCTAAAAAGCAGAATCAACAAAATCATTCTATATTATTTCCCTGGAAAAATAAATAGGATCATACGTTTGTCTATTAACATCATCAAATAAACGAGAACAACATGTCCAAAAGAGCAAGAGATATGGCATTCAGGCAGTTTAACAAAGGAGTCAGCCTGATAGAAAAAGGAAAGCTTGAAGACGCACTGGATATTCTGAAACAGGCGGAAGAGCAGTCAAGGAATGCAGAATCACCACAGATACAGGTTGCAGTGTTACAGACATATGCAGACCTGTTATTCTCACAGGGAAAGAAAGAGGAAGCCCTGGAAAGATATACAGAAGTTGCAGGTATTATTGAAAATGAACCTGATCACATGCTACCTGAACAGCGAGCTAATATGTTCAGCAATATGGCACTTGCACTTGAGAATGCAGGAAGAAAAGTAGAGGCAAGTGACCGATATGCAATTGCGGCACAAAATTACAGGGATCTTGTCCAAAAGAACCCTTCCAACCTTTCACATATCTCTAACATGGTTTCCACCCTGAATAATATGGGAGCACTGTTTGCTGAAACGGGAAAATATACTAAGGCTTTCGATGCTTTTGAAGAGGCTCTTGAACTCCAGGATGAAATTAATGCAGAAACACAGGAAGAAATCAATCTGCAGAAAAAAAATACTATTCTTGAGAACCTTCTGAACATTCCACTGGAAAAAGCATCTGAAATGGACAGGGAAAAATACGATAAATTGTTGCAGATTTACACGGATGAAGCAGAGAAGGAAGGAGAAGGTTCCCTGAAAATTGCTGCTGTCCTGCAGAGCAGTGCTCATGTGCTGGAAAATGAAGGCAAGAAAGATGACGCATTCTCAAAACTTGAAGAAGCACTTGAGATTACCACAGATTACATTGGTAAAGATGCAGAAGAGGATTACGGCAGAAAGATCAGCATTGATATTCTCAGGGACATGAACAGACTCCTGGAATCAGTAGAAGATACTGAAAAGCTGATGGAAAAGTACGGACTTGTACTGGATGTTTCCAGGAAGATTCTTGCTTCGATGCCTGAAAACGTATCATATCAGCTTAACGTTGCATTCTCACTTGATATAATCGGAAATCTTCTGAAAGAATCCGGCAATATCAGGGAGGCAATAAGAAATATAGAAGAATCAGTAGATATAGTAGTTAACATACTTCAAAATGAAGAAGATGATAATACTACAATTCAGGCTGGTATAAGTATTATTGAAGATATGCTGGCACTGGCAGAATTTGAAGAAGATAATGATTCAAAACTCAAAATATACAGGGAACTTAATAACAAAATAGAAAAACAAGGTCAGAATAATCTTGAACTTGGACTTATCAGTGCTGACATATACAAAAAAACAGGCATTATACTGGCTGATAATAAGAGCTATTCTGAAGCACTTGCGAATCTTGAAAAGGCCTTATCCATATATGAGACCGTAAAACATGCAACAGGAGATGATTCTAAGATGAATGATGTTCTGGAGAACACAGCACTGGCACAATTTAACCTTGGACGTTATGATGAGGCCTTGAAAAGTTACATAGAACTTGCTAAGACCGGAAGCACTGACAGGGGATATTCTGAAAAGATAGATGAGATACTCCTCCAGAAAGAGAAAAAGGCAGACCTTACCGGTGATGTTGAACTTATCAGGAAAGAGTATGATCACATTCTGGAGATAAGAGCGGAACTCCTTGGTCTTGTTCCTGATAAAGACGGAAGGAATGCAGAAAGGATTAAAGAAGTACAGGAGAAAAAAGCAGACATACTTGTTGCAGTCGGTGAACAAAAGGAAGCACTTGCTCTTTATGAACAACTGCAGGAATCAGATAATTCAGGAGAGTATGTACCCAAGATCATAAAACTGCTTGAGAAAATGAAAATATCTGCCACAAATGAACAGTCTGAAAGGAAACTAAAAACTCTGGAATTTTTGCTTTCAAAATATAATGTTCTGGCAGAAAACTATCCCGGAAGCATTCAGATATTGGTAAATAAGGCATCAGTTCTTGATAACATAGCCTATGTTCTTTCAGAAGAAGAGGAAAACGAAGAATCTGCTTATATGTGCAACTATGCCCTTGAAGCATATTCAGAAATAGCAAAACTGGATCATGAGAATTTACTTCCTGTTGAAAGAATAGCAGCACTTAATTCAAGACTGGCAGAGATAGCTGTCAGTGAAGGGAATGCCAGCGAGGCACAATCAAGGTTCCTTACATCCCTTGAAACTTACAAAAATCTAATGGATGCAGACCCTTCAAACATCGAATACGAACTTGACCATGCAGGCGTGCTTGATGGAATGGGATCCTTTTTCCTGAATAGTGGATTGTACGGTGAAGCAAAGAAAAGTTATGAAAATGCATTGCGTTCATATGCTGCGATCATGGATCAGAATCCTGAAAATGAAACATACAGATCCTATGTTGCGATAACCCTGGAGAACCTTGGCTATGTGCTTGAACTCATGGGAAGAAAGGATGATGCAAACTGGATGTATGAAAATGCCGGAAGGATAAAAGAAGGTAACCAAGGCAGCGAGTAAATGAAATGACAATAACCCCGCATTCTTTAGAATGCTATTTTACTTCCCTGCCTGTGCTCATACTCCGAATTGATCTACAGTAGGAATGTGGGTGCGTGCAACATTGAAGATATTGAGGGGATTATCTTCATCCCACATTCCTATGCAATCCAATTTTTCGTTTTTTGCGGGTTTGATGATGTCCATATCGTACCATTTGGGACATTTCTGCCACGCCCATCTTAAAGGCTGTGACAACATTACCTACAAATATAACAAACTATATAAATATATCTATACAATGATATATAATCATTATTATGATGATGAGAGGTTTTGCATGTCTCATATCAAGGGAAAGATAAAAAACAGGAGACAGATTAGATTCATATAAGATCGTAATTAAGATTATTCTGTGAGTGGGAGAAATTACATAGGTATTGTTATATTTGCCTGCATTATCCTGGTACTTTCGTATATCAATTATTTCACAGTCCTGGCACCCGATTATGGTGACATCCTGGTTAAACTTATACAGGCATCAGCCATAATGATGATCGCGTACCTGTTAAACTCCTTTTTGGAGAATATTATCGGGAAACGGGTTCAGGACACAAAGAACAGGTACACACTTCGTAAGGTTGTATCTGTTATAATCACTCTGCTGACTGCCGGAGCCATAATGGTAGTTTTCCTGAAAGAGACAACCACACTGATCGTAGCTTATGGCATATTAAGTGCAGGTATTGTTATCACATTGCAGGATGTGATCCGCAGTTTTGCCGGTGGTATTATCATACTTTTTTCCAGAACCTTCCAGGCAGGGGACAGAATACAGGTTGGTGATTGTTACGGGGATATTCTGGATATAAATTATTTCCATACAACTCTCATGGAGATAAGAGAATGGGTTGACGGGGACCAGTATACAGGAAGAATACTCACAATGCCTAACAGTTTTGTCCTTGACAGTACTGTGAAGAACTATACCCGCGATTTTTCGTTCATATGGGATGAGGTCACAATAATATTGAGTACAGGAAGCGACTGGAGGAAAGCAAGGGATATAGCACTGCGGACCACAAATGAACTGATAAAGAATTATGTAGAGCATTCAAAGAAAGAGCTTGCAAGCATGGAACGAAAATACATGCTTACAACTTATGATGTTGATACAAAGATCTTCGTGCTCATCGAAAGTGACAGGATAGAGATGCATCTGAGATATGTCGTGGACCCAAAACAAAGAAGATATGTGAATGATCTTCTAACGCAGGGCCTGCTTGATGCTTTTAATGAGGAAACAGACATTGTTATCGGAAGCATATCCAGTATTGAGATAATTAAAATGCCATAAAACCTGGGAAATACATGACTTTCTGATATTTTATTGTTATACTCTGCCTGTGTCACGAAGGAACTGAAGCCATCTACGTGCCTCAGCAACACGTTCTTTTGAAAATATCTCACGGAACTCTTTTTCTTTCTCCTTAGCAGTTCCATCCTCTATATCTTTTAAGTCCATGATAGCTCTGAGCAAACCACCTGTCTCATTGAAAAGAGCCTTAGCCTCTTCTTTTGTGAGCGTTGCTGTTTTGAGCTTATTTTCGTCTTCCTGCTCTTTTTCCCTGAGATAAGAGACGTATGTATCAATATGTTTGATATCCTCATCTGTGAGTTTGTCCTTGTTTATGAGACTCCATACAAGTTCATGAAGCTTGCACTTTTTTCCTTTAATGTCAATAGAATACGGTACCTCTTCACCTACCCAGAATAATCTGGCATGTAAAGCTGCAAGAAGTTGTTTTCTTTCCCATTCAGATAATGTATCGTCCTTTGATGACATACTGGTATCTCCAGAGACTCATTTGGATTAAAGCATCTGATTATAAATGAATTAAATAATCTGCTGACCTTAAAGATGTATCCAAGTATTTTTAAGTAAAAATAAGCTTTGTTATATTATAGAGTTGAGTTGAATTAAGGTAACGATAAAATGGATATTACAACTCCAGAAGAAACGCCTGAAGACGCCATTAATGATCAGCAGGCATATTATGAAGAAATTCAGAATCGTAGAAAACTTTCATGGCTTAAAGTTTTCACCGGCGGACTGGTTCTCTACATTTTTGGAGTTTTAGCACTTGCTTCAACCCGCAATACCA
This sequence comes from Methanolobus bombayensis, assembly GCF_017873415.1. Lineage (GTDB taxonomy): Archaea > Halobacteriota > Methanosarcinia > Methanosarcinales > Methanosarcinaceae > Methanolobus > Methanolobus bombayensis. The sequence goes on along the minus strand of NZ_JAGGKD010000001.1, from coordinate 203,163 downwards.
ACATATTTCCAACCGTTGTAATGCTTGGAAATTTTTTGGTGCCAATCACATATGTTGCTTTCTTCTACCAGAGAAGACACCTGAGCAAACTGGATATGCCAACAACCGCATGGGCATTTTTCTACGGAGGGCTTCTGGGAGTGCTGGCAGCAGCAACCCTTGAACCGATATTCCTGTCACAACATGCACTGTTCTATTCATTTGAAGTAGGGCTGATAGAGGAGTTTGCAAAGATACTTGGAGTACTGGTGATAGCCAAACGCTGCTATCATGATTCGGAAATGGATGGATTGATCCTTGGAGCTGCTTCAGGAATGGGTTTTGCCGCATTAGAGAGTAGTGGTTATGCATTTACAGCTTTTCTTAACAGTGGAGGAAGCCTTTCACAAACAGTGCTTATTACACTTGTAAGAGGGGTTATCGCACCAATAGGACATGGTACATGGACAGCCATACTTGTCAGTACAATGTTCAGGGAAAGCGAACCCCGAAAATTCCATATAAACTTCAAGGTCATCGGAGCATATATAACAGTGGCTGCTCTTCATGGCCTATGGAACGGATTACCGGAAGTCCTTTCAGTATTCCCCATAGCATTGATTAACGTTTTCACTGGCCAGGTAGCCGTTGCAATCATTGGATTCTATCTCCTGTGGAAAAGATATGAAGAAGCTAAAAAGTTACAGATACAGAGGCTCTGGCAGGGAATCAAACAACCCAGGTGCTGGAACTGAGGTTTTGATACTGGAATTATGAAATAAAAAGGCTGGATGAAAAATGAGTTCCGAAAAAAATATTAAATGGGACATCGATGTTTCGATACTAACTAACCGGTTCATACTCAATGAACTATTGAAAGTGCTGGGAATTGCCACTTTGATCACAGCGGCTATTGTTGCACTGATCATGCTTCCATCAGTCCTGAGTGGAAATGTGCATTCCACAAGCAGCAATGTGAGAGATATGAAATACGCACTTATGTTGATCGGAATTTTGTTCTTTTTTACAGTACTGTTTATTTTTGCATACTACAGCAACAAATACATGCTTACCTATAATCTTGACAGCAAAGGCGTAAGCACCATCACCAGAGAGAACCAGAAAGCGAAGAACAGTAAGATCAACTTCCTGCTAATATTCGCCGGACTGCTTACAGGAAACCCAGGTGCTGTGGGTACCGGACTCCTGGCAGCTTCACATCAGAACCAGGATATTAAATGGAAAAAGGTAAAAAAAGCTACTTTTTACCCTAAATCTAAAACAATTGCCCTTAAAGCAGGATTTGCAGAGAAGGGTATTGTGTTCTGTACTCCGGCAAATTATGAATCAGTGACAGAGTACATCAAAGAGATGTGCAATGGTGATTGCAGAATAAAAGAAAAATGAATTTAACAATTCCGAAAGCTCATTTATTGATACTGACATCCGTTAACTATTAAGTAAAAAGGAGACAAAGCAGGGTTATGAATTATTCTTTAATTTTGATAATAATCCTTTTAATACTACTTGTAGGGCTTTTGATGTCTTACTTTGCATTCAAGCTCAAAAAGGAAGAATATAATCGTACCGGGAAATATCCAAGAGGTCACTACATGGGCCAGGGACTTGCAATCGGTATTGCAATAGGGATTCCCATTGCGTTAATTCTGGAAAACATATTCTATGGATATATGATCGGCCTGATACTTGGTACGTTTTTGGGCAGCCGTAATGAGAAAAAGCATGAGAACGAATTAAGACCTCTTACTCCAAAAGAAAGAGACCTTAGAAAAAAGATGGTACTTATATTCGGCGCCCTGTTCATATTCGGCATCCTTATGTTTGTAGCCATGGTCCGTTTTAATCTCTGATCATTTTTCCTTATTCTTATATTCATGCAGCAATTGAACGTAAACGGCTGCATTCTCTTGTATACCCAGAATCTCACTTTCTGTTAGTTCCCTGACAATCTTTGCAGGAACTCCCATGACCATGCTCCCGGCAGGGATCTTCTTCCCCGGCGGCACAAGTGCATTTGCACCAATGATGCAATTATCTCCAATATCCGCACCATCCAGAACTGTCGAATTCATCCCGATAAGAACATTGCTGCCAATTTTACACCCATGAATCACAGCACAGTGACCGATAGTTACATCGTCTGCGATGTCTACACGGGAAGTATCCGAAATGTGTATCACAACGTTATCCTGAACGTTTGATCTGTTACCAATACGAATGGGATTCTCATCACCACGAATTACAGCACCAAACCACACACTGGACTCTTCTCCCAGAACAACATCACCAATTACAGTTGCGTTATCAGCTACGAAAGCAGAATCCGCTATTTCAGGACTTGAAGATTTGAATTTAAGGATCATTTGAATCACGTTTTACAAAACAGATTAACAAAATGATTTTTGAGATCATTTTTGAGTATCAGAGTTTTGAGAATCTTCCTCTTTCTTGCTGCTTTTTTCCAGGCTTTCTCCGAAGTCAATTACCAGATGATTGCATCTGCCACTTTTCGCTCCGCATATCTTACAATATCTTACCATGGGATTCTCCTCCGTAGATAATTAGGTAATGTAAGTAAAATAAACCTGTGGTTGTTTGGGATTCGAGCAGGATTTCTCTATATATACATTCAAAGCCATATAGGATAACAAAAATATATTTCAAATAATGAAAATCTGTGAGAATATCTTATGGGTGAAAAAAAAAGACTTCTTACACTTGGATGGCGAGAATGGGTCAGTTTGCCTGAGCTCGGTCTTCCTGCAATTAAAGCAAAGGTTGACACAGGTGCCAGAACATCAGCATTGCATGCTTTTGACATTGAACAATATACAGAAGACGGTATTGATATGCTCCGGTTCCTTGTGCATCCGGTACAGAAAAACCAGGAATTCATCGTCGAGTGCACGGCTCCAATAAAGGAGCGGCGGCAGGTTACCGATTCCGGCGGGCACAGGGAGATGCGCTATGTCATCGAAACACTTATTGTAATTGACACATATTCCTACCCCATTGAACTAACACTTACTGACCGTGACACCATGCGTTTTAAAATGTTGCTGGGGCGTACTGCTCTGAACAACCGGGCCATAGTAGACCCTGCTGCATCTTTTAATTGTGGAAAAAAAGACGCAAAAATTGTGTACGAATTAAATAGAGGACTATAATGAAAATTGCTTTGCTGTCAAGAAACAAGACACTTTACTCATCAAGAAGGTTAATAGAAGCAGCTCAAGAAAGAGGACATGAAGTGCAGGTAATAGACGTATTGCGTGCTTACATGAACGTCACTTCCCACAAACCTTCCATTCATTACAAAGGAGAGGAACTCACAAACTTCGATGCTGTGATTCCCCGTATCGGAGCTTCAGTCACATCTTATGGTGCAGCCGTTCTGAGACAATTTGAAATGATGGGTGTTTTCCCCCTGAATGAATCAGTGGCTATAACCCGTGCAAGTGACAAACTTCGTTCATTACAACTATTATCCCGCAGGGGCATAGGTTTGCCTGTAACAGTATATGCAAACAAACCCGACGATGTCAAAGACATGATCGATATGGTAGGGGGAGCACCTCTGGTAGTCAAACTTCTTGAGGGAACTCAAGGAATTGGAGTGGTACTTGCAGAAAGCCAGAAAGCTGCTGAAAGTATTATAGAAGGGTTCATGGGAGTCAAAGCAAATATTCTGGTCCAGGAATACATAAAAGAATCGAAAGGAGCAGATATCCGCTGTTTTGTGGTTGGTGGAAAAGTTGTTGCTTCCATGAAAAGACAGGGACCTGAAGGAGAATTCAGATCCAACATGCACCGTGGCGGGACTGCATCAACGATCAGGATCACACCTGAAGAACGCTCTACTGCTGTGCGTGCTGCAAAAATAATGGGACTCAACGTTGCAGGGGTCGATCTTTTACGTTCTAACCACGGACCGGTAGTAATGGAAGTGAATTCCAGTCCCGGACTGCAGGGTATAGAAGAAACGACAGGAAAGGACATTGCTGGCATGATAATAGAATACATCGAAAAGAACAGCAAATTCGGTAAGACCGCAACAAAAGGAAAAGGTTAATTGATGCAGGAAGCAATTACTATAGCTGGAAATGTTATCCAGCCGGGAACCAGAAAGTCTGTAGACCTACCCATTCCTGATTTTTATACTCACGCATCGGCATCTATGCCTGTACACGTTATACATGGAAATAAACCCGGACCATGTCTGCTGGTATGTGCCGCCATTCACGGAGATGAAATAAACGGTGTTGAGATCATCCGTCGTTTATTGAAACATAAAACAGTTAATAACCTAAAAGGCACACTAATCGCCATACCAATTGTGAACGTATTCGGTTTTGTTTCACAATCACGATATTTACCGGACAGAAGAGATCTTAACAGGTCATTTCCCGGTTCAAAGAAGGGATCAATGGCATCCCGTCTGGCAAATATCCTTATGGAAGAGATAGTGGAGAAGTGCACACATATAATAGACCTGCATACCGGAGCAGTTGCCAGAAATAACCTTCCCCAGATACGTGCATATCTGAAAGATAATAAAGAAAAAGAAGAATTGGCACGCGCATTTGGTGTGCCCGTTGTGATTCATACAGAACTTCGGGATGGTTCTCTTCGTGAAGCTGCCGGGGATCTTAACATACCAGTGTTACTATACGAAGCCGGAGAAGCACTTCGTTTTGATGAAGTTGCCATCAGAGCAGGCGTTCGTGGTATTATGGGAGTTATGTCACATCTGGGCATGAGGCAAAAGAAAAGAAAGAAAACAGGTTATGACACAGTCATCTCCGCAGATACCCAATGGATCAGAGCACCTGAGAGTGGAATTATGCGTTCGATAATTCCTTTAGGAACTTCAGTGAAAAAAGGCGACCTGCTTGCTTATATCAATGATCCCCTTGGTGAAATTGAGACTGAAGTGAGAAGTTCTGTTTTTGGAATTGTTATTGGAAAAACAAATCTTCCACTTGCCCATGAAGGCGATGCAATATTCCACATCGCAAAGTATCAAGAGGCAGAAGAGATCTCAGGCTACATTGAAACTTACAATGAAGAACTGGGTTCTCTGAATATGTGATTTATTCCTAAATGGTTCCTGATTAATACCTTGATAAATTATATTTTCAATAGAGAGCTGTGAATTTGTAAAAAGAGAGAAAAATGATAAAACAAAATATATTAATCAATAACATTCCGGCTGTTTTATGGGGAGAAAGTAGCAAAAAACTGTTTGTTACAGTACATGGAAACATGTCACACAAAAATGACATCCCCATCTCCATTCTTGCCGAAGAGACAATTCCTTTAGGTTATCAGGTACTTAGTTTTGATCTCCCACAACACGGAGACAGAAAAGATGAAACTACACCTTGCAAGGTACAGAACTACATAAGTGACCTTCATAAGATAATGGACTATGCACAAACGAAAGCCACCGACATTTGCCTTTTTGCCTGCAGCGTGGGAGCATATTTCAGTTTACTTGCGTACAAAGAAATTCCTTTACAGAAGTGTCTTTTCCTTTCTCCGGTTGTTAACATGGAACAGATCATTGACAATATGATGAGATGGTTCAACGTCAGTGAGGAACAATTAAAAAATGAACAGGAAATCCCCACAACCATCGGACAAACATTATACTGGGACTATTATTGCTATGTAAAAGAAAATCCTATTGATCACTGGAATAAAGCTACTGCAATCCTTTATGGAAAAGAAGATGATCTATGCGAATTTGATATTGTGAGTTCTTTTGTAAAGGAATTCAATTGTGACCTGGAAGTAATGGAAAACGGTGAGCACTATTTTCATACATCAGAACAGCTCAGCTTTTACAGACAATGGGTGAAAGAACACATCTGTAAATCATGAATTTATAGTTGCGTAATCTTAACAAAAGTCACATAAAAGAAAAGAGTACCAGGAAGCAAGTTCATTTCTGGTACTTATCAATGATTTCCTGGAAGGAATCTGCAATATATGAAAGATCCTCCCTTCCAACCTGGAAAGTGCTGAGCTTGAAGTACTTGGTTAGTCCTGACTTGATTCCGTGGATATTTTTCTTTTTGAGTTCCTTGTACAGGAAATACCTTCCTTTCTTTGCAGTCTGTGAGATCTCATAGAATACCGGAGCCTCGAAGAACATCAGATCGTGATTATGTGGTCTGTCACCCATCTGGATCAGACCCATGTCCTCAAGTTTGGCTGAGAACCAGCGAGCATCAGCAACCTCATTATCCCAGTTCTGTGTCCTGCGCACAACCTCGGGGAATGATGCAATCATCGTCATCACAGTTGCACCTCTTGCAGTACATCCGAGAAGCTCCACTTCCTTTACCTTGTGTGTAGCAGATTTTCTGAAAACTATATCTGCGTATTCTTCCTTAACACCAAGCACACCGATAGGACCTGATGAAGCCATAGACTTGTGACCACTGCCGACTACAAAATCCACACCCATCTTTTTTGCATGGATTGGCATTCTACCCACAGAATATGCACCATTAAGCATCAGAGGAACATCGTAACTGTGACATATATCGGATATTCTCTTGACATCTGCAAGATTACCGTAACTGCCATCCGGATAGGTTATCTGAGCAAGTGCCGGAGCTTTGCCAGTTTCCTTAATTACTTCCTCAATTACATCAGCATATTTTTCAACATTTGTTTTATATTCGGGACTGCCGCTGTGTGGAACTGTTTTTACCTTCAGTCTTGCACGCTCTGCTGCAACAAAGGAAGAATAGTGAGCAAGCTCATCAAGAACAATATAGTCTCCTTCCTGTGCCATTGAATGCATAACTGCAAATTTTGACTCTCTCGCACCGTGTGTAATTCTCACAGCATCGGTATCCAGGAAAGCAGGCAATGCATTATGGACAAATTCCTCAACCGGAGGCTTTTTGATAAGATCAAGAACCCCGCCACAGAAATCACAGACAGAGTATCCGTCTCCCCATTCAAGTAATGCCTTACGTGCATCTTCTGTGAGCTTACCACCTGTCTGCAACGGATCAATATTTATCGCATCTTTCGGTCCACGTGCGATAAATCCAAATTTATTAAGAGTTGAGTCATCAATTTCCATAATATTACCTTTAAAATACCTTTAAAATCACGAATTTATAGTGATATTGAACTTTCCTATACTAGTTAAAAATGTTCATTGTAAAATAATTGATACAAATATAATCCTGCTAATCAAAGCACCGCTTAAGCTAATGATCTAAATAAAAAGAAAAATAAGAGCACCGAAGTGCAACTTCAAAAAATTAAATATCAATAGCTGTTTTAAAAACACCAAGGAACTCGTCACAATCATTTACGATATTGTTAGAAGCATCCTTTACAACCTCGATAGGATCTGCACCATCTGTTTTTACAAAAAGGATAGGATCGCTGATCGATACGTGCTTCATATCGTATGTTGCAATCTGAACTCTGTTGTCATCGAGTAGAGCGGACTTGAGCATATTGAGAAGAGTGTGGTTCTCACCAATGATCTCAAGGTGCATTTCGTCTTCTGTTTTGTCAATGATCTTCAATTCCATCTTTATCTCACCATGAATATTGTAATTGTAATCTTGAATTTACGATGATCAGGTTAAACTACTCCGGTTCCATAGTCTGCAGAGAGCTTTCTTGTCTCAGTACGGCCACATTCAGGACATTTCAGTTTCTTACTATCCTTTACCATAGGGGAGTGACATTTGGAACAATAAGCTTTCATGACACCAAGGGACTTTTCATCGGTACTCAGACGCATATTCTGAGTGTTGATCACCTTCGCCTTTACCACATCAGAAAGAGAGAACTCATATCCAAGATTCTTGACATAGGAATCCTTCACATTGGAAACATGAATTGCTGCAGCACCATTTGTCTGGAACTCGCGCTCCCCTTTACCCTTAATAGCACCGATCTCAACAAGAGCAACTGAATCACGCATGTTGACTACGTTTCCAATAATAATATCACCCTCCTTGATCTCAGGTGGTGTGGCGGTTCTGGGTACAACAGAAATTGTCCTTGCTTTTCTGTTAACTTTCACATATCCGGTGTTAAGTGAATGGATATCTGCAACATTGACATATGTCCCTTCGCCTGCTTTGAACTCTTCAGTGGTTCCTACAAAATCACCAGGCATTACAAAAACAGATTCCTCTGTACTTTCATCTTTATCATCCATTTCATCATCTTCTGTGGACCCGTCAGCGGGTTTGGACTTATTATTCTTTACTGACTTTTTCTTACGGCCCTGTTCTTTTTTGTTGTTAACAGATTTTTCTGCAGCCTCTGCAGTTTTCTCGTCTACTTCCTGTTTTGAAGAAAGAACCTCTTCTTCACTTCCCTGCTGGTCTTCAGAATCAGATGATTTGATCTTTCTGCGTGAAGTCTTACGTCTATTTCTTATCCTAATAAAAATCCCTTCTTATAATCCGAAATTATATAAAAGTGCACAAATCCATGATTCCTTCTAGTAAGAATCGCATTTCTTAAAATATTATCGTAATATCCGATAGATCTCTACCTTTACCATTTCTACTTCTTTTTTATGAAATTTAAATGTTCGTTTCATTGGAAATGCCGTTGAGTACCATTCTGTTATCCTGGCATCACCTATGAACTTACTAATAAAATCATGGCTCCCGCAATTATGAATGGAATATATAACATCACTGGTTTTCAACGCACTTAAAAGAAACGGTCGGTCATTGCCCTTGAACTGAGCACCAAAAGGAGGGTTCATGACAACGGTATCAGCATGCCCTTCTACCTCGAAAATATCGGCATGGATAAACTCAACATCCACACCAAGTTTTTCAGCGTTCCTGCGGGCAACTTCCAGAGCTTTGTTATCGATGTCAAAACCTACAACATCCTCTGCTCCAAGAAGCTTTGCACCAATGGCAAGCATACCAGTTCCGCATCCCAAGTCAAAGACAGTTCCTTCAAGGTCACCCTGCATATATGCAAAATGTAGCATCTCAGCAGCAAGCAATGCAGGAGTGGAATATTGCTCCAGGTTCACATTAGGTGAATCAAAGCTTTCCACCTGTTCCAACAAAATCTCAAGCTTGCGCTGTTTCAATCTTAATCACCTGTGATCTCATCAAAGTAAAGATCTTCCCATTCCCTTTCTCCAAGCACGATCTCAAATTCCAGTGGAGTCAGCATTGGAGCATGGAATCTTCCAACCTCATCAATAGCAAGCCGGGGACATGCAGTGTTGACGAATGCATCAACCTTGAACTGTAATAGCTGATCCGGAGTTACCAGGTCCATTGTGAGAATATGTGCATCTTTTCCATGGTCTTTTGCCATCTGTTTAAGCTCCATGGCAATTTCCATACGTTCCTGTCCGGGTTTTGATGATACAACAATACCAAAAACCTCTGCATCAAGAGATTTTGCGATGACAGCACTTCTCTGCCTTAGTACTTTAGAGTAATCTGCCTCCCTTAGCTCATTGACAAAAGGATCGGCTATAAGCACTCGCTTCTTCATGGCAAGTGAAACACCAAGAGGATGGAATTGTCCGCTTCCAATGAAAAGATATTCATCGCAATCCGCATTGCGGGCAGCGGAGAAGTTACATCCTAGCACCTGACCTGAATATGCAATTTTGCTGTCACCTGGACTGATAACACATTTCTTTCCATGTTGTTCCAGAACCTTTACAGCATCACCAAGTTTGTGTACATGCTGCACCGTTGTGATAAGACCAATGTTCCTGCTTTCAAGTTCAGAAGCTGCCAGTTCCACAACATCCTTAATATCAACAGCCGACCTGGTCTCTATGAAATATACTTTCTGTGAGAGCTTGTTATCATCCAGATGAGCATGCCCGAAATGGAATAGAATATCAACATCATTCAGCAGAGCAACGTCAAGGTCACACGCACCAAAACACGGATTTCCGGAAATGAATACATTAACTCCAGTCTCATTCTCAATACGTGAAGCTATTCCCGGAGAACGTCTCTTGAAACCTTCAGGGAATTGCAAACCCACTACTTTTGCACCGGTGTCCCTGATTACAGAAATTATATAATCCAGCTGGAAATCAAACGCTTCACCGTCACTCATGTATATCCTCGATTGAGATGCCTTTTTCTGTAACATCAATACGGACAAGTGTTTTCACATCAATACCCATTTCTTTAAGTCTGGAAACACCATCACCACGTTCAATAACTACAATAGTATCCGTTACGGTGGCACCAATTCCTTTTAGAGCTTCCATCAGTGCCACAAGTGTACCTCCTGTGCTGATGACATCATCTACAATAAGAACCCTGTCGCCTTTTGAAATATCATTTATGTAAAGTTCACCTTTTGAATAACCGGTTTCCTGAGACAGTTTTATCTCATCTTCAAGACCATACGATCTTTTCCTGATGATACAGAAAGGAACTCCGGTCTTCATGGAAATTGCAGTTGCAAGAGGGATTCCCATGGCCTCAATTGCAATTACCTTGTCAAAATCCCCATTGACCATTCCCAGAATGTGGTCAGTAACCTCTTCCAGAAGTTCCGGCTCAAGCCTTGGAACTCCGTCTGATATAGGATGAATGAAATAATGATATTCCCCTCTGTGAACGATTGGTGCATTCAGCAGGGATTCACGTAGTATCTTTAGCATAGTTATGGCTTAATATCTGACATTATATAAAGAGAATACCCAATTGTTTCAAAAAACAAAAGGAATGGTCAACATACGTGCAGAAAGCAAATGATTCAACATATTCTTGTATCGGTATCGGAGTGATACGAAACTATCCGATATCAAGGAAAAACAACAAATTCAATTATTGTAGATATTCTTCCTGTGTCTTACTTTGATAACAAGGATGTACAGGTTCTCATTGTCGAGATCTATAATAACCCTATAGTCCCCCTACTCGTAATCTATAACCAGGATCACCAACAAGTTTTGAAATATAATTTTCAGGACGTATTCGTATTATTTCAAGAGTAGATATTATCCTTTCCTGTATAGGCTTCTCAAGGCTTAAAAGCTGTTTTTTGGCCTTTTTAGAAAATAGGATATTAAGTCATATTCCCAGCTCTTTTCTGACATCTTCAAGAGTTGAGAAATGACCTGCCCTTATCTGCGCACGTGCTTTTTCTATCTCTAGTTTAGTTTCGATTGACAACTCTTTTGTGTCTTCAAGCAAATCCCAGATAACCTCTTCATAAGTTTCCTTGTGAACATTTTTCTGTTTGCAAGTTCATTTTGCAAATCTTCACTTATCTGTATTGTTGTTACCATAGTGAACTATAGTACTCTATATAGCATTAAATTCTCGCACCATTTGTTGTATTTGCAATCTTTAACTGAAAACGCAAAGCACTTTTCTGCCTTCATAATTTCAAATACCCCTTCAAGCAAAAGCTGTAACCTGATCCCTTTCCTGCTTTATCGCAGAATAAAGAGCCTCTTTGCTCAGTGACATCGGATGATAATAACTTCCGTTACTTTTCATTGCAACTTCCTTTGCAAGCATTGAACCTGTTGCACTGATGTCAACAACAAGCATATTCACATGGTGATCAGCTATCTGCTTACACACCTGCCTGATCTCCCTCCTGATATTCCCACCAAGATGTAGCGGAGAATTAGCAGTACCATCCGTAACAAGGATCATGATCGGAACGGCTGAAGGCTCTTTTTTCACTTCCCTGATAAGAGTATCCAGACCCCTGAGCATCCCGGAAGCCATTGGAGTTGTTCCTCCGAACGGAACCTTCTCAAGATATCTTTTTGCAGCCTCCACAGACGAAGTAAAAGGCAGTACAAGTTCACCGGAACGCCCGCTGTATGTTACCAGTGATACTCTATCCCTGCGTTGGTAAGCGTCTTTCAGCAAAGCAAGAACAACACTTGTAGTGATCTGAACCTTGTCACTCTCATCCATAGAACCAGAAGTGTCAAAAACAATATTGATAAGACTGGAAATACGTCTTCTTCTGACCTTTTCCCGTATGTCACCCTTTTTAATCTCGATCTTGCCATCCTTTGCATGATGAGCTGCAGCCCTTACAGTAGGAGCAATAGCAATATCCGTTATCTTTTCTCCAGGCATCCTGTATCTTACATAGCGACCTCGCTTGCTCTTTGTAAGAACTTCTGCACGTCTGCCGGATTTTAGTCTGCCTGCTGCAAGTCTTTTTTTCTGGGAATTACGGGCAAAATCATTGAGAATCTTACCAACGGTCTTGTCCTCTTTCAGGTCATCGAACAATTTACTGGATTCGGATTTAGGCAACCTGGACTCGTCCTCTAACTCTTCCTCAAGTTCATCATGACTGAGAATGGGGACGTATTCTTTAGGAGTAAGTTCCACGCATATTTCAGGTTCATAAACACAGAATTCTGCAGATTCTTTATTTTCAGCTTCAAGTAGAACTGCATCGGGATTAGAAACCGGATTTTCAAAAGACAAATCTTCCTCAGGATAATCATCCTCTGGAATTTCCATGTTTTCTGGATTATCCGGAATACCCGTCTCAACATTTGCTTCATAGGATTCAACTTCTGGAATATCCTCATCTTCAGCAGGCTCCAGAATATCAGCAAAGATCGACCTTTCAGGATCAATTTCCTGAGAAGTGGAATCTTCCGAATGACTAAAAGTCTCCTCTGGAATTATATCCTCTACAAGAGAACTGTCCGGTTCTGATGTATCAGGAGCCAATATTATCGTATCATCAATGGATATTTTCTCCTGAGCATACCTGAACACATCTGCAAGAGCTGAATCAGATGTTCCGATAAGAGGTTTGAAAAATGATTCAGGTTCCATTGAAATATAATCGGAATCTGCAACTATGCAAACATCTTCTATCTCACCGGGTCTTATTTGCTCCATATTCGAGTATAAATTCTCATACAGAACTTCAGTATCCTGCTTGGAGAATTCTGAAACAGAATCTCGGGGGATACGCAGTCCAAGCACAGGATAACCTAAGTATAACACTTTAATGCCATAATTGCGAGGAAGATTCCTTCGCAGGCGCTGAACAAGTTCATCGTTCATCCCCGCACCTCTTTCATACCTTACCGTCGACAACTGCTCTTAGCTGGTCAACACTGAACTCTTCTTCCTCAAATGGTTTCTTACGCATCCTGTGCGGAAGGACCATTTCAGCGGCTTCTATAATGTCATCGTTGGTGATACGTTCCCTGCCTTCATATGCAGCATTTGTCCTGGCAGCACGTTCTATCATAATATCAGCCCTGTGACCGTCAACATTGAAAGCGATGCATATTTCCGCAATGGTCCGCAGATTATCCCTTGTTGTAGTGACACGTGGAAGCATCTGCATTGCTTTTATGATCTTTGAACGCAGTTTCTCCTGCTCTGCCTCGAACTCACGGATGAACTGCTTAGGATCATCGTTGAACCTGTTACGTCTTTCCACGATCTCGATACGCTGCTCAACATCGTAGATACCTGTGACCTCAACCTGCAATGCTATCCTGTCAAGCAACTGCGGACGAAGTTCACCTTCTTCAGGATTCATACTTCCCACAATTATAAAATTGGCAGGGTGGCTTACACTTACACCCTCACGCTCAACGGTGTTCACACCCATTGCAGCGGCGTCCAGAAGTGCATCGACTACAAAGTCATCAAGCAGGTTGATCTCATCAACATACAGAATACCGCGGTTTGCCTGTGCAAGAATACCGGGGTCGAATGCCTGTACACCCTGGCGCACAGCTTTTTCGATATCAAGACTGCCCACAACCCTGTCTTCTGTAGCACCTACTGGAAGATCCACGACTCTCATAGAACGTTTGCCAATGTTCATTGTACCTTTACGCTTCTTTTCCTGACATTCCCAGCAGAACTTTTCAGGGTCTTTAGGGTCGCAATTGAATTTACAGCCCTCTACCATTTCGATCTCAGGCAATATTTCAGCCAGACCCCTCACTGCTGTTGATTTTGCAGTACCTTTCTGACCACGGATAAGAACACCACCAATAGAAGGGTTGATAGTGTTAAGTATTAGTGCACGGAGCATCTTCTCCTGTCCGACAATGGCAGCTATCGGATAAAGAACTCTTTCTGTTTTTGTAGCCTGCCTGGCAATCTCCTCGAGATATTCCGACGGCCCATCATTTTCCACTACTTTAGGAACCTCTGTTATTGTCCCGGTAATACTTGAATTCATATTATCGCCTTCCCAGCATGTAATTTTGACTTTTGATTGTTGCTTTCTTTATTAATTATAGAGTTCCTTAAGCCTTACAGATACCTCAGAATTATCGCAGATATAAGAGCCAAAAAGAGAAGAACAAGCCCTCCTATGAAGAATCCGAACACGACTTTCGTATGTACTTTCTTTTCCGGATTTTTTGCCAGTCCGTTTAGCTCATAAAGAGAGTATGTGGAACTTAGCAGGAAAAGTATAGCTGAAAAGAGCAACAAGGAACCTGCGACCAGAATGTATTCTGCGGTCCATGTCAGCGCCTTGGCGTTCAGAAGATCAATAAAAAAGTCTTTTCCGTGCCTCACATATGATGCGGTTATCCACAGCATCGTGTAAGCGATCTCTGCTGCACCCATGATCATTGAGCACAAAGCAGCAGTCATAAGCGTGACCATCATCCCTATGTCAGGGATCTTCAAATCAATTTTCCATTCATCACCCACAATTTCACCTTAAGAATATGTTTTGTTGGTATGCACTTAAATTGGAGATACGCAATATATGCAGTATAATAATAAAAATATACTTATTAAAGTAGTTAATAGCGGATATTAAATAAAAAAAAGAGTATACGAAACAAAAGACTTATTCTACATTCGTCAGAACAGTTTCAACACTGTTTCAGCAAGATTTATACTTATAGCCAGAGACTTCATTAAAGTATCAGTCCGTGAAACATTGCATCCAATTTCACTAAAACGTTCATCATCTATCGGGTCAAGCTCATCGATTATCAGATGATCGAGGAAATCGGAATAGTATGAAGCAACACCAAAAGATGAAACTTCAATTCCCCTTGCTGTCATGAGTTTACCTGCCGGTCCGCTCACTGGCCCAGTCCCGATAATAGGACTGACTGCAATAACCTTTTTCTCTTTTAGTATATCCCTCATTCCTGGAAGTTCTATTATTGGGCCAATACTTGTTATTGGATTACTTGGACCTATCAGAACATTATCTTCTCTTTCAAGTGCTTCCACAACAGCCGGAGAAATGCTTGCTTTTTCAATGCCTTCCTGGCATACGCTCATAACGTCAGGCTCGCCATGTTTTCCAACCCAGAAATCCTGGAAGTGCATCTTTCCTTCCGGCGTGTTTATCATGCTTGAAACCGGATCATCGGACATAGGGAAAACATTAGCTTTTACGCCGAATGATTTGGATAGACCGATTGTTGCTTCTGTAAGTGTGAGGCCGCTCCTGATCTGATCAGAACGCATTATATGGGTTGCACGGTCAAGATCTCCAAGCATCATAACCTCATCATATCCCAGTTCCTTCATGGCCTCATGGGTTCGGTATGTGTCATCCTTCACACCCCACCACTTTGAAGTGTCGAGTCTCCCTGAGAACATGTAGAGCAGAGTATCAATATCAGGAGTGATCAGGTTTCCTGAGACCCATATATCTTCTGCAGTATTCACCACAACAGTGATCTTTTCTTCCGGGTAAACTTCACGAAGACCATTCAGTAATTTTGGGGTACCGGTACCCCCTGAAAAAATAATCATCTTTATCCGTCCTCTTTGTCTGTTTTGTTTCGTTATACGGTTCAATCTATATAAGTAAAGACCTCGTAAATCAATACAATATATTTCAGAGGAATAAGGAGAAGGGAAATTGGAAAAATCAAGTAAAATATTGGTATATGGTATTCTTGCCATAGCCATTTTGATCCTTGTACTCACAGGGATAATTGTAGCCATTATGCATGTTCCGATAGAAGGATCAGGAGATATTGCAGTAATAGACCTTGACGGAACCATATATTCCGGAGGTTCAGAAGAGGACCTGTTCAGTGATTATCAACCCGGAGTTGAGGATTACATCGAATGGATAGAGGATGCCCAAGCAGATGATGGAACTAAGGCCATTATCATTAAGATAAATTCTCCCGGCGGGGAAGCCATTGCCAGTGAGAAACTTGCAAGGGCGATAAAGGAAGCATCTGAAAAGAAAGTTGTTGTGGCATACATTGAATCCATGGCAGCGTCCGCAGCATATCAGGCAGCATCATCCACTGATTACATAGTAGCTGAAAAACAGTCACTTGTCGGAAATATCGGAGTGAGGATGGAAATTATCCATTATTACGGCCTGATGGATGACCTTGGAATAAATGTTACAACAATCAAAAGCGGGGAATACAAGGATATTGGCTCCCCCACAAGACCCATGACAGAAGAAGAGAAGGAAATGCTGGGTTCAATTGTGAACGAAAGCTATGAGGATTTTGTTTCCTGGGTGGCTGAAAACAGGAACATGAGCCTTGAAGAAACCTACAAGGTTGCAGACGGCAGGATATACAGCGGATCCCAGGCAAAGAAAGCAGGACTTGTGGATATGGTTGGAACCCAGGAAGATGCCATAGATATTACTGCAGAGATGGCAGGAATATCCGGTGAGCCTGACATCTACGAGTATAAAAGACAATCTTCAGGTATATTGGGAATGAAGCTCAATGAGGCTTTGTATTCTTTCGGTTACGGTCTTGGAAAAGGATTGGCAGTAAGCTCTGTTGATGAAGCAGCCTCTTCCTATGGAATGTACTTCTGATAGGTTAGCCTGAAAACAGAGCATGAAGCATAAACGAGTGCAAAATCATTATAAGATGAGGTATATGTAGGTTGTATGAAAGTCATCCGCGACCCTATACATGGATATATTGAGCTTGACCCGCTCACATTATCTATCATTGATTCACCGCAGATGCAGCGACTTAGAAGACTGAGCCAGTTGGGACTGTCAAATCTCGTGTACCCCGGAGCTAACCATTCACGTTTTGAACACTCTCTGGGAGTTATGCATCTTGCCACTATGCTTACCGGAAAGATAGATTCTGTCACAGATGATGAAAAGGAAGAACTCAGAGTTGCTGCTCTTCTTCATGATGTTGGACACGGGCCATATTCCCATGTAACAGAAAACCTTACGAAACTTTATACTAGACAGCACCATGAAGATGTCCGTAAAATACTGAAAAATGGTGAGCTTGGAGAAATTCTCAGTGATAATGGATTAAATCCTGCAACCATCGAAGACCATATTCAGGGAAAAACAGACCTTGGAAAAATACTCAACAGCGAGATAGATGTGGACAGGATGGACTACCTTGTGAGAGACTCGCATTATACAGGTGTTGCTTTTGGTCTTGTTGACCATGTGAGACTCATCAATGAGATGAAATTCTACGAGAACAAACTCGTTGTTAATGCAGGTGGTGTAAAAGCAGCAGAATCACTTCTGGTATCCAGATTCCTGATGCATCCTTCTGTTTACTATCATCATGTATCAAGGATTGCAGAGACAATGTTCACAAGAGCTGTGGATGACCTTATTCAGAAAGATTCACTAAGTCCTTTTGAACTCAGGAAGATGGATGATTCCAGACTGCTGGAAATTATCCGTAATGATGATGGTTATGCTGGAGAGCTTTCACAGAGACTTGACAACAGGAAACTTTACAAAAGGGCCCTGTACGTTGGATTTGAGGAAGTGGGTGAAGGAGTACTAAGACATCGGAAGAACATCAAAAGAGTTGAAGCCGAGATTGCATCAGAAGTTGGCATCGATACTGGAAGTGTCCTGATAGATATTCCGAAAAATCCTGAGATTGCTGAAATGAAAGCACTTGTTAAAATTAATAACAAAATGCTGCGACTGGATGAGGCATCACATGTTGTTGCCACACTTGAACAGGCACACCGTGAGAACTGGAAGATGGGCGTCTATACCCCAAAAGAACATCGTGAAGATGTGGCTAAAGCAGCAAGGGATTTCTTTGACGTAAAGAAAAGCACAAAACAATTCCGCCTGACTGAAATAGAGGGATAATATGAAAGAGATACGAAAAATTGCAGCAGGAATAAATCTGGTTCTTGAATGGAAAAATGTTGGAGACGATTATGTTGCAAGCCTGACAGGTGGAGACGAACATGTGGGAGCTGTAGGAGTTGGATCCTATGACCAGGAGTCAAACAGAGCATCTTCTTCTGTGATCACAACACCCGGACACAGGGAAACCGAGATAGCACTGAATGGTGCAAAAGAATTTAGTAAAGCCTGCAAAGCAACTTCCGTATTCATAGTGGGTATTCATCTTGATAACATTACACTAGATGAGATAGAAGAGATAGTTTCTGCATCACAAAAGATGATCAGTGAACTCTCAGTTATTATTAGCGAGGGATTCTAATGGAAATAGTGATAGGTATCAGCGGAGCATCAGGTTCTGCTTACGGGGTGAGGTTACTGGAAATTCTTTCAAAGACTGATATTTTTACACATCTGGTCATGACAAAGGCTGCAAAACAGATACTGGAAATAGAGACCGATTACAAGTTATCCTATGTGGAAGGCCTTGCAGATGCTGTGTATGATGAGAGTGATTTTACAGCGCCTATAGCAAGTGGTTCTCATAAATTCTATGGGATGATCGTTGCCCCATGTAGCATGAAAACACTGGGAGAGATCTCAGGTGGAATGTCTGACAACCTGCTTGGAAGGGTTGCTGATGTATGCCTGAAGGAAAGAAGAAAGCTTGTTCTGATGCCACGGGAAACACCTCTTAATCAGATCCATCTCGAGAATATGCTAAAACTTGAAAGAGCCGGCGGAGTTGTTCTGCCTGCATGCCCTGGTTTTTATTCCAGACCACAGACAATTGATGATCTTGTGAATTCCATGGCCGGACGTGCACTTGATCTCATGGATATTGACAATGACGTTTACAAACGCTGGGGATGACGCAAGTCAGGTTGCGGCATTTACAACCGTGACCTAAAAGCTTACAGAACACGGATAAAACAGATTTCTGAGCAAATTCGGCGGTATTTTTGCCTTTGAAAATATTGTTGTATTATTCACTCAGGCCGATATCACGAAAACTTTTTATACAATACATGCTATTGCAGAGCTACCCTTCTGAATCTGATTGGGATAGTAGGGTAGCTTGGTCCATCCTCGAGCGTTTGGGACGCTTGGACTGCGGTTCAAATCCGCGCTATCCCACCAGAACTTTTTTACAAAATTACCACCATTGTTTTATGACCATTAGTTTATTCTTTTTGACCTCACAGGATTAGTTTTATAATATATCCGTCGGGAATAATGTCCCCATGGCAAGCGTTAAAGTAAAACTATTCGCAAACTTGAGAGAGATTGCACAAACTTCTTCTTTATCAACCACAGGAGACTCTGTCAAAGATGTGCTCCTTTCACTTACAGAACAATATCCTGCTCTTGAGGAACTCATATTCGAAGCAGGAGATCATGCAAAACTTTGTGGTTACATCAATGTATTCCTTAACGGAAACAACATCAAGCATATGGAAGGACTGGATACCATCCTGAACGACGACGATGAACTCGGAGTATTCCCACCAGTATCCGGCGGATGAACTGATAACAGAGGTACTTGAATGATATTCAGAGAACGCACAGATGTCGGAGAGGCAAAGGAAATGTTCCTTGCCGGGATAAATGGTATTGACAGGACAGAGTTACTTCCTGCAAAGTCTGCAATCGGAAGAGTGCTCTCCACAAGCATACTCGCACCACGCAATGTACCCCATTACAGGCGTTCCGCAATGGATGGATTTGCAGTAAGGTCTGCTGACCTCATAGGTGCATCACCTACAAATCCTGTTATGCTTCAGATATCCGATGAAATTATGGAAGGAAACTGTACACCAGTAAACACCGGAGATTATGTTCCAGATGATGCTGATTCAGTTCTGATGATGGAAGACACCATCTCTATTGGAGATATGATAGAGATCAGGGCACAGGTGCATCCCGGAAAGAATGTTGGTGATATCGGAGAAGATGTCAGGAAGAATGAGATAATATTCAACAAAAGCCACATTCTCAGGCCATGTGATATTGCTGTGCTGGCGTCCCTTGGAATCAGTGAAGTAAAAGTATATTCCAAACCTGTCGTTGCAATTATACCTACTGGCGATGATCTGCTTCCACTTCCCGGAGATGAAGAACCAGCACCAGGTAAAACACTGGACATCAACAGCCTGATGATAGGTGAATATGTCGAGAAATGGGGAGGTACTGCAAAATATTGTGATATCGTTCCTGAAGATGCAGATCTAATTGAAGATGCCATTAAGGCAAATCTTGATGCTGACATGATAGTAGTTTCTGGTGGAACCTCAGTTGGAGAAAGAGATTTTGTACCGTCTGTTGTGGAGAAACTGGGCAAAAAACTGGTCCATGGAGTCGGACTCAGCCCTGGAAAACCCACTGCTCTTGGAATTGTGCAAAACGTACCTGTTCTGTGTATGCCCGGATATCCGGCAGCCGGACTTGTTGCGCTTTTTGCGTTTGGCAAACCTGCACTTAGAAAATCCGGGAATATACCGGAGATACCTGACACAACAGTAAAGGCCACATTAAGCGGTAAGATATTGTCCAGAGAAGGTTATGTCAGCTATGCAAGAGTCATACTGGAAGGTGATATCGCTCATCCATTGATGACAGCAGGTGCCGGAATTCTTAGTTCCATTGCAAAATCAGACGGATTTGTTATAATCCCGGAAAATGTAGAAGGATGCGAAGAAGGAAGTGAAGTGGACGTAGTGTTAATTGAATAGTAACGAACTGAAAAACCAGAGCTTAGATCTTCTCATGGTTGGTATGGGAGGATTCTTAGGAGCAATATCAAGGTTCCTTATAGCAGGATACTTTACTCCTTCACCAGGCACGCTTGTGGTAAATGTACTTGGGAGCATACTGCTCGGCTTTCTCATGTACAGCTCCGAGTACCTTGGAATTGTATCACCAAGAACTCGTATGTTTATAGGAATTGGTTTTTGCGGATCACTTACCACCTTCTCAACATTCACAGTCCAGACATTCCAGATGCAAATGGCTGAAGCTACAGTCAACATTCTTGCAAACATAATCCTGACACTTGCCGGTATTTTCACTGGAAGAGGACTGGTTATATACATAATTAAAAGGAGGGAAGGAACTGGCATATGAGCTCATTCTCATAGGAATCGGCGGTTTTATCGGTGCAAACCTCAGGTATCTTTTTTCCGGTGTTGTCCCAAGAATAAATGGTATCCCTGCAGGAACACTTTCAGTGAATGTTATTGGCAGCTTCATACTTGCAGTTTTGACATTCTCTTCTGTGGAAGGGTCACTACGTTACATGATAAGTGCAGGAATGCTTGGGTCTTTTACCACATTCTCCACATTCGCATACGAGAGTTTCAGGCTTCTGGATGAGGGAGAGAACAAATATTTCCTGATGAATATCGGACTTAACCTTTTGTTATGCATTCTTGCAGTGTTTTTAGCACACATCCTCATTTCCAAATGACCGTCATATGATATTCAACTGCAGCAACACAGCCAGCAAGATCAATATAACTCCTGTTATCAGGCGAACTTCCACACGTCTTTTTTCTCTGAAATCATTAACAGCTTCTGGATCCAGACCAAAAGCAAGAAGTGCACCAAGTACCAGGATCGGCAGAACAACTGCAAAATTATAGAGACCCATGTACAGCACAGCATTCACAGTATTGCTGCCTGAAAGGAGCATTTCAAGGATCATCAGGTAAACAGCACCCACACAGGGAGCTTTTACAAGCGAGAATATTCCTCCACCAATGAAAGAGATGAGAAGAATGTTCTTACCTCTAGCATGATTCATTAAATCCACAAAAGAATGAGGAGTCTTGAATGATGATTTTGAATTCTTCTTGATGTAATACGCATCATAGATGTGCCAGATTCCAAAAACAGCTACAAGTACCACCAGAAATGATGTTATCATATCCCTTATCCCCGGGAATGAATTAATAGTATTAAATATGCCAAACCCTACAACCATGTAAGTTACAAATATCCCGGCACAGAAACCAATGACAAGTACCAGCATATCTTTGCGGGAACCCCCTGACGACACAATTGCTGATGCCAAAAATGCCATTACAGCTATCAGGCATGGGTTGAAACCTGCAAGAAGGCCTGCAATGAAGATCACAGTTGGAGTCTGATCATCCAATGTTCTTTCAGATAAGGTTTTAATTTTGTCTGATTCAGCATTAGAATTCCTAACAGGAGCTGCTTCTATTGCCTCTGAAAGCATTGAACTGAGTGTCTCAACGTCACCTTCATAGTCATTGTAACTGATGACAATACTGCCATTTACAACAACTGCGGGAACGGTTGTTACCCCATAATTTTTTGCCAGGCTGAAAGCTGATTTTATCTCGTATGAACTAAAGTTAGTATTTGGATAGCCGGAAACCACATCATCGATAACAGGTGCTGCCTGCTCACATTTAAGACACCCCTGCTCGTAGAAATATTCCACTGACACCGTAGCCTGGGATAAACCAGTAAGAAGTAGCAAGGAAAACAAAAATGCAAGTAGAAACCTACTCTTATTTCGTTCAGTGACAGGATGTCGATGAACAGGTCTTTTTATCATACTCACTTTCCAGAACGGATTTGGTTTCTATACCCAGAAGTTCACCTGTATTAGCAGACACATAACCTTCGATTACAAATAGATCTTTAATGCCGGAACACGCACAACTGCGCTCCATGATCCTGACCCTCCAGACACTATTCTCCTGAACAGTAGTACCGTTAGGGACTGAATCTACAAGTTCAGTACTTGTTACCCTCCATTCTTCTACATGAAAATAATCTTCGGAATAATTAATTGCCATTGAATCATTTGCAACAATTGACACAGCTTCGGAAGAATTTACTCCAGTATCCACACTATCCGGATCAAGGTACGTATAGGCACCCACGATCCCCAGAACAATCAGAACAGTTATCACTGCAATGAAAGTAAGATTGTTTTTTTCCATAAGTATTGGTATTGGCATTTAAGCTATAAAGTTTACTAAGATTGCCTTGCAACCTGTATTCTGGAAGAGAAAATAATTCGGATATTACATTAACCAGAAAGAAAATGTAAGATTATGTCATTTGCATTAACAAGCAAAGTATTCAGGGGAAAACATGAGAACATTACTTTTGAGAATCTATTTGAGTGAAAATGATAAGCATAAGGGTAAAACTGCACA
Source organism: Methanolobus bombayensis (assembly GCF_017873415.1). Taxonomy (GTDB): domain Archaea; phylum Halobacteriota; class Methanosarcinia; order Methanosarcinales; family Methanosarcinaceae; genus Methanolobus; species Methanolobus bombayensis. The sequence continues at coordinate 179,854 of NZ_JAGGKD010000001.1, read as the reverse complement.
TCATGCGGTCATAGAGTTCCTGAAGGAGCAGGGAATTGCAGGTGCCACTGTTCACCATTGTATGGAAGGATATGGTGTTCATCACAAGATTCACACAGCAAGTGTCCTGCGGCTTGGGACAGACCTGCCGGCAATCGTTCAGGCAGTAGACAAAGAAGAAAAGATCAGAAAGATTATCCCCGAACTAAAAGAGATGTTACCAAATGCTCTAATGGTAGTCCAGGAAGTAGAAGTTGTATCAGGAGAAGGGTTTAAATAAGAGTGAAGAGACGGATCGTCTCTGATCACCTGTAGAGAACAACTGTGCTACCCTTTACATCAATAAGGGTTGTATTTGTTGCTTCTGCAAGCTTTGCAGCAGATGTTTTGATATCCTCTGCTTCTGAGCTGGTCCTGAGCATCTTTATCTTTACAAGACGATTGGCCTTGACCTGCTTTTTGAGTTCCTCTATTACAGAATCTGTTATTCCATTCTTGCCTACATTTATAATAGGCTTGATTTTTGTTCCTTCTTTCTTTAACTGATATAATTTATCTTTATCCATAATGATACACCGATAATTTTGATTGCTTATTGATTATATGTCATCAGTTGATTACTGAGTATTTGAAACTGACCATTGATCATCATACATTACCAAGGTTGCCTCAAAAAACTGAAAACAAGTACAAAAGATAAGTAGTCGCCAGGTATGGCATTCCTTATGTTTTCTTCAGGGTTATATTGGTTCCATCAATGTCGTACTCAAACCAGGGAGTAGGCTTTGAGGTCATCCCCACCACTCTCATTGCATACGCATCACCGACAGCCTTTATTTCTATCATGCCATCAAAAAGCTGTTTCAGAGTGGCTATTGTCTGTGCATCGTGCATTTCATCTTCAACTACATAAAGACCAAAGCCGTTTGCAGCTTTAACACGTCCGGTAAAAACATGCAGGAATCTGAAAACAGTCTGTATGTTGGAATACATAAGTATCGTTGACAATGAGTTGACACAAAGATGAACCTGTTTCTTTTTCTTTTTCATCAGCATTTCTTCAAAGAACTGACTGATCTTTACACCGATGCCCGTAAGATCAACAGGACTTGATGCCCTTTTGATTTTTTCAGTGTCGGCAGCACCCATCCCAAGCGTTTTGGTTACACAGTCAACAACACCGATATCAGCAGCAGATGTGTCCAGACCATTATCCTCGAACCATCCAAGAACGCGCTCTCCGGGCTCACGCGTGGATACAATGATTGCAGATCCGGAAGGGTCCTGGCTATTAAAAATGATGGCATCCAGCAGATCATCTTTTCGGCTCATAGGTGGACCTATCATCATAAGATTGGTTCCTTCCCGGATGTCGCCTAAGAGCTCATCCAGTTCCTTGATGCCTAAAGAGTAGCCGGACATGTTTCCCTCTTCATTGGGATTCTATATAGGATTTGCCCTTTAGCGAGTTACTGCTCCTCTAAAGAACAAACAAACATTACTTCCATTACAAATATAAATATCAACGTATATAAATGTGCCTTTTGACACATTCTAATTAAATAAAATATACAATATAAACCTTTTTTGGTTACTGGCGAGCATGTTTCACAAGATGCCCTGTTTCAGGCAGAATTATTTCACGCAGAGCCAGATCGACAGCATTTGGCGATCCGGGAACACAGAAGATGATTTTACCTTTCAGCAGACCTGCTGCAGCACGGGATAGAATAACAGAACTTCCGATCTGTTCTATACTCTTAGAACGGAAAAGTTCGCCAAATCCCGGAATTTCCTTGTCAAAAAGAGGAGTTACTGATTCAATGGTCACATCCTTTGAAGCAAGACCCGTTCCGCCACTTGTGATGATAACATCAGCATCTGATTCAAGAGCACGATGTATGGCACCTTTGATAAGGGAGGAATCATCAGGAATCAATTCATATTTTGAAACATTGTGGCCACTGGAAGTTACAAGTTTTTCCATTAGTTCACCTGAACCATCATTAGCATCTTCGGGAGAGGAAACTGTACCGAATTCCCCGAATCTTGAACTGGAAATGGTTACCAGGTAAAAAGAATATGCTTTTTTGGTTCCTTCTTTATGCTCCATTGTTGACGGACTGCTCATACGAAGTGTTTATACCTGAAAAAGTATAAGAAACACTCGATATAACCATGAGAATACTTGCTATAGACGTTGGAACCGGAACGCAGGACATACTACTCTATGATACTGAACGTGAAATAGAGAACAGCCTTGTGATGATAATGCCTTCACCAACAGTCATTGTTGCAGAAAAGATCAGAGAAGCAACGAATAAAGGATATGATATTTTCCTATCAGGAGATATAATGGGCGGCGGACCTTCGGTAAAAGCTATCAGAGCTCATCTGGAGAAAGGTTACAAAATCTATGCAACTGAAAAAGCGGCGCTGACTGTCAAGGATGACATCGAAAGAGTCAGGTCTATGGGCATAAACATAGTAGATAATGACGTGGAACTTGAAAATCTTCCGGAAAATACACAGGAAATTGTCCTTCAGGACGTGGATGTAGATGCGCTCACAAGTGCTCTTTACAGTTTTGGCGTCAGCATGCCCGAAAAAATTGCCGTTGCTGTTCAGGACCATGGAAATTCACCTCATGCAAGCAATCGCATCTATCGGTTCAGAATATTTGAGAAACTAATAGATGAAGGTGGCAACTTCGGGCAATTCGCTTACCATGGAGACTCTGTGCCGGAAGAGTTTACCCGCATGGCATCTGTTGCAAGAAATCTCAAAAACCAGAATAAGATATATGATACTATTATAATGGACACAGGTCCTGCGGCAATATTCGGTGCTTTGCTTGATCAGAATGCATCTCAGCCAGCCATTGTTGTGAATATAGGAAACGGACATACGCTTGCTGCTATTGTTAACGAGAATCGTGTTTTGGCATTGTTCGAGCACCACACTTCAGCACTGGATGGTGGCAAATTGCAAAAATATATTCATGATTTTGCCGATGGAAAACTTAGTTTTGAAGATATTTTCGACGATGGTGGACATGGTTGTTATATACGGAAAACACCAGGTTTTGATAAAATAAAGTCAATTATGATCACAGGCCCCAGACGTAACATCCTCATGGACATGGAACAGGAAAAAAGGAATAGCATTGTGTGGGAAAAACTTCATTTTGCTTCACCTTATGGTAATATGATGATATCAGGTTGTTTTGGACTTCTGGCCGCTCAGTTGGAGAGCAAGCCTTGAACCTGTGATAAGACTTATAAACTCCAAGGTAGTAGGAGGACAGCCATCGAGATTAATCCATATTGTTGAGAGGCAACATCAACAAATACAAATATATACATATTAATCAAGGTACAAATCCAGATGCAAAATAACGGTACTATCATAGTTATGTGCCGGACTTTATTACAATAATCAATTCAAGGAGATTATATTCATGGTAAGAAAACCAGCAAGTATGTACAGGAACGTCAGACAACGCTCATATACCAGAAGGAAATACATGGGTGGTGTGCCAGGTAGCCACATCATTCACTACGACATGGGCAATAAGAGCGCTGAGTTCCCGGTAAAGGTCACACTCGTAGTAAAAGAGAAATGCCAGTTACGTCACACAGCACTGGAAGCAGCACGTATTACTGCCAACAAGGCAATGGTAGCTGCTGCAGGCCGTGTGGGATACCACATGAAACTCAGAGTATATCCTCATGAGGTACTCAGAGAGAACAAACAGGCTACCGGAGCAGGAGCAGACCGTGTATCCAGTGGTATGCGTGCTGCATTCGGAAAGAATGTAGGAACCGCAGCAAGAGTATCAGTTGGGCAAAAGATATTCACAATCTCTGTAAACAAGGAGCATTTTGCAGCAGCAAAAGATGCTCTCAGGAAAGCAGGCCAGAAACTTCCAACTCCTGTCAGAATAGTAGTTGACCAGGGCATGGAACTTGTGCAGTAAACAAAATAACAAAGAGGGATTTAAGATGGAAGATTACGAAGCGCTTCTGGATCGTGCAATAGCAAACTTACCTGATATGGAGACTACGGATGACCGTTTCGTAATCCCTGAGCCAAAAATCCTGGTGGAAGGTAAGACCACTATCCTTGATAACTTCAATAATATAGTAAGTGTCATAAACAGAGAACCAGACCATGTGATGAAATATCTCACACGTGAGATGGGAACTGCAGGAAAGATAGATGGACTCAGAGCAGTGTTCCAGGGTAAATTCTCAAAGGAGCAGATAAAGACAAATATCGAAGCTTATGTTGAAGAATTCGTCATATGCTCCGAATGTGGAAGACCTGACACCCAGCTGACCAAAATGGACAGAGTACTTGTGCTTAAGTGTGCAGCTTGCGGAGCACACAGACCGGTCAAGAAAAGGCGCGCAAGTGCACCTGTTAAACAGGAATCCATTGAAGAAGGCGGGGAATACGATGTTCGTATTGATGCAGTTGGTTCTAAAGGCGATGGAATTGCAAAGGTTGACAAGTTTACTATCTTTGTACCAGGTGCCGCAAAGGGCGACACACTCAAAATAAGAATCAAGAGAATAAGTGGAACCCTCGCATTTGCCGAAAGGGTATGATATCTGGATACAGATATCAATTCTTTTCTTTTTTAGATGTTTTTTTTAAAAGCAATTATTATATAATATTCGTGCTGTAAATATATTTAATTACTCGAAAATAATAGATCGAGGAAAGATATGGCACGAGTACCTACAGGAATACCAGGATTTGACGAGCTTATAGAAGGCGGACTTATTGAAAACGATGTCATACTCCTGACAGGAGGACCTGGCGCAGGCAAGTCCACTTTTGGGTCGCAATACCTGTATGCAGGCATTACACAATACAATGAACCGGGAGTATACGTTACTTTTGAAGAAACACCTGCCCGAATTATGCGAAACATGTGGAGGCATGGATGGGACATGGAACGTCTCATCAAAGAGAACAGACTCCGCATTATCAGGGCAGATCCAATAGCATACGGACGCTACATTAAGAAAACACTGGAACCCGATAAACACGATCACGATAATGCAACTCTGGAAACCGTTCTTAAACAGATTTATGCAAGTGTGAAAGAGATCAATGCTAAAAGACTATTCATAGATTCACTGACATCCCTGAAGATATCCCCTGATCCTGTGGATGTAAGACATATTATCCTTGAATTCATCAAGAACATCGAGAACTTTGATTGCACTACACTCATAACAAGTGAAGCAAATATCAACCCTGATCACTTCAGTGTCGAAGAGTACCTTGCCGAAGGAGTTATCTGCCTTAAGGTATTCAGGATTGGTGGAGAAAGGATCAGATCCCTTGAGATATTAAAAATGCGAGGTGTAAAGCACGATGAAGTGCTTCGCCCATACGTGATTACAGATAATGGCATTTTTGTTTATTCATCCGATTCTGTTATAGGCAAGGAAGCTGATGTGTTCTCCCTACAACGATCTTCGATTTTAGGGGAATAGTGTAAATGAAAGCCGATCATAAAAATTCAGACAACAAAGACATTGCATTGGTTTCAATACCCGGACTTTCAATTAAAATGGACAAAAAAGCTGATTTTGTTCAGCTTAAAGCACATGGAACCTTGAAAAAAGCATGTGCACCTTTTTTAAAAAAGATCAACCAGCGTCTGAAAGAAGAAAAACCTGCTTTTGTTGATGATGACAAAGTAATAGCTTCAACATGGCTGCCACCAATTCCAAGCAAACCATTTAATCGCCTACTGGTGGCTGAGACCCAGATCGCACTTGGAAGATACATACCTGAAACAGTTTCCTTTGAGATAACACGTAACTGCAAATGTAATTGCGAGCACTGTGTGGTCAGTGGAGGAGAAGGTGACCTTGATATAGAAACCATCAAACAGGCGATAGATGATGTGCTTGACATGGGTGCAATGGTCATAGTATTCACAGAAGGCGACCCGATGCTCCGTGAAGAGATATATGAACTAATCGAATATGTTGACAAAGAACGCGCAATTGTCAATATGTACACTCCGGGAACCGAGATGACACCTGAGAATGCTCGCAGGCTCAAGGAAGCAGGATTACATAACCTATTGGTCAGTATCTATTCCACTGAAGCTGAGAAACATGATTCTGTAAGAAGGTTAGATGGTGCTTTTGATATAGCAACCAATGCCATAAGAACGGGACTTGATGCAGGATTACTTGTTACAATGGCAACCCACGTATCCCCAAAGAACATTGATGAACTGCCTGAAATGTACGAGTTTGCGAAAGAACTTGGCGTACATGAGTTTTCATTATGGGAATCTGTCCCGAAAAAGAAAGATGACCCTGTGATATCAAATGCTGACAGGAAGAAAGTGCTTGAGATGTACCACCGCATAAACTCTACAAAAGGCGGGCCACGTATCTTTTCTAACACTTATTTTGAAGGAGAGATGCTCGGATGCATGGCAGGCCAGAGATGGATGCACGTCTGTGTTGACGGTCTTGTAAAAGGATGTCCGTACATCCCATTCCATTACGGAAACATACAGGACAGTTCAATAAAGGATATTTGGGCAAAAATACGCAAGGACAAGACTTTCAGAGGGCAGCGCAGCACCTGCCTGATGCAGGAAAAGGAGTATCTTCAGCTTGTTGATAAGATACCTGAGGATGCATCAAAACCTTATGATATTGATAAGATTCAGAGCTGAACTTGGTTTTCTTTTTTATTCTTCTGCCGGATTGCTGTTTTTAAGGCTTTCCAGCAGTCTTTTATTCTGCCAGTAAAAACCAATCATGACCACTGTCATAATAAGGAAAATACTGTGGCGCATATTCTCAAAAGTATCTGGCCAGATATAAATGAACAAATATGCAATCGCAATACCGAATACCCACATTATTGTGGAGTTAATAAATGAAGCTTTTTTCGGACCATATTTCTTATTCCAGCGATGAAGTAGTTTCCACCCGAAGAAGTAATCAATAAGTTTCAGTGAATCATTGTCTTTTGAATCACCCACAAATCGCTTCATTTTTTCTTTCTGAATGCCTAAGATTTTCTTGTAATTTAAAAGAGAAAATATTCCAGTGAGCATGAAAAGAATACACCCATATTGACAGGGAAGAATTATTAACAAAATTAATGAAATGAGCAACATTGTACCCACTACAGCAGGCAGATAACTTTCACCATATTTACGTGCAGAATATAAATTATATATTGTTATTGAAGCGAAAAATAATGCTGCAAAATGAAAGAAAGTTATGTCCATTGACTTTTCCCCATGAAATTGACTTCAGTGAGTATATAGCAGGAGTGGTATAAAATATGTGCTGAAAAACAAACAAATTTTATATGTTTTTACCGAAATGCAATAAGAACCTTTACATAGCACAACGTATTTTTACTAACAATTTGAAGTGCCGGACACTAAATGAAAAATCCGAGAAACAGGAGATTAAGAGGCAACATATGAACATGAAGATCGACCCCTGGAGCGCATTGAACATTGATGATTATTCCAAATTATTCGATGAATTTGGTATCCAGCCATTTGATGATATGGTCCGGGAGATTGAGAATCCACACAAGTTCATGAGCCGTAAGATAATCTTTGGTCACAGGAACTATGATCGCATAACTGATGCAATGAACAACAACAAACCATTCTCAGTCATGAGCGGTTTCATGCCTTCCGGAAAGATCCACCTTGGACATAAGATGGTAATGGAAGAGATCATCTGGCACCAGCAGCAGGGCGCTGATGCATTTGTTGGAATTGCAGACCGTGAAAGCCATGCTGTCAGAGGCATGTCATGGGAAAAATGCAATGATATTGGTATCAATGAATACGTTATCAGCCTGATTGCACTTGGATTTGAACCGAACGGACATATTTATTTCCAGTCGAAATCTGAACAGGTCAAAGACCTTGCATTCGAATTAAGTTCAAAGGCAAATTACTCAGAACTCAGTGCTATCTACGGTTTCACAGGTGAAACAAATGTTGCACACATGCTGAGTGCTGTAACACAGAGTGCAGACATACTCCATCCTCAGCTTGAAGAGTATGGAGGACCAAAACCAACCGTCATTCCTGTAGGTTCCGATCAGGACCCTCACATCAGGCTTACAAGAGGACTTGGACACAAGATGAATATGTTCAAGATAGAAGGCAGGGAAGACAAGAACGGAAACAGATATTTCAGTATCCGAAGCAAGGCTGCACCTGAAGAAGCCCTTAAAGAACTAAGCCAGCGTATTGCCGGTAAAACCAAGCTCTTTGAAGGACATGTTGATGTTTTCAGTGCGGATAACTTTGAAAGTCTCATGAAGGTAGTTCAAGATGTGGAGATGGAATTTGGAGGGTACTCATTCGTTCCGCCTTCGTCAACATACCACAGGTTCATGTCAGGACTTCAGGGTGGAAAGATGTCAAGCAGTGTGCCTGATAGTTATATTTCTCTTACAGAAGAACCAAAAGGTGCTGCAAAGAAGGTTAAAAGGGCTAAGACCGGTGGCAGAATTACCCTAGAGGAACAGAAAAAACTTGGCGGTGAACCTGAGAAGTGTTCTGTTTATGAAATGTTCCTGTTCCACCTTGTAGATGATGATGAGGAACTTGCACAGATATACACAGAATGTCGAGAAGGAACCAGAATGTGTGGACACTGTAAAGTCCTTGCAGCCGAAAGAACAGAAAAGTTCCTGAAAGAACATCAGGAACTGCGTGAAGTTGCAAAGGACAGACTTGACGAATACGGACTATAATCTCATAAGCATGAGTAATCAAACTAATACAATTACAATTATTACAATTACAGGATTTACGAACTCAATTTAACAGGTGTGATAATGAGCTCCCAGTACAACCTTACATCCAATGAGAAAAATGTATTAATCGCATTGGAGAATCTAAAAGACGCAAGTCCGGATGAGCTTGCTGAGAAGTCTGAAATGAAAATGGAAACTTCAATGCAGGCTGCTTTTTTACTTGAAGAGAAAGGACTTGCCTATGTAGAGGAAGCAGTAACAGAGATATTTGAACTTACTGACGAAGGAAAGAAGTATGCCCAGGAAGGACTACCTGAAAGACAGATAATTGATTCTATTTCCGGTCCGACCTCAATGGATGAACTTAAAGACAAATTCAATCCTGCTGTTGCCGGCATTGCTACAGGATGGCTGCGCCGCAAGGGTTGGGCAGGAATTGAAAAGGGAATGATAGTGCCAACCGACAATGCTGAAAAGGGCGAGGATGAAAAAACTCTGGAAGCATTTGCAGGTGAAGCAAAGACATTTGAGGAACTTGGAGCAGACAAGAAAGTCATCAATAACCTTATGAAACGTAAGCTTGTTGTGAAAAGTGAAAACAAACAAAGGAAAATAAAGATCACATCAGAAGGTCAGGAACTTGTTTCAGCAGGCATTACTGTTGAGGAAGAAGTTGCACAACTTACATCAGAAATCCTGAAAAGCGGCGAGTGGAAAAATAAAAAGTTCAGACCATATAACGTTCATACAGTTCCAAAACCAATTTACGGAGCAAAGATTCATCCTTATCAGCGCCTCATTGATGAAATGAGACGTATTTTTCTTGATATGGGATTCACCGAGATTAAGGGAGAAGCAGTACAAAGCTCATTCTGGAACTTTGATTCATTGTTCCAGCCACAGGACCACCCTGCAAGAGAAATGCAGGACACATTCCACCTTTCCAGCAGATCAGAACTTCCTGCTGAATACAAGGACAGGGTATGTGCAACTCACGAGAACGGCGGGGAGACCAGTTCCACCGGTTGGGGAGGAAAGTGGAGTGAGGAGATTGCATGTAAGAATGTACTCAGAACCCACACCACAGCACTGACAATCAAATACCTTGCAGACAACCCCGAGGCCCCTGTAAAAGCATTCTCAATTGACAGGGCATACCGCAGAGAGACGATCGATCCGACCCACACACCAGAATTCGAGCAGCTTGAAGGTGTTGTAATGGACAGGGACATGTCTTTCTCTAACCTTCTTGGATGCCTCTCTGAGTTTTATCACAGAATGGGATTTGAGGACGTGAGATTCAGACCAGGATACTTCCCATACACAGAACCAAGTGTTGAGCCGGAAGTGTATGTTGACGGCCTTGGATGGGTCGAGCTTGGTGGAGCAGGTGTATTCAGGAAAGAAGTTACACATCCACTGGGAATAAAATATCCTGTTCTTGCATGGGGACTTGGTGTCAGCAGGCTTGCAATGCTGAAACTCGGACTTAAAGATCTTCGCCAGTTGTATCATTCTGACATAGACTGGTTGCGCAAGAGTGAAGTATGTCAACTTTAAGCTGAACATACAAATTCCTTTTTTCATTTTGTTTTGAAATACCTGGTTGTCTGAAGTTATCTTTTGATTGTTGTGATAATTTTTGCCACAAAAGACATGTCAATATCGACTGCATTTGCAGGGCAGAGTTCACGGCAGCAATAACACATTATACATTTATCCTTATTTATCTCCAAATGATCGCCTACTTCATCGATTGCTTTCACAGAGCAATTCATTGAACAGGCACCGCAAAGTACACATTTTGAAGTATTGATCTTTGGTTTCATTTCAAACTGCTTTCCAAAGAACCGTATAATAAAAGGTGGCAGATTAAAGAGAATGCCACCACTGGAAGGTTGGTATTTCTTTGTGACTGCTTTTGGGTCGATACCTATTACTTCAGGATCACTGTTCCCAAACCCATGTTCAAGAGCTGCAACTGTTGTTGGAACATTCATCGGCTCGACACCCATGATACCTGAAGCAATTACATCCAGCGAAACACAATCATAAGATGCCATGATAACACCAGATTTTATTGGCGTTCCATGAGAGGGACCGTTACCCTCCATTCCTAAGACTGCATCCATTACAGCAAGATGGGGTTTTGCTATCGAATAAAGATCAGCGACAGCCTCACCAAAGAGTTTCCTGTCACCTAGAAGGTGCATTTCCTTTCTGGTCTTGAGTGGCAATACACCGAACATATTCTTTACAGCACCTGTGTAATATGTAAGCTCATGAGTTTTCATCTTAGGAAGTGAAATAATCACATCGGCGTCCTTAATAGCTTTAGAGATATGAAGAGTTGAAAAATGCATTGCATCCGGAACTTCCATTTCAGTGTAACCTTCTGTCTGAAAATTTAGCAATCGTACACCCTGGGATTTTGCCACATCCTCAATACCTGATACTCTGAATGCATGAGCTGTTGCACCAGGCTTGGTAATACCGGCACCATCACCAATTACAGGAATACCTCCGGCATCCTTAACCAGTTCACACATTGCGGCAACTATGGATGGATGAGTTGTTACGGCATCCTCTGGTTCGCGTGCTGCAAGGACATTTGGCTTTAGAAGAACACGATCACCTTCAGAGATTATGGATTTCAGGCCACCTATCATAGAAAGTGCTTCCATGACACACTCTTTTGAACGAGAATAATCATCACATTTTACAATGGAAACTTTGTCAGCCATTATAGGCCCTATTAGGTTGTTAAATTGAAATAGATAATGGAGAAGCAAATTGCAGTACTAGACCAATTTTTAAAACTATTTCATCATAATTATTATCATCATGACATATTGCATAAATTAGAAATGTATATATCCAAAGAAGAAGAGACTATTACATATCAACTCAATATGAATTGTAATGAGTGGTGGTGCACAATGAAGAAAATATTAATAATAGCAATGATTTTGGCAATAGCTATTGTGCCGTTGACAACTGCGGCACCTGAATGGCAAGATTGTGAAGATGCTGGTTGTACAGGAGCTGAATATACTAAGTTTGAGCCATGGCCTGTAGCTGATGGTACCACTCAAGCTGGCGTCACTATTACAAACACAACTACTACATCTTTTGATTGGGAATCTGAAAGACCAGTATGTGGAATTTTCGTGAAAAGTGGAGCTGCTGGTGACAATATATATACATATGGTTGTCCAGGAGAATACAATGGGTATGGAGTGTTAGAAACCGGCCAGGACATTAGCCATGTTACATTCTGTTTCTGTGATGACCCAGGAGATGAAATTCCTGAATTCCCAACAATTGCTCTGCCAATTGCAGCAATTATTGGACTTGCATTCATAATGCAGCGCAGAAAGGAGTAAACTTACTCCTTTAAATTTTCTTTTTTAAAATTAATTATCCATAGCTTCTTCTACGCTTTTTCTGATAATATAACCGGCTTCATGTAGAATGGTATCGCCTATCTGTGCATCTTTTTCCATACTTGCAGTACATGGATAGGAATGATGAGCACTGGAGATTGTTTCCTTGTAATCCTTTACATCAGACCATTTCAGTTTCTTGGCAACGAACCACGTTGCACCACAGGGAGCATCCCGGACAACCTCAACGTGAGTGAAAATTCCATTAACATGATCAACTTCAATTCTAAGCTGTGGACGGCCAAATCCCATTTTGACGAACTCATCTATTGTCGGTTTGCCTGTAACATCCAGCGAACAGAAAGGTTTGGGACACTCAAACTCTATGTCCTCTGATTCCAGCTTTTTTCTTATCTGTTCAGTAAGACCTGCAGGAACAAGACGAGAATCATCAACAGGAATAATTACGGCCTTTGCACTGCTTGACTGAGCAATATCAGGTACAGCCATCATGAGGTCAGGATGCAGGTCAATGGCAATAACCAGATCTGCAACCGGGAGATTGGATGGAATATATTCATCCGTATCCTCTACAAAATCAGGAAGGTCACTTCGCAGCTCAAACAGACCTACAATCATAGGTGCAAAACTCATCCTTGGTTCACGGCAATGGTCACATAGATCACCACATGACACACAAAAACTGTCAGAGTTGACAAGATTACCTACAACTTTCCTACCAAATTCACCTGAATAAAAAATGCTCAGACGCATGTAGCATAGTATACAATTGATACTAAATAAAGTTCCCTACTTATTTTACTGAACTTTTTGTATTAACAATTCCCATGATATGAGAAGGAATACAACCAATAGCAGTACAAGTTTCAAGTGAAACGCCTTGGGAAGTGATATCCAAATGGTGCTTTGAAAGTGCAAAAAGAGATTTGGGAAGACCTTTTCGTCCAAGTCCTACAAGCACAAGGAATGATCTGTTACTTATAACCTCATCTGCAAAGGTTTCCGGATTGATAGCATATTTCTTTTCGGGTTTAGAGGTTGTTACAACCACCGAGCCGAATTGTGGCTGGAAGCCTTTCTTTGGAAGGTCGAATACAAATAGATGTTTTTTCTCATGCAGCAATTTCAGATACTTCCCTGACTCACCGATTGTTGTTTTATCCGCAACAAATTCCACAAGTTCATCTGCATCCATCTTAAAAGGAAAATCAAAAAGAGCAAGTGAAAAACCAAATGCATAACATATAGGTGCAGCTCTTGCTATTGCTCTGTAATGAGCATCAAGCACTTTAATCTTGTCATATGTATTAACTATACCTAATGTTAACATGGTATCGCCTTTTTACCTAATTTCCAGACACAAAATAGATTATTTACAATTAAACCTGTTGCACTGCAGATGCAATCAAGGTTTAATTCTTCATTCCAAATCATGCTACTACATTAATCATTAGATTCACAGCACCTCATCCATGCTTCCACTTCTGAAACCTTCCATATCAAGAGTAACATAAGAAAATCCAATTTTCTTCATGTGTGATACAATGTCATTCTTCATAGCCAGAAGTGCATCCATATCAGCAGAAGGAACCTCAATACGTGCAATTCCTTTGTGATCTCTTACCCTTAATTCCTGAAAACCCCGACTGATTAGAAAATCCTCTGCCAGCTCAACTCTTTTAATCGACCTTTCAGTAAGAGCATCACCGTAGGGAAAGCGTGAAGCAAGACATGGAGATGGTCTTTTATCTGCAACGGAAAGTCCAAGTAACGATGCGATTTGTCTTATCTCGTCCTTTCTGACACCAAATTCAACGAAAGGAGAATAGACTTTATCGCCTATCTCTTCAATTGCTCTTTTTCCCGGACGATATGAATCAGAATCTGAAGCATTACTACCTTCAAGTATGACATTAAATCCAAGCTCATCCTTAACTGAGGTTAGGAGCCGAAGAATTTCCTTCTTACAATGATAACACCGCTCAGGGCTGTTTTCAGAGATCAGAGGGAATTCCAGTTCATTCAAATAAACTATTTTGTGTTCAATTCCTATCTCTTCAGCCACTTTTTTTGCACATTTCAGCTCCCTTTCAGGAAACGAGTGGGTTTTTATGGTTACAGCAGTTGCTTTATTATCAAGTTCATTGAATGCAATTGATGCAAGAACAGAACTGTCAACTCCCCCTGAAAAAGCAATGACAGCACTTTTTTTTTCAGAGATTCCTTTTTTCAATAGTTCCAGCTTTTTATTTTCCATTTGCTAAGAATATAGAGAATATACTATTAAGCGTATTGTCACAAAACATAAAATAGGATTTTAACGTATACATGCAATACTTTTAACAACGGTGATAATTGATGGCATTTTTTGGAACTAACGGTGTAAGGGGAATAGCAAACGAATACATAACTCCGCAACTGGCAATTGATGTTGCAAGAAGTCTTGGAACCTATATGGGTTCTAAAGGCACGGTTGCCATTGGAAGAGATACAAGGGCTTCCGGCGAAATGCTTAAATCAGCGGCTATTGCCGGTGCACTTTCAGCAGGGCTCACTGTGATCGATGTAGGGATATGCCCGACACCTTCTGTACAATACTATGTGAAAGAGCATTCAGACGCAGGAATTGTTGTAACTGCATCCCATAATCCGAGAGAGTACAATGGAATCAAACTTATCGCTGGTGATGGCAGCGAGATGTCACGTGAAGCAGAACGAGAGATAGAGAAGTTATACTATTCCAAAGAATTCAACGCTGCATCATGGGAAAAAACAGGAGACCTTCGCCATGACAGCAATGCCAATGAGTTCTACATTAATGGAATTATCAATTCAGTTGATCACGAGCTAATCCGCGAAAAGAAATTCAAAGTTGTTGTGGATACCGGATGTGGTGCAGGTTCTGTCACACTACCCTTCCTGATAAGGAAACTTGGATGTGAAGTAATAACCATCAATGGACAGACCGATGGTACATTTCCCTGGAGAAATCCTGAACCAACCCCGGATGTTCTCACAGAACTTGCAGACATCGTTAAGAAGTCAGGTGCTAATATGGGAGTTGCCCAGGATGGAGACGCAGACCGTGCAGTGTTCTTTGATGAGAATGGAAATTTCATAGAAGAGGAGATTCAACTTGCAATGATGGCAAAATATGTGCTTGCAAGGAATAAAGGACCAATAGTCACGCCAGTAAGCTCCTCATCACGTATGCTTGATGTTGCAAAGGAAGCGGATGTTGAACTTACATGGACAGCTGTCGGTTCTATCAATGTGGCACGTAAGATGATGGAAATTGGTGCAGTATTCGGAGGTGAGGGGAATGGCGGGCTCATCTTCCCTGAACACCAGTATTGCCGTGACGGAGCAATGGCATGTGCAAAGTTCCTGGAGATAATTGCAAACGGACAGAAACTTTCCGAGCTTGCGGCAAGTGTGCCTGCATACTTTAACTCGAAGACAAAAATAAGAATTGATGACCTTCCGGGAACCATGGAACATGTCAAGAAGGAAGTTCTTGAAGGAGAGAATAAAGTCGACACTACAGACGGAGTTAAAATATGGTATGAAGACGGATGGGTGCTTATAAGACCTTCCGGTACCGAGCCAATTATCAGGATATTTGCTGAATCAAAGTCAAAGGAAAGAGCAGACACCCTTATGAATGAGGGTGTTGACCTGGTTAACAGAATAAAATAAAAAATGAGATTTGGGGCCTTATCTAGGCCTTTCCTCTCGATTCCCCAAGAACAATACCTGTTGCTATCAGATGAGCTACCCGGAGTGGCTCCGGGATATTACTTCTTGTCGAAGTTATTTGTATTATTTTTGCAGCAATTTCATGATCCATTCCGTAACACTGGAAAAAAACAGGATTATCATTATCTTTTGTAACCACACTGCTTATCTTTCCGGCCTTTTTAATTATTTCCATCCTGGTTTCAGATTCTGGCAGAAACGAAAGAGCTTTTTCTATATTATCAAAATCAGGCAAGTCACGCATCAGAACGATTACCGGAACATTGGTCCTAGTATAAAGTTTAACTATATCCACAGGATTGAAACCACCATAAGTGACACCATCAAGCATAATAGCTCGTATTTGCGGCAAATGTTTGCTGTTGTTTACCATTGAAACAATGCGATCGGTTGCATCAAGACCATCCCTGGTAACTTCTGAGCGAAGTACACCATCAATCCATCTTCCACCGCGAAAAAAGGCTCCTACTATTGTAATCTTATCACTGATAAGCGCAGAATCATCTATACCAAGTATGCGAATCTCATCTTTGATATGAAAATTATGTTGTGTACTATTCACAAAAAATAGTATGAAAAAAGATAGTGAAGTAACTTACCAGCGGGAATGTTAAATGAACATTCCATCCGGAAGAACTTCTCTTTCAGTTTCTTTCTTAGACATTACTTTCTGTACAGATTCAAGGAAATCATCCATAGTGATTTTTTCCCTGTCAAGTCTTACAGCAAGCATACCTGCTTCCATGGCAATGGCGTTGAGGTCTGCACCACTTGAATTCTCAGTAAGTTTTGCCAGTTTATCATAGTCAATGTCATCTGCAACAGACATAAAGCGTGTGTGAATTCTGAAGATATTCGCACGTGCTTCCTCATCCGGCATCGGCACATTGACTATCCTGTCAAATCTTCCAGGCCTCAGGATCGCAGGATCAAGAACATCCAGCCTGTTAGTGGCTGCGACAATTCTTACATCACCCCTGTTATCAAAACCATCCATTTCCGCAAGCAACTGCATAAGTGTCCTCTGAACCTCACGGTCTGCACCGTTGGTGTCATTAAGACGTCTTGAGGCAATTGCATCCAGTTCATCGATGAAGATGATACTTGGAGATTTGTTCCTTGCCATTTCGAAAAGTTCCCTGACAAGTTTTGAACCGTCACCGATGTATTTCTGTATGAGTTCAGAGCCTACCACTCTAATGTAAGTGGCATCTGTCCTGTGTGCAACGGCCTTTGCCAATAATGTCTTTCCGGTACCTGGCTCACCATACAGGAGAACACCTTTTGGCGGTGTGATACCTATACGCTCGAAAGATTCCGGTTTTGTCAGTGGTAATTCCACAGATTCTATAAGTTCCTGTATCTGAGAATCAAGTCCACCTATATCTTCGTAGTCCACATCCTGTGACTCTAATACCTCCATTGCTGAAACTGCAGGGTCTTCGCTGGCCGGAATAACTTCCACTATCGCAAGTGTCTGCTGGTTCAATGCCACTTTAGCACCTGGAATTAAAGCTTCTTCATTCAGGTACTGGGAAACATTGACCATGAACTGCGGTCCTGTGGAGCTTCTGACAAGAACCTTTTCCTCTGAAATGACATCCATTATTGTTGCCACTACAAGAGGAACAGTTTTCAGACGGTCTACTTCCGCCTGCAGTCTGCGTACCTCACGTTCGTATTTGAGCTTCTGGCTCTCAACAAAACGTTTTTCAGATTCGATCTGGTCGCATTGTTCCTTCAGGAGATTATTCCTGGACTCTAGCTGTCTCATTCGGTCTAACAGATATTTGGAAAAATCTTCCTCATTATCTGAACCGACATAGTCATAGTCGGCTTTGTTCACAGAGGTAAAATCATACCTGCCGTGCTCAAAGTCACTGTCGCTGGTCTCGCTCATGTGCCTCCGAATACTATTTAAGTGCAAAGGGTATATAGCCCTTTCGTAAAGAAGAGATTAGACACTTTATGAGTTGAAGATCTATGCAGTGTGAAATATGTGGCGCCGAGATCAGAGGCGGTCCTTTTAAAATAAATATAGACGGTAGTGAACTAACAGTATGTGGAAAATGTTCACAACATGGAAATGCAGCAGGTAAGCGTAATCCGGTGTCAAAGAAAATTGCACCTGTACAACGCGGGCCAGCTACCAGATCAGGAGGCAGCAGACCTCCCAAAAAAGTACCGGGAATGATCGTTGACGAACTTGTAGATGAATACGGACAGGTAATAAAAGAGGCAAGAGAAAGGAAAAAATGGTCACATGACCAACTGGCTTCTAAAATAAAGGAAAAGGCAACACTTGTTAAAAAGATAGAGCGTGAAGAGATCGTACCTGAAGATGATGTCCGGCAGAAAATTGAGAAGGTACTTGACATAAAGCTCACCGAAAGAACCGGCGAGAACGAGTGGACTGGTGAAAGACTTAATCGTGGAACAACTCTTGGGGACATAGTGACCATCAAGAAAAAATAAACAATGTGAATTACCAAAGTGATAAAATGAGCCTGGAAGGTAAAAAACTGGGATTTATAGGAACCGGAAAAATGGGTAGTGCCTTAATTAAAGGAATATGCAATGCCGGTTTATTCGCCCCTTCAAATGTATATGCAAGTGACCTCTATGAGCCATCCCTTGATGAGCTCAAAAAGAATGTAGGGGTCAATGTATCTACCGATAATGCGGTTACGGTCATCAATTCAGATATAATCGTACTTGCAGTTAAGCCACAAATCCTGAAAAAAGTAATTTCAGGCATAAAGGACGACGTTAGTTCTGACAAGCTTATAATTTCAATTGCAGCTGGTGTAAAACTGGAAGATATTGAGAAAGAGTTTAACGAAGGAACAAGAG
The DNA here is from genome assembly GCF_017873415.1 of Methanolobus bombayensis. Classification (GTDB taxonomy): domain Archaea; phylum Halobacteriota; class Methanosarcinia; order Methanosarcinales; family Methanosarcinaceae; genus Methanolobus; species Methanolobus bombayensis. Next base: position 161,069 of record NZ_JAGGKD010000001.1, on the reverse strand, counting down.
TCATAAGAGTTATGCCAAATATTGCCGCAACTGTTGCTGAAGCTGCTTCTGCAATAACACAAGGAAAAGATGCAACAAAGGAAGATGCAGAAGATGCTCTTGAGATATTGAGTTCAGTCGGGAGTGCCATCCAGGTTCCCGAAAATCTTATGGATGCAGTAACCGGGCTTTCAGGAAGTGGGCCTGCATATATATTTCCGGTTATCGAAGCAATGGCAGACGGTGCTGTATATGAAGGACTGGACAGGAACAGCGCACTTATCCTTGCAGCCCAGACAGTTTTAGGTGCTGCCAAAATGGTCCTGGAGACCGGAGCACATCCCGGAGAACTGAAAGATATGGTGACTTCACCTGCAGGAACTACCATCAGAGGTGTCAGGACTCTGGAGGATTATGGCGTACGAATCGCCTTTATGAATGCTGTCATTGAGTCTGCCAACAGATCAAAACAACTTGGAAAATAATAAATACCCCTGAATAATAATATTCACTATGGCCCTATTCCTGTATTTACCGAAATAGAAAAGTTTATTACTGTAAAAAGTTTTAACTATATCTAGGCTAGGAAATCCAGGCATATTAGGTGCGGGAGCCTAAAAAACGTATACAATGAGAGAAATATATGAAAAAATTACACAAGGGGATTTTCTGGAATGGGGATTGGAGTTAAATCTTTTGCTGTGATTCGGGGTGACAATGCCGACAAAGTCAACGTGGCATTACATGATCTTGAGCATTACGGGAGAATGAGGTTCGTATCAAAACCAAAGCGTATAGAACCTGTTTATGCAGATAATTTACTTGTCAGCGTTGCAGGCGTACCACTTAAGGCCAGATGTAATTCTGCTGCACTGGTGGAACTTGACAACAATGCAGGTGCAGCAATCAGCAAATTAAGAAAAATACATCCTCCTGCCCATGTAGTAATAGTCAGTCCAAGACATGACGTTTATGAAGAACTCATGGACAAATCTGAACTATATCCGGAATTTGAACGTAGTTTTGAACCCCAGCACCACTAAAAAGTGGAACTGTCTTAAAGAGTATCCCTTACATCTGTACCTGTGGTGATGGCTCTTAGTTTTTTGACATAACCAGGAAGGCTTTCAATATCTTTTATCTCTTTCTGAACCAGAGAAATTATAAGATCACGAATTCTTGTATCGGGATTATTGCCAAGTGATTGCAGATTCTGAACAAGCTTGTCAGCAAGTATGTTCCCCCTGCGGTCCCAGTCAGTAAGAATAACTATTTGCTTTCCGGCCTTAGCCATATCCTCACAGAAATTAATAAGAGAATGATGAGTAGCCAGCCGGAATTTACCATTTATACCCAGAGATTTTAAGGCAATAACATCCCTTTTTCCTTCAACAACAATAATAGAATCCTGATTGACAAAGTCCTGTAATTCATCAAGTAATTTATCCACTTGTTCCATTCTTTTCTCATAAACTGCCATAGGAGCTTTTAAATTTCTTTTTGAACCGGGTTTTCTAGGTCTCATTTAGATAAAATCCGTTGCTTTTTAATTAGTAAATAAATCGAATTGAGAATTACATTTCATTTAATTAAAGCATGGCCTTTGAAAACATTAAATAAAACAAAGTTAAAAATAGATTACTATTACAAGTAAGACCTGTCGCAATCGAAAGCAAACGTTTCGGGATTGGAGGGGTTCGTTACGACAGGCGTAATGAAATTACTTGTAATAGCGAACGACTTCTTCAAACTGTTCGTAGTAGTTTGCTCTTTCTACCAGGTTTTCGAAATATTCATCCATGTAGTTCACCTCAGATACTAGATTGTCATCTGTATATATTAAGAGAAGGCAAGCGAGGTGAAAGTATTCAAACCAAACGTCCAGCACCCAATAATCAAAACCATAAGACACATCAGGAATCATCAAACAGTTTATGCCTGAGAACTTCAGTAACATGAGAATGGTCAGCATCCTGCAAAAGAAGTGATTTTTTTGAATTATGCATCCCGTTAACAAAAGAAACATCAGAATTACGAAGTCCGAATAGCTCTGCTAATGCAGCAATAAGTTGCTCATTTGCTTTTCCTTTCTGAGCATTCTGAGATAAACGAACCTCAATTCGTTTTCTCCAGGGATTATAGCCACTCGGTACAGAGAGAAATTTTGATCCCGGCGTTACCTCAATGTCAATAATGACCCCGGAATCAACCTTTTTTAAAGCATCCTCAAAAGACATTGTTGCCAGATTCTCCATATAAAGATCGATCAAATAAAAAGACCCGAATGAGAAGAAGGATAATGCTGTCGTCTGGCGCACTAACTCCGGAAGATCATCCTATTGGATTTTCCGCTGTCCTTCCCGGTTTCCCTCGTGACAGGCTTTATCGCACTATCCAGTGTTCCGTATTGAGGTTGTCTATACAATCACAGATAGGCTCTGCCATGCTCTCATGCAAGGACCTAACAATACGCATGATTATCTACTACAGGTCAGGCATATAAAGATGACGTTTTGAAAACACTGACTTAATGAGTGCATACCTGATATGTGCTTATAAAGGATTAAAACAATTAATTCATGTCCATGTCCTGGGAACAAACGATATCCGGTAAAATAATATACGGACCTGATGCAGAGGTCATTGAGGGTTATATTGTCATAGATGACGGTATCATCAAGGAAGTGCATGAAAAAAAAACCGATTCACAACTAATCATCGCACCCTGTTTTGTAAATGCACACACCCATATAGGAGACTCTGTATGCAAGGATCCTGAACTTGGTGAAACCATCGGACACTATGTCAAAAGAGATCTGGGTCAGCTTGTTAAACCACCTGACGGACTTAAACACCGCATATTGAACAGCACACCGCGTGATGAAATGATCGGAGCTATGAAAAGTTCGATATGTGACATGAATTATACAGGAACATGTGCCTTTGCAGATTTCAGAGAAGGTGGCATCAACGGAATCAATCTTCTAAAAGAAGCCCTTAATTCATCAGAGATAGAAGAAAGAATATTTGCCAGACCCGTGCAAACAGAGGATGAAGACAAGCTTAGTGCTGAATTGCACGACTTGCTTGCAAATGCTGATGGCCTTGGAATGAGTGGTACTAATGACATGGACATGAGCATACTGGAAACTGCAAGGGAACAAGCTTCAAAACATGGCGCAACATTTGCAATACATTCAGGAGAGAATGACCGGAGTGATATAGATAAGGCACTGTCACTGGATCCCGACATACTTATTCATATGACCCATGCAGAAAAACAGGATCTCAAAAAAGTTTCAGAAAATGATATACCTATAGTTGTTTGCCCCAGATCAAACTTTATAACAGAAGTAGGGATGGCACCTGTGACAAAAATGCTTGATGAAGGCATAAAAGTGGCAGTGGGAACCGACAACGTAATGCTTAATTCAGCAAACATGTTCTCGGAGATGGAAATGTTATCCAAAATTTTTGGTATAGATGACAGACAAGTATTTATGATGTGTACACTTATGGGTGCAACAATATTAGGACTTGAGAAAACAGGTTCTATTCTGGAAGGAAATAAATCAAAAATAATGATCATTAACGGGAACTCTAACAATCTCACAGGGATAAGGGAAACAATAAGTGGAATTGTAAGAAGAGCGCGACCCGATGATATATTATCAGTAATGATATAAACAGGGAATATTCACAAAGGAGAGGGACAATGACAAGTACTCTGTATAAAAATATATTTATTGCAACCGATGGATCCGAACAAAACAGGAAAGCAGTTCTCCACAGTGTTGAACTTGCTAAAATGAGTGGTGCGAAATTGTATGCAGGATATGTTGTTGACACTGCAGCTTTTGCATCGATCCCTATGGATGCAGGCTGGGAAATGATGTATGAGCTTCTCGAAAAAGAAGCAAACGGTGCAACTGAGACAGTTGAAGACCTTGCAAAGAAGGAAGGTGTTAATGTTGAAACCGTGGTCCTTGAAGGAAATCCAAGTCATGAGATAATCGAATTTTCTGATAATAACAACATTGACCTCATAGTTATGGGAACTCTCGGAAAGACCGGATTTGACAGATTCCTGCTTGGAAGTGTCGCAGAAAAGGTCACAAGGAACTCAAAGGTGCCTGTACTTGTAGTACGTGGCGATTCCGGGGAAGAAGAATAAGGAGTTTCCAATATGCCAAAAAACATCAAGATCTCTGACATAATGAGGACAGAAGTTGCCTTTGCAACTCTTCCAGGATCGAGAGATGAAGTCCATACTCTTCTCAAAGAAAAAAGAGTGTCCGGATTACCTGTACTAAAAGATGGTAAACTTGTAGGAATCGTAAGTAGAGCGAACCTTCTGAAAAACCCTGAAGAAGAACAGCTTGCACTTTTGATGACACGTGATCCGCTGGTAATCAGCCCTGAAGAAAGTATAGTCTATGCTGCAAAGGTCCTTCTGGATAACAACATTAGAAGATTGCCTGTTGTAAAGGATGAAAAGCTTGTAGGAATCATATCTGTTGCAGATATCGTTGCATCCATTGCAGAGCTTGACATAACTGACCATGTTGGTCAATATATGAATAAAACTGTTGTGCCAATATGGACTGACACTCCTCTAAATGTTGCCGCAAGAGTTATGGAGCTTGCAAAATCAAAAGCAGCACCAGTAATAGACAGTAATCTTGAAGTTGTAGGAATAATCACTGACCGCGATATCATCAGTGCCAGCGTAATTGAAGATTCCGTTGAGATGTCAGATATGTCCAATGGTTCAGACGACGATGAATGGACATGGGAATCCATGAGAGATACCATGAGCATCTATTACAGTGTTTCAAGGGTCAAAGTCCCTGATATCCCTGTGAAGGATGTCATGGTCAGTGATCTTGTAAAAGCTGCATACATATCAGGAGTCAGCGAATGTGCTTTGAAGATGAAGAGGAATAAGATAGACCAGATTCCAATCGTCAATGCAAACCAGAAATTCCTGGGGCTTCTGCGCGACCGCAATATTATGAAAGCGATTGTAAACTACGATAATTAATATAAATCAATCATGGGTTACATACCCATACAATCTTTTTTTATAGTGATTCCAATGGAACGCCCATTTGTATTTATAAATTCAGCAATGTCTGCCGATGGAAAGATATCCACAAAGGAAAGAAAGCAGGTAAGAATTTCAGGACAGGTGGATTTTAACCGCATGGATGAACTGCGCGCAGGATCTGATGCAGTAATGGTAGGTATTGGAACAGTACTGGCTGATGACCCAAGCCTGACCGTTAAATCTCCCAAACTCAAAAAAGAAAGGATCAGTTCAGGCAAGGAAGAAAATCCAGCAAGAATAATTATTGACAGTCAAGCCAGAACACCACTTACTGCAGATATCTTTAAAAAGGGAACCGGAAAACGCTTTATAATTGTTTCTGAGTCTGCTCCGGCGGATAAAGTGAATCTTTTGAAGGAACAGGCGACAATTCTTGTTGCTGGCAAGGAAAAAGTAGACCTCAAAAAAACCATGTCAGAACTTAAAGACCAGGGAATTGAACGTCTGATGGTTGAAGGTGGTGCGACACTTAATTGGGGAATGATATGCAGCGGGCTTGTTGATGAGATATATACTTTTGTGGGAAACCTGATAATTGGTGGAAAAAGCGCGCCTACTTTTACAGATGGTGAAGGTTTCACTGAAAAAGAGATACAGAAACTAGAGCTCATTGATACTGAAAAAATCGAAGAAGGTGTTCTTCTTAAATGGAAGGTTCTTGTAGATCCTGAGCAATAATATTTTCTTTTTGATAATGGGTTTTGTTCTTTTGTGACAAAAGCATACACAAAGTATAAATCATTATACTTTAAATATAAGCCAGACAAAAGCTAAAAAACCTAAATCAAAAATGTGATAAGATGAATAAACTAATTCTGCCAGTAATAATTGTAATTTCAGTTCTCTTTATAGTTGCAGGAATGATAGGTGACAATAAAGAAGCAATGGAGAATAGTGCAGTAATAGAAATCACAGGTGCACAGGAACTTGATGACTTAGTAGCACAGGGACCTGTTCTGGTAGAGATAGGAGCAGAATGGTGTCCGGCATGTACCGCACAAAAACCCATAATGGCAGATATTTCACTTGAATATGAAGGAAAAGCATCGGTTGTGTACCTTAATACAGATAAAGCCGGAACACTTGCTGCCAGTTTTAACGTATATTCAATCCCTGACTCGTTCATTATTGTTGAAAACAGCGAAAATGGATATATATACATGGGAGATGACGGACAGACTACCACAGACAGGATTTCTGCAAGACACATCGGCCTGACATCAAAAGGTACATTTACAGATGCTCTGGACAATGCAATAGAATACAGGAGATCAGCAGTTGATTAAATGGTCGATGCAGGCACGTTAACTCCACTGGCATCCTTTTTTGCAGGTATTGTGAGCGTTCTCTCACCCTGTGTATTACCCTTGCTTCCTATTGTACTTGCATATTCAACAGGTAACAGTAGGCTTCGCCCTCTGGCAATAATTGCAGGACTTACTTTCTCGTTCACTATAATGGGTATTGCAGCATCAGCATTCGGAGAATACTTTTTACCCCATCTTGATGGACTAAGAATTGTTGCAGAGCTAATAATCATTTTTATGGGTACATCGATGCTAATGGAAAAAGATATATTTGCATCCCTGTCACAATACACCGGAAAAGTCCATGCAGAAGGAAATGGACTCATTGGAGGAATTGTCATCGGAGTGTCTCTTGGAATAGTATGGATACCATGTGTGGGACCAATACTGGCATCAATACTCACCCTTGTAGCACTTGAGGGAAACGTATTTTATGGCGCAGGGCTTCTGATAATATATTCAATGGGTTTTGCAATCCCAATGCTGATAATTGCCTATTCTGCTAAAATATCCGGCGACAGGCTCAGTAAGATATCAGAATATGATATTGAACTAAAAAAAGGAGCAGGGGTTGTGCTTATTATAGTTGGACTGTGGATGGTTTACACTAACCATATAGCTGCTTATGTGGTATAAACGATTGAAAAATCAGAAAAGTGAATGTGTTCAGTCAATAACACATTCATCATCATTTGCTATTGCAACGAGCTCATTTACACAGGCAACTGCCATTGGCGTTCCGCCACGTGTTCCTACACATGTGATGGAAGGTACCGGTGTGTTCCTGACAACTTCCTTTGATTCTGCAGCATTGACAAAGCCTACTGGCGTACCTACCACAATAGCTGGTTTGATGCCATGCTCGATCATCCTGCACACTGCAAATGCTGCAGATGGTGCATTGCCAATGGCTACAATTGAACCTTCAAGAATATCCTTGCATTGAAGGAAACCTGCTGCTGTCCTTGTGATACCGTACTTTTTGGCAAATTCTGCATCTTCATCCTTGTCAAGCACACAGATTACCTCACAATTGTGACCTCTCTTGGTAACACCTGATTTGACCATGTTGATGTCAACAAGAATAGGAGCACCTTTTTTGATAGCCTCAACACCTGCCTTGATTGGATCGTTCACAAAGCGCATGAGATCTGCCACTGCCGGGTCACCTGTAGAAGTGACACAGCGCTGTTTGACCTTATCCTCTAATGTTTCATCACCTACGAGTTTTCGGGCAATGTTACGACTTGTCATGTAAATTGCCTTGGCCTCATCGGTCTGTGATCCAAGGTCATTGCAGATAGAAACAAGCTCTGGGTCTATCTCAGTTGTCATCTCCACAAGTTCTTCAATACTTGTGTCATTATTATTGGATTTAGTAGTCATATTTCCGATGATACCCCCTTGGAGTTATTATTCGCTTACCGTGAGGCGAATCCCATATACGGGAGTCGTTTGTTGTTATAAGGATAGTTGTGCTCATATCAACCCAGTCATTATGTTCCATTACTTCACCAAGAGTTGTTACAACATAATCCTGATCTTTATCTCTCAGAGCATTTTTTACGAGAGCTACAGGAACTGAGTCATCCTTGTACTTTCTGATGATCTCAATTGCCTTTGAGAAATTTGATTTGCGCTGGCGGCTCTTTGGATTGTAAAGTGACATGACAAAATCTGCTGATGCTGCAGCATCAAGTCTCTTTTCGATGACTTCCCATGGTGTCAGAAGGTCGCTGAGACTTACAGTGCACATGTCATTGACAATAGGCGCTCCAACAACACTTGCTGCTGCTGTAATTGCAGTTACACCAGGGAGAACTTCCACCTCTACATCAAGACCTGCATGCTCTGCAACTTCAAGGACAAGCCCTGCCATTCCATAAACGTTTGCATCTCCACCGCTTATCATGGAAACGACATTGTTCTGTGCAAGCTCCACTGCCTTGCGTGAGCGGTCAACTTCCTTACCCATGGCACTGCGGACAATCTCCTGTTTGTCCAGCAGGCTTGCCATCTGGTCAAGATAGGTACCGTTTCCGACAATGTAATCTGATGTGAGTATTACATCCCTTGCCTTAACTGTGAGCTGTTCAACTGAGCCCGGACCTATACCGATAATGTAAAGCTTTCCTTTACTCTGCGATTGCGATTGTGACCCTTCCATATACTTTCTTCCTTAGTATCAATTGTTTTTTTTCCGACAACGCCATTGCGGCAGGTTCTGCCACACCTGTAAGCCCGAAGCGTTTTGCCTGCGAAGCCGACGGCGTATCATAGTTATTCAATTCGTCGTGATCTATGAATGTAATAGTTAGCCCGAGTGTTTTTGCTGCCTCATGCAGTCCAGTCTCGTTCTCTTTCAGTTTTGCTGATGCCAGCCCTTCGACCTCATCAATGCCCCTTCCTAGCTCCTCAAGTGCATTGCTTATTGCATCAATGGCCTCCTGACAGTCGATACCCCTTCGGGCCCCGATACCTATGATCATTCCTTCTCAGCCTTTACGTCATCTCTTTTTAAGACCGAAACATCATCCCCGACTATGACGATCTTCGGACCTTTTATTTCGAGGACTTCAACATCCTCATCAAGCAGAGCGCAATTCACCTGAACAGTGGACGGCTTGTTAACAATATCACAGCCCAGGGACTTGGCAATTCCTTCCACAGAATTCCTGTTGTGAACCTCAGTAGCAGTAGTTACAACAGGTACTGGTCCGATCTCGGCGATCTTCCTGACCACCTCATTGCCACCGTGATGACCACCAAGCAGAGGAATTGCGAAATTCATGTTAGAATCAACCACAATGACTGCGGGATCCTTCCACTTATCCTCTATAAGAGGTGCTATCTCACGGACAACAATTCCAGTGGCGAAAACTGCCACGATAGCATCGTATTCTTCAAATGCTTTTCTGAAGATGGTTTTGTTAAACATCAGGATATCTGCATCCAGATGTTCTGCCAGTCGCTCTGCAACCTCAAGATTTCTCTCAAAGGTTATGATAGAGGTTCTTGTGCCACTCCGTATAAGTAAGACCTCCCGAAGTTACCATATTCCACAGGCTCTACAACGCCACCAATGAGAATCATTGCAGAGCGCTTGATACCTGCTTCCTTGACCTTTCCGGCAATGTCTGCAACAGTACCTTTTATGATCTTCTGGTCAGGCCATGATGCATGGAAGACAACTGCAACAGGAGTGTCATCAGGATATTCCACCTTCTCCATGATCTGCTCGATCTTCTGGGTTCCCAGGAAGACTGCCATTGTTGCTCCATGTCTTGAGAGTTCAGTGATCTGGTCTTTCTCAAGTGTCTTACCTGCAGGACGTGTGATAATGAGAGTCTCTGATACCTCGTTGAGTGTAAGCTGTGTCTGAAGTGCTGCAGCTGTTGCAAATACTGATGACACACCTGGCACGATCTCAACCGTAACATCAAATTTCTTGAGTTCCTCGATCTGTTCAACGATGGAACCATAGAGTGATGGGTCACCGCTGTGTAATCTTACAACCTTCTTACCTGCTTCGAGATTATCAACTATGAGTTTGTTAGTTTCGTCAAGGGTAAGTCCGTAACTGTCAATCTTTTCCCCTTTACAATAATTTACAACTTCAGGATTTACAAGGGAACCTGCATAGATTACAAGGTCAGCCCCTTCGAGAAGCTCTTTGCCCATTACAGTAATGTATTTTGCATTTCCCGGGCCGGACCCTACAAAATAGACTTTCTTATCTGTCATTGAATTCACCTTGTTATTATTCCTTTTGTGCATAAACTATGCTGAAATAGTTGCCCTTTTCAGGAATCTGATCCCTTTCTGTGATGATTACTTCCCTGTCACTGAACAGGCGTTCGCAGAAAGTGAACTTGTTAAAACCGTCCTTTTCATAAGATTCAATTATCTCAAGTGGCCTGCTGGCCTTGAGCCTTATCCTGTATTTACTGTCAGAACCGTCACTTACCTCAAAGGAGGAGTCAACCTCTGCACCGGTCTGTGCAGCAAAAGATGTGATTGAGCTGATACCGGGAATTGTTGCGGTCTCAACATCAGGATAGAATTTGTTCATCACACGTTTTAAGTGAGTGAAAGTTGAGAAGAAATTCGGGTCACCAATAAGACCAAAGACAATCAGATTGTCCTTTGACTCCTCAGCAAGCATATCAGCATTCTTTTTCCATACTTCATTGAGTACATCATAATCGGTCAGCATTGGGAAATCAAGAATCTCTGATTCTGCATAAGGTGCCACAAGATCAGCTGCCATGCGACCGGGGACATATACCTTGTATGCATTTTTCAGGCTTTCAACAGCTTTCAATGTCAGAAGCTCCGGATCACCCGGACCAAGTCCTACTCCTACAAGCATTTTTTATCACCATTAAATAAAGATAATTACATTTTAACGCATAAGTTAACTTCAGTTTTTACCGGACTTGCCGACAACAATGTATATCGGATTTTCCGGTTTGAACATAGTTTCGCCGGTAATCGGCGCGCCACGAGATACTATCACATGTAGTACCTCATCGAATAAGTCAAGTTCTTTCATCTTGTTTATTACGTTTACGACAGTCTCGATCCTGACCGCATTCAACACAATACTCTTTGCTTTTTTCTCGGCAAGCACTTCAAGCACACGGGAAATATTCTTTGTGCCACCAATAAATGCACAATCTATAGAACCAACTTCCTGTTTTTCCAGAATCTCAGATGATTCGCCGGAAAACACTTGTGCGTTGGTCATCTTAAATGCTTCGAAATTTTTCTTCGTTACACGAATGGCTTCTTCCCTTGCATCAATAGCGCATATACTGATGTCACGTACCATTTTTGAAGCTTCTATTGAAACGGCCCCTGTTCCGCAACCAATATCGAAAAATCTGCATCCATCCCCTAAATCAAGTTTAGATAATGAAACTGCGATAATCTCAGGTTTTGTAGGGCCTCCACTTACATGCAAAAGTTCAGTCATGTTCCACCTAACTAAGATAAACTGGAGTTAAGTAGATATAAGTTGCCCTTCATAAAACTGTTGCATTATTGCGAAATAGTATGAAAATTCAAAAATATTATTAGGGCGGTTGCAATGGAAAACAAAAAAAATGCTAAAAAATTACTGGTATTGGGTACTGCATCAGATGTGGGCAAGAGCATAATGGTCACAGGACTCTGCAGGATACTCTCCAGAAAATACAAGGTTGCACCATTTAAGGCCCAGAACATGAGCCTGAATTCATGGATAACAAAAGATGGAAAAGAGATCGGAATTGCCCAGGCGATTCAGGCCAAAGCCGCCGGAGTCGATCCCACAGCAGATATGAATCCAGTACTTCTCAAACCAAAAGGAGACAGGACATCACAGGTAATCGTACTTGGAGAACCATATGCAGACAAATCCGCCGGAAACTATTATGATTCCATCGAGGAAATGCACGACGTACTAAGAGGTGCACTTGGAAGACTGGAATCAGAATACGACCTCATAGTCATGGAAGGTGCCGGCGGTGCCGCAGAGATAAATCTGTATGACCGGGATATAGTCAACATAGGGACAGCACGCATCACACAGGCACCCATAATCCTGGTGGGAGACATCGAATCAGGCGGAGTTTTTGCAAGCCTTTATGGTACAAAGGCACTGTTGCCGGAAGATGTTAGCAAGAAACTCAAAGGATTTGTCATCAACAAGTTCAGAGGTGATCCTGCAATTCTCGAACCCGGTCTGAAGCAACTCGAAGACCTCACTGATGTACCGGTACTTGGTGTACTCCCATATTACAAGCTCAAAATACCTTCTGAAGACTCAATGGCAATCAGGAAGAAAAAAGGCAGGGAAGAGAATGAAGAGATCAACGATGTTGATATTGCAGTAATTCGCCTCCCAAGGATATCAAATTTCACTGATTTCGAACCACTTGAGAGAATAGCAAATGTCAGGTATGTAGACCTTGATGATAATCTGGGCAACCCGGACTGTGTTATAATTCCCGGCACAAAGAATACTGTAAGTGATTACCTGGACCTGCAGTCAAGCGGTATGGATGCTCAGATAAAGAAACTCAAAGGTAAGGCAATTATCTTTGGAATTTGTGGTGGCTACCAGATGCTTGGAAAAGTCATCCATGACTCCGGTGTTGAGAATGGAGTTGAGGCAGATTACGAAGGTCTCGGACTTCTGGAAACCGAAACAGCATTTGGCGAATACAAAAAGAGAACAGTCCAGGTCAAAAAGGAAATTGTTGCTGACGGACCGATATTCAAGCACATAAAAGGCGATGAGATATGGGGTTACGAGATCCATATGGGTGCAACAAAGACACCCAGGACAGTATTCGGAGATGATGGCAGCATCGATGAGAGCGGAACTGTGGTGGGCACATACCTGCACGGGCTTTTTGAAAATGAGAACATCCGCCATGCCCTAATGATCTACCTTACTGAAAAGAAAGGCGTGGATTATCACCCTGAAACCGTGACAACAGAGGACGAAGCCTATGAGGAACTCGCCCGTGTAGTTGAGAGCTGCCTTGACATGGACAAAATATATGAACTGATCGAAGTCCAGTAATGGACTTCAGCTTTTTCTGTTTCTATTTTTAATTCTATTTTTACTTTTTTAATATATAATTATGACAGCTTCTGTAGCTCTGCTACACGAAAAATGGTTGACAAATTGTATTGTTATTTCTAAGTAAATTCATATAAGCAATACATAATATATTGTGCAATAAAAATAAGTTAACCAAAAAGAGTATATACTAAATTAATCATTTTAGGCCTACCTACTAAAAGTAAACAAACGAAAGGTCATAACATGAATGAAAAAACACTGGATTTCATAGAACCTGAAACCTCAGTAAAAGTTCTGAAAGTAACAGGCCGGAAGTCTTCTAGGAAAAGAATTCTGGATATGGGGCTTACCCCCGGTACAAGAGTAGACGTAATCAAAAGAGCACCGTTAGGCGACCCGGTTGAATTCAAACTGAAAGGATACAACCTCTCGCTTCGGAAGAAGGAAGCTGAAACTGTTCTTGTAGAGATTGTCAAGTAACCCCGATAAATCAGGAAAACGGTGGTAGAATGACAGAAAAAATAACAATTGCACTTGCAGGGAACCCAAATGTTGGAAAGACTTCCATATTTAACTCAATAACCGGCTCCAAACAGCACGTGGGAAACTGGCCAGGCGTTACGGTGGAACGCAAGATAGGTAAAAAAGTGCACAATGATGTGATGATGGAGATAGTTGACCTCCCTGGAACATATAGCCTTACAGCGTACTCTCTTGATGAGATTATTGCCCGTGATTTCATCATTGAAGAAAAGCCGGATGTTGTGGTGCAGGTCATTGACGCAACTAACCTTGAAAGAAACATGTACCTCACAACCCAGTTGATGGAACTTGGTGTGCGGCTTGTAATTGCGCTTAACATGACAGACCTCGCTCTGGCCAAGGGAGACAACATTAATGAAAAGAAGATGCAGGAATTCCTTGAAGTCCCGGTAATATCCACAATAGGAAGCAAGGGAACCGGAATAGAAGGACTGCTTGATGCAGTCACAGAAGAATTACACAAGACAAGGGTCACAGAGAATGTATTCAACTATGACAACCAGATCGAAGAGAGAGCGGAGAAACTGGGAGTTGTTCTTGATAGTGACCCCTATTTTGCACATTATCCTTCACGATGGTTCAGTTTAAAGTTGCTTGAGGGCGACGAGAATATAATCAAAAAAGCAAAGGAGAGTGGTAGTTACCCGGAAATACAAAAAATACTGAACGAAACCGATGCCGAAATTCTTGAGGCAAAGGTTGCTGACCAGAGATACAAGACCATACAGACAATGCTTAGACAGGTCTGTAATATCAACACATGCCGTCTAACCGGATCGGATATGGTGGACAGAGTTGTGACAAATAAAGTCCTGGGAATTCCCATATTCCTGTCTTTGATGTGGGCGGCTTTTGAGATAACTTTCACTTTTGCAACCCCATTCATGAATATGATCGATATATTCTTCGGATGGATGGCAGAAACAGCAACAACCGTAATCCCTGTACCGTGGATGGCATCCCTTGTAGGAGAAGGAATGATCGCAGGTGTAGGTTCAGTGATCATATTCCTCCCGAATATCCTCCTTCTCTTCTTCATGATATCCCTTATGGAAGATAGCGGTTACATGGCAAGGGCCGCGTTCATAATGGACAAGATCATGAGCAAGGTAGGACTTCATGGAAAATCTTTCATACCCCTTGTAATGGGATTCGGATGTAATGTGCCTGCCATCATGGCAACCCGTACAATCGAAGACACCAGGGACAGGCTCATAACCATCCTGATAACTCCTTTCATGTCCTGCGGAGCAAGACTTCCGGTTTATGTTCTCCTGGCCGGGGCTTTCTTTGGCAGAGACGCAGGAGTTGTTATCTTCAGTCTGTATGCTCTTGGTATCCTGGTAGCAGTTGTAAGTGCAAAACTCATGCGCAGTACCATCCTCAAGGGTGAAGATACACCTTTCATCATGGAACTCCCGTCATATAAGATTCCAACCCTCAGAGGAAGTCTGATCCACATGTGGGAGCGAGGAAAGATATACCTCAAGAAAGCAGGTACGATCATACTCATCGGTGTGGTCGGTGTATGGTTGCTGGCATCAATTCCTGCTCCCGGAAGCAGTGGAACATTCGCATCCGAAGAGATTTACGGTACAACCGAATCCATGATCGGAATGATTGGACAGGCACTTGAACCTCTTGTAACACCACTCGGATTTGACTGGAAGATCGCAGTGGCACTGGTCTTTGGTGTTGTGGCAAAGGAAATCGTGGTTGGTTCCATGGGTGTACTTTACGGAGTAGGAGATAACGAAGAGAATCTCTCAAATATACTCGCAGCCGGAGCAATGACACCTCTTGCAGCGCTTGGGCTCATGGTGTTTACCCTCCTTTACGTGCCATGTTTCGCCTGCATCGGTGTGATTAAAAGAGAAACAGGGTCCTGGAAATGGACATTGTTCCAGCTGGCTTACGGAACCACACTGGCATGGGTATTTGCATTTGTGATATATCAGGTCGGCACACGCATGGGGCTGCTGGCCTGATACTATGACCTGAAACATTAGGGAGATAATAGATATGAAAAGAAGTTACGGTAGTAAAGAAATGGCATTTGCAGCACTCGCGGGAGTGCTGTATGCTTTCTTCGGACTCCTGCACATTGTAGAGGGTCTTGGAATCGATACGGGAATGGCAGGATTATTGTTCATTCCGGGAGACATACTTGGAGGATTCTGTCTTGTAGTAATTGGTGCAGTATTCCTCAACGGACTCAGGGAGATGCTTCAGGGAATTAACGCTGGAGTCTCCTTTGTTTACGTAGGAATCCTGATGTCACTTATATTTGCAGCAGTTTACCTGCTTATCATGGGTGGAAACCTGCTTGACTCACTTATCGTTCCTGATGATTACGAAGGATGGAACGTAATGGAAACTTTCAGACCTGGAATATACCTTGGATTGATTTCACTATTTGGAATATTCCACTGGAAAGACAAGTTCTCACTTAACGAAGTACTGGTATTCCGGGAGGGAGCTTAATGGTAGTTGGTTACAGATATTTCCTGAAAAGAATGGCAACGATGATGGATTCAAGAGAGAATCTCACCATCCGAACCATTGCTGACAGGCTCAACCTGCGGCAGGATGAGTTCAGAGATCTACTACATATAATGGAGAAAAAGGGCGATATTGAATGCTGCATAGAGAATGCGACAGGATGTACCGGTGGCTGCAAGGGCTGTTCAAAGGTCTGTGCGGGCCCTGAACTTTCCTCCAGAAGCATGAATATGAAATCATACCGACTGACTGAAAAAGGAAGGTCTACCTGTGAAGGTTTGACCTGACCTGCAGGTAATGAACATCTTTCATATTTCTATAGCTTGTGAATGTTCTAAGATATTTGTACACCGATCCATGAAAAAGTATTTTTACAATCAGAATTTAGATTTTTAAAGTGGATGATGAAAGGGTTCGTGTCAGCCTTAGCAGGGACCTGACACTTTTTGATATTACAATGATAGGAATCGCCGGCATGATCGGAGCCGGCATCTTCGCACTTACAGGATTTGCTACCGGACTGGCAGGTCCGGCAGTGCTCCTTGCATTCCTTTTTAACGGAGTTATCGCTACATTCACCGGTCTTGCATATGCCGAGCTTGGCGCGGCTCTTCCGGAAGCAGGCGGGGGCATCATTTGGATCAAAGAAGCATTAGGGAACTACTTTGCCTTCTTTGCAGGATGGATAAACTGGATAGCCCATGCAATTGCCTGCGCATTATATGCAGTAACATTCGGAGCATTTTTTTCAGAATTCCTTGTAATGTTCATGGGTTTTGAGGCAGTTCCACAGGCCACTGTAATAAAAATATCAGCTGTTGGTATCGTTACGCTGATGACATACCTCAATTACCTTGGTGCAAAAGAAAGTGGCAGATTCGGCGGATTCATTACTCTTTTTAAAATATTCATCCTTGTCGTATTTGCTGGATTCGGAATATATAAGACCCTCATACAACCTGACTGGATAACCTCATTTACTCTTGACCCTTCATTCATGCCAAATGGCGTAACTGGCATACTTGTTGCCATGGGATTCACATTCATCGCCTTTGAAGGATATGAGATAATAGTTCAAAGTGGTGAAGAGGTTAAGAATCCTGAAAGGAACATACCACTTGCAGTTATTATATCCCTCTGGGCGGCAGTGCTCATCTATATTCTCGTTGCATTTGCACTACTTGGCTCTATCAAATCAGACATACCAAGCTGGATGTATCTGGGACAGCTGGGGGAATTCAGCATGATAAGAGTTGCTGACCAGATCATGCCATTAGGTGCTATCGTAATAATAATAGGAGGTCTGGTTTCGACACTAAGTGCTATGAACGCAACGGTATATTCATCATCAAGAGTGGCTTTTGCTCTTGGAAGAATGGGACATCTGCCAGAATCCCTTTCAATGATCAACGAAAAGAAAAGAACACCTCAATTTGCAATTTTCTTAAGTTACATATTGATCGCGTTGATGGCACTTGCCCCCATAGAAGCCGTAGCTGCTGTTGCGGATCTAATGTTCATTATTCTTTTTGTAATGGTAAATTCCGTTCTGATAATCCTGAGATTCAGGAGGCCTGACATAAAAAGGACCTTCAAAATGCCTTTAGTACCTTATCTTCCAATCATTGCGATCATATCCCAGATTGCCATAGGGTATTTCCTTGTAACAGAGATCGAGCATGCAGCTTTCATTATATCAGTTGCAATTGTATGGCTTGTTTCAGGTTCTTTTGTCTATTACTCGTACTCACAAAAAGAACTGAAAAAAAGGAGTTTACCCAGCAGAAGAAAGGTCTACGAGGAGAGGCCACTGGAACTTGAAGGCTATAAAATACTCGTTCCTGTAAAAAACAGGACAAATGCACCTAAACTTGCAAGACTGGCACATTCTATTGCAAAAGCAAAGAATGCACATATCATCTTTCTGGAAGTAATAACTCTCCCGGAATCAACACCTCTTTCTGCAGCACATGATTCTCTGCAAAAACAGAAGAACTTTATCAAGGATCTCGTGGAAAGCGTGGATGTTCCGGCAGGTGGAATCTTAAAAGTAGGCAGAAAAGCATCCGAGAATATACTTGACACCATTGAAGAAGAAAAGCCGGATCTGGTTCTCATGGGATGGAGAGGCAGGACTTTCAGAAGCGATTTCATCCTCGGAAGCACTATAGATATGATATTGCTAAAAGCCAGATGCGATGTTGCAATCACACGTTTCAGTAAGGAAAAGATCGAGCATGTCAAAAATATCCTGCTCCCCACCGCCGGCGGGCCGCATTCCTCACTTGCTGCTGAACTTGCCCATGATATTGCAGGACAGGAAGATTCAATGATAACAATGCTTCATGTAGGTGAAACCTCCAGGATCAAAGATCAGGCAATGCATTATTTCGAAGATATACAGGATATCTTGCAGGACGTCAGAACCAGACAAAAATTCCTCGTTTCCAGAAATGTTATAAAAACAATTGCTTCAGAAGCAGATGAAAACGATATTGTATTCATTGGTACCACCAACAGACCTTTCCTCAAGAATTTCCTGCTCGGCGTTTTCCCTGAGAGGATCGTCAAAAAGACCGGGAAAACCGTAATCGTGACCAGAAAATGGGTCAAAATGATGGATGTCCTGAAACGATGATGAAAATAATCTGTCTTTTCATAATTACTGTTAACTCAGGTCTGCTCCCTGAATAAGCATATTCTTACTATTTTATTTTGGAGAAATCCACAATCTATATATAATATTAGACATCTTTACTCACTATTGTACAATTATATACATTATTGCGTTAGAGGGTGCTAACATGAAGGATTACATCAAGAAAGTAAGTGAAAAACTGGACCTTACAATTACAGAAGCTGAGGACGCTATCACAAAGATATTCACAGAGGCCACAGACGCACAGATAGGTGGTCTCCTCATTGCTCTAAAAATGAAAGGAGAGACCCCGGATGAGATCGCGGGTTTTGCAACCGGCATGAAGAAAGCTGCAAACACAATTGCTCCGAAAGTTGAGGGGGCACTTGTGGATGTTGTGGGAACCGGAGGAGACAAACACAACACAATCAATATCTCAACCGCCTCTGCAATCGTTACCGCAGCAACCGGTGTGGCTGTTGCAAAGCACGGTAACCGTTCCATTACTTCACTTTCCGGTAGTGCCGATGTCCTGAGAGAACTCGGGATAAAAGTAGACAAAGCACCTGAAGAAGTAACCGAATCCATAGAAAAGAACGGAATCGGATTCATGTTCGCACCGATCTTCCATCCTGCAATGAAAAGGGTCGGACCCATAAGACAGGAAATGGGAGTAAGGACAGTTTTCAACATTCTAGGACCACTCACAAACCCTGCAAATGCAAAAGTGCAGCTTGTCGGTGTATTTGACAGGAGTCTCTGCGAGCCTTTTGCCCAGGTAATGAAAAAGCTTGGAGTTGACAGGGCAATGGTAGTCCACGGTGATGGCATGGACGAAATATCCAATTTCTCAGAGACATACGTTGCTGAACTCAAAGACGGAAATATAACTACCTACACACTCACTCCGGAAGAACTTGGAATCAACAGGACAACTCCAGAAGATATTGCAGGCGGCACACCTAAGGAGAATGCAATAGATATTATAAGAATATTAAATGGTGAGAAGGGGCCGAAGAGAGATATCATCGTAATGAACTCAGCCGCAGCTCTTTATGTTGCCGGAAAGGCAGCCTCAGTCAAAGAAGCAGTTCCTATGGTAGAGGAAGTTCTTGACAGCGGCAAAGCACTGGCAAAACTGATAGAATTCAGTGATGATGACAATATTCAGGGAGTCATAGATGAAACATCTACCCAGAGTTAAGATATGCGGGATGAGAACTGCTGAGGACATTGAACTGGCAGTAACCTGTGGAGCCGATGCTGTGGGTTTCATCACAGAGGTTCCTGTAAACACACCCCGGAAACTGGACGCAAAGAATGCCGCAGAACTTGTCAGAAAAGTGCCTTTCTTTGTAGACTCGGTGCTTGTGATAATGCCATCAAGCGG
The DNA here is from genome assembly GCF_017873415.1 of Methanolobus bombayensis. Lineage (GTDB taxonomy): Archaea > Halobacteriota > Methanosarcinia > Methanosarcinales > Methanosarcinaceae > Methanolobus > Methanolobus bombayensis. The sequence goes on along the minus strand of NZ_JAGGKD010000001.1, from coordinate 141,023 downwards.
CAAGGAAGCACTGGAATTTATCGAAAAGGTCAACCCGGATGTAGTTCAACTTCATAATAATCTCAGCGCAGATGAAATAGCTATCATACGTAACAACACACACCAGAAGATAATCAGGACATTTGTCGTGCCGGTGGAATGCAGGGAATTGCCATCAGAAATGATGGCAGATATAGATTCCCTTTACGAGAGTGACCTGATAGACGGAATACTTCTTGATTCCGGCAAGGCAGGCGCAAGTGGTGGCACAGGACTTGTGCACGACTGGTCTGTAAGCAGAAAAGTAGTAGAGAACACGGAAGCTCCGGTGATACTGGCCGGTGGACTGAAAGCTGATAATGTCAGGAGCGCGGTTAAAAAGGTAATGCCCTTTGCCGTGGATACAGCTTCAGGTGTGGAAACAGATGGAAAGAAAGACCCTGCAAAGGTATGCAGGTTTATAGAAGAAGCAAGGTGTATCAATGGTTGATTTTGATCTTAACAAAGAGGAATTCAAAAACCTCGTTGAAAATTCACAGAAGCCTGCCATAGTGCAGCTCATGACAAAGGTGGATAGTATTTGCAGCCCGCTACAGCTCTATGCAACCCTGCAGAACGCGGGACATTCCTATCTACTTGAATCCGTAGAGAAGGAAAAAAGGCATGCAAGGTATTCATTTGTAGGCTACGAACCTGAGATGGTCGTATCTATAAAAGACAGATACATCACCATCGAGTGCCAGATGAACTCCGAACTTACAAAACACATCTACAACAAGCTCAAGGCAATGGGTGATGTGGAATCACTTATCGGTGGCAAGTTCAGGGTAAAGGTGAACGAAGGTGACGATTGCTTAGCAGCTTTCAGGAAAATATATCCCACAAGCACCGGAACCCAGATGCTCAATCAGACGCGCTTTGACAGGCAGACTTTCCTGGGAGGAGCTATAGGTTACAACAGCTACGACCTTGTTTACGATTCATGGTTAGACAGGGACAAGAAACCTGATGCAGATGTTCCTGACATGCATTTTGCCATCATGTCAAAGACCTTTGTCTTTGATCACATAACAAACGAAACGTACATCGTGATCACACCATTCGTTACAGAATCAAGCGACCTTGAAGAAGTTTACGAACATGCTGAATCTGAAGCTCAACTTATGGAAAGGTCACTTCAGATGGCTGCAGTTATAAGTATCAGTGAAGACATTCCTGCAGCAGATTCAGATGAGCCTGTTGCCAATGTGGATCAGGCCACCTATGAAGAAGCAGTCAGGATTGCAAAACAGCATATCATTGACGGTGATATTTTCCAGGTTGTTCCTGCACGAAGGTACACTGTTAAAATGAAGCAGACACCACTTCAGTTGTACATCAGGCTCAGGAACATCAATCCGAGTCCTTACATGTACATCTTCAATTTCAAGGACATAGGTATTGTAGGTGCGAGTCCTGAAACACTCATGACCGTCTTTGACAGGAAAGTCATTACCAACCCTATCGCAGGAACCTGTCCACGTGGCAAGAATGATGAAGAGGACAGGAAACTGGCACAGGAGATGCTCAATGACAAGAAAGAACGTGCGGAACATGTGATGCTTGTTGATCTTGGTCGTAACGATGTCAGAATGGTCTCGCAGGGCGGAACAGTTAAAGTTGATGACCTCATGAGCGTGGTGAAATACTCACACCTGCAGCACATAGAAAGTACTGTCAGCGGTGAACTCAGGGATGAGTGTGACCAGTTCGATGCCACACGTGCAATATTCCCTGCAGGCACACTTTCGGGAGCTCCGAAGATAAGGGCAATGGAAATAATAGATGACCTTGAGCCCGAATCCAGAGGCATATATGGCGGCGGCGTAGGCTATTATTCATGGAACGGTGATGCTGACTTTGCCATTGTCATAAGGACAGTGCTTATCAAGAATAACACAGCTTACGTACAGGCAGGAGCCGGTATTGTGGCGGACTCGGATCCCACTTACGAGTACAACGAAACGGAAAGGAAAATGGCTGCAATGATAAAGGCAATAGGAGGAAAACAATGAAAGTATTGTTCATAAATAACAAAGACTCTTTTGTCTGGAATCTTGTGGACTATGTTTCCATATACGAGCCTGATACCATGGTCGTTCCTAACACTATTTCCCTTGAAGAAGTAAAGGACATTAATCCTGATGCTATCGTGATATCACCCGGACCGGGCACACCTCACAAAAAGGAGGACATTGGATCATGTCTTGATGTTATCAGGGAATTAGGGCCGGAAAAACCTGTTCTTGGAGTATGTCTTGGCCACCAGGCAATAAACACCGCATTCGGTGGAACCATCGGTCATACAAAAGGAGGGCCAATACATGGGAAGACATCTGACATCAGCCATGAGGAATCTCCGCTCTTTAAAGGACTTGAAGATAAATTCAAGGCCGGAAGATACCATTCGCTTGCTATTGAGAAACTGGCAGATGACCTTAAAGTCACTGCAAAGACAGAAGATGATATAATCATGGCAATTGAACACAGGGAATATCCTGTATACGGCGTCCAGTTCCATCCAGAGTCCATACTTACCGAGGAAGGACTATGGATCATCAAGAATTTCCTGAAAATAGCCGAGAAGAGGCACAAGAACTAGCTGATTGATGTTTGCAGAGTAATTTATTCTGCAATCGTTTTTGTTTCAGATTGTAGAGGATTCTCTGTGATTTCATAAAATATAAAACACAAAGGAGGAAGTATTCATTTGGGAAAATACGGCATTAATCCAAAAAATAAACCATGGGAATCCTCCTGGAGAAAACGCTGGACAGGTTCACGAAAGTCCGTTGATTCTTCAAGAAACCGTGAATTCTGGATAGAACCTTCCAGACTTCAGGGAAACTGATGTTCTATCGAATCAAAATAATTAAGCACTAGGATGTTTATTCTTAACTATGCTTATCGGTATCACAGGAACACCGGGAACCGGAAAAACATCAGTGACCAGATTGCTTGAAGAGGATCGATTTTATCAGGTAATCCATCTCAACGAACTGATCAAAAAAGATAAACTCTACTCAGAAGTGGATACTGAAAGAGACTGTGTTGTTGCTGACATGGATCAGGTTTATGACAGAGTTCTGGAGCTCCATGACAGGTCATATCCTGTGACCATTGTTGATAGTCACCTTTCACACCACATAACTGATATTGCAATTGTACTGAGGACAGACCCTGCAATACTAAAAGAAAGGCTTCAAAAAAGGAATTATTCCGAAGAGAAGGTAAGGGAAAATCTCGAAGCAGAAGCCCTGGACATAATTCTTGCAGAAGCTGTTGAGTGGTGTGAGAAGGTCTTTGAACTTAACACCAGCAACAGAACTGAAGACAAAACACTAAAGGATATCAGAAAAATAATCAGGGGACTTCGATACGGCAATACTGAGGAGCTGGAAGAAGAGTTCAGACCGGGTTCTATTGACTGGAGCAATTATTTTTTTAACGAATTTTAGTCCTATACTTGATCTTTAAATGGATCATGGATCATATTTGCAACCGGACAGACAGGTAATTTAAGCGTGAATGTGCTGCCTTTACCATATTCACTTTCTACTGTAATCTCACCATTGTGCATTTTAGCATATTCTTTTACAAGCACTAATCCCAGACCTGCTCCTCCGTATTTCCTGCTTGTGGAGCCATCTACCTGTACAAACGGTTCGAATATCTTCTCCTGATCCTCTTTAAGAATGCCTACACCGCTGTCAGTAACTGAAATATAAATATAAAAATCATCTTTACTGGCATCTATTGTTACGGCCCCTCCTTCTTCTGTAAATTTCAGTGAGTTTTCCAGCAGATTAAAAATAATTTCTGTTAACTTATTCGGATCTGCCTTAATCTCTCCTATTTCAGGATCAATCGTTGTATTCACAGAAATATTCTTTTTAGCTGCCACGGAAAATGTTCTGTTAACTACCACAGATAATATATATTTGGGACTGAAGGTTTCATAAACAAGTTCCATCCGTCCTGATTCGATCCGCGACAGGTCGAGCATCTTATTGATAAGTTCCAGCAACCTGTTGCCACTTTTGTTTATTATATCAACCTGCTCCTCCTGAAGCTCTGTGAGCTTCCCGGAAATACCTTCCAGCAAAACATCAGAAAAACCAATTACCGAACTTAACGGTGTTTTAAGCTCATGGGTAATGTTTGCCAGCAATTCGGTTTTGTATTTATTTGCTTCTTCAGCCGCTATCCTGGCACGTATCATTTGCTCTTCGGCAAGTTTTCTTGTAGTGATATCGATGCATGTGCCGATAACACGATGTGGACGGCCTTCATTGTCAATTTCAAATGGTTTTCCACGGCAGGTCAACCATATACATTTACCGGAACTGGAGCGCATTCTGAAATCCATTTCAAAGCTTTCAAGGTTCATAATCTGATCCATCAGCCTCTCGATAACAATTTCCTTATCTTCAGGGTGAAGCAGCGATTTCCAAGAATCAAATGTACGAGGAAGCTCATCCGGCCCATACCCGAACATATAGTACCACTCAGCACTGAAATATGCTTCATTGGTATCCATATTCCAATCCCACAGACCCTGTTCCGATACTTCCATTGCAAGCTGAAGCCGTTTCTCACTTATTTTTAATGACTGTTCTGCCTTTTCTTTTGCAATCATAACAGTTTTACTGGACAAGGCTTCCCGGACAGCATAAGGGAGTCTTTTAATTCGGTCCTTCAGGACATAATCAGTTGCACCCTCTTTCATGCATTTTACTGCTGTTTCCTCATTTATCGAGCCGGTAAAAACTATGAAAGGTATACTTTTATCATATTCCAGAAGTAATCTGAGAGCCCTTATTCCATCGAATACAGGAAGACTGTAGTCTGAGATAACAATATCAGGTCTGAATACTTCGAGTTCCTTCAGGTACTCATCAGCAGTTTCAACTCTCCTTGAGACAAAATCAAGTCCGTCTTTAGCCAGCACCCTCTCTGCAAGCTCTGCGTCCGGAGGGACATCCTCTACAAACAATATGCGTATCTCAGGCTCGCTTTCCATACATCAATCCTTCTTAAATGCACATTCATTCATCAATAACCAGTAGAAACCAATATTACGAATTGCTTCCACAAAATTATCGAAATCCACAGGTTTTACAATGTAACTATTAACACCCAGACTATAACTTTTGACAACATCAGATTCTTCTTTCGATGAGGTGAGCATTACTACAGGAATCATTTTTTTATCCGGATCACTTTTTATTACTTTCAGAACCTCAAGACCATCCATTTTTGGAAGTTTAAGGTCAAGTAAAATGAGACGTGGATTCGAGGTTGCGTTTCGAGCCTCAAACTCAGCTCTGCCATACAGGTAATCAAGAGCCTGTTCCCCGTCCCCAAGAACAACAACATTGTTTGAGATTTTATTCTTTTTCAATGCTCTTAGAGTTAATTCAACATCATTTTGATTGTCCTCTACCAGTACAATTTCCACTTCATTCTCCACACATATCTCCTCCATCTTTTACAGGTAATGAAAAGTAAAATGTAGCTCCTTTATCTGATTCACCTTCTGCCCAGACATCCCCACCATGTCTTTTAGCTATACGCTGAACAATTGCAAGTCCCACACCTGTTCCCGGGAATTCTTTCTCACTGTGCAAACGCTGGAATATACCAAAGAGCTTATGCACATATTTGGAATCAAATCCCACACCATTGTCTTTTATATAGTAGACATTCATACCATCTTCGGTGTAAGAACCAACTTCTACGATTGCTTTTTCCTGTGTAGAACTGTATTTAATGGCATTGGACAAAAGATTGGTCCATAATTGTTTTATAAGAGCCGAATCTGCATAACTATCCGGAATATCAGAAACATTGAACACGAAATTATCTTTTTCTTCATTTGCCATCAATTCATTGAGCACAGAACTGACCAGCGATCTCATATTCACCTGTACACAATTCATTTCATTTCTTCCGACCCTTGAAAGCCCCAGGAGATCAGTAATCAATTTATCCATTTTTTGTGTATTGGTTCTTATAACATTGAGAAGACGCATTCCCTCATCATCCAGATTTGATTCATAATCCTCTGTTATGATCCTCGAAAAACCATCAATTGCACGCAAAGGTGCACGCAGGTCATGTGAAACAGAATAGGTGAAAGCTTCAAGTTCCTTGTTGGCAGCTTCAAGCTGTGAAGTACGTTCAACCACACGCTGTTCAAGTTCGTCTGCATGCTGGCTAATCTGCTCCCTGAGCTTAGACTGGTGCAGAGCTATTGAAAGCTGTTTAGCTACCTCTTCTACAAGTTGCTCATGTTCCTTTGTAAAGAAATCATATTCTGTGGATGAAAGATTCAGAATAGCTATTAATTCATCCTCAATAATAAGTGGTACAACCAGGCATGATCTAATGTTTTCTTCAAGAACTACATTTGAAATTTGAGTGCCGCTTTTAATTTGTTTGTTAATATCAGGTATAAGTAATGTTTCTCCAGAAAGCAATTTATCAAATAATAAGAAAGAATCAATGGAGTTGTGTGTCCCTGTGGATAATTTAGTTGGCTTATCTGAGTCCGCCGCCAGAATTACAGCTTGTTTTGTGCTCGCATCAAACAATCTCAAACGGGCAGAATCACATGGAACAAGTTTCCGCAGTTGTTTTACAACTTTTTCTGCAATCTTTTCACTGGATACAGAAGAAATAATATCCGTATCTATATGGTGAAGCATATTCAAACGTTCATTGTATTGAAGAATCTCTGCTTCAGCCTGCTTTCTGGAATCAATATCCTCTATCATAGCGATAAAATACAGAGGTTTACCATCAGAAGATTTTACAATTGCAACAGTAACTTTAACCCATATTATATTCTTGTCCTTGCGAACATAACGCTTTTCAATAGAATAGTCATTTCTTTCTCCTGAAACCAGCTCTTCAACCATGGATAATTCTTTACCTATGTCTTCCTGATAGGTAACATCGGCAAAATTCATCCTGATAAGTTCCTCATGACCATAACCTGTTATGTCACAAAAACGCTGATTCATTTGGATTAAAAAACCATCCATGTTGGCCAGACACATTCCAACTGCAGCCTGCTCGAATGTTGCACGGAAGCGTTCTTCACTCTCACGCAGTGAGGCAAGCAGTTCATCGCGTTCGTTCAGGGTTCTTGCAAGCTTGACATTACTATAACTTAAAGTGGATATTAGATTGGTAAGAAGAGAATAATAGGTCATCAATGAATCCACTTTTTCCCTGCTCCAGCGTGGAACCCTGTCCAGAGTTTCTAAGTATTCCTTTTCATCAAAACCATATTTCTTTGCCTGTAACCTGAATGTGTCATAGGGTATCTCTTCATCATCAAGGAAAAATTGCCCAACGTAGAGGTTACCTATATGGATACCACCCAGAACTATGGGAGTCACCATATCCCACATATTGTTCTTGCACTTGTAGAACTTGTATGTCCCTGGTTCTACACCCCTAGTAAGTTCAAGATCACTTTCAATACAATGTTTGCAGGTCTCGGGATGAACACGATGGAACTTTGTGCAAATATCCTGCCAACCAATGTTTACCAGAACATTACCCTTGAGGTCAAGTATTGCCATCCCTCCTATATTTGTGAGCCGGTAAAATTCATCCATTATCGATTGCAGGGTTTCGATGTCAATGATATCGACAAGATCCAGTTCCCCTAAATCACCCTCAGGTTCTAAAATAGCATCAAGCTTCTTTTTTACTCGAAGCTCACTCTCAAGCAATCTGTCAGCAGCCAGTTTTCTATCAGTGATATCCTGCATGGAACCGGTTAGTTTTACAACTTTGCCATCTTCCAGAACCGGACGTCCAAGAGTACGTACCCATTTATTGACACCATCTGCAGATATCAGCTCCAGTTCCAGATCATAGGGCTGTGCTTTTTCAATAGCATCCCGGATAGCAGTCTGGATTTTCTCTTTTGATTCCGATACAAAGAAACTTAAACCAACATCCTTACTTGTAGGATCATCAGGGTCTAACCCGTGAATTCTGGCAACTTCAGGTGTCCAGGTACCTTCTCCTGTACTTACATCAAATTCCCAGCCACCTATCTTTGCAATATCACCAACTTCATCAAGCAGAACTCCCTGTTTTTGGAGTTCAAACTCCACCTTTTTGATATGTGTAATATCCTGCAAAAATCCAACAACTTTGACAACCTTGTCATCAATGAAAATAGGCTGTGCACCGGTTCGTACCCACTTATGAACACCTTTTGCAGAAATGAATTCAAGTTCAAGGTCATAAGGTTCTCCTTTTTCAACAGCATTGTTAAATGCCTCAGATAAGATTTCACGGGATTCAGGAGTATAAGATTTCAAACTAAGGTCTACATTGGCTTCTATGTCAGGGTCAAGATCATGTATTATTGCAACCTCACTGGTCCATGTTGATGTACCGGAGTTAACATCAAAGTCCCAACCGCCTATTTTTGCAACGTTTCCCATTTCTTTTAGCAATTGCTCCTGTTCAAGAAGAGCAAGCTCGACATTCTTTCGCTCTGTAATATCCTGGAAAGAACCGATAAGTTTCGTTACTTTTCCATCAGTAAAAACAGGCCGACCACTTGCACGAACCCATTTATGCTTTCCTTTTGAAGTTATCAGTTCGAGTTCAAGAGCATAAGGTTCACCATTATCAACGGCATCTTTAACAGCCTTGCTGATGATTTCTTTGGAACCTGGAGCATAGTAATCAATAGCTTCTTTTACATCTACTGAATCCCTGGGTTCCATATCATGGATATTGAATACTTCCGGAGTCCAGGTGATATTACCGGAGGAAACATCAAGACTCCATCCTCCGATATTTGCTATCTCACTTACTTCATCAAGCAGGGATTTGCTTCTCTTCAATTCATCCTCTGTATGTTTAATATCAGTAACATCCCTGAATACTGTCAATATGTATCTTTCATCATTAGTTGGAATAATGTCCCCTGAAATGATAACCGGGTGTATATCACCTGTTTTTGTAATTATTTCAGACTCAAAGTTTCTGACAAAACCATGGAAATTTAACTTCTCCATATACTCTTCACAAATATCAGAATCTATCCACAAATTTATATCACATATAGAGCTTCCAAGCAGCTCATTTTGCAAAAAACCCTGATTTTTAAGGAAACTTTCATTAACACTAATAATCTCTCCTTCAAAAGTAGAAAGCATAATACCATCAGGTACAGTGTTGAATACTGTGGCAAACATTTCCTCCGATTTTAGAAGATCACTCTGAGTCTTTTTACGCTCAGTGATATCACGTGCTATAATGAGAATGCTAGGCTTGCCATTCTTTCCTTCCATTGGAACAGAGCTAACTTCAACAGGAATCTCATTTCCATTTTTGTCAATGAATACTGTTTCATAAAGGTACTTCTCCCGGTCATCCCCAATACGCTGATACCTGCGGTTTATCATCTTTTCTATTTCATCAGGAGCAACAAATTGAGTTACATTCTTAGAGAGGAGTTCGTCTTCACTATAGCCACTGAACTCCACAGCTATTCTATTTGCATATAGAATTCTTCCTTCCAGGTCATGAACAATTATAAAATCCCTTGCGGTATCTGTGAGATGAAGATAACGGTTTTCAGATTCTTTGAGTAAAGCAGTGCGTTCAGATACTTGTGTTTTAAGAGAAACACCATAGTTCAGCAGAAGATAGACAAGTAATGTTAAAAGAAGAACAATGATGATACCACCTTTTTCAAATATCCCCTGAGTATCGGCAACAGAATTCTCCCATCCGCCTTTCGGAACAGCAGCAAGTTCCCAGCTGCCTGATGGAAGAGCAACAGAATATATAAGCGGCTCCAATAAAAATGTTCCATTCGATCCAAAAAGCAACTGTCCGGAATCATCACGTAAAGCCATACCTTCTATGTGTTCAGTACCTGAAACCAAACCGGACTCACTCAGCAAAGACGGTACATCGATGACAATTGAAACGATGCCCCACAGAGAATCATTGATGTAAACAGCCTGACGAGCTACAATTCCCTGACCACCGCGCTGCATTTCATAAGGTCCGGTAACTACCATTTGCCGGGTATGGATTGCACCCTGTACATCATCACGAACCAATGGCCGCTCATCATTGATCAGATCAGCCATTGTCCTTTCAACTGCAACTTCATTACCTGTTACCGGATAAACATAGGTTTCTGAAAAATTAGTATATATCTCAATAGATCGAATAGCTGGTGACCCGGAATACAAGCCGAAAGCAAATAAAGGAAAATGCTTATTCATTGCCTCTTCTGTGGGATTTGCCCTGGCAAATGCATCAAGACCTTCCAGAAGGGAAAAATACTGATATATCTGGTTTTCCAGAGAGTTGCCACTAGACAACAATTGTGTATCTATCTCGGCTTGCTTGCTAAATATCAGATTTTCCTCATATATTGTACTGGCCTGCCAGAGAATCAGTATCAATAGAACTAATGTGAATGCTGCACCCAGCAACGCAATGTGAGCCTGACCCATACGTGGCAGATCACTCAAAGTCTTCTCAGATCCAGAAGACATCTCCCTTTGACACTCCTTCATTCTGCTTTAGACATACTCTGTCAGAGACAATTGAACTAGAATTCTACCTTAAAGCTGCCATGAAAACAGTTGCCTACTGACCCTGAAAGCAGGAATAAGGTGAGAAAACACATAATAATACACTATACCAATGGAGTAACTATTGAACATTATTGCATATAAATATTTTTACTGTTGGGCCACCATATATTGAAGATCATGTAAATAATTTCCAAACTGAATTAACAAGAAAGCATAAATAGATTAATAGAGTATGCTGTATAGGATTTTTAAAATCTTATTATAACAACTTGCCGAGATGACAGAGTGGCTAATGTGACCGCCTGCAGAGCGGTTTTTCGGGAGTTCGAATCTCTCTCTCGGCATTTTATTTATCAGGTGTTTACTGTGGTGCTTAGAGTTTACAATACATTGACAAGAGAAACAGAGGATTTTGTACCCTTAAAAGGAAATGAAGTTAATATGTACGTCTGCGGACCCACAGTTTATGACCACTGCCACCTGGGACACGCCAGAAGTTATGTTTCTTTTGATGTTATCAGACGTTATCTTATATACAGAGGATACCATGTCAATTATGTTTCAAATATAACTGATGTCGATGACAAGGTAATAGACAGGGCGAAAGAGAGTGATGAAGATACTTTTGAACTTTCAAGAAAGTTCACAGCTTCTTTTGAAGAGGACATGCAGGCGCTTGGAGTTATTGACCCTGATGTCCGTCCCAAAGTGACAGAACACATTAAAGACATCATTGATACAGTAACCAGACTTATTGACAATGGTGCTGCCTACTCGACCCCGAAAGGAAATGTGTACTATGACCTCAATAGTTCTCCTGAAAAAATAGGGATACTGAGCCACCAGACAGTTGAAGGTTTAATGGAAGGTTCCGGATGCAGGGTTGATGTTGAAGATGATAAAAGATACCAGCTTGATTTTGTACTCTGGAAAGGTTCTCCTGAAGACGAACCGGGGTGGGATAGTCCCTGGGGAAGAGGAAGACCGGGATGGCACATCGAATGCTCAGTAATGTCCATGAAATACTGCTCTGAGCAACTGGATATTCATGGCGGAGGACTTGACCTCATATTCCCTCACCATGAAGCAGAGATACACCAATCCGAAAGCTGCACAGGAATGCACCCTTTCAGTAAGTACTGGATTCACAATGGTTTTCTTACAATTGATAAGGAGAAGATGTCAAAGTCTCTTGGAAACTTTTTTACCATCAAAGAGGTTCTTGCTAAATTCTCCCCCGGGACTATCAGGTTCTTTATTGTTTATACTCACTACAGAAGCACCATAGATTTCAGTGAGGATGCACTTGTAGAAGCAGGAAGAGCAAGAAAGAGATTATTGAATACGATCTCAAACGTAAAACACGCTATCTATGAAGCACCGGATAATGACGATGAATGCGGCATATCAGACCTGATCGATGAAAACAGATCTGCATTTGTAGATTCCATGGATGATGATTTCAATACAAGGGAAGCAATTGGTAATCTTTTCGTATTCAGCCGTAAGGTCAATTCTATAATAGCAAATGAAAAACCCGGAAAATCCTCCCTTGAAAATGTGCTGGATTTCTATTCGGAAATAAATCAAGTGCTTGGAATCTTTGAAGACGACAGCAATTCCGGTTCAGAAGAACAGGACAGCAGAATTTCAGATGAGGATATCAATGAACTGATCAAAATCAGGGAAAAAGCACGTGCTGAAAAAGACTGGGTAAAGGCTGACTCCATACGTGATGAACTTCAGGAGAAAGGTATCATTATCGAAGATGGAAAAGACGGTGTGAGATGGAGAAGAGAATCATCCTAACCTCTGGAGTAATTAGTCATTTCCAAATTTTCAATCAAAATATTCGATAATGAAATTCAATAAATGTGCAAACAGACAATAAAATATGAAATGAAAGTGGATTTTTATTTCATAAGTTCTACTGCAACACGGGCGGCATCTGCTGCATTCTTTGCCGTTGCATCCGCCCTAATATCCTTAACCCACTTTTCAGAAACCGGTGCGCCACCAAACATTATCTTAACGGAATCTCGAAGCCCCTGTTCTTCAATAGCAGTCACAGTGTCTTTCTGACCCTGCATTGAAGTTGTCATCAGTGCAGAACCTGCAAGAAGTATTTTGTCACCGTTATGCTTGTTAATCTCCTCGATAATAGTTTTGTTAGATACATCCACTCCAAGGTCAACTATATTGAAACCATTAACACCCAGCATAATAGAAACCAAACGATGGCCTATTTCGTGGATATCACCTTCCTGTACAAATGTGATAGCAGTTCCGATATTTTCACCTGTACCTTCTTTTTCAAGGATCGGAGTGAGAATTTCCATTGCGGCATCCATAGCTTTTGCGGACATCATAATATGAGGGAGATAAAGTTCCCCTAATTCATATTTGTCACCAACGATTTTCATGCCCACTGAAAGACCCTCATTTATCGCATCAAAAGCACTGATACCCGCATCAAGAGCTTCCAAGGTTGTGGTTTTACAGCCTTCTATATCCTGATTGACCAGCCTGTCACTTAGCTTGTTCAAGATTTCCCTGTCAGACATATTTATCCTCCCATGTACTTTCAAATATGAAAATTAAACTTTGAAAAATAATGAATGTTTATTCATACCTCCCATATGTTTCCGCAGCATCCATCATAGCCATTAATTTAATAGGAGGGGCATGTGGAGGGAATTCACACCCTGCAGCCAGCATATATCCCGAAGGAGAATGCATTCCTTCAAGTATGTTCTCTTTGCAGATCTCCACCAGATCCTCATATGATTCTGTGAGGAAGAGGGAAGGATTGATGTTACCACAAACCACATCGTGGTCACCGAATGCTTCTATCTGAGCTTTTACAGGTGTTTCAGGACCAAACAACCAGACATATTTTCCAGACCAGTCCATCTCAGTTCTTAGTTTCACATAGTGAGGGATATTTTTGTTCTGGTCTGAACATGGGTGCATGAGTACGGAATTAACGCCTGCTTCTTTCAGATGGGTATGTATCCTTTTCATATATGGATATGCGAACTCTTCAAACATTTCAGCAGATATCAGTGTGTTAGATTCAGAAGGACCTCCGTCAAATGGAAGCATCTTCTGTGCACCATATTTGTCAACAAAATAATCTATGGCATTGATGAACATATCACATACTTTACCAAGCAGTAAATGAGCCGCATCCGGTTCCATAAGAAGCCAGCTAATAAACTCAGAAGTATTGGCAACAACTGATGCCGCAGTGAAAGTACTTCCTACCTGTACGGAAACAGGCATACCCATCTCAGCACATCTGGAAGCTAATTTATCAGCTTGCTTATATGCACCAGGCAATTCCTTTTCAAAATCAGGCACTTGAAGCTTATCAATATCTTCAATAGTATTCACAGGATGTTTCTTGACAAACGGAGCACCCTGACCTTTTCCATATGGATATTCGATCTCACCACCAAATTCCAAAGCTCCCATAGATGCATATCCGTACATTGGTGTTTCTTCATAACCGTGCAAACGCATTGAAGCAAACTGAGCCTCAAAGCATTTATCACCATCCGCATACCAATCACCCAGAGATACACCAGTAACCTGTGAAGAGTATCCTAATGCAAAGGGAATTACTGGTACACGATCAGGTCTTTTTCCAGACATAACAGCCATCATTCGTTCAGGCGATGTCATTCTTTGTGTCATTAATTCTTTACCTCCTTTTACACCTACAATACCAATATATTGCGCGTTTTTCGTTGTTTTCATGTTATTTCCCGGACAAAACTTTTGAGCGTAGTTTTTGTCCTAATTAAAAAGTCTAAAAAAATCAAAATATAAGCATTGCGCAATGCGAGTGTACCAAAAATAATATATAACTCATTTTGGAGAAGAAGTAAAAAACACAACATCGTAGAATAATAATAGAATATAATATGTGTTATTATAGAGTTGCGAAATCGTAATGCTTAAACTTTATAGAGAACTTGTTACCTTACCAGGACGAGGAAAAATTATTAATAGCAGATGAAAGATTGCTATCAAAAAACAAGTAAATTTAAAAAAAGGATGACATTAAAATTATTCATTGCATATTAGTTGCACTTTGTGCAAAAGTTAATACAATATATAATACTATTGGTCTGAAAAAACACATATTTTTGTTAAAATGCTATTTATCAGCTAAAATCAATTATATCATCTATGTAACGTGGGGCAACATTCGGTCTCTTTTCATACATGTGAAAAGACAATCTAAATTAGTGATATTCTTATAAAGTACAAATCGAATAATATAATTAAATAAAAAATATCATGATTCAAAGTATCAGCATTGACAGTTCATATTGGTAAAGACCATACTTAATCAAATAACAAATGGGCTACAAAATGCATTCCACAAAACCCGATAATAGCACTATAGAACATATAGATGAAGAAAACGCTTTGTTTTTCTCAAAATATTCAATTGATCATAGTATTGATTCTATTTCATGGATCACTTCAGATGCTAGTTTTATATATGTCAATGAAGCAACATGCGATGAATTAGGTTATTCACGGGAAGAACTGCTTTCAATGAAGGTCTTTGATATCGACCCTTATTTTTCAGAGAATATGTGGAAAGGGCAATGGGACCTTATGAAAAAAGCGCAGATAGGAACCGTGGAAACGATCCATATTTCAAAAGAAGGGAATGTAATCCCCGTAGAGATCACATATAGTTATCTGCAGTACAAAGATTTTGAATATGTATTCTCTTTTAGTCGTGATATAACCAGACGTAAAGTGGTAGAAAAAAATCTCCGCCTTATGCAGCATTCAATTGATCACAGCATGGAACCTGCTTTCTGGATAGCTCCTGATGCCAGTTTCATGTTCGTTAATGAAGCTGTCTGTAATAATTATGGTTATTCACGGGAAGAACTGCTTTCAATGAAAGTCTTCGACATAAGTCAGGATTTTCCAGAGAACAAATGGAATGATCTGTGGAATAAAGTTAAACAACAAGGATCATTGCAAATGGAATCTAAACACTACACAAAAGATGGAAGAATCTTTCCTGTAGAGATCTCATTAAGCTATTTGGAATTTGAAGATGTTCAATACATTTTTTCTTTTGTTCGCGATATTACCGAGCGTAAGAACTCCGAAGAAGCACTCAAGAAATATACAGATGAACTGAAGCACTCAAATGAAATGCAGCAAGCTCTTGGAAATATTGTTAATAGCAGTCCGATGATTGTTTTCCTATGGAAGGTCGAACATAATTGGCCGGTAGAGTTTGTGTCAGAGAACATAAGGCAATTCGGATATTCTGCAGAAGATTTCACATCTGGTAAACTTCTTTACGGTGAAATTATCCATCCGGATGACCTGGTAACAGTTCAAGCCAGATCCACAGAGTTCATAGAATCTGATCAGACATGCTTTGATCAGGAATACAGAATCCTGACAAAATCAGGTGAAGTTCGTCTGGTGAACGAAAGAACTTTTATTCAACGTGATGAGGGCAAGATAGAGTTCATTGAAGGAATTATTGTTGATATCACCAGCAGTATCCAATCAAATGGATTCATGAGACTTCAATGTGAACTTGGAAACGTCCTCGCATTCAATGAAAATATACAGGAAACCTATGAACAGTTACTGGAACTGACCCTCCAGATGGATCCTTTTGATTGTGGTTGTCTGTATATTGTTGATACATCCACAGGAAGCCTGAATATAGTAGCACACAAGGGATTATCTTCCGAATATATCGAGAATACATCGTATTATAATTCAAACTCTTTACTTACAAAATTGGTCATGATGGGGAAAATAGTCTACAAAGATCACTCAGAAATATGTGCAATGACCGCTACAGAATCACCAGATGAAATGTTGAATTTTACAGCACTTATCCCATTGAAATATGGGGATGATGTTATTGCCATGATAAAGCTGATGTCCCACAGTCAAAACGAGATCTCTAACGATTCCAGGAATTCTCTTGAAAACGTTGCCTCACAGATAGGTGGATTTATTAATCGCATGATATCTGAGATCGAGCTTCAGAATAATGTTAATGACCTTCAGGGTATTTTTGAAGCTTTAGATGATATTCTGATAATAGTAGATCTAGAGGGTTGTATTTTGAATTATAACTCTGCAGTATCAAGAAGGTTGGGGTATTCTGCAGAAGAACTTATTGGAGTAAACATTATCTCAATGATACCGCATAAACGGTATCTTGAAGCGGCCCGTGTCTTTTTTAATATAATCGATGAAGAGATATCATACTTCAATTTTCCACTAATAGCTAAAGACCAATCACTTGTTCCAGTGGTTTTGAGATTCAGCGGGGGAAAGTGGAAAGGACAGAATGTAATGATAGGCATATCTCATGACCTGATAAATGAAATATAATGCCAATCACCGATAAACCATTCATAGGTAACCCAGCAGGAGTTTGTATTCTTAATAAGCCTGCAGATGAAAAATGGATGCAGAACGTTGCAAAAGAGATGGCAGTCTCAGAAACCGCATTCCTGTATCCCGAAAATGATGGATACAAGCTGCGGTGGTTTGCACCTGATGCAGAAGTAGATATGTGCGGTCATGCAACAATTGCCAGTTCACACATATTATGGGAAAAAGGATTTGAAGAAAAAGAAGAAACTGTAAAGTTCTTCACAAAAAGCGGACTGTTGACTGCAACTCTTAAAGGAGACTGGATTGAACTTGACTTCCCGGAACTACCTGTAAAAGAAACAGAAGCATCTAATGGACTCCTTGAAGCACTGGATGTGAAAAAACAGCTTATATAGGTAGAAACGCCTTTGACTACCTGATAGAACTTGTGTCTGAAGAAGAGATCAGAAATTTGAAACCTGACTTTTCCCGGCTTGCAAAGATCACAACCAGAGGAGTTTGTGTGACTTCTATTTCCTCGTCGGATGAATATGATTTCGTATCCAGGCTTTTTGCACCTGCCATAGGGATCCCTGAAGATCCTGTAACTGGTTCTACTCACTGCTGTCTTGGACCCTACTGGATGAAGAAACTGAACAAAAACAGTTTTACTGCATATCAGGCTTCAGAAAGGGGAGGATTCCTGAAAGTCAGAGTAATAAAAGAAAGAGTGCTGATCTCAGGTAAGGCTGTCACCGTAATTGAAGGCAGTATACTGGACTCTTGATAATAAAATAAAAATAAACTGGCATCTGCCAGTTTTCAATTCTTAAATACCGGAAATACGACATATTTTTCTCAGGACATTATACAGCACAACTTAACTTAGCATGGCTTGAGCGACTGCATTTGATATGCTTGCTTAACAACTCAAAATAGACCAGAATTGTTAAAAGCATAAAAATTACCAGACCGACATAAAGCACGATGTTGGTAAACACAATCTTGTGTGCAAATGAGCCAAGAACTGCAAATGCTACCAGAGGACATATCAGGCCCCATTGGGTTACATAGAATTCTTTGAAATGGTTGTTCCTGAAATAGTCTACCAAAAGAGAAAAACCAAACAGCATATACCATATTTCAAATGCAAAAGACAGTCCTACTACAAGATAGAAATAAGCACCCAGCTCAAATCCATAAGTACTTTCAAGGAAATGACCAAGCCTGAAACCGCTTATTGCATAAAGAGTTATATTTGGTATGACTATCAGGAAGCTTGGTAAAAAGTGTTTTTCCGGAAGACCTGTTGACTGGAAGTGGCTCTTGAAAAGTATTACCATTTTAACCAGCAGGAGAAAAATTCCCATGGATCCGGAGATCAGAGACATAAAAGCTGCTATATTTGCAATATCAGGATTGCTGGACATTGCAGATATTCCTGTTCCCACAACAGTGAGCATTCCCAGAAGGAAAGGATGCAAAAGCCATCCAAAGTTTATTTTGTTGATATCAAATCCGTTCTTGAAAGATATTTCAAGCAGCCTGATCTCAGTGAACATAACCAGTAAAAAGAACAGGGACCAGAATATCATTGCAGGGTAAAAGAGGGATGAGAAATTAGCTGATAGGAAAGGCGAAAAGTATCTTATAGGACCAATGAGGACATTCATTGTCATTAAATAGGATATAAGTGGTGCGAGAATCCCTGTATTCCTTAAGGGGTCCTTTATTAGAGTGGGATAACTATCTGTCCTCATCCACTTTAGCAATTTAATTGTAAATATTATGGTTAGAGCAAAGTGTATGAACGTAAACAATACCATTACAAATTCAAGCAGGTAGTAATATGATACCTGATACGAAGATGTAAAGTCCATTCCCCATAACTGTGATCTTGTTATCAGACCCGAACCATGTTCTATTGTATATTGCATCAGTACAAAAGGCATTACTGCGATACCCCCAGCCCCGAGTGAAGCCAGGAATGCCAGAGGTGTGAATTTCTTAGCATCCATGTTGACCATCCCAAACATTGAGAATAATATAAGTGTATGAATTAAATTTTGATTGGAGAGATATATACTAAGATTCAGTATATAGGGATTTTTGAGTGCGGATGATAATTTTAAAAAAAAAGAAGTACTCTGAATTCGAGCTCAATTATCCGAATACAATCATAATAAATCCTGAAGCTATTGGAAGGACCAGATTGTCATTTTTCAGCAGATTGATAAAAGAATTTATGGATGAATCTGTTATGAAATCCCTTCCAATAACACTCTCAATCAATAATGCACCGACACTAGCCGATAGTGCCTGAACATGAGAGACAAAAATAACTGCACCTGCAAAAGCTACAATAATTCCTGCCAGGGTGCCTTCATATGTTTTTCTCTTTGAGTAGGGCAACTTGTGTTTACCGAGTTTCTCTCCTGCCACAGTGGCAATGCCGTCTCCAAGTGCAGTTATTGCAATTGCAGCACATACAACATTAACAGGAAATAAAAGATATGTTATTAAGATGCCAGTATTGACCAGCAAAGTCGGTTTTAAAGGGATATAGTTTTCCTTTTTACGTCCCCATCGATGTATCATATCAAAAACCGGTTGATACCTGTATGCCTTCAGGAGTACAAGTGAAACAACAATCGAGAAGAAAATGAACTCCAGGAAAAATAATACATATAGAGACAATTCTGTGAAAAAATACACAAGAGGTATATAAGCAAGACCTGATACCACATGTACAAGTTTTCTTTCGGAGTCACCACCCGGATTATCTTCTACTTTATTCTTTGTCATTTTCCTTCCTTTTCGAATTGGAGAAAATGATATTTAAAAATAATTATGAGTATAAAATTATAAGAAAAACTAATCCTTGTAATCCTTATCGGATTTAGATACGCTTTTGAGCCTGTTCACACCATCTATCTCATCTATTACATCAACAACAGCTTCGGGAACAAGAGATTGCCAATCACCATCGTTGAGCATCCTTTCACGTATCTCGGTACCTGAATAGCCTTCCCTCTGATACATAGGAGGTTGTTCCACCGGGGTGCCGGATTCTTTAAAAAGACGTACAACAAGTGGATTGTTAGAATAGACCACATCAAAAGGTGGTGCCATAGAAATAATATGCGAGACCCACACAGCATTTCGTTGAAGGTCTTCCAGAGGAATCGCGTAATGTTTGATGTCAGCATCCTCAAGAGCATGCCTGATCATCATTACGCGCTCACCTGCGGTAAAAGGATTCTTAGGCTCATGACTTTTCTGCGCACTGCCTATACCAATTACCACTTCATCTACATCCTGTGCAATATCTTTTATTAAAGAGTAATGTCCAAGATGAAAAGGTTGAAAGCGTCCGATATAGAACGCTCTTCTCATGTGCATGTGTGATAACCATCAGTGAATGCCACATTCATCGAATGTGAACTTCTCACACACTTCTAAATAGTGTCCTGAGTTGTTATCGTGTTTCATCTTGGCAAGTTTCTTAACAAGATCCATTCCTGGTTTCGGATCTTCCATGATCTCGACCTTGTCCTTGATAAGCTCGAACATCTCCTTGCCTACATCTGTACGTATAAGCACACAGTTCCAGCCATCGGGAGTACCGACTGAACCAAGTGATATGTCAGCGGATACTGAAGTGTAATCACAACAGTGGTGACATGGGTTTCTTGCATGGTGAGCAACTTCCGGAATCTTCACGCTGTGGGCTTCGCCGTCCTTTGTGTAGTTCCAGAATTTACCCTTGCCGAAGTCCATCTTTACGACATCTTCAAGGTTAAGTCCCATTACTTCAGGAACGATAGTGTCTGTCATGGTGTCATGATAGAAACTCTCCATGCACAACAGACCAAGGATCACAACGATCTTGTCGTTGTTATTCTCAAAAAGGAGACGTGCGCCGTGTGCCTGGCAGGGTACGCCAATTACGCCTATCTTATCGTATTTCTCAAAAGGATCCCTTAGTGCTGAAAGCACGGAATCGTAGGTATACTTTGTACCTGTTGTCCTGTCGACATCTTCCGGCTTGGTCATAAGAATAAGTTCAGTACCCCATTTGTCATCCTTGGCGATACCAACAATGCAATCTACCGTACCGGTCTCGAGCAAAGCCTTTGCCAGAATAGAGGTGACACCACCATCCTGACCTTGTATAGTGCTCTTTGCTCCAAAGAACTCCTTTACGTTTGCGAATTCGTCTTCCACATATCCGTCAATAACCGGGCAAAGCCTTCCGCATGTGAGACATCCTTCACATACATCAGGTGCTGCACCTTTGACGTAGTATTCTAAATTATCAGGGTCACGGACTTCTGCATGCTTGTTCATAACAATAGCACCAGCAGGGCATGCTGAAACACATGCCCCACAAGCAGTACAGACGTCGTGCTCAATGACCTCTAATATTTTTGGATGGGCCATTAACTGCCTCCGACGTTCTTTTCTTGTTTATCCAATGATTTCTTTACCGATGAGCTTGATAGCTTTCTCTTTGTTTGGTCCGATCGGGGAACCAGCAACGATCTGTGTTACACCGATGTCAAGCAATTCATTGATCCTTGCCTTACAGTCATCTGGTGTTCCGCAGATAGAGAATGCGTCCATCATGTCATCTGTGACCATGCCGCCCATGAGTGCACCGAAGTCACCCTTTGCGATTGCGCCACCGATATCAGCTTTTGCTGCCGGGTCAATTCCATGGCGTTCAAGTACCATGTCAGGTGAACCTGCAACGATAAATGCAACTACGATCTGTGCTGCACTCTTTGCCTTTGCAGCGTCCTTGTCAATTGAGAAACATGCATATGCTGCTACGTCAACTTCCTTAGGGTCACGGCCTGCCTTCTTTGCGCCTGCTGCGATCTGCTTAACAGCTACTTCGAAGTCCTTTGGGTGTGATGCGTTGATCAGTACACCGTCTGAAACCTCTCCTGCAAGCTCGAGCATCTTTGGACCCTGTGCACCCATGTAAATAGGTACATCGCCGGTCTTGAATGCCATCTTTGCACCGCCGAACTTGACCATGTCGCCATCCTGGGTTACTTTCTCTCCTGCGAGGAAGCCACGGATTGCCTGAATGCTTTCCTTTGTTGTTGTGAGTGGCTTGTCCCATGAAATACCCATTGCATCAAAGGTTGCCTTGTCTCCCGGACCAAGGCCGAGAATTGCACGGCCGCCTGAGATCTCGTTAACAGAGCCGATGCTTGATGCGGTTACAGCTGCATTTCTTGTGTATGGGTTTGTTACACCTGTTCCGAGCTTGATACTGTTTGTGTTCATTGCAAGCACGGTTAATGTAGAATAGACATCACGGTTGTTGTAGTGGTCTGTGATCCATACGTTGTCAAAGCCCTGCTGTTCAGCAAGTTTTGCATAGTGAGCTATTTTTAAAACCGGGTCGCTTGGTACAAATTCAATTCCAAATGTCATTTGAATCCTCCTGTAAAGTGTGTTCCTATTCAGGTATCTATACATATTTAAAACTTTGTTGGTTTGATTTTAGCAAATGGTATAGACAAATACCCAAAAGAGTAGAAGCAATAACTAAAGAACTGCTAAAATAACTTCCAATAAGTATAACATATATTGCTTATTGCAAGACAACAACACTTAGTAAAAAAAGGAGCTGTATTTACCGTTACAGATATATCCAGTTAACGTTAGAAGAAATATTATTCATATCTGCGGGGGATATCGGTACAATAGAACTGCATATACCAATACAATGCAAATCCAATTTGCATTTGCAGAGATGACGAACAGAAAGATTTGCGAACAAACGACTTATTGACAGAGTGATCGTCATGAAATGCTTTGAATGTGCAAAAAATGGAAAAGACAGTGACACTGTTGCTGTCTGTATAATCTGCGGGAGAGGAGTATGCAAGGACCACCTTGTAAGAGAAGAAACACCTGTATGGGAGGGTGAATACAGCATTAAGTTGAAATGCGGAATGGGAATTTCCTGTGACTACAAGGACGTACAGCACTGGAAAAAAGTGCTCTGTATGCCATGTCATGAAGCCCTGAAGGAGAATTACTAGGTGATATCATGATGAAATGTTATGACTGCATGGAAGATGGAAACGATACAGAAGCAACATGCATCTGCATAGCCTGCGGAAAAGGTCTCTGTAGCGATCACTGCAAAGAACTTGAGCTCCCTGTGTCTGTCGGACAGCCACCTCACGTACAAAGGCTTCCAAAGGGACTACCAAGAATTCTTTGCAAATACTGTTTTGACCAGACAATTGAAGACGGATTCGATTAATCGGGATGGGAACATCCCTGATTTTATTAAACAAAAGGAGAAGAGAAGATGTGCGGAGAAAGAGGTAAAGAATGCGGACACAAAGAGATTATCGATGATATGTCCGATAAGCTGGGATTCACACCACAGATATTAGAAACACTTGGAGAAATTGAGCCTGAGTTTTTACACAAATACAATATGTGTAACCACAGGTTGCTTAAAGATGGTGCGCTTCCGGCAAAAACAAAGATACTCATGGCACTTGCCGTAGTTGCATCCAAACAGTGTGAACGCTGTGTAATATCACAGATGAAGAGCGCACTGAAGAACGGTGCAACAAAGGAAGAGATCATGGAAGTAATGGATGTTATTTTCATCACATCCGGAGCTCCTGCAGTTGCTGCATGCAGAGATGCACTAAAACAACTGAAGTAAACGAATAAATAGGGACTTTGTCCCTTTTACTGATTTGCTGAAAGAAACTGCCTAATAAATGTCAGTCAGTTCTTTTAGCACATAAAATAAGATTATAGTTGAGAGGAGAGGACATGAGGGGGAATTTGGTAAAAGGTAGTTTGTTTTTTGCGATTATAATGATATTATTTATCAGTGCGAACTTTGCAAATGCAACACCTGCAACCCAGGCAGGAGAATTCAGTTCAGAAGATTTTGATTATGAAAGTAAATGCAGACAATGTCATGCGATCATTTACGCTGACTGGGAAGGAACAATGCACTTTAACGCATATCTTGACCCTTTCTATCTTGAAGAAGTAAAGATCGCAAGTGATGACACAGATGGTGCGCTGGATGAATTCTGCTCACGCTGTCACACACCCATTGGAGTTGTCAGTGGAGAGATCCCACCAATTGATGGTTCAGAAATGTCTGATATTTCAAAACTTGGAGTACAGTGTGATTTCTGCCACGTAGTATCCGGAAGCAATGGTACGGGAAACGCACCATTCACAGTAACTCCGGGAGAGACAAAATGGGGACCATTCAATGATTCAAGAGATGCCTATCATAAATCTGAATACCTCGAGCTTTACACTCAGTCAGAATACTGTGGAATGTGCCATCAGGTGATTAATCCTGTTAACGGACTTGTTATTGACGATACATATTCCACCTGGAAAGAAAGTCAGTATGCTGAAGAAGATGTAGTGTGCCAGGACTGTCACATGACAGAAGGAATAACCGAATTCAAAGCAAACCCCGGACGTGCAAGTTCAAGTGCTCCGAAAAGAGAACACATATCTTCACATGATATTGTGGGTGCAAATACACTGATCCCCCCAATGTTTGGTGCAGACAATGTTGCTGAAATGGCAGTTGAGAGACTACAAAAAGCTGCCACTATGGAAGTATCAGCACCTGAAGTTGCATCCGCAGGAGATGAAGTCCTTATTGATGTATCAATAACAAATACCGGAGCCGGGCATAATATTCCCACAGGAGTTTCCGAAATAAGGGAAATGTGGCTGGAAGTTACAGTCACCGATGCAAACGGAAACAGCATATACAACGCCGGAAACGTTGATATTGATGGAAACATCGTTGATGCGAAGCAGATATACAACAATATTCTGGGAGATAGTGACGGCAAGGAAACAAAGAGTTTCTGGCTTGCAGAAAGCATTCTCGAGGATAACAGGATAGGGCCGAAAGAAACTGTAACAGAGCAACACTCATTTGTTCTTCCTGAAAATGCTGTTTATCCTGTAACAGTCGAAACTGCCCTGAAATACAGGTCAGCTCCACAGGAACTTATCGATAAACTGCTGGGAGAAGAAACGGAAGTTCCAATCGTTGACATGAATGAAATGTCCGCGATCATTTACGACCCATCCACACCTGCAGATGAAAGAACCCAGCCTGAGCCGGAATCTGAAAGTACCCCGGGATTTGGGATATTTGCTACTCTAATGGTTCTTGGAATTACGATGTATATTTTCAAAAGAAGTAAAGGAGAAAATTAAAATGCCACCAGAAGTAGATTTAGATAAATGCGAAGGAATTGGCGCTTGTGCAGAATCATGCCCAACAGACGTCATTGACATAGAGGAAGACGAGAACGGAAATCTGAAATCCGTTATTGCACGACCTGACGACTGTGTGGAATGCGGCAACTGCGTTGATGCCTGCCCACAGGAAGCTATAACACTGGACTGAACAAAGAAGGAGTGCCACTATGTCCGACGACAGAAGCATTCGCCTGCTGGGCATCTCTGGAAGTCCCAGGAAGAAATCCACAGATTATATCGTAAACGAAGCTCTCAGATACGCACAGGAAAAATACGATGCTGAGATCGAATATTTCTCAGCCAGTGGCAAAGAGATGAAATTCTGCATCCATTGTGATTACTGTGTCCGCAAGAAAGAGGGCTGTATTCACAAAGATGACCTTGTGGAGCTCTATGATAAAATGCTCTGGGCAGACGCATGGATCATTGGCACTCCGGTATACCAGGGTACTTTAAGTGCCCAGACTAAAACTATCATGGACAGATGCCGTGCGGTTGTTGCACGTAATCCTAAGTCTTTTATGAATAAAGTTGGTGCTGCTGCTGCGGTCGGTGGAGACAGGATGGGCGGACAGGAACCAGCCATACAGAATATTCTCAATTTCTACGTTATCAGTGAAATGATACCTGTTGCAGGCGGGTCATTCGGATCAAACCTTGGAGGTACTTTCTGGTCACATGACAGGGGTGCTGAAGGTGCTGCAGAAGATTCAGAAGGAATCAGAAGTCTTCACAGGACCGTCAACAAAATGATGAAAA
The DNA here is from genome assembly GCF_017873415.1 of Methanolobus bombayensis. Classification (GTDB taxonomy): domain Archaea; phylum Halobacteriota; class Methanosarcinia; order Methanosarcinales; family Methanosarcinaceae; genus Methanolobus; species Methanolobus bombayensis. The sequence goes on along the minus strand of NZ_JAGGKD010000001.1, from coordinate 114,957 downwards.
CGGCAATTGCAACAAAAGACCTGCGTAAGGAGGAGTGAATCTGGAATTTGAAGAACCTGTTACTGAGATTATTAAAAGAACATATAATGTAAAGAGTTTCAGGTTCAAAAGACCGGATGGTTTTGAGTACAAAGCCGGACAGTATGTGATAATCAAACTAACTGATGGAGAAAAGAAAGTTGGGAAACCATTTACACTTTCCAGCAGCCCCACTGAAAAGGATCACATAGAATTTACAAAGAAACTCACCGGACACGAGTTCTCAAACCTGCTTGATACCATGATGCAGGGAGACAAAGCAACGATAAAAGGTCCTTTCGGCAAATTAACATTTGAAGGAGAACGTGATAAGATAGCACTCCTTAGTGGTGGTATTGGAATCACGCCGATGATCAGTATTTGCAAATATTGTACTGATATGAAACTCGATACGGATATAATGCTGATATGCAGTGACAAGACCGAAGAGGACATGATATTCACAGAAGAACTTGAGGAAATGCAAAAACAAAATCCAAACCTCAAGGTGTTAAATACGCTCACAAGAGCCTCTGAAAGCTGGACAGGATGCAGGGAACGCATCTGTGAGAATCTTATACTGAGGGAATTACCGGATTATTCGGAAAGAACGTTCTACGTATGCGGACCGCCACCCATGGTTGACGCAATGGTGGAAATGCTTCAAACTATGAAAATACCCGACAGTGAGATCAACAAGGAATCACTGATAGGATACTAAATATAAACAGAAGGCACAGATCATGAAAAGGATAGCATGGGGAATAACCGGGTCAGGAGACCTTATAAAAGAGACATATGAGACAATGGTGGACATCAAGAACAAAAGCGATATTGAAATAATGGTTTTCCTTTCAAAGGAAGGGGAAACCGTTATGAAATGGTATCATATGTGGAATGATATCCAGAAGGATTTTCCTAATTTCAAGACAGAAGGCGGGCCAAATTCACCATTTATTGCAGGACCTCTTCAGGTGGGATACTATGATGCACTAATCATTGCTCCAACAACATCCAACAGTGTTGCAAAAATGGTGTATGGTATCGCAGACACACTTGTCACAAATGTTGTGGCACAGACTGCAAAGGGTAGCACACCAATCTATATACTACCTGTTGACAGGGAAATGGGCACTGTAACAACATATTCCCCGGAAGGACGAGAAATGGTACTGAAAATGCGTGACGTAGACGTGGCCAACACAAAGAAACTCGCCCAGATGGAAAACATAAATATCATTAACAGCCCTGATGATATCTACGACATTGTAGGCATCAGTAAGGATTAAAAGAAAGTATACCCTTCACGAAGATATATGCCGGGAAGTTTCCCGATAATATCATTCATTTTTAAGGCCGAACGGTATGTGGCATAGGCCGCCACAAAACTGTCAAGAGCGTCACCATCTTTGTTTTTAATGATTTGCTCTTTTATGCTATCAGGTACAACTATTCCGTTATCAATAAGCTTATCGAGAATATGCTCCCTTTTTTTCTTTTCTTTTTCTGTCCTTCCTTTGTAACCAATATAAAGGCCTTCACTTTTCAGAGTTGAAGCCGGACATACCTCCATTAGCCATGGTTTTTCAGATTCGGGGGTCTGCATGGGAAGAGCACAGGCTTTTCCTTGTGTCACAAGTGGACGCAGAACATCACGTATTCCAAAATAGGTCTGTTTGTATACCCAGAGATTATAAATGCTGAATGGTGCTTTCACTTCAACATCAGTAAGGCGTTTCAGTTCAGCTTTGCCACCCATTTGCTGCATTTTATTACGGAAATCATCCGCTGAATTAAAATCATCAGGAAACGCAGATACAAAAGAATACCAGTCTTTTTCAGACATTAATTTATCAGGAAGGCTGAAAGGAAAATCCATTCCAAAAACAGAATTCGTGTTAGACAATATAAGAACACGTAAAGCAGAAAGGCAGGCTCTCCGCTGTTTGCTCTTATCAGGAACGAGTCCAAAAATGGGATAGCAGTTCAGGATATGAAGTTCATCACCATGAACAATGCCTTCACTTACCCATATCTTGCGGCCTGCATCCTTTGCCCCACTGAAATCAACACCAAATATACGGCGTTCTTTTCCAGTGGCAGCAAAGTCCATGCATTTAACCCTGGATCAGTTGTCGCGCTCACCTTTGATGAAGGCATTTGTCATCACGTAAGCCTCATCATCTGTGAACTGCTTTGGTGGATGCTTCATAAAATATGAAGAGGGTGAATGAAGAATTCCACCAATGCCTCTGTCAAGAGCTATTTTACAGCACCTGATGGCATCAATAACCACACCTGCAGAGTTAGGAGAGTCCTCTACTGAAAGACGAAGCTCAATATTCATTGGAACATCACCAAAAAGCTTACCTTCCATCCTCAGGAAGCATAACTTGTTATCATTCTGCCATGGAACATAGTCACTTGGACCGACATGGATATTATCGTCGTCCATTCTCTGACCAACTACTGACTGAACAGCCTCGGTCTTGGATTCTTTCTTGGAAGCAAGTCTGTTCCTGTTAAGCATATTAAGGAAATCTGTGTTACCACCTGTATTAAGCTGATAAGTTCTTTCCAGTTTCACACCACGTTTATGGAAGAGATCTGCAAGGGTCCTGTGAGTAATAGTAGCTCCGAGCTGGGCTTTTATATCATCACCAATAATAGGAATTCCTTTTTCCTCAAATTTTGAAGCCCATTCAGGATTGCTAACTATGAATACAGGCATGTTGTTAATGTATGCAACTCCTGCCTCAAGAGCACATTCAGCATAGAATTGGGTTGCTTTTTCGGAACCTACTGGAAGATAGTTCAGTAAGATCTCTGCCCCTGAATCCTGTAGCTCTTTTACTATTTGCTCTTTTGTACATTCCGGTTCATCAGAAGGAATAAAACGCCTGTTGTCGCTATAGTTGACCATGTGTTCTGAAACTCCGTCAAGAACACAACCCATTTTTACAATAGTACCATTAGGTGGAACTTCCGGACAGAAAACCGCTGTACAGTTAGGTGGTGCAAAAATGGCTTCAGAGACATCCTTGCCAACTTTCCTCTTATCAATATCAAAAGCTGCTACCACTTCAATATCAGATGGCTTGTAGCCTCCGATCTCCCAGTGCATTAATCCGATTGCATCTTCCTCATTTTTGTTTTTGTAGTATTCAATACCCTGAATAAGGGAACTTGCACAATTGCCAATGCCTGCAACTGCGATTTTTATTTTGTCCATTAATCTACCTCTATGAAAGTGATTTTGTTGAAAATGAATAACAGATGAAATATAACCAAATTAATGTATTGATACAAATAAAAAGTTTTCTAAACATGGAATGGTCGCCATATCAAGTAAATGACATTTTGAACTCATTCCCGGAGAAGAAAGCTAAGCTCGAAAGATATATTAAGCCAGAATCAAATAATAATTGAAACAGTGGGTTTTATTTTTGTTCGACCAGAGAACGAAATGCTTGTATTTTAACAATAGCGTTTAAAGGAGATTCTAAAATGAAAGATATACTACAGGAGATTGCAGAAGAGCTTGATCATCTTAATTCACTTGATGAGGCAATTGGCCTTGCAATTGAACTTGAAGAAGAGGGAATGGAATACTACAGTGAAAAAGCATCGGTTATGAAGAACGAAACCGCCAGCAGGCTTTACGTATTCCTCGCAGACGAGGAAAAGAAGCATGCAGGTTACCTTCAGCAATACAGAGAAAGTAAGAATATACCTGAGGTTGAGTTCACCTATCCTAAATTCGAAGCATCTTTCAGTGAAGAATTCTCAGATGAAAAACTGGAAGAAATAGGAATACTGCTTGCTGCCCTGAGATTTGAGCACAAGAGTGAATATTTCTACATGGAGCTTGCCAAGAGGGCAGAAGATGAAGAACAAAAAGAGTTCTTTGAAAAAGTTGCCGCTGCAGAAAGAGGTCATTATATGATAATTGACGAGCTGCTTGCCGATGCAACCGAGTTCAGAATGCAGACGTAATATAAGGAGAGACAACATAATGGATGATTACAAGCCACTTGAGGTCAAAAAAGGCATTTACTGGGTAGGTGTAGTTGACTGGAATCTGCGTGACTTCCACGGATATGAAACACCAAAAGGTGGAAGTTACAATGCATATCTGGTGGTCGATGAGAAAATAGCACTCATTGATACGGTTAAAGCTCCCTTTGCAGGAGAAATGATCAAGCGCATCAGCCAGATCGTTGACCCTTCAAAGATAGATTACATCATATCCAACCATGTTGAAATGGACCACTCAAGTTCTATTTCCCGCATTCTGGAGATTGCTCCCAATGCAAAGGTATTTGCGTCATCAAAAGGCCAGACCGGTCTTTCCGAATACTACAGAGAAGAAGGTTTTGAAAACTGGGATTTAAATGTTGTAAAAACAGGCGATGAACTGAGTCTTGGAGAAAGGACATTGATGTTCATTGAAGCCACCATGCTCCACTGGCCTGACAGCATGCAGACTTTTGTTAAGGAAGATAAACTCCTGTTCTCAAATGATGCCTTCGGACAGCACATTGCAACTTCCAAGAGGTTTGATGATGAAGTGGAAGACGTAATGGAAGACGCCGGTATATACTATGCCAATATTCTGTTACCTTTCGGAAGACAGATACTGAAATATGTAGATCGTCTCAATGAACTGGGTGTTGAGCCTGAGATGATAGCCCCTGCACATGGAGTGATATGGAGAAAGGATGTTTCAAAGGTAATAGAACAATACGGAAAATGGGCTCGTGGCGAGACTGTGCCAAAAGTGCTTGTGATCTATGATACCATGTGGGGCAGCACAGAAAAGATGGCAATGGAAATTGTAGAGGGAGCAAGATCTGCAGGAGTTGAAGTACGCCTGAGACACCTGAGAAAGAACGACTGGAGCATGACAATGAAAGAGCTCATGGATGCCCCGATAGTTGCCATAGGTTCCCCGACAATGAATAATGCAATGTTCTTTACTAACGCCGGATTCCTGACATACCTTAAAGGATTGCATCCAATTGGAAAGAAATACTTCCTGTTCGGTTCCTACGGATGGGGAGGCGGTGCTGTCAAAGGAATGGAAAAAATGATGGAAAGTGCAAAGCTCGAGCTTGCCATGGAAAGTATGCAGATAAAGTTCAGACCTTACGAAGAAGATAAAAAAGCTTGCAGAGAAATAGGATTCAAGCTTGCTGAAATGGCAAAGGAGAATGCAAACTCTTAAATTTGTGAAGATGAATGTTTATTCGACTATATGAGAGTGTTACTATGAGATTCGAAAATGATCTAGAAGCTGAATTTTATGAAAGGTCAAAGAAAAATGCAGAACAGACCGGATACAAGCTCAATTCAGACTGGGATGTTATCACAACTGCTGTAAAAGGTATTTGCAACAACAAGAGAGAATATGGAGAATGGTACTGTTTCTGCCAGAAGAGAACCGGAGACAAGGAAAAAGATAAGAAGATCATCTGCCCATGTGCTGCAAGAACAAGAGATGTTGAAATGCGCGGCGCATGCAAGTGCGGACTCTACATAAAATAACCTTTTTAACCATATACAAATGAAGCTCTAAGCTTCATAACATCTTTTTTTATATCCTAAATCCTGATCCGTATGACAGAAACTGGAAAAGGAATCCCGGAAAAAACGGAAATTCAGGAAGAGGAAGAAGTTCCCAGAAACAGAACCAGATTATCTGATATCTGTGCCGATATCAGCGTTAGCAGTATTATGTCAAAAGAGATGACAGTGGTAAGGGAAACTGAATCCATAGAGAATATAATAGAACTAATGACAAAGACGCCATACCACAGTTACCCTGTGCTTAACTCAGATGAGGAACTTATTGGCGTAATTGACGAGGATAACATTCTTGAATTACTTTTTTTCAAAAGAAGTAACCGACATCACCACACACATCTAATGGCTATCAAAGCTCTGAGTGAAGAAGCATCAACTTTGATGGTACACCATCCAATGACAATATCCCCTGAAACCAGCCTTTGTGAAGCTGCTGACCTTATGATAAAACATCACATAGAAAGATTATGCGTTGTCAGGGACAAAAAGCTTGAAGGTGTTGTGTCAAAATCAGACCTTATCAGGAAAATATACGAGCTTCGGAGACAATGACCAATGGAAGCTCTTTTCCAGATAATGTCCATACTGTTCCTGGCAAGAATACTAAGTGAGGCCACTGAAAAAACAGGACTACCAGGCATAACCGGAGAAATGACAGCAGGTTTTCTCTTCGCAATAGCATTCAAACCGGATGACATTGAGACCTTTACTTTTATGGGAGAGCTCGGAGCAATATTCCTGCTGTTCACGGCAGGTTACAGGGAAGTCCATGTAAAGGACCTGAAAGCAGCATCATTAAATGCACTCATACCCACATTATTTCAAATATTTGTTGCTTTCGCATTCGGGTTCATGTTAGGAAGCATTTATGGATTCAGCTTTATTGAATCGCTCTTCCTGGCAGTTGCTTTCAGCCCTACAAGCATCAGTGTGGTGGTTAAAACTCTTATAGATACGGATTACCTGTCAAGCAAACCGGGTTCCCTGATGCTCACATCGGCAATCTTTGATGATATTGCAGGTCTCTTTTTGCTAACCATTGTCATATCAGTTGCCACATATAATCATCTGCCATCAGGAATAGAACTACTCTTGATAGCCGGAAAGATCCTGGCATTTGTAATAATTATGGGAGTGCTGGGCTGGAAAGTATTCCCTGTTCTTTTTAATTATGTCCAGAAGATGCATGCAAAGGAATCACTGTTCTCATTTGTGATACTTATAGCATTATTCTCCGCATACCTGTCAGAATCCTTTGGACTGCATGCGGTCATTGGCGCCTTTTTCGGAGGAGTGCTTCTCTCAGATCTTCCAATAGCAAAGATAGAGGCTGTGCAGAAAAAGGTTAGCGGAATTGCCTATGGGTTCTTCACTCCACTGTTCTTTGCTTTTATCGGGCTATCTGTTGAAATTGAAGTACTGTACACTGCCGGCACCTTTGCTATACTTGTTATAGTACTTGCACTCACAGGAAAACTCATTGGAGGATTCATAGGTACAAAACTGGTTGGATACGGTTCAAAAGACAGCCTGATATTCGGAATAGGAATGATGCCCCGTGCAGGTGTGGAGCTTGTGGTTATTGCTATTGGAAAAGAACTGGGAATTATAAGTGGTGAAGTTTTTTCATCAATTGTAATGATGGTTTTTGTGTCCATCATCATCTCACCTATACTGCTGGAAATGTCCATCAGATATAAGGAAAAAGGAATGAAAGTACCTGAGCAGATGACTACCTGATGAGCAGGACAACAAATACTTAAATTGTTGAATAAGATTATTATTAACAACAATTGTATGGAGGGGTTATTATAGGCCAGAACGCCGGGTTTGGTAAATTCAGTAATAATGATAAGAAAGAGGATCGTCTGAACGAAGAAAAAAAGCAGGAAGACCTGGAATGTGACATGGGACAAATGGACCTGCAGAAAAAGATGGATCTTCGCATCAGGGCTCTTGAAGGACTGGTGAACAACAGCGGTGTGATAGCATTCCTCCGCAGACCAAAAGAAGATGCTCCACTGGAGTTTATTTCCAGGGGGATTGAGACTTTTGGATACAAAGTAGAGGATTTCACTTCAGGAAAAGTTACATTTAAAAACCTTATCCACCCGGATGATGCAGACCGTGCATTCCTTGAACTCACCGAGAACGCACTTGAGGGAGCTGGCGAACATGTTCAGACCTATCGCATAAGGACCAAAAAAGACCACGTAAGAGTTGTAGAAGAAAGAATTTCCATCATGAGAGATGAAAATGGAAAGGTAATCTTCTACCAGGGAGTCCTTGAAGATGTCACCGACAGAAAATAACTAACGGCTGGTGTTAAACATAACACGCGTCTTTGCCATCAGTGAGACTTTCTATGACATCCTGTTCAGCAAAGGCAAACCTGTTTATGCCTGTCCGGGAGGAGCTATGCTCAATAGCTCTGTATCTCTTGGAAGAGCAGGCGTGGAAGTATCCTACATCAGTGAATTCGCGCGTGATAAAGTAGGCGACATCATTCTTGAATTCCTGATGGACAATAATGTGTCCACAGAAAGCCTCTATCTTTACGAGGGAAGTTCACCACTTGCCCTTGCATTCTTAAATGAAAAAAATGATGCAAAATACCATTTTTATGAGAATTTTCCTGAAAAGCGTCTTTACATAGATGTTCCGGATTTTGCACCTGATGACATCGTGATGTTTGGCTCAATCCTTTCTGTGACAAGGCAAGCAAGAGACAAACTCATGGAGGTGCTCAATTCTGCCGGCATTGCAGGCTCACTATTGTATTATGACCCGAATTACAGGGATTCTCTTTTCTGTCCAATTGAATACATTGAACCGCTAATATCTGAGAACATTGCACTTGCAGACATCGTAAGAGCCTCGGACGAGGACATGAGAAAGATAAGCGAGTGCACCAGTCCTGATGAAGCATATGAATTTGTTTGCCAGAGAGGATGTGATGTACTAATTTACACCGCAAATTCCCAGGGTGTTTACCTTAGAACTCCTTCTTATTCCAGAGAATATACTGTTCCTGAAATAGAAACGGTAAGCACTGTCGGAGCAGGTGATACTTTCAACGCAGGTATCGTATACATGCTTCATAAAAGAAAGATCACAGACCTGCATAATGTTTCCGGATCGCAATGGGATGAGATAATTAACATTGCAATCGAATTTGCATCACATGTGTGTATGAGCAATGATAATTATATTTCACCCGGCTTTGCAGACAGGCTAAAAAAGATATAGTAACAGAACTGAATATATGTTACTAATTACAATTTCATTGCAATTGTAAAATGAGATTTATATACCACTAATAAAATGGGATTGAAGTGGAGGGTTGATAAGTGGGACAGGAAAACGTAGTTCCCGAAGAACTTTTCGCTGAAATGAAAAGTTCAAAAGACGGGATCTCCGAGCAGGAAGCACAGGAAAGATTAGCAAGTCACGGAAAGAACGAGCTTACTGAACAGGAAAAAACAACAGCTCTAAAAGTATTTGCAGGACAATTTGTGAATCTTATCGTCTGGGTGCTAATGGCTGCAGGCGTCATTTCCCTGGTAATCGGAGAAACTATTGATTTCTGGGTAATTATGTTCACAATTGCTGTAGTGATCATACTGGGATTCATTCAGGAGTACAGAGCCGAGAAAGCCATGGAGGCACTGAAAAGCATAGTGCAGCCTGAAACTACTGTGGTAAGAGATAAACACCTTCAAAAGATACCCACTATCAATGTTGTCCCCGGAGATATTCTTGTCCTTGAAACCGGTGACAAAGTTCCTGCCGATTCTTTTGTCTTCGAGACGGTTGCCCTTAAGATCGATGAATCAGCTCTCACCGGTGAAAGTGTTCCTGTAGGGAAAGTTGAAAATGAGAATATATTTGCCGGAACTCAGCTCGTTCATGGAAAATGTAAAGCCCTGGTCACAGCCACCGGAATGAACACAAAAATAGGGCAGATAGCAAGTCTCATCCAGACTAAAGATGAAAACACACCACTTCAGATAAAGATAACAAAACTCTCCCTGACACTTGCATTCCTTGCTGTTCTCGCGTCTGCAATTACATTTGCAATTGGAATTTACATCGGAGCTCCGTTCGCAGATATGCTCCTGATATCACTGGCACTTGCGGTTGCCGCTGTGCCGGAAGGACTTCCACTCACACTTACAATCACCCTTGCCTACGGGATGAAAAAAATGGCAGGACATAATGCCATTATCAGAAAGATGCTTGCAGTGGAAACACTGGGTTCGACCACAATAATATGCACAGACAAAACAGGCACGCTTACCCGCAATGAAATGACGGTGGAAAAGTTGTTTGTCAGCGAAACTGAAGTTGAGGTATCTGGTTCAGGGTATGTCCCAAAAGGAGAGTTCCTGAAACGAGGAAACAATGTCAACGTAAAAAATGATGTTACATCACTTAATCTGCTAAGGGGAATCACGCTTTGTAACAATTCGGTTATTGAAAAGAAAGGTGAGAAATGGGAAGTAGTGGGTGATCCTACAGAGATAGCCCTGACAGTTGCCGCCGCAAAAGCTGATCTGTGGAAAGATGAACTTGAAACAGATTACGAAACAACCGAGGAGATAGTGTTCACCTCGGAAAGAAAGATAATGACAACTATCCATAAAACAGGAACCGGTTTTATCTCATTTACAAAAGGTGCGCCGGAATTTGTTCTGCCGCAGTGCAGCGTTATCGAGAAGAATGGTGAACGTTTTCCTCTTGCAGAAAAGGACAGAGAGATAATACTTGAAAAGAACCTGGAATTTGCAAGTTCTGCCTATCGAGTACTGGCTGTTGCCTGCAAAGAGGAAACATCTGGAACTGACACTGATGATTTTGAAAAGGACATGATATTCCTTGGTCTTGTGGCAATGATAGATCCTCCAAGAGAAGAAGCAAAAGAAGCCGTTGCAATGTGCAGAAAAGCCGGTATCAAAGTAATTATGATAACCGGAGACAACCAGGAAACTGCAAAGGCTATCGGAAGGAATATCGGTCTGTTCGATGATAAAAAGGGATGCGGAGTTTATGAAGATGAAAAACTTCGTCGTATAGCAGAGGACTGTGCAGTCACAGGTGATGAGCTTGAAGAGCTCAACAATGAAGAATTTGACATTATTGTTGAGAACATAAATGTTTACGCCAGAACAATGCCGGAACAGAAGCTAAGAATTGTGAATGCCCTCCAGAAGAAAGGACATATAGTTGCCATGACCGGGGACGGTGTGAATGATGCACCTGCACTTAAAAAAGCGGATATCGGCGTAGCAATGGGAATTAAAGGTACGGATGTTGCGAAAGAATCCAGTGTCATGATACTCCAGGATGATAACTTTGCAACTATTGTGGAAGCTGTTCGTGGCGGCAGGACCATTTACAATAACATTGAGAAATTCATAACTTATCTTATATCAAGAAATCTTATGCTGATTATCCTTATCATGGCTGGAATCAGCCTTCTTGGATTTGAACTTATACCGCTGCTTGCCCTGCAGATCCTGTTCATCAATATGTTCAATGAGATAATGCCTGCTGTATCTCTTGGACTTGATCCTGCAACACCTGGTATAATGACAATGCCACCAAGAGATCCAAAGGATAATTTCCTCAAGAGACGAAATCTGTTCCTGGTAATCATACTTGCACTTGCAATGGGAGTTGCTTCATTCCTTGTATTTGCCATTAGTGATCCGGCATCAGATACAACCATGGCAAGAACCCTGACATTTGCCACCGTTGTTAGTATGATACTGTTCATACCGCTGGCATTCCGGTCACTTGAAAGATCAGTATTCAGTATTGGAGTTTTCAGCAACCGCTTAATGATAGCAGGAGTGACAGCTACGTTCTTTGCAACAATGTCGGTCATGTACATTCCAAAACTGAATGTTGCATTCGGCTTGATTCCATTATCACCAGGCGAATGGATAATACCTATTGCAGTGGCTTTTCTGACATTCGTCTTTGCGGAGATGTTGAAACTAATTACAGCAGAAGTGGTGAAAAACAGACAATGATAACTTGGAATTTAAGGAGTAATAGCAAAGATGGTTCAATAATATTTAGCAGTCTTCTGATTTATAATAATGTATATATATTTTAGTACCCATTACTAAATGGTGATAATTTATGGCACTTATTACATGGTCAGACAAATACAGCATCCAGATCAAAGAAATCGATGACCAGCACAAAGTCCTTGTGGGTATGATAAATGATCTTCATGATGCAATGAAGAATGCAAAGAGCAAGGAAGTTTCAATGGATATTATTAACAAGATGGCAGAATACACAAAATTCCATTTTTCAACCGAAGAAAAGTACATGAAGCGCTTTGCCTATCAGGATTATGAACAACATAAAATGGAACACGAAAAGTTCGTAGAGAAGGTACTCGCTTTCAAAAAAGACTATGAGAATGGGAAAGCAGGAATCAGTTATGAGATCCTGAACTTCCTTAAGGACTGGCTTGTGGGTCACATACAGGGTACTGATAAAAAATATGCATCTCTTTTCATAGAAAAAGGTGTTAAATAAATCTTCTTGATTTTCATTTCCTCTTTTTTATTGCAAAACATATTAATTGATTTAAACCTAATTAATCAAGATATGACAGATCAGAATATAGACATAATCCAGGAACCATATATCCTTCCGGACGAAACATCACTAAAAGTTCACACCGTCATGAAGGAGAACGTGAATAACCTGGTGTCTCTTTTCAAAGTACTATCTGATTCTGTCAGAATACGAATACTTAAAGCACTTCAGGTAAGTGAATTATGTGTATGTGTTCTTGTTGAGATCACAGACTACAAACATTCCGCATTGTCATACCATCTGAAACTGTTAAAAGATGCAGGCCTTGTGGATTCAAGAAGAGATAAGAATTTCCAGATATATTATCTCACGGAAACCGGAGATAAATTATTGAGGAGTATTGACTCCTCATTTGAAAAAAACATATAATATTTATATTTTCTCTGCAGGAAGCGCCGTATTTAGTTTGACATAATTGACACCTTTAAGTGACATAGTCCTTTCTGCAACTGCTTTTACTTCTTCACCTTCACCATCAAGTATAATGACCTCAAGGCAGTTGTCATGGTCAAGATGAATGTGGACGGAAGACTTAATAATATGAGAGTAATCATGCTGTATGTCGGTGAGAGCGCTTGATAGGCCACGTTTGGTATGGTCATAGATCAGTGTGATGGTACCGACTCGTCTGCCTTTTACATCACTCATCCACTCATAGTGAGTAATATAGTTCCTGATGGAATCTCTGATACCTTCAGAGCGTGATGAATAGCCTCTCTGTTCAATAATAGTATCAAATTTAGTCAGAAGGTTTTCGGGAAGCGACACCCCTATACGCATAAGTTCCTGTTCCATATGATTCACCTGTAAAATAATCAAACGCACTAAGCAACGTAATAACTATACCACTAGTATAATAACATTTAGTATGCAGTTATACTACATAAATGATACATTAATTAAGACATAAATAATTATAGAACATCCATATAATAAATAATCAAGAACAATATAGGCAAAAGGAAGATACAAAATGAAAAAAGAAGAATTGTATTCAGGAAAGGCAAAGACCATCTATAAGACCGAAGACCCAGAAAAACTTATATCGGTATTCAGAGACAGTCTGACAGCATTTGACGGAAAGAAAAAGAGCGAGGCTAAGGATAAAGGATATTATAACGCCCAGATCTCAAAGAAGATCTTTGAAATGCTCGAAGAAGAAGGAATCCCAACACACTACATTGGAATGGAATCAGGCAACGAAATGCTTGTCCGCGCTGTAGAGATCATACCGATCGAAGTAATCCCAAGGAACATTGCAGCAGGCTCCATCACACGCAAATACCCAATTGAGGAAGGAACTGTTTTTGAGAATCCTGTACTTGTGATGGACTACAAGAGCGATGAACACGGCGACCCTATGATGAATGAGGACATTGCTGTTGCAATGGGAATTGCCACATACGAAGAGATAGCACAGATACGGGAAATGGCTCTTAAGATCAATGAAATATTGAAGAATTACCTTGGTGAGAAAGGATTCCTTCTCCCTGACTTCAAACTGGAGTTCGGAAGAGTAGATGGCAAAATCGTTGTTGCCGATGAGATATCATGTGATACATGCAGATTCTGGGACAAGAGTACCGGAGAATCCATGGACAAGGATATTTTCCGCTTTGACAAAGGAGACCTTTCAAAGACATATGAAGAAGTTGCAAAACGCATAGTACCGGAAATATTCGAATAAAAACACTATCGTAATGAGGGGAAATGATGGAAGATTACGATGTAATAGTTGTGGGTGCCGGTATAAGCGGGCTTTTATCTGCACTCACCCTGTCCAAACACGGAAACAAAGTACTTGTTCTTGAAAAAAGTAAATTCGTAGGAGGCAACTGTAACAGCTACGTGGTTGATGGTTTCCAGGTAGACACAGGTGCCCATGCGATTACACATCTTGAAGTAGGACCTCTTAGAAGGCTTATGGACAACTATTTTGATTATCTGCCTGTCTTTGAAGATTATGGAAACTATTACGTAAGAACAGAAGATAACTTTATGAAAGTACCTTCTAACGTGAAAGAATTTGTTACATTTGATGTACTCCCACGTAAAGACAGAATCGTCCTTACACAGGCTATTACAAAAGCACTCACTCTTTCCACATTTGGGAATGATCTTTCCAAAGAGTCAGTATATGAGTTCATGCCAGCAAACCTGACAGCAGATACATACGATTTTATTGATACTATCTGTCATTTCCTTTCAGGCAAGGATATGAAACAGACATCTGCACAGAGAATTCTTGCAGGAAGCAGTTTCGTAAGGGACAGTGTACCGGAAGAGCAACTTGAAAGTATATTGAAACACAACGAAAAAATTAGTGCTGAGCCTGTGCCAAAAACATTACTGCCTCCGAATCTTAATATTTCTCTGCAGACGAAAATGAACAAAGTGTCCACTCCGTTCTCATCACTCGGAAGACTGGCAACTAATAAAGTAAATTATTCACAGGGGTATCCGAGAAAAGGATTGAAATCCATACTTAACGCTGTTTTATTCTCGCTTCCAAGCACAGTTGAGATAAAAACTGACTGTGAAGTAAAGAAAATAATCTCAGAAAAAGGGAAAGTTATCGGTGTGGAAGCCGACGAGGTATACAGAGCTGACAAAGTAATTTATACAGGATTTGTCAGTGAACTCCCACATATGGTAGAAAGCCTTCCGAATACCTATGTTCAGGACCTGAAAAAAATTGCACACACAAATAGCCTTACAATATGGACAGGACTCGATTCATTAATGGATGAGTTCAACTACATAGGTTCTGAGATCTGGTTTAAGGATTCACCATACTGGGCAATGCCTATCAGCAACTATGATACCTCCCTTGCACCTAAAGGAAAGCAACTTATTGGTTTTTCATTTATTATAAATGATAATGAAAGCGAAGAAGTGCAGGTTAAAAAAGCATACGAAACAATATACAAGGCAATCCCGGGAATTGAAGATCATATTGAAATGACACATAATCAGATTACAGTCCCCGAAAAAGCTGCTGTGACAATTGATGGATATTTCTCAGATGTCAGGACACCAATAAAAGGACTGTATGCAGCAGGAACTGATACGGATAAAAGAAGTATGGGAATTACCCGTGCAGCTTATTCTGTTGTGGAACTGCTAAAAAAGATGAATGAAGACAATTGCCTTCATAAATAGTAGAGAAGTTTATGAGAAGGAAAATTACCTTCTCAGGACCATCGTTCTTAATCTGTCAGCAGCATGCTCGGCTTTGTCGGCAATGTCACCTATACCCCTAACTAGACGGGAAAGGTGATATACGCCGGGAGCTCCGATAACACCTTCATTCTGGAATATCAGTTTTACTAAATTCTTTTCTATAATATCGACCTGATGTTCCATTTCTTCAACTCTGGTAACAAGAACAAGAGTATCTTCAACATCCCTTTTGCTGAAAGATGTTTCAAGAAGCTCACTTAATGTTGATACGAGATCCTCATAAAGCTCCACTGTCTCAAGTGTCTTCTTCATAAGTTCACAAAAACCCTCACTTATCTCATCAGGAGCTTCGAATTTCCTTACTGTGAGCCAGAATGCAACTTCCTGCGAGTCATCGGATATTGAGTCCTGGGGTTTCAGGAAATTAAGCAGGTCATTTGCATGCACAGGAAGCATAATAGAAGATGATAGCTCTGAGCGGATAGTCTGCTTGATAACATCTGCTTCATGTTCTATAACATCAATCTCTTTGTTCAGAGCCTCAACCTTTTCCATGTCACCATTACAGTAAGCCTGTAAAGACTCATTGAGTTTTCTAACACAATCCCCGCCTTTATTGGCATGAATTACAAGAGGTTTGAACGGCGAACTTGCAAATACATTCAATACGGAACGAATATACTCTTTTTTGATCATATTCCAACTCCCAACAGTCCTGCGAATATCAATGCAGACGTAAGGGCTGCTACAGGAACAGTAACTATCCAGGAAACTATTATCTTTCCGATAACACTTAAATCAACCGCTGCAAGACCGCCTGCAAGACCTACACCAATAACAGAACCTACAAGAGTGTGCGTGGTTGATATCGGCAGTGAACTGTAACTGTGAAGTACAACCACTGAAGCAGTTGCAAATTCTGCTGAAAAACCTCTGGTAGGTGTAAGCTCTGTGATGCGTGTACCGATAGTCTCAATAACACGGTACCCCCATGTGGCCAATCCGATTACCATTCCAATACCTCCAAGTGCCATTACCCATAGAGGAATACCAACATCAGCCATTTCAAGTGAATGAAGACCTGCGTACAGAGGACCTACTGCATTTGCAACATCGTTGGAACCATGTGCAAAAGCAATATAACAGGCAGTCATGATCTGTAAAATAACAAATTTCTTTTCTATATTATATGGATCATCTGTTTTCTGAAGTACGAAATATCTGATAAGAGAAAATATAATATAAGCAATGAAAGCTCCGAGAAGAGGAGATACTAACCAGCTTCCAACGATCTTACCAAGAACAGTCCAATTAATCTCTGTATAACCTATCATCCCATTGTAAGCTGCCATCAATCCAAAACCAAGAACAGCTCCGACTATTGAATGTGTTGTGGATACTGGCAGGTTGTAGAATGTGGCAAGGGTGATCCAGAAACCTGCAGCAAGTATTGCAGCAAGCATACCAATAGTAACAAGGTGAGGATCTATCAGGCTAATTGAATCGATTGGAACAATTCCTTTGGCGATGGTGGAAGTTACTCTTTTTCCAAAAAGGACAGCACCTCCGAACTCAAAAAGAGCTGCTATGATAATAACCTGTTTTATAGACAGTGCACCACTGCCTACTGACGTTCCCATTGCATTTGCAAGGTCGTTGGCGCCAATGTTCCATGCCATGTACAGACCTGCTGCAACCAGTAACAATACGAGAGGATCGAAAAAACTCATCAACAATATTCTCCACTATATAGATTTAGTAGGCCAAAGTAGATGCTGTAACATAAAGATGTCTACTATATACTATATATACCTATATTGGATATATAGTGCTATTTAGAAGAACGAGTCCAGAGTTCTCTGGAAGCGCACATCAGGTAACATGGATGCCTGAGCCATCCATTTTGATTTATCTGTTTTCAGACGGCTGGAAATATTCGCAATTGCCTGTTCTATTGATCCGAATTTTTCAGGTTCTTTGCTGAAAGCTTCCCTTACGCCTTCCCTGACAACCCATACTCCGAGCGGAGCCCAGTATTCGGGACGAATTTCCCTTACCATAAAAATAGTAGCCTGCCTTCGAACGGACTTGAGATATTCAAGAGCACCAAGGCGAGCTGCATAATAGCCACCTGCCAGATTGGAATACTTTGTTTTCCCACCTAAACCTTCGTGGTCTGCTTCTATCCAGGTATTGTCACCTGACCAGACCGTACGAGGCATCCAGACCTCTATCAATTCAAAAGAGAACATGCGTGGAATAAGAATTATCTCAAAATGATTTCCAAATACTCCTCCACTGAATACAGTAACCTCACTTAATTGCTGATAGTCTTTTATTTCATTCAGGAGGTCTTTTCCCACCATATCATCAACTGCTGTTATGGACCAGCGGGTTGGAACAAGTTTTCTTTCCTGCCCTAAAAGGCCAATTGAAAGCAACCGAGATATATGTTCAGCCGGTACACTTCCATCCCATAACTCGGATATTGCATCCTTTGCCAGTGCATCATCGTCATAGACAAGGTAATCCACTTTTTTAGGAACTGTAGGATTCTCAGCTATATCGAATTTTTTAAGATCACCGGAAGGTCCCATTGGGGTCAGCACATTGTCGAATTTCAGTTTGTTACTAATAGGTTTATTGAACCATGCTTCGGAATCCACCGGTTTCTTTGAAAGAGCAAGTTCCTGGGATTTTTCAATTAAAGGATTATCAGGTTTTCGGGCTTTCTTTACATTTATTCCTGTATTTGCCCTCACAAGCTGGGAACGTGATGAAATCACATCCTGTATATTCATTTTCAGCAATGATCTGGGATCTTCAAGCTTCATTGCATCGTCTCCGCAAAGTTGCGGAGGGATCATAGGACCAGCCATCACATCAGGATAGTTGTATCTTCCAACAAAAACAGATGGTGGGGAAGCTCCAAATATGGATGTTTCTCCTGATGATCCAGAAACAACTGATTCTATGGATTTGAATTTTTCCAGAATAGGACAATAAGGTCTTCCACACAGACCTTTACCCTTACATTTAATACAAAGACTAGGACTCAATGATTTCGCTATCTCCGCAAAGAATACAGTATCCGGCATCAGGTTCATTTTTGTTCAGCCACCCGGAACGCTGAACGAATTTACACACGTTACACATACCTGCAACCTGTTCCCGGGAACCCATACCCTCAATTAATCTCGCTGCAAATCTCTGTATCTCCTCCTGGGCCTCTACGGAAAAATCTACTTCAGCACCTCTTTTATCGTTAAGATACTGAGACACTGCAGCCCTGGAGAGTTCAAGGATCTCTGCAACTTCCTGCTGGTTCTTGCCATGCTCCCATATCATACACCTTGCAAGTTCTGCACGTATGGCAGGCAATACACGCTGAACCATGATCTCACATGTTGTTTTCACAGAAAGTCACCTTTTTCTTTTTTGTTACTTATTTTTATTAATATAATCTTCAATTGCCATTTTAAGTGCATCCAGGGCAAATCCCGAACATCTGTCCTTTCCTTCGGGAAGGCCATCAAGATAATTTATAACATCTTCATTGGTAAGTGCCATGGCTTCATCCACTCTTTTTCCTTTTGCAAGTCTTGAAACCGCACTTGATGTTGAAATTGCAACCACGCAACCGAAGGTTTTGAATTTTACATCTTCAAGTATATTGTCCTTTACCTTTATGGATATATTTATTATATCCCCATCCACCGTACTTCCAATTTCACCTACACCATCGGCATCTTCAATAAACCCGACATTTGCAGGACTGCTGAACTCCTCTATTACTTTTTTAGAATACAGAACCACTCCTCCTTAATTATTTGTCAGCAAGCGGAGACATTGCTCTTAATTTAGCAATCGTTTCCAGCAGGGCATTCACCACATGATCAATATCATCCATTGTATTTTCTCTGCCAAGACTGATCCTAAGTGAACCATGTATGAAATCATCTTCTATTTTAAGGGCACTGAGTACATGAGAAGCATTCAGTGATTTAGAAGAACATGCTGAGCCAGTTGATACTGCAACTCCCTGCATATCCAGCATCATGAGCATGGATTCCCCTTCTACGTATTTGAAACTTATATTAACATTATTTGGAAGACGAAGTGAAGGATGCCCGTTCAAACGGACATCGGAAATTGTATCGAATACACTGCTGATAAGGGAATCACGCATCCTAGTCATGTGTAAAGAATCCTCTTCCAGACGTTCAGATGCAAGTTCCAATGCTTTTCCAAAACCTACAATACCGGAAACATTCTCTGTCCCGGAACGTATACCTTTTTCATGGTTTCCCCCAAACACTATAGGACTTATAGTTGTTCCCTTGCGTACATAAAGGGCTCCAACACCCTTTGGACCATGTATCTTGTGAGAGGAAATAGAAAGCATATCAACACCAAGATCATTAACATTAACAGGAATCTTCCCCACACTCTGAACGGCATCTGTGTGGAAGTAAATGTTGTGTTCCTTTGCAATATCTGAAATTATCTCAAGTGGCTGGATAGTGCCAACTTCGTTATTGGCATGCATTACAGATATAAGAACAGTATTTTCTCTGACAGATTTCTCAAGTTCATCAACATCAACCACGCCATCCGTATCCACAGGAACATAGGTCACTTCATGCCCCAGTTCTTCAAGAAAAGCGCAGGTATTGAGAACTGCCGGATGTTCGATCACTGAAGTTATCATATGCTTTTTTCCGGCATTGAATGGAACCACACCCCTTATTGCAAGATTATCTGATTCAGTACCTCCGGATGTGAAAAAAATCTCTTCCGGAAGAGCTCCTATGGTATCTGCAACCTGTTTGCGTGCCCTGGAAAGGGCTTCTGCAGACTCAGTTCCAAATGAATGCAGACTTGAAGCATTTCCAAAGGTCTCTGAAAAAAAGGGTAACATTGCATCCACAACCAAGGGGTCAACAGGAGTGGTTGCACTGTGGTCCATATAGATCCTTTTCATAGTATCTATAATAAGAAGATAAGACTTCAATAAATAAATATCCTTCAGCAAGTATGCTAAAGAATAAAATTAATACATATGCTGGAAAAATATGTGTGGAAGAGCCACACATGCAAGAATAATATTAATCCTTTATCTGATCTGGAGAAAATCCCTTTTGAATAAGGACATCTTTCATACGGTTCAGGTGATTACCCTGCAATTCTACAGAACTGCCTTTTACTGTTCCACCGCATGCAAATTTAGACTTAAGATAGGTTGAAAGTTCGTGAAGATCAATCTCATGGGCATCGAAACCCTCTACAACTGTTACTTCTTTACCGTATCTTCTTCTGTTTACTTTTACCGTTATTCTTTGCTGTTCTTTTGCCACTTCTTCGCATATACAAAGCTCTTTTGGCAAGCCACAGACCGAACACATTTCAGAACTCATCTTGTGGTATTTCCTCCGACATTATTATCTATTTTAAACACTCCATATGCATTTAATTAAAATAGATGAATAGAGTAAAACTTCGATGATATTAAAATCTAATGGTAAAGAGGTCGCAACGGACGTTGATTTTGCCTGTAGTATGATAAAGCAGGTCAGGGGGCTCATGTTCAGCAGGAGAATACCAGACAACTATGCACTGGTATTTGTCATGAAAAAAAGCCAGAGAGTTTCGTTGCATATGCTATTTGTCAATTATCCAATAGATGTTATTTTCCTTGATGATGAGAAAAAGGTCATAAAAGTATCCAGTATGAAGGCATGGATAGGAACCTGCTCCTGCTCAAAAAAGGTGAAATACATCATAGAAACATCCCACGGTAAATCCGAAAAACTGAGAATAGAGAAAGGCGATATTTTTGATTTTGAGAATCGCTGCCAAGGAAGATAAATTGCTTATCAGGGACACAGAGAGAAACAGATGTTAAAACCTGTTCAAAGAAATGTTTATTACATTCCGGGTTCTTTAAAGCCCTGATAGAATCATCATATTATAATAATACTCAATTACCGAGGAACATGAATGTTACCTGAAGATGACTTAAAGATCATAACAGAGAAAATGGGAAGAGAACCTAATCTCGTAGAACAGGGATGCTTCCTTAATCTGTGGAGTGAGCACTGCTCATACCGCTCAAGCGCACCACTGCTCAAAACCTTTACAACTACCGGAGACAAGGTCATAATCGGACCTGGTGACGATGCAGCGATTATCGGTTTTGGAGACGGATGGGTTCTTGCAATAGGAATGGAGAGCCACAACCACCCATCATACGTTGATCCATACAATGGCGCAGCCACCGGGG
This sequence comes from Methanolobus bombayensis, assembly GCF_017873415.1. Classification (GTDB taxonomy): domain Archaea; phylum Halobacteriota; class Methanosarcinia; order Methanosarcinales; family Methanosarcinaceae; genus Methanolobus; species Methanolobus bombayensis. The sequence continues at coordinate 93,266 of NZ_JAGGKD010000001.1, read as the reverse complement.
TCGGTGGTATTGTGCGTGATATTATTTCCATGGGAGCAAGGCCAATAGCACTTATGGACCCGCTTTATTTCGGACCTCTTGACAACCCCAAGAACCTCTATCTCTTTGAGCATATCATAGAGGGAATTGCAGGATACGGAAACTGTATCGGTGTGCCTGTTGTACGCGGAGAAGCTTTCTTTGACAGAACGTACAGTGGGAACCCTCTTGTGAACGTGGTTGCAGTAGGTCTTGCACGCGAAAAAGATGTTGTGACCGCATGCGCTCAGAAAGCAGGTAACAAACTTATTCTTATGGGATCGACCACCGGAAGAGACGGGCTTGGCGGGGCATCATTCGCATCAAGGGACCTTTCAGAAGATTCTGAAGCAGAGGACAGGCCAAGTATTCAGATCGGTGACCCGTTCACAGAGAAACTCCTTATCGAAGCAACCCTTGAAGCAATCGGAAAAGGATACGTGAAATCATGCAGAGATCTTGGTGCAGCAGGACTTGCAGGTGCAAGTTCAGAAATGGCATCCAAGGGCGAACTCGGAATGAAGATCATCGCTGACAATGTCATCCTTCGTGAAACCGGTATGACACCATACGAGATACTCATTGCAGAATCACAGGAACGTATGCTCCTTGAAGTTGAACCTGAGAATGTTGATGCAGTACTTGAGATAGCAAAGAAATACGATCTTAACGGAAGTATGATCGGAGAGCTCACAAAGGAACTTAATTATACTGTTGAATTCAAGGGAGAGATTGCAGCAGATATTCCGGTCAAACTTCTCACTGAAGGCGCGCCAACCTTTGAGCGTCCGTCAAGTGCTCCTGAAGAGCGTGACATCGGAGAAAAACCAGAACTTCCTGTAAATCTCAAAAAAGCAATTCACGATGTATTATCATCACACAATGTAGCATCAAAGAGATGGATCTACAGGCAGTACGACCATGAAGTACAGGTCAGAACTGTTACAAAACCAGGTGATGATGCAGGCATATTAAGAATCGATGGAAATGAAGGAATAGCACTTTCATGCGGATGCAATCCAAGACACACATTACTTGACCCCTATGCAGGCGGTAAAGGAACAGTTGTTGAGAATGCAATGAACCTTGCGGTAAAAGGTGCGCGCGGGTTGGCAATTGTAGATTGCCTGAACTTCGGAAACCCTGAAAGACCTGACATATACTGGCAGTTCAAGCACGCAATTCTGGGACTTGGAGATGCTGCAAGAGACCTGTCAATACCTGTTGTCGGAGGAAATGTTTCCCTGTACAATGAAAGTGGTGAATTTAATACCGCAATCGTCCCAACACCATCTATCGGTCTTGCAGGTTACATCAGGGATGTAACTAAAGCACCTGCAGGCGTATTCTCAAATGAAGGTGACACAATAATTCTGATAGGAGCAACATCCGATGAACTTGGAGGCTCTGAATACTATAACATCATAGGAAAAGAAAAGTATGGTAAGGCACCACAAGTTCCTGAAAATGTAACCACCATTATTGATGCAATAATTAACCTTGCGGAGAGTGGGAAGATTACCGCATCGCATGACGTATCAATGGGAGGAATTGCAGTTGCATTAGCAGAAATGTGTGAGAACACAGGTGCTGAAGTTGATCTCAGCAATGTAGCAGAAGGTTTTAGAGCTGATGATATCCTGTTCTCTGAATCATACGCAAGAGCACTCATAGCGACTTCTGAACCGGATGCTGTGAAGGAAATGCTTGCAGAAGTGCCATACACAGTTATAGGAACTACTGGCGGAAGCAGCCTGAGAATCCGGATAGGAGAGTCAAAAACAGAATTAACTCTTGAAGAAATAAAAGAGGCAAGAGAAAGCCTCATGAAATTGATGATGGAATAACCATCATCATATACTTTTTATAAATACTACTTTTCGATATACATTGTAATTACAACTTATTCTTTATTTTGAACTGCAAAATAAATCATATACAATGCAGACAGACCAACCAGAATATAAACAATTCTGGCTATGATACTGTATCCGAAGATCATATCTACCAGATTCAGATTAGAAGAGATACCAAACAAACCCCAGTTCAGACCTCCTATTATGACCAGTATCATGGCTATCCAGTCAAGACTATTCATTTGTGGCAAAGTTTCACCTCCCTTTAACCCCTTTACCAATACATCGTATTTGTTTTGTGATTATATATAACTGTTGAAATGTTAAATAATGCCAATATAATAAAAAGTTCTATTCATCATTTGCTTTCTTTCAGTGCATCCTCATAGAGCTGATTTATATTTGTGGGAATCGGATTTTCCTTCAGCAATTTTGCAAAGAATGCAAGGTTGTTAACCATATACCTTACAGTCTTGTTGGTATAGAGATGCCTCTCTCCTCCGGCAGCAATGTAGCTTGGACCCGGGCCTGCATCGCCTACCCAATAAGAGTCAACATTGGGAGGAACTGTGCACCCTAAATGCGTAAGATTGAATAACGTATTGGCTGCAACATCATGAGCTCCATCCTCATTACCGGTTATAACTACACCAGCCACTTTTCCGTATAAAGGGAACTGGCCTGTTTCAGGATCGCTTTCCGCATAGGTCCCATCAAGTCTCTCCAGAACCAGCTGTGCAACAGAAGAACGCACACCCATCCATATAGGAGAACCTATGACAAGAATGTCGCTGGCTTTTACCTTTTCCAATATTAAAGGCCATTCATCGCCTTCACCTTCATCAGAAGATACGCCAAACTTAACGTTATAGTCTGCAACCCTGACAACCTCACTTTCAACATCAAGTTCCTCAAAAAGCTTAACAGCTTTATCAATAAGAGCTCTTGTGTTTGAGATTTCAGGTGAACGTTTCAAAGTACAATTCAGAAATAATGCTTTTAACCCCATACAAAAAAATGGGATATCGATAGATAAATAGATTTCCTTTGACATCTGGAGAATAAAATAAAAACGTAGAAATACTTAAAATAGAACAAAAGTAAAGAAGAATGGTAAAACCATTCTTAAAAGGTTTATTCTTCCTTTTCTGCAAATCCGAATTTGCGCAATACTCGTGTGATCTTTATATTTACAGTGTCACCGACCTGAGTATCAGGCACAAAGATCACAAAGCCTTCTACCCTGGCAATGCCATCTCCTTCTCTTGCAATATCTTCAATTGTTACTTCGTAGGTCTCTCCAACATCAACAGGAGCTGTTGATTCTCTGTCATTGTTATCGAACAAAATAATGCACGTCCTTTAATTCAAAGTTAAGACTGAAAACCATACTGAAAAAAACCGCAATAAAAGCGTAATGTCAATGAATCCAGAATAGTATCAAATCTTACAGCGATATGTACACACGCCATATATTTAAACTTTCTCAATCCGAAACAGGGTCAGTACGGAAACCATATCTTATTTATTCTTTAGAATAAAATAGGTAGATATAAATCACAAGCTCATAGATTGTTCAAAGTAATTATAGGGATGAATACAATGGATGAAGTACAGATTAAAGTTGAAAAAGCCCATCCTAATGATTTTGGAAGGGGAATAATACGTCTGGACCCTACTACGCTCCTGAGCCTTCAACTCTCTCCCGGAGATATCGTTGAGATTGAGGGAAAGAGAAAAACAGCAGCAAAGGTATGGAGAGCTGAAAGGCAGGACTGGGGACAGGGTATTGTCAGAATAGACGGTTTTATAAGGCAGAACGCTGGCGTAGGGATTGGAGAAAGGATTACCATCAGAAAAGTAGAAGTTGTAACTGCTACAAAAGTCGTTCTGGCACCTCCGGAAGGCGTCACAATGGAGTACGGAGACCATATCAGTGAGATAATCAAACGTAATATCATGAAGCGTCCTCTTGTTGAAGGAGACATCATCCCTATTATAAGTTCAATGACCCAGCCAATGACCACACAGATGGGTGGCGGACAGGCCATTCCACTTATTGCTGTTGAAACTGAACCTAAAGAGGAAATACTGATAATCGGAGAGTTCACTGAAATAGAACTTCGCCAGAAACCTGTTCGTGGTTATGACGGTGCCACAAGAGGAGTCACTTATGAAGATATAGGCGGACTCGGATCAGAGATACAGCGTGTCAGGGAAATGATAGAACTCCCCCTTAAACATCCTGAACTTTTCCAGAGACTTAATATAGATCCACCAAAAGGAATTATCCTCTACGGACCTCCAGGCACGGGAAAAACATTAATTGCAAAAGCAGTGGCAAATGAATCCAGAGCGAATTTCCTTTATATTGCCGGTCCTGAGATCATGGGTAAGTACTACGGAGAGAGTGAAGAACGTATCCGTAAGATATTCGAAGAAGCAGAAGATGACGCACCTTCCATAATATTCATTGATGAGATTGACTCTATCGCACCTAAAAGACAGAATGTGACAGGAGAAGTTGAGCGCAGAGTTGTGGCTCAGTTACTTACAATGATGGATGGCCTGGAAGAAAGAGGACAGGTCGTTGTGATTGGAGCTACAAACCGTGTTGATGCAATAGATCCTGCACTTAGAAGACCCGGCAGATTTGACAGGGAGATAGAGATAGGAGTTCCTGACAATGATGACCGTCTTGAAATAATGCAGATACACACACGTGGCGTACCTCTTGCAGATGATATTGATGAAGATTTCCTGGATTATATTTCAAAGCATACACAGGCATTTGTGGGAGCGGATCTTCTGGCTCTTGTTCAGGAAGCTGCAATGCGTTCATTAAGAAGAGCATTACCTGACATCAATCTTGAGGAAGAGGATATTCCACAGGAAATACTGGAAAGTATTGTAGTCTGCAAAGATGACTTTGAGAATGCACTGAGAGAGATCGAACCATCTGCAATGAGAGAAGTCCTCGTTGAGGTCCCGGATGTTAAATGGGATGATATCGGAGGGCTCGACAAAGCCAAACAGGAGATCAAAGAAGCTGTGGAATGGCCTCTTACAAGACCTGAAAGATTTGTCACCATGGGCATCAAACCTCCAAAAGGAGTTTTACTCTTCGGACCTCCTGGAACGGGAAAAACACTGATGGCACAGGCAGTGGCAAATGAATCAAATGCAAACTTCATCAGTGTAAAGGGACCACAAATGCTCTCCAAATGGGTAGGAGAATCCGAGAAAGCAATAAGGGAAACTTTCAAGAAAGCAAGACAGGTGGCGCCTTGTATTGTATTCTTTGACGAGATAGATTCCATTGCACCAATGAGGAGTGCAGCATCTGAAGATTCAAAGGTCTCAGAAAGGATTGTTAACCAGCTTCTTACAGAACTAGATGGTCTTGAGCCATTAAAGGAAATAGTAGTGGTTGCCGCAACAAACCGTCCGGATATAATTGATCCGGCCCTTCTTAGATCAGGAAGGTTTGACAGAATGGTACTTGTAGGACAATCCACCTATGCAGGAAGGAAGGAGATATTCAAGATCCACGCAAGGAATATACCACTGGGAGATGATGTGACCATTGACGATCTTGCAACCATTACAGAAGGATTCGTGGGAGCAGATATCGAAGCAGTGTGCAGGGAAGCTGTCATGCTGGCACTTAGAGAGGATTTCGATGTAGAAAAGGTAAGCATGAAATATTTCAAAAGTGCTCTCAACAAAGTCAGGCCAACATTGTCAGAAAATCTTGTTGATTACTACGAGAAGATCCAGGCACAATTCAAGGGTGGCATCAGGAAAGAAGAAGCAAGTTCTTATATAGGATACAGATAAATATATGAAAAATTTAAATGTGACATTTATATCAAGGGGCGAATGAAAATGGCAAATGTCTTTGCAAAAAACCTATCTAGCAAGCAGGTAATGGCAACAGATGGAACAGAAATTGGGATTCTATACAATATAGTTATGGATATCAAGACAGGAGACCTGATTGATCTGATAGTTAAACCGGACATGAGTCTTGATACTTCAAAATACAAGGCTGATGAACAGTACATACTGCTGCCTTTCGAATCAGTCAGAGCTATCAAAGACTATATCGTTGTTGACAAGAACATAGCTCGCGGAATGCAGCCTGAGCCAGTTGTCGAAATATAATCTTACAGGTAATTATACAAACAATAGATAAGCTGCAAATAGCCTGAAATAATTATTGCAGCTCCATCTCCTTTTTTAATTCCGGATTACAGGATTTTCAGATCAGACCTTTGGACTGCAGGTATTCTATTGCTTCCACAGTTCCATTGCCATAAGTTTCTGTGCTGACATAGTCAGCAATGTCTTTCAGAAAATCATCGGCATTTCCAACTGCAATTGCAAATCCAGCTTCCTGAAGCATTTCCAGATCATTTACCGAATCACCGATAGCAACGAAATCCGATGTTTCAATTCTCATCAACTCGGCCATTTTCAAAAGTCCTGTTCCTTTGTTTATCTTTCTACTCTTAATGTGTATAGCAAAATGTGTGTCTATGATCTCAACGTTCGGGAAATGCGATTCCAGTATTTCACCGGCTTTTACCACATCGAAATTGCTCCTGAGAACAATCTCGGTTCTCCTGTGAACAGAATCAAGCTTTTCCATATCAAACTCAGAGGATAAGAACTCGAAGGCTTCCTCACATTCATGGATCACATCGGATACGATTGGCTCATTATCAAATCCATCAATTATGACACCACCATTCTCTGCTATGATATTACAACACACACCAACAAGTTTGGCGGCGGCTTTGGCATAGCAAAGCACATTTCCTGTAGCTATCACAACAGGCATATCAAGGGTACGCAGCTTTGAAGCAGCTTCCAGGCTGAGCTTGCGATCATGATGAGTAATAGTTCCATCGATGTCAATAACAATGGCCTTAAATTTCATAAGCAATAGAAGGCATTTAGAAATAAAAGTGTTTTCAGTGTTGACTATAAAAGAGATTATTTTTGATCTTTAAAAAAGAAATATAATCCCCATTAAGGAGATTCATTTATTTTTAGTGATATCATGGATCACGCAGACCAGGCGTGGTTACGGAAATAATTGCTTCTCCGTCCGGAAGGTTTGGAGAGTCAACAAGTTTAACTATTCTCTTATCTCCCTTGGATTTACGCAGATAAAGCCTGAAAGTTGCTGTGTGCCCTACAATATGCCCGCCAATTGGCTTTGTAGGATCACCAAAGAATGCATCAGGCTTGGACATTACCTGATTTGTCACTATTACAGAAGCATTGTAGAGGTCAGCACATTTTTGCAGGCCATGTAGGTGTTTATTGAGTTTCTGCTGCCTGTCTGCAAGAGTCCCTCTACCGATATATTCTGCCCTGAAGTGAGCTGTAAGTGAATCCACAATAAAAAGCCTTACCGGCATTTCAGAATCCTTGAGCTCATTGGCAAGTTCCATTGCCGAATCAACAAGAAGTATCTGGTGATTTGAATTATAAGCACGCGCCACATGTATGTGCTTAAGAAATTCTTCATAATCATATTCCTGGCCATATTTTTCAGACAGACCATCAACCATTTGTCTTATTCTTTCAGGTCTGAAAGTATTCTCAGTATCTATAATTACAACAGAACCTCCAAGTCCTCCCTGCTCTCTTGGAAGTTGTACATTAACGGCCAGCTGGTGCGCAACCTGTGTTTTACCGGAACCGAATTCACCATAGAGTTCAGTAATTGCCTGAGTGTCTATACCACCGCCCATCATTTCGTCAAATTCCGTACATCCTGTGGAAAGCTTGCCCACAAGCTTCCTGCGCTCCATTACAACATCACCGGTCTCAAAACCACCAATATCTGCAGACTGACGGGCTGCAAGAATTATCTTTGAAGCAGTCGATTCACCAATTTCTGCAGCTGTTGCAAGTTCTGGTGGTGAGGAAACAGCAATTGACTCAACTGTTGTAAATCCTGAATCTTTCAATTTCTGCGCGGTTGCCGGACCTACATGGTCCAGTTCTTCTAATAACACTTCTGACATTTATCTTAACTCCTGGGTGCACATGTTTTCTTCTGGTGCACAATTCGATTACCTAATTGATTTTTGAGTATATATACCTGAAGAAAGCGGGGTGAAAGTATTATATATATATACAAAACATACGACAAGACTTATCAGCAAAATAAATCATTAGGAAGCAATGGCCAGAGTAGTAGTAGGTGGAACATTTGAATGTCTCCATGACGGACACAAAGAACTTATAAAAAAAGCATTCGAGCTTGCCAATGGAGAAGAATTGGATATCGGACTCACATCCAATGAGATGGCAAACAAACGTCCGCGTCAGGTTCCTGACTATAATATCCGAAAGAAAAAACTTATTGACTATATCAATGAGATAGCACCCGGCCAGAATTACACAATACTTGAATTGAATGATCCTTATGGTAAAACACTGAAAAAAGACTACGACTATATTGTAGTTTCTCCGGAAACCTATCCCGTAGCTCTGAAAATCAATAATCTCAGACATGAGAAAAACATGAGGGTAATAGATGTTGTCAGGGTGGAATTCGTACTTGCAGATGATGAAAAACCAATCTCATCAACACGCATTGTGCAGGGAGAAATCGACATTCATGGTCATCTGAGATCTCATTCCTGATTATCAGAACATAATTTTATAAACTATTTTTTACAACTAAGTTGCATGGGCCGAGTATTCAGCGAAATGGACAATCAAATATTTAACAAGCTTGCACCGGAACTCAGCGGAAACACAATGTCAAATGCCGGACATAACTATCCTTTTATCCTCAGACCAATATCCCATAAGATAGCCGAGGATGCACAGGATTTTAGAGCCAGGATGGAGAAACTGGACACAGGTGAGATGGAATACCTTTTCCAGCTTGCAATGGAAGGAAAAGAAGACATCAGGTCCCTTGAGGAAGAAGATGTTGACACCTTCATAGAACTGGTTGAGGAAAAACTCTCAACTGAAAAGATGAAGGAACTCAAGGCAAAGCTCGGAATGGCATGATGAAGCCTTCCAGACTTCTTTTCGGAACAGCCGGTACTCCGAAAAGCTCAAAGAAAAGAAACAGCATCTCCGGAATTGAAAGGGTAAAGGAACTTGGGCTTGACTGCATGGAACTTGAATTTGTCCGTGGGGTCAAGATGGGAGAAGCTACTGCAGGAAAGATTTTCGAAAAAGCAGAGGAAGAACAGATAGCACTCAGTGTACACGCTCCATATTACATTAATCTCAACTCCCTTGAATCCGAAAAGGTTGATGCGAGTGTCGAAAGGATCTATAGATCATCAAGAATAGGAAATCTCTGCGGTGCAAGGAATATTGTATTCCATCCAGCCTATTACCATAAAGACAGGCCTGAAAAAGTGTATGATAAGGTTGCCACCCTGCTTAAAGAACTCAGTTCCAGACTGACAGATGAGGGAATCGAAGTTATACTTCGACCGGAGACCACAGGCAAAGGAACCCAGTTCGGAAGCCTTGAAGAAAATGTCAGACTTGGTGTTGATATAGATAACGTACTTCCATGTATTGATTTTGCCCATCTGCACGCAAGAAGTAACGGAGCTGAGAACAGCTATGATGAGTTTTATACAACAATGGAATTGATAGAAAATGAACTTGGTCGGGAAGGACTGCATGATATGCACATGCATGTATCAGGAATTGAATATGGTAAAAAAGGAGAAAGGAATCATTTGAACCTTGATGATTCTGACCTCCAATATGCAGAACTAATGCAGGTCCTTAAGGATTTTAAAGTAAAAGGACTTCTGATTTGCGAAAGCCCGGATAATGAAGGGGATGCCTTGCTGATGAAAAAAACATATGAAGGGTTATAAACCCCTCTTTATATGTGAATTGATGGCGCTACATGCTCCATCAATGGATGTATCAATGTGAAAATACCAATTGCCACTATAACAGAACCACTCACAAGTGGAAGTCTATTTATCTTTGTACTGCTAACATAACTCTCAATAAAGCCTTTTCCTTTAACGAATACGACTGACAGTGAAGTGATAGCTATTGCCAGACCTGCACTGAATATCAGCACATATATCAGACCGTTATATACCTGGTTATTTGCAATGCTGAACAACAATACTGCAAGTGCAGCAGGACATGGAATAAGTCCTGTTGAAAGTCCTATTGCAATTACACCTTTTTTTGTGTCTATGGAATGCTCGTGAGGATGGAAGTATTTTCTCAGGATCCATGCACCTACACCAATTAGAACAACTCCTCCTACAACACTCATGATATCGTGAGTTGTATCGACATTCAATGCTTCTACAAGATAAATTGATGCAACTCCCATTGCAAGCACCACTATTACGTGAGAGACAACAATAGTTAGCCCAAGGAGAAGTGCATCTTTGAGCTTTGCATCTGTACCCATTACAAAAACAGCCATGATAGATTTTCCATGACCGGGCTCAAGTGCATGCAGTGCACCAAGCAGGAAAGCTGATGCGATAATCAAAAAGCTAAATTCCGAAGAAAGTGTTTGTGTTCCAAATGAAAGTATATCCATGATCATTGTTCCCCTTTAATTGTTGAATGTGAAAATGCAAATAAACGTTAGTAGTCATTAGTAATACGAATATATATTGACTATATAAATACATTATGAATAAGTATGTTACATAAGAATAAAATAGTATTACAATATCACCCAACGCAAATTATACATAAAAATCAGGAGATTGTAAATAACAAAATAGAGACAAATATAATGCTGGAAATAGGATAAATACAGTTGATAGTAGCATATAATAGTCTTATTTAAATTAAGCTGCATAATAATAAACAGAAAATACCATTTTTAACTCAGAATGCTATCTGTAATATTTTTAAATAAAAAAATAGTACTAAAGCTGTATTGGTTTTAGAAAAGTCTATAAACCAAATACTGAAAGGAAATTAAAGCAGAAAACTTGAATATGGTGTTTAAGTATCAGGATTCCTGATTTGGATTTACAACAGTAACAGGGATATTGATACCACTCTTTTGCATGTAATCCTTTATTCTTTCCAGTGCGTGTCCAACCATTCCCCCATTCGTGAGAATAAGACAACGCTGACCTGCAAGTGAATTGAGGATCGAACGGTCCACAACCCCGGCAGTTATATGAAGATATATCTCATCCCCCTCTGCCAGTATCTTGCTCCTCTTACCCATTGCACCAATGCATTCAATTTCATCCCTGTCGATTATATCAAGCAGCTCATCTTTGGAGTAATACTCGGTATCATATATTCCAATGGAACCAGCCCTGTAAGGCTTTCTGTCCATCTCAACAATGGCAAGTCCATCCTCATGAACGTGGAGGACTTTACAGTTTGCAGCTTCATATCCAGATTCTGGTGCATAATCGCCGTAAAGGATCCCAAGATTGATGTAATCCCCTTCTTTTACCTCTGATGGCACCTTTGCCCATAATAATTGTTGTGAACGTAAAGAATGAACAAGATCAGGAATATCACGAGGACAACACTGTGGCTTTACAAGACCTCTTCGTTTGATCTCTTCGTAGATCTCAAGAGTAACGGGTCTTCTGAGGTAAGCAGCTTTCAAATTATCATCATGCATGAAGATGGCTTCAGGAGTACCTTCACTGATCACTTTATGCTCATTCATTAAAAAAACATAATCTGCCCATCCATATGCCAGATTCACATCATGTGTTGAAATAATGATTGTTTTACCAAAATAGTTCAGCTCATTGAGCAGGTCCATTACCTCATCAGCACCCACAGGATCCAGATTTGCAAGTGGCTCGTCAAGAATGATAACCTCAGGGTCCATTGCAACAATTCCAGCAATAGCCACTCTCTTTTTCTGACCGCCACTTAAATGATGAGGAGGTTTGTCCTTAAGGTGTGTCAGGCCCACATATTCAAGCGTCTTATTAACAATATCTTCAACCTTATCTTTTGAATAACCAAGGTTTGTTGGTCCGAATGCAACATCCTGGTAAATAGTAGGAGCAAATATCTGATCATCTGAATTCTGAAAAACAATACCGATGTTCTTTCTGATCTCCCTCAGGGATTTTGAATCATATTTCATGGGTTTTCCATGAAAGAGTATTTCACCCTTTTTAGGACGGTGAGTTCCGTTCATTGATAGAAACAATGTTGATTTTCCGGAACCATTGCGTCCGACAAAGGCTATTTTTTTACCTTTCTCAATGACAACACTAATATTATCAAGGGCAAGAGTGCCATCTGGATAGGAAAAACTAAGATGTTTTGTTTCTAATATAACCAATATCTCACCTCAAAGAACGGACACAGTCCGGGTAAAGTAAAAAGTCAGCACCACCAATGCAAAATAAGCAAGGGTCAACATTAATTCAGGCATTTCCACAGGTCTTTTATCATCCAGCAGTATCAATTTTCCATCATAACAACGCGCATTCATGGAGACGTAAATCTTCTCACCCTGCTCCCATGAACGAATAAAAAGATTTGTTCCCAGCATAACCATTGACCTGAAAGAGGTCTTAAAATCCTTATAACCAAGCCTTACAGATTGGGCATACTTCACACCTACTGCAACATCAAGAAAAACGAAGATGTAACGATACATCATCATAGCTATCTCCAGGAATGAATCTGGAAGTTTAGTTGCTTTAAGAACTGAAAAAAGCTCTATCATAGGTGTTGTAAGAGAAAGAAAGAACAGACATGACATACCGCCAAGTGTGCGTGCAAAAACTAAAAGAGCCATATCAAGACCCGCTTTACTGACTCCAAGAGTAAGACCAAATACATCAAAAGAGAATAATTTGGCACCTTCACCAAAGAAGAATGCAATTATGACCACGCTGACTATAACAAAACCAGCAGGAGCTGCAAGTATCCTAAAATAGAAGGATGCAGGAACCTTTGCAAAGTAAAGAGTTGCAAAACTCATACAAATCGCTATAAGAAAGGGCACCAGCGGAGAATTGGAAGATACGCCCGCAAGTAGGCCAAAAGTCACAATAGCTATTTTAAGCCAGTTGTTTTTGTACCTGAGCGGACTCAGTACCGCATAGTCATCAAGTATATGTGCCATTTTTAGATCAAACCAATTATAAAACAATACAAATTGTTTAAATAATAGCTGTACAAGTTTAATGAATTACGATATAGAGCTTTATACATAAGCATTTCGTTGTTTAGTTTAAAGCTTACAAGCATACTAATAAAAAAAGATGAATAAATCAATCTGAATAAATCACTTTGAAAACAAGCATATTAACTCAAAAGAAATTGTTTCCAAAAAACCATACTGGAAATGAAAAGAGAAACGTGCCTCTTAAGAGAAGCACGTCAAAGATTAATTACTATCACCTTTGCCTTTATAGTAGCCAATGGTGTACCCAATTACAATTGCACCGAATGCAGCCTGAAGTGCAAAGAGCAGACTTTCTGTTTCGCCACCAGGTGGTTCAAAGCCAATTCCTGCAAACCATGGCTCGTAGTCTGGATTGATTTCAGTGATCACATCTTCTGCTGCACCGTCTGCACCACCGAATTCGGAGTCAGGATGTGCTGCTACACCATAAAAGAACTGAGCAGCGAATAAGATAACAACAATAGCTACCAGATATTCCAGCTTCATTCCATTGCCTCCTTGAGTTTTGTCACTGCGCTTGTAGTGAGTACATCAAGATCAACCAGGACATCGCTCTTTATCTGTACAACATACTTCATGATAAGAGCTGTAAGAGCACCTTCCATTATTGCAAGTGGAACCTGCGTTGTTGCAAATACTGTTGCAAATGCTGTAAATGATCCCAATATCCCACCTTCTGCCGAAGGGAAGGCCAGCGCCAGTTGTGCCGAAGTTACCACATATGTCACCCAATCTGCAATCGCAGTCGCAAGGAAAACATTAAGATAAAAGTTCATACCTGACTTTGCTGCTGCCCTGTAGAAAAGATAAGCAACAAGAGGACCAATGATCGCCATTGATGCAGTGTTTGCACCAAGTGTGGTGATCCCACCGTGCGCCAGGAAAAGAGCCTGATAAAGAAGAACAATTACACCGAGCACAGCTGTGATTGCAGGGCCAAAGAGAATGGCTGCCATTCCTGTACCGGTCGGATGTGAAGAACTTCCTGTTACTGAAGGAAGTTTAAGAGATGAGAGAACGAATATGAAGGCACCAGCCACTGCCAGCAGAGGTACAACTTCCCTTCTTTCGCTTACAAGTTTATTCAGTTTGTACATTCCATACAATATAACCGGAATAGAGAATACAAACCATAACTGCCACCAGGGTGATGGTAAGAAACCCTCAAATACATGCATTATTTGTCACCTTCCATTTTGTCACCATAATTATCTATAAACCATACCTGATCAACTAAATTAAGTCAAATAGTTTAAACAACTAAAGTTGATTTGGATACAAAGTGTAATATGTTATGGTACATAAACATAACGATTCACACATAAGATTAATACTGTTTTCACATAGGATAACAACCATAGATATTCAGAGAACACTAATTTACATAGACCATAAATTGTATCATCAAAAACCCCCTTTAAAAGATACAACAACAATGATAAAACTATGGCATAAACAAAAACATAATAAATTGATTTATGATAAAAAAATGAATTTGAAGAACTTAAAGCACAACCAAAATGCAATACATATCTGACTTATTCTCAGGTGGTTCGTCTATAGTACCACTTACAGCACGTTCATCAGGATAACCAATGTCCTCATAGATATGCAGCTTAGCGCTTACACCCATTTCATGGAGTAATGATGCAACTTCCTTTACACCAAAATTACCAGCAGGAAGCAGGAAAATATTTTTTCCGAGACCTACTTCCCTGATCAAAGCCTCTTTTGCAGGAGCCGGATCCCTGCCATGTGCAGTGATTATTGCCAATGTAGACATATCCACATGGAAACGAGCACATGCTGCCTGTATGGACGATACACCCGTAACAATCCTGTCCTTGCTCGTGGCAAACTTGCCAAGTCCTGAAAACATTGGGTCACCAGTGGAAAGAATAACCGCACCCTCCGGTAAAAGATGGAGACTTTTATAATCTTTAATTAAATTAGCTTTGCATTTGATGAACCGTTCTGCAATTTCAATGGAGCGCTTTGAACCATAGACAACAGGAGCATTGCTGATTACTTCTATCGCTTCCTGCGTCAACATATTCGGACCGACACCAACGCCCACTACAATCATAATTACTCACCACTGTCCATCAACACAGTGCCATCCCTGTCAACAACTACAATACGGGCACCATTACCCCTATCAACAGCCATATTAAAAGCCTGTTTAAGACGATCATTTTCAGGATCAAGCTCAAGCATCTCTACTACTGTGGCAAAGCCGCTGTCCTTCAACATATCAGGATTACCCCATTTCAGAACAAGACCTGGAAGTCCACAGATAACCACATCACCATGTGCGGATTCAAGGGCTTCAGATATTCGACTTCCTGCAAGCACAACGGTATGGTCAGGGAAAAGCATGGTTGAGTACCTTATACCAATTCTTCCTGTTGTGAGTACAACCTTATCAGAACACCTTATTAGATCACCTTTCATTTCACCAAGATGGTCGTTCCATGGCTCTACAAAACCAGTTGTTCCAAGAATTGAAATTCCATCAATAACTCCAATTCGACTGTTTAAAGTCTGCTTTGCAATTTCCTTGCCCTTCGGAAGATAAATAGTAACTTCAGCTCCTTTAAGTCCAAGTTCCTCAACAGCTTCGGCAATAGAAGCTTTGATCTGCTCCATGGGACGTGGATTTATAGCAGGGTGTCCTTTTTTAGATTCGAGTCCGCTTCGGGTAACAATTCCAATACCTTCACCGGCATAAACAGTGATGCCTTCCGCCTCTCTAGCATCGGCAACAAACTCAAGTCCTCTTGTAATATCAGATTCATGATCATTATTCATTTTCACTGCAACAGCATGACCTCTATCGCCCTTTACATCCATTTCCGCACGTAGTCCCACGGGAGTTGGTACGGAAACATGTGTCACTTCCCCTGAAAGAGACATTACAGATGCTTTTGCAGCCAGTGCTGCGGTAGTTCCGGTAGTATATCCCCTCTTTAGTACAGAACCATCGCTAAGAACTACAAGGGTTCCGTTCTTAATACCTTCTTCAAGCTCTTCACGTGGCATTTTTGAGCGATCCAGCCATTCTTCTGGGATCTTGGATTTGTTTACCGGGTCAATCATCTCAGGTCAATTGTAAGTAATACTTTTAAAATCTACCGACTCTATCCAGTCCTTTTGAAGAGCTTTGCCAGCTCGTCCATTGTGAAAGAAATCATAGTTGGACGGCCATGCGGACATGTGTAAGGATTGTTGCAGTTCATGAGTTGACGTATGAGTTCTTCCATCTGTTTTGTGTTGCACACAGCACCTGCTTTGATAGCTGCCCTGCATGCCATGGTACTGCACAGAAGGTCATAGCGCTCAGTATCCTCCTTAACTCTGCCAACTGAAAGAAGGTCTGAGATTATATCATGAATAACATCAGTATCCTCCAGCTTTCCAAAAATGCTGGGAACTGTTGTTACAACATAGCTTTTAGGACCAAACTCAGAGATGGAAAAACCCATTTCCTCAAGTTGTGGAATAAACTCCTCAATAATAGCTTTCTCCTTCTGGCCAAGGTCAAGTGTCACCGGAGTTATAAGTTCCTGCCAGCTCATATCCTGTTGTCTCAGAACCTGTTCATACATTATACGCTCATGAGCAGCGTGCTGATCAATGAGTATGAGTTTTCCATCCATTTCGCAGATTATATAAAGGTCTGAATGCTGACCGTAAACCTTCACATCCGAAGGACTGAATGTCGTACTGAGCTCCGGCACTTCATCGGAAGTCACATTCATCTGCAATCGTTCACTTTTCTTCAGACGGCGATAAGTATCCTTTGCAGGATAATGATACGGTTCCTTTTCTTCTTTGATGACTGCAGCCTTTAACCTCGTTTCAGGGCTGGTATCCAGAAATGGTTTGTCTTGTGAAGCCGATAAGTCCTCTGGACTTTCAGAATCACTGGTGTCTGGTTCTACTTTAGATTCATAAAAGCGTGATTGAAGCGGAACATCCTTCTTCTTAACCTGAACCTCAGGAACAAGTGACTCCTTTCCAAGAGCATCTTCCACTGCAGAAATGATCATCCTCTCAATCTCTTTCTCGTGACTCAGACGTACTTCACGCTTTGCAGGATGTACATTCACATCAAGATTCACAGGATCGATTGTAAAGGTCAGAAAGGCTGCAGGATAGCGGCCTTTTGGAAGCAGTGTATAGTAACCCAGCCTTACGGCGTTACTTAGCTGTTTAGAGAAAACAGGCCTGTCATTGATCAAAAAGACCTGCAGGTCTTTTCCACTTCGTGTTAATTCCGGCTTTGAGATATAGCCGGAAATAGTGATAAGATCAGATTCATATTCCAGTGGAACAAGGGAGCGTGCAACATCAGCACCATAAAGGTGAACAATGCTATCCAGCATTTTTGCAGATGCCGGAGATTTCAGTGTAACTTTCCCGTCTATCACCAGAGTAAACGAAACATCGGGGTGAGCAAGACAATTTCTTGACACCACATCAACAATGTGTGCAATCTCTGTCCTTGCACTCTTCAGATACTTCTTACGTGCAGGAGTACTGTAGAATAGATCATTTACAAGGATGCTGGTGCCTACTGCTGTGCCTGCAGAACTTATGTTTTTGACACCCGTACTGTCAACAACTACCCTGGTCCCCTCAATATCTCCTTCCTGCCGGGTGGTCAGTTCAACCTTTGCCACCGAAGCAATAGATGCAAGAGCTTCACCACGAAAACCCATTGTCAGAATGTGATTGAGATCGTCTATATTGCTTATTTTGCTGGTGGCATGCTTTTTGAAAGCAAGCGAAGCGTCCATATGGCTCATACCAATCCCATTGTCAACAATTAACATGCTTTTCGTGCCATACCCCCCTATTTCCACTCGAACATCGGTTGCATAAGCGTCAATGGAGTTTTCAATAAGCTCCTTGACCACCGAAGCGGGACGTTCAATAACTTCTCCTGCTGCTATTTTGTTGATTGTGGACTCATCCAGCAATTGTATTTTAGAACTCCTCATGTCACATGATTTCTCTGTCATTTTCCTCTTCCTGTCCACGACAAGTATAAAAAGTATATTCCAATATCTAACCCTTTGCGGCAAAAATATCTTGTTGTTAGTATTTTTGTTTTTTCGTTGGAAAACTCCTAACTACTACCTACTATTATTATTAAATCCAGATGAAAAGATATGAATAATGAACAATAGAATTATATCATTTCATGCTATCTGAAAGGAACATCAAATAAGAAGGCTTTACATGGATAATTCCGGTAAACTAAAAAACATAGTTCCTTTATTAGCTCTTTTGACAGCTTTTCCCGCATTTTCCACTGACATGATATTGCCTGCTATTCCATCACTTGCGGTTTTATGGGACAGGCCACTGTCAGTTGTCAACCTGATACTAATAGGTTTCTTCGTAACCTACGGATTCTCACTTCTTTTTTACGGACCCATATCAGACAGGTACGGACGTAAAAAACCCCTGATAGCCGGTATAGTGCTTTACATAATTGCCAGTATACTCTGTGCCCTTGCCAGTAGTGTAAATTCATTGATAGCTTTCCGCATACTTCAGGCAGCAGGAGCAGCCGCCAGTGCATCCCTGTCCATGGCAATGACCAAGGATATCTTTTCAGGTAATGAGAGACAGAGGATACTTGCATATATAGCCATAATCATGGCACTTGCCCCCATGTTTGCCCCAATTGTCGGAGGATGGATACTTGCATATATGACATGGCACTGGATATTCATCGCCCAGGGAGCAATGGGGATGATAGGACTTCTGGGAGTTATCCGAACACCTGAAACATTGAAAGAGCCATCAAAGGCTCACATATCAAAGGTCATGCATTCCTACGTAGATCTCCTGCTTAACAGGAACTATATTGTAATGGTCCTTGTGATGTCAGTAAGCCTTTTACCCTTATACAGTTTCATTGCCGGATCCTCAGTCCTGTACATCAATGGATTTGGCATGACAGAGCAGACTTTCAGTTACTTCTTCGCCTTCAACGCCCTTGCACTTATGGCAGGATCCATGTCATGCCTCAAATTAACCGACCGAATAAATCCAAAGCATCTTATGACAGGTGGTTTTGCAGGAATAGCTGTTGGAGCAGCATTTATTCTTATAATCGGACATTATAGCCCATGGACCTTTGCACTCCCAATGGCTTTAATCACATATTCCATAGGCATCAGCAGACCACCAAGCAACCACCTTGTACTTGAACAGGTACACAAGGATGCAGGTGCTGCATCTTCTTTACTTATATTCACATATTTCACCCTGGGTGCAGTTGGAATGTGGCTGGTATCACAGGAATGGATGGAACGTATGCAGATACTGGGAACCATCACTCTCGTTTGCGGAGTTCTCGTACTGATTGCGTGGATGATTCTACAAAAACAAGGCCTTGGCTCAGGAAACCACCAATAAAAAGATAAAAAGGATAGTACAATAAACTAAAGAGATGCATTTTGTATCTATGAAAGTTTACCTTTTATCTCATTTAATTTGTTCAGAGCCTCAATTGGAGTCATTGAATTTATATCTAATTTTTTAAGCTCTTCGACAACCGGATCAGGCGCGCTTTCACTGTAAGTCGCTTCCTGATCGAACAGTACGACCTGAGTATACTTAGCACTGCTACGCTGTTTCTTTTTACTGCCTTTGCGGTCCTCTTCACTAAGCATGCACTCATCCTCGATGTCCTCAAGGATCTCTTTAGCCCTTGATGTGACAGCATGCGGAACACCTGCTATCCTTGCGACATGGATACCATAACTTCTGTCCGTTGCGCCCGGAACGATCTTACGCAGGAATACAAGATCATCGCCTTCCTCCTTTACAGCGATGTGGTAGTTCCTTACTCTCTTGAGCTTGGCTGCAACTTCAGTAAGCTGATGGTAGTGCGTGGCAAAAAGTGACCTAACACCCACGCGCCCTTTATTGTGAATATACTCAACAACTGCCTTTGCGATGCTGTAACCATCATAGGTGCTGGTACCCCTGCCTATCTCATCCAGCAACACCAGGCTTTTTGGAGTTGCATTGTTCAGGATATTGGCAAGTTCAACCATTTCCACCATGAATGTACTCTGACCACTTGCAAGGTCATCGAAAGCACCGACCCTTGTAAAGACCCTGTCCACAATTCCTATGGAAGCATAGGATGCAGGTACAAAGGAACCTGCCTGAGCCATTATGACTATCATGGCGATCTGCCTCATATATGTGGATTTACCTGCCATGTTGGGTCCGGTGATTAGCTGGAACTGGTTTTCAGTGCAATCCATTTCGGTGTCGTTTGGAACAAAACCGCCAGGAACTGTGTTCTCCACCACAGGATGCCTGCCATCCCTGATAAGCAACCTGCAGTCAGGAGTCATCGCAGGCCTTACGTAATTATTATTGGCAGCAACTTCTGCAAGGTTAGAAAGCACATCCAGTGTCCCGATCAGGGCAGCAGTTTCCTGTAGCTGTCTTGAATGAGATGCTACAATAGAGTTAAGTTCACTGAGCAGTTCATATTCAAGAGCCACCATTTTCTCATCAGCCGAGAGTATGGCACTCTCACGTTCCTTGAGTTCAGGAGTGTAGAATCTCTCAGCGTTGGTCATTGTCTGCTTCCTGATATAATCATCAGGGACCTGGGAAATGTTGGCCTTTGTGACCTCAAGGTAGTATCCAAATACCTTGTTGTAACCAACTTTCAGGGATTTTATGCCAGTCCTGTCACGTTCTTTCTGCTGGAACTTCGCTATCCATTGTTTACCGTTCTTTGACAGATCGAACAGCTCATCAAGCTGCTCATTGTATCCTGGTTTTATCATTCCTCCATCCCTGACACTGAGAGGTGGTTCCTCAACAATGGCACTGTCTATCAGCTTTGCAAGTTCATTCAGTTCCTCAAAAGATGAAAGTTGTGATGCAGTGCTGTTCAGCAAATTCACATCCTTACACCCGCTTAGAGATTCAAGTAAAAGAGGAACGGATTCAAGGGATTTCTTCAATGACACAAGGTCCCTAGCATTGGAGTTACCGTACATGACCCTACCTACAAGCCTTTCCATGTCCTTCACATAGGACAGATGAGAACGAATATCAAAACGAATAAGTGTGTTATCGCTAAGCCAGGCAACAGCGTCCAGACGGTCATTAATAGCATCAACAGATACCAGAGGTTTCAGCAGCCATTTCTGGAGCTGTCGTCTTCCCATCGGTGTTTTAGTATCATCAAGTACTCCGATGAGAGAAGAATCATTGCCCTCACCTCTTACGTTCTTCACAATTTCAAGGTTCCTCAGAGTAATTGCATCAAGTACCATGAACTCCGAATCAAAATAAGTCTTCAGCGACTGCACCTGTGAAAGTTCTCTCATCTGGGTATCCGTGGCATATTTTAATGCGGCGCCTGCAGATGAAACTGCGCGATGGAGTTCACTGCACCCCATGCCTTCAAGGGTTGAAACATTGAAATGTTCCTGAAGTATCTTTTCAGCAATTTTCAGGTCAAATGCGTCCTCGTCAAATTCATGAATAATGATCTTAAGCTCTTTCAGGCGCTCTGTGAGATGTGAATCCTCAATAAGTGATGGTGGCAAAATACATTCCGAAGGCCCCATGCGTGCAACCTCACTGGCGATTCGATCATAAGGAACGGTGTCCTTGAACTGGGTTGTCAGGAACTCTCCTGTTGATATGTCAAGAAATGAGAGACCATATTCTTCCTTTTCGCCATAAATTGCCATGAGATAGTTGTTTGACGAGTCGGCAAACATGGAGGAATCCATTGCAGTTCCGGGAGTTACAACTCTTACAACCCCTCTTTTCACAACGCCTTTGGCTTTCTTAGGATCCTCAAGCTGCTCGCATATGGCAACTTTATATCCCTTTTTAATAAGTCGGGGAAGATAGTTGTCAATTGCATGATAAGGGATGCCTGCAAGTGGCATCTTTTCACCGTCCTTGCTCTTTCCACGGGTTGTCAGGGTGATCTCAAGTTCCTGAGCAATTGTTTTGGCATCCTCTCCGAATGACTCGTAAAAATCCCCCATCCTGAAGAATATGAGGGCGTCCTTATGCTCTTCCTTGGCTGCATAATACTGTTTCATGGCAGGGGTTATTTTACTCATGATAATTCACACAAAATTGGTGCTGCAAAATATCGGGTTGTTAGTATTTTTGTGTTTTGCATCGCTGAAATTAGAAGAAACTACACACGGATAATTTTCAACATCGTATTTCCACCCTTATGAAACTCATAGTTCACTTTTTCCTCACTGACAACATAACCCTGTGAAGCTAACCAACTTATAATTTCATCCAGATGTATGTATTTTCTGGAAGTCATTCGGATCTTGCCCAGTTCTTCAGCCGAAGAAATGTTCCCCCGGATTAATTATTCCTGATTTTCCCGGGCCTGTTCCAGAACTTCTACATAGCTTTCATCAATTCTATTTCTGACAGATTCCCGGTTCTGATTATAAATCGGGTCAACTGAAACTACCGACTTCCCCTGTCGTGTCATTTCATAATCAAAACTTGCAGGACCGTCACCACATCCCAGAATGGTTTTGTTCAGGTCTTCATCTGTCAGATCGAACATATCAACATATTCCGGAAAAGAGCGTCACCACGGAACAACATTCTGGTACTTTACAGACATGGATGAATCATTAATTTTGAAAAAGATAAAGGTGTTGTAAAAATGAAGATTATGATATAATCCTCATTCAAACTACAGTCACATTCATTCCCTTTGCTTCAGCCACAACCTCTGGGTTATAGTACGAGTAAGCCTTACTTTCTGACACAATCGCTTTCACAGGGAACTTTGCCTGCACCTGCATACTGAGATCCAGTTCCTCACCAGGCTGCATATCATCGATATAGAAGATTACTTTCCTTCCGGCAATCTCGTATCTGGTTATCTTTTCCTCAGATGCTTTTGTTGCTTCAAGACTTGATGCTACAGGACTGAAACCGGTTGGAACCGCAAGGTCAACTATCATCATTCCGCTGGAACTTGTAGTGCCATCGATGCCAGTGATTCCATTGTACTTGATATGAGCATTCACTGTTACAACATCATTAACTGAAACATCAGTTGAATCATACTCTACATCAAGTTCAATCTCATTCTGTTCAATTACATCCGGGAGAATGACATTAAAACGCCTGACAAGCTGATAATTCAGGTCGCCTATGCCTTCGAGGGAAAGCCTGACATCTGATACACCATCAGGAATTTCGATTATCTGGACGACATCGAAGTTCTGCTGATTCACTTCAACCGACTTGATCTCAGTGTCATCTGCAATCACATGCACCGTTGCATCAATATCCCTTCCTGCAGAAGCTGCTGCACCCATCAGTGCCCTGAAGGCCATGACAGTATCCTGGGTACTGGAGAATCCTCCGTTGGAATTACGCTGTGCAGCTATCCACTTCAGGGAAGATGTTGCAGTCGGGTTGTTTGCCTCAATGAGAGCAAGGGTCGCATAGGCTGTTGTTTCCACATTCTTGCTGGATGGAGCCATGTAACCATATCCGTAATCTTCATGTGGGGCAGGAACCGCGCCATCACCATAACCCCAGTAAGTGCCGTCATCGTCCTTTTTTGAGATTGCCAGCAGCTCTGTCAAAGCTTCATCTGCCATGGAGCTGTTAATTTTTTGCAATGCAAGAGTTCCGATTGCCAGAGCATACGGATCATCCTGGCTTGCAAGATTGTCCTCAAGATATGTCTGGGCTTTTTGCATGACATCAGGACTTGCGGAACCATATTCTTCCAGTGCGAGGGTTATGTATGCTGTCAGTGCGTAAGTTCCGCTGACACCACCCATCATGTCCTGGTGAATAACAAACCCGACAGGCTCCCACGAACCATCTTCCAGCTGGTGGGACTCTATCCAATCAGCAGACTCGGAAAGAATATTCTCGTCAATTGTTGTAACATCTCTTGCACCACTGAACTGTGAAAGCACGAATGAAGTCAGCCAGAGGCTGCCACTTTCATCACTCTCACCGAATGCTGAGAAAGAACCATCGCTGTGGCGGTATGTCAGTTCACGCTGGTAACCTGTGATTATGTACATCTCAGCTTTTGCCCTCACTTCAGGATTATCCTGACCTGTTGCTTTCAGGTAGCGCAATACCTCAACGTCAGTGGAGAACAGCATCATATTCTGCTCACCGCATCCGTAAGGCATGCCAAGCAGGTCATCCACTCCGTTTATACTCTGTGCAACAATACTCGGGGTAAAGCTCACAAGGATCATCTCTGAATCAGGAACAATGTCTGCAGGCAGTGTTGCATCAAGTTCTACAGAACCGTTGCTGAGCACTCCGTTGTCAACTACCTCACGGGTTGCACCTTCAGCTTCAACAATGATGGCCTTTCTCACCGCATCGGCCCTCTCTGTGGTCTGGCCTGTTATCTCAACGACTTGTTTTCCAACCTCTGTTGGACTGATTGTGAAACTGGCATATCCCACACCATTTGCATCCACTGTAACTGTCTGCACATCGTCACCAATTATGTCAAACCAGTCTGCCTGTGAGAGAGTCAATTTGACATCCTGTTCATCATCAAGATAATTATAGACCTGCACCTGTACAGGAAACTGTTCTCCCCTTGTAACTGAATATGGAAGGTCAGGATCAACAAAGAAGTCCTGGAACACCGTCAGGCTGGATTCGGAAATCCCGATTCCTTCCGGACTTGAAGATACTGCATGAAGTCTCCATGTGGTGATACTATCCGGTGCTGTCAGGTCAAGGCTTGCAAGGCCTGCATCATCTGTTAGAAGTTCAGGCATCCATACCCACGTCTCCGGGAAGAACTGACGTACACGCTGTACTTCCGCAAGTTCCCCACCATCGTCGCCTTCTGCGGAATCGGTTGGTTCTTCCATCATAGGCATTTCAGCAACTTCTTCCACAGCTTCTTCTTCCATTACTATACCATCCATGGCCTTGTCCACAGCACCTGCAAAAGCAACAACCTCGAACTCTTCAACCTCCGCGCGAGGTACTTCGATTCCGGGAGATGCCATGACAACCATACCGGCATTGTCGATGATATCATAAGCACCCTCCTGATACCAGTATGGATGTGATTCAGCCATTGGCTCCATGAAACGCTTTTCCAGTTCATCGAATACCTGCTTGAGATTGAACCTGCCTTCGCTGAGTGCATATACGGACTCATCGACAATTGAAAATCCGATCATTGATCTGGTGCCGGCATCAAAGCCAACTGTTACATTCTCCCCGGGTTCAGCGGTTTCCGTGTCAAAGGAGCTTGAAAGGTCCACCCGTGTAGAGAATTCCACATCAAATGGAAGCACATCCACGGATACCTCACTGTTGGGATTTATCATGTAAACAACAATCTTTGCCTGCGGACTCATCTGCGGGGTTACAGGTATATTGATATCACTCTCATCACTGGTAGCTGAGTAGACTGTCCTGCCGTTTGCAAATACATCATAGTAAACAGTTCCCGGATTTGTGGAATAAACATGGAAGGAAATCGTATCTCCAACTTCGGGCACTCCTTCACTTGTCTGAGTTATATGAATGAAACTGGCACTTGGAGAATAAGCTGCATTCAACTCCTCATTTGCCCAGACATCATCTGCATGAGCTGATATGTCCAGTCTTGTACTGTTTACAGGAATTTCCAGTTCGATCATTGCAACACCTCCATCAGTGCTCACGGTGAACTCGTCGTTTGTGGATTCGTAAGAATCATCACTGAGCCTTGCCTCTACAGAGACTTCAGTATCAACAGGATTACCTCCGGGGTCTTGTGTAACTACAAGCACCTGAAGTGGCATTCCAGGTTTGATAGTACTTGATTCAGGGATCAGCTGGATAACAAGAGGTGATTGGGATATAGTAAGTAATTTATTTGTGCTCTCACTGTGGTTGCCCGTGTCTGTGACAGTCACGTTAAGCATCAGACTTGCCTGACCACCTGCCCCGTATGTTCCGGCTGCATATTCAACTTCAGGAAGTTCGAACTCAACTGAACCGTTCTTAAGTGTACCGGAGAAAGTTGCGTACTGCTCCCATTCACCCACATAACGTGAGGCTTCAACAAGCACATCTCCTTCAACCTCTTTTCCAAAGAAATAGTTGGCTGAAACAGTACCTGTTATCTCGTCAGATACAAGGAACCACTCTTGTGGTGTTTCCAGTGAAACATCGAACTTCGGAAGTACGTATTTATCTACCTGGATGTCGACCATGGATGAGGAATCACCTGCTGTTGCAGTTACTTTCCATGTACCGAGGTTAAGTTCCGATGCAAGAGGAAGGTCAAAGGAAGCGACACCATACTCATTGGATTTCAGTTCTTTCTTGAAAACCTTGATACCTTTGGAATCTGTGATCTCAACGGTAATGTCCTCCTGAACAGGTACAAGGTTGTTGTTCAGGGAGAGAATTCTTCCGTGGATTGTCTGTCCCGGTTTGTAGATGGGTTTGTCAGTTTCTATGAAAAGAGGATTATTATTTACCACTTCCACTGTTGCCTCAAATTCAGTGTCATAACCTGTGGGCTTTGCAGTGAGTGTGTAAGTGCCTTCTTCAACATCAGGTACTTCAAAGGATGCTACCACATTTCCTGAATCTGAAGTTGATGCCTGAACAAGAGATATTTCATTGCTATTGGAATCTGTTAGCGTATATTCCACGCATCGTTCAACCGGTTGGTTTTCTGAGAAAGCTGCCATGGTGACGGAGCTTTCACCGCCTGAAAAGAGCATTTTAGGTGCGAGTATCAGGAACTCATCACCGGATGAAGCCACCTGACCACCACATTGCCCGGCTATATTGGAAGCAAGGTCATCACTACCCCCAATACAACCTGAAATAATCACTGCAATAATCACTGCAAACAACGATACTATAACTATTAAAGAGCCTGTTTTTTTCCCTTTTAAGTTCAATTTTAACCACTCCAAACTAAGAGAGTATTTTGTTTCTTAGTACAGAGTTTGGGAGTGGGACTGTATATACTTTGCTTAAACTTCAAAGATGTTCGAAGTTATATGCATCGATGCATTTTGGTAATCAAAATATAGGAAAGTGCAAAAATGGAATATGAAAAATCAATCAAATTCAAATATAGTTAGACTCCAACCAGCTTCTTCGCAATCTCAGCAACATGCCTGCCCTGGAACCTTGCAATCCCAAGCTCATTCTCACTCGGCTGTCTGGTATCCGGGCCGCCACCAGCAATCGTAGAAGCACCATAAGGACTGCCGCCTGTGATCTCATCAAGAGTTGACTGTCTTGTTTCTGAATATGGGACACCAACTATTACCATCCCATGATGCAGCAGTGTCGTGTGGAAACTCAGTATTGTCGCTTCCTGCCCACCATGCTGTGTGCTACTGGATGTGAAAACACTACCCACCTTGCCGATTAGCTCACCCTTTGACCAGATGCCTCCTGTTCTGTCAAGAAAAGCACGCATCTGTGCAGCCATCATGCCAAATCTTGTTGGAGTTCCAAAGATAATGGCATCTGCTTCTGTGAGATTATCAACTGTTGCAACAGGGATGTGTTCAAAACTCTTTTTGGATTCTGTGGCTCCCATTTTTTCCAGAATCTCAGGAGTGAAGGTTTCCTGTACCTGAAAAAGTCCGAC
Organism: Methanolobus bombayensis; assembly: GCF_017873415.1. Lineage (GTDB taxonomy): Archaea > Halobacteriota > Methanosarcinia > Methanosarcinales > Methanosarcinaceae > Methanolobus > Methanolobus bombayensis. The sequence continues at coordinate 65,554 of NZ_JAGGKD010000001.1, read as the reverse complement.
TTCTGCGCCTTCTACTTCACTGGCTCCTTCGGCAACAGCCTGAGCCATCTTGTAGTTGTGCCCGTACAAACTGTAAAAGATCACATTTATTTTCATCATTCCCACCTGTTCTAATGGTTGTAATCAGAGCTATTTACACTGTTATATGGGCGAATTACATTATAAATAATTTTCCAGATATGTGGTTAGAACAAAGTTTCAAATAGTATATGTTAGATATAATTAACATAATAAGATTAATATCTAACATTATGTTAGAATTAGATAGGAATGAATGATATGGATAAATTAGAAAAATACATCAAAATGAGCTATACACTTGGAGCAATAATAATATTAGCAGGAGTTACACTGGTAACAGTCATTCAAAATTACCAGCAAGCAGGTATATCTCTGATAAATATAGGAGCCATAATCATCTTTGTTACTTTATGGAGAGCAAGGAGATACAGGGATGGACCCGTAAAAGATGAAAGGACTGTGAAAATAGGTGCTTACGGGCTCTCATATTCCTGGTTTATCACTCTAATGGTAATAGCCCTTTTGTTCTGGGTTGATGAATTAGAGCTTATCCGGATGAATGTTAAGCATGTACTTGGGATACTGATGTTTACCATGATAATTACAGCAAAGGGAATCCAGTGGTACCTTTTCAGGCAAGGAGATGTTGAATAAACAGCTTCAAAGGAATGGTCAAATGAAAACAAGAATCAAGGAACTTCGGGCCAGATATGACCTGACTCAGGAAGACCTTGCAAACAAAGTTGGTGTCCGGAGGGAAACAATCGGTTTTTTGGAAAAAGGGAAATATAATCCCTCACTAAAACTTGCATATAAAGTAGCAAAAACACTGGAAACCACAATTGATGAGCTGTTCATATTTGAGGAAACAGATCTTGAGTGACAGGAAGATTAGCATGGAAACAAAAACAAAGGTATGGCTTGCAGAAGACGGAGAACCAATTATCGGTGAAGGCAAGGTAGAACTTCTCAAAACTATAGACGAGGAAAAATCACTAAGAAAAGCCTGCATGAAAATGGACATCTCCTACAAACATGCATGGAACGTCCTGAATAAAATAAGTGAAAGGCTTGGTAAGGATGTGGTCACAACCGTAAGGGGAGGGAAAAACCAGGGAACATTTCTTACCGAAGAAGGACGAAGGCTCATCAGGGAATACGAAATGAACAGGAAATTCATTAACAATACAATGGAAGATGAAGGTTCCTGGGAAAATCTGGGACTTGTAATCTCAGCACGCAACAAAATCCCTGCAAAGGTTATCAAGGTTGAGAAAGATGGACTTGTGGCAAAGGTCAGACTGGAGATTAACCCATCAGCACTCACATCAGTTATAACTTCAGAGGCAGTGGAAAGGCTCGATATAAAAGAAGGCGATAATGTATTTGCGATAGTCAAGTCAACGGAAGTACTCATCGGAATAGACAAAAAAAGGCAAGAAGAAGGCCAGGATTGAAGAATCAACCTTTCAAAAGCCGTATATACTTTCAGCCCATATATATGGATGGTTAAAAGTTAGAATAACAATTTAGTCTTGCAATAAAAAGTCGATATTTGTTGTTCCATTTAGGAAGAAAATCATGAGAAATAAAAATGATTTTTCGTGGGAGAACGGCAAAATAAAAAACGGTGACACTCTGGGGAAGATAGTAGCAATTCCCACCCAGGATGATTCAGAGCCGGAAACTTTAGACGAAACAAGTAGAAAACAGATGCATGAAGAACAGTCAGACATCGTAATTGATGAGTTCAAAGAAAAAATGACGGAGATACTCTCAAGAGAACTCCATAGAAAACATTAAAGTTCAAGCTTTCTTCTGTTTTCTTTGCTTATAGATACCATTGATGATAAAAGGAATCAGCATTAGTGCAAACCCTGTTTTTATCCATGGATCCAGTACCTCACTTGCAGTTCCTGCAATAGACGATGCTTCAATGCCCAATCTGAAATAGATAGCATCCAGTAGTAAACCAAATGCAAGAGAGCAGATGGCAATCATGGAAAGATATATAGCCGCACTTCTTTTACCCAGAAACTTTGTCACCATAGTAATAGTTGCTGCATTGGTAGCAGGACCGGCAAGTAGAAATACAAAAGCAGTACCCGGACTCATTCCCTTTGCCACCAGAGCAGCGGCAAGAGGAGTTGAGGCTGTTGCACATATGTACAGTGGAATACCTACTACCAGCATCAGTAGCATGGAGAAAACTCCTCCTCCAAGATAGTCACCTACCAGTTCATCAGGTATTGCATAAGATATTACTCCTGCTATCAGTATGCCAACAATCAGCCATCCAGAAATATCTCCAAGCAACTCTACAAAAGAATATCTCAGAGATTCCTTTATTTTGGTCAATACCGAAGCATCCTCAACTGTAGCCATATCCGAATTACATGAGCAGGATGAATCATTGCATGAAGGTGCCTGCATCAAAGCAATTGAACCATCGGGAGATTGTGAAAATGATTTTTTTGCAGTTCTTCTTTCACCAATGATGTTTTCTGTAATTCCGGTAAACAAAGCAGTGGTCATACTGGCTATGGGACGGAAAACAGTCATTATAGGATCAAGCAGAGCATAAGTTATTGCAATTGAATCCACACCTGTTTCCGGCGTGGATATGAGGAAAGAAAGAGTTGCTCCCTTGGTAGCTCCGCGGTTCTTTAACGAAATTGCAGTTGGAACCACACCACAGGAACACAAAGGCAATGGAATTCCTATTAGTGAAGCATTGAAAGCTGATCTGATTTTTCCTGCTGATTTGCCAAGATACTTTAAGATCTTTTCATCAGGAACAATTGCATGCAATAATCCTGCAACTGCGAATCCGAGAAAAAGATACGGTGCTGCCTCTTTCAGCAGTTCCCATGACTCTGCAAGAATCCCATATACAAGAGAGAAAATTGAATCAATAACTGCCATTATTTGTTTTCCTCCACATGTTCCCGGCACATAGACATTAACAATTCGACATGCTCATCCGCAATGTAATAAACTGCAAACCTTCCTTCTTTTCTCACCCTCACAAGATCAAGTTGTCTCAGGTTTTTCAGGCTGTGGGATATTGCAGACTGGCTGATACCCAGGGCATCCTCCATTGCTTTTACACAAAGATCACCCTGCAGTAAAAGGAATAAGAGCTTCAGCCGGGTTGTGCACTGGAGTGCATTGAATATCTTGCACATTGAAGAAATGGACTCTTCAGATGGAAGATTACTGAATCTGTCATCGAGACTTTTTGAATCGGCACAGATATGTTCTGAACTATCCATGAACATATGAACACATGTTCATATATTAATTTGACCCTTATTCAAAATACCAGACATGAAACAAGCAGAATAAAAAGAACAAATAAACCATAATCCATATTTTTAAAATTCAACACATGCATTGAACTGCGCCCCTGACCTGTATAACAACGACTTTCCATTGCAAGAGCAACTTCATCCACAGATCTCAGAGACATCCTGACAAGTGGAACTACAAGAGACATGATTGCTTTTACGGGTTCTTTTCTGGCATCCAGACCTCTTGATAATTGTGCATCCTTCAAATCTTTGAAATTATCATATAGCATTGGGACAAAATAAAGAGATAGAGACATCATCATTGCAATATCATGCGAGGATATCCCAAAATATCTTAACGGCAGAGGTCTGAGAAGCTTTTCGATGCCTGTAGTTAGTCCTGAGGGAGAGGTTGTGGCCGTAATAAGAGCAGCAAAAAGGATAAGGAAAACAAATTTCAAAGTAACTATGCCACCAAGCAGCAATCCTTCGTAAGTTCCGCTCACCAAATTCAGATCCAAAATGGGAGTGCCTTCCGTAAAGAAAAATTGCATTAAAAATATCAATGAGAAAAATGGTATCATCGGACGCACAGACTTTATGAAATGAATAACAGGAAGTCTGCAGATAAAAACCAGTGTTGAAAAGACCAAACCAACTAATGCCATTGTTTCAAGAGATGAAACATTAAGAATACAGATGCTGATTACCATAAGTCCGATGATCTTGGTTCTGGGATCAAGTCTGTGTAGCAGGGATTTTCCGGGAATGAAAGAAAGAAAAAGGTCATTCATCTTTTTTCACTCCTTTTGATCTCATTACTCTTGTAATCTCGTTAAAAGCTTCATCTACAGAAAATATGTCAACAGCTACATCAAAACCACGGTATTTCATATCTTTCATAAGAGAAGTGATTACAGGAACCTGTGAAGATGCTGAGCAGAGATACTCTTTTGAGCTTCCGGTAAAAGCAACACTGCCCTTTTTTAAAAGAATTACCTTATCGGCAAAAGGCAGGAAATCATCTATCTGATGTGAAACTACAATCACAGATATTCCCGAACTATGAAGTTTTTTCAGGGTTGATAAAAGAGATATCTTGTTATCCGGGTCAAGACCGGATGTGGGCTCATCCAGAACTATATATTCCGGCTTCATGGAAAGCACACCTGCAAGAGCCACCAGTCTCATTTGGCCACCACTCAATGAGAAGGGCGATATTTCTGAAATATCAGGGTTCAGACCTGCAAGAATCAAAGCTTCATTTACACGTTCTTTCAGTGCATCACCCTCCAGACCGAAATTTGAAGGTCCAAAAGATATATCTTCAAAAACGGTCTTCCCGAAAAGCTGCCTTTGCGGATACTGCATCAACAAACCAATCTTAGATCTCAGATTTTTATCCCCGGAGTAAATACCATCAACTGTCACGAAACCAGAATGTGGTTTTAGTAATCCATTGAAATGTCTGATAAGAGTTGATTTTCCTGAACCTATTCCACCTGCAATAAGAACGAATTCACCTTTTCTGACAGAGAAACTTACCCTGTCAAGAGCTTTTTTTTCAAGAGAGGTACCTTTATTATAGAAAAACTCAAGCTCTTTTACTTCGATGGACATATAGCCTCCAATAGCTCATCCTTAGATAAAGGGAAGGATGTTTCATCGATGATACGGGCATCCAACAGCTTTTTTGATAATTCGATTATCGGAGGAAAATCAAAACCAAAATCTTCAGAACTTATCTTGCTTATTATCTCTCTGGGACATCCGTTTTGGACTACACGACCTTTTTCCATTAACACAAGCCTGTCAGCATGAACAAGTTCTTCCAGCAAATGTGTCACATAGATAATGGTGGTACCTGTTTTGTGAAGCTGTTTTATCAAGTCCAGAATATCACTCCTTGAGCTGAAATCAAGCATTGAAGTTACCTCATCAAACAGTATTATCTCAGGTTCCATTGCCAGGACTGAAGCCAGAGCTACCTTCTGTTTCTGGCCACCACTGAGAGTTCTGGGTGTATTATGCCTGTGGCCGGACATGCCTACTGATTCAAGTGCTTCGGTAACACGTCTGTTTATCTCAGAAGATGAAAGACCCAGATTCTCAGGACCGAATGCAATATCCTCTTCAACGGTCATGCCTATGAACTGTGATTGCGGATCCTGGAATATCATTCCGGCTGTGCGTCTTATATCCTGCAGATTTGAAAGGTCACATGTGTCCATTCCTTTGACAACTACAGAGCCTTGACCTGGTTGCAGAAGTCCGTTAATATGTCGCAGCAGGGTTGACTTACCACAACCATTTTTTCCGGCAATGGTGACAAATTCACCTTTGAGTATATTGAGTGATATGGAATCCAGCGCAAGCGTGCCGTCAGGATAACTATAACTCAGGTTTTCAATATTGATCATGTTACTAATTCAGAGAATATCTGGAAGAGATTACTGCGGCTGCTATCAACTTAATAATAGCGCCCGGAACATAAGGAATCATTCCGAGAACTATTGCCTGATTCAGACTGAGGTCTGCAACGTTCATGAGCTGGAGAATTCCAAAAACATATATTATGAAAAGACCGGCCACCATTGAAACAATGTTCACACTTATCTTTTTAGTTCCAAAACGATCAGACAGATAGCCTATAATAAAAGTGCCGAATACAAAACCAATCAGAAAACCACCTGTGGGTCCGAATATCATACCCAGACCGGAGCTGCCACCGGAAAATACTGGCAGACCTGCGATTCCCAGAAGAAGATATACGATCACGCTTAAGGTTCCCCATCTTGCACCCAGTATTGCACCTGCCAACAGTACGAAAAGAGTCTGTAGTGTAATAGGAACAGGACTTGCGGGTACAGGAATCTCAATATAAGCGCCTACTGCCATCATGGCAGCAAAAAGAGATGCAAACACCATTTTTCTAATATTGCCGCTATTAGTGGTATGAAAACGATTTTCTCCTACCATTAGATCACCATTGATTTTAGTCGAAAAGCATTGTTAACCAATGCCTGCAACCAATGGTTTACGAAATATATAATCCTTGTGCAAAAGGTAAAGAAAGAACAGAAAATAATGGTATAAAAAGTGAAATTGTGTGCAGGATTCCCTGCACAAAAACAAAAAAGATTTACATATCCATCTCAGGCTGTGGCATACCTGGTGGCATTGCACCACTCTTGCCACTTGCAGCCACGACATCATCGATCCTGAGGATCATCACTGTTGCTTCGGTTGCTGCATTGATTGCTTGTGTCTTAATTCTGAGTGGTTCCAGGACATCATTCTCATACATATCTACTACCTTTCCGGTGTAGACATCAAGACCCATGTTCTTGTTGCCCTGCTCGTGCTGTGCACGGAGGTCAATGAGCTTGTCTATTGGGTCAAGACCCGCATTTTCTGCAAGTGTCTGTGGAATGATCTCAAGTGCTTCAGCGAACTTACCGACTGCAAGCTGCTCTCTACCCTTGAGTGTTGCTGCATAGTCCCTGAGTCTGAGTGCAAGTTCGATCTCAGTGGATCCGCCACCTACAACAATCTTCTTGTCTTCAAGTCCTACACCGATCACACATAGCGCATCGTTAAGAGCACGTTTAAGACTGTCGACGATGTGTGTTGTACCGCCGTGAAGAATAAGTGAAGCGGTCTTTGCTTCCTTGCATCCAAGCAGGAATGTCATCTTAGAACCATGAAGCTCACGTTCTTCTACAACTTCAGCTTCGCCGAGGTCTTCCGGTCTGATATCTGCTGCATCCTGGAAAAGAGTTGCACCGGTTGCTTTTGCCAGCTTCTTGAGGTCGCTCTTTGTGATTCTTCTGCATGCGTAGATACCTGCTTTCTCAAGATAGTACTGTGCAAGGTCATCGATACCTTTCTGGCAGAATACTACGTTTGCACCACTTGCAACGATCTTGTCTACCATTTCCTTGACCATTTTCTCTTCCTGTTCAACAAAGAGGTTCATCTGGTCAGGGGATGTTATCTTGATCTCTGCGCTCTTCTCGATCTTCTGGAATTCGATTGCGAAGCTTGCAAGGAGAACCTTTGCATTTTCGATTTTCTTTGGCATGTTTGGTCTGACTCTTTCCTTGTCGATAACAAGACCTGTGACAAGTTCTGTGTCAAGGATGCTGCCACCTTCACGTTTCTCGATTGTGATGTCATCTACATCGACTGAGATATTGCCATTGGACTCTTCCACAACTGAAAGGACTGCATCGAGAGCTTTCTCTGCAAGGAAGTCTTTATACTCACCTGCTGCTTTTCCGGTAAGAGCTGTCTTTGCCAGTTTCATCAGGGTTTCCCTGTCATCGGTAGAGACATCGATTGTGATTGTCTTTAAGATGTCAACTGCCTTCTCTGCTGCATGCCTGTAACCACCGGATATGATTGTTGGGTGAACACCTTTTTCTATGAGTTCTTCTGCCTTTGTGAGAAGTTCTCCAGTGAGTACTGCTGCGGTTGTTGTACCGTCACCGACCTCATCGTCCTGGGTCTTTGATACCTCAACTACCATCTTTGCAGCCGGATGTTCGATATCCATTTCCTTGAGGATTGTCGCACCATCATTTGTGATGACTATGTCTCCAAGTCCGTCAACAAGCATCTTGTCCATTCCTTTTGGACCAAGTGTTGTTCTGACTGCTTTTGCAACTGCCTTCCCTGCAAGGATATTAATGCTCTGTGCATCCCTTGTCCGGGACCTGTTTCTGTTCCCTAAAGCGTAAGTGGGCTGTCCTGCCAATTTTAAACCTCCTATAATAATAACCGTTCTATAAGCTAGAAGTGAATATTAGTTTAATTTGAGTACACTGATAGTACTGCTCAATCTAAATGCAAGCAGTTCTATATAAAGATAACTGATGAGATTTCGGCTATTTACATAAAAAGAAGGAAAAAATACAGAGAGAAACTGCCGATCAGCAGTTCAAAATAAAATTACAGAAAACTATTGAAGCCTGTAAAGCTTATTCAGGTGTGCAAATATCAGATTGTAAATATAGCGCCTGTACACACCTGCATCCGGTATACCGAAAATAGCCATACTTCCCGCATTCCATGCAACGTTGGTTATAACTTTGCGTTCTTCCATTTCATCCATTAGCTGCTTTAACATTGAGAGATCATCAACTGTTTCTCTCCAGTCACCAGTATGCACTGAAGAAGAAGCATTTCCATTTGCAAGCTCAAGTTGCTGCAATGCAAATGTATAGACCTGCAACAGGCTGACATCATTTTTATTTAACTCTATCCGGCCACTTTTAGAATCCTGGCGCAGGACTTTAAGGACAAGAGGAACATCAGACGAGCTAAATGTATTATTATCTAACTTTTCAATATAGATATTGATCTCATTCATGTTTTACACCCGGGACAATAAACCCAGTTAAAAGAAGTCCTGAACACAAATAAGAGTTACCCGGAAAAGCAGTCATAAAAAAAGAAGTATTTAAAACGATGCATATTGCATCGTTCCAATTTAAGGTATCAAAGTTTTTCAGCTATCTGCACAGCATTCAGTGCTGCACCTTTAAGAATCTGGTCGCCGCAAACGAAGAACTCAAGACCGTGGTCACCAAACACGATGTTCTGCCTGATTCTGCCGACTTCCACATCATATTTCTTTGTAGCAGTTATTGGCATTGGATAAACATTGTTGGAAATATCATCCTTGAGGTCAACACCCTCGATTGAGCTCAACAACTTCTTTGCATCATCGGGGTTCACAGGTTTTTCAGTTTCAATAACTATGCTTTCAGCATGTACCCTCATGGTGGGTATCCTTACACATGTACAGCTTATTGGCATCTCAGGTTCTGAAAAGATCTTTCTGGTTTCCCAGACAACCTTCATTTCCTCACGGGTGTAATCATTCTCCTGGAAACTGTCAATATGTGGAATTGCATTGAAGGCAATCGGATAGGCAAATACCTTGTTGCCGACTTCCTTACCGGCAAGGTAATTGCGGGTTTCTTCCGTCAGTTCGCTCATGCCTGCCGCACCGGCTCCGCTTGTAGCCTGATAGGTACTCATGATAACCTTTTTTACACCGTATCCTTTATGAAGTGCATACAGAGGTATAGCTGCAATAGCAGTTGTACAGTTAGGATTTGCAATTAGCTTTGACTCCCCGATTGCATTTGCATTGATCTCAGGAACTACCAGAGGCACATTGTCGTCGTACCTGAAAGCACTGCTGTTGTCAATAACATAGCATCCTGAACTTGTTGCCTTTTCTGCATTTTCCTTGCTCCATCCCCCACTGATCGCAAAAAATGCAATATCCATTTCGGAGTAGTCTGCCATGTCAGCATTTTCAATGGTTATTTCACCAAAGGGGGTTTCCATGACCTTGCCGGCACTTCTTACAGAAGCAAATAATCGTAATTCTTCTACAGGGAAATTCCTGTTGTTCAATACTTCAATGATTTCTCTACCTACTGCACCGGTAGCACCCATAATTCCTACTTTGTAACTCATAATTATATCATCCGCCTGATTGCAGGGGTTAATTTGTAAAAGCAATTAGCTTAATATATTTCTGATCTACCTGTATTGTTGCCGCATATCGGCCTTTTTTCCTGCCACTATCATATGTATGGAATGATATGAAGATTATCCTTGACCATTTCCCAGAATACATCTGGAACTGTTGAATTAAAGGAAACTGAAAAAAGTTGAGAAAAACTAAAGAAGCATAAAGCCATCGTTTTCAGGAAACAATAGATAGCTATTGCTTCCTATGAAAGTGAAAGGTGTTTGTTGTTGGTTTTAGATTATTGCATCAATATGAAACCAGAGTCTGTATACATGCTGTTTTTACGAAGTTGATCATGTTGCACCTAAGTTCAAATTCCTGCTCTGAAAGATCGTCTGTTTCCATATATCTGCAGAACATTTCCCTGAACTCATCGAACTTTTCTTCATCTTGGTTGTTCACAAATTCCCCTCGAATTTACGTATATTAACATAGTTTTCATTTATATATAATATATATATATCTGTCATTATTATATAAAAATATTCTGATATGTAATTCTATATAGACCTATAGTTCATTTAGAATAAGTAGAAATAGATGAAAAATTCAGGATATCTTATTCTTTATAGCAAAGATAAAATTAGTTTTGTATGAGCGTTTTAAGCCTAAAATCAAATTCTGACAAAACCAGGAATATTCTGTTCCAAAAACACTTTATTAATAAATATCCGACGGACTTTATTAAAAATATATATATGCATTGCTTATCAAGAAAAACGTGGTAGCATACTATCATGGTGGTGGTAATACGTTAAAAAGATTAAGCAAACCTAACTATGTTTTTAAAATTGCCAGAGTGGCAATACTAATGATCGTAGCCTTAATTGCACTATCTACACAGGCTTCTGCATGTCATGTATCTATTGGTGATAAAGTGTGGAATGACCTGGATATGGATGGAAAACAAGACAAAGGCGAACCAGGAATTCCAGAAGTAAGTGTGTATCTGTACAAATATGATTTCTGTAAAGATGAATGGATTCAGATCCAAGATACTAAAACCAATGAAGATGGAGAATACTCATTTTCAGCCAGTTACGGTTGTTATTATTACGTCAAATTTGAGCTTATTGAAGGATATGTATTCAGTCCCAAAGACAATGCCAAACCCTGGAAAGACAGTGATGCAGATGTTATTACTGGAAATACAAAATGGAGACAAATATGGTGTAACTATGATAAATGGGATGCTGGAATGTATAAACCAACTCCAAAGCCGGCTGGCGTAGGAAACTATGTCTGGAATGACCTGAACGTCAACGGAATACAAGAAGATGATGAAGATGGTATGGAAGGGGTCACAGTTAAGCTGTATACGTGCTCAGGTCAACTGGTGGATACAAAACTCACTGATGAAGATGGATACTATGAATTCACTGACCTCGAAGCAGGAGATTATTACATTGAGTTCGTTAGCCCTTCAGGATATATATTCACCTTAGCAGATCAGGGAGAAGAAGATGAAGACAGCGATGCACAGACTGGTGGAGCTACAAGTTGTTTCACGCTAAACGCTGGTGACTATAACAGTTTGGTTGATGCAGGAATCCACAGCATGGAAGAGATACCCGAATTCCCAACAGTAGCACTACCAATGGTTGCAATCATTGGACTTGCATTTGTCTTCGGACGCAGGAAGGAGTAAATTTTACTCATTCCTTTCTTTTCTATTTTTTTATTATCGTATATAGCAGAATATTTATACTTTTGACCTCGATTTTAGGCTATGCAGGAAAAAAGATATCCAAACGGTCATTTTATAGCAATAGGTATGGTTATTGGACTTCCGCTTGGAATTCCTATAGGAATTGCCCTGGAAATGATAGCTTTTGGACCGGCCATTGGGCTTGTTCTTGGACTTGGAACTGGTTTGTATCTTGAAAAAAAGTATAATCCTGATCCTTTAACACTGACACAGGAAGAGAAAGCTCAACGAAAAAAGATAATTATGACTTTAAGTGGAATTTTCCTGCTGGGAATAATCGCTTTTATCGCTTTACTTATCATGACTTATTGAGTAAATAATAAATGTTAACCTCTTGATATAGAAATTAATTAATAAGGAGATGAAAAATAGAAAAAATGGTGTGAAATATTCACACCTGACATAAATTGATCTTACTTACGCCTTGCAATTAACAATGCAGCTAGAAGACCGAACACTCCAATGAAAAATTCAAATCCAGGACTTGACTCAGAGCTTTCAGTTTCTGATTCTTCTGATTCAGCTTCCATTGACTCGATCTCTTTGATCTCCTCTTCTGACATGAACCTCTCACCCACGATCATCGGATCACCTTCGTAACCGAGAGCTTCGAAGTCCATGGCACCATCATCGAGATGGCATTCCTTACACTTCAGAGCACCTTCTTTAGGAGCCACTTCGTGGTTTATACTTTCATATAATGAAGTTTCCACGAATTCGTACTGACCGCTGTAAGGTACATCCACATATTCCATTCCTGCTCTAGCTGCCTTATCCCAGTCAAAGCTAGCCCAGTAAGAGTTTTCTCCTCCGAACAGGTCAGGGATGATCAGATAATTGTATTCTGCATCACTGATCTGTTTTGCAAGATGAATCTTGAATGGATATATCTTGGAATCACGATCATAGCGGTCTCCCAGTGGAGCTGTCAGGACTGTAACAACATCGGGATCTACTTCATCCCCCAGGTAATATTTGTCGAAACTGCCGTTAAACCATGCATATGTTGGTGTAACGTTCATTCCCCAGACAAAAGATCCTTTCTTCTTGTTGTAAGTTTCCTTACCGTACTCATCAGTTGGTATCGGATCTATGTCCTGGCCTGCCTGTGACCAGTCCCAGTACATTTTTGTCGGTACTTCACGGGCAAATTCGGGTATATGGCATGTCTGGCATGCTATTGAATCAGAGTGACCGTCGAGTCTTTCCTTGAAAACACCCTGGTGCGGTGTGTCGCCATGACAATCTGAACACTCTACCCTGCATTCAGAGCCCGGAACACCTGCAAATCGGCCTGCTACATTATGAGCTGTTGTCTTGTGACAATTCTGACAATCAAAGTCCATGCCGCCCATGTGAACATCAAGTTCTCTTGAAGGATCAAGCAATGCAGATGACATGTCACCGTGCTTTACATTATCTCCTCCTCCACCGAAGAAGTGACAACTTCCTCCGCATGTATCACGTGAAGGACTGCCAACACTCTGAGCTACGGCTACAAGATCGACAGATGGATCAACTGCGCCTGCACCTGTGGGTATTTTTACATAGGTGCCTGTAGTCTCGTGACAAACTACACAGTCTATATTCGATGCGTTTGTGAAATCAAAGGTATCGTCTTCCCAGCCATAACCTGTGTGACAGGAAGTACAGCGTGGTTCATTTGAAGCAATGGCAACACAGAAATTGTTAATTACTGTACGCTTACCAAGTCCTTCATATGCCTCGTCTCCACAACATTCTGAACATGTTGTCCAGAGCCAGTGAGTTGAGTTCAGCATGTCTGCAGCCTGTTGAGCGTGACACGAGATACATTCCGCAGTCACTTCCGGTCCGTTTTCATAAGGCCCCGTAAGGAATGAGTGATTCAGATACGCGGCAGAAGATGAAAAGGACAAGGCAAGAACACAAGCCAGCAAACAATAAAACCCAATGTGAATATTGTGTTTCATGGTTTACCCCCTTTTAATAAAGTAAATCCAACCTTCTTACTATATAAATGTCAAAAGCAGCCCTATATAAACATGAGGTAATACTGCCGAAAAGCAACAATTACACACCGTTAACAAAGTATCTTTTCTATATCGATATAAAAACAGAATGTAATAAAAAGGAAAAAATCGAATAAAATAAAAAAATGAAGATCAGAAAGCGAAAGTCTGCCTATTAAGATAATACTTTGCTCCCCTATTTGATGTTCTGGATTTCTTTTTAGACTGAGATTTCTTATTTCTTTTCTTTGCGGAAACGAATTTTTTGCTGCTATTATTATTTGCCTTTTTCTTATTAATATCGAACTTCACTTTCTTAATAGCCAGATCAACAGCAAGTCCCCTGAGCATCCAGCAAAGAGCCTGAGACTGATGGTATTTGTTCTTATTAAGTTTACCCGGAAAAGTTTCGATTACCATTCTAGTGGCTTTTTTGCCTGCCATTTCCCGAAGCTCAAAAAGATCTTTGTCTGAAAGGACATCTTTAGACGATACATGAAGACGTTTATACATTGCATTTGTCGGAAAAGGAGTTGCATTCATTACAGCAATCTTTTTCCTCAGTTTACCTATAGCAGGAGAATTTCTTATATCAACAAGGAATTCACGGTCTTTGGGATACTCGAACCTTACTTTATGTTTGGTCTTTGAGAGTCTGTCAGCCTGCTTATTCCTCATCCTTGGAACCCAGCGAAAATGAATATCAAGCTCATATTCCCTGATTATGTTGATAATATCACGATGGATGTTCCAGATTTCGTCATCCATTATAGGATAGATACCACGCATCTGGTAGATCACTGTCTGACTGTCTCCCATCACTGTCAGCGGACCCTGACCATCAGCTTTGACATATTCAAGCATGCCTTTTTTAAGGGCAAGATATTCTGCAAAAAGAGCGTTGTTGCTGGTTTGTTTCTCAAGGCGGTCGTTTCCGAGTATTGAGAATGAGTTGTTTTGCAAGGTCACAACCCAGCCTAACCCCATGCATCCTCCCGGATTAGGTGTGCATGAGCCATCGAAGGTTATTGCATCCATGTTTCTCGTACTGTTAGAATGTATCTTCAGTCGTACACAGGAATTTTCCCTTGCAAATTAATATTTGCTTAAAAATATATAACTGTGCTCCAGGTAAAGTATTGTGAGATATATAGATGATATTAGATATTGTGGCATTAGAGTAAATGAAATTGATACCAACAAACCTTATGAATTAATATTGAATATAATATATTGGGAGTGATCAAAGTGTATACAGTCTACATCAGAGCACTGGACGGTTCATACATAAATGTTGACAACATAATCCAATTATATGCTACTGTATTCGAGGATGAGGAATACATAATGGCAATGTCTTCCTATGAAACAGCCGATCCTGTTCTGGAATGCATGGGTAATAAAGATCCGGATATATTGATCTCAAATGCACTCTCTGTAATAGCCAATGCAAAAATTCAATCCCAGACCATAGGAGATGCTGTGATAGTGGACTTACCAGAGCAACTGGGAATGAACAAATTTTAAAAATTTCCATATCAGAATGAGTTCAACAGAGCCTACTAATAAATGATTTATCGTAGGCCATGGTCTTTTATCCGAACTACTAAAACAAAGCCAGAAAGACAATTTCTCTCACACGGTCGATAAGCTCCCTCACATCACCTTCCAGAGACTCTTCATCCTCATCAGCAATGGTACATCTTTTACTCAGATTCACAAGATATTCCATTGTCTCAAGCATTTCCTGATCTAGTTCTTTAGCCTTATTAGTCTCAAGAAGGTTCTGAACTATTGAATCTATGGTTTCCCCGGATTCCGGCTCGATGCCGTTCATCTCACCTAACATCCTCAAGTATCTTTCAAGAGCATTTCCTGCAGTGATACACGCTGAACGAACGGATCCTTGCTCATACAGGCTTTCGGCTTCTTCAAGCTCCGAATTCATTTGTTCGATCGAATCCATAATCTCGTGGTTGTTATTAGCTGAAATGATCAGGGGTCCTATTGAGCGAAGCATAATCACCATTGCATCAAAACAAGCTCTGAACTCTTTTTTCAAATCCCTCTTTTCATTGGAATTACTGACAGGATCCTTCAGGCCAATGAGGATCAATATCCTTTCGTGAAGCTCTGCAAACTCCTCACTTTTCAAGTTCCTGCCTTTGGTATATTCATTAAAAAGAACCCGACAACCTTCATACCATTCCTCATACCTTTGCAGAAGAGCAATTTGCAGAGGCTTGTTCTTAGAATTAATCACACATATCCTGTATTCGACATTTTGCAAGCCCGTAGAACCGTCATCAACACGTTTCATCCTTTTTTGTGTGGTACCTTCCAGCAAGTCCATATACATCCTTTCGATAATTTCTGATTCCTCGATGTATGTGCTAATGTCCGGTTGATCCATAATAGTAGAATGAGTAATTTTCTATTTAAATCAGAGGAAGCATGCAGTACTTTTGGAAGCATGTTCTAAAGACAAAATCAATAAGTACTGTCAACCCAAAATATATCATGGGGTTCGATCATGCAAAGTCTTGTATCGGAAGATATGAAAAAACACTCTACAGGAAAGATTCAGAGACATATTACCTTAATTCAGGATGATATGGAACACTGTTGTACTCCATGTCGCTATGCTTGTATTTCTGAAGCTATGCAACAGATCTATGATAACCACCCTCCTGCCCGGATACAGACTCTTCTATTGCAGTTCAAGGAGAAGTGTGAGAAACGTTCCAATGAAACTTTTGTTCAGAAACTCAAAGAGCTTCTTTTTGTGAACTGAGATTTAGAAAAGATGCGGTGGAAGATTAAATAGAATATTATTTTTCGGATGCTGAAGATAGTTGGATTTTTATTTTTGCATTAGATTTGAAGTTTAAATCAGGATAATTTTTCAGAGCTTATTCCAAGAATAATGGGAACAAATATACCAAAAAAATAGCCTGTGTAATGTCCGATGGAATTAATGAAAGCACCATTCTGCATGTTATCCTGAGGTATAAGGTCAGGAAGAATGAACAGGAAGTTGATGGCGGCTAAAAATAATATTATCAGATAGATTTTCTGGAGATTGGGAAATCTTCCCAGCCACTTCCTGATCTCAACGTGTTTCTGGATCACTTCTATAATGACATCTTTTTGCAGGAAGACAAGTATCAGAGCAAATGTTATTATAAGCGAGTACTGGAAAACCTGTGAGGAGATATTCCCAAGGACGAATACAAGATTCATTAAAATTATCAGGAACAGGAATGTAAGGTTCAGACTCTTGCAGCAATATTCTTTCAGAAATTTGTAGATGGCATATGTAAGATATCCAAATAGAGAACTGACTATTCCTGAAAAACCCTGATAAGTTGTCTGAAAGCCTATCATTTCCAAAGATGTTGTAGAGATAATCCATGGCAGTAGCAGAAACATGAATATCGAGTACATATAGAAACTGCGTTTGCTGGTCTCAAAATTGAATATCAGAAAACAGGCTGCCAGATAAGAAGCCAGGTTTCCCATAAAGTGCGGCAGACTGCTGTGTGTATAGTTTGACAGGAATAATGAATAGGCTGTTATCTCAGAAGGGTTCAATATGAAATATTCCTCTTTAATACCAGCCGGAAGTACAAATGTGATCATTAATAGTGCCGGAACTAGTAGAAAATAATACACCCAGTCCTTTGTTTCCCAGTTTGCATCAAACAGATGTGTTGAAAACAAAGGCTCAACACAAGCATGAATCTCTTCCGACATTATAAAATCTATTTTAATTTGAAGATAGATATGTTTTTGGGGAGAATTTGATAAAAAATTAATCAATAGCAAGAAAAATAAATTTCTAAATCTTAGCTTTCTATCTTATCAAAATCGCTTGGAAGTTTAAAAGTAAAGAGGATACACAATCGAATTAATACAAAACAGAATATCCAATCATAATGTTTCCATTTTCCAGTGAATAAATGGATGGTTACGGGAGATTCAATATAACTTTTTATATCACTTAACATCCAAAAACATATTTGATTTGAATATAAATATTTTTTCTGATGATTACTAACAATTATAATAAAATAATAGAAAAGCGTCCCGACCGAGACTTGAACTCGGGTCTAAGGCTCCGCAGGCCTCAAGGATATCCGCTACCCTACCGGGACATTGGGGTTCATGCACTAATGTCTTTCTGGCATATAAAGATTATTGGTTGTGAAAGGATATAATACTCTTAAAAATGTACGCGTGCAATCAATAAAAGTTAAATGCTGCCAGAATGATTACTAAGCATGTCGATGACAATAGGACTTGCAGGAAAGCCGAATGCAGGCAAATCCACATTCTTTAAGGCTGCAACACTTGCAGACGTTGAAATTGCTAATTATCCATTCACGACCATTCATGCAAACAAAGGAGTGACCTACGTAAAAGCCGAGTGTCCTTGTGTCAGCCGTGACAAGCGCTGTGGCAACTGTACCGATGGCATACGTTATGTACCCATAGAACTCATAGACGTTGCAGGACTGGTTCCTGACGCCCACCAGGGACGCGGGCTTGGTAATAATTTCCTTGATGACCTCCGTCAGGCACAGGCCATCATTCACGTGATAGACGCCTCCGGTGCAACAGATATAGAAGGCAATCCAACGGATATCGGTGAGCATGACCCGTTAGGTGACATAGATTTTCTCAACCATGAACTCACTATGTGGATACATAGTATCATCATGAGGAACTGGACAAAACTGTCACGCAAGATACAGGCAGAAGGACTTAACATCGAGCACATACTTGCAGACCAGCTCATGGGAGCAGGAGTTAACGAGCATCACATCAGTGAAGCACTCAACGAATGCAAGCTTGACAGGAACCACCTAACCAAGTGGTCTGAGGAAGATATAATCCATTTCTGTGACGTAATCCGTGCCCTGAGCAAACCAATGATAATCGCTGCAAACAAGATGGATGTAGCACCACCTGAAAACATCACAAATCTACAGGCACTTGATCAAATAGTTGTGTCCACAAGCGCAGCCGCTGAACTGGCACTGCGTTCCGCATCCAAAAGTCAGGCCATCAAATACGAACCAGGAGACAAAGATTTCGCTATAATCTCCGAGGAACTCAGCCCTGCGCAGAAAAAAGGACTTGAGAATGTACGCGCACTCATACAGAAAACAGAAGGAACGGGCGTTCAAAACTGCATTAACAGCGCCGTATTCGAACTTCTTGATCTCATAATCGTCTATCCGGTAGAGGATGAAGGTAAGTGGACGGACAAGAATGGACGCATGCTTCCTGATGCCTTCCTCATGAAAAGAGGATCAAATGCCCATGATCTTGCATACAAGGTCCACTCTGATATTGGAGAAAGCTTCCTCTACGCAGTGGATGCAAAAACAAAAATGCGTCTTGGAGAAAAGCATGAACTCAACGATGGGGATGTTGTCAAGATAGTTTCCACTGCAAAATAACGTTATTAAAAGCAAAATTAAATACAATATTAAAAATAATATTGAGGACATACCAGTATTCTGAACCACAATGAGCTTTGTAACATCTCTCTACGAAAAACACCTGATGCAGCAGGTAAATAAATATCCCCTCCCGGAACACATATCTCTGGTCATCTCAGAGACTGATCTTTTGCATGCAGACGGTTTCAGGAAGCTCAAGGATTTTGTCTTATGGTGTAAGCAGACGGGCATCGAAATGGTCAGCATCTACATCGATGTCCTTGATACCGAAGAGACACTCAAATCCCAGATGACAGAAAAGCTGACAGAAAAGATCAGTGAATTTCTCAGAAAAACTCCTCAAGGTGTCGGGTATCGGATTTTCGCAGAGAACGGAAAAGTTCATTCTGAAAGAAAAGGAAAAGATTTTCAGGCCTATGTTTCAATTGGATTTGGCGGACGAAAAGAAGTAACTAATGCTGTAAGGGATATTCTGCAAAAAGTAAAGGAAGGAAAGATCAAGCCTTCCGATATCAGTGAAAAAGATATTGAATCCCGACTTAAAGTAAAACATGAACCGGATCTTTTCATCCGCTCTGGAGGAAAACACCTATCTGATTTCCTCATCTGGCAGTCGATATATTCTGAATATTATTTTACCGATGTAGACTGGCAGAGTATCAGGAAACTCGATATAATCAGGATAATCAGGGATTTTCAGAAGCGTCAAAGACGTTTTGGTAAATAGAAACACATATTCAGATCAGATTTTTTCCCATTACAATGGCATTGTCATCATGATAATACCCTTCTATCCTGCCCTCAACCTGAAAACCGTTATCTAAATAGAACGACTGTGCATCAATATTTTTCTCCCTGACCTCCAGCACCATTTTACTAAAACCATAGAGTTTTGCAAGGTCAATGCACCACTCAAGCAATTTACTGGCAATTCCCTGACGCCGGCAGTCACTGCGTACAGCAATGCTCTGAAGATGAGACACACTTCTATCCTCTGAAGTACCTACTATAACATAACCAAGTATCCATCCATTTTCATATACAAGAAAGCCCGGGTTGCTAAGATGTGCTTTGAAAAGAAAATCAGGCCATGGAACATCAAAGGAACATTCCTCAATCTCTACAACTTCAGGAATATCCGAAATCTCTGCCCTTCTTATTACAACATCTTTCACAGTTTGCACACCTGAACGTACGGATTGTGATTCACTTTCTATGGGTGCTATTATTTATATTATACATACTAAAAAGCTGCCAATGACCTACGGAGTAGTAGTCTGTACCAAATGCCGGCAACATGCACAGATCATCGAAATTGACAGCAGTAAAACCACACACTGCCAGAAGTGCAACGCCAACCTCAAAACCAGGAAATTACGCGTATTCTTCTCTTCTGATATTCTTGAAGAAGTGATTTCAGTCAGAACACAGATACAGGCTCAGATAGCTGAAAGTGGCGGTACACCTACATTAAAAGATAGAAATTTTGATAGCCAGTTGCAGAGTTTTCAGAAATTCGGAAATGGTATAGATGAAAAGTCTGCCTGTCTCATTGACAACAGAAAAACTCAAAAGAGAAAGAAAAAACCAGATGAAATAATACTCGGAATACTAATGGAAAACAACAATAGGATGAGTATTGAAAAACTGAAAGAGAAAGTTCTGGAAATGGATGTTGGAGAAGAGCAATTCGAAGATGTTGTCAAAAAGTTGAAGGATGCCGGAGACCTTTATTCGCCCTCCAATGATGTTATCAGAATAGTATAGTTCATTTTATTTATTTTTTGAATCTGAAAAGCATTATTCTCTAAGATACAAACATCCATGAGAAAATATGTTCTGTTAGACTATACAAAAAATATATCTAAAAAGATGTATAATATAGAATGTCTCAACGATTACCAAAAATTGAAATTGCTTTAAAAATGACTTCATAAGGTATTATTATGTCCGATACAACCCTTGATATTGTGGAACTGCTTCTGACAGCGCAAATATACAACAAATATTCACAGATGGATGCCAGTGATCTGCCCAAGGAGATACGTAAGTATTACTGGAGCAGGGATCATAAAACAGTTCCAAAGCCCATCAGGGTCACAGTCAAAGATATTGAGAAAATGTTCGGTGAAGAGAGCATTGACAGTAAATTGAGATCACTTCCTTTTGTCAATATCGATGACAAAGAATTCTCTGCGAAGATAACAGCACTTGATATTGGTGCTGAATGGTTCCAGAAAAAAGATGAAGAAAGGGATCGTATTTCACACAACCCTGCACTTGCATTCTACTATGAGGAAAAAAAGACTGAAGGAGCAGATTACAGCACCGCCAGATCAAAAGTAAGACCAAAAGAAGTTGACAGGGAATGGATTGAATCCCTGATGGCAGAGATCGAAAATGAGGAAGGCGGCTCTGACATGCTCAAACTGGCACAGATCAGTGCACCCGAAGATATTCAGCAGACAATGGGTGACTTTGTTCTAACCCACGAGCAGGAAGAGGAAACTAAGAAGATCGTCAAGGCCATTCAATATCGTGATTATCTGAAACATATAGGGCTCTATGATGTAGGAAAAATACTCATGGTCGGTCCACCAGGAACCGGGAAGACCTCGCTTGCAAAAGCAATGTCAGAGCATCTCTCCATCCCCTTTGTGGAAGTCAGACTTTCAATGATAACCGATCAGTATCTCGGAGAGACCGCAAAGAACATAGACAGGGTATTCAGTCTGGCAAAGAGATTGAGCCCTTGTATTCTCTTTATCGATGAGTTCGATTTCGTTGCAAAAACACGTTCATCCGATGAACATGCAGCACTTAAAAGAGCTGTTAACACACTCCTCAAAGCAATTGATAACATCAGCCTGACAACTGACGGAGTACTTCTCCTTGCAGCAACCAACCACCCGAAGATGCTTGACTCTGCAGCATGGAGACGTTTTGATGAGATAATGAAGTTCCCACTTCCTGATGTTGACATGCGTAAGAAGATCCTTGACATTGTCACAAAGGAGATCAAAGGTGACTTTGACACTGCAGAAATTGCAGCACTCACACACGGATACAGCGGTTCCGATCTGAGAATGGTCATCCGGGAAGGTGTGCTCAGTGCACTTGTAACCGAAAGAATGGAACTAACACAAAAAGACATGCTCAATGCAGTTGCTGCATTTGATGAAAGAGCCGTCATCAAGACAAACGAATACGAAGAATAAGGATAATTTATGAAGATCACACTTCTGGGAACTGGTGATGCTACCGGAACTCCTGTTATAGGCTGCAATTGTCCCACATGCCAGGATGCAATGAATGGTGGCAAAAGCCAGAGAACCAGATTCGCAATCCTTGTGGAATCTTCTGAAGGAACTGTTCTTATAGACAGCGGACCTGACCTCAGATATCAGTTACTTAAAGCAGGAACCAGGCATATAGATGGAGTGATCTGGACACACGGACATTATGACCACTTTTCGGGCTTTGCCGAATTCCACAGAGTCCAGTACAATGTTGATGTCTACGGACTATCTGAAACCCTGGAATATATTTTAGATTATCTGCAATTCCTCCATCCTAAAAAGCATGAGAAGGAAATGTATGAGCCTTTCAATCTTATTGGACTGGAATTCACCCTTTTTGAAGTAATACATCCTCCGGTAAAGAAATCAATCGGAGTGATGATCCGGGAAGGAGATACAAAAGTTGTTATAACAGGTGACACCCAGAGGGATATTCCTCTAAAAAGTATCGAGCTTATTATGGAACCTGATCTTCTTATCGCAGATGCCATTGTGCCTCCCACAGTCGAGGTCAAAAAACACATGAACACAGAAGAAGCCATGGACCTTGCACATGAGATAAAGGCAAAAGAAGTTATATTCACTCATCTGAGCCACTTTTTCCCTCCACATGAGGAAGCCATCAAGGAATACCCTCTTGGTTATGATGGTATGACCTTTGAATTCGCTAAAAAATAATATTTTGGAAAAAAGAAGTTGAACTGAAGATTGCTTCATGTTCAATTCTTATCATTACCTTTCTTACCGGAATTTGACAATTGACTTTCAAATTCTCCTCGAATTTTTTCCAGCTTTTTCCTTTCGTTCCTATATCTGAAAAATATTGTAAAGGCAACCAATCCAAGTATCACAGCAGCTATAGTAAGGTCCCTTGGAGCATTTTTTGTGTAATACTTCACACTGATCATCTTTGGCATAGGTTCAATGGAATCCCCATCTTCCGGTGAATAACTCCCAAGAATACTCAGAAAACTGCTTGTTTCAACCTCGTTTGTCCATACAAGATTCTCTCTTCCTTCAGAATCATAATAAACCTGATCCGGGTCTGGCTTTACTTTCCCTATAAGGGAATTCCCTGTTGTATAGCCTTCAGGAAGAACATAACGAACAACTGATGGCGGCGTTGTGAGATAGATAAAATCCTGTCCCATGGCAGTAGTCATGGTGTATGCTACAAAGCCTGTAACCGGTTGTTCAAAATTAACGAATACATACTTCTGTCCCCGGATCACATCATCTGAAATTGTATAATTGATATCAAGGGCCGAGCTCATTGAAGAGAAAGACTCAATGTTTTCAGGCGTGGCTTTGGTATTATTGGCTATTTCACCGAGTACCACAATGTTAGTTACAGTTTCACCCTGATTTCCCAGATCCTCCATTGGTATTATCTGGATAGACGATTCATTCTCAAGAATAGAAACAACCTTAGCAGAATCGTTCTTTGAGAGATAAAAAGTGTGAGTTGGAATAAAAGTTCCATTGTCATAACTATTGTTAAGGAAAAGTTCAAACTCATAAGCAGACATGTCCTGAGTAGTATCCTCATCAACAGGAACAAGATCATCTATGCAGCCTGATGCGAAGAGCATGATACTTAAAAGGAACAGTGTCAGGAAAAAATATTTTTTCATTGCTACACCAATTGATGATTTATTTTATGAAACTATCGCTACATATAGTGAAGCTTTATGTCATATATGCTGTTGCATAGCAGGTTGCATAAAGCTAATTCAATAATATTTGCATCCAATCAGATAATTAATCTTCTTTTCATGAGATTTATTGAAAGCACCAGCAGAGCTATACCAACAAACAATATCCATGCAACATCAAAGATCAGAGATGAACTCAGCATTCCATAGGAAAGAGTCCTGATGACATTCACAATATGGGTCAGCGGAAGGAATGCAGTTGCAAAATACTGAATTGGAACAGGGAGTGCACTTAGAGGGAAGAATGTTCCACTAAAAAGGAACATCGGAGTGATAAACAACAGTACCGGATAATTGATGGACATAATGTTTGGAGTTATGGCTGTAAAACACATACCTATGGCTGCAAAGAGTAAGCCTCCCATGAAAGCAAATGGTATTATCAGAACCGCATATTTCAGGTCGATCAAACCAAAAAGTGCTATAACAGGGATCATAACTGTGGCATTTATCATGCTCCTTGTGGCTCCCCACAAAAGTTCTCCTGCAATCACATCCTCTATTGTGAGCGGGGTTGCAATCATGGCATCAAAGGTCTTCTGATAGTACATCCTGACGTAAGAACTGTAACTGCACTCGAAAAATGATGCATACATAACTGAAACTGCTATCAATGCAGGAGCTATGAACCGGGCATAAGGAACTCCGTCAATACTCTCAACGAACTTCCCTAGTCCAAAACCAAGAGCCAACAGATAAAGAATAGGTTCAATGAAAGGAGGCAGGAAGTTGAGTTTGATGTTCTTTATGAAAACATCTTTGTTCCTCTGCCAGACCTTAAATGACCTTGAACTTACAGATGGAATACTGAAATAATCCACCGGGTTCATTCCCTCAACCTCCTGCCGGTGAGTTTGAGAAACACATCCTCAAGTGTTGCCGGCCTTGCACTGATCTTTGAGAGTGAACATTCCATGAGAAGGAATTCCGAGATCTCTCTGGCATTATCCGCATAGATGTGAACAGTATCGCCAATTATTTCATATTTCGCTTCTTTTTGTTGCAGGCATTCCAGTAGTTCAGGGTTGTTCTCAGCTTCTATGATATCTGAACCTATGAACTCTTCTATTACTCCCATAGGGCTGCCTTCAACCAGAATTTTACCATTATCCATTACAACAAGTCTGTCACAGAGCTTTTCAACCTCGTCAAGATAATGAGAGGTGAGTACGATAGTAACTCCCTGCTTTTTCAGATTCCTGAGCTTTTCCCATATCAAATGCCTTGCCTGCGGATCAAGTCCGACAGTTGGCTCGTCAAGGATAAGAACATCCGGACGGTTTATCAGTGCTCTTGCCAGTACAAGTCTGCGTTTCATTCCGCCTGAAAGGCTTTCTGTCATTACATCCTTTTTTTCCAGAAGCTGCACAAAATCCAGCAACTCTTCAACTCGCTTTTCTGCTTCATCCTTTGGGATATCAAAATACCTTGAATAAACCAGAAGATTCTCATAAACCGTGAAATCCTCATCAAGATTATTTTCCTGAGGAACGACTCCCATGTGTGATTTTATCTCTCGCTGACAGGTAGAAACATCCATATCCAGAACTTCAAGCGAGCCTCCTGTTACAGGAGAAATACACTGTATCATTCGCATTGTGGTTGTTTTGCCTGCTCCGTTAGGTCCGAGAAATCCGAACATCTCACCTTCTTCAATACTAAAGTTAATCCCATCTACAGCTACAAAATCCCTGAAAGATTTTTTAAGATTCCTGGCTACAATTATCGGAGCTATCTACACCACCTTTAAGGAAGTTGGAAAGGGTTAGTATTAATGATTTCGACTGGAGAAATTAAGGATTGCAGGGGTTTTGCAGGTTGTGTGCAATCAGTATTTAATGATAAAGGACATAATGATACAGAATAGGTAAGAAAAATCGGAGGATTTACAATGACCGAATTGAAAAATCTGATAGCAACAGCAAAAGAAAAGGGTTCTTTTCCAACCCTGATGAAGGCAGCAGAGAAACTCAAGCTCGTCAGCAAATACAGCAATGAAGGTCCTTTCACTATCTTTGCACCGGTAGAATCAGCTTTTGAATCAATCCCTGATGATGTAATTGATGAATCCTTTGATGACCACGGTTATCTTCTGGGGATTATCAACTACCACATAGTTGAAGGTAGATATGCCACAAAAGACCTTGAAGGGCTCAGTGAACTGGAAACCATTAGTGGAAAAAAACTAAGGATAACAAACAACAGCGGAATCAAAGTCGAAACTGCAAATATCATAGAAAACGATATTGAATGTAGCAACGGGATTATCCATGCAATTGACGAGATTCTGGTTCCATAATTCCAGAGATCAATAATTCAAAAATAGTTATTGTTGTAAATTGTAGTTGTAAATTAATAATTAAAAAATAGAAAATGAAGGTTTAAAACCTTCATTCATTCCTGTTCTTTTGGCGCATTAATGCAGCTACCATTGAAACACCCATTATTCCAAGGAGAATTCCAAATCCTGGAGTTCCTTTATCCTCTTCTGCATCAGGCATTTCATCTGTAGCTTCACTTTCAGTTTCTCCGGAATCTGCGTCAGACCCAATTGTGTCATCTGAAGCTACATAGTCCTCTTCAGAATCTGAACGGGTGCTTATTGCAAATGTTGAGAAGCCTGGAGTCTTAGCAACATAATACACGTACTCTCCGTCATCACTTGAAACAGAGGTCTCAAGCTGATCCCATTTACTTCCTGTATAATGTGAAAGTACAACGTCGTCGGTTGAGATTCCATTCTCCTCAAGCCATGATTTCTCTACCTTGAAGGTAATGCTTGCTCCAGCGATCTTTCCGGCATCAAGTTCACTTACTTCGATGTTAAGGTAGCTGTGTACATTGCCCGGTGCAGAACCAGGGATGTTATCCGGCTTGGAATCAAGTTTCTGGACTGAAACTGATATCTTTTCAATATCGACTTCAGATTCAACTTCAACACCTGTAACTTCAGTCCTGGTCAGTTTCACAGAAACAACCTTTACCGGATCAGAAAGAACCTTTCCGGAAGATTCCTGAGTTACGATCTTTGCTCCTTCGTAAGTGCTCTTTGATTCAAGGAAAGCTTCACGTGTTGTTGATGAAAGACCACCTGAGCTGCTGCTTGAACTGGAATCTGAGCTTGGAGCATCAGGACCTGTGTACGACAAACTGGTATTAGTTACTGCATTGCTTGCATTATCTGTTGCAATCACTGTTACAGTATTTGCACCATATCCTGCAGATATTGTTCCATTCCATATGTTGCTACCCTGATCTGTAAGTGCAGTTCCTGCTGCTGTGACGCTCTTAATACCGCTTCCAGCATCAGATACATTCACAGTGACCTCAATGCTCTCACCATAAGAACCTGGGTCCTCTGTGCTCAGTGTCAGGTTGTGTAAGACAGGATCTGTGTTGTCAATGATAACCTCAAAGGTTGCTGATGAACTGCCATTGACATTTCCTGCTTCATCGGTTGCTGTGACATTAAGCAGGTATGTTCCTTCAGCTCCGGAAATCTCAAGATTGCTGTACTTCCAGTAATCAGTTGAAGAAACCTGAGTCAGTGTCACATTCTCGCTTGCACTTACACTGCTGATATTATCGATGGACATTACACTTGAAACACCTGAAAGGCTGCCATCAGAGACTGTTGCATTGAGTGTAATAGTAGACCCATTGTTTACTGCTGTGTAACCGGTTGCATATTCAATCTGAGCATCAATCACAAGAGGTTCAGTATTGTCTACCTTGATACTGAGGTTCACTGAAGAATCAAAGTTACTTACGTTGTCATAAGCTACAACTGTAAGATTAATTATTCCTTCTGAACCGGTTAGATCAACAATCAGTGAATCATTCATCCAGTAGTCGTTTCCTGCATATTCCAGAATTGCGAAGGTGGAAGCATTGACACCGTTCAAAGTAACTGTAGCATTCTTAACTCCGGTTCCTGAATCAACAATTGTAGTATTCAGATCAAGGGTATCACCATCCTTGAACCACTGGGAACCTGTTGGTGAAACTGCTGTAACTGTAGGATCTGTACTGTCCACTTCTACGGAAATAGAACCTGAAGTATTCCACAGACTCACATTATCAGCTGCTTTCAAAGGCAGGGTTAGTGTTCCAGAAGAAGCGTTGACTAACACTGTCAGTGTAAAGTCATCACCACCTGCAGAAGTCATTGTTTCCCATCCAAGTGAACTGTTTACATTGGAAGCATCAACCATCACAGAAGATGCATTCAATCCGGAATAAGCATCTGTTACAGTGACATTGAGAGTTACAAGTCCTCCATTTCTTACCCCACTCAAGCCATCTGGATAAACAGCTTCAGTGTTGGTAAATACAGGAGCTGAATTATCAACTTTCAATGTAAGGTTGACACTGCTATTAACATTGCTAAGGTTGTCGTAAGAACTGACAGTAAGATTGATAGTACCTTCATTTGATGTCAAAACCGTAAGTGTGGAATTAGTCCAGTAATCTCCTGCAGAGTTTGCAAGAACTGCAGTACTTGCAGCTGATACATCTGAAGTATCTACTATCACACTGTTCATTCCTGAATCAGCGTCTATGCTCGATACATTGAGATCAATGGTTGAGCTGTTTGTGACCCATTCTGAACCATCTGGTGTAATGCCTGTTACAAGAGGTGCGGAATTATCAAGAACTACAGAGATCGACTGACTGGTGTTCATATTTGATGCGTTGTCAGCAACACTAATTGGAACAACTGCATTACCGGTGCTTGAGTTGTCAACAATCACAGATAAGGTAAAGTCATCGCCGCCTGCAGAGCTCATTGTTTCCCAGTTAAGTGAACTGTTAAGGTTAGAAACATTGATCATTACAGCAGAAGTGTTCAAGCCTGAAGTTGCATCGGTTGCAGTGAAGTTCAATAGTACTGTTCCACCACTTTTTACAACATTAAATCCAGATGGATATGCAGCTAATTCACTGCTCACTGCTGGAATAGTGTTATCCACATTGATTGTCAGATTCACAGAATTGTTGAAATTGGTTGCATTATCATAGGTTACCACTGTAAGATTTATGGTTCCCTCTGAGGATGAATCAACTATCAGTGAATTATTGATCCAGTAGTTACTACCTCCATGCTCCAGAATTGCTAATGTTGAAGCATTAACATTATTCAAAGTGACAGTTGCATTCTTAACTCCTGTACCTGCATCAACGATGCTGGCATTCAGGTCAAGAACATCTCCATCCTTAAACCACATGGAACTAATTGGTGAAACCGGAGTGACGGTTGGTTCTGCAACATCGATTTCAACAGATATGGAAGCTGAAGTGTTCCACATGCTTAGATTATCGGCTGCTCTTACCGGAAGGATCACTGTTCCGGATGATGATGTATTGACAATAACATCCAGTGTAAAGTCATCACCACTTGCTAATGCTAGTGTCTCCCATCCAAGTGAACTGTTAATACCAGTTGCATTAACCTGTACTGTAGACACATTCACTCCAGAATAAGCATCTGATACTGTGACATTCAAAGTTACAGTTCCGCCATTGTTGATAGCATTCATTCCTCCCGGATAAACAGATTCATTGGTTGTAAAGACAGGTGCGGAATTATCTACCTTGATCGTCAGATTGACACTATTATTCAGGTTACTCAGATTGTCATATGCACTTACCGGAAGATCAATAGTACCTTCATTTGCTGTCAAAACAGTAAGTGAAGAATTGGTCCAGTAATCACCTGCTAAATTTGCCAGATTGGCAGTTCCAGTTGCATTTACAGATGAGATATCGACCATCAGATTCTGCACTCCTGCATCACCGATATCTGTACTTGAGACATTGATATCAATGGTTGAACCGTTTGTTAACCACTGGGAACCATCAGGTGTTACACCTGTTACAAGTGGACCTGAATTATCCAGGACAACTGAGATGGACTGACTGGTGTTTGTGTTTGTTGCATTGTCAGCAACACTGATTGGAACAACTGCAGTACCTGTACTGGAATTGTCGATTATTACAGATAATGTAAAGTTGTTACCAACTGCAGGTGTCATTGTTTCCCAATTGAGTGAACTATTAAGATTGGAAACGTTGATATTCACAGCGGAAAGGTTCAGATCTGAAGTTACATCGATTGCAGTGAAATTCAATAATACTGTCTCATTTCTGTTTACAGCATTAAATCCTGAAGTATATACAACAGATTCATTGCTTACAACAGGATTTGTATTGTCCACTTTTAGTGTAAGATTGACGCTGTTGTTGACATTACCTGCATTGTCAGATGCTTCTATCTGTAAGTCTATGCTTCCTTCAGAAGAGGAAACCAGAAGTGAGTTATTATACCAGTAATCTGTTCCCCCAATATTACTAAGAATTGCTGTTGTTGTCGAATTAACTAATGAAACATTAACAGTTACAGTACTGATGTTACTTGCATTGGCCCCTCCGATGTCTACAGCACTTAAGTTGAGGTTAAGTGTGGAACCATTGTTCACCCATGCATCTGCAGGGATTGGGGATATTGGAGTAACTTCAGGTTCAACGTTGTCAATCCATATTCTAAAGTTTGTTGTACTATTGACATTGCTAAGATTATCCCTTGCAAATATCGGCATGTTAATTTGACCCTGGGTGCTTGTGCCCACAATAATAGTATCGTTTATCCAGTATCCATCAACGTATGACAGAGGTACCTGCATATAAGAATTATTAACAGAGCCTCCTCCTACAGATACATTGTACACACCGGAACCTGTTCCGTCATCTACAGTTACATTAAGATTTAGTAGAGTTCCGTTACTTGCCCAGGTTATTGTTTCGCCGTAGGTATTTGGAGTGACAGTTGGTTTTGTATTATCCACCCACACAGTGAAATTCTCACTATTGTTTACATAAGATACATTATCGTAAGATGTGATTGGAAGATTGTATTCACCATCTGTGGCACTTACAATAAATGAACTGTTTGTCCAGTAATCAGAGAAAGTGTTGTAAAGATCAATTATGCCAGCACTTGCATTGATGGATGTGATATCAACTGTAGCATTCTTCACTCCCGATGCAGCGTCAGTAATACTTGTATTGAACGTCAAAGTTGTTCCATTCTTTACCCAGGTAGTAGATGATTGAGTATAATTTACAGGAACTACAGAAGGTTCACCATCTATTGTTAAATAGATTGGGACACCTGTAGTTGTTACACTAGTGTTGAGTGTGAATGTATAGGTGGTGTTTTCTAGAATACTATCTTCAAACACTACTGCAGTATCTGATATGTTAATGGAAAATTGTGTGTTATTATGAACAATAATATTTGTACCGTTAGAAATGGTCAGTACATTATTGGTTTCATTGAATGTGATATTATCTAAGGAAACATTCTCAAAACTACTTAAACTATAATGACCAGTCTCTAAAACATCAAGACCGATTTCTTGTGAGCATACTATGTTCAACTCTGTTATATCCCCTGCATTTTCCGTTGCTGTGAAATTCAAATAAGTAGGGACCATATATTCGGTCTTATTGTCTCCATAAACCGTTACAACACCATTTCCAGCAGGTGTTATAGCAGCACTTGCAGAGATAACTGAAAGTAAGACAAGTATTAGAACAAGTCCTAATTGCAGTATTCGCTTTTTTCTTTTCGTTTCTTCCTTTATCAAATAATCCTCTCCATAGATTAATCTTGTTTTATACTCAATAATAAAATGTACCTAACAACAATATTATTTGAATTGCATAGGTATCCATGAATTAAAATATCCACAGACATCTATATCAAATATTTCACTAATAGTATAATTGTACATGATATATACATGTTGGTTATTGTTGAACAAATAGAGAAAAAAGAGTGTAATAACTACAATAGGAATATGATGAAATCTCAAAGATTTGCAACCCAGATGACGCTTCTGGAGCGCGAAACGAGGTATGACACTACGTGTGATACCTCATTGATAAACTAGAAAATGGTGGGATCGCGGAGATTTGAACTCCAGTCGCTAGACCCCCAGCCTAACAGGATGGACCAGGCTACCCTACGATCCCGCAGGATTGTAATTAGATATGCATTACAGTATTTTAGTGTTTCCGAGAACAGAAGCTCTGAATGATTTGAACTAATCTATTAAGACTTCAACCAGATATCATATGCCTCAACGACTTCCTCTCCTTCAACAAAAACAAGGTCATTATTTTTACCGTACTGCTTTGCATCGTCCTTCTCAAGAGCTCTGCCGGTTTCATCATCCAGCATCTCACAGACGACCATCGCAGGAATTATCCCTGCTATCTTTGCAAGGGCAATTGAAAGTTCTGTCTGTCCCATGCGTTCATGGACAAGTCCCTTTGCAGCACGAAGAGTTGCAACGTGACCAGGGGTTCTGAATTCGTTTCCGAAATGGATCTCATCACCATTGAGTGTTTTCTCAACGATCTCACCAAGTTTGTTAATTGTCAGCGCCCTGTCATTGTCAGGAATTCCAGTACGGGTATCCCTGTGGTTTACCCAGATAGAGAAAGATGAACGTGAATCATATTCAAGATCGCCACCCTTTTCTACGATCTTATGAAGGGCTGTACTGCACTGATTGGCTTCCCTTACTATGTCTGCCATGAATGGAAGACCAAGTTCTTCTGATGCATCAGAATCAAGGGCAACACAGATTAATCCGCCTGCGTCTTTACGCATCCACCTGATATCATCAGGCGTCACAGCATTTGCAGCAATAGTGAAGTCAGTTTCAGCCTCACGACCCTCTAAATCGAAGAGCAGGATCATCTCACCGTTCTGAAGAGCCTTGATTGCTTTCTGTATGTTCTCACTATAATTTTCAATTGAATCAGCATTTGAACCCATAATTATCACTTCTCTCTTCCACTTATCTTCTTCCTGACTTTCCAATCATCAATTGCATTTTTGCGGGTTTTTCACCACTATCTTTACTTCGTCACCATCATTCAGCTTGAGTGTTTCACGCAGTTTTAGAGGTGCGATTATCTCAAGTAGATCTGCCGGATAGTGTGTCCTGTCCGGTATGATAACTGCACTCTTGATACCTTCAATCTCAACTGGATAGCACTTCCCTCCACCAAAACTCCTTTCTCCATCGTTAAAACCATGGATTGTCAGAGGTTCCATGAAATCCATGTTGTCACGTAACTGAGCACTCTCATCGTTGAGACGTACATTGAGTGTTCCGGGGAATGGCTTGAAATCGAGTTTGTCCCTGAACTGGGACATGTAACCATCCTTTGCAATGTAGTACTGTCCTTCCCCTAGACCTGTTATGACCACTCCGTATAGATCAAGATCAGGGTGGTCCTTGCAGAATATCTGCTGGTAATCTGCATACTCCTTTTTGAGAAGGTCGACACCAACTTCTGTGAGATGGACCATCTGACCACCTGCTACGAGTTGTCTTGAGATGTAACCATCGTCTTCAAGCTGCTTGAGTACCCTTGCAGCAGTCTTGGAACTGGCGGATATATGGTGCATGAACTCAGTGGAGGATATCTTCACAGGTTTCTCTATCGCACCGAGTAGTGCCAGTTCTTTAAGGGACGTTGTTGTATACATTGACTTACCACATTAATCTCATATTTGAGTAGAATCTCATTTATGAGAGTAGAGATGATAAAGGTTTTGATGCTAACCGTTCAAAATTGAAGGTGCGCATCAAGATTAAAAAACGATACTATTCACCTATTTGGTTTGCTAAACCAAATACTAACATAATACTACAATACAATTTTATTTCTTGGAACTGTTTATCTTATGTGGGCATGCTATCAAATAAACTAAAAGAGAAATGCAATAATCTGGCAAATTACTTCGACAAACCTGCATGGATTAACAGAACACTGTTCTACGCTACTATATTTGCAAGCATAACCTTGGCATTCATAATCGTTTTTGGAATATTCAATCTTACTTTCCCAAATTTCACATTCCCCAACAACGCCATTGACTACGACAACGAGCGCTATCTCCTCAGCGCCCTCGTCCAGAGTTTAGCAGCTACCATCGCGTTAGTTATCACACTCAGCCTTGTAGCCGTACAACTCGCAGCCCAATCCTATTCTGCAAGAGTCATTGATGTCTACAAACGGAACCCCGATATGTGGATACTTCTCTGCATTTACATTTTTACTATCTTCTACGGACTTGGATTGACAAAAATCATTGGACTTGGCATTTTAGGAAACTACATGGAGGGCGCCATTTTTGTGGCTTACTTCATGGGGTTCTTTGCTTTTGTTTGTCTGGTGCCGTATATGTTGAAGACATTGGACTTGCTGAAGCCTTCGACTGTGATTAAGTTGTTGGCGGAGGAGATTACAAAAGAAAAAATTCTTGAGGCTTTGGAAAACGATGGAGATATTGTAGAGAAGGATCCAATGCAGTCAATCGTAGACATGGTAAATAGAGCTATTTTATATGACGATTATGAAACTGCTAAAAACGGAATTAATGCTATAAAAAAATCCATAACTTGCATTATCAAAAGCAATCATTTTAATGAGCATGAAGAGAAGAAGATGTCATTTTATATGTTTCAACATGTACAAAGGCTTGGAATTCATTCAATCAACAAGAAAAACGAAGAATCTACAAATTCCATAATTATTTGCCTTGAAGAGCTTGGACATGAAGCAGTTAAGCAAAATCGTCGTTGGATTTTAAAGGATGCTGTAACTGCTCTTGGAATCATAGGAGTTAAAGCAGCGGAAGAAGAACTTAAAATAACTATCGAAAAAGCCGAAAAAACACTTGGGAAGATAGGAGTTCATGCCTCTGAAAAAAGACTTCATACGGGTTCAATAAATGCTATAAGGGAACTTGGGAAGGTAGGAACGATAGCAGTTGAGAAGAAACTTTATTGGATTGAAGTCATTGCTGTCGACGAAATCAAAAAGGTTGGAGTGAAAGCAGAAGAAGAAAAACTTGTGGAAGCTGCTATAGAAGCTGCAAAAAAACTCAAAAATATAGGAGTTAAAGCGATAGATAAAGAACGTGAAGGAGTTGTATCAACTGTCTCAAAAGCACTTGATGAAATAAGAAATATAGCAATAAAAAATGGAAAATCTCAAGTTGCTGAAGAATGTGAAAGAGGTTTCAATATTTTAAAGAGAAACATTGAGGAAATGTGGGAGATGCAGGATAGAGCTATAAAAAGGA
The DNA here is from genome assembly GCF_017873415.1 of Methanolobus bombayensis. Lineage (GTDB taxonomy): Archaea > Halobacteriota > Methanosarcinia > Methanosarcinales > Methanosarcinaceae > Methanolobus > Methanolobus bombayensis. The sequence continues at coordinate 30,333 of NZ_JAGGKD010000001.1, read as the reverse complement.
AGGACCATATTAAAAAATTCAAATGGAGAAAGATAACTAAACAGATAGATGAAGTGTTACATGTTGTCAAAGATACTGAAGAAGATGACCACGAAACTTAATCATTCCTCATCGTCCACAAACATCTTCGCCACCAGACCCAGATGGTCCTCGTGGAAAGGATCAAGCTCTTTTCTTTCCAGCACCTCGAACTTAATGTCAAAGCTGTTTTCTAAGATTTTAACAAAACGATATTAAAATCAGCATCAACTAATTATTTGGTTTACTAAACTAAATAATAATGCATTTATTTGGCCTACCAAACCAAATATATATAAACAAAGAACCCCCAGTATAAAACATGGACAAAGAGAAACTAAAAATCCTGCTGAAAGAGCAGAATGACCACATCAAAGATGTTGAAGATCTGGTCAAAAGGGAACTGCTGGATGAAATAAAGAGCAGGGATTCAGATCTTATCACAATAGTTGCAGGGCTTCGCAGAGTTGGGAAATCAACTCTCATGAACGAGATAAGGAAAGATCATCTTAATGAAAGCTATTTTGTGAACTTTGATGACGAGAGGCTCTTTGATTTTACAATAGAGGACTTTCAGACCATGCAGGAACTGCTCATCGAGCTGTATGGTGAAAGGAACGTCTACTTTTTTGATGAGATACAGAACATTCGTGGTTGGGAGAGATTTGTCAGAAGGCTTCATGATAATGGAAAGAAAGTGTATGTCACCGGTTCTAATGCAAGCATGCTGAGCCGGGAGATGGGAACACACCTCACAGGCAGGCATCTTAGCTATTCATTATATCCTTATTCTTTCAGGGAATTCCTTCGTTTCAAAAAATTCGAGCTGCCAATCCCGGAAGTGCTTACTACTGTGGAGAAAAGCACACTTAAACGACACTTCAATGAGTATATCGAAGCTGGTGGAATACCGGAATTTGTGAAGAACCGGGATGAGCTTTATGTCAAAACGCTTTATGAGAACATAATCTACAGGGACATAATTGCAAGATACAACCTCAAAGATGAAAAGGCACTCAAAACAACAGCATACTTTGCGGCATCCAACATCGCAAAGGAGATAAGTTACAATAATGTCAGAAAACTGACAGGACTTTCCAGTGCAACTACGGTAAAAGAATACTTCGAGTACCTTGAGAACAGTTATCTTGCATATCTTTTACCTAGATTTTCCACATCCCTCAAAACGCAGGTTTATTCCAACAAAAAAGTGTACTTCATAGACACAGCCATCGCAAAGATATTGGGTTTCAGAACATCAGAGGACTATGGAAGAATACTTGAGAACATGGTGTTCATGGAACTAAAAAGAAGGAAACTTGAAATCTACTATCATAGAGAAAATAAGGAATGTGATTTTGTCATCAGGAATGGTTACAACATTTCTGAAGCTATTCAGGTTACAAAGAGCCTTGAAAATACGGATACAAGAAAAAGAGAAATCGAAGGATTGTTTGATGCTCTGGAAGCCTATAACCTGAGTGAAGGTCTTATTCTCACAGATGACACAGAGGATCAAATTGAAATTGATGGCAAGCAGATTACTGTAAAACCGATTTGGAAATGGATGCTTGAATGATACTTGTTCCTTAAACAACTTCATTCCTCATCATCCACAAACATCTGTGCCACCAGACCCAGATGGTCCTCATGGAAAGGATCAAGCTCTTTTCTTTCCAGTACCTCGAACTCAATATCAAAGCCACTTTCAAGTTTGCGGACCTCTTCCTTGAATATCTTTTTCGGGCTGGCTACGGTGTCAATGCTCCTTGACTTGATGGAGAGCATCAGGTGGCCTTGTTCTTCTAAGAAGTATTTTGAATTGATAGCCGCGATCTCAGCCTGGTTGGGCTGAGCAACATCCTGGAAAATTACATCCGCTTTTTCCACTATTTGAGCGTAAGATTGTGGCTTGTTGGCATCTGCAAGAATTGGAATTATGTTCGGACGCTGGTCGCAGAGCTGGATAAGGTCACGCATGGTGCGTGGGGAAAACTCAACTGCATAGACAAGTCCATCTGTTAGAATGTCGGATACGTGACTTACTGTTGTTCCTGAAGCTGCACCAAGGTACAGAACTATTGAATCAGATTCAAGAGGGATATCGAAGTTCTTAAGCACCATGGCTCCGAGCTTGCTCCTGCTTGGATCCCACTGGCGGTATTCTGTATCGTCGTCTGTAATGAGACGTTCACCGTAGACACTCATGCCTGGAATCATATTCTTTGTCGCAAGCATCTTCCTGTCATCGATGTCCAGCTCATAGATTCCGCTGGATAACTCTCTTACCGGCATCAGTTATTACCTCCTGACTTTTTGTTTTTCTTCCGGCCTCTGCTTTTACGCTTGCCGCCCCTTTTCTGTGGTTTTGCTTCCGGTTTCTTTTCCGGTGGATTAGGGTTAGCCTGTCTTATGCTTTCCAGTTTCTTATCGAGGGCTTCCTTGATAGTTGGATCAAGTTCACCGGAATAGAAATCAGTCCTTGCAGCAAGGCTTATCTTAGCTGCAAGTGCCCTTGCAAGTTTTCCTCTCTGCCACCAGGGCGCATTCTTAATAACTGGATTGTTAAAGATAATTCCATGTTTCGGGGACGGTGCACGGGAGCGCAGATGTTTGAAAAGCGCCCTGTTGGCTCCAATCACCTGAACCGTGCTGGATGGGAAAGCCGCCAGCTTTTCAAGGCTTCCTGCCATACTCATAAGACGGGCACCAAGTGATGCACCTGCAACCTCGCAAAGGTTTGGTGCCACTGAGCCCATGCTCGTATTAATGTAATTCTCAATATACCGGCGTGTGTCATACAGACTGCAGATGTTGTTTGCAAAAGTTCTCAAAAGCTCCTCATCTGCAAACAGGAGTTCAGCACCCATTGATTGAGATGCTTTCTCTGACATTGCATGGTCTTCAGGAACATTTGTCCGGGAGCCGTAGGCTGAAACAAAGTTTGCAAGCCCCTCGCCTGTCATTTCAAGTTCGGGGAAATACCTTCCGTACCACTCGAACAGGCGCTCGCTCAACTCATTCACATTCTTATCAATATCATCCAGCGCTTCAACGGCCTGGATAATCCTTGAATCATCAGTATCGGTCTGTGATATCTGGCTCTTTGCAGCTCTGATACATACATCACGGAGAAGAATATCATAATCCTCGTCAAGTTCAACAAAACCACATTCAAGTGCAGCATCTCTCAGATCAGCTCTCTGCAACGGGACAGACTGTGGATTATTCTGCAGCTCTACAACAATTTCTGCCAGCTTTTCAGGGTCTTTATCGAAAAGGTCGCAATCCTCTATCTCGCCATTAGCATCAAGTTTGAGTTTACCAAACCATGCAGTGAATTCCGTACCTGTCAATTCAAATCCTCCTGATCTCTGCACCAGTATTGTTCGCCTTGGTTACCAGAACCTTGCCACCTATTGTTTTGTCAAGAAGTTCCTGTACATCTTCCTGTAGATATGCAGCATCTTCGGGATTTTCAACAATTCCATAAACAGCAGGTCCGAATGAACTCATGCCTGCACCATAGGCACCGTTGTCCTGCATCAGTGTCATAACATCTCTAACAACCTGATGCTGTAAAGCTACCTCTAGCTGTTTAAAACCAAGACCTTGTATGTGATTTATGCAATAACCAAAAGCTTCGATATCCTGCTCCATAATTGCAGGCATCATTTTCATAAGAATGATATGAGAGAGTTCCTGAACCTCACTAAGAGGAATCGGACACTCTTTCTGGAAAATATTGACCTCTTTTGCATCGTGTGCTCCTGTGGTTTCAGGCAATGCAAGAACTATATTCCAGTCTGGAAAATCATGTCTGAAAAGCACCGGAGCCGGGTCTGCCCTGCTCGCAGAAGATGGCGAGAATGAACCTTTATCACTAAACTTATGGCCTCCATCGACAATGAAACCGCCCATTTCAAATGATGCTACCCCAATGCCGGATGTTCCACCGCGTCCAACTGCAATTGCAAGTTCCCTTACACTCTTGCCGAGACCATATATCTCATTAACAGCCGCAGCAGCAGAGAGTGCTGCCTGAGTTCCAGATCCAAAACCGACATGTGCCAACATATCTTCTTCAATTTTAAGACTAATACCTTCGCCTTCCGGAATGACCTGCTTTACCGCACCGATCATCCTTTCAGCAAGAAAAGAATCACCCACCACTTCAATAGTATCTGATTTCTCCGCAGATATAATAACATGTGGAGATTCTATCGAAATTCCTGCGCCTCCATCCACTCTTCCAAGTTGCGCGTTCATATCAATAAGAGTCAGATGAAGTCTTGATGGTGACTTAATAGTAATCATGTCATGGGTTATCAGTGGCACATACTATTAAAGATTACCACTTGATTTTCTGTAATATTTTTTAATAAAAAAGCCCCATGAAAAGCTCAGTACACTCCTGTTAAATACAAATCTTAATATTACAGGGATAAAACGATACAATCTTATACGGAGTTTACCCGACATATCAAATTCAATCTTTTCATCCACAAAATCCGGCACAAGATCCATTTTAAGATTTTCAAAGTTGCTTGCCATAAAAGCTATCAATGCATGAGAATAGCCACATGCTACTCCTGTATATGAAGGATCAGGAAATCCATATACCGCATTTATCCTTGCATCAGGTATCTTTACAGAACAAATAAGTCCCTTGATGAATAGAAAAATCGGATTCCTCAATTTCCTGAAAGCCTTTATCATCTCGGAATATGTCATATCAATTGACTTTTTTTTCTTCTCTTTTTTCTTTTTCTCAGATTCCTGAAAATGTCCTTTTACCTTTTCCGTAACAAAGTTCTCCGCATCTTTTACCTCATTTGAAAACTCATCCGACGATGAATCATTCTTATACTTATCTTCATTTTCCAGCTCAGGGCTCACCTGTCTGGAAAACAACAACCAGTGAACAATAACACTATGTTCTACAGAAACGCCCGAACCCTTTATATCAAAAACAACATCAATTGCTGCAAACAGGACTAAGAGAACTAAAAATACAATAAGAAGCAGTATAAACGTTAGAATCGATAGCATATCTGCTCCTGTGTATGTCTGTCAGTAAAAAAGAAAATATCAGTCTTCAGAAGACTCTTTTGAACCCTCGCAAGGTTCATCGCCTTCACAACTGTCTTCTTTCTTTGACTTCTTCATTGACTTGACTTTCTCAATGAGCCCGGGTACCGATTCAAGAATCTTTCCGAAATCTGTCTGTCCAGACAGGGTCATGAGTTTTGTGCCTTCCGGAGATATTACAATGAATGCAACAGGTTCTATCTTCGCACCGGCACCGCCACCACCGCCAAAGCCTTCTTCCTCACCCATTTTCTTACCTTCACCGCCGCCGGTTCCAAATCCAAATGAAACCTTGGTGACAGGAATAATAGTTGTCTCTCCCACAACCATAGCCTCCCCGACAACGGTCTTTGTGCTAACAAGTCTTTCAAGCTCTCCGGATACTTCTTTCATTAGATCTTCTAATGCCATTTACTAAAACCCCTTAGAATAAATCTACCTTTATAGGTAATATTAGTTCCTGCTAAAAAAGTGTCTTTAAAATATATAGAAGTAGCCCTATAGATATATGAAGTACAATAGCTTAAGAAAGCAGGAATATCCTAATTTTCAGAATTATCCTGGAAAAAGTTCATCAGGGAATATTTTACCTTTTCAGGGTCTACATCAATGAATTCTTCCCTTTCATCATCAGGGAACATCTCAAACACAGAGAATTTTCCAAATTTCCTGGGTGCATCACTAGTATAGCGACCATCAAGAAGAATTCTCACACCATAATCAACCGGAGAACGTACAACTCTCCCCATGGCCTGACGAATCTTGCGGATAGTAGGGACCTGAACTGCAAATTCCCAGCCAGCGCCATAACCAAATGTATGATCGTAGGCAGATTCCACAGCATTCATCCTGTCATTCAGGGCAGGATAACCGACACCTACTATAATTACTGTCCTGCCCCGGCCATCGCGGTAGTCAATTCCCTCACTTAGAGTTCCCCAGATATATGAGACAAGTACCGCCTTACCACCTGATTCACCCATCCTGAAGAAATCTTCACGTATTTCCTGAGATGAAACACCCACCTCATCAAGGAAAACAGGAATATTAAGGCGTTTTTCCAGCTTATTGTAGTACCTTCTTGCCTCAAAAGAGCTTTGGAAAAAGATAATCACATTACCTTCCGTCTGCTCAATGGAATCAAAAAGAACTTCCTCCAGTGCCTGAAGTGTCTGTGGGTCATCCCTTGTCTTTGCAAACAGAGGAGGCACTGAAACTGTAAGTGTAAGTCGCTTTTCTTCGGGAAATGAAGTTCCATATGACAGTTCACACGTAGGTCTTGCAATTCCAAGAGTGGATTTTATCATTTCAAAAGGACGCAGGGTTGCAGACATTAGAACAGCCGAGAATACTGAATCGAAAAGTGGTTCGGTTACATTCTTTGGAATACATGTGAAAAGTTCGATACGACCGTATATCTCATCATTGAGGTCACGCCTGACATTCAATACTGGATAGTAGTTCAGGTTATTTGACAACACAAGATATGATGAAAGAAAATCTGCCGCATATCTTATTTGTGAACGTTTCAGGACACCTGTAAGTCCCTTTTTATATTGTTCACGATAGTTGTCATCAAGCATAGCTCCGAATTCGCTTGCTTCAGAAAGAGTTGCCTGTATCGCAGCTTCGTCACCAAAGCTTGCTTCCTGTGCCTGTCTCAGGAATTTGCCTCTGACCATATCGTTACGCTCATAAGGGTCACTTATACGCATGTCGTACCAGTGTCTTCCGACACGTTCTCTTTCACCGAACTTGAAACGGTTGTTATAGATATCTCGCATCACATCGGACAGTATCTTCAGAAGGTTATGGATGCCCCCATCCGGCATTATATCAATATTTGCCTCGACCTCTGAGATTGCTTTTTCCAATGTGTGCTCTGTGATTGTAATAGATGAATGTGACCTGGCTGCAGATTCGATGTTGTGTGCTTCGTCAAAGATCACAATGACATCCTGCGGCTCTTTTTCAAGCCAGTTGAGCACGGTCATGAAAATATCGGAATTGAGCACATGGTGGAAGTTACATATAAGAAGGTCTGCATGTTTCAGTTCACGTTTCAACAGTTCGTATCCACACATTCCTTTCTGGAAGGCATAATCATTGACCTCCTCAGGGGTGCGTACATCTGAGAACAACCATTGCCTGAAAGCTTCACCATCATAGCGCAGAACCTCATAAAGCTCATTACATGAGCGTTTTCGAAGCTCAGTTGTTTTTTCCTCTGCAACTTCAAGTTCCTTGGAAAGAGCATCACGTAATGCTATAAGAGCAGGATCCTTTGATTTTTTATAATTCTCATACGCAGACTTCATTTCCTGTTTCTTAAGAGCGAGTTCTCTTTCAGTTTCCAGAAGTTCGAATGTATTCTCACGCTTGAGCCTGCATTCTTCATAATCAGTCTCATTTGGACACATTGTGGATTTACCTTTTACCACTGCAACCTTAAGATCATTTGTCTGCTTGATCTCTCGTGCTTCATTAATGAACTGAACCATCTGCTGATGAACGTTCGTTGCAATTATCACGGTTTTCTGAAGTTGTTTCCCGACATTTAGTGCAGGTGCAAGCGCACTGAGTGTCTTACCTGTACCACATGCTCCTTCAAAAAGTATGATTTCCTTATTTATGAGAGAAGCATGGATCTTATCCATTGCATCCTGCTGGTTTGGGTAGCAGGTTTCCTTTGGGAAATATTTCATGTATCCGGTTTTGCCGCTCATCGCACTACCTACGAGCTCACATTACTTAAACGGTTTTGATAAGGATTTATCATTCTGCCAGAGTCACCTGACATTCAGATTCAGCAATAATACGCTTGGTTTTCCTGTCAAGTATTTTAATAGATACGATTTCTTCTTCTTTCAGACCATAATTATTTGATGTGTTTGTGATTCCATTGATAGTAACTGAAACAGTTGAACTGCTGGAAATTCCATCCTGTCCGTTCAGAACTAGTTCTTCACCTGCTGACCACATTCCATCTGAAAGAACCTGGTTGTTAGATGAATAGTCTGAATCCTTACCATCAAAATTAAGATTTTCGTAACTAATGTGAATATCACCTGTATGCAAAGTCCCATGAGGAACTACACCTTCATAGGCACTCCCACATCCATTAATTTCTATTTTAATGGAATCCAGTGGTAGTGGCTCTCCTGCCACATGCCTCATGTGAACGAAATTATCTTCATATTTCACATAATTAGGATATTTTGGAAAACCACCTTCTGCGGAGACAACATCAATGTTTGCCACAGGAGTTGGTTTCAATGATGCTAGCATATCATCACTATAAACTGCAGAGACAGTAATTCCTGCAAGGATTACAGTAAGTAACACCATTATTATAACACCCAATACTGGAGAGATTCCACAATTATGCTGTGCAATATTCAAATTTTGTTTGGCCACAAGTCAAATTTTGAGAAGAACTATATAAATTAATCTTAATTAAACTAATATATTCAGTACCAGTATACAAGCATCATAATAATCTAAACTACATGAAAAATCAGGATATTAAAACATCCATCCAGTACAACAATAAAATAGCAGTGTCCATTGTTTCATTTGAATAACGATAACTTTTTATCTCACTTCTGTTATGATAGAGTGTAGAGTTCAACTAATATACTCTAGTGAAATATACAAATGCAATAGCATATTGTTATACAACTAAAGGAGCGTAAAACAAAATGGTAGCAATTATTACTGTCGATGAATGTGTAGGATGCGGAACCTGTGTAGATGAGTGCCCAGCGGAGGCAATCACACTCAACGGTGAAAACATCGCAATCGTAGATGCAGGCGAGTGCCTTGACTGCGGTGCATGTGTTGACGTCTGCCCAACAGACGCAATCGCAATGGAATAAGATGTAAATCTATTCCAAACTTTTTTCTTTTCTATTCTTTTTTTATCCGATCTTTTTCTGGCACCTGGAACTTACAAAAATTATACCCAGTGCAAAATATATATAATTAAATAACTTAACTAGTATTAAAACCAGATGAATGTGATACTATGCTAAAAGTCAGTATGATGAGAACGATATTTATGGCACTGCTGTTGCTCAGTTGTACTGCCACTTGTGCATATGCTTCAATGTTTGAACTGGAGATTGTGCCAATATCCAAGATCAATGAAGACCCTTCTGTTTATGATAGTACAATGGCTTATCGAAAGATAAGTGTCGTCGGAAATATCACGGAACTTGACAAACAATCTGCAACTATTGACGATGACACTTCTGATCCATTGAAAATTGATATTACGAAGATTGAACTTTTTGAAGGCTTCAATGTAAGCGATCAGATAATGGTTACAGGTGAATTTATATATGACCCGCTTGGCGATAGTATACTAACTCCCAGTTATGTACTCCATTACCCTACACAGGATATGGGACTTGTAAATATAAGTGATGTTGTTACAGACACCGCAGCATACAATGGAAAATACATAACAGTAACCGGCAACCTTACAAGTATTGAAACTAGTATGGGAAGATATACGGTTATTGTAGAGGACGAAGAAGGAAACACCCTTAAAGTGTTTTTCTATGGTTCCACTGAACTTGAAGTTGGAGACAATACCAAAGTCATAGGACTTTATAACGGAAAAATACTTCACAGTGAAACAATGGGATTAAACAAATCACCACTGTCAATTTCCACACTTGTTCCCGGATTTTCATCACTTTTCGGAGCTATTGCAATATTGTCCATGGCGTTACTTTTAAAATCAAAACAGCGTAACGACTAGAGATCATCATGTTAATCGTATTATCAGTCGGTGGATCAATACTGGCAAAAGAACTCAACCCTGACAGTTTTAAGGGATATGCTGATGCTCTGAAAGAACTTGCAAAAGAGCATAATATAGTTATCGTTACAGGTGGCGGTGCAGCTGCAAGGGATTATATCAATGTTGCACGAAGTACCGGTGCCAACGAAGTTGAATGTGACTATCTTGGAATAGATATCACCCGCCTCAATGCAAAACTCCTCATTTCTGCACTTGGAGATGCTGCATATCCAGAGCCTCCAAAGGACTACAAGGAAGCACAGGACAAGCTCTCCTCCGGCAAGATCCTTGTAATGGGAGGAGTTATTCCCGGACAGACTACCGATGCTGTAGCAGCGATCCTTACAGAATATCTGGGTGCAAAACTTCTAGTGATAGCAACAGCAGTAGATGGTGTCTATTCAGCAGACCCTCGCAAGGATCCTAAAGCTATCAAATATGAGAAAATGACAGCTAAAGAGCTTGTAAACACTGTCATGGTCACTGAAATGAAAGCCGGTTCAAAGTCACCTGTTGATCCTCTTGCTGCAAAGATCATTGAACGCTGCAACATTGAGACAATTGTTATGGATGGTAGTAATCCACAGGATGTACTGAAGGTCATTCGTGATGAAAGTAAGAAAACTGAAGATAAAAAAGATGTTTATTTGGGCACAAGGATCATAAACTGATTCTGATTCTAATACCGATATAAAAGTAGCCAGAGTGGCTTAGTTGTAAGCCACAAGATATTCTACAGGTTCTTCCTTACAGGAAGCTACCTCTTTTAATTTATCATTGGAATTCTTAAGAGCCTCGATAGTTTTCTCGAATTTCTCCATCTGCTCTTTTGCCTTCCGGACCTTTTCATTTTCAACTTCCAGTTTTTCCATAAGAGCTTTACGCTGTTTTTCAGGAATATCTGCGTTGTTTATCTGCTGCTGGTAATTTAGAGAGAGTTTTACGTACTTACGAAACATCTCATTCATGACATCAAGGTCATTTTCCAGTTCTTCAATTGTTTTTGCCATATGAGTTTCACACTCCTTTAATTTAACTCTGACTAAAGGTCCGTTTTTCTGTTATTAACTCTACAGCCCGTTACGCCACAAGTTTACATCTAAAGGGTGAATATAACACTATATAAAAATATCTATCCTAAAGCATCTAATCACAATGATGATGATGATAAAGTAAAAATTACTGCAATCAAAAAAGGTAAAATAAAAGAAAAAGTACCAAAAATTACTCACATTTCACTGAGCTGGAAAGTTGTTATTCCCGGATTGGCAGCAATCTTCTCCATGATCTCTGCCTTGCAGGAATCGGGAATGCTAACAAATGCTTTATCCTTTTCAAGAAAATCAACTATAGATATATCATCAGGAATTTCAACCACATCATATCCGTTTATCCGGAACATGGTCTCAAGAACATCTATCTTGTCATCTCTCTGATCTTCCCTGACAAGTTCAATTGCCATGTTTTTGCTAAGTTTGTTATATTCCTCACAATCCTCAAACACAGCAATACCTGCATCCATTGTGTCGGCTGCTGCAAAAATATGTAGGAGACATGCGTTTCCCTCTTCAAACATGTCCCCAATTGCTTTCATGCCTTCGAGAAATCCCTTCTCTATAATTTCGTTTATGTCATAACCCAATTCAAGGGCTTCTTTTGCTGCTTTTTCTGCCCCTTTCTCATCAAAGTCCAGTATCGAACTCTTTGCTTCATTTACAAGTTCCGTAATTGTTTTTCCCTGAGACAAGGTATCAACCCTCTGCTTGGATTTGCACATTCTAAATTGCCACATATAGTGCAATTTAGTCACATGTTCGACAATTTTGCCATTATATATAAAAGCAACGATTCAAATAAAGTAATCTATAACTAATCTACATAAAAAAATAAAAATATATAAAATAAATCGCTAGCACCCGGTTTAAAGAAAAAAATGCCAACAACATGAAAAATAATTTCAACTAATGAAGTTAAATCGAACGAAAAGAGAAAATGCATCCACAAAGGATGCAAAAGAAGTATTTATTTTCCAAGAACAATCCTTGCGATATCGTCACCAACATCTGATGTGCCTGCTGATCCACCCATGTCGTAGGTCTGGACCTTTGCTTCACTTATGTTGGTCTCAATAGCTGAAACAATAGAATCTGCGGCTTCTTTTTCACCCATCTGCTCGATGAGCATTGCACCTGCCCATATGGTTGCGATAGGATTGACCTTGTTCTGTCCCTTGTACTTTGGTGCTGAACCGTGAATTGGCTCAAACATACTGGTACCTTCAGGGTTGATGTTTCCTCCAGGTGCAAGTCCAAGACCGCCCTGTACCATTGCGCCGAGGTCAGTGATAATGTCACCGAACATGTTTGGTGTTACAACAACATCGAACCACTCAGGATTCTTTACGAACCACATTGTAATAGCATCAACGAAATTGAAGTCGGTTTTTATATCAGGGTGCTTTGCTGCAACAGCATTGAATTCCTCCCTCCAAAAACCATAGATGTCTGAAAGAACGTTTGCCTTGTCAACTGATGAGACATGTTTATCCCTCTTCTCAGCCAGGTCAAAGGAGTATTCAATTACCCTCTGTGTACCTTCCTTTGAGATCATACCTATCTGGTATCCGATCTCCTCGCTGTCTGTCTCAATATCAAGACCGAACTTTGCGTTGTAAAGTGTCCTGTGAACCTCAAGCAGGTCCTTGCTGGCACCTGACTTTGCACGCCCGCCAATACCGATGTAAAAGTCCTCGGTGTTTTCCCTTACAACTGTAAAGTCAATGTCTGCAGGTTTCTTGTCCTTAAGAGGGCACCAGACACCATCAAGAAGCTTAATAGGACGAAGGTTCACATACTGGTCAAAATAGAACCTTGCAGCAAGCAGAATACCTTTTTCAAGTACACCTGGTGCGATCCTGTCATCTCCGATTGAACCAAGGAAAATCCCTTTGTAACCTGAAAGCTCTTTCAGGGAATCCTCAGAGATAAGCTCCCCTGTTTCAAGATAGTGATCTGCTCCGTGTGGAAACTCCACCCAGTCAACATCGAAACCGAATTTCTCACCTGCAGCATCGATTACCTTACGTCCTTCGGCAATGATCTCAGGTCCGATACCGTCTCCTGGTATTACAGGTATTTTGTACTGTGTCATAATTATTCCTACTTTAATTAATATCAGATTATCTGCCTTGTATATTCGATGAGTCCACCGGCATCCATTATGCCCCTTACAAATTCCGGCAGAGGTGTAGCCTGGTACTCTTCACCCTTTGTTACATTCTTGATTACACCTGTTGCAAAGTCAACATCAAGCTCATCACCATCATCTATCTTGTCGGTATCAGGGCACTCAAGCAGTGCAACACCGATATTTATAGAATTTCTGAAAAAGATACGTGCAAAGGACTTTGCAATCACACAGTTAATCTTTGTTCCTTTAAGAGCTATAGGAGCGTGTTCTCTTGAAGAACCGCATCCAAAATTATTACCAGCAACGATAATGTCACCTTCCCTGACCTCTTCAGGGAACTCAGGCCTTACACCTTCAAAAGCATGTGCTGCAAGCTCTTCAGGAGTATTCATTATCAAATACCTACCCGGAATTACAGCATCCGTATCAACGTCATCTCCGAATTTCCAGACTCTTCCGCTCATATTTACACCTAATTAGTATTAATTGATAATTATCATTAATGAAATTGAAACTATACCTTAGATATCATCATACTAAATAATACTACTGCCAAACTGCAAATAATATAAATACTTTGTATAGTGAGGTTTGCAGATGCTGTAATTGACTATAACAGAAATCATTAATAGTAGCAACCCCAAATTTAAGATAATGGTCAGCAAAAAGGATCAGTTAATTTTATCCATTCTGCAAGAGGGAGCCAGAACACCGATCTCAGAGATAGCAAAAGAAGTTGGTTTAAGTGAGAACGGAGTTAGATACAGGCTTGAGAAACTGGAAGATGAAGGCTATATAAAGAATTATACTTTACTATTGAACCCAAAAAAATTTGGAAAAAGTACCTTTGCCATATTCAATCTGGAAATGGAACCAAAAAAGACAAAAGAGAGCATCAAAAAACTGATGCTATTGGACGAGTTCACTAAGATATACCAGACAACAGGCCAATATTCCATTAAAGCATTCGGACTTTTTGACGATGAGGAAGAACTTACCAGTTTTATAAACAACCGTCTTTTATACGAGATACCTGTCCAGAACTACAGTGTCGAGATAGTGACAAAAAGTATCAAGGACAGCATCTATCACATATGATCAGAGCTTTTTGTGCCAGATATTCATACTTTCGATGGAGCCGGAAATATTTGTGTTATTAACAAGAGTTCCTGCATACGAATATGAATTGCGCGAAAACACAGTGTTCATCCCATATGACTTTGCTCTTGCAATCGTATATGCCGTTTTGATACCCATTTCACACATCTTTTCTTCCATCTTTGTCAAAAGATAGTACGAATAACCTCTTCCCCGATATTCAGGAAGAGTGGCAAAATCGGTCATCTCAACATTGCTGTTATCAACATCCATTTCGCAGGATGATACTGCAATAAGTTTGCCGGCTTTTCTAATACCAAAATAGACAAGGTTCTCCTGCATGGTGCTAAGAAGATATTCAGGGACCTGTATTGGAAACGGATAGCTTGAAAATACACTGGCATATATTTCTGCCATCTCCCTTACTTCACTTTCATCACAGATAGAACACTCTTCATCATCTTCAAGTTTCACCTCTTTGGAACGATCAAACTTTGAAAGAGCAGTATCGAGGACTTCTTTGAGTTCAGCCGGATCTTTTTCATTTTCACGTTCCGTGGAAAGGAACTTAGCCATAAAACTGGCATCTTCAGTTCCATTATACATTCCCGGAACAGTAGCTTCCTCAACATGCCCCAGCTCCTGAAAATAGTCCTTTGCAGAGGATGGTATCTTTGAGAATATCTTTGAATAATCACAGGATTTGGCCATCTTCTCTATCTCAAGAGGTACCTCCCCATAGTCGTGAGGTGAAAGTTTCATCAGATAAACACGATCATTAAAAGGACCATGCTGGATGACGGATTTACCTATCTTAAGGACCTGATCACTCAACGTTCCTTCTCCCCATACGTTCAGTATCTTCTGGTACAAGACTGGTCGCTTCTTCGTAATCGGAAAGCAGTTTGGCTATTCCAACTGATTTGAACTCCTGAGCCTCATCAAGTTTCAGGTGCAACTTGCAGTCATCGCATTCACGGTCACAATAAACAGCCTCATATGAATCAGGTTCTGCATAAGTGGTAATCACACCTTCATAGTTCCTCAGTATTACCTTATTAGTTGACCAGGATAGCAGATAATTCGGCATTACAGGGATTTTACCTCCGCCTCCCGGAGCATCGATTACGTAGGAAGGGATTGCAAAACCACTTGTATGACCAATAAGGTGTTCCATGACCTCAATACCTTTACCAACAGATGTCCTGAAATGCGTCAGACCTTCAGAAAGGTCACATTGATACAGATAATAAGGCCTTACACGATTTTGAACCAGTTTATGGAAGAGTTTCTTTAATATTCTGTAACAGTCATTCACACCTGCAAGAAGCACTGTCTGATTACCCAAGGGAACACCTGCATCTGCAAGCTTCCTGAGAGCTTCCTTTGAAGATTTTGTAACTTCACGAGGATGATTGAAATGAGTGTTAAGCCATACAGGGTGGTGCTTTTTCAGTACATTTACAAGGTTGTCCGTAATTCTGTATGGTAAAACCACCGGCATTCTGCTACCAATTCTTATTACCTCAACATGCGGGATCTCACGTAATTTAGTGAGGATCCAGTCCAGATATTCATCAGAGAGCATCAAAGGATCACCACCAGACAGGAGCACATCCCTTACCTGAGGATTATTAGCTATGTACTCAATTCCCTTAAGGACTTCATCCTTATCAGGAATAGAATCCACATCACCTACTTTTCGTTTTCTGGTACAATGTCTGCAATACATTGAACAAACATTACTTATGTGGAATAGCACCCTGTCAGGATACCTGTGAGTGATTCCCGGAACAGGACTGTCGTGGTCTTCACTCAGGGGATCTGCCATTTCATCACAGGATACTATAAGCTCCTGTGGTGAAGGGAAAGATTGCATGAAGATCGGATCGTTTCTGAAATCTTCCACTTCTATAAGAGATAAGTAGTAAGGTGTAATGGACAATGGAAACTTTTCAAGTGTTTTGATTAATGATTCCCTCTCTTCAGCTTCAAATTTAATGTCAAGAAGGGTCTCAAATGTATCGATATCATTAACTGAGTGTTTTAACTGCCACTTCCAGTCATTCCATTTTGCAAGAGGTTCTTCGGAGTCTATTCTATCTACAATGTTTTGCTGCCTGCTTTCGTATAATTGCATCAAATCACTTAATTGTATAATGAATTTACAGAAAATAATTAAAAACAGTTTACACAGAGTGTGTATATTTCAGGTTACAATCTATGAATATTGTATAAATCATAGTACGAATTAGTTTCTGTGCTTGTTTTCTGCATGAATTTACATATTGATTTACACAAAATAATCTTTTAAGATAATATATAATTTATCTGAATATTCCGATAATTTATGTCTTTATTTATGCAGAATCTGCAAAGCAAGTATTATTGAATGACAGATGGATCGTCTCCTCCATGCCAGCTAAGACGTGGCCTCATCCTGATAATATGTGCTGCTTCCGTATTGTCATCCACTACAAATGCAACACCTTTCTCAGAACCCATTTTCATAATGGAATCACCAAAGTTATCCTTCATATAGGTGGGCCTGACGGATTCAAGAACATTGATGTCGTCCCGGGAAGTGAGACGATGGCAAATTACAAGATCGGATTGTGAAAGTACATCAGGATGAATAGAAGCTGGCCGTTGTGTTGCAAGAACAAGAGAAAGACCGGGTTGACGACCCTGTTTTAGCCACTCATTCAGCAACAAATCAGATGCAAGAGTTTCACCCTGTGCGGGCAGAAACTGTTGAGCCTCATCGATAAACATCCAGACCATAGGAATTCCTTTTTCAACAGAGTTATCACCCATCATTTTTCTTTCATACGAACGCCTTGCTTCCAGCCTCATATGATAGATACTGCGGGAAATAGAACTGACAAGTGCAGACCTGACAGGTGCACTTCTTATGGTGCTGATATCGATTACCGATGTAGAACCTCTTTTTACCAGTTCTTCAATGCCTGCACCTTTTTCTGCAAATATACCCCATGAAGAGGCTGTCCTGATATAATTTTCAACAGCAGCTTTAGCAACAGGATCCGAGCGTTCATCTTTCATTACAGAATCCAGGACATCTTCAAACGAAAATGTACCTTTATCTTGTAGTTCATCTATAATCCTTATCAAAAGAACACCGGAAGAAGAGACTGTTTCTATTCCAAAGAGTTTGCACCATTCATATCCATCCATCCGGGATATGGAAAGAGAAAGAGGTCTGACACTGATATTTCTTTTCTCATAGGAGATGAGGTTGCCTGCAGGTACAAAGACATCAACATCAAATCCGGCCACATCAAGTCCCCATTCAATTACCTGCTCTTCCTGGGGTATGTTAGATTTGTTAAGTGTCCAGAAAATTCCCATTGTGTCGATAACAACAGAAGAGATGTCATTTTTGAACTCATCAGGAAGCATCATCAGACCTTCCATCAACACTGCCATTGTGTAAGATTTACCATACCCTCTTTTACCTGCAATGAACAATGCATGGGGTTTGTTAACATCCAGTGACACATGAGATCCGTAAGAGCGGTCTCTTGCAAGATACCTTCCAAGATAAAGAAGAACATCTTCGCCATTTCCACCAAGAATATACTGTTGTTTTGAAATACCTGCATTTAAAGAAACCGACATGATACAAGAAAACTTAGTAAAAACATATATTATTTTTGATTTTGTTTTAAATAATCAAAAGAAAAAGAACAAAAAATCATAGATGAGAAAATAAAAATAAAAATAAAAATATAATAGTTATCGGATAACGTGGTTTGACAAAATTTATATAGGGACAATAATATGTAGGTGGAAGAGGAATCTTCGTCATCACATCATTCCCCTCTGATGCATTGATTCTTTTAATGTATCATACCCCAAACTTCACCCAAACCATCATTATGCGAGGTTCCTCTTTCTTTTCATCAATTCTGCCGAACATGAGCCAGTATACCTCTTGCTGCCAGAATTCCAGTGGCAGATGAATTAATAAGGTCACGCGACAGGCCCGCACCATCGCCTGCAACGAAGAGGTTGCCAATGTTAGTTTGCATGGTATTGTCCACATCTATTTTCAGGGAATAGAACTTTACTTCAGGTGCATAGAGAAGAGTACAATCCGAATCCACTCCGGGAATTATCTGATTAAGAACTTCGAGACCTTCCATGATATCCATGACTATCCTATGAGGCATCGCCATGGAGATATCCCCCGGTGTAATATCCTTAAGAGTGTTGTTGACAGCGTTTCTTTTAATCCCATCTGCAGTTGACCTGCGTCCCCTCCTAAGATCACCAAGCCTTTGCAGAACAGGTTTTCCTCCACCGATAGTTGTTGCAAGTTTTGCTACAGACCTTGCATACTTTATGGTATTTTCCATTGGCCTTGTCAGTTCCACATGCACCAGAAAAGCAAAATTGGTGTTCTCTGATTCTTTACTGTGCATGGAATGTCCATTAGTGGCAACAAAGCCCTCATATTCTTCCTTTACAACAAATCCATGTTCATTGGTACAAAAAGTCCTGACAAAGTCATCATGACCTTTAGTATAAATGTGAAATTTGGGATCATGGTTGATCCGTGTCACAGGGTCCATGATAATCGAGGGAACTTCCACACGAACACCAATATCAACACCACTATAGGAAAATTTAATGGAATGTCTGTCCACAAGATCATTTACCCATTCATAACCGACCCTTCCCGGTGCAAGTAAAGTGTATTTTGAACGAATCTGCCTGTATTCCAGAATAATGCCGGCGCAGGTGTCATCTTCAACAATTAGATCCTTAACTTTGGATTCAAGCAGGAAAGAAATGCCTTTTGATTCAAGATCATTCTTCATGGATTCAATTAGTGCAACTGAATTGTCAGAACCTATATGACGTTGTTTTATATCTATAAATCTTGCACCAACGGAAGCTGCTCTTCGTTTAAGTATCTCGACTTCCTCTCCTGTTGCAGAATATGTTTTAGTTGTTGCTCCATATCTAAGATAGATCTTGTCCACATAATCCACAATACCCCATGCAGACTCAACATCACCTGTTTGTTCGGCCAAGTTACCACCAACATCAGGCCTAAGGTTTAAAGTGCCATCTGAATAAGCACCTGCTCCCCCTACACCACATAAGATGGAACATGGAGAACAATGATTACATGATGAAACAGAGGAAACACAGCAATGTCTTTCATTGATGTCTTTACCGGCATCTACAACAAGCACTTCTAATCCTTTGCCGGCAAGTTCATAGGCAGCAAATAGTCCGGCAGGGCCGGCACCTACGACAACTACGTCAAAGTCATAGTTAATATCAGAAATAGTATCACTCCATGGTTCCCTTCAAAAGAACCATGGATAAATATTGGAACTATATAGATTAAAATATTATGATAAGATAGTATCGAGTTTTCCGGCAGCATTTGCCAGCTTGATCTCCTGGGCAATTCTCCTGCCTGTTGAAAGGTTGGGCTCTATTAGATCAGAGTATGGGGAGCCTGAAAGATAGATATTGGTACCTGCAACTATGCGTGCCGATATCTCAAAGACCTTGATCTCAAGCTTGTCTGTAACAACTGTTTCAAGACAGAAAGGACCTATCATACCTCCAAACAGTTCAAGTGACTGCTCAACCACCCTTTCTCCAAGGCTGAAGATCTTTGGAAGAAGTGATTCCCTTGCAACAAGAGGAACATTTCCTGTTACCACATATGTCGGGATAATATCAGCTTCTTCAAGTTCCTTCGGAGAACCAAGCCTGAAAATTTCATCCGCATTAGACTCAACCCTTCGGTCCATGCTCAGCATCTCAAGGATACCATTGCTTAGTTTGTACCCTTCTTCCCTCAAAGGAGAATAGAAGAAATGAAGATAATACCTTGTACCTACTATAAATTCCTGAACTGTGTATTTTTCATCAGGGTCAATGTGTTCCTTGAATTCCTCATAGTTCTTGGCAACAAAGAAACCACGTCCGCCTTTTGCACCATGATACTTGACCATTACAGGGCCATCGATATCCTGAGGTTTGACTAGCTGGGGCATTTCAATTCCTGCACCTTCTAACCATACACGCTCCATTTCCCTGTCGGATTCCCATTCAAGAACTGCTCTGTTGCCGAAAGTTGGAATTGCAAGTTCTGCGAAAGCTTCTCCACCCATATACTCTACAAATGAACCATGTGGAATTACTATAGAATTCTTTGAACGCAGCTCTTCAAGGATATCAGGGATTTCTTTATAACTGTCAACCACAATGAATTCATCAGGTTTTGCCAGAGGGAAAGCATCGTAGAATCTTGGTGGCTCTTTTACACAGATGCCTATGGTCCTGAAACCTTCCTGTCTTGCGCCATAGAATATCTGAAGACTGGAATGAGAACAAACAGTGGCAATGCTCAGATTGTCATGGTCGTAATTCTCAACAATTTCCATTATTTGTTCTTTAGTTATCATAATGTAATAGCCCCTAGAATTTACCCCATATTGTTCTTGCTATTCTTTAACTTTTCGAGTTACATTTTAAATTGTTATAACTTCAAACGAAATTGAACTTAAAGGAAACAATATAAGTCAATGTGCATATAAAGGGATTTATGGGAGATAACGAAGAAGGTACAGGTTCGGAAAAAGTGCTCATTCTACCTCTTAGCGAGGATTCCAAAAGAATCACTCAGTTGCTTTCCAACGAGAAAGCAATGAAAATGCTGGAAATACTTGCGGATAAACCAATGTCTGCCAGTGATGTTGCTGAAAAACTTGATATGCCACTGACCACTGTAAAATATAACCTTGACGGACTGATTGAAGCTGACCTCATTAAAGTGAAAGAAACAAAATGGAGCCGTAAGGGAAGAGAGGTAAAAATATACGAACCCGTCCAGAAACTCATTGTCGTTGCCCCGGGAAGCATGAAAAACGACAGGTCATCAATACTCAGCATGCTGAAAAAGTATCTGGGCCTTGTTGCTGGTGCTCTTTTCGCTGCAACAGGACTTGAAGCCCTCAGCAGATACTCAATGTTTTCTCCTGCACCACAAATGGCACAGGATTCTGCAAACTCTGCAAATATCCCTGTTGTCCCCGGAGAGGGAGAAAACGTAGAAGCTATGACCAAAGAAATGCCTGAATCTGAAGTACAGGATTTTGCAGGGTACGAATATGACGCAGAGACAAATGCATCTGATATAGTCTACGATGAAGAGACCACCGCTGAGGAGATGCCTGTTGAAATGCCCACTGAATCCGCTGAAATGGATGGAATCACTGCTGAGGGAGTAGAGCCTGAAATGCTGGCATCTTCCACACCAAACGGAACTGATGCAGGAGCAGACATGGTGAGAGAAAGCATGTCAGCCACGAATCAAACCCAGGTTGCACCAATGTCAAACACTGTAACAGACAACATGACCGCAACAGGAGGAGCTGTTACGGACTCATTTATGCACGGATTGCTTTCACATGTAAGTGTCTGGTTCTTTTTCGGTTGCCTGTTTATTATTACTCTTCTATTTGTGAGAGAAATGTATAATAGAAAAAAGAACATATGAGGGCTGAGTGAATGGTATGAGAGTTGCTCTGAAAATAGCATATGTAGGCACAGGCTACCATGGTTCTCAGGTTCAGCCGGATGTGGCTACAATAGAAGGCGAGCTGTTCAATGCGCTCACGCAGCTTGAGATCATAGAAGATCCTAAATCCGCACGTTTTTCAAGTTCCGGAAGGACAGATGCAGGAGTTCATGCAAGAGAACAGGTTGTGGCTTTTGATACTGACAAACCTAATCTTGCTATTCCAAGAGTCATTAATTCCAAATTGCCAAATTCTATATGGGCCTGGGCACATGCAGAAGTTCCAGATGATTTTGACCCCAGACGATGGGCAGTCAGCCGTAAATACAGATATATCATGAGTGGGGAGCAGTACGATATCTCAAAGATAAGATCTGCTTCAAAGATACTTATTGGAGAGCATGATTTTGCTAATTTCTGCACAAAAGAAGGTGACAAAAGTACTGTTCGAAATGTCGAAAGAATAGATGTGCGCGTAAGCGGAACCCTTACTAAGATTGACATTCGGGCAAACAGTTTCCTCTGGAACATGGTCAGGAAGATAGTCACAGCACTTACAATGGTTGGAAGCGGAGTTCGGGATGAAGACTGGCTTGTTCAGATGCTTGATCCTGAATCATATGAAGAAGGACTGGAGTCTGCTGCTGAATACGGACTAACACTTATGAAAGTGAAATATTCGGAGCCAATCGAATGGTGTGAGGATGGTTATGCCATAAGAAGAGCCACCGAAAATGTACACGACTATATGGTACGACACAGGGTCATGGCAGAAGTAATGGACCACCTGGTTCCTAATGAATAAGCTCATTTTATCTTTTTTACAAAAATGCGTTGTACTGTCAGCATTCGGGACATGGTTATAGATTATGAGCTTGTCCGCAGAGATGTCAGAAATCCCAGGCTGGAGTTTCTGGAAGGAGAATTATATCTTATTGTTCCAAGATCGTTCAGGGAACATGAGAAAATAATACGTAAGCATCAGAGATGGATATACAACCGTTATTCCAGATTGCAGAAGATTCAGGATTTATCACAGGACATTGAACTTGTAAGCCACAGGTCAGTAGATGAGCTGAAAAGGATCATTCAAAAATACGCATCTGAAATTGAAAAGGAACTTAATGTCAGACCTGAAAAAATAAGGTTCAGGGAAATGAAAACAAAATGGGGAAGTTGTAGTTCAAGAGGAAACCTCAATTTTAACACCTTCATGCGATATCTGCCGGATGAGATGATAGAATATATTGTCCATCATGAGATGGTGCACCTCATCGAACTAAACCATAGTTCTAGATTCTGGAACTATGTCAAAAAGCGTTACCCGGATTATAAAGAATCAGAGACTAAGCTTGCTGCCTACTGGTCTCTGATACAGCAAAAGTACCATACAGGTCATTCTTTATAGAGAACCGTAAATATCCTTGTGAGACTCCTGTGTACTTTTTGGGTAAATACATCAATAACTGAAAAACCTGCCTTTTCTGCAAATTCAGCGACCTTCATCTCGGAAACCACAACTGCAAGTTTGCCGGTTTTAAGGACACGATACATCTCGGCAAATGAATCAGAATAAAGATGATGAAGAGATTCTGCCTTGATCGCTGCAGACCTGCCATAAGGCGGGTCAGTTACGATTGCATCAATGGATGAATCTTTAAGTGGAACACGACATGCATCACCTACAAGCAATGAATAATGAGCATCGTATTCATCCAGGTTCATCTTTGCACCGTGGGATATCTTGTGGCGGACTTCAATGCCAATTACATGGGCACCCACAAGACCACCTTCAACCAGAATACCGGCTGTGCCGCTGAAAGGATCAAAAAGTACCTCATCTGAACGAATACGGGAAATATTAACCAGAGCTCTTGCAACCCTGGGCATGAGTACACCGGGATAAAAGAAGGGTTTCTTGTGTGGTGCACGGTGTTCATAATCACCCCTGTCAACTGTTGCCACCACTGAGCCCAGAACTGCTTTGTTTGTCATTATAAAACGGAAAGTCACATCAGGCTCTTTCAGGTTTGCCCTGAAGCCTTTACGATATATGCTGCCGCCAAGTCTTCCTTCTATGAACTCCCTGTTGACATCACCGTGATGTTTAGCTCTCTTTGCACGGACAACATAGGTCTGACCTTCAGACAGATGTTCTGAGATATCTGATCTGTCACACATCTCAATTATCCGGTCAGTTTCAACATCGCATATACCAACCACCTTCAGTATGTGGTGGGACATTGAAAGCCGGCCTGCAATGAATTGAAGTTTTGCTTCTACATCTTCGCCGTCAATATCAACTATCAGGCACTGGTCATAGGATGCATGTTCCCTGTATGTCAGTCCTTCCATTGAAAGACATGCATAGACCTCTTTTACTGGCAGGACAACGTGTTCACCGGATAACTCAAAAGCATACAGCATAATAACTGCAATAGAGAATAGAAGTAGTATTTAAAGCGTTTCAATGAAAGATAAAAATGGAAAATATAATGTGGAGAAGAAATATCAGAACATTAGTTCCAGTGCTTCCTTTCCCGTCATTCCTACTTTGATACCAAGGTTGATAGCTTTCTGGGTTGCTCCGACAACAGGTGCTTCAAGCACATCCTCAAAGCTGTTAACACCTTTGACCTTCACAGCTACATCACCAAGAGCAGATGCAGTTTCCATGTCAAGATAACCGCACATCACAAAACCCTTGTCTGCACGAATTACCAATAATGATGCATTCTGCATAGCAAAATCCAAACCCATGGCAGTTCCGTTTTCAAGTTCGATCATTTCCACCAGCATAATATCACCTAAAATAACTATTTTTAAGATAAATTAGAATTATCAGGATTCAGTTTTTTAATGAGTTTGTTTATATCTGCGGAAAACAGCCTGTCAAAAAAGTCCTCTACACGAGTATTCTTTACGGGATCAGAAGATTCCTTTGTAGCATTGGAAGTTGTATTTACTTCTGAAACTGGAGGCTCTTCATCTATTGAATACTCAATGGTCACTTCACCTGTAAAACCGAAAGTTCCATCAATTGTAGTTCCTTCAGATGTCTTCTTTACAGATTCATGATTAATTCCACCAACAGATAATAGTTCCATACCTGCAGGCAGAACAATCTTAATATCTGTTTGCGGCTCCCCCTGGAACCACATCAAAGAACCGGACTCATCAAGAGGATTTGCGAACTCATAAAATACCTCGTATTTGTTGACGATATCACTTTCCTTATCTGTCGGACCTATTAGATCGAAGGACATTTCAGTTTCAACTCCAAGTAAAGTAATATTCTTGGAGGAATTATCTATCATCACATCCATATTATCCTCTATGGACTGTTTGAAATATTCACTCATTGATACATCGGTCTTCAGTAATTCCCAGGCACCAACAAAACCATCGTTATTTCCAAATTCAACATCAATATATTTTTTGAAGATAACTGATCTGTCACCGGAATATTTTTCCGTATAGCTCCAGGTCATGTTATCTTTATTTATGTTTATACTATTATCCCAGTCATAAGCTGCACTTACCGGAATTATCATCACTGAGAAAAGAACGATTAAGGATAAGAAACTCCCGATTCTCAATCAAATCTCTTCCTGATAGTTTATTTAGTTGTAACCTGACACCCGTCATCCATTACTATGAGAGTGTGCTCTGCCTGCGAGACCATGCCGCCTGCAACTTCTTTAAGAACCGGATAAGAATGGACAATTCCTGCTTTTTCAAGCTGCATCAGAGCAAAGTCAAGCTGTGGCGTCTTCAGCCACCTCTTAGCAAAAGGAAGGGTTCTGTATGGAGCAAGCTCCTTGAGAAGTACTCTTGCGGCTGGCAAACGAACGGGCTTTTTGTTTACGACCTGGAAGATCTCGGTTAGTGTTCCGTCAACAACCTTGCCTGCACCATCTGTTGCAAAAGGTTCGATCGCAATAATGTCACCGGTATGAAGCTCAGCACCACTGCTTACTCTTCTGTTAGGAACACTTGGAGGAGCATGGGGAATATATTGTGCAAGCCCGTGTCCTGTCAAATTTCCTACAGGCTTCAGATCATGATCAAGAATTGCATCTTCTATGGATGCTGCGATATCTGCAGTTGTCACACCGTTCTTCACTGTATCAATTGCAGCATCAAGTGCATCTCTGGAAGCATTTACTAGCTCTGTGTATTTTCCGGACAGGTCCATTGTGATTGCAGAATCTGCAATATATCCATCAACATGGACACCAAGGTCAAGTTTGATTACGTCTTCACCAAATACAGTTTCCTCACCTGCATATGGTGTTGCATGCGCAGCCTCATCATTTCGGGAAATATTACATGGGAATGCCGAACCATCCGCACCGAGCTCTACCGCTCTATTCTCCACGAACTCAGCGATCTCCAGCAAGCTGACACCTACTTTGATCCTGTCCTTTGCCTCACTTCTTACCTGTGAGAGTATCTTTCCTGCTTTGAGATATTTTTCAATGATCTCTTCGATCTCCTTAACTTTGTCAGCCATGTAAATCTCCTTATAGAATGTTAGTTAGCACTAATATACAAATTTCTTTTCCATTTCAGTAAGATTCTCATGCCCATCAGCAGTCACAAGTATGAGATCTTCAAGGCGGATACCACCTACATCAGGATAATAGAGCCCAGGTTCAATGGTTATGATGTTCCCTTCTTCAAGTTCGGTCTCACTGTTTCCGACATATGGCAGTTCATGGATCTCAAGACCCACACCATGTCCTGTTGAATGAATGAAACCTACAGTTGATCCTTCTCTTATGGTATCATACCCTCTTTCTTTGAAAACGTCACACACCTTATTGTGTATGTCACTGCATTTGACACCAGGCTTTACCATTTCAATACCAGCGGTCTGGGCTTCAAGTACCGCATCATACATCTTCTTTAACTTATCAGACGGAGTGCCACGTAGAACGGTGCGCGTCATATCAGCATAGTATTTTTCCCTTTTACTGCGTGGGAATATATCTATGACCACAGGTTCATCAGCTTTTAAAGGACCATTTCCTTCCCAATGAGGGTTTGCTGAACCCTTGCCGCCGGCAACAATTGTATTATCAGCCTCACAGCCCTGTTCAAGAAGAGTAATATTGATCTCCTTGCGAACCATTTCGGATGTAAGAGCAAAGCCACGGTAGTTAAGCACACCTTCCACATTTTCAGATTTGTGAATCATTTCAGCAGCGGCTTTCATTGCCTTGTTGCAGGCATCCTGCACCTTTCTGACCACATTTATCTCTGATTCATCTTTTCTTGCGCGCAACAGAGCAAAGGGACTTTTTAGCGCCTGTATGCTGAAACCTTCTTCTTTAAGAGTCTGTGCAATGTGATATGGGAAATCCCTGGGAACTGCAATGTGCCTTACTCCTTCTTTCTGCAATATCTCAGCAATGCAGTCACAATAGGCAAGAGCCGGATCTTGTCTTTCCTTTACCTTTGATCTGTAATCGCAGCCCTGTAAAGTACGAATATCCGACACTCTGGATTCAAGCTCTGCTCTTCCTTTTTCCATATCAGATACCAGAAGAATTTCAGAACCATCTTTTATCTGAATATAGGTGAACTGATCTGACGCAGAGAAGCGGGTTGTATAATAGATGTCAGCATTATTCGAATTCCCTACTATCAGATATGCATCTGACTTGTGGTTTTCCAGCGTTTTGGAAATATTAATGGGAACTGTTGATGTGGCCATAATAATATCTAGTAGTTACTAGTACAAAATTGTTATCAAATGTATACAAGTAAGTTAATTACAGCACTTTTTACAGGACAAGATATTATTGGCATATATTCTGCCATGTTACCAGAGCCATAATTTGAAACTTTGGACTACATATATCCAATATTTATGAACATGAATGTACGATGTAACCACATCTTGGTTATATACAACTCCATGAAAAGCAACTATTATGCACAATGCAAGTCAGTATGTTTCACAGTTCACAAATGTCTCTGATTTTCTCAGGGATATTAAATATATAATACTGTTTTACGTACTCGGCGATTTCCTGACAACTGCCCATGCACTTAACTATGGATTCGAAGAGAATGACTTCCTTGCGGCAGTTATGCAGAATTATGGCATTGGCTCACTCCTGTTACTGAAGATCCTGTTTATAGGAATAGTGTACTGGAATTACACAATGCTTAAAGATTCCGATTCAAGGTGGACAGATCTTTTGTGGGTACTGTCAAGAAATGGGATTGCATTCGTAGGCTTGTTTCTGGTGGTGAACAACCTGATGGTCATATTCATGGAATGCAGTCTTGTACAGATCATCCATTCAGTAACTTTATGATGGTAAAAACGGAAAAACGTGCCAAAAACGACGCAAAACGGAAAAACGGAAAAACGTCAAATCCACCAGTTTAAATTAAAATACATCCACTCTTTTATCTTTTTAATCATGGTGTTAAGTTGACATCAGTCCTGCCATCACGCCAATGGAGACTATCATTAAAAGATACAACATTACAACAAAGAGTATTTTCATTGTTGGAAGATCTGCTTTTGAATTCATACGTACCATTAGTAACAATTCATTTATACAATAAATAATTGCTTTCATATAATAAAATAGCGAGCAATTTGACCTTAATAATCCAGAAACTAATGAATCAGAGCAGAAAATAACCCTACAGACAACATAAGAAGCAGATATACAGATACAAGGATTATAAGCCTTATAGCTGTGGTTTTACCGGTTTTGTTCAACATAACAGTCTACAAAATGACTGTTGCATTATAAATAGATTCCTAAATAATCCAAATATTGTTCTCTGCAGGAACCGGAAAAAAGCGAATAATATCATAGTATCAACTCCTGTCTAGAAAACAAAATAATCCCAAAAGACCAGCTAAATAACGAAGAAAACACAAATCATATACTCGTCACACCTGCAAAGATCACAATCCCAAATAGTAGAACTATGTACAGGATTGCAAGTATAATCGCTTTAGCAGCAATCAAATTGCCAGAATCATTCATATGTACCACAGTAGGACATAGAATCATATGATATTTATATGTAGTTAAAATTCAAAAATTATTAAAACTGAATGATAAAGATGATTTAATAAAGACAAAAATAAGCTATTGATTGAAAACAAAATAAGAAAAAAACCCGGTAAACCGGGATTTCGCTTAAAACGCCCGAACCGGGATTCGAACCCGGGTCGGAGCCTCGACAGGGCTCCATGATAGGCCTCTACACTATTCGGACATTCGAGTTAATTTCGCTTGTGAGCACCCCTAAAAGGCTGCTCTTGTATATAAAGCTTTTTGTGCATTATTCATGATTTTGAAAGTCCCGCCTCCCAGACTCGAACCGGGGACATCGCGGTGCCTGCGCGTAATGTGATCATGTCACATGAACCAAACTACAGCCGCGCACTCTACCAACTGAGTTAAAGCGGGTCTTACAAATCATGCTTCTGCACAACATTGTTGTGCGATGCAACACTCCAATAAGCGCAATCATACTTATCTCTTTCGCCGTAAAACACGTTTGCACATGCCAAGTATATAAAAGAAAACAATCAAGCTCAGCCTAATTAAATATCTAATATATTGAATAAAACAGAAAACACTTGAAAATCAAAAAATGAAGTAGCCCTCTAACAAGGGACATACTTCAGAATCAGAAAGTATCCAGTTCGCCGTTAATAACCATCTTGGTAATCCTGGTTACATCTGCAAGCCATTCATCAATTACTACTTCAGCTTCTGATTTAACGGAATTGAAGTTTGCACCATCCTCTGGAATTATCTGTGCACTGGCTACGAATGGCTGGTCTATTGGCTGCCCTATCTGGGAAAGCAACTTAATGTAAACATCCTGTACATCAGGAACTGCCTTTACAATATCCTTAGCCATCTGAGTGGACAGCAGATTGTATATCTTACCAATATGGTTGATAGGATTCTTTCCACTGGTTGCCTCCATACTCATTGGCCTGTTTGGTGTGATAAGTCCGTTAGAACGATTTCCACGACCAACTGAACCGTCATCGCCCATTTCTGCAGAAGTACCGGTTACAGTCAGGAACACAGAGTTTGCATCAATATTGTCTGCTGCATTAATGAAAGTCTTAACTTTGCGGTCTGTGCGTTTAAGAGCAAGATCTGTAACATAGTCAACCATTTCTTCCTTTATGTTGACGTAGTGATCCATATCATCAATGTGTCTTCCTACCATTCCACAGCAGATGGTAAGCTGGATGTCATCATTATCTCTCAGACCCATTACCTTGATGTCAGTACCAATTCCAGGAATCTTCTTCTTGAGATATGTGATAAGCATCCTCTCGGAATCATACACTATCTGCTCAAGTTCTGAAAAAGGAGCGTGACCTACACCAAAGGAAGTATCGTTTGCCACAGGAACCCTGTCCCTCTGGAAAACATCTCTCAGATCAGATGAGACGGTACCAAGTTTACAGTCAAGAATTATGTCGCCTTCAAGGTCAATGTCTACAATGGTGTTTCTGAGATAGTTTTTAGCTGCTTTCAAAGCAACA